>CBDDCJ010000019.1:0-104558 GCA_965226205.1 Opitutales bacterium | reverse complement strand
GAAGACCGATTTTACATGGCCATATCCGCCGGGGTTGGCCACGTCCTGGCCATACGGAAATCGGGCGCCCTGGTAGCCTGGGGAAATAACGGTTCCGCCCAGTTGGGCCTGGGGATATCGCCTGGTTTGCCCATAATCACCGTCACACAGGTTGGCGGGTCTTTCGATTGGGTCACCGTTTCTGCCGCAAACTCTTCCTCTTTTGCCAACAACGCAAGCGGCAGCCTCTATACCTGGGGATTCAGCGGGGCTCCCCAATTGGGGCTGGGCTCCACCGTTTCCATGGCGTTAAGCCCGACCCAGGTGGGCACAGCGTCGGATTGGGGCGGGGTCGATGCCAGTTCCACCCACGCCCTTGCTTTGAAAACCAATGGAACGCTCTGGGGATGGGGCCTGAACGGCTCCGTCCAACTCGGTTTGCCCATTTTCGACGTTGCCCAGCAGCCTATTTTTGAAAATCAGATAAAGTTTGCGCCGGTTCAACTGGGTTCCCTGACCAATTGGACGGCAGCCGCGGCGGGCGAAAGTTTTTCCGCCCTCAGCGATGACAATGGCATCGTCTTTACCTCGAGGACCAACGACCTGGGGCAATTGGGTAACAATACCATATTGCCGACGCTTTTCGATACGGAAGGCTTCAGCGGATCGTTTTTCGGCATTCCCGACATCACCATTGATACCATCCTCGTAAATCCCGACAATCCAGCGCCCGGCGGGATCGTTAATGTGAACATATTTTTGCGCAACGCGGGCACAAAAACGATTCCGGAAAACTCTGGCATACATATCGAACTGCGGTTCAGCGAAGATAACGTTTTCGACAGTGAAGATATTGTTCTGGAAACGTCCGATGGCAATCCCATCGAGGCCAACGGCGCCATTGGCAGCGGCCTTGGGTTGACGGTGGATACGGAAGTGGTTTTGCCCTCCACCATCGTTGCGGGCACCTATTTCATCGTGGGACAGGCCGATACCACCGATGCGGTCAACGAGACTGAAGAAGAAAACAACGACGGGACCATTGCCGATGCCCTCGAATTCAGGCCCGACCTTAAAATTGAGGTGACCAGCCTTGATCTCAGCGGCGCCCCCTTTCTGGGAGAATCCGATCTCAATTTCAATTTACAGGTTTCCAATGATGGCAATGGCCGTCTGCCCGCAGGTGTGGATGGTGATTTCGACATCAGGCTGCTGCTTTCAGCAAACGGGATTCCAGACGATACCGGGGACATCGTCCTGATTGATGAACTCAATATAGAGAGCGGAATTAACGCCGGGGGCTCTATTCCCATATCCGTCACCGTCAAGCTGCCGCGCGCCTTGCCGGTGGGCTTTTACCGGATTATCGCCGAAGTTGATGTCAATAACGACATCAGCGAATTTGCCGATGATGGTCTGGGCAACAATGTTGGCGAGGACAACAATGTATTTATACCGGAAACCTCCGAAATTGAGGTGACCGGGATCGACTTGACGGAGGCGCTGGACAATCCGGACCTCGAAGGTCCCATCCAATTCACGACCGGTGGGGACGGCTCCTGGTATGGCCAGGATAAAGAAATCTTCACCGGCCCCGGGGCTCCCGTGGATAATGATGACGCCGCCGAAAGTCCGCCCTTGCTGGAGGGCGAAACTGGCTTTTTTGAAGCCACCGTGCCAGGGCCCAGCCGCATTTCATTCTTCTGGCAGGCCAATACCAGCAGCCCGGATAATTTCCTCTCTTTCAGTGTCGATGGCGCGGAGCAGAAAGATGGACGCATCTTTGGGGATAATCCCTTCGAGTTCGCCATCTTCACCCTGCCGGCTGCGAACAACAAAGTCCGATGGACCTATCATCAGGGAACCGCCTTTAATGCAGATTCCACCGATACCGGATGGGTGGACGGCGTCGTGCTGGTTGCCCTGGAGGGTAAAGACATCGTTATGGTAAGCACCACCTTCACGCCGGGCGTCCTGGTTCCGCTGCAGAACCGGCTGCCCGTTACGGTATTGGGTAGCAACCAGGGGCAGATAGTGATGGAAAAATTTGAAGTAAGCGTCACCCTGTCGCTTGATCGTGATTCCAATACCACGGAGGGGGATGTATTGCTGGGAACCTTGGAACGTTTTCCGGAACTCGATGCGGACGACAGGTTCGGCTATTTCGCCTCTCTGGAAATCGGAGCCAACATACCGGCCGGCAATTATTTCCTCATCGTTCAGTTGGACAGCGGCAACATCATCGATGAAATTAATGAGGAAAACAATTTCTTTATCTCCGAAAGCGCGGACCTGATAATCGAGCCGCGGCCCGACATCATCCCCATCACCCTCGACTTTAATCCGAGATTCCCGATACCGCCGCCGTAGCCCGATCCCACCGTGGCGGTCGATGAGGAACCCTATTTCTTTCTTTTCGGTGAAAAACTGGAATTCGATTTTCAGATTATAAACATGGGGCTGGCCGATGTTCCGACCGATCCGACCACCGGGCAACCGGCGCCTTTCGCTCTCGATGTCGTCCTTTCGGAAGATACCGACTTCGGGTCGGCCGGCGATTTCACAGTTGTGTCCATTACGGAAACCCTGGGTTTGCCGGTGGGGCAGACACGCAATTATCATGTGACCGTTGAAATCCAGCCGGATACTCCCACAGGGCAGCGTTTCTTCCTTGGGTTGGTAGTCGATTCCGGTTCGCAAGTCACGGAAATCCAGGAAATCAACAACACAGTCGGGTCCACCGACACCCAGGTAGTCATGTTTTCGGAACTTCCCATTGCCGAAGCGGTGGACGATAATGCGGGGCGCATTTACCGCAATGAGAGGTTGGACAATGGCGACAGGAATTTCCCCTGGTTTGGCCAGGTAGAAGAAGCCTTTATCCAGCAGGCGGGCCACGACGCCGTGCAGAGCAGCAATATCGACAATAGCGAATCGGCCACCTTCGAGGTGGATTTCACAACCGTCGGGGACCAGCCCGAGGTGATCAGCTTCGCCTGGAAAGTATCCTCCGAACGGAGCATCATTGTCGATGGGGGGGGGATGTTGTTAAATTCGACGCCCTCACCTTTTTCATTGACGATGTGGAGCAGGATTTCATTTCCGGTGAAATTGATTGGGAAGAAAGAAGCTTTACCCTGCAGCCTGGGGCGCATGTTCTGCGGTGGGTTTACAGCAAGGACGGGAGCGTAACCATTGGTCAGGATGCCGGCTGGGTGGACTTTGTCCGCGCCACCAGCCCGGATCTTTTGGTGACGGATATTGATGTTTCGCCGATTCTGGCGGAGGGAGAATTCCTTACTGCCGGGGCGCCCTTCGTGGTAGATGTTGCCATCGCCAACCAGGGAGTATCCGACGTTCCCATCTCGCCACCTTTCTGGGTGCAAATACGCATCTCCACCGATCAGCAATTCGACGATGAGGGCGATGTCGTGCGCAACGATTTTATTCTCGACACCTTCGAGGTGGATGAAGGCCTTCCGGCGGGGGAAACGGCTTTCTTTAATCGGCAGCTTAACGTCCCCATTAACATAGCTTTGCCCGACGATTATTTTGTCGGAGTGATCGTTGATGTGCTGGGCGATATCGCTGAATCGGACGAAACCAACAACGAGTTGTTCACCTCCTCCAGCCTTCTGAGCATTCAGCCGACTATAGATTTGGCGGCGGCCCTCAATGCCGGGGAATTTACTTCTCCCAATGGATGGCAGACAGCCGGCGATTCCACCTGGTTCGGGCAAAACGGGAAATTCGTGGACCTCCCCGGCAATAATTCCGCGGCCCAATCCTCGCCCCTCCAGACCGGCCAGCGGGCGAACCTGAAAACCCTCATCGACGGCCCTGCCATTGTCAGTTTTTACTGGAAAGTGTCTTCCATCGAGAATTTTAATTTCCTCAATTTCATTGCCGGCGATATCGACTGGACCTTTACGAAGGGCAGTTTTGCCGTCACTCATTTCGAGGCAGAAACCCCGCCTCTATCCTTCGATGCCTCTGCGGCCGATGTGCAAACCGCTTTAAACCTATTTGGCACGGTTGGCAGCGGGGTGACCGTGACGGGAGGTATCCCCACCACGGATGGAGCCCGAACCTACACCGTCACCTTTATCGACAACGGCGACCAGGCTCCCTTCAGGATCGATTCTGATTTTCTGGGCCAGCCCGGAACCTTCAGGGTTCTGGAAACGGTCAAAGGGGGCGCTTCGACCCCGGAAGTGCAGACCCTGGTGCTCTCTCCGAAGGTTGAATTCTTTGTCTCGGCGGGATCTCCGTTCATTGAATGGTCCTACAATAAAAATAGCGTCGAGCAGAAAGAAGGCATAGAGGACAGCGCATGGGTCGATCAGGTGGAGGTCGAGCCGGTCACCAAGCCCGACTTGCTGGTGACAACCCTTTCGGTGGCGCCCGGAGAGTATATCCTGGACCGCCGGGATGATCCCGACCGGGACAAGCTGCCTATAACCGTGGTGGCCAAAAACCGCGGGGCCAGCGTGCCGGATATTGGGGTGGGAGATATTACTGTTTCCGACATCGATGTGGTCCTTTCCTCCGACCGCGTATTCGGCAATTCGGATGACATCCCTCTGGGCATATTTGCCCGCGTTGAAAACACCAACGAGGGGCTTATCATTTCCTTCAGCGGCGATATCGAACTGCCTCTCAACACCCCCACGGGCGATTACTTCGTCATCGTCTATGTGGATTTCCTCAAACGTTTCGATGAATACCAGCCAAATGATTTCGAACGATATACGGCTACCGACAACAACCTGGCCATCACTCCATCCCGGTCCGTCACCATAACCCGCAGACCGGACCTGACATTGGAAAACGTGGTCTTCGACAACACCAAGGAATACTTTCCGGAAGGGACCATCAACCTGGATTTCAACATCCGTAACAGAGGACTGGAGAGAACCAATGGCAGCGTGCCGGTGATCGAGCGCATCCGTTTGTTCGAGGGCGCTCCTTCGATTTTCGGAACCCCCGTGAACGACTTGATCAGCAATTCGGCCGATGTCGAGGACACCATCGGCATTTCCGTTTTTGTCAAAGATTTGACCGAGGCCGACGGCAACCGGGTGGAATTTTTCGAATCCCTGCCTGGAATCAGCGAACTCAAACCAAACGGAGGCGTCCTCAATTTTGAAACCGAATTAACACTGCCAACCATCGGCCAGATTTCGGTGGCCCTTTCCGACGGCGGTGAAATTGCCTCTTTTCTTAATTTCTTCACCTTTTACCTGGTGATCGATATCGATGCTGACAATTTGGTTATCGAATCCGATGAGCAAAACACTTACGTGCTGGTAAAACCATTCAAACTGCGGGCTCCGGAGGAGGAAAATTTTGACGACTGGGCCATTCGCAACGCAGTTACGGCCGGCGATTTGGTCGGAGACCAGGATGGCGATCTATTGAGTAACCTGATGGAATACGCCCTCGGGACCAACCCGAATCATTTCGATGCCTCCGTGGTGGAGGGGAGGGGCAACAGCCTGCTCAATGTGCCCGGGGTGGTCCTCGTCAATGGAGAGCAATATCTGGGCCTTACCTTCGAATTCAATAATTTTGCCACCGATCTGCTCTTTACGGTCGAAATATCCAACAACGGCGTGAATTTTGCCCCTATATATTTTATTGAGCCGCCCTTTATGGAGACCAGCAGCCTGACCGGGGTAGGCGGGTTGATCAATGATGCCCAGGTCTTTTCCGTAACACCTCTTGGCAAGACAACGCGTATTACGGTCCGGGATTTTGTTCCGATAGATGATATAATGTCCCGTTTCATGCGGCTCAAAATCGATAAGGTTGACCTCTAAGACACCTAGAAGAATAAATTTTGGAAAAAGGGCAAAATAGATGAATTCAAATCCATACGGAGAGAAATCCTCACTCCTGCTACCTGGTTTATATGCAGCGGTATTGTCCTTTTTCTTGTCAGCGGCGGGACCTGCCCGGGTAGCCGCCGAGCCGTTGGCCGCGGGTATGGATCATTCCATATCCATCGATTCAACCGGCAAGATGTGGTTATGGGGTGACAATAGCAAAGGCCAGTTGGCCTCCGAAGACCTGGATAACAGGTTTTTACCCTTTCCATTCCGGGATAGCACAGATTGGCTCATGGTCACGGCCGGCAACCATCACACGGTGGCATTGTGCAACGACGGCACTCTCTGGAGCGTCGGAAGCAACGAAAACGGGCAAGTCGGCCTCGGCCTCGTTTTGGACCCCTCCGACCCCTCGACCGCGGTTGTCGATATTTTAACTCAAATCGGGACCGATACCGACTGGATGGCGGTGTCGGCGGGGGGGCAGCATACCCTGGCCCTTAAAACCAACGGCTCGCTTTGGGCCTGGGGCAGCAATACCCTGGGGCAGGTGGGCAACGGCACGACCGACGATGCCATTATATCTCCCATCCAGGTTGGAACCGCTACCGATTGGTCCGCTATCTCGGCCGGAGGATTCCACTCTCTGGCCATTCGCCAGTCCGGGGGAGGGCAAAGCGGAACCTTCTGGAGTTGGGGCAGCAATCTCAATGATGAACTAGGCATCATAGGCATCATAGGCAATTTTTTCCTCTTGGCTCCCGCCCAGGTGGGAATCGACGCCGATTGGTCGACCATTTCAGCCGGTGGCACCCATAGTCTGGCCATCAAATCCAGTGGCACCCTCTGGGCTTGGGTGACGTAAACATCGTTCCCGCGGTACCAGAGCAAATCGGCTCCGAATCAAACTGGACTTCAGTAGCGGCGGGCAAAAGCCATTCCCTGCTGGCCGATTCCACCGGCGATATACGTTCCATGGGAAAAAATACCAGAGGCCAGTTGGGTGAGCCGACGGCGGATTCCCCCTCTGCCAGCTTGGTGGGGCCTCTCTTGTTTGAAGATCTCGGCCCCGGCGATCCCCGGCCCGATTTTACTCTCAGCAACGTGGTTGTAGGTAGAGGCTGTCCCAAAAACCCGAATTTTGCGAATTGAGATATTCGACTCCGAACTGTAAGGGAACGTAAGTCATTCAATTCCGTCAAAAACGCTGTATAAGGCCTCTATTCGTTATAAATATAATCGCGTCAGACAGAGGTCTATGGTAGAATTGTATTTGAATATGCAAAACAAGAGAAAGGCTGACGGTGTTATAGACATCGAAATTGCCCAAAATCCCCTAAAAACGGTCTTTATGACAGCTTTATAAACAAGTTAACTTACTGTAAAGCAAATGGTTATAACTTTGGGACAGCCTCTAGGTAGTGGTCTTGAAGCGCAGGAGTTCACTTTGGGACAAACGGTAACCTATTCTTTGGACCTGAATAATGTGAACGAATTCACCGATTTTTTGCCGGGGGCGAATCCGGTCGAGATTCGGGTATTTCTCTCTAAAGATAACGTATTCAATCCGGGGGATGAACTGGTTGATACTATAGAATTCAATGACAGTCTTTTGGGCGGGGCGAGCACGGCCATCGACGATTCCTTTGTTTTCAGCCAGACTATTTTGCAAGGCGTATATTTTATCATTTTTGTGGCCGACGCGAGCGGAGTTGTGAAGGAAGTTGAGGAAGCCAATAACACTGGGAAATTCGACCATACCTTTGAAATTTTCGGCGATCCCGATTTTCAAGTTACCGCCGTGATTATCGATTCCCAGGAATTGCGGCCCGCAGGGGCGGTCACGTTCAGCATAGACCTGGTCAACCTGGCCGGCGATTATCCCAGCAGCGCCACTTCCGTTCCTATCCAAATCACTTTATCCACCGATGCGGTCCTCGGCAATCTCGATGATTTGACCGTCGGCACCATCTCGCTCACCACGGGAATTGGCTCCGGAGAGACAAAAACCGTAACCGACACCCTGTTTCTGCCGTCAGGAATCCAGACGGCGGATTACACCTATATATTCAATGTAAATCCAACTTCGGAACTGGGCGAGACCGACTTCGAAAATAATATTTTGGAGTTGGGCGAACTCTTTTCCTTTGCACCCGATTTTTCCTTCACCAGCGTGGGTCTGCCTACGGACCAATTATTTCCGGGCGATGATCTCAGTTTCAACTATTCAGTGACCAATTCCGGCGCCGATCATGTGGCTGATA
This sequence comes from Opitutales bacterium, assembly GCA_965226205.1. GTDB lineage: Bacteria > Verrucomicrobiota > Verrucomicrobiia > Opitutales > UBA2987 > JAJFLU01. Next base: position 96,484 of record CBDDCJ010000019.1, on the reverse strand, counting down.
CGGGTGATATTGATGTCGAGGTGGTCCTGTCGACCAATGCTCTCTTTGGCGATTCCGACGATATCCCGCTGGGTGTGAGCTCATTCAGTGACGGCATCGACTTCGAGGACAGCATAACCATTTTCGAAACCCTGACGATACCCGCAGGTGTGCCAACGGGCCTTTATTTTGCCGGGTTTCGGGTCAACAGCGATATCAACAGCAACGCCATCGATGAATTTTCGAGCGACAACAACGATTTTGTGGCCAGCCGCGAATTCCGGTTTTTCCCCGATTTCGTGGTCACTGATGTATTGATCCCGGAAACTGATTTTGCCCCCAATTCCGAGGTCGGTTTCAAGGTCACGGCTCAAAACCAGGGGGGCGACTATGAAGCCGGCGCCAATCCCCCAGTCGAAATAATCGTCCACCTGACACAGGATTTCATATTCGGCAATGCGAACGATGTGGTTTTGGCCGGGGCCATTGAAAGAGCCGGCGATATCGCGGACGGCGAATTCTTTACCGACAGCCTGGGCTATGTGGTGCCCTCATCCGTATTGGCCGGGGTGTATTTCGTGGCCGCCACCGTTGTTCCCCCCGACGTAACCGACGAAATCGACGAGGATAATAATACCTTCTTTTCGCAAGTGGCTTTCGATTTGAGGAGCGATCTTGAAATTCTCGGATTAACCTTCACCCCCGCGCCGGGCGGTATCGGACGCGACGCCAATTTTATTTTCAGCGACGTAACCCTGGTCAACAATGGTGATTTCGACCTGCCCGCCGGAACCGATATAACGCTCGAGTTGCGGCTGTCCCTGGACCGGCTTTACGGGGATATTAACGATGTCCTGCTGATAACCGATTATACCATCACCCTGCCCCGCCGATTTTGCCGCCGGAGCCACCCTGGAGGTGGTCGCGGATGGTGGCGGCGAGCCCTTTGCCTTGACCATTCCCACCCATACGCCGACCGGCAACTACCATGTGGCCGCCAGGGTGGATCTGGCTGATACCATTCCCGAAGTGGATGAAGATAATAATATCTTCTTCTCGGCAGATGACGACACCTTCGTCGTTGGGGCCACTTTGGGGGAATCGCTCGAAGATCATTTGACGGTCGGCAACCGCGAAAATTTCCAGCCCCTGCTGGGTGGCGTTAGTTCCTGGTATGGGCAGGATATTATTTTCAACCCCGACGATATTGGCATAACAGCGGGCCAGGCCGGACCCATCGTGGGAGGGGAGGAAAGCTTCTTCGAGTTACAGATCACGGTATTGGCCGAGTCCGAGCTGCTTTTTTCCTGGATGGTTGATTCGGAGGCCGGATTTGATTTCCTGAGCTTTATCCTGAACGGAGATGAAGTGCCCGAAGTTACGGCCCTATCGGGAGAGGGAGGGGGCTGGCTGGACGAACGCGTCATTCTACCCATCGGCACGCATCTTGTCCGCTTTACCTACTCCAAAGACGGGACGACCTCCAAGGGCGCCGACACCGGATATGTAGATACGGTGGAAATCAATCCCATCGGCGTGGTCGAAGGGGCCCCGGACTTTATCATCGAAAACATATTTATCGATAAAACAGACTTTCAGCTATCTCCTGTCGAAATCGTCAATTTCGAGATTTCCCTGCTCAACCAGGGGGCCGATTTCGTGGCCGATGAAGACCCCGTGATTATCGAACTCCGCCTTTCCGAAGACAACCTCACTTTCGATGCCGGCGATCCCCTGATCGGGACGATAGAGTTTCCCAGCAGCCTCAATTCGGGTGTATCCGCCGTTGTCGCGGGCAGTTTCCAGATCGATTCACTGATCCCGGTGGGCGACTATTTTATCGCCTTCAAGGTGGATCCGGGAGGTTTCGTCCCGCTCGAAATTGATTCCAATAATACGGCCTTTACAGACAGCCTGTTCGAGGTGTTGTCCTTCCCAGACCTGGTGGTGCTCAATGTTAATGTCGAATCTATCGACCCCCGCCCCGAGGGTGAGACAACTATTGAGGTAATCATCGGAAACGCAGGTGACGACCTACCCGATACGGCACCAGTAATTACTACTGAACTGCGTTTGACCAAGGATGAAATTATTGGAAACGCTGATGATGTCATAATTGGCACGTTCCCCCGCAACGTGGGAATCGGCAGCGGCACTTCGGTATCCTCCACGCCGCTTCTCTATACCTTTCCAGACGGCATCGACCTGGGAGATTACCGCATTGCTGTCACTGTGGACAGTCCGGAAATCATTGAGGAGAATGACAACGACAATAATTCATTCATAACTCCGGCTGGTGAAACTTTCACCTTCAGTCCGGATTTCGAAATGCTATCGGTCAGTGTTCTCGACACTGATTTGGTGCCAGGCGATGAACTCGATTACAGTTTCAGCGTACAAAACAATGCCGCCAATCTGCCAGCCGGAGCGGCCAATCTGGATACGGAAATCATTCTATCTCTGGACACTAACCCATCTTCGACAGTTCAAAAAGTTAAAGGGCTTATCTATGCGGATTCGGGATTAATTTTTGCCGTTAGTCTGCACTACATTTTGGATGATTTTGGGGCGGGTGGGCAGTTTTAGGCCCATTTTCTTGAGGAGGTCGGCACAGAGTTTTTCCGGTTTGCCTACCAGCCGTAAACGCGCTTCGCGTCCCCCTCGCAGCGGTGCCACCACGTCCATTGAGCGTAGATTCTCCAGTTCGTGCAACACTTGCCGCGCACAGGTGCCGAGGCCTTTGGCCTGCAGCCAGCTTTCCAGGGCGCGCCACATCGCCAGAGCCAGAAAACAGATCAGAATGTGCGCTTGCACACGCTCTTCTTTGTGGTGATAGACCGGCCGCAGCCCCAAGTCGCTTTTGGCGCAACGAAAGGCTGCCTCGGCCTGTGTCAGTTGTATATACCACCGCCACAGCTTTTGTGGGTCTTCCTCCTGGCAGTTGGTTCGCAGCAGATAGGTCCCGTGGGCTAGTTGGGCCCAATCGGCTTTGCTCTCGTCTTCGGTGATTTGCAATGCGCAGGCCCGTCCGGCGGCGTCGATTTGCACTTCTACGGTGAATATTTTTTCGGCCAGGGTGTGGCGGCCCAGCCAGCGGCCGATGCGGCGTTCAACCGGATCGAGTTTCTGCCCTCGCCGACGCAAACTCAGGTCGATCTGGTCGAGCTTTTTGCGCAAACGCTCTTTTTGCTTGCTCAGCATGGCGGCTTCTTTTTGACCCCGTCCCTGGCTGCGGCAAAGCACATATTGCTCGATCTGGGGGCAGTCGGGATGTTTCACCAGTTTGACCTCCACCCCCGCCCGCACCTCGCAAAAATCGCCTTGCTCGAGCAGATCGAGGGCAAAGTTTTTAAGATGGCTCTTGGGCGTGCCCACGATGTAACGGGCCCCTTTGCCGCGCAGGTATTCGAGGTTGGCCTCGCTCACCATGCCGCGGTCCAGCACCCAGATGCGATCGGCCACCCCGTAATGCGATTCCATCAACTCGACCCTCTCCTGCACCGTGGTCACATCGGCGCGGTTGCCGTCGAAAACCTCATAGGCCAGGGGCAGCCCTTCGGGCGTCACCACCAGTCCAAGACATACCTGCTTGCAATCCGGCCGCTGGTCCCGGCTGTAGCCGCGCTGGGCCTGGGCATTGCCCTCGCACCGGCCCTCAAAATAGGTGCTCGTTATGTCGTATAAAAGAAACTCGAAACGCGTCCCAAACCAGCTTTCATAGCGTCCTTTAAGATGACTGAACAGTTCCCGGCGCAAGGGCAAGACACGATCCAGTCCGCGATACAAACGGTTGTCATAGACCTCATCCACATCCACCGCCATCAAATCCTCCAGCGCCGTCGAGCCATACCAGCGCTCGGCCAGAGCCAGCTCCGAGGCCTGTTCGCAAAAACGCCCCAGCGCCAGAATCGAGGCCACCTGGGCCCAGCCCACCGACTCCCGGCCCGGCGGCAAATGCTCCTCGAAGAAACGATGCAGCCCCAGCCGCCGCCACAGCGCCAGAGCCACATACACTTTGCCAAATTGACGCACCCACTCCACCCGTATCCGACCCAGATTCACCTGCGCCCACAACGGAGCCTCCGGTTTATCCTCGGTAAATAAATCCAATTGCTCGGCCCCCGCAGCCTCATCATCGCCATCGAGGAGCCGACCGATCTGCTCCCAACCCAACCGCTCATCCTCATCGAGCCCCGGCTCCTTGCCAATGTGGGCCACGATGCGCTGGCGCGGCCCCTTGGCTGTGCGCACCGACTCCACCAGCGTCCAGTAATCATAATCCTGGCCCTTCTTACGACGACGATGGCGACGCAAATACATCAACACCGACCCTGCACTACTTCTCCGAAAAGGCAATAGAGTGGTCTGCACTACACGGCATATTCACACCCCAACCCTGACAACCATACGCCCTACAGCACGAAAAACCCTAAAAATAATCGATTTACCCCCCCAACTGTCGAACTCAGGCTAATTTCGGCGACGCATCCGATGTGGTTGTTACGGTGGAAACGCGTAGCGAAGGGGTCGATTTCGAGCAAACCTTCACGACCACCAATTCCGCTACCCTTCCAGCGGATATTCCGCCCGGGGAATATTTCGTCGGTTTCCGGGTCAATCCGGAGGGAACGCTACCAGAGATAACAACCGATAACAATGGGCAGTTCTCAACCGTTACCTATCGCATTTTTCCTGATTTCATCATTACCGAACTCCTCATACCAAGCACCGAGTTCATCCCCGGTTCCGCTTTAGGATTCAAGGTTACGGGGCTTAACCGGGGGGTCATTCACGATGTGGATGAGTGCGATCCGGGTCTCGTCGTAAGCATTGTCCTGACGCAGGACGACGTGCTCGGGAACGAAGACGATGTGGTCCTTACGGCGGCGACCCCCATCACCTTCGAGGGCGACATCCTGAACGGGGAAACCCGCATCGGCAGCCAGGCCTATACGGTGCCTGACGGCGTCACCGCAGGCACTTATCTGGTGGCGGCCACCATCGACAGCGCCGGGAGTTACTCCGAAATCAACGAATTCAACAACAGCTTCTTTTCCTCGCAATCATTCGATCTCTTCAGCGATCTCGAGGTGACCGTACTCTCATCCATTGATTTGCCGGACGCCTTGGCTCGCGGGACAACTTTTGAGGTGAGCGATCTGACCATTGCCAACAACACGGACTTTTTCCTGCCCGCCGGGGCCGATGTGGTCCTTCAATTGCGCCTCTCCGAAGACCGCGTTTGGGGCAATATCGACGATAGCGTGCTGGAGGAAAACCTGGTCCTTACCCTACTTGCCGATCTCGGCCCGGATGGGGCCACCGTGACCTTGCCCGCATTCGAGGTTGCCATACCGACGAACACACCCATCGGCGATTACTTCATCGGGGCTTTTATCGATCCATTTGCCACCATCGATGAATTGGATGAAGGCAACAACATATTCTTTACTGAGCTGCCCGATCTTGAGGTGACCGGGGTGTCCCTGGCCGAAGCTCTCGAAGACCATCTGGACCCTGGCGACCGGCTGAATTTCGTCCCCGCCATCGGTGGCGCATCCGCTTGGTTCGGGCAATCGAGTGTGTTTGAAACGGGGGCCGGTGCCCAGAGCGGACAGGTCGGAGACGATGAAGAGGCCTTCTTCGAGGTTCTCATAACGATCGACGAGGAATCCGATGTGAGCTTTTTCTGGAGAGTCTCCTCCGAAGCCGGTTTCGATTTCCTCAGTTTCACCGTCAATGGCGAACCGGTGGAGGAAATTTCCTCCATCAGCGGCGATATTGCCGAATTTTTACCCGTCGGCACTCGCTTGGGGGCTGGCAGCTACGCGCTTCGTTGGACCTACTCGAAAGATTTCGCTCTGTTTGCCAATGATGACACTGCCTGGGTGGATTCATTGACCATTGCTCCGGTGGCCATACCGCCCAATCCGCCCGACTTCGAACTGACGCAACTTTTAATCGAAAAACCAGACCTTAAATTCTCGCCCATCGAACCGGTCGATTTTACAATAACGGTGACTAATGTCAGCGACGAGGACCATGTCCCCGCTCCGGCCGCCGATCCCGTGGATGTCGATTTGCGGCTGTTCCCCGACCTGAATTTTGACGATCCCGCCGACGCCTTGCTGGCCACAGTTCAATTTACGGGAATTCTGGGCGCTGGCGAAAGCATCGTATTGAGCGGCAGCTTCACCATCGATGGGGGCACCGTGCCGGGATTCTACCGCGTGGGCGCATTTGCCGATCCAGACGACGCGGTAACCGAGATCGAGGAAACGACCAACAACACGCTCTTTGCGGCGGGCTCATTCGAGACGCTCGGCTTTCCGGACCTGGCGGTCGGTTCCGCAACCATTTCCGTGCCCGTGGCGCGCCCGCAGGAAAACGCCACGCTAGACATCAATGTGCGCAATTTTGGCGATGATCTGCCTGAGAGCACGACACCGGTGAAAATCGAGGTATTTCTGACCCGCAACGATGTATTCGGAGATGGTGACGATGTGTTCGTCGGTTCCTCCAACCTGACAGTGGGAATCGATGCCGGAGGAACCCTTTTGCTATCGGGCGAATCCTTTACCTTGCCGGCATCTCTGGAGCAGGGAGATTACGTATTCATGTTCCGCATCGACCCCGAAAACCTGATCGCCGAAGAGGATGAAGATAACAACATCTTCATCATGGCTTTCGAAGCTCCCGCCAATGTGGTGAGCCTCAATCCCGACTTCCTCATTGAAGACGTCTTCATCGACCCACCGGATCCGGTTCTGCCGGAAGCGGAAATCCGCCTCAGTTTCAGCCTGACCAACCTGGGCGCCGATTATTTCGATCTGGGCGGCGGATTCCCCATTGTGGTGGAAGCGGCTCTCTCAACCGACGGCACATTTGGCAATGACGACGACCTGTCCCTGGGCTCCACCACTGTGGGAACGGAATTGAGTTTCAGCGCATCGATTGATGTGGACAATGAGATATTGCAAATACCGTCGCCCATCGATTCGGGCAGCTATTTTCTCGCATTGAGAGTCAATCCGGCGGATACCATCGTCGAGGACGACACGAGCAACAATACATTCATCAGTGCGGATACCATCCGCATCGATCCAGATTTCACCATCACCAATCTGGAATTGCCGAATAGCGATTTAATTCCCGGAACGACTTCGGGTTTCAAGGTCACGGCGGCCAACCTGGGCGCCAATTACCAAGGCGCGGACGACGTTACCGTACAACTTGTTTTGACGACGGACAATGTCATCGGCAATGGCGACGATCACATCCTTGGCACCGGCAATGATTTTGGATTCGCCGCTCCCATCCTCTCCGGCGACACACCCAGCGACAGCCAAAGCCTGGCCATTCCCGATCCCATTCTCTCCGGCACCTATATCGTCGCCGCCCGCATTGATCCGCTCAATGAGGTGGGTGAGACGGATGAAGCCAACAACACCATCTTTTCCATCCAATCCTTCGATCTATTGACCGATTTGCAGGTCTCCGCGCTGGTCAGCGATGTGGATTACGATCCCGACAATACCGATAATCTAGATTACGATCGTGGCGAGGAAATCGTTATCAACAACATCACCATCGAGAACACCAGCCTCTTTGATGCCCCGGGTGGAACAGCCATACAGGTGCGCCTTTCCAAGGACCGCATTTTCGGTAATCTCGATGACGCCATCATCGTTCCCGAAATCATCATCGCTCAAGTCCTGGGGGCGGGGGATGCGGCTTCTGTCACTAGCGGTTTCAATGCGCTTATACCGGACGACACCCCGGCCGGCGATTATTTCCTGGCCGTGCGGGTGGATTTCAATAGCGAGATTGCGGAAATCGATGAAACCAACAACACCCTATTTTCAACCTTTGCCGATATCACCGTTCTCGGCACCGGAGGCACTTCCGATGGTTTGGAGGAAGCGCTGGAAGATCATAGTCCTGCCAATCCGATAGGCATTTCCGCCAGTCTGGGAGGAGTCTCATCCTGGTTTGCCCAGACCGGTCAGGTTGAGGACGGCGCGGCCGGAGGCCAGAGCGGCGCGGTCGGCGATGGCGAAGAAAGCCTTTTTGAATTTTCTGTTTTCCAGGAAGAACGCTTTGAGCTCAGTTTTTACTGGAGCGTATCCTCCGAGGACGGCTTCGATTTTCTCCTTTTCAGCATTAATGGCGAGGAGATGGAATCGATTTCCGGCGACAACACCACGTTTGCCCAGGTAACCCATGTTCTCGATCCCGGCAGCTACACTTTCCGGTGGACCTATCGTAAAGATGCCAACACCTTCAAGCTGCTTGATACCGGATGGGTCGATTCCATCGAAATTAACGCAGCCACGGATACCGAGTTGGATGATCCCGACTTTACAATCCTGAGCGCCGATTATGGGCCCGGCACATTTGTGGTTCAGCGTGACAGCTTTGATTTCAATGCCATCGGGGTAAATATCGGGGGCGATCTGCTGCCCATTCCATCCGATACCCTGGAGGTGGAAGCCGTCTTGACCACCGACCAGGAAATCGGCAATGGCGATGACATCATCCTGGGTTCTTTTCTCATTGCGGAACCGCTTGATGAAAACAACCAGTTTGTATATCGAAATATTATTGAGATACCCGATACGAACCGGGCCGGCATCGTAATTCCAGCCTCCGCAAATTATTTTCTCGGGCTCAGAATCGATCCGCCCACGGCGGATAAACCGGCTGGTAATTTTGACGAATTGAATGAGAATAACAACATCCTCATTTCTGATGAAGCCGACATCGTGGTCGAAACCAGGCCCGATATCACCCTTGAAAACTTTACTTATACCAATGGCGCTTTCTCCTACGGCGAGAGCATCCTTCTCTCATTCGACATGGCCAACGAGGATTTGCGCAGCATACCCAGTGTTTTCGAGGGCGGCGAACCCATCAGCATGCGCGTTGAGCTCGACATCAGCGAGTTCACCACCTTCGAATATACAGAGGGGCTTGCCATCGGAGAACGGCGGTTTATTCAAGTGTCCGTTACAATTCAGGACGATTTCCCCATTTCCACTACTTGCGGAGTCGTTAATGTCATCGCCGACACATCCGGTGTTGTTGACGAATCGGACGAAAACAACAATTCCACTTTCAACACCATCCTGGATACTTTTATCAGTGGAATCGATCTGGGCGAGGCTTTGGACGCCACCCAGTTGCGCTGGGTTCTCGATGGGTCGGCCTGTGTTGCCTGGGTCGGTCAAAGTGAAGAATCTCTCGACGGTGTGGACGCCGTCAAATCACCGGCAACGCTGGCCGAAGGGGAATTTTCCAATCTATCGAGCACCGTATTCATTGATTCGCCAACCTTTGTCAGCTTTGCCTACATGGGCTCTCCCGTTATCCAAATCAAGCAGGGAGACGAAATCATCCGGCAGGCCAAGCTGATAGCCCCCGAGGGGACCGGAATATGGAGCGGATTCCAGGTCGAGCTCGATCCTGGAGATTTTTATACTTTCACTTTCATTTCCGGCACCGTGATACTGGAGGCGGACCTGCAGGACGGTGATGATATTGTGGCTGCCGGTGAGGAATTCGATGCCGAGACCGGCATGTTCATCGACCTATTCGAACTCTCATTCCCAGAAATCGCGCTTCAAACCATCGATTTTACGGGCGGAGCGCAAACACTGAACAGGGGAGATACTATCGACCTGACTGACGCGGTTATCGAAATAGTCAATACCGGGGCCAAGGATGTGCCCGCCAACACGCCGCTCATCTTCCAGTTCCGGCTCTCTACAGACCAGGTATTTGGCGACGACAACGATATCCTCCTGCGGAGCGAGGCGCTCGGTTTCCTCAAGGATACCCATACCGTGCAATTGGACGATGCCCTGGTGGCCAGTGATAACCCCTTAATCCCGCGCGATGTGAGCGAATTCTTTACCATCAAGGTGTCCGAATTTACTCCCCCGGGAAATTATTTCCTGGGCGCATTTGTCAATTTCACAGGAATCATCGAAGAAGTCGATCTCACCAACAACGTGCTCTTCACGGATCAACCGGTGGTCATCGTTAATGCCGGCGGCGGTGTCGTTACGGTGGATGAAGCGCTCGATCTGGATGATGTCTCCGCCCCCATCGGTCCCTTGACTTCCACTCGCGGCCTCGAAGTTCCCTGGTTCGGGCAGGGAGACGTGCACAATGGCGACGGCGACGCTGCCCAGAGCCCCTTTATCGACGAAGGCGGCGAAACGGCATTCGAAGTGCCCATACTAGGTCCCGCAGAGGTTACCTTCTTCTGGAAATCCGACACCCTGGAGAACCTCAACAGCCTGGCATTGCTGGTTGACGGGGTTATCGAAAAACGCATTTCCGGAGATGTCGATTGGCAGCAGGAGAGCGTCGTCTTAGGTGTGGGCGACCACACATTGCGCTGGGTCTATCAAAAGGGCAAAAATCACGAAGGAACCGATGTCGGCTATATCGACAATATCGTTGTCAATATTTTCGACCTCGAAGTGACGGATATAACCGTAGGCGGCGACATAGCGGTGAACCGGTTAACCTCTATAGTTGGATTGAGCATTACCGTGACCAATAATGGCAATGCCGCTGTCGGGGCAGTCGAAGGCGAGGCGCGGCTGTCGCTCAATAGTGTGTTTGGGGATGCGGACGATGTGATTCTGGGCTCATTCCAATTGGAAGGCATACCTGCATCCAGCAGCGTTAACATTGTTTCTGAAGCCGACGATCTGGTCGTCCCCATCACTGCCAATCCCGGCGTGTATTCAGTGGTAGTAAACATCGATTCCACCAATGCCGTTAACGAGGTCGATGAAGCCAATAATATCGAGTTCGACCTCGCTTCACCCAATACGGTCACCGTGAATTCTCTCTCGTTGACCGAAGCCATGGACGTCACCTTCACGGGCCTATCTTCAACTGACTTTGTCATCGGCGGCGACGCCTCCTGGTATGGACTGAGCACTGCGGAAGGGCTCGACGGAGGCGATACCACGACCGGCAACGATGCAGGCAAGGCGCCCAATCTCGATACTGCCGGCCAGACCGCTTTCTTCGAAACCGAAGTGCCCGGACCGTTCCGCCTGGAAAGTAGTCTCCGCAGGGGATACTCTGTCGCTCACCATTGATAACGAGGAAGTCGCATCCATAATCGGAACGGACGGGTTTACCGATGCCGACATAGACCTCAATATCCAGGCCGGTTCCGCCGACCGCCTCATCCGCTGGACCTATACGCGCAATAACGACGGCGACGACAATCCAGCCGAAAAGGCTTTTGTGGACAATGTGCTCATCGAAGCGCTCACCCTGCCCGATTTGATCATCACCAGTCTCGATTTCTCGGAAGGCACCTTTGTCATTCAAAGAGATACACCTTTCGATGTCACTGTAACCGGGGTCAACGCCGGGGTGCCCATGAGCGATAATGCATCCGATACCGGAAGCCAGCTCTTTGATGTGGAAATTCGGCTCTCCCTGGATAAAATCTGGGGCAATTCCGATGATGTTATCCTCGGCAAATTGAATGAAATTGAGCAGATCGACGACAACGGCCGCTTCGTCTTTACCCAATCGTGGATACTTTCCAACCCCTATGCGGAAGGTGACTATTTTGTTGCGGCCTTCGTGGACAGCACCGAGATTTTCGAGGAATTCGATGAAGCCAACAATTTCTCATTTTCTGAAAATGCCGATGTCACGCTCGATCTTCGCCCGTTTCTTGAAATCCAGAATGTGACCTACCGAACCGGCAGCTACTTTAAAAATGGAGAACTCCAGGTGGAATTCGATGTCGTCAACATAGGGTTTGAGGATTTTCCGATTGGCGAAACTTTCCAAATCACCATCGATCTAAAGGGACAGTTTACGGATACATTCGATGATGGCGCTGGCCTAGGGGATGAGCAGGAAATAACCGAACAAACCAATTTGGATCGCACACTGGTCACATTCACCGATGATCGCGGTATTCGCGCCGACTTGACCGGCCTCAATCCGCCCAGAGTCACATTCAACGGCAGCCTCAAACTGCCCGCCTACGACGAAGATAATATTACGGATGATTTTCCGGTCTTCAGTGATTTAACCGTCGTTGACCCGAACCCAACGGGAACACCTAACGATGAATCACCCATTTTCATCGATTTCGCCATCGATATCGCTGTTTCCTCGGACACCGTGCCGCTGGTATTTACCCCCAACACTCTCCTCGGTTTCCACGATATCAACATTCTGGTCCGGCCGTTCTCCCAGAGTTTCTCGGATTTCTTCGACTTCTGGAACGCCGAACCGGACCAAGGCGGCGCCACCGTGACCAACAGCAAAGCGGCCGATGACGACAGCGACGGGTTTACCAATTTGCAGGAGTTTGCTTTCGGCATGGACCCGAGAGAGGCCAATACCCAGTCAGCCTTCGACGATGGCTCCCGGACCAATCCCGGACCCGCGTTCGGTATGATCCAGATCGACGGAGAAGAATACCTTAGCGTGACCTTCAACCGTCTCGACAATTTTGCCGACGGAGAGGATTTGGATTATGTGGTTGAAGTATCTGAAGATGGAACTTTCACCGACGCCGTCGAATTGATAAGGATCGACTCCACGGACACAATTGACATAATCGAGAGCGATCCAGAAACCGTCAGCGTTACAGACAACGACTACCTGCACCGCATAACGGTTAAAGACACCATCCCCGTCAACGCGACCGCCACCCGCTTCATCCGTGTAGTCGTTATCGACAACTGATAGTTGTAGCCATAGCCTCCCATTTCACATTAGGGAGATATAATTATCGGGGGAAATACCGCTTCTATCTCAAAAAAGGTATGGTTTGCGGTCCCTCCGGCAATACCGCGACGGGCGAGTCGCCGCCTATTTTGTCCAGCTCTTCATGCAGGCTTTTCTTCAGGTCTTGAATCGGGAGAAGTTTGGCTTTTAGCGTTTCTTCATCGGAGATTTCGCTATACAGCCCGATCCGGCCTTTGACCATAATGTTGGCCAGCATCTGCACCTCCCATTGATCGAACATTTCAAAACCGGGTTCAAATATTTTATCGAGCATCGCTTGCGCAGTCGGGTATTCAAAGAGAAACCGCTTGAAATTGCCATGTTCCGGGAATCCATCGTTGCACCGGGCCGCTGCTAGTATCAATCCGCCCGGTTTAAGGATTTGGGCGGCTGCGGACATACCCTTGACGGCCTGATAAAGATTTTGATCGAGTGGATAACCGCCGTTTGTCGTTATTACGATCGGATATGGGTGGTTGCATTCGACCATGGCCGTCTCCTTGACAAATTGACAGCCCTCCCTGTGAACCGCCAGCGTTTCCCCGCAAAAAAAACGCGTAATTTCCTTCCGGTTGTTCAAGGCGACATTGATGCAAAAGTCGATGGGAAGCAGTGAGCCGGCCGCTTTTACGTTTTCCTGGGTAGGATTATTCTCGATAATTCCCCAGGCGCTTCGGGGGTGGCCGATATTTTTTGCGCCGTGGTATTTCATGATGGCTTCCACATTTGCCACTCCGGGGAAAACGGCCTTGTAGCCGCCGGAAAACCCGGCCATGAAATGAGGCTCAATAAATCCCAGGATTATCCGTCTGTCCGCCTCCACATATTCGCGATTTAAATAAACGGGGTAGCCGAATGGCGATTCGCCTGCGTAGGCCATGCTTTCGTGATTATGGCCGTCATGGTTGATGATCCGGTAATTTGCGGCGATGCTTTTTCCCACCATCCGCTTGATTTCGTCCGGCGTATTTCCGCGATGGGAACCGGTTCCGATAATTATGGTGAATCGATCTTTGGGCACATGTTTCAATTCGTGGAAGATCCAGGGCAGCAGCCGCTCGCTTGGCAGTGGTCGCGTGATATCCGAGATTACCACTGCAATCCTGTCTTTAGCCTCTGCTATATCTTTCAAGGGCGGGCACCCGATAGGGCGGCGAACGGCTTCCCGGAATGCTGCCGGTTGGTCGGAAAGTCCATTCACGAAAGCGGGTTTGAGGACCGTTGCATTGACGCCTTCGAGATCGATTTTCAACCCGTCCTGCCCATATAACAGGTTTACTTTCATTTCATAGATTATCGAATTCGGGTTGTAGCTATTTGAAATGGACCGGCCTACAATATAAATCAAGAAAAGGAGCCGCTAGACGGCCTGAGGATCGAAAATCCAGTCTTCAATTTTTTCCAGCGCCTCATCGACTTTCCTTTCCTGCTCTGAATTGAACCGCAGGAAGGGTTCTGTGGAAACATTCGTTCTAATCAAACCCCTTCGCATGAGCACATGTTTTTGGGCTGAGGGCCATAACGGCATACCATCGCCACCGTAGATGGTATAAGCCGAGTTGATAGCCTCCTGGTATTTTTTCGCTTCATCCTGCCGATCTGCCCGGGCCGCTTTGAAGACAGCCACGCATAGACCCGGCAACATGCTGCCGATTCCGGCGATGGTGCCACCGCCGATTTTTGCGGACATGGCAATCTCCGGCACGCTACCGTTGAAACATGGCGTATTGTCTGGCAACTCTCTCACGCATCGGGCAAACAATTCGAAGTTTTGAGCAGAAAATTTTAGAGCTTCCACATTGGGCAGCGACATGATTTTCGCTATCAATTTAAAATCGCTGGTGATTGGCGTGATATAGGGGTTTTCGTAAAACCAGACCGGCGCCGCCGAATTTTCCGCCAAAACCTTCATGAATCGGAAAGTTTCTCCCGGGGTCCGGCTGGGAAACACCATGCGGGGAGTCGCCACGACGGCGTCGACTTTTGCTTCCACGGCCATTGTTACATTGTCGAGCGCCCTTTTTGTGCTTAATTTCCGACACATTGGCCAGAACCGGCACACGGCCGTTGACGATGCGCACGGATTCACGGAAGAGAATCGCCCTCTGGCTGTCGCGCAGGGCTATGCCTTCGCCCATGGTGCCGCCCACGAACAGCCCTTTTAAATCGTAACTGAGCATCCAGTTGATGAGGTTTTCGAGACTTGGCACATCAATCGTTTCATCCTCGTTCAGAGGTGTGATGAGCGCCGGAATAACTCCAATTTCAGTTTTCATAGTATAATTTAATGATTTTTGATTTTACGCTTTGTAGGCGTTTAAAACTTTATTAATAACTGTGCCGATTAACTGCACATGCTTGCATTGCAAACACTCGTTCCAAGGTAGAACGATGGTTTCCCAACAGCATTTTTCGGCCAGGGGGCACAACCCTTCGTCGTAATTCCATCTTTTGCGCGCGGTGGGCGCATTGAAAGGCCAACCGGATTTTCCAAACGTTTTTTGATCCCGGATCATGGCATAACGATAGAGCGGAACCGGTCCGGGGTAGCCATGCTCGCAACCCAGCCCCTCCGCCCTGAGCGCTTGGACAATGCTTCCCGGGCCGGCCGTGAGTCGTTCCGGTTTAAGGCGAAAACAATAATAAAAATAGGTCTGCTTGCAATTTAGCAATGTGCCCACCGGTTGAACGGCTTCTTCCTCCCTGAGCAGTTGGTCCAATTCCGCCGCGGTCCCGCGCCTCGCTCCGATGGAAATGGAATATTTTTGCATTTGGGCGATCCCGACGGCAGCCTGCAATTCCGTCATGTGGTAATTGGGGGCCAGGAAAAAATGGTCGCGGCCCGGTTTGTGGCGGGGCCACCCTTTATCGAAGCATTCGCGCAGCCTTCGTCCGAAACGCCGGTCTTCGTTCGCCATGACCAATCCGCCATCGCCCGTCGTTATGTGTTTGCTTTGTTGAAAACTGAAACAGCCGATATTACCGATAGCGCCGGCCAGGCGGCCTTTATACTCGGTCATATGGGCCTGAGCGCAGTCCTCGATGACGAAAAGGTTGTGCTTGCGCGCAATTTCCATAATTGGATCCATGTCCGCCGGGCTGCCGTAAATATGTGTCACCATGATACCCCTGGTGCGCGGTGAAATGTGCTCCCCGATCTTTCCGGGATCCATATTCTGGTTAAAAGGATCGACATCCACAAAGACCGGAATGGCCTGCTGGTAGAGAATTGGAATAACGCTTCCCATGTCCGTGATGGGAGAAACCAGGATTTCGTCTCCCGGTTCCGGGTCGAGATAGATCATGGCGGTGTGCAGCGCAGCCGTGCCGCTGCTCACGGCAACGCTGTGCTCCACCTGGTAAAGCTCGCAAAAACGTTTTTCAAATTCCGCCACCTTGCTGCCGTAAATATAGGCCAGGCATCCGCTCTCCAACACTTCCTTGACCAGAGCCATCTCCTCCTCGCCAATGAGACGGCCGGATGCGTTCTTTATGGTCGGCAATGGCGATGCGATGATCGGCCTGCCGCCATCGATGGCCAGTTTTTCAATTTCCGTTCTCATTAAAATAAATAATTATCCTTTTATCGCTCCCGATCCAATGCCCCGGACGAAGACTCGCATTCCAAAAATAAATAGGATGATCAGCGGTATGGCTGCAATTAAATAAGTGGCCATCATGGGGCCCCATTGTTTTAGATTAACGCCGTCCAGTTGATAGAGTTTTACCCCGATGGGGTAGAGTTCCTCTTTGCCCAAAACGACCAGGGGCAAGACGAAGTCGTTCCAGTGATTGATAAAGTCGAGGATGGCGACCGTTACTATGATGGGTGCGCACATGGGGAGGACGACATGGATGATTTGCCTGAAATCGCTGGCCCCGTCGATCTGGGCGGAGTCGAATAGATCCTGCGGAATGTCCTCAATAAAATTGCGCAAAAGATAAATTGCCACCACCTGCGCCGTTGCCGTGGCCGGAATGATAACCCCGGCAAAAGTTCCCAGCAGGCCAAGATCCCTGAGCAAGGCGAAAAGCGGGATCAGATTAACCACGCCGGGAATAAACATCTGCATTAGAAAAAGCAAAAAGAGGAACCCGCCGCCGGGCATTTTATAACGACCAAAAAAATAGGCGGCACATATGGAAACGACCAAGTTGAAGGCGGTCGCCGTAAAGGAGATAAAAATGGTTACATAAACCCCATTGTTTCATAAATTCAATCAGATTCAAGACTGTGATCCGCATAAACAAAGGGACTAACGTGCAAGAAAGGTATATTGCTGAACTTCACAAAAAGTGAAGATACAAAAATGGATTGATAGAGCGTTATTATGGTTGTTTATGCCGCATTCAGAAGGTTTTTACTCAATATTTATGAAACAATGGGGTAAACGGAGCCGCTAATCTGTTTCCAGCCCACTATCCAGTTACTCCAATGATAAGGAGACATGGGTATGAGCGGAGCGTTAAAAAATTGCTCATTATTTTTCAGACTGATATTCAAAATCATATAAAGTGGAAAAAAGGCGAAGAGCAGAACCAGCCAGATGTAGGCGTGCTTGGGCAGTTCCCATCTGTGCTTCTTGAAATACCTGTTGATTAGTGAAGGTGAATTCATTTCTCAACCCTCACGAATTTATGATTAAGATAGGTAAGCCCCAGGATGATGATGAACATGATAATGCCCAGCGCGCAGGCGTAACCCATCTCGGTTTCTTTGTCGTAAAAGGCTTTTCGAAACATGTAGAGGCCCGGCACGAGGCCCGCCCCTCCGGGTCCGCCGGTGTTGCCGAGGAGCACAAGGACCAGGCCGTACTCCTTGATAGTTCCAATTATCATGAGGACCAGATTGATGCGGACCTGTGTCAGAATAAGGGGCAGCTCGACGCTCTAAAATGTGCGGAAAGGTCCGGCCCCATCGATTTTGGCGGCATCGTAAACATGATCGGATATGCCGGAGAGTCCCGAAAGGTAAATTAACACGCCGATGGTGCCCACCCAGGGAAATCCCCAGAGGATGAGCGAAGGAATGATGAGTTCGGGCCGGGCCAGCCAGGCCGGGCTGCTTCCTTCCACAAATACGCCCCATTGGAAGAGGCCATCGATGTAATTGAGGACATCCATGAGGCGCGTAAACTCGAGAAAAGTGTTCAAAATGCCGAAATTGGGGTCGTAGAAATATTTCCAGATCAAAATCATAACGATTGCTGGAATGATAAGAGGAATGACGAAGAGGACCCGGTAGAAATAACCGAATTTCGAGCTTTTCAGGCGATGGATGGCCACCGCCACCGCGATGGACGGTATCATCTTGAACAGGTTGGCCAATACCAGGATGGAAACAATGAAATAGCCATACCTGACGTAGGGATCGCTGAAAGCTCTGCGGTAATTGTCGAAACCGATGAACTCTTTTATAAAACCGCCGTCCCAATTGAAAAAGGAATAGTAGATGGCTCCCCAGGCCGGGAAATAGGCGAAAGTCAGCAGCAGGGCCAGGCTGGGCAGAACCCATATATAAACCTGCCAATGAAACCTTAATTGCCGGATGCTGATCTGCTTCATGAATCATCTGGAGGTTTGCGCATTATCGAAAGCACTTTTTCATTGGGGGGAATGGGAAACAGCTCCACCGGCATGAGGTTCCGGGGTGGAAACGAATACGTTCCATTTTTGATTTGCTCGTGAACATATTGCCGATAGGTGAAAACATGCCCGAAAAAAACCTGTATGATTTGCACCCCCAACTGGTAGGGGGTGCCCGTTCCCATGGTCTGCCCCGGCTGCATTTGGCCGGCTTCCTCGAACAACAATTTTACTCGCGAACGGGCCAGGTTTCGCTCGCTGCCGATGATCTCTTTTTTTGCTGATGGCGTCCCGCTGCACTATTAGCCATTTCTCTCCTTTTGTAATCCATATGCGAATAAACTCATCCATATATTCATCGAAGGAGAGCTGGCCTCCGAGAAATAGAAAGAAGTTCTGGTCGAAATACAGCTCGATATCCGGCGCCGTTAGAAAATCAAGAAAGCTTGATACTCCCTGGTCATTCGGAGCGAATATTTTCAACTCCACTTTGGTTTCGGCATTGCGTATGGCGGGATACCAGTCGAGTTGCCGGCAGAACCGCTCATTGTTGCGCACCGATGTGCAGAACTTCATGAAATCCAGAGCGATGTCCTTATTATGACTCGACTTGGAAAGGCCGAAAAGAAATTTGGTGATTGGATCTTCAAATATCTGACCCATGTAATATTTTCCATATTTTGGATCATTTTTGTCCGGTAAAGGCACTTTGAATACTCCCACTTCAAATTTGGCCGTTTGATTATAAAGGACGAAGTCGTAAGTATTGCCCAAAACCATGGCCGCCCGTTGGCGGACGAAGAGAAAGCGCGCTTGGTCAGCCATGTCGCTGATAAATCCTGGCTGAAAGTTTTGCGCCAGTTCAAGTTGTAGTGCATAGACGGCCCTTAATCGTTCCGATTTCAGGTCGAGCGCGCCGGTTTGTAAGCCCCAAAGCAATCCTTGCGAGGTAGGGCCGCCCCCGGCATTGACATCGTAGGGGATAAGGATTCCGCCGGTAAGACTTTGCAGATAGATATTATGAAAACCGTATTGTTTGACGTCTTCGCGTGTCGCGGCGATGGGAAAAATCTTTTCACCGCGATCATTGGCATATTCTTTAATGGCAGAGCAGATTTGCATCAAGTCGGCAAAATTTCCCGGTGGCGTATCGCTACCCGTTACTTTTTTGAATAGATCCTTGTTGTAAAAAATACGACTGGTTTCGACCGTCATAGGGATGCCATAAAATTCCAACAGGGAGTAAAAATAACCACCTTCCATGCCGTCGATATAAGTATCGCGCCATGGTACGCCTTCCATCCCGGTGCCAACATTGTAGGCATTAACTTCACCCACGCGCGATGTCAGCACTTCCTGAAACCTGGAAGCCATGGTCCAATTGCCGCGTAGCTCAAGCTGGAACAGGTCAGGCGTGGTCCCTCCGATCTGTTGGGTATTCAACCATTGCTGGTAGGCTCGTTTGGGAACGGATTGAATTATAATCCTTACGTCGGGATGCATATTCTCATAATCGCGCGCCAGTTTATTGAAAGCTTCCATTACGTTCTCTTCGCTCAGAAAATGCACGAGGCGGATGACGACCCGATCCCCCTCTCCCTCATCCGGGTGGGCGCTTTGTATTTTAATTACGTGAAATATGGAAATGACATAAGAGGCCAAAAGAAGGAACAGCCCGAATATAATAAAGGGTGCGAGGGCTCGCCTGGGTTCCTTTCCTGGCTGTTTAAAATTCATTCTCAACCCCATTGTTTCATAAATATTGAGTAAAAACCTTCTGAATGCGGCATAAACAACCATAATAACGCTCTATCAATCCATTTTTGTATCTTCACTTTTTGTGAAGTTCAGCAATATACCTTTTTTGCACGTTAGTCCCTTTGTTTATGCGGATCACAGTCTTGAATCTGATTGAATTTATGAAACAATGGGGTCAACACTACAAATTAATGAACAAATCGTTATTGGGTCGGAGTGGAATCGCCTTTTGACTAATTTTTCAAATAACGGTTTATTCTTTTTATCATCTCTTTGGCTGGAAGCGCCTCCCGTCCGTTAGGTTTGTCCGTGATGATTTTCTCGAACCAGGGGAGGGCTTCCTCGACCCGGTTGAGGCGCATGAAATTCATGGCCGTGTGCCAGAAGTCTTCCGGCCAGCGGTAGGGGTCTTCCATCCGCAAAGTGCTGTTGGCAACGGAGTGGGGCAGGCTCTTTTCATAATCCTGAAGGCAGGCGAAATAAAAATAACCCACCCGGTAGTGCATGCTTCCCACCAGGGGGTTGGCGGGATATTTTTCAATATGTTTTTCGAGGACGGAAAGACCCGCCTCTATTTCCGTTGGGTCAAAGATTTTCCCCAAATAGGTGTCGGCCAGACGGAGGGCGGTTTCGTGAATGGCGAGGCTTTGCGGGTAATTGCGGAGAAGTCGTTGATAATGCCGCCGGGCCTCCCGTTTTCCCTCCAATGTATAAACATTCTCCATGATGCCAAGCTCCAGGAGGGTCCAGGCGGCGGCGCTGTTTTGCGGGTAAACATCCACCAGTTGGTTAAAGTATTCCCTGGCCTTGGGTTTATCTTCCTTTGTCTGATAGTAACGGTTACAAAGTCCGAGACCGTAAAGAGCCTGCACGCGGTCACCCTCGGCCGCATTTGAGGCATCGTTGACGTGCTCGAATAGTTCAATGGCCACCGCCATATTGAGTGATCCAAAAGCATTCCAGGCTTTTCTTAAATCTTCTGAGAACCGTTCCGCGGTTTGGCGTTCGCTCATCAAGATTTTGTATTCACGCTGGCGGCGGGTGTATCCGAATCCTGAATACCGGAATCGGATGCTTGCAAGCCTGCCCAGAGGGCGAGAGCAGATAAAAGGATTGGAAGAGGAAATCCGGGCAAGTTTTTCAGATTCATGATTCAGGCAAAGTTCCACGTAGGAGGGTAATCCCGGCCATAAGTAATTTCGGAATAATAGACCCCTGAAGCGTCAATTTCTTCCTGGGTGGCGATACCCTTGAAATTGCCGATTGAGTATTCGCGCGGTAAAATGGCCCGCGTGCGGACAAAAAAGGTGGCAAAACCGCTCCGCCCCCCAAGGTGCGGAAGCAGGCGGCAAAAATGCATCGTTGGTGCGTGTTTTTCGGGGATGGGCAACCCCTCCTGAATGCTGTCAAAAATGACATCGGATTTGGTTACGGCAAATTCGTTATCGGGATCGATATCAAGGACGTTTAAGGGAATTCGCCGTTGGTAGATATGTTGGTAGGGCGAATTACGTTGATCGGTTGTGAAGACGCGGACGATTCCATCTGGAAAAGCATAAACCGTGCGTGGACAATTGCTGCCGACCTCTTCGGACAAAAATAACTCCGGCTTCCAATTGAAAAGATCGCCCGTGCGAAACCAGGCCATTCCGTATTCCTTTCCTCCCAGGCGAGCGGCAAAGAGCCACTCCCCGTTGTAAGGGACGATAGAGCCTTCCCCGATGGACCGGTTGGGCGGCCCTTTGAGCTGCGGGCCCGATTGCACCCAATCATAGATTCCTGTCTCCGGGTTCCAGCGGTATTTAACCGGCACGCAAACCCCCCCCCCAATGTTGGGCATGCACCCATTCGGAGCGATCCTCATTGTAAGTCACGGGACCGACAAAAGAATGGTTCATGCTGCGAAGTTCTTCGTGCGAACAGAGCGCCTCGCCGGTCTCATAACCCTTCTGGCGCAAACGCTTGAGCGGCTGCACGATTTCGATGTCGTTTTCCCCTTCGTTTAACCGAAACTGCATCCATGCACCCCGGTGGCTCTCCGCCGGGGTCGGCATTTCCCCGTTGTTCCAGAGGTAATTGGTTTCCGCATCAAGGACTCGCGCATGGTTGCCCCAGGCCACCGCGAAAACGCCCTCGTGGGGAACCCGCTGCCCGTTGACGAGGGCGCCTTTGGGCACTCCGAAGGCTATTGAGTGATTTCCCTGCCTGACAAATTTTCGGCCGTCCCCGAGTGGATCCCAGTCGTCGATGGATTTTTCCAGATATCCCTCGGCTAGAACATCGCCGTCCGGCCCGTCTTTGCGCAATTGGTAAATGACGCTGCAATTATCGTCCACCCCGCGGAATCCGCGCGTTTCATAGACCACAAACCAGCGATTCCGGCTGACCTGGATGGTATTGTGCTGCGCGGGGACGCGTTGATCGGCCTTGGTTTCACCATCCAGGCTGCACTCTTCGATGTAGAAACCTCCGGATTCAATTTTTTCAATCATTCGTATGTGGATTTTAATATCCTTTAATGCCTGATAAAACCACAGATTACGCAGATAAGCACAGATAGAGAAAGAGGCTTTTGGTCATGTTTTAACAAGTATCTGTGTTTATCCGTGTAATCCGTGGTTAAAAAATGGAGAATATTAGACCTTCACTTTCAGGGACTGTTTCATGCGGCCCAGAAAGAATAGAGTTTTGCATTTTTAAGCTCGAATCGAAGCATGATTGGCTTATCCAGGGTGAGCCTTTCCAGATTTTCGTTCGGCTTAGGCCATTGCACGGGAATGTTGAGAGAGTCCATCTGAACAGGTTTTGAAATCATCCCTTCAATCGGTTGGCCGTTCTGGTCTAAAATACTGACAATAATGGAACCATGAGCGCTGGCCGCGTTCAGGCGCAGGTTGGCACCTTTTATGAGCATGGGTTTGGTGGTGATGGCGCCACCATCGAAACTGGCCCCGCATCCGACAAAACGATCGCGTTTGATGCTGGCGAAACCGATAGCGGAGCGGAGCGGGCCACTGTCGTCTTCCGCGTATGGCTTATGGCGGTAGGATCGACCTGAGTAATAGAATCGGATTTCGTCATCGAGCAGAACCGGGGCCGATGCCACGGAGTTGTTAAAGCGGTCCCATTGACCGATACCACCGAGCGTGATAAAGGTTTGCCGGTTGCCCAGCCGTTTCCATTGCAAACAGTCCCGGCTGACAGCTAACTGGATTTCAACCGTATTGTTTCCTGGGTAGGCGTGATAGATTTGCACCAGACCGAGGTAAAGGCCTTCATATGGAAATACCGCCATGCTGTAGATTTCGTCACCGGGCAGGTCTTCCAGGTCGGCATGCATAACGATATCCCGTGCCTCCCAATGGTTGAAATCTTCGCTTTCGTAAAGACGCACGGCGCGGCCCCAGAAGATTTTCCGGTACCACTCCTGGTGTTTGAATTTTTCATGAACGTCCTCGGGCAAATAAAAATCCCTGGCCAGGATTAAGTAGCGGTTGCGGCGGGAATCCCAGGTTAGGTGAGAAATATCACCGATTTGTGGGATGGCCAAGGGGTTTACCTGATTCCAGTGAATTCCGTCGGAAGAAAAAGTCGTGCCCATGGCGCGACGCTGGGTAGGCAGAAAAAGTGCGTCAGAAATAACCCTATGGTAGGTTTCCACCAGATCGTGCATACCTCTTGACCTGAGGTCCTCCAGCAACTGCTGGTAGGGTTGCATGATGATTTCCTTAAAAGGGGAGGGGAGGCCGGGTTCTCTGTGTTTGAAGAGGAGCTTATAACGCCGGTCGGGATCCTTGTCATGCGGATCGTATAGAACGGTGGAAAGCTCCGTCATGTGCGGGGCTGTATCGGTTCCAAAGACGGCGTGGGAACTTTTGCCATTAATCTTGATGAGGTCATAGGACGGCTTTTCCCAATGGATGCCGTCATCACTTTTTTGATGGAAGACAAACATGCGCTTAACGCCGTCCACCCGGGTGGAGTACCAGATGCGGTAGCCGTTTTCGGGATTATAGATAACAGAACCATAAAGAGTAGGTTGGGCCTGCGGGTCATGGGATGTAATGATGGGATTGCCTAAAATTTTTTGGCGGGATTGATAGCGGTTGTGATATTTTCCATGCTTTCGATCCAGGAATCGTCGAGAAAAAGCTGATGATTCCGACCCAGGGTTAGGGGGGAATATATGGCGGCATCTTTCATCTTGATGGAGCAAAAACAGACTGCCTTGAGCCATTGTTTTTTCGGCTTGGCAATGAATAATTGTAAGTTACAATATTATTTATAATAGTTACAATTAAATAGGTTCATGTCAAAAAATTTGCCCCTAAAGTTGAAATCTCTATCGAATCCGCATTGCAGGAAATTAAATTTACCTTTAGCTCTCTGATGGATCACTTATTTTGTGATAATATATTTAAAACTCTCGTGCCTGATAGCATGAAATACAGTTCCGCATATTCCGCTACAAAATACTTATCTCGATGAAATTTGTTCCCAAATACCGGCAAGTCTTCGATCTATTAATCGACAAGGTGAACGCGGGCAAATCTGGTGAACGGCTACCCACGGTGCGTGCCATGATGGCCGAATACAAGGCCAGCCAATCCGCCATCGAGCGCTGTCTGGATGAACTCGACCGGCAGGGGCTGACTCACCGCCGCCGGGGGAGCGGCATCTACATAGCGGGAATCCCCGCTCGAAGCGCCGTCATCGGCGTCTATACCGATGGTGAAGTGGCTCCTCATTCCAATGATCTTTTCCTCAAAGGCGTCCGTGTAACGGCTGAAAACCACGGATTCCAGATTGCCGATTTCGGCCCCAAAGATAAATACCAGGCGCAGGCCGAAATTCTCGCAACGATGGAAAATTTGGGGTGTGCCGGCATCATCACCGCTCTTTCGACGAGCAATTTTTTTCGACTTGAAAACGAGAGCCGCCTGGAATTCTTCCGCAATCTGGCGGTCCCGCTGGTAACTTGTTTGCCGATTCCCTCCGTGGTCGCAGATTCGGTTATGCCCGATTATTTTTCTGCTTTCCGGGATTTGGGGCAATTGCTGCTGCCCACCCTGAAAGGCCCCATAAAATTTCTTGGCCATCACGGTATTCCAACGCTGGCGAGATAGCAAGGTTTAGAGGTTGGTTTAACCAGGGAATTCCATGTCGAGGCCGAAATCCTTCACAAGACGGAAATAACGGCTTTGGATAGGATCACGCAATTGATTCGCGAAAATTGGGAGGGGAATTTGGTCATTGGCGTCCCGCCGGACAAACCGGAGATGATTGAGGAGTTGCGCGGCAGCATATGGTCGCATGGGTCGAAATTCAAGCTGGCCATTACTCTTGAGGATGGCGATATCCTGCCCGAGGGCATTCATGCCTACAAGATCATCAAACCAAGTTATCAAATGGGGGTGGCGGCGGCCGAAATGACCATAAAACGCATACATGGTTTTCGCGGGGAGATGCAGCACCAATTGCTCAAACATGAGATTGTTGAATGTCGCAATGACGTTTGATGGGCCGAGGCCGAGGCCGAGGTATGAAACGGCTAAAATCAGGTGGTGGTTGCCATTCTTAGTCCTTTCACTTTGAATAATAGAGTTCATTTCATTCATGCGAGCGCTTGTTAAAACAGACCGGGGTCCGGGCAATATGGAAATCCGCGAGGTGGTCGAGAGGCCCCTGGAGGCGGACGAGGTTCGCATTGCCATTCGCGAAGCTGGTATTTGTGGCTCCGATCTGCATATTTATCACGATCAGATCAATATCCCCATCCGGCCTCCCGTTGTGGTGGGACATGAGTTTAGTGGAGATATCGCAGAATTCGGATCGGGCATAGAAAATGTCAGCTTGGGAGATCGCGTCACGGCCCTGACGGCTTACAGTTATTGCGGGCTTTGCCGTTATTGCCGGATCGAGTATTACAACCTTTGCCCGAATCGGGAGTCCCTCGGCTATATGCACGATGGCGCCTTTGCTCCCCGCACCATCGTTCCCGCCCGCAATGTCTTGCCGCTTCCTGATAACGTGGACTTTCGGGCCGGAGCTTTCACCGAACCACTGGCCTGTTGCGTCCACGCCGTAACGGAATTGACGGGAGTCAGCGCCGGGGATAGGGTGGCCATTGTAGGACCCGGCGCCATTGGTCTCCTTTGTTTGCAGGTGGTATTGGCCGAAGGGGGCAGGGCCATCGTTCTCGGAACCGGCTCCGATGCGGGACGGCTCGACCTCGCCCGGCAACTCGGCGCAGAGTTTACCCTTAATGTCGAGGAGAACGATGCTCATGCTTTTGCCCTGGATTTAACTGAAGGTTATGGCGTTGACACTGTGCTGGAGTGTTCGGGCCATCCCGGAGGGGCGCAGTTGGCTCTCCAGTTGGTTCGCAAGCAGGGGAAATACACCCAGGTCGGCCTTTTCGGGAAGCTCATCACTCTGGATTTCGAGCAGATCGCGTTCAAGGAACTCGTCGTGACCGGTTCGCTGGGACAGAAGCCTACTGCGTGGAAAAGGGCCCTCCAATTTCTCGCTTCCGGGAAAATCGATGTCCACTCCCTAATTTCCCACACTTTTCCACTGAGCCAATGGCAGGAAGCTTTCAAAACCTTCGAAAACCGCCAAGGCGTTAAACTCTTTTTCGACGTGAAGGCCTGAATTTTCGCATTCGGCAGATCCGTTTTTTACCACTGATTACACGGATTAGCTCGAATAATTATAACTGGTATTTCGTTTAAATTTGCTTAAATAGTTCTTTTAAGATAAATAAATAGCATAAATATATTGCAAAAGAAAAAATTTTGAGTAATTATCGATCAATTGAGGTCGAAAAATGGCTTATAATATGTATGATTTCACAGTCCTGCGGGAGATGCGCAAGAAGGAGGGCCTTACCATTGGCGATGTGTCTCAAACCTCGGGAGTTTCCTCGGCGGTCATTTCCAAACTGGAGCGCAATCAGACCAAGGCGGAGTTGGAAACGCTGTATAAACTAGGGCGGGTATTCGGCATAAGCGCCACCGATTTGATCTCCCTGGCCGAATCCCGGCTGTCGCACCGTAAAGAAACGGTGACCTACCAGTCGGGTGGATATCATTTTCAAAAGATAGAATATGCCAATCTGCGATGCTTCGTGGGCCAGGCGGCGAAAGGAACCAAATTGTCCAAGCCGGAAATCCACCGCGACGATAACGAATTCTGCTGGGTGTTGGAGGGAAGCATTGACATTAAACTGCCCCACGAAACGGTTATTCTGAAGGCCGGGCAGAGCGTACAATTCGACGCCATCCAGGAACACACTTATGAAGCCCTTGAAGATTCAAAAATACTGATTATCCATTTGAGAAAACAGAATCGTTTTTAGCCTTCTAGACGGGAAATTATGAATATCAATCATCAATTGAAACCCGAGGACTTGTCTGATAATCTGGATGCTCTTTGGTCCCTTTCGGCGGAAAAAATCCGGCTTATGGAAAGAGAATACGACGTTAGCTCGGGTTCGCCTGTATTCACTGTCGAAGGGCGTTATTCGACACGGGGCTGGACTGAGTGGACGCAGGGGTTTCAGGTGGGGTCCAGCATTCTTCAATTCGATGCCACGGGCGATGAGGAATTTCTGGACCTGGGTAAAAAACAGACCGTGGAATGGATGGCGCCCCATGTCAGTCATACCGGCGTCCACGATCACGGTTTCAACAACGTGAGCACTTACGGCAACCTGCTCCGGTTGCTGAAAGAAGGGAAAATTCCGGCAGACGAATCTGAAAAGAACTTTTACGAGCTGGCCTTGAAGGTTTCCGGCGCCGTGCAAGCTTCCCGTTGGACTACCATTTCGGGCGGTGGATTCATTCATTCATTTAACGGACCCCACTCGCTTTTTGTGGATACCATTCGATCTTGCCGGGCACTTTTGGTTAGTCATCGGCTCGGGCATGTCCTGATGGGTGAAAACGATACGAAAATTAATTTGCTCGAACGCGCCTTGCAACATGCCCGGGCAACCGCCGAATATTCCGTTTATTATGGCGAAGGGAGGGATAGTTACGATGTTTGGGGGCGCACGGCGCATGAGAGCGTGTTCAATACGACCGACGGCAACTATCGCTGCCCGAATGCGCAGCAGGGCTACAGCGGGTTCACCACCTGGACGCGTGGTTTGGCCTGGGCCATGCTCGGTTTCGCCGAGGAATTGGAGTTTCTGGATATTTTGGACGATGAGGAATTGGATGACTTCGGGGGGAGGTCCAAAATAGAGGCCTTCATGCTGAAAGCCGCTCGCGCAACCTGTGATTTTTATGTCGAAAACAGCCCGGCGGATGGAATTCCCTATTGGGATGCGGGGGCGCCTAATCTGCACCGGTTGGGTGATTATCTCAATGTGCCCGCCGAACCGTTTAATTCATGGGAGCCGGTGGACAGCTCGGCGGCGGCGATGGGCGCCCAGGGTCTATTGAGATTGGGCCGTTATTTAAAGAATAAGGGCGGAACGGAGGATGGAAACCGTTATTGGCAGGCGGGCCTGACCGTTGCTAAATCCTTATTTTTCGAACCTTATTTGAGCACCGGCAGCGCGCACCAAGGTTTGATTCTTCATTCGATTTATCACCAGCCCAATGGCTGGGATCATGTACCCGAAGGTCAAAAAATCGCCTATGGAGAATCGAGCATGTGGGGCGATTATCATGCCCGCGAGCTGGCCCTCTACCTTAAACGCGTTGTAAAAGGGGAACCGTATTACACTTTTTTTGGAGGAGTTGAGCAACTTATTCTAACCTGATTATTGATAGAATTATTTATGACTGCCCTGCCTTTTACCGATCTGTCCCGCTGCTGCGTTCACACCATTACGACAAAGCCTTGGAGTTTACAGGAGGCGGCCCAAAACTTTGCCCGTGCGGGAATTCCGGCAATAACGGTTTGGAGTGACGCATTGAACGGCATCGCCCCGAAGGCGGCCAAATCCATTCTCGATGACAACGGCCTAAAAATTGTTTCCTATTGCCGGGGCGGTTTTTTCCCACACACCGAGAGGGAAGAGCGGCAGGCCGCCATGGACGACAACCGGCGCAAGTTAGATGAGGCAAGCGCCATCGGAGCGCCTATCCTGGTCCTGGTTTGCGGCGCCGTTCCCGGGCAATCTCTAACCGAATCCCGTGAGCAAATTCGAGATGGCATCGAAGCTATTTTGCCCCATGCCGAAGCCTGCGATGTAGGCCTTGCCATCGAGCCCCTGCACCCCATGTATGCAGATGTCCGGTCCGCCATTAACACCCTGAAACAGGCCAACGATATGGCCGAGAATTTTGCTTCGCCCTGGGTCGGAGTGGCCATCGATGTTTATCACTTGTGGTGGGCTGCCGATTTGCAAAGAGAGATTCAGCGGTGTGGGAAAAACGGCAACCTTCTGGCTTTTCACGTTTGCGATTGGAAAACCCCGACGGAGGACCTTCTTCTCGACCGCGGCCTCATGGGTGAGGGTTGCATCGGCATCCGGGAAATACGAGGCTGGGTGGATAACGCGGGGTTCGACGGTTTTATCGAAGTGGAAATTTTCTCCAAAAAATACTGGAAAACGGACCAGTCGCAATTTCTTGATGAAATTGTAAAATCTTACCTTAATCACGTTTAAAATTGTAATATATGAAAGTGCGCAAAATTGGAATAATCATGAATGGCGTCACCGGGCGCATGGGAACCAACCAGCATCTCATGCGTTCGATCGTGGAAATTATCAAACAAGGCGGCGTGGCCGTGAGCGCCAACGAAACCATCATGCCGGATCCCATCCTGGTGGGCCGCAATCTGGACAAATTGAAAAAACTTTGCGCTCAATCCGGCATCGAAAAATGGACCACGAATGTTGATGAAGCGTTGGCCGATCCCGCCTACTCCATTTATTTCGATGCGCAGACAACTGGCCGGCGCGCCGATGCCGTTCGCCGGGCGGTGAAGGAGGGGAAGCATGTTTATTGCGAAAAACCGATCGCCATAGATACGCGGACGGCGCTGGAGCTATACCGCCTCTGCCGTGACGCCGGGGTGAAGCATGGTGTTGTGCAGGACAAACTTTGGCTTCCCGGATTGAGAAAATTAAAACGTCTCATTGAAATTGGATTTTTCGGAAAAATTCTGTCCGTCCGGGGCGAGTTTGGGTACTGGGTTTTCGAAGGCCATACCATTGAGGCGCAACGGCCTTCCTGGAATTACCGGAAAGAAGACGATGGCGGTATCATCATGGATATGCTTTGCCATTGGAGATACGTTCTCGATCAGGTTTTCGGGGCAGTTAAAGCGGTTTCCTGTATGGGCGCCACCCATATACCGGAGCGCATTGATGAGAATGGGAAACCCTACGTCTGCACGGCCGACGATGCTGCCTACGCCACATTCGAGTTGGAAGGCGGAATCATCGCCCATTTCAATTCGTCCTGGGTAACGCGGGTCCGGCGCGATGATTTACTAACGCTCCATGTCGATGGAACGCAGGGCTCCGCCGTGGCCGGGTTGAGGAAGTGCCGGATTCAGCATTACGGCAATACGCCCAAACCGGTTTGGAATCCGGACATTGATCAACCGATAGATTTTTTCGACGGATGGTCGCTGCTGCCGGACCAGGAAGATTACGACAATGCTTTCAAGGCCCAATGGGAGCTGTTCCTGAGGCATGTCGTTCTGGACGAGGCTTTTCCGTGGAATCTAATGGAGGGCGTTAAAGGCGTACAACTGGCGGAAATAGGATTGGAGAGCTGGGAAAAACGCCAATGGGTGAACATCCCGGAATTGGAAGGTTAAACTTATTTTTTAATTTATGGACACCCCAAGCAATAATAAGCGAGTAGCATTAATAACGGGAGGAAGCCGAGGCATCGGACTCGGTTGCGCCACCTGCCTGGCGAAAGAAGGTTTCGATATTGCGATTAACGGAGTGCGGGAGGCATCGGCGGTTGCGGAATCGCTGTCCACATTAAGATCATTAGGGGCCGATGCGATCTATTGCCGCGGCGATATTGGAGCAGCCGTTGATCGCGATTCCATTGTGGACAAGGTGAAAGCTCATTTTGGGCGATTGAATGTTCTGGTGAACAATGCGGGCGTTGCCCCCAAAGAGCGCAAGGATATTCTGGAGACGAGTGAAGCGAGTTTTGAATTTGTTCTAAAAACGAATCTTCAGGGGACGTTCTTTCTCACCCAAATAGCCGCCAATTGGATGATAACCCAGAAACTGGAAGACACTGCGTTTGCAGGCTGCATCATCACCAACTCTTCCATTTCGGCCACCGTGGCATCGGTCAATCGGGGGGAATACTGCATCGCCAAGGCGGGCCTGAGCATGACAAGCCAACTATTCGCGGTTCGATTGGGGGAATATGAAATTCCCGTTTACGAAATTCGTCCCGGAATAACGAAAACCGATATGACCAGCGGAGTTGTGGGAAAATACGATAAATTGCTGGAAGAGGGATTATGCGTGCAGGCCCGCTGGGGTTATCCCGAAGATGTCGGGAAAGCGGTTGCGGCGCTGGCCCGGGGAGATTTTCCCTATTCCACCGGCCAGGTCATCATGATCGATGGCGGCCTCACCATTCCCCGTCTGTAATGGTGATGATTTTGGGCGGCTGAAGGCTAAAACAGTTCTTTCACTACCTGGGCCATGGCGTCGCCGACTTTTTCCAGGTCTTCCTGGCTGTGGCGGGCCGAGATCGAGGTGCGGATGAGGTCCTTGCCCGGCGCCACCCCCGGAGAGACCGCCATCACCGTGAAGACGCCTTTGTCCATGAGCGATTTCCAGAAGCGAAAGGTGAGCGCTTTGCTGCCCAGCACGATGGGCACCGCGGGCGATTCGCTGCCCCACGTGTCCAGCCCCAGCCCGGTCAGTATTTCGATGTATTGGCGGGTGTTTTCCCATAGCCGCTGGAGGTGTTCGGGCTCCGTTTGGAGGATTTCCAGGGAGGCTTGGGCGCAGGCCGCCTGGCAGGGGCTGATGGCCGCGCTGAACACCGTCTGCTTCGAATTGGTGCGTAAATAATCGATCACTTCTTTCGACCCGGCCACGAAGCCGCCCGTGCTGGAGAGCGCTTTGGACATGCTTCCGGCGATCACGTCGATCGATCCGGTCACCCCCAGGTGGTCGGCCGTGCCGCGCCCTTCGCGCCCCAGCACCCCCAGCCCGTGGGCGTCGTCCATCACGATGAAGCAGTTTTTGCCTTTGGTGATGTTGAGAAATGCGGGGATTTGCGCAATGTGCCCTTCCATCGAGTAAACTCCCTCGATGATGAGTAGTTTGGGCGCTTGGGGCGGCTCCAGCGAGAGGATGTCCTGCAAATCGGCCGGGTTGTTATGGCTGAAACGCTCCACCCGGGCGCCCGACACGCTGATGCCCGACCAGAGCGAGGAGTGGGCGTTGCGGTCCACCAAAATCAAGTCCCTCTTGCAGGCGAAGGTGGCCACCCCGGACATGCACGAGAGGTAGCCGGCGGCGCTCACATGGCAGGCCTCTTTGCCCAAAAAGTCCGCCAGCATCTCCTCCAGGGCCAGATGGTAGGGGCGGCTGCCGTTGGCCAGGCGGGCCCCGGTGGTGCTGCTGCCCCATTTTTCGAGCGCATTCTTGCCCGCCTCGATGACCTTGGGATGATGGCTCAAACCCAGGTAATCGTTGCTGCTGAGCATGATCAGCTCCTGCCCGTGGACGTGGACATGGGAACCGTTTTGCCGTTCGATAGTGTGGTAGTAGGGGTTGTATTTGAGGCGCAGGCGGGTGGCCTCATCCTCCCGGCAACGCCGGCGGATGGAGTTGCCCGGCCCCTTTACCGTAAAATTCGATAATTTATCCAGTATAGTATGGTTTGATCGAAATACTGGTTCAGCTAATTTCCTCGACCGTTGGGCGATTCTTAATGGCCCTTGGCCTTTTTTGTTTGATGGATTCATTTCGCGTGAAGATTAACTATAGCGGCTTTCCGATTGCCAGATATCGGGATTGGCTCCTAGCTTGGATTTTACTTGGTCGGTGACAAGATTTAACTGACGTAAAACTTCTGCCGTTGGGATTGCCGATACCGACTGGAGGTTTTGCTCAACTTGAAGGGGCGTGCGGGCGCCTATGATGACGGTCGGGATGCCGGGCTGGCGCAAGAGCCAGGAAATGGCAAGGGCGCTTGTCGAAAGGCCGGCTTCCGATGCAATGGCCTCGAATGTTTCACTTTCGCAA
Organism: Opitutales bacterium; assembly: GCA_965226205.1. Lineage (GTDB taxonomy): Bacteria > Verrucomicrobiota > Verrucomicrobiia > Opitutales > UBA2987 > JAJFLU01. The sequence goes on along the minus strand of CBDDCJ010000019.1, from coordinate 63,171 downwards.
CCGGGTTCATTGTGCCGCGCATCGGGACGGTGGCAACTGAAATGCCTGGTGCGGCTGCGCCCAGCCGGAACTTCGTCCGCATTTTTGAATTTGCCGGTTAAAAGGCCCTGCAACAATGGGCTGTAGGGGAGAACGGAGATTTTACGTTTTCGGCACTCCGGTAAAATCGAGTATTCGATGGCCCGGGTGAGAAGAGAGTAGGGGAGCTGATTGGAAACCATCTCGCCGCCCTTCCGCAAATAATCGCGCATATCATTGATTCCAAAGTTGCAAACGCCGGCATACCGAATTTTCCCTTCCGCCTTTAGCCTGTCGAGGGTTTCAATGGTTTCTTCAAACGGCACTTTGCGGCTTGGCCAATGCAATTGCAGGAGGTCGATGCGGTCGGACCTGAGCAAGGAAAGGCTTTTTTCGCAGGATGCAATAAGCTCTTTTTGAGAGGCGTTGGCTTCGGATATTTTTGTCGCAATAAGCGCTTCATCGCGCCGTCCCCGCAAAGCCAGACCTAGAATTCGTTCCGATACACCGTCTCCATAGGCCGGCGCCGTGTCGAAGGTGTTGATTCCCAAGTCGAGGGCGGCATGCACTGTGGCGATGGAGACTTTCTGTTCTTGTTGGCCCCAAGTGGGCCCGCCGGCAAAGACCCAGCACCCGAGAGCCAGGGGAGATGCCATGAGTTCTGAATTTTCAATTCTTTGCCTGTTCACAATATCGATTCCTGCCACAATCCCAAACTATTAATTTTCTGGAAACCAAATTGCTTTCCACGAATCGTCAATCCTCAATTTCCGGTCAATTAACAGGCATTCATTTTTGAGATGACTTGAAACTTGCAAGAAAACTTCTGAAGGTAAAAAATAATCAATGGATTTGTGGCTATTGATTCATAATTAAAGCTCGTGGTAGAAGGTATATGAAAAAAACAATTCTATTCCTGGCTTTGTCCTGTTTTTATGGCCAGGGCAGGGCGGAGGAGATGAGTTTCCCCATCCAATCGAGGGAGATAATCTCCCCGGTATATGCCATCGATCGTATTTACAAATCGATGCAGGGCCCACAGAGCACACGCAAGGTGACTCTCGGCCATAAAATCGAAACTCCGGAGTTATTGTGGATTACAGGCTACCGGGCCCATACAGGCTACCGGGCCCATATGGTCGGGCCGGATGGACGCACTCCCCAATCGCAGGAATTTATGTGTCACAGCAATCTTGATATCGACATGAGCCAACATCGAAATTTGTTTCAATGGAAGAAAACTTCCAGCAACCGGCTCTTCACGCTCTCGCAGGGTCAATTCGAAATAGTATTTCCCAAGGGTTTCGGCATTCCCATTATGTCTCACGAAGTTTTTTCCCTGACTACCCAGGCGCTCAACCTCAATGTCGAAAAGGCGAACTTGAAAGTGCGGCACAAGGTGACAATCGATTACGTGAAGGACAAGGATTTGCAGGAGCCGATGAAGGCTTTGTTCATGAAAGCCGCCAATGGGCTAGTGCTGGTAGAGGGCCAGGATGGATACTATAACGTAGAGCAGCCCAGCGTGGAACTGCATGGGCCCGGCTGCCTGGTCGGCGAGGGAGTGACTGGCCGTTACCGTCTGGATAAATTCGGGCGCAAATTTAGCGGGCATTGGATCGTCAAGCCGGGCCGTGAAATCAATAAAACGTTAGTAACGAACTGGATGAATCTACCCTTTGACACATGGATTCATTATATCGCCATTCATCTCCATCCGTTTGCCGAATCTCTGGAATTGAAGGACTTGACCGACGGCCAAACGATTTTTAAGAGCCAGGTGCGATCCAGCCCCGACAAGATCGGCATCGATGAAGTGGAATACTATTCCAGCGTAGAGGGCATTCCGCTCTTTAAGGACCATGAATACGAATTGACCAGCCGTTATCACAATACGACGGATAAAAATCAGGATTCCATGGCCGTAATGTTCCTCTATTTGCTGGATAAAGAATACGAGGACATCCAATTATCCGGCGGCAATTAAAACAAGCATGGAAAAAGTAAACGTAAGAGAAAAATTTGGTCTCTTCGAAAAACTGTGGACTCCCAAGATTGTGGGCGAATTGAACGGCCAGTATGTCAAATTGGCCAAAGTTAAGGGAGAAATGGTTTGGCATAGTCATGAAAATGAGGACGAGATGTTTTTGGTTGTCGAGGGTGCCCTTACGCTCCACTTGCGCGATCAAAAAATATGCCTGAATGAGGGGGAGTTTTTTATCGTGCCTCGAGGCGTCGAACACAAACCCGAGGCCGATGAGGAAACCAAAATTGTCCTCTTCGAGCCTAAATCTACCGCTCACACAGGCAAAGTGAAATCGAAACTGACGGTGGATCGCCAGGTGTGGATTTGATTCCGCAATAATCCGGAAGACCAAGATGAAACTTTTAGAACAAATACCATTTCAATCCATGCCGGCGGTTATTATAGCCGTTTGCCTGCTATTGCTAAACATGAGCTGTAGTCATACGGAAGAAATGGATTCAGCCACGGAAAAAGCGGTTCTTCTGCAAACAGATCGCGATTTTTCCAGAAAATCGATGGAGGAAGGAGCGGCCGAGGCATTCCGGGCCTATCTGGCGGAGGATGCCCTGGAATTGCCCGCGGGCTCAAACCCCGTTTTTGGCCGGGACTCCATTTATGAGAGAATGAAACCGGACCAAGACAAATATGTCCTGGCCTGGGAACCTCAGGATGGCAAAGCAGCCCATTCCGGCGATCTGGGCTACACCTGGGGAAAATATACCATTACTACCAAAGGGAAAGACGGAGAGCCGGTGAAAAGCCATGGCAAATACCTTAATGTTTGGAAAAAGCAGGCCGATGGCTCCTGGAAGGTTTTGGTCGATATGGGCAATAAAAGCCCTTCGCCGGAAACCGGGGAAAAATAAGGATTATGCCATGCCTTGCCTTTAAAAATCAGGACCGGCGGGACGGTCTTTGCACCAATTCAATGATGACGCCGCCAATTTTTTCCGTATCCAGATAAGCAAACCCGCTGTTGGGGGTGCGGCCTTCCATGAGCAAGGGCAAACCCATTGAGCGGTAGCGTTTGAGGCGCTCGTCGAGGTCGTCAACGTCAAAACACAGGTGGTGAAGGCCCTCGCAGCCGCGCTCGAGAAACTCCTGGTAGAGGGACGGCCCGCTGACCGGCTGGATGAGTTCCATCTCCAATGAGCCGAGGGCGGCAAACCCCATCAGGAATTCGGTTTCGACTCGTTCTCCACGCAATTCGATATAGTCGAAAACCAAGTTGAAATCCACCCCTGAGCGAGTGAACGGGCCTATTCCGAGGGTGTTCTCATAATACTCAATGGCGCCTTCCAGGTCTTTCACTACAATGCCGATCTGGCTCATTTCGGGAAGGTTGAGAGTCTGTCTCATTTCCGGTGAGGGTTGAGGAATCATGCGGTATGGATTTATAAAATATTTATTTAATTTCAGATACCCCGTAGCTTGCTACGGGGAGCGGTAACTTTATAACAGAGATGAATGAGCGAAGAGAAACGGGAGCATTTGAGGCGCGCGAGCCATTGCGTGTGGCAGATCCACTACCATATGGTGTTCCCTGTGAAGTATCGGAAGATGCTCTTGGAAAGGCGGGTGCAAGAGGTGCTGAAAGAAACAAGCGTTGGGATAGCCGAGCGCTATGAAATAGAGATGGAAGCACTGGGAATGGATGGAGACCATGTGCATTTGCTGTGTGGAGCGCATCCGAAAGAAGCACCCGGGCGAATCGTTCAGAAATATAAGAGCATAACGGCGCGGGAGATCTTTCGGCGCGAACCTTGGGTGAAGGAGAAGCTGTGGGGAGGGGAGTTTTGGAGTGACGGGTATTATGTTGGAACGGTAGGGGAGCGTGGGGATTGGGCCAGTGTGGAGGCCTACGTAAGAAAACAGGGCAAACCGAAGAAGCAGTTGCAACAATTGATGCTGTGGTGATCATGAATTTCTTTCTTAGATACCCCGTAGCTTGCTACGGGGAGTTTCATTATCAGTAACTTACTTACTTGATTGTAAAACCGGCAAACCGTGGAGGACGTCTTTGGGTTTTCGCCTCCACTTTGCGGATAAAGGGTTGTAAACGGTTTTCAACTTCATCCTTGAAACCCGTAACCTCGGTTTCGACGCCTTCGGCCTCGATCAGGACTCGGCCGTCGGATAAATTGGCAACATAGCCGGAAACCTCGAATTCCCTTGCCACCTGCCAGGCGCAATACCGAAAACCGACGCCCTGCACACGCCCGGAAAAGCAAACTTCGGTATGAAACACTAAATCATTCATAAACAATTAAGCCAGAGATTGCAAAAAGCCCTCCCGCATGCGAGCCAATTTTCGCCCTCTTCGACGAGTTAAGTGAGCCCGTCTAAATTTCGGTTCAGAAACGAAGATAGGGATTGCTTTTTGCCAGCCCGGCAACAGATTAATGGCCAGAGGGGAAAAATCGTTCTTTAAATTCCATAGGCATAATGAGCAATTTTGATTACGAAGGGAGTCCGGAGGGAGATTGGGAGGAACGCGGCGAACTGGTCTGGAACGAGTTCGACTGGCAGCAATACCTCAAACGCGCCAAGGAAGAGATCGGCCGTTTTATAGCCAATTACGCCCAATTGACGGACCGCCCGGACCGGCTCGATATAATCGCCCACAAAATGGGCTGGGAACATGACGACTGGTCGATCAAGGAGTCGGATTGGGATGAATTGGATCGAGGCCGACTTCATGCCAATGGAGAGGATGCGCCCGCGGATGCGGAGGGAGATGATACCGACACCGATCCCTACACCCTCCACCGGCACCCCGTATTTATTGTCACCCGTGGTCTTTATTATTACCTGAAACGGAGTTGGGAACTGGCCATGATCCGCAACCCTTCGGTTTTTTCATCCGATATTTCCTGGAGATACAGCAACAGCTTGCATGAGGGGGAAATGAACTCCGTATTGGCCCTGCAAGCCCTCGACATGGGGGATTTCGCCCTCGCCGTCTGCCACCTCAAATCCGCCCTCGGAGCCATCAACCAATCGCTCCGCATCCTGCAAAACCTGCCCGGCGGCAGCTCGGTCAAGCTGCGCACCCTGTGCCGCCAATCGCGCATTCGTCTTTTTGACCAAAGGGAAGTCTGCCTGTGCATCATGAGAGACTGCCGGGACGAAATCCGCCGCCGCTACAGGGAAGAGGAGTGAGAGTTGTTTGGCCGATGGACTCGGCGCTCACCGCTTGAATTACTTAAAGAGTTCGTTTGCTTCAATTATGTCGAAGGCTTCTGGGTCGAACTCATTTCCCAGCCACTCGATCATGTTCTCGTATTCTTCGTGATCCGGATCTGAAATAATTTCAAGCAAATTGAAGTAACCGGGGAAACCTCCGCAGTCCTCGGGGGGGCAGGCACGCTTTCCATCCAATACTTTGAGGATTTCCGCATTATCGCCTCCCTTGATTACTTTCTCACATTTGATCTGGTGTACCCAACTGTCGCCGAAGTCATACTCGTATTCTAGTTTAGAACCCTTTCGTTTGAAAAATTCGTTCACCGTAAAGTCCTCTTCCGGCAGCGTATCATCATCTCCGAAATCTTCATCCGGTATTCCATACCTGTTTTTTTGATGAAAAAATTGGTGCAGGTGGCTGTCTGTCCATCCCATCGCGATCTGGATTACATGGTGCAGTTCCTCAAGAGTTAAATCACTGGGAATGGCAACCAAACGCCATATGGCAGGCTCAATATATTCCAACTCGATGCGGATGACAAAGCCTATCGTTTTCTTCGGATCTGTAATCTTTTTTATCATTTTTTGGGCCGATTTTATTCGGCGCTCATGATGGTTTTCAAGAATAATTTCCCTTTCGACAGAGATTCGGATGTGTTCAATTGGGAATGGGTGAATTTATCAGCAGCCAGGAATAAGTTTTTTTAGGTATCGACGAGGAGTAGGCCGTGCAATTGGGGGGGTCGAGGTAGAGGAGTTTTGTTCGTTTGAAGCCGTTGCGTAGGGCCAGTTGCTCCATGCTTGGGAGGCTTTCGGGGTGGTCGTGGGCGAAGATGTGCTCGCGAAAGAGGGCCTGGTTGGCGGGCGGCACCAGAGTCCAGGCGGTTTCGCAGTTTTCCCACCAGCGTTGGAGGAATGCCTCGCGGGTTTCATTTAATTTCAGATACCCCGTAGCTTGCTACGGGGAGCGGTAACTTTATAACAGAGATGAATGAGCGAAGAGAAACGGGAGCATTTGAGGCGCGCGAGCCATTGCGTGTGGCAGATCCACTACCATATGGTGTTCCCTGTGAAGTATCGGAAGATGCTCTTGGAAAGGCGGGTGCAAGAGGTGCTGAAAGAAACAAGCGTTGGGATAGCCGAGCGCTATGAAATAGAGATGGAAGCACTGGGAATGGATGGAGACCATGTGCATTTGCTGTGTGGAGCGCATCCGAAAGAAGCACCCGGGCGAATCGTTCAGAAATATAAGAGCATAACGGCGCGGGAGATCTTTCGGCGCGAACCTTGGATGAAGGAGAAGCTGTGGGGAGGGGAGTTTTGGAGTGACGGGTATTATGTTGGAACGGTAGGGGAGCGTGGGGATTGGGCCAGTGTGGAGGCCTACGTAAGAAAACAGGGCAAACCGAAGAAGCAGTTGCAACAATTGATGCTGTGGTGATCATGAATTTCTTTCTTAGATACCCCGTAGCTTGCTACGGGGAGTTTCATTTTCCCGCCGGTAGGGATCAAGTATGAGTAGTATGCCGCCGTTGTTGAGGAGGGCCCGGCACCGGTTCATTAACTGGCATTTGCCTTCGTTTGTGAGGTGGTGCATGGAGAATCCGGCCAGGACAACGTCCCAGCAGCATTTCTCAATTTTGGTGATTTCAAAAGAATCTCCATGGGTGAATTCTTGTTGGCAGGGAACTACCGCCATATTGCGCCGGGCTTTTTGCAGGGCCGCTGCCGAAAGATCGCTGCCGCTGTAGAATGCTATGGGGGGTGCCTTGGACCGCTCTGGCCGTGCAGGAGGCGTCTCCGCAGCCGAGTTCGAGCATTTTATAGGGCGCCGTGAAATGTTTCTTCAATTGTCGATGCACGGCGGCATAGATTTCGCGGTGGAACATGTAATTGTTCTCGATGATGCAGCCATAGGCATCCCATTGCTCGAAAAATTCCCGGACCGTGCGCGTTTGGTAGCGGCCACGATTGCGGATTTCTGAATTCATGGCTTGTAGTGGGGCCGTTTTTCTGTCCGCAAAGAGGTGGTCAATGAGCTTCTGGAGCAGCGTATTGCGGTTTTACGGGCTGGATGCCGAGCTTCACCGCCGCCCGCATGGACGAGGCAAACTCATTGACGAGCGGGAATTGCACACCCATGGCAAAGAGTTCCCGCAATTCCTGGGGGGAATCGGTCCCGTAAAAATTTACCCTGATGCCGTGCTGGCGCAATTTTTCCACGTCTTCGGCCAATTCGGGGCGGAAGGGTTTTCTCAACTGGATAAAATCGGCTTTGGCGGCGATGGTTTCGATAACATAGACCCTGGGGTTTTCCCGGCGGTCCATGCTGCATATCAGGATTTCCGGAGATACCGAGCGGGCGGCCGTGGCGGCCTCGCTTTTGCAAGCGAGGAATGCCTGCCCCTGGCGATTCGTTTGCAAAAGTATCCGGGCCACCGCCTGGCCGACTTCAGCGCCGCCTTTAATGTGCACGTTGAGCCAGATATTATTGGGCATTATGGCAAGGGTTTCCTGTAAAGTGGGGATCCGCACTCCCGTGAACAAGGGGGATTTCCAACTGCCGGCATCCAGTTGGCGGATTTCCGCAAAAGACATTTCCGTGACCGGGCCAGTCCCATTGGTGGTGCGGTCCACGGTGGGGTCATGGATGATAACGGGCTTATTGTCTTTGCTGAAATAGACGTCGAACTCGATCATGTGGGCCCCCAGGCGGATGGCTTCGCGGAATGCCGGTAGGGTGTTTTCGGGATGGGTGTCCATCACCCCCCGGTGGGCGCAAAGCCCCTTTTCGGGTAGGTTGGAGTAGGGGGATGGATTGGCCATTATTTCTCCGGGCCAGAGGTGAAAAGACATCACCAAGGCAAACAATATAAGACTGATTTTTTTGACCATAGCTTTGATTTATCCGCCATGTTTTAAGGTTTTCAGGAAAAAATCGACAGCTAATTGAGGTGAAAGCTCGTGGGCAACTCCGGAGGGATTCAGAAATTCCACATGGTCCGCGGCGCCCATCCCAGAATATATCTCTCTAATGTGGTGGAAAGCCGATTCGGCATCCTGCCAAAAAAAGGTATCGCGAGTCCCATTGACGAACATTTGCGGACGGGGAGCCACCTGGGCGGCGATATCGGGCAAATCCCCGACAAGCAAAAGCCCTTCAATATTATTGCAGGTATGGTGATTGGCCCGCGTCCCGAAGGTGGTCCTGAAACTGCCCAAATAGCCTTGCACAAAGCTGGCCGCAATCCTCCTGTCAAGGGCCGAGACAAAGAGGCTTAGCGCTCCGCCGGTAGAAACTCCCCCCACGCCGATCTTATCTTTTTCGACATAGAGCTGTTGGAAAACATGCTCAAACAAATAGAGGGCGTCCGTTGTGATTTCGCCATACCAGGAACCGCCTGTGAGCCTGGCTACGGCGTCGATCCGCATATGGTCGCCCAAATAGGAAAGCTCACCCATGCCACGGTTTTCCATGGCATAGACGACGAAACCGCTTTGCGTCAACTCGAATGCGCCGGCATGTTGGTAGGAATTTTTGGCAAACACCAACTGGCCGGCATTGCCGTGTCCCGAATACATGACGATTGCCGGATACTTTCCTTTCTCCTCAAAATCGGGAGGAAAAATCGCATAAAAAATGATTTCAACCCCATCGTAGCCGGTAAACGCGTTTTTCTCAATGATGGAACCGGATTGCCTTAACAGGTCGTATTTTTTTGATAAAATTTTTTCGGGGGGATTTTCCGGATCGACCCGAACACCGAGCGCTTCGGTCAGCCTGTCCCGAAATACCGCCCCATTGCTAAGAGGGCGTTCTTTTGCGTATTGCTCCAGGCGATGCAAGACCCCCGAATTTTCCGGCGGGAAAAGGTCCACGACCTCTGGCTCATAAAGCAGGTTTTTCAAATCGCGCTTCCAATAGTGGAAGACTTCCTGCGGGGAATCGTCCCAATACACCTGATAGGAAATAAAAGCCGCCAGGATGGCTAGAATACCGTAGAGAATGACCAAATGTTTCCTTTGGTTTTTATCCGGCTTCATATCTTGATGGTAGGTTCCGAAATGACAGGTTGCAAGTCTCCTGTCCGCATAAAAAGAAGAAGCCTGTCTGCGCAATATCACGCAAACAGGCTAATCTTCATTTTTAATAAAGGATCGGGTAAAGACTAATACCTTTTTTTTCTAAAGTCGTCTCTGTTGTCCCTCCTGGGTGAGCGATCCTCCCTTGGCTTGGCCTGATTGACCTTCAGGGGCCGCCCCTCGATAGTTTCCCCATCTAAAGCCTTGATGGCATTTTGGGCTTCTTTCCAATCGCTCATGGAAACAAATCCGAATCCCTTCGAGCGACCGGAATAACGATCCATGACTATTTTGACATTATCTACTTTTCCATGCTCGGCAAACTTTGCGTTCAAAGTTTGCTCTTCGATATCGTATGGAAGATTTCCTACATATATATCCATTTTCTTTTTCGTTTGTACGCCATTATGTAAAAACAGTCCAGTTAAATGGCGTATAAGCCTGAATCTGCGATTGAACATTTATTTTCTTATTTATTGAGTCCAAATTGGTTTTAGAGGGCGCTCGAAGCGTTTGATGAAATCGGGTTTGGGGAGAGACATCCTTTTACGGGAAGGCTGGCAATAATAATCTACCCGATTGGTAAAACGATTGGTAAAATTTTGCAAGCGCGCAAGGAATCGAGTGGGCGTTCCTCAAATCCAGGCACATTTCAAACCCGGCCCAAAAATGGATTTCAGGTTCGTTTGCGCTGTGAATCAAATAAGGGTGTAATAGGCTCCCGTTTATTTAGAGAGCTACGCAAATAGCCTTTGTTTGAGTGTAATTTTCGAGGACTTGCTTGCCCATTTCCCTGCCCCAGCCGGATTGTTTGTAGCCACCAAAGGGTAGGGCGGCGTCGAATATGTTGTAGCAATTGATCCAGACTGTTCCGGCCTTTAAAAGTTCCGCCGTGCGGTGGGCCTTGGCAATGTCTTTAGTCCAGACTGCGGCGGCCAATCCATATTCGGAGTCGTTGGCGCTGCGAAGAATATCCTCCGCGTTGGTAAAGGGCTCCGCCACCACCACGGGGCCGAAAATTTCTTCCCGCACGATTTTCATGTCGGGGTTCGATTTGGTGATTACGGTGGGGGCTACGAAATAGCCTCTCTCGCCAAGCCTTTTACCGCCGGTATTTATGCAGGCCCCATCGTTGTAGCCTGAATCGAGAAATCCAGTTACGCGTTCCAATTGCTCTTCGGATACCAGGGGACCCATCTCGGTATCTGGGCTCAAACCGGGGCCCATCTTGATTTTGTCGGCCCGTGCGCTGATGCCGGCAATGACTTCCTCGTAGATATCCTCCTCGACAAAGAGGCGCGATCCGGCGCAGCAGCATTGCCCTTGATTGAAAAATATGGCATTGGCCGCGCCGTCGATGGCGGTCTCCAGATCGGCCACGTCCTTGAACATCACGTTGGGCGATTTGCCGCCCAGCTCGAGGGTCAATTTTTTAAGGTTTCCGGCGGCCGCATGGAGGATCAATTTGCCAACTTCGGTGGAGCCGGTAAAGGCGACTTTATCGACATCGTTATGGGCGGCCAGGGCGGCACCGGCCGTCTCCCCGTAACCGGGCACTATGTTGACCACCCCGTCGGGTAAACCAGCTTGGGATAGAAGCTCGCCCAGCCGAAGCGCGCTGAGCGGGGTTTGTTCCGCCGGTTTGAGGATGACGCAGTTGCCGGTGGCGAGGGCCGGGCCCAATTTCCAGGCCGCCATGAGCAGTGGAAAGTTCCAGGGGATGATCTGACCGACAACGCCCACCGGTTCGCGCTTGGTATAAGCATGGAAACGCGCGCCGGGCGCATAAATCACGGAAATGGGTATGGTGGCGCCTTCAATTTTTGTGGCCCATCCGGCCATATAATGAAAAAGATCGGCTGCCAGGGGGACATCGGCAGCCCGGGCCACGGTAATCGGCTTTCCGTTGTCGAGAGACTCCAGTTCGGCAAATTGCTCGAGATTTTCCAGGATGAGATCACCGATACGCCAGATAATGCGGCCGCGCTCGGATGGAGTCATCGATCGCCAGGGGCTGTCCTCAAAAGTATCGCGGGCAATTTTGACGGCTCTTTGGATGTCCTCTTTATCCCCTTCGGCCACTTGGCTAATGACGTCGCCGGTGGCTGGATTGTAAACGGGGAATGTTTTGCCGGAGGCGGAATCCACCCACTGGCCATTGAGGAGCATTTTCTTCGGAGCAGAGAGAAAGTTTTGGGTCCATTGACTGATTTCAACTGAATCAAATGCGGCTGGGGCTGTAGCTACCATAATTTATTTCCTCCTTAATTAATTTAAAATGGGTGGTGTTATTGGAAAACCATTTATAGAGATGATTGCGTTTTTTAGTCAAGCAATAAACCGGGTAAAAATTTGCCGGTCAATTCTAAAATTTGGCTCCCGTTCCCGCCGGAACCTACCAAGAGGTCCACTTGACAAGTCCGGTTCCTTTCTCTTTCAATAAATTTTGCCGGTTAATTGCTCTATCAAAGCAGCGGGCCGCGACGAAAAAAAGAGAGAGCGATTAATTTCAATTCAAACCAATAATCATGATAATAGAACTGTCCATCTATCTATGAAAGTAGCATTCATAACAGGCGGGGCCACGGGCATCGGCCGGGCAACGGCAGATAAATTCGTCCGCGAGGGTATCAAGGTTGGTTTATTCGACATTAATGAAACGGAGGGCCTGCAAGCGCAGTCCGAGCATGGCGAGGAAAATTTAATTTTCCTGCAAGGAGATGTGACCAAGCGCAGCGATGTCGGGGAGGCTATTGCCAGGACGGTCGAGCGCTTTGGAAAACTGGACATCCTTTTTACCTGCGCCGGTATTCACCGCTCCAACACGGTGCTGGATGTCGATGAGGAAACGTGGGACCTGGTCATGAATATCAACCTCAAGGGAACGCTCTACACCCTCATGGAGGGAGCGCCCCGGCTGGTTGAAAACGGCGGCGGGTCCATTATCCTGATGGCCTCCGACCAAAGCTTGATCGGTAAAACCAACAGCCTCGTTTACGGGGCCACCAAAGGGGCCGTCGGGCAGATGACGAAAAGTGTTGCCCTCGATCTGGGGCCCAAAAATATACGGGTCAACGCCGTTTGTCCCGGCAGTATCCGCACCCCATTGTCGATGGATGTTTTCGACCGCTACGCTAAATTATTGAGCGTTCCGGTGGAGGATCTTTGGGCAAAAGAAGCGGCTCAATACGCTGTAGGGCGAATCGGCGAACCGAGGGAAGTGGCTGATGTCGTCTATTTCCTGGCCTCAGACCAGTCCAGCTTCGTGACGGGTAGTCTGTACTCGGTCGATGGCGGGCTCACTGCCGGTTAAAATCGAGATTTTTTGACCCATGAATCGCTTTTCAGTCCCCTCCCTCCACACCATTACTCGTGAACTGGCCGATGTGGCTTCCGGGCGGCGTCTGCCTGAACTGGTGGTTAGGGGCGGGCGCGTTTTGTCCACTTACACGGAGAGAATGCTGCCGAACCGGGAGATTTGGGTTTACCGGGGTCGCATTGCAGCGGTCAAGCCGGCGGGAACCTGCCCCGATGATGGAGGCTCCCAATTTTACGATGCCAATGGCGGAATTCTGGCTCCGGGCCTGGTCGATCCCCATATCCATATCGAAAGCAGCATGATGACCGCCTGCGCCTACGCCGAAGGCGCACTCCTCAATGGCACCACCACGATTTTCTGCGATAGCCACGAAATCGGCAATGTCTGCGACCGGGAGGGCATCGAGTGGATGCTGGAAGACGCCCGCGTGGCGCCCCTCAATATTTTTCTGACCATTCCCAGCACCATCCCGGCCACCAATGACACCCTCGAAACGGCCGGGGGCGATCTCACCCCGGAAAAGGTGGGCGCCATTTTCGATGCCTGGCCGGAGGCGGCAGCCCTTGGGGAAAAAATGGACTTTGTGCCGGTTTGCCTGGGCGATGAGCGCAGCCACGCAATCATCGCCGAAGCCCTCAAACGGGGCCGTCCGGTGAGCGGGCATATCTATGGGCGGGAATTTGTGGCCGCCTATGCCGCCAGCGGGGTGACGGACACCCATGAGGCCATCGACCGGGACATCGCGGATGATTTTCTGGAGTCCGGAATTTGGATTTTTCTCCGTGGCGGCCCGCCCACTACGCCGTGGCACAGTCTTCCCGAAGCCATTAAAACGATTACGGAACTTGGGGCCAGCCACAAAAGAGTCTGTGTCTGCACGGACGACCGGGATGCCGACGATCTTTTCCTTTATGGTCTGGACTGGGTCACCCGCCAGGCGGTGGCCAACGGGATGAGCGCCGTGCAAGCCTGGAGCATGGGATCGCTCCACCCCGCCACCCGCTACGCCATGGATGGAGAATTCGGCGCACTGGGCCATAGCAGGCGGGCGGATATGGCGCTTTTGAACGATTCTTTAGAAGTGCAAAATACCTGGTATGGCGGGGAGTTGGTGGTTGAAGACAAAAAAATCACGGCGGTTTTGGACGAGCAATTGTCCCATCGCCGCTATCGCTACCCGGAGGAGGCTTATCAAACGGTTCATATCGGGGATGGCATGAAACTCACGCCCGACCTGCCGGATGCGGCCTGCACCCTTAATTTTATCGCCATCGAACCGCCGGGAATTATCACCATTCACCGGCAACTGGTTCTGGAATCGGCCCCGGAAAGCTGGGAGGCGCTTTTGAGCCAGCACCAGCTTTGTTTCCTGACGGTAGTCGAGCGCCACGGGAAAACCGGCGAGATGGCCTATGGTCTGGTTCAGAATATGGGGCTGGAAACCGGCGCAGTGGCCAGCAGTGTGGGGCACGACGCCCATAACATCGTGGCGGCGGGCAAAAATGCGGCGGATATGAGCTTGGCCATCCAGATTATCAAGGAGAATAATGGAGGGGTGGTGGTGGTCAACCAGGGGGAAATTAAAGCCCTTGTGGCGCTTCCGGTAGCCGGACTCCTCTCGGACAAACGGGCCACCGAAGTGGCCGCTGAAACCAGCGCACTGAAAAAAGCCTGGGGGGAGGCGGGATGCACCCTGCCTTATATGGGTTTCAACCTTCTGCCGTTGTCGGTTATCCCCGAAATCCGGCTCACCAACAAGGGCCTCATCACGGTCCCGGCCATGGAAAAAGTTCCTTTGGTGGTTGGTTAGTTGATAATTGGATTGATTGAATTTAATTTCCCCACTCACGGATGAATGATGCCTGGAGGGTTATGGGACCACGATACAGAGGTTTCCCGCTAATTGCCTTAAGCTTTTGCCTCTGCCTGGCTTCCGCCCAAATCCTTTCTGGTTCCGAGCCGATTGCCTCGGTTCCGCTGCAGGCGCGGCGCGGAACGTCCGGCACTCTTTTCGAGGAGGCGCCCAGTGGGAAAACCGGCATCGACTTTGTCAACCGGCTCGATCCGAAAAGCCCCTTGAGCTTTCTCTACCACTCCGGAATGAGCTGCGGCGGTGTGGCCATCGGCGATGTCGATGGCGATGGGCGGTAATGACGGCTGGAGCACCGGAGTGGCCGTAGTCGATATCGACAATGACGGCGACCTGGATATTTACGTGTGCAACTACACATCGGCCAACCGTGTGCAACTACACATCGGCCAACCATTTGTACATCAATGACGGAGCCGGAAAATTCAGCGACCGGGCAGCCGCCCACAAGGTAGATTTTATCGACGCCAGCCTGATGCCCGCCTTTGCCGATTACGACCTCGACGGCGATCTCGATTTTTTTGTTGGAGGCAGGTTCATACCCGGCCAATACCCCCGCACCCATTCATTTTTAAATCACCTATCCTGGCGGGGGGAAATTGAGGCCATTGAAGAATTAATGCAGGCATGATTTTCTACTTGCATTGCCCACATAAGTTCATTCAGATATGAGGCAATTCGATAATCCAGTATCATTACCCCAACCCAATTCGTCCTGAAATTGCTAGTCAAATTTCAGGAATCGTGTTTACCAGAATCGTGTTTACCAGTGACCGGGTGGGAAATCAAAAACAAACCAACTAAACTTCGAAACAAAAAACAGAAACGTTATGAACTCGAATAAAAATACACTCAAATTCCGATTGCTTATGCTCTTAGGGGTATTTTTGGTGATTGGATTTAACCCAACCTTCGCCCAGGAGGAAGATATTGAAGAACTCGAGGAGTTCTTTGTCAGTGATGTTCCCATCGAGGAAAGCATACTTCCCACCACGCGGCCTTTCAACTCCGTTTACGGAACCGGGCGCAGCATCATGGAAACCCCTCGAAACGTGACCATCATATCACGTGAGCAGCTTGACGCCATCGCTATTTATGATGTGCGCGATTTCGTAAAGTTAACCGCCAGCAGCTTTACGAAATCCAATTTCGGCGCGCCCTCCAACCCCAGCATCCGCACCCAGACGGCGGACACATTCGTCAATGGCATGCGGCGGGGTTTGACCAGCAACGGCAACGGGTTACCGGTTAACTTCAACGCGGTGGAATCGGTTAACATCGTCAAAGGTGGGCCGACGGCCATTTATGGGGCTTCCCAATATACCGGCGGCTATGCCGACCAGATTACGAAAAAGCCCTATTTCGATGCCCCCCATGGTTCGGCCTCAGTGACTATTGGAATGTATGATCAATTGCGGTGGACGATTGATTATGGCAGGCCCATAAACGACGAACTGGCCATACGCTTCAGCTATTCCGGCGAGGAGTCGGGAAGTTATTATGAATTCGGCAAAAGAGAATCTCAAGCCCTCTACGGCGCATTGACCTGGAAACCGGGCAATAAATATCGATTGGAATTCAATTTCGAGTACTTCCAGGCCAGTTATACGGAGAACTGGGGAACCAACCGAATTACCCAGGACCTGATCGACAACGGAATGTATCTGCCGGGGCAAATCTCGGAGGTTGGTGATCGTATTGGGTTCCCAGGGGATTCATTCTTCGTCCCCGATTCGATGGACAGAAATGCGGACGGAGTGGTGAATTTATTCGATATCCGCGGGTCTGGAAACTTTATCAATTTTGGCGCACCAGTTAAGATCAGCCGATCCAAACGTTTGCTGGCGCCGGGCGACGATTCATTCGGACGCCAGTTCACGGCCCAGGCGATTCAAACGTTGGAAATTAGCGACCGGTTCTCGATCTCCAACAACACCTCCTACAACTGGATCGACCGGGATACATTCAGTTCCTACGGCTACAGTGAAGTGCTTATCGATAATGTCGCTATCGACAATCGGACGGAAATTCGCGTGAACCTGGCTGATTCGGACAGATTCGCTATGAACATCAATGGTGGACTCCATTTCCGTTGGCAGAATGTTCTGGCTATGAATCACTATTTCATCGAACCGGCCAATGTTCATGACCTCACTGTTCCCGTTCCAACGCTAGAAGAAGCTCTTGCTGGCGGGTCGATTACGAGGCGAATTCCTGACGAGGCTTTCGGCTTCATTGATAGAGCGATCCCAGGGGAGAGAGTCCGCGGCATCCTTTCAGGCCGTTATGCCAATCCTGGGTTTAATGGGGATACCGGCGATTCGCAAGCAACCCGCTTTGGGCCGTTCATTCAACTCGATATGCAATTTGGTGGAAAGTTAAATTTCTTTGGCGGTTATCGCCGCGATTACATGGATGTCAGATTCATTGAACCGATCTTTTTTGGATTCGAGGCCACGACCAAACAGGAGATGGAAAACTACAATGTGAGTCTCCTCTACCGGTTCAATAATAAGATGTCCACCTATGTCACCTACAACTTCAGTGAGTCGGCCGCTGCCGGCACCGGTGGAGGCTTTGTTCCCAGCGATTATGGCGACGAATTACCTGATAGAGATCCTATAGATGTGACTGGACCTGAAGATGGTGATGGTATGGGCTTTCAAGCTGACGACTTCCACAATGAAAATTTCCTCTACGAAACCGGCATGAAGTTCAGTCTCAAGGAGGACACCCTGTTTATTTCTACAGCCATTTTTTATCAGGAGTTCGCCAACCCCTCCATTAATGCCTTGGGGCAGCCATCGGGCACTTTTGACAGGACTCGCCTAAGGGGCTTTGAAATCGAGGCCAATTACCAGCCCAACAAAAGCTTCTACATGACCACGGGTTACAGCTATATCGATGCCACCATAGCGTCGGGCGCGTTTAGCGTCGCTCCCCGCTCGATCGAATTTCAGCAATTTACAGATTCGTTCGGCATAACCTTGCAGCGAATCGAACTTAACGGCGCCCCGGACCACCTCTTCAATGCATTGGTTCACTACCAGATGGACAACGGAGTTTTCATTAATTCCGGTATATTCATTACATCGCCATTTAATACAGGTTTTCACGGAGCATGCCTTGAGTTCGCGTTTGGCCCAGTCGATTGTATTTCCCCAGTGGTGCCTTGGCAGTACACACTCGATTTGGCCCTTGGTTATAAAACCGATAGCTGGGAGGTAAAACTGGATTTCTTTAACCTGACGGACCAGAAAAACTGGTCGCCGCCGCACCGTGTGTATGGCACTGAATCTTTGCTGCCGGAACTCCCCCTCAGGTTGGAATTGACATTCAAATACTTGTGGTAGGATTAAAGCCTGCCTTTAATTAAAAAGCTAAACCTTTAATTAATTTATAAGAAAATCCCCGCATTGAATTGCGGGGATTTTTTTTTACTATTTTGAATCCGCCGCAAGAGATGGGAAATGATGAAGTTCATTGCAACAGGGTAAAAGCTGGCCAGAATTGATCTAACCGTAATGTCGTATTTGAGCGATTAATGACTGTAATCGAGTTTTTCGGGGCCTTCGTGGTGGAGCGCATCCGTAGTGTGACGCCGCGGGCGGCGCTGCTGGCCGCATTGGCCGGAATCGGGATTGCTTTTATCGGGATGGATTACGTCTTTCGCACCTACGCCTATCCGTTGATCGGGTTTACCACCCTGGGGCTCACTTTGCTCGTTTATTTCGGAAAAGTTAAGTTCAAGCTGGGGCTGCCGGGAGGGTTTGTGGTGGTCGCCACCGGCACCATAATTGCCTGGGTCATGCATTATACGGGAGGGGCCAACCTGGTGCCGGTAGGCTCATTGGATTTTCAGCAAATCGGACTTCGCTTACCCGTACCGCCGATCTGGGACATCATCGCGTCGTTCAGTTACCTGGTCGAATACCTGCCCATAATCGTGCCCATGGGTTTTATCAACCTTGTCCTGTCTTTGCAAAATATTGAATCGGCGGCCGCCGCGGGCGATTCCTTCGAGAGTAAACCAGCCCTCGCCTTCAACGGTTTGGGGACCATCGGGGCGGCTCTTTGCGGGGCGCCTTTTCCGACCTCCATTTATATCGGCCATCCCGGCTGGAAGGCGATCGGGGCGCGGGCCGGTTACTCGACCCTCAACGCTATCGTCTGGTCGGTCGTATGTTTTTCCGGAACGCTCAGTTTCATCGTCTATTTCATCCCTATCGAGGCCGGCATGGCCATCCTCATCTGGATCGGAGTGATGATGGGGGCGCAGGCCTTTCAAACGACTCCCCGGCATCATGCGCCGGCGGTTATCATCGGAATGATACCGGTCCTGGCCGCCTATAGGGCTCTGGGGATAAAACATGCTATGTTCGTGGGCGGCGCGATTTCCGGAAATTCTCTTTTTAATGCTCAAGCAACCGATGCCTTTGTCTCCATGAGACAATTTTACGCCGACGGGGCATTCGCCCTGGAGCAAGGCTGGGTCTATACCTCGATTGTTCTTTCCGCCGCCACCATCTGCATTATCGAAAGAAAATTCCGTCATGCTTCATGCTGGTTTATAGTAGGCGCAGTATTGTCCGCCGTCGGCTTCATGCACACCTATGAATTCATGCCCACGGATGTGGTGGGGCATCTCACTCTGTCGCTGCCCAAATGGACGTGGGGTTATCTGGTTCTTGCCGCCATCATGTTCATCGCGCTCTGGATCACGCTGCCCAAAGACGATTCGGAACCGCCGGTGTGAACAAATTTTGAAACGGCAAAGGTACTAACTTGTTTTTCGATTCCAGTGGTCTAAAATCAGGGAATGGATTTGGAAATAGAACCCCTAATGAGCGAGAGAGCGAAACCCTATTCGGAAATACCTTTTTTTGAGCCTCCCGGGGACGGAAATTCCGATTGCAGCGCCGGGTATTTCAATGGGCCGACCTCCTATTTCACGGAACCTTACCGCCAGATGGGCCCCATTTTCCGCTGCCGCCTCTATGGGCAGGAACGGGTTGTCATGGGCGGCGTGGAAGCCAATCGATTCACTTGGGGCGACAAAACCCTGTGGAATTATTATAAATCGAACCGGATTTTTCGCGAGCAATTCAGCAAGCGTTACCTGAACCAATTGCAGGGTTCGGCATATACCAAAAAACGCCGCCGTATCAACCAGGGTTTCAAGCCCAGCATGCTCATGAACCACTGCTCGAGCATGGCCGATGTCATTTTCGAGGAAATTGAAAAATTGGCAGGCCGGGAGGTCAATCTGCGGCTGTTTTGCGCGAAATTGATCATTTGCATGACCAGCCGGGTGCTTCTGCAACAAAGACTGCCGGAGGGAATGGACGAGACAATGGCCATCAGCAATAAAGAGATGCTGCGCGCCAGCAGCCTGGGGAAATGGCGGCATTTGTGGTACTGGTATCCGCCCAAACGCCACCGGCGGCGGAAAATTTTCAAATATCTCAACCAGGTGATCGATGAGCGGGAAAAAAATCCGGTGGAGAGGGACGACATCATGTCATTGATCCTCAAAGCCCATCCCCTGGAGGAGCCGCCTATTCCGCGCTATGAACTGGTGCATGATTTATCGCAATTATTCATGGGCGGCTCGACGACCACGGCGGTCCTCATCCTGTGGGGCCTTTTGCACACCTACATGGACAAGGATTGGCTGGAAGAGCTGCGCGAGGAACTCACCCGGTGGGATGCGGGCAGCTTTACCGGTATGAGCGATTTCCCAAAGCTTCGCGCCACCTGTCTGGAAATCGAGCGATTGAGGCCGTCCGTCCCCATTTTTCTGCGCATTGCGGCCCGCGATTTCGAGTTCGGTGGTTATAATGTGCCGAAAAATACGCCCGTTCTGCATTTGCACACGCTCTGTCATTTTCTGGAAGAGATTTATGAGGAACCGCGCAAATTCAACCCTCGACGCTTTCTTGTAAACCCGAAATTGCCGGAGAGGGATGCACATGGGACCTACGGCGGGGGCGAACACCGTTGCGTCGGCCAAAACCTGGCCAGGGTGCTGCCCGCCGTGACCCTGGGGGCCCTAATTTCGGGTTATGACCTGCAATTCACCACCGGCGTCCCCTCAATGGCTGAGCGGTTCGATGTGGGGCCGGTCCCGGTTGAGGACCCCATCAAAGTCAAATGGATGCCCAGAAGTTGAGTTGAGAACTTTTTGCGCAAAATAGAAAGTAGGCGGAGGCCTCTTTTAATCCAGCCAATTTTGACGATAGCTCAATTCATGGAACTTAAAAAAATAGGCTCAATTGTAGCGCTGGCGCTCTGTTTCGGCATATACTACTATTTCACTCATTCTCTACGGGACCGGCAGCGGGAAATGATCTACGAGGCCGAGGGTTATGTGGCCTGGGATGAGGAGAAAGCAAAAGAGGTATTCCAGCAGAGCGACGAACTGCTGGATTCGGCCATCCATGCGCTGCAAGCCCATAAGCGAGAGGAAGCCAGGCTACTTTACAATGAAGCGGTGACGAATGCCGCACTCTATCTGGAAAACCACAGGGACAAGCAGCTCGAATCGGACCTGACCATCGGCGAATGGAAAAAACTGCGCAACGGCGTTTACCTGGGGATTCTTCTGGATGAACTGGACCACCTCAGCGGCTTGCTGGGCAGCGGGGACATTAAAGCGGAAGCAGTGGAGTGGTTTGTCAGGGGCTACAGCGACATGGATTTAAGGCCGTTGAAGCAAACTTATGAGGACCGTGAGAAGGATCTGGAAAAAACACGCTCCCAAAAGGCTCCCAAATGGCTGCGGCTTCGGGTTTACGACTCCACCGGCGGCATGAAATATGAAAAAACGATTGCACAAGAGGTGGCTGGCCGATGGACGCCGGATTACGGTTTCAAGCTGGTTTTGGGCAAAAGCCTCGGCCCGGTGGAAGAAAAGGCCATCTGGAAAAGGTTGACCATTCATGCCAATGAAAAATCAGCTTATTATGAATTTCAAGGCCAAGGGGGGGACAACCAGTTCGTCAACCGCAGCCCGCCGGTCATCCCCTATAAGCTGACCTTGAGTTTCAAAATCGAGGGAAACAGCGCCATACCTACCTCCTGGGACAACCTGAGCGAAATCACCCTCGATGCGCCCGCGCCGGAAACCCTTTACCTGAGCCATAATTCCTCCCGTTCGCTCGACGAGGGGGATCGCCTGGAAACGGAGAGCCGAAAAATTTTACAGGATAAATTGCGGCAGGAATTGGGTAATCTGCCGGTTTTTCGTTTATTTCCGGGGCTGGACGCCGGGCAATTGACCATTATCGGCAATAACGGAAAGGTGGATCGCAAGTCGGCCACGGCGCTGGCTTATCTGAGTCCGGGAAAATTCTCGGCCCAGTTAAAGAACGCTCTAAAAATCGATTCGAGGAGTGGGCGAGGGGAGTTGATGGGGTTGGTGGTGGATCTTGGGTTGGAGGAGCATTCCGGGTGGCTCCTGCAATCATTGGAAACGGCCGGTCTCTACGACCAGAAGCAGGTGCTGGAGGCTATTTAAAACAAGCCTTGGTATGGAGACTGGGAACCGGTCCTGTGGCTTTTAAAAAATGGCAATGACGATATCCGAAGCAAGCTTTCACGGCAATTGGGGGATCACTTAACCAATCCCAAAATCAAGGGCGCGTTTATCGAAATGGGCAACAACCCGCGGGACCCGCGCCGCCTGGATATGGCCTCCTTTTTGTTGCAAAAATTGCCTCTGGATGAGTTGGAACCTTTTGCCGTCTGGATTGACGACCGGGACACGCGGTTTTCCGAGCAAATCTTCAGTATGCTGAGTAGAAGGGTTCCTGCATTGGGTCGCCAAATGGTGCTCAGCAGGTATTCCACGGCCAAGACCGGATTGCAGGAGGTCATGCTCAGCAGGTATAAATTCAATAACGATTCCATCCAACCGGAGGAGGTAAATATCCTGAAATCGGCGGTTGGGCAAAGAACCAGCGCGAAGCTGCGCGCCAATGCCCTCAATGCTCTCATGAACGCGGCTTATCGCCCTGAAGTGTGGAAATGCCTTTGGGAACTGAGCGGCGGCGGCCAGCTTCCCCGGCGGGAATTAGACCGTGTTGAGAGTAAGCTGCTTCAGAGTGTTTACCGCGCCTACCCGGACAAGGCGGCTGAATATTATAAGGATACGATTTACCGGGTGGAAAACTTACCGGAAACCCCCGACCGGTTCGCCCGATCGAGACAAGGCACGGCCATCACCAGTCTTTTGGGCATGGATGGCGCCAAGGACGCCTCGGTGGCCTGGCTGGCCGATTTTATGACCGCCAATCCTGACAATGGCGAATTGCCGCTGTTAGTGATAAGGGCAGTGCAGCAATTTCACCGCATCCGTAAGGGATGGAACTGGGAGCAGCCGGAATTGATCGCTATCCTCGAAACCGGCATGAATCACCCCGATTCAAGCGCTCGCGGTTTCTCCTACAAGGTGGCGGGCTATGCCTTGAAAGAGGGCCACAACCTTTATCGCGACCTGCTGGTCAAGGCCGCCGCCGACGAATCCGAGCCCAAGTTGGTCAAGCAAATCGAAAGTCTTCTGAAATGATTCTTTAAATGCCGGAACGCAAACCACCAACGTCCATTGGCAAAGATATCTTGTTTATCGCGGGATTTTTTCTGCTATTCCTTGGAGCCGGTGGCTGGCTTGTCTATTCATTGGGAAATCGGTTGTCAGCCACCTCGCACGTTACGGCCGATAAAAAAAAGAGAGGGTAGGGTGTTGGTTATTCCGTGGTGGCTTGTTCCTGCCCTTGGAGGGCCGCTTCGAGGGCGTGCCAGGCCAGGGTGGCGCATTTGATGCGGGCGGGGAAAAGGCGCACCCCGGAAAGTGAAGCGAGGTCTCCGAAATCGAGAAAATCTACCTCTTTCTCGACTTCTTCCGCCAGCATGTCCTGAAAGCGTTTGAACCCGGCCATCGCCTCGGACAGGGTTTTGCCCTTGAGCTCGACCGTCATAAGCGAGGCCGAGGCGGTGGAAATGGCGCAGCCCTGACCCTGAAAACTGATGTCCTCTATTTTGTCGCCATCGAGTTTTAAAAACACCTTTATCTCGTCGCCGCAGATGGGGTTGTAGCCGTCCGCGGAATAGGTCGGCTCTTCCAGGGTGCGATAATTGCGGGGCCGGCGGTTGTGGTCCAGAATGATGTCCTGGTAAAGATCGAAGAGTTCGTTCATCGTTTAAAAAATCGAACAATTTTGCGGAGGGATGCGGCCACTTTATCGACTTCCTCTTTTGTGTTGTAAATGCTGAAGGAGGCGCGGGCCGTGCCGGCCAGACCGAGGCGTTTCATGAGGGGTTGGGCGCAATGATGCCCGGCCCGTATGGCGATGCCGTCCTGGTCCAGAAATGTGCTGATATCGTGAGGATGCGCATCGTTCAGGACAAAGGAGAGGACGGCGGCTTTTTGCGGGGCCGTGCCGATGATGCGCAGGCCATCGATACCACTGAATTGCTCGGTGGCGTATTGGAGGATTTCCTGCTCGTAGGCGGCTATTTTATCCATCCCGATTTCTTCCATGAAATCGAGGGCCGCCGACAGACCGATGCTCCCGGCGATGTGAGGGGTTCCCGCCTCGAATCTTCCGGGGTATTCGAGGTAGCGGGTTTTCTCGAAGGTAACCGATTGAATCATGCCGCCGCCGCCTTGGTAGGGTGGCATGCCGGACAGCCATTTATCTTTTCCGTAAAGAACGCCGATCCCGGTGGGGGCAAATACTTTGTGGCCCGAAAAAACGAAAAAATCGCAATCGAGGGCCTGCACATCGACTTTCATGTGGGGGGCCGACTGTGCCCCGTCCACCACAACCGGGATGCCTTTTTGGCGCGCTTCCCGGCACATCTCGGCAATGGGAACAATCGTGCCGATGGCATTGGAAACATGGGACAAGGCCACGATGCGCGTCCGTTCGTTGAGGAGTTTCCGGTAGGCGTCGAGATCGAGCACGCCGCGGTCATCCATGGGGATAACCTTGATGACGGCACCCACAGCTTCCGCCACCAATTGCCAGGGAACGATGTTGGAATGGTGCTCAATGGTGGAAATGAGAATCTCGTCTCCGGAACGGATGCGCCGCCGCCCGAAGGTTTGCGCCACCAGGTTGATGCCCTCGGTGGCGCCCCGCACAAAAATGACCTGCCGTTCGCTGGGGGCATTGATAAACTTGGCCACCCGGCAGCGCGCTTCCTCATAAGCCTCCGTGGCCTGTTCGCTGAGATAATGTATGCCCCGATGAATGTTTGCGTTTTGATCGGTGTAATATTCATTCAAAACATCGATCATCGATTGGGGCTTCTGGGTGGTGGCGGCATTGTCCAGGTAGATGAAAGGATTCCCCCGGATGCGTTTAGCGAGTATAGGAAACGTGGCCCGCAACGCATTCACATCGAAGCTGGTATCGATCCGGTTTCCACTCAGGGCGGTCTGGCTGCTTTCAGTCATTTACTGACGACAATTATAGGTTAAAAAATTTAGAAATCAAATTTACCACAGCAAACCGCAGCCGTCACCTCAATTTTTTGCCACCCCCGACAAGAGATTCCGGCGGGTTCTGAGTGGGATTTTGCCTGGAAAGACTCGTATTACGGTGTTCTAAAGCACGACTACGCCTCTTACCACTGTGGCAGACACAAAGATTTGAACGCTCTGGTCTATGCCAAGGGCAATAGAGTCGAGGTCTTGGGCCGGAGTTATCTGCGCCCCGTCAACGCGAAAGACGTCGCGAGGTTTTTCGCTATTTTCGGATAGTCGATTCGAGCTTATTGACGATATCTTCAAATCGTCGTCCGAGGGAGTATAATGGCTCGTGTCCCTGTTTCAGGTATTTGTCCATGTGCTGCTGGTGGTTAAGTTCCGCGCGACGGGCAAACTCCGCCTTGGTGATGGCTTTGGCGGCCACCAGTTTCTCCATTCGCTGACGAAGCGATGACCAGGACATTTTTATACCTTAATACCCTGGCTTTGCAATCTCTTACGGGCGACATCGAGGGTCTCATGGGATCGCTTGCCATCAAGTAATCCCTGGACGGAGATATCCTCGTCCACATCGGGCCAATGGATACCCATAATTCCAATTTCGTAGTTTTTACGCTGCTCCGGGTTAGCCAGTGCGAGGCGGGGAAACCAATCGAACGGCACCGAGAGCGCCCGCCCGTCTTTAAAGGCGACCGAAAAATGTTTGGATGTGTAATTAACTGCCGCAACGGGAGGGGGGATTATGGTTTTTGGATAGGACGGCCTCTTTTTCTTACTCTGTTTAACCCTGGCCGAAACGGTTTTGACGACTCTCGTTTTTTTCTTACGTGTTTTGGTTTTTAAAGTGCTCATTCCATTTCTTTCTAAATTCTGCGCGGTTTTCATCAACCATTTTTTTGATCTTAGTCAATTCATGTGGTGGGAAATATGAGTATTCTACGGTTAAATCATCATCGAGCCAGATTTTGCATTCCGTCCCTTGCTTCCAAACGTGGATGTGTGCCGGTTCATTGTTTTCCTTACTCCAGAAATGGAACCTGTAACCTCTTATTCTTTTAAGAGTTGGCATTTTTCGGGAGATACAATGGATTGACGCTCATAATTCATATTATGTGAGATCAATAACGTTTTGAATCTTTGATTGAAGCCGGCAAAAAATCTTTGAGGCTTTTCTTTCAAACGAGGCCGTGGGCTACCATGGCGTCGGCTACTCTTAGGAAGCCTGCTATGTTGGCTCCGCAGACGTAATCGTTTGGATGTCCGTATTTTTCCGCGTAGTGGAGGCAGCTTTGGTGGATGTCCTTCATGACTTTATGCAGCTTGCCATCGACTTCTTCGTAGGCCCAGGTTTCCCAACTGGCGTTTTGCTGCATTTCGAGGGCGGATACAGCCACGCCGCCGGCATTGGCCGCTTTTCCGGGTCCGTAGAGCAGGCCCGCTTCTTTGAAAACTTCGATGCCTTCGGGGGTGGTCGGCATGTTGGCCCCTTCGCAGACTAAGCGGCAGCCGTTTTTGACCAGGGCGGCGGCGTCTTCGCCGTCCAGTTCATTTTGGGTCGCGCAGGGGAAGGCGGCCTCACAGGGGATGTCCCAGACTTTGCGCCCTTGGCGATATTCGGCTGCTGGATGGTGGTCGAGGTAGGCGCTGATTCGTTTGCGTTCGATTTCCTTGATGCGGTGGAGCGTCTCGAAGTCCAATCCATTTTTGTCGTAAACGCTGCCGCCGGAATCCGAGCAGGCGACGACTTTGCCGCCCAGTTCGTGGATTTTCTTGATGGCATAGAGGGCGACATTTCCAGAACCGGAGACAATGCAGGTTTTGCCCTCGAAGTCTTCGTTTTTCGTGGCCAGCATTTCGCGGGCAAAATAAATCGTGCCGAAGCCGGTCGCTTCCTTGCGCACGAGGGAGCCTCCCCAGCCGACCGACTTGCCCGTGATGACCCCCAGTTCGTAGCGATTGGTGAGCCGTTTGTACTGGCCGAAAAGAAAACCGATTTCCCGCGCCCCCACACCAATATCGCCCGCCGGCACGTCTGTATGGGCACCGATATAGCGGAAAAGCTCGCTCAAAAACGCATCACTTCGGCGTCCGATTTGCCCTTGGGATCGAAGTCCGCGCCGCCTTTGCCGCCCCCGATTTGCAAACCTGTCAGGCTGTTTTTCAAGACCTGCTCGAAACCAAGAAACTTGACGATGCCCATGTTGACGGTGGGATGGAAGCGCAGGCCGCCTTTGTAGGGACCGAGGGCGCTGTTGAATTCTGTGCGAAAGCCCCGGTTGACAATTTCGTTGCCTTCATCGTCCTGCCAGACGACGCGGAAAATGATCTGCCGCTCGGGCTCGCACATGCGCTCCAGGAGGTTGAATTCCTCGACCTCGGGGTATTCATGAACGACGGCATCTAGGGAGTGCAAAACTTCCCGGTAGGCCTGCAAAAAAGTAGGCTCGCTGTGGTTGCGGGCATCGACGATTTTTATGACTTTTTCTATATAAGGATGCATTGTAAATGGATACTGGATGCTGGATGCTGGATGCGGGATTTTTAACCACGGATTACACGGATAGACACGGATAATTTGTGAAATAACGCTCGAATACGACCATTTCCAGGAAAGGCCTCTGGACTCAAGTCAATTCCTCGATTTTTCCGGCCAGGACAATATCTTTGGCCGTTACTTTGCCGCCGGCATCGTGGGTGTTCAGGCGCACCTCGACGATATTGTAAACGTTGAACAACTCGGGATGGTGGTTGAGGGCCTCCGCCTCGAAAGCCACCCGCAAGAGAAAAGACATCGCGGTCCTGAAATTCTTGAACCGGTAGGATTTGAAAATTTTGTCCTCTTGCAGGCTCCAGCCCGGCAGGCTATCCAAAGCCGCTTCAATTTCTTCCCCGGATAAAGCAGCCGTCATAATATTTTCAATTTTGATGGAATATTTACCGATGTCAAACTTTTGACCAACAAAGGGGAATTATGTTTTCGTGTCTTGTAGGTTGCCCCAGTATGATTGCCCAGCTTTTTGAGTCCTTCCGAGAATGGGTCCATATAACTCGTCGGAGGAAGGACTCGAAAAAGCTGTTGATCTGTGACAGCGTTAAAAATGCCAGGAGTATCCGGGTTGGTGATGGCCAACTCAGATATGCTTCAGATGAGATGAAACTCCCCGTAGCAAGCTACGGGGTATCTAAGAAAGAAATTCATGATCACCACAGCATCAATTGTTGCAACTGCTTCTTCGGTTTGCCCTGTTTTCTTACGTAGGCCTCCACACTGGCCCAATCCCCACGCTCCCCTACCGTTCCAACATAATACCCGTCACTCCAAAACTCCCCTCCCCACAGCTTCTCCTTCACCCAAGGTTCGCGCCGAAAGATCTCCCGCGCCGTTATGCTCTTATATTTCTGAACGATTCGCCCGGGTGCTTCTTTCGGATGCGCTCCACACAGCAAATGCACATGGTCTCCATCCATTCCCAGTGCTTCCATCTCTATTTCATAGCGCTCGGCTATCCCAACGCTTGTTTCTTTCAGCACCTCTTGCACCCGCCTTTCCAAGAGCATCTTCCGATACTTCACAGGGAACACCATATGGTAGTGGATCTGCCACACGCAATGGCTCGCGCGCCTCAAATGCTCCCGTTTCTCTTCGCTCATTCATCTCTGTTATAAAGTTACCGCTCCCCGTAGCAAGCTACGGGGTATCTGAAATTAAATCAATTCGTGTCTTGAACCGATAGGTATCGAGTTCATTACAAAGCAGCGATCCTCCGAAGCTTCCTGGCTTAATATCAAACAGTTGACAGAGCCTCATGCAAGCATGTTGAGCTCACCTCTACAAGATCGATATAAGCCATGAACCAAAAAAACAACAACATTATTGCCATTGACATCGCAAAACAGGATCTGGAAGTGCGCACGGATTTTGAACGCTTCAAAGTATCCAACAATGTTCAAGGATTTGCTCAATTACTTAAACGCACGAGCAAACTCAATCATCCATTTGTAGTTTGTGAAGCTACAGGTGGATACGAACGCAACCTGATGGATTATCTTTATCAAAAAGATATTTCAGTAGCCTTGGTTAATCCCTCTCGTATTCGAGCCTTTGCTAAAAGTGAAGGGGTCAAAGCCAAAACGGACCCTATTGATTCCAAAATGATTCTTCTCTTTGCCCAGGAAAAGAACCTCAAGTCCACACCTCCTCCACCTCCTAAGCGCCAGCAAATGGCAGCTTTTATGGATCGCAGAAGTCATCTCACGGAGCAGCTCACTCGAGAGAAAAACCGAGCTCAAAACAGTTCCAAATGCATTGCAAAATCAATCCAACGCATGATCGCCGCAATCCAAAAAGAACTCGCTCGCATTGAAACTCAAATTCGTGAGATCATCGAATCGGAGCCACAACTTAAAGATCAGGCCAACATCTTGCAATCAGTCCAAGGTATCGGAGAGGTGACCACATGGTCGATATTGTCCTACCTCAGTGAACTTGGACATCTCAAACGCAACCAGATTGTAGCTTTGGCTGGCATCGCGCCTTTCAACAAAGATACTGGTTCAATGAAGGGAAAACGATCTATCGAAGGAGGCCGCGCTAAGCTCAGAAAATGTCTCTATATGGCAGCTCAAAGTGCTGCCCGGCATAACCCGGTTATCAAGGAATATGTCCAAGGGCTGATTGATCGAGAAAAACCTTACAAATGCGCGATGGTAGCTGCCATGAGAAAACTACTCATACATTTACATATACTCATCAAAAACTATCAAATTTCCCTTGCATGAAGACACAGTTGCTTCGTAAACTCCCCAAAGCGGGCCTTCTTTTCGTTTTGCCTTTTTCCATCGATGGTTGAAGGTTGCCGCAGAATTGGGCGAAAATTTTGGACATGAGATGAACCCATTCCCGGCCACTTCATACTTTGATAAAGCTATTGAAAAATCTCACTTTTTAACCTTCTAGCGCTTTGCCGGAAATAACAGACAGCAGCCCCAACATCCCGCCGGAACATATCGCCATAATAATGGACGGCAATGGCCGGTGGGCGGTCAACCGGGGCTTTTCGCGGATTGAAGGGCATCGCCGGGGCGTGCAAAACGTTCGCGGAATAGTCGAGTGCGCGCGGGACATCGGTATCCGGTATCTCACCCTTTATGCATTTTCGGTCGAAAACTGGCAGAGGCCCAGTTCCGAAATCAATGCCTTGATGGTTCTGCTGGAGCGTTTTTTAAACCGCGAATTAGCCACCCTTCTGGAAAACCGGGTGCGCTTACGGACCATCGGGCGGACGGACAGGCTCCCTCCTAAAGTTCGCCTGGCCCTGGACGAGGTTAAAGAAAAAACTGCCCATTTTTCCGGGCAAACGCTTGTCCTGGCCCTTAATTACGGAGCGCGCGACGAAGTGATCGATGCGGTAAAATCCTATGCCTCGGCAATCCAGTCGGGAAAAGCCGAAATAGATAAACTGGACTGGCCGGCATTCGCCCAATATTTGTCCACCGCGGGCTTGCCCGATCCCGACCTTATCATCCGCACTTCGGGAGAAAACCGGCTGAGCAACTTCCTACTGCTGCAAAGCGCCTATGCGGAAATGTATTTTACGCCCATCCTGTGGCCCGATTTCAGCCCGGATGACTTCAGGGCCGCGGTGGATTTCTACTGGAAGCGCGAGCGGCGTTTCGGTAAAACAGGGGCCCAGTTGCGGCGCAATCCAGAGGAGCCAGCTTTAAACCGGTGACAAAACGACTGGCAAGCACTCTGGGGTTGTGGTCGCTGGTGATCCTGACCCTGTTCGGGCTCGGAACCCAGGCCGGTGTCTGGCTGCTGGCCTTGCTGGCGTTTTTATCCCAGGAGGAACTCTACCGGTTGATGGGGAAAATCGGTTTTCACTGCCTGCGCAAGCTGGGGCTACTCTGCGGATTGCTGATTGTTGCGGGTTCCTATTATTTACCAGACTATTCCTTATTCGCCATCTCAGTGGCTATCTGTTCTTGCGGCGCTTTGACCCGGGTTAAGGGGGGACGCGCTCTTAACTCCCTCATGGCTACGCTATTCGGGATATTATTTGTGCCCTATTTGCTGCAATTTCTGGTGCGGGCCATGCGCCTTGGCGAATCGGAGATGAGTGGAACCTTTCTCGCTATCTGGATAGTCGCCACGCTTAAATTCACCGATGTGGGCGCTCTGCTGGTCGGGATGAAATTTGGCCGCACCAAGCTGGCTCCTAAAGTGAGTCCCGCCAAAACCTGGGAAGGCGCCATTAGCGGGGTCGTCCTGGCGGTTATTGTGAGCGTGCTTTACGCTCAGCTTTTTGATTTCTATTTACCGGAAGTCTTTCTGTGGTGGAAGGCCGGCCTGGCCGCCATCCCCCTCGGGATTATGGCGGTGGTCTCCGATTTGATTGAGTCCATTATAAAGCGGCAGGCCAGGGTCAAGGATTCGGGGAAATTCATCCCAGGCATAGGGGGGGCTTTCGATCTGGTGGACAGCATTCTCTTAGGTGCCCCGGTCGGCTATATGCTGCTTCTCATTATTCTGATTTAAGACACTCTACGGATAGAATGAGTAAAAAAGGGATCGTGCTGCTGGGAGCCACCGGATCTATCGGGGAAAATTGCCTGCGTGTTATACGGGCCAACTCCGGCCACTTGAAGCTGGTGGGCATCGCGGGCGGGAGCCGGGCCGAACCGTTGGCTACCATCGCCGGGGAATTCGGGCTGCGCAACGTTGCCCTGTTTGACGAGGAAACCTGCGCCCGGGCCCGCCAATCGGGGCTTTTTCAACGGGATGTGAAACTTTGGCCGGGAATCGAGGGCCTCAACCGGCTGGCCACACTGCCGGAAGCGGATATGGTTGTGGTGGCGGTGGTTGGAACGATGGGGCTGCACCCTACTTTGGCGGCTATCGAGGCGGGCAAAGAGATCGCCCTGGCGAGCAAGGAAGTGTTGGTTCTGGCGGGGAAGTTCGTCATGGCCGCGGCCAAGGCCAAAGGAGTGGGGGTGCTGCCCGTGGACAGCGAGCACAACGCCGTATTCCAATGCCTCAACGGCGCTCCCGGCCATGAGGTGGAGCGTATTATCCTAACCGCATCGGGAGGGCCCTTTAGAAATTTTTCTCTGGAGGAAATGGCTGCCATCACCCCGGAAGCAGCGCTCAAGCACCCCAATTGGTCGATGGGGGCCAAAATAACGGTGGATTCTTCCACCATGGCGAATAAAGGATTGGAGTTGATTGAGGCGCGATGGTTGTTTGGGATGGAACCCGAGCAAATAAAGGTGGTCGTCCATCCGCAGAGCATCGTTCATTCCATGGTGGAGTATGTGGATGGTTCCATTCTGGCTCAACTATCTCCGCCCTCGATGACTTTTGCCATACAGCATGTTCTGCTTTACC
Organism: Opitutales bacterium; assembly: GCA_965226205.1. GTDB lineage: Bacteria > Verrucomicrobiota > Verrucomicrobiia > Opitutales > UBA2987 > JAJFLU01. The sequence goes on along the minus strand of CBDDCJ010000019.1, from coordinate 30,787 downwards.
CGGAAAGAAAACCCGGGGTAGAACAGACTTTAAACTTTAAAGAAACCATGAACCTCGAATTCCATCCTCCGGACCTGAAGAAGTTTGCCTGCCTGCGCCTGGCCCGCGAGGCGATGGAAGCGGCCGGGGCGGCGCCAGCGATTTTCAACGCCGCCAACGAGGTTGCGGTGGAAGCTTTTCTGGGCAAGCAAATCAGCTACCTCGGCATTGGCGAATTGATCGACCGCACCCTCCGCAAAGTAGAAAATTTTGAACCCGCCAGCCTGCCGGAGGTTCTGGAAGCCGATCATGCCGCCCGGCGCATGAGCAGAGATTTGATCAAGATACATGAATTCTGACCCTTCATTCATCAGCCAGATATTTACCAATTTCTGGGCCGTCTTTCTCATATTCTTCTTTTTTGGAGGATCGATTTTCGTGCACGAGTTGGGGCACTTTCTGGCTGCCCGCAGGCGTGGTTTGAAAATCGACCGTTTCTCCATTGGTTTCGGGCCAAAAATATTTGGCTGGACGCGCGGCGGCGTGGATTACCGCATCTCGGCCCTTCCGTTGGGCGGTTATGTGGCGCTACCGCAACTGGTCGATATGGGCGCTATCGAAGGTGGCGGCGAGGAGGATGAGGGCGCCGAAAAATTGCCCCCGATCAGTTATATGGACAAGGTTATCGTGGCCGTCATGGGGGCCGTTTTTAACATTATTTTCGCCTTTTTTCTGGCCTGCGTTCTGTGGGTATTCGGGCAGCCTAGCAGTGAGGACGCCCAATCCATAGTCATTGGTTTCGTGGAGCCGGTGGTGCTACTCAATGAACATAACGAAGTCCCTGGCCCGGCCTTCATCGCGGGGCTGCAAGCGGGCGATAAAGTGCTGCGTATCGACGGTGCCAAGGTTTCCAATTTCTCCGAGATGCAGCATTCTATTTTTACCGGCTCGGGACGCGATTCAGACGGTAATCCTAAAGCGATATTCACCATCGAAAGAAATGGTGAAACTGAGGACATCGTGGTATATCCGAGGCTGTCAGTGGTGAACTCCGTTTCCGGTGACCGCATGCGGTTGGTGGGCATCTCACCGGCCCATTCTCTGAGAATTCGCACCGTTCAGGAAGGGTCTCCCGCTGATCGGGCCGGCCTGCGGGTGGATGACCGGATACTCTCCGCCGATGGGAAAAAGATGTATAGTTTTGCCGCCCTGGTTTACCACCTGAAGGAAAAAAACGAAGCGCCCATTAGGTTAGCCATTGAACGCGGATCGGATGTATTCGAGATTTCCCTGAAAGCGCAGATGGTGGCGCGGACCAAGCCCTTGGGCAAATTGTTGGTTGAGGACGGCAACCGACGGGCCAGTCTTCTCGTGCAGCCGTTTTACGAAGAGGGGAGCAGGGGTTCTCCGGCCGACCTCAATACCCCTTCCACGCTCAAGGTTCATGAGGTCGAGGACCTCACCGGCTTTGTATTCGGTAACCTGGAATCAGGAGAAATCCTCCGCCGCATCAACGACAAAGAAGTTACCTCTCTGGGCGCATTCATGGAGAAGATTAACGATGAAACAATGGAAAACCTCAACCTGACCATTGAAAACGGCGATCATTCCCGGTCATTGGCCATTCTTGGGGAAGCTATAGCGGAAATCCTGCCATCGAGGGAAACTCCCATGATGGGATTCGGATTCAAAAGCCGTTCCATCATCATTCACATAAATCCTGTCGATCAGTTTGTCAGCATTGTCAAAACCACGCTGCAAGTGCTCGGCAGTCTGGTCAGCCCCAAGTCCGATATCGGCATCCGCAACTTGAGCGGGCCTCCGGGCATCGTGCGGGTACTTCATACCTTTTCAATGATCGACATACGGCTGGTCATCTGGTTTACCTGCCTGCTCAATATCAATTTGGCGATATTGAACCTTTTACCCATCCCGGTGCTGGACGGCGGGCATATCGTTTTCGCCACCTTGGCCAAGTTGCGCGGTAAGGCGCTTCCCCCCAATTTGGTAGCCGGTACCCAGGGAATTTTTATGATTTTGCTCTTTTCGATGATGATTTATGTCAGTTTTTTCGATGTGCGCCGCTGGCAGGGCGACAACGAAACTGAAAAACGGTACGAATTGGAAAGCTCCCTCTATATCCAACCGGTATTCTCATCCCAAAATGAAGAAGCAACCGAATAGAATTTTCATTGCCGGATGACTGCTACTGCCTACTGTCCATCCCGGTTTGCCGCCAGGCGGAGAAAAACCGTCGAGGTGATGATCGGCAATGTGGCGTTGGGAAAGAACCACCCCATCCGTCTCCAGTCGATGACCACGACCCCCACCCAGGATGTGGAGGCCACCGTGCGGCAGTCGATTGCCTTGGTGAAAGCGGGTTGCGAAATCGTTCGCATTACGGCCCAAAATGTCAAGGCGGCCCAGGCCCTGGGACCGATCGCGCGAAAATTGCGGGAGGCAAAAATCGAAGTTCCCCTCGTGGCGGACATCCATTTTCTGCCCTCGGCAGCGATGGAAGCGGCCAAACACGTTGAAAAAGTGCGCATCAATCCGGGCAATTACGCGGACAAGAAAAAGTTCCAGGTGCGCGAGTATTCCGATAGCCAGTACGAGGAGGAATTGCAGCGTCTTTACGAGGATTTCTCGCCCATTGTTAAAAGATGCAAGGAACTCGGACGGGCCATGCGCATCGGTACCAACCACGGTTCCCTCTCGGACCGTATTATGAACCGTTATGGGGACTCTCCCACCGGCATGGTTGAATCCGCCCTCGAATTTGTCCGCATCTGTGAGTCCCATGGTTTCAGGGATATCGTGCTCTCTTTGAAAGCGAGCAATCCCAAGGTGATGATCGAGGCTTATAGGCTGGCTGCGGCGCGCATGAGTGAGGAGGGCATGGCTTATCCCTTGCATTTGGGGGTGACCGAGGCGGGCGACGGCGAGGATGCCCGCATCAAAAGCGCCATCGGCATCGGCAGCCTGCTTTTCGACGGTCTTGGCGACACCATACGGGTTTCCCTGACGGAAGACCCGGTGGCGGAAATTCCGGTGGCCCGTGAATTGGCGGAAAAAGCCATGCGCCTGTGGGAAAAGGGTAGCGAATTGCCGGCCACGAAAGTCGTAGAGGAAGCTATCGACCCCTACCAATACGCCCGGCGGCCGAGTGTGCCTTTGTTGTTGGGTCCGGGTTGCCTGGCGGCGGAGCGGGAGCCGCCGAGGGTGATTGTGTCGGCGCAACAACCACTTGGCCAGTGGAAAAGTATCGGGGCGGGCGTTTTAGGTGTGGGAGCGCGGCTTCGAGACGCCAAATTGGAAGGGCTCCTCGTTAAATTGGAAAAACCGGAGGCATTGAAATACCTTTCGGAGTTGCATTCGGAACTCGGCGATGAGCTTCCATTTTTCGTCGTTGAACTGGACGCAGGATTCGATATCGACCAACTGCTTGATTTCTCCTGGCCGCCGCAGACGGGATGGATTGTCCTGCGATGTTTCACATCGGGAGAGGAGAGCCATTTGGAGAAATTTATCAGTTTTACCCGGAAAAAAGGACTGATTGCGGCTCTGGACATCGATGCGAAAGATTGCGCCGCCCTGGGCCCGGCCTTGAAAAGATTGGGCGAGTCCGGCTTGATTTTCACTTTGTCGAAACCTGGTAAAAACATTCATCCGATTGGCAGTTATCGTTTGCTGGCTCAGGTTTTGGACGATTTAAACCTTCCTGCGCCTCTCTGGATACGCTGTAATACAGCCAACTGCGTCGATTACAGGGATTATTTTGGCAACCGGCTTTTGGAGGCTTCCATTTTATCGGGAAGTTTGCTCTGCGATGGGATCGGCGATATGCTGAGCGTGGAAAACGAGCCCGATTTGGCCAGAGCGACCGCCCTCGGTTATAATATGCTGCAAGGGGCGCGGGCGCGCATTTCCAAAACTGAATACGTGGCCTGCCCCAGTTGCGGGCGCACTTTGTTCGATTTGCAGAGCACTACTCAAAAAATCCGGAAAAGGACCAATCACCTCAAAGGCGTCACCATCGCAATTATGGGTTGCATCGTGAACGGGCCCGGGGAAATGGCGGATGCGGACTTTGGCTACGTGGGCGGCGCGCCAGGCAAGGTCAACCTCTATTGCGGCAAACAATGCGTCAAATTCAACATTCCCGAAGACCGGGCGGTCGATGAGTTGATCGATCTGATTAAGGAATACGGGAAGTGGAAGGAACCGGAAGATGCGGAGGAATTGGCCGAAAGGTCTTGATTTTTGTGGAGGTGTCAGGTTTCAGTGTTCAGGTGTCAGGACTCGACCGGATACGGGGCGCAGAAAACCCGAAGTCTGAAGCCCGCCACCTTCCCCTTGCCACAATAATTGTAAAAGAACCCTTTTTAGCGTCCTGATGCCTGAATTTAGCAGAACCCACAATCGCGAACTTGACCAGTTGCGGGAAATAGATCTGAGGCCGGGAATCGCGCCCAACGCCAGCGGTTCCGTTCTGGCCTCATTCGGCAACACCAAAGTGATCTGCGCCGTTACCGTGGATAGAAAAGCGCCCCGCTGGATGATTCAGCAGGGCATTTCCGGCGGCTGGATAACGGCTGAATATTCAATGCTCCCCTACAGCACTTTGGATCGTAAAATGCGGGACAGCACACGGGGAAAAGTCGAGGGCCGTTCGATGGAAATCCAGCGCCTCATCGGCCGTTCTTTAAGGGCCGTGGCCAATCTGAAAAAACTTCCCGGCATGAGCCTGTGGATCGATTGCGATGTTTTGCAGGCCGACGGCGGCACCCGCACGGCCGCCATTACGGGCGCTTATGTGGCGGCCCGCCTGGCCGTGGCCAAACTCATGGCCGAGGGGAAACTGGCGGAAAACCCTTTCACCGATTCGGTGGCGGCAATCAGCGCAGGCATCTACCGGGGTGTGGAAATGCTCGATCTCGATTACTTGGAGGACCGGGACGCGGCGGCTGATTTCAATATCGTGATGACGGGTTCCGGCCAATACGTGGAAGTGCAGGGATCGGGGGAGGAGGCCTCCTTTTCACGGGAACAACTGGACTCCCTTCTCGATCTGGCCAGGAGGGGAATTGCCGAATTGACGGTTTTGCAAAATCGGGTTATTGAGGACTCAATACTTTCAAAAGACTGATTTCCACCGTTATAAGCCCATGAATATTCACGAATATCAGGCCCAGAATCTATTTCGGGAATATGGGATTCCCGCGCCCAAGGGACAAATTGCGCAAAGTCTGGACGAGTTTGAAGCGGCGTTGGACACATTGCCAGACGGCCTCGTGGTGGTAAAATCGCAAATCCATGCAGGGGGGCGCGGCAAGGGGGTATTTATTGACGGTTACAAGGGCGGGGTTCAAGTCCTTGGCGGCAAAGAGGAGGCCCGCGTAGCCGCCGGGCGCATGTTGGGCAACACCCTCGTAACCCATCAAACGGGTCCCGCCGGGCGGAAAATCCGAACCGTCTATTTTACCGAGGCGAGCCGGATTGAGAAGGAGTATTATTTGGCCATTCTTCTCGATCGAGCCACCGCCCGGCCGGTTATCGTGGCCTCCACCGAAGGCGGGGTAGATATCGAAAAGGTGGCTGCCGAAACGCCGGAAAAAATTACGAGGGTGTCGATTAATCCCAGCCTCGGGCTGATGCCATTTCAGGCCAGACAGGTTGCCCTCGGCCTCGGTTTCAAAGGAACGGCCTTTAGGCAGGCGGTAAAAATCGTCATGGCCCTCTACCGGCTTTTTCATGAAAAAGACGCCAGCATGGTGGAAATCAATCCGCTTATCCTGACCGAGGAAGGCAATGTCGAAGCCTTGGACGCCAAAATGGGTTTCGATGACAACGCGCTTTTCCGCCAGAAAGAGGTGGCCGCCCTGCGGGACTTGAACGAGGAGGACCCCAAGGAGGTGGAGGCTTCCCGGTATTCCCTCAACTACATCGCCTTGGATGGCAATATCGCCTGCATGGTCAACGGGGCGGGGTTGGCAATGTCCACCATGGACATTATCAAGCACTTCGGGGGCAACCCGGCCAATTTCCTGGATGTGGGCGGCGGGGCCACCGAGAAGCAGGTCGAACAGGCTTTCAAGATCATTCTCAGCGATCCCAAGGTGGAGGGCATACTGGTCAATATTTTCGGCGGAATCATGAAGTGCGATGTGATAGCGGCGGGAATCATCGGGGCCGCAAAATCCGTCCATATCAAGGTTCCGCTGGTGGTTCGGCTGGAAGGCACCAATGTGAAAAGGGGCAAGGAATTGCTTGCCGGGAGCGGGCTGGCCATAACCTCTGCCGATAGCTTGAGTGAGGCGGCCGAAAAAATCGTCCAGTTGGCCTCGGCGAATTGAACAAGTCAAAATTTTTAATATGAGCGTTCTGGTTAATAAAAACACCCGCGTGGCGGTGCAGGGAATCACGGGGAAAAACGGGTCCTTTCATACCCGCCAATGCCTTGAATACGGCACCCGAATTGTGGCCGGGGTGACTCCGGGCAAAGGGGGACGGCTCTTTGACGAAAAAGTGCCTATCTTCGATAGTGTGCGCGAGGCCGTGGCTGAGACAGGCGCCAATGCTTCCATTATATTCGTGCCGCCGCCCTACGCGGCGGATTCCATTCTTGAAGCTATGGACGCCGGTTTGGGCGTCGTGGTCTGTATCACGGAGGGCATCCCGACCAAGGACATGGTGCAGGTGAATCAGGCGCTGGAGGATAGCTCGACGGTGCTTATCGGACCGAACTGCCCGGGAATCATCACGCCGGGCGAGTGCAAAATGGGCATTATGCCGGGCTATATCCACAAGCCGGGCAAAGTCGGGGTAATTTCCCGCTCCGGCACACTGACTTACGAGGCCGTCTGGCAGTTAACCGTTAGAGGGCACGGCCAGAGCACCTGCATTGGCATCGGGGGTGACCCCATCATCGGGACCACCCACCTGGATGCGGTAAAGCTGTTTAACGCGGACCCGGATACCGAGGCCATTATATTGATCGGGGAAATTGGCGGCTCGGCGGAGGAAGAAGCGGCCGTCTACATTAAGGAGCATGTGCATAAGCCGGTGGCTGCCTTTATTGCCGGAATGACGGCGCCTCCGGGCAGGCGGATGGGCCATGCCGGGGCCATCGTATCGGGTGGCAGCGGCACGGCGGAGGCTAAAATCGCAGCGCTCAAAGATGCCGGAATCGCCGTTGCGGAAACCCCTTCGGTCATCGCCGACACTTTGTTGAAAGTCTATCGCGGATAAGTTTTTTCGGGCTGCGGACATTCCCTCCGGCTGGCTCGCATTTTTTCGGGAAATTGCCCGCGTTTAAAGCGTGGGAAATTGTTTTTGGGAAAGTTTTTTTTAAGTTAAGCGATCCGTTCCCGATATCCAATTCTGTGTCCCTAAGTGGCGGCCGGCTTTCGATCACGTCTTTGCGTGAACGCACATTAATAAACTATATTCCTAAAAAAAATGGACGAAGATTTTGACGATATCATCCAGGAATTTATGATTGAGAGCACCGAGGGCCTCGATCAATTAGACAGAGATTTAGTGGTTCTGGAGCAGGACCCGGAATCGAAAGAAACCATCGCCAGCATTTTCCGCACGGTCCACACCATTAAGGGCACGAGTGGATTTTTATCCTTTGGTAAGCTGGAAAAGGTGGCCCATGCCGGGGAAAACCTCCTTAGTTTGATCCGAGACGGCAAATTGAAGGTCCATATTGGAATCATCAACACGCTCTTGTCCATGGGCGACGCCGTCCGGGAAGTGCTCGATCAAATCGCGACCAATAAAACGGAGGGCGATGGCGATTATTCATCCCTGATCGAAATGATTACCTGTCTGGCCGTAGAGGATGATGAGGAAACTGCCGGCCAAGCTCCTGTAGTGGAATTAAAAACAAAAATAGAGGAACCGCCAACGATTGACGGAATAGGCCTTCCAGAATTGAAGTCAATAGAAGCGGAAGAGCCTTCTGCCAGCGCCAAAGCGCCAGTCAAAGCAGAGGATGAGCCTATAGAACTTACTCAATTCGGGAGCAACCCGAACGAATCGAAAACCGTCAAAGTGACCGAAGGCAGTATCCGGGTGGGAGTTGGGCTGCTCGATAAGTTGATGGCCTTGGTGGGCGAGCTTGTGCTGACCCGAAACCAAATTTTACAATTCACGGCCAATCAGGATGACGCCAACTTCAGCGCCACGACCCAACGCCTGAACTTGATCGCCACGGAGTTGCAGGAGGGGGTTATGAAAACCCGTATGCAGCCCATCGGCAATGTATGGAATAAATTTCCCCGCGTGGTAAGGGACCTGGCCAGCCAATGCGGCAAAAAGATCAATCTCGTGATGGAGGGCAAGGATACCGAATTGGATAAAACGCTGATTGAGGCGATCAAGGATCCTTTGACCCACATCGTGCGCAACTCGGCCGATCACGGAATCGAATTGCCGGATGTGAGGCGCGCAGCGAATAAACCCGAAGAGGGGACGCTGCTGCTGAGGGCCTTACACGAGGGGGGGAAGGTTAACATAGAAATTTCCGATGACGGGGGGAGAATCAACTTTGATCGCGTGATCGAAAAAGCTCTCAATTTGGGACTCCTAACGGAAAGTCAGGTCGAATACATGACCGTTCAGGAAAAAACCAACTTGCTCTTCTTGCCTGGACTTTCGACGGCTAAAAACGTGACCAATGTATCCGGTCGCGGAGTCGGCATGGATGTGGTTAAAACCAACATCGAAAAAATTGGCGGTTCCATTGATATCCAGAGCAAACCTGGCGAGGGCACCATAATAAAAATCAGGATCCCGCTTACGCTGGCCATCATTCCGGCCCTGACTGTTTCGTGCTGCCAAGAGCGCTTCGCCATCCCCCAGGTCAGTCTTTTGGAGTTGGTCCGGCTGGAAAATAAAAGCGTTATCGAATCCATACAGGGAACCCCGGTTTACCGTCTTAGGGGGAACCTCCTGCCGATTGTTTTTTTGGATGAAGTACTTTGCTTGGAAAAGGGTAGCGAAAACGGCAACGGCGTATGGCAGGACGAATCGGTCAGCATAGTCGTTTTGCAGGCCGACGATCATCAATTCGGTCTGGTCGTGGACAAAATAAACGACACCGAAGAAATCGTCGTTAAACCCTTGGGAAAAACACTTAAAGAAATCACCTGCTACGCCGGAGCGACCATTATGGGCGATGGCAAAGTCGCCCTCATCCTCGATGTCATGGGCATTGCCAACAGCTCCAAGATTCTGGGAAAAGACCATAACAAATCCCTCCTGGAAACCGATGAAGGATTGGATACGGTCGCCTCCGAGCGACAGAATTTGTTACTCATTGAATCCGGCTCTTCTTCACGCATGGCTATTCCGTTATCCGCAATATCGCGGCTGGAGGAAATTCCGTTCGAGTCCCTGGAGGCGGCGGGTAACCGCAGCGTTGTTCAATACAGAGGCGAAATCCTGCCTCTCATCAACCTCGACGATGCCATTGGGAATCATTCGTCATCTAACGAAAATGACGATGACACACTTAAAGTGGTTGTCTATTCGGAAAACGGCCGGAGCGTCGGTTTGATCGTAAAAAATATCCAGGATATTGTAGAAGAAGACTTCGAATTGAAGCCCGGCATGAAACGATCGGGAATCATCGGCACGGCCATTATCCAGAATAAAGTCACGGAGCTGCTTGATGTGCCCGAAATCATAAAATCCGCCGATCCCAATTTCTACGAAACCATTGGAGTCAACTAAACTAATCTTCAAATTTGAGGCAACATGGCTGAAGTGAATCAATTTTGCACTTTTTATGTGGACGGCAGTTTCTACGGAATCAACGTAATGAACGTCCAGGAAATCATCCGCTACCAGGATATGACCGGCGTGCCGCTGGCCGATTCCGTCATCAGGGGCCTGATCAATTTGCGCGGTCAAATCGTCACCGCGATCGACCTGCGCCGCCGTCTGGGCCTGAAATCGCGCCCCAAGGATGACGTTCCCATGAACGTAATCATAAACACAGATGATGGAGCCGTCAGTCTTCTAGTGGATGAAATCGGCGACGTGATCGAAGTGGAAGATGAAATTTTTGAGCCTCCGCCACAAAATCTTCGCGGCAAGGCGAGGGAATTAACGACCGGCGTTTACAAGCTGAAGGATAAGCTCCTCATGACGCTGGACATTGACAGACTATTCGAATTTTCGGTCTTGAACTTTAAATAACTCAAAAGCGGATACGACACGAAACATTTTTAACAACAAATAAATTACGGGATAGAATTCAGGCTTCACCCTAGCGAAATCAGGGTTAGCCGGCACGAGGTTCACCTAGCGGGGTAATCTCCCTCTTAAGCAACGGGCGTCTGCGTGTACTGGATTGAGTCCCCAAATACGGGTCTATGAACAATAATACTCAAAATAAAAGGCGGAAATGAAATTAATACCATCCCATAGGGGCGAGGCAAGCTTCGTAACACATTGATAATCAATGTGAGTTTTTGACTTTTGGGGAAATCGAATTTTTGAAATTTTATCACATGTTTCTCTTTTATTGCTTTTGCCACCTTGTGCTGTCCCATAGGTTTTCAACCAAACCCAGGGAAATAGGCCTGCTGGGGAGTCGCTCGCATTCTAAAGCGTCCACCGGCTGTCCCATAGAAATCGAGCAAGTCCCGCAGGTTAAAGCGATCCCAAAGCACGCCTCTGACAAGTGTGAACAGGCGGACAAAACTATGCTCCCAGCGGCTCAACCAGGCCTGGAAGCGGAGCAGCACATAGAGCAGCAAAGCGCTCCAAATCTGCCAGCGCACGGCATTGGCGCTATGGCCGAGGAAATCGCACAAGTTGAGCGTTTGTTTGATCTGGCGGAAGAAGGTTTCAATGGACCAGCGGCAGCGATACAGTTCGCTGATCGTATGGGGCGACCACTGCAAATTATTAGTCAAAAATTCCATCACTCGCCACTGGCCATCAATCTCCACCCATGCCGTTACCCGGCGCATCGGCTGGGGATAATCCTGACGGGATTTTTTGTTCTTAAGGACCACCAGATCATCGCGCAAAATATTGCCCTTGGGCTTCTTGAGCAGCCTCTTGACACAGCGCAAGGCCATGTTCTTTTTGGCCCGGGTGCCAAAGTAAATGCCCCTCGAGGACAAGTCAAAGAGGTGGGCCAAATCGATGTAGGCCTTGTCAAACAATACGATTTCACCGGCTTTGAGGGCGGCGCACATTTCACGGGCTCGTTTGGCGTCATTGTCCCTGGCCGTGTCGATGATGGCAAACCGGGGCAGAAAACTTTTCAAATCCAGGCGCAAGTGACATTTGGCAGCCGCCTTTCGCCGACGGTGTTTGGCCCAATCCATGCAGTTGGCGACCAAACCGATAGTGGACGAATCGACGATGTTGATAACGCGTTTGAAACGTCGGGAAAACTCCTTGAATTTACCACCCGCAAACCCCGGAGACAACGACTGCAAGTGCTTGAGCACCGACCAAAACAGTTCTCCCGCCATACTGGCATCGCGATGCTTGTTGGCGTAGGAAAGCCCGTTGCGACTGGGAGCGCTGGCCCCCCGGATACTGGCCAGCAACCCTCTGTGATGAGCGAGCCCGTCACAGACATCATTAAGCCCAATAGCATGAGTGATCTGAGCATAGAGCAAACTAACGATATGGCTCCATGGACTGAAACTGCGAGCTTTCTTATCGACACCCTATTGGCGGGCCAACTTGGCCACCAGATGTCCCGGAATAAAATTGCAAAGCTGCTGCAGAACGCACACTTTACACTTGGCTGGATTTGCTTTTTGTTTTTTCATAATAACCTGCTTCTAGTGAAACAGGCGAACAAGAGCAATTCCAGCCGTTTTGCGTTATTTCCTATGGGATGCTAATGAAATGAAAACAACAATAGAACAAACAAAAAATAGAACAGAAAAAGATAATGGGATCGCGGAATCCCTATCACCTAACCTCATGTCCGATAGAGAGAACCTTCTTTCCTACCTGGATTTTTCGTCGAGCTCAATCTTGAGCTCTTAAACCAACAATCGCAATAAGACATTCAAAAGGATATAAACATATTTATACATGAAGTTTCGTAATCTTTCTTTAGCTTTAAAAATTGGCCTGGGCAGCGCTTGCCCTTTGGTCTTAATCGTGATTGTCAGTATTATCACCATATTCAGCCTCCGATCGCTCACTAGGACCAGCGGGTGGGTGGAAGATTCTCACGATGTGGTTCAAACGGCAAAGGAAATTGAGGCGTCGGCTGTTGATATGCAAACCGGCATGAGAGGCTACCTGCTGGCTGGCAAGGAAGAATATCTCGCTCCCTACAAAGCTGGTCGCGAGAGGTTTTCTCAATTAAGCAATGAATTGAAAAAGATCGTCAATGACAACTCCGCACAGGTTGAGCTGCTTCGAGAAATGGAGAAAATTATTGGCGACTGGCAATCCAACGTGACCGAATCGACTATCGAGTTACGCCGTGAAATCGGCGATGCCAAAACCATGGACGATATCGCACGTCTCGTTGGGCAAAAAAAGGGAAAGGTATACTTCGACAAGTTTCGTGGACAGATCCAAACCTTCATAGACAGAGACAGATCCAAACCTTCATAGACAGAGACAGATCCAAACCTTCATAGACAGAGACAGATCCAAACCTTCATAGACAGAGACAGATCCAAACCTTCATAGACAGAGACAGATCCAAACCTTCATAGACAGAGAAAGCAAGCTTATGGCCGTACGCCAAAAGGAAGCCAAGGAAATGACGGCCAAAGGTGTGGAGAACGTTTACGAGCTGTATGCAACCACCGAATGGGTTGATTATACGCATGTGGTTATTCAAGAGGCGATGAAAGTGGAGGCGGCGGCCGTTGATATGGAGACCGGCATGCGAGGCTTCCTGCTGGCTGGTAAAGACGAGTTTCTTGAACCCTACACCCAGGGAAAGACGAAATTTGACGAATTAGTTACGAATTTATCAATGACCGTCGATGACGACTCTGCGCAAGTAGCCCTGCTGGAGGAGATAAGAAGCAACATCGGTGAGTGGCAGCAAAAGGTTACGGAGCCGGCCATTAAGTTGCGTCGAGCCGTTGGTAGTGGAAAGACAATGGATGAAATAGCAGCGCTCGTTGGGGAAGCCCGAGGTAAGATATACTTTGGCAAGTTTCGTGGACAGATAGCGCGCTTCATAGAGAGGGAAGCAAGCCTTATGGCCGAACGCCAAGAGGCCGCCCAGGTGATTGTTGACGAAACTACTAATAACCTGCAATCGCTGGTGGAAAACACCGATTGGGTCGATCACACCCAACAGGTGATTCAAGAGGCGATGAAAGTTGAGGCATCGGTCGTTGATATGGAGACCGGCATGCGAGGCTTCCTGCTGGCCGGTAAAGAAGAGTTTCTTGCTCCCTATAAGGCTGGACAAAACAATTTTTTTGGGACCATCGATAATCTGGCAAAGACCGTTAACGCCAACCCCGCACAAGTGGCCCTGCTTAGTGAAATCAAAACAAATATCAATGGGTGGCAGGAAAATGTGACGGAACCGTCCATTGCTCTGCGGACAGAAATTGGCGATGCAAAAACCATGAATGATATGGCAAAGCTCATTGGAGAGGCCAGGGGCAAAGCCTATTTCGACAAATTTCGCGATCAGATAAAGACCTTCGTGGGAAGAGAAACCAACCTTATGGGAGAGCGGAAAAAAGATGCCGAAAAAACTTCGGCCAATACGATGCTCACTGTTATCGCGGGCACCATTATAACGGTTTTATTCGCGATCATTCTATCGTTTATCATCACCCGCGGCATCACCAAACCGCTGCGCCAGACGATGGGGGTCCTCGAGGCTGTGGCAGATAGGGATTTAACCAAGCAGATCGACCTCGACCGTAAAGACGAGGTTGGCCAGATGGGAGATAACCTTAACAAAGCTGTGGATAGGATGGGCGGCGCCATTCAAGCCATCTCGGAGAACGCACATGTGCTGACCGGTTCATCGTCAGAGATGTTACAGGTAAGCCAGCAGATGGCCGGCAATGCTGAGGAAACCTCCACGCAGGCCAATGTGGTATCAGCAGCCAGCGAACAGGTTACCAACAACGTACAAACCGTAGCCACCGGGGCCGAGGAGATGAGCGCCAGCATCAAAGAGATCGCCCGTAACGCCACGGAGGCCACCGCGGTGGCCGACAAGGCTGTCGTGGTTGCCGAAAAAACCAACATCGTGATAAGCAAACTGGGCGAGAGCAGCGCGCAGATCGGGCAAGTCATCAAGGTGATTATCTCCATTGCCGAGCAGACCAATCTGCTCGCCCTTAACGCCACCATCGAGGCGGCCCGGGCCGGCGAGGCCGGCAAGGGGTTCGCTGTAGTGGCTAGCGAGGTCAAGGAATTAGCCAAAGAGACGAGTAAGGCCACCGAGGACATCGGCAAGAAAATTCAGGCCATTCAGAAAGATACTGATAGTTCAGTCAAAGCCATCCAGGAGATCAGCGATATCATCGGTCAGATTAGCGGCATCCAGAACACTATCGCCACGGCGGTGGAAGAGCAGAGCGCAACAACCAACGAGATCGTGAGGAATGTAAGCGAGGCGGCCAGGGGCAGCGCAGAGATTTCCCAGAACATCAACGGGGTGGCCAAGGCAGCCCGGAGCACCACCTCAGGTGTCTCGAATATTCGGCAGTCTGCCGAGGAACTTTCCCGCATGGCGGCGGACCTGCAAGGCCTGGTGCAGCAGTTTAAGTATAATAAAATAGACAGGGCAACCGAACTGCCAGTTGGCCAGGATAACGGAGACGGTCTCTCTGATCGGAGTGTTCGTCTTCATTCCTCAGTGATCCTCGACGCCGCTCAGTCGGATTCGGATCGGCTTGAAGATATGGATGAGTCGAGGCTTCAACCAATCGGAGGAGAGGTTAGTCGTATCTAGAGTCTAAGGCTTTCTCTTGCCTGGAGATTGAGATGTGCAGGCTCTTCTGTGCGTTCCTACGAACAGCTGTAGATTTAAGCCAAAGCCAATCTTTAAGGACTTCTTACTACAAATACAAGACAACGAGTTACCAAACAAAAAAGATTAAGAATGAAAACCGCAATGTCGGCAGTAATAACTGTATTGGGGATAATGATATCAGTATCCGTTTGGGCAAAAGAGCAGTCTGCCAGTGTGGCCCAAGACGGTCAATTCGTGCGTGACGGAATCACCACCGACCTAACCTACACGGGTGAAGTATGGAACAACCTGAGTGGTGGGGTTAACAGCGACGATGGGTCCCATTACACCGGGCGCTTCGATATGTATATTCGCGCTGACCTGGATAAAATGGATTTCGGCCCGGGTGGTATCGCAGTGCTTCGCTTCCAAGACCTGCGTGGTCAGGGAATCACTGAAGGAATTACCGGGGCACACCAAAGAATCAGTAACATCGATGGCAACGCGGGGGCAGGCTTTGACCTCACCCAATTGAGCCAGTTTTGGTATGAGCGAAGCATAATGAGCGGGCGGCTTGCCGTCAGGTTGGGAAGGATCCTCGCCGATACCGAGTTCGCTGGGGCCACACTGGGGGCCGATTTCATCAACACCTCCTTGGGATGGACCCACACGATTCCCATGCCCGCCTACCCGGATCCCGGCTACGGGGCGGTGGCATTCTTTCAGATCAGCGATTCGGTCGGGTTTAAGGCCGGTGTGTGGGACGGCGCCCCCAATGGTCGCCATTATGGGTTTTCGGGTACCGGCAAAGTTTTCTCCATCTATCAGTTCACGGCCAATTATGCCCTGTTTGACAGTCAGTTACCCGGCAATTCGCATATCGGCACGTGGTACCACAGCGGCCAGTTCGAAGACCAGGCCGGTGGCTCAATTCACGACGGGAACTATGGCGTCTATTTGGGCCTGAGCCAGTTTTTGACCAAAGAACAAACTGAGATTGAGGGCGAATATCAGGGTCTGGGTATGTTTTTACAGTTTGGCTGGGCTCCAAAAGACCGCAACAAAGCTGAAAACTACTGGAGTGGCGGACTGGTTTACAAAGGTTTCTTGCCAGGCAGAGACGAAGACAGCGTTGGGATTGGAATCGGCAACATGAATTTCAGCGGTGAACTCCCGGTCGGCCGGAGCGACGAAACGATGATCGAACTGTTCTATAACAGCCCGAATCAACCAGTACCTCATGATTCAGCCTGATTTGCAGTATATTACCAACCCCAATGGGACAGAACCCGATGCCTTCGCCTTGGGATTGAGATTCCAATTCGCTTATTAGAAGAATCACTCTCCACACGGTCACTGCGGCAGGGCTTTGACATTGCAGCCTGCCAGTGGAAAACCTGCGCAATGAAATATTTCAAAATGCGGCCAAGATGAGCAAAGAATCGGCGCGGGAGTTTACCTTGGCGGCCGGCCGGGGCCGCCATGAAGCGCAAGGCGTGCGGCACCGTTGCCTTGGCAATTTATTGCACGGTCACGCCCGCAATCTGCGCAAAAATTTATTCATGCCGGGCGCAGGCGATAGCCGGCCAAAAATAAACCGAAGCGTCACCGCCATCGGCACCGGGGAATTCATTCAACAAATTAATGACAGCCGATAACCGGCACCGGCAATTAATCAATTGAGGGGGATTAAAAAATATGGCATAGGCAAAACTCGTTAAAGATAGAGCTGTTTTGTCGGGAAAAGCTGCCGATAAAGAATCGAACGTATGAATGCCAGTTGCGGCTCCAGAATGCAGGGAAGCCACAGGTTCTGCCTTCCCTGAATTTGAAAACTAGAAACAGCAATCCCGATTAAATTATGAATGCATTGATAGTTGACGACTCCAGAACGTTACGAAAATTCCTGAGTAAAATCCTCAGAGATATTGGGTTCGATACGGTGGAGGCTGAGGATAGACAACAGGCCCTCAACAGGCTGGAGGAACATAGCAATTTGGATTTGGCTCTGGTCGATTGGAATATGCCGGTTATGGATGGCTATGAGTTCGTTTGCAACGCTCGCGCAGTTCGTTTGCAACGCTCGCGCCAATTCGGATAACGAGGGATTGTGCATCATGATGGTGACAACGGAAAACGATCTCGACAAAGTCGTTACAGCCCTCGATGCGGGCGCCAATGAGTACCTTATGAAACCCTTCACGAAAGAAGATTTGTTAAGCAAGTTAACCCATCTTCGACAGTTCAAAAAGTTAAAGGGCTTATCTATGCGGATTCGGGATTAATTTTTGCCGTTAGTCTGCACTACATTTTGGATGATTTTGGGGCGGGTGGGCAGTTTTAGGCCCATTTTCTTGAGGAGGTCGGCACAGAGTTTTTCCGGTTTGCCTACCAGCCGTAAACGCGCTTCGCGTCCCCCTCGCAGCGGCGCCACCACGTCCATTGAGCGTAGATTTTCCAGTTCGTGCAACACTTGCCGCGCACAGGTGCCGAGGCCTTTGGCCTGCAGCCAGCTTTCCAGGGCGCGCCACATCGCCAGAGCCAGAAAACAGATCAGAATGTGCGCTTGCACACGCTTTTCTTTGTGGTGATAGACCGGCCGCAGCCCCAAGTCGCTTTTGGCGCAACGAAAGGCTGCCTCGGCCTGTGTCAGTTGTATATACCACCGCCACAGCTTTTGTGGGTCTTCCTCCTGGCAGTTGGTTCGCAGCAGATAGGTCCCGTGGGCCAGTTGGGCCCAATCGGCTTTGCTCTCGTCTTCGGTGATTTGCAATGCGCAGGCCCGTCCGGCGGCGTCGATTTGCACTTCTACGGTGAATATTTTTTCGGCCAGGGTGTGGCGGCCCAGCCAGCGGCCGATACGGCGTTCAACCGGATCGAGTTTCTGCCCTCGCCGACGCAAACTCAGGTCGATCTGGTCGAGCTTTTTGCTTGCTCAGCATGGCGGCTTCTTTTTGACCCCGTCCCTGGCTGCGGCAAAGCACATATTGCTCGATCTGGGGGCAGTCGGGATGTTCACCAGTTTGACCTCCACCCCCGCCCGCACCTCGCAAAAATCGCCTTGCTCGAGTAGATCGAGGGCAAAGTTTTTAAGATGGCTCTTGGGCGTGCCCACGATGTAACGGGCCCCTTTGCCGCGCAGGTATTCGAGGTTGGCCTCGCTCACCATGCCGCGGTCCAGCACCCAGATGCGATCGGCCACCCCGTAATGCGATTCCATCAACTCGACCCTCTCCTGCACCGTGGTCACATCGGCGCGGTTGCCGTCGAAAACCTCATAGGCCAGGGGCAGCCCTTCGGGGGTCACCACCAGTCCAAGACATACCTGCTTGCAATCCGGCCGCTGGTCCCGGCTGTAGCCGCGCTGGGCCTGGGCATTGCCCTCGCACCGGCCCTCAAAATAGGTGCTCGTTATGTCGTATAAAAGAAACTCGAAACGCGTCCCAAACCAGTTTTCATAGCGTCCTTTAAGATGACTGAACAGTTCCCGGCGCAAGGGCAAGACACGATCCAGTCCGCGATACAAACGGTTGTCATAGACCTCATCCACATCCACCGCCATCAAATCCTCCAGCGCCGTCGAGCCATACCAGCGCTCGGCCAGAGCCAGCTCCGAGGCCTGTTCGCAAAAACGCCCCAGCGCCAGAATCGAGGCCACCTGGGCCCAGCCCACCGACTCCCGGCCCGGCGGCAAATGCTCCTCGAAGAAACGATGCAGCCCCAGCCGCCGCCACAGCGCCAGAGCCACATACACTTTGCCAAATTGACGCACCCGCTCCACCCGTATCCGACCCAGATTCACCTGCGCCCACAACGGAGCCTCCGGTTTATCCTCGGTAAATAAATCCAACTGCTCGGCCCCCGCAGCCTCATCATCGCCATCGAGGAGCCGACCGATCTGCTCCCAACCCAACCGCTCATCCTCATCGAGCCCCGGCTCCTTGCCAATGTGGGCCACGATGCGCTGGCGCGGCCCCTTGGCTGTGCGCACCGACTCCACCAGCGTCCAGTAATCATAATCCTGGCCCTTCTTACGACGACGGTGGCGACGCAAATACATCAACACCGACCCTGCATTACTTCTCCGAAAAGGCAATAGAGTGGTCTGCACTACACGGCATATTCACACCCCAACCCTGACAACCATGCGCCCTACAGCACGAAAAACCCTAAAAATAATCGATTTACCCCCCCCAACTGTCGAACTCAGGTTAACCCTGTTGGGAGTTATTTAAGGGTTTCTGAGAATGGATAAAGCGCGTATTCTGGTTGTTGATGATTCGGCTGTTTTTCGAAAAATAATCTCAAAGTCCCTGTCCGCAGATGAGGCCCTGGAAGTGGCTGGAACGGCGGCCAACGGCAAGATTGCGATTGCCAAAATCCCGCAGATCAATCCCGACCTTATCACTTTGGACGTGGAAATGCCGGAGATGGATGGTTTGCAAACCTTGGCCATAATCCGACAGAAATACCCGGATTTACCGATCATCATGTTCAGCGCGATTACTGAGCGGGCGGCCTCAATCACCCTGGAAGCTCTGCGCTTGGGGGCCAGGGATTACGTAACCAAGCCTTCACAAATTCGCAATATCAATGATGCTTTCGCCCAAATCAAGAATGATCTGAATCCTAAGGTAAAAGCCCTCTGCCCAACCGTCAAAAACATATCGACCCGGATTCACTGGCCCTCCGCCATACCGGGGGCGACGCAAAAAAGGATAATTCCGCGAAAAAGCGCTCCCGTTAAGGCCAATATCGAAATCCTGGCCATCGGGGTGTCCACGGGGGGACCCAACGCTTTGGCTAAAATCATTCCCTGCTTGCCGCCAGATTTTCCCGTGCCCATTGTTATCGTGCAGCACATGCCGCCTACTTTTACCGGGATATTGGCTAAGAGCCTGTCCAAGCAGTCCCGCATCGAGGTTGGCGAAGGCTTCGACGGGGCTGTCCTGAAACCGGGAAAAGCCTGGATTGCGCCGGGGAATTTTCATATGACGATTGGAGGAAACCTTCTCAGCAAAACACTGGAACTTAACCAGGATTCCCCCGAAAATTCCTGCCGCCCGGCGGTGGACACGCTTTTTCGTTCCGTGGCCCGGACCTATGGGGCCAGCAGCTTGTCCATTGTGCTCACCGGCATGGGCAAGGACGGGTTGCGAGGAGCCGGGGATATCATCAATAATGGAGGCCGCGTTTTTGTCCAGGACGAGGAATCCAGCGTGGTCTGGGGCATGCCCGGATACGTGGCCGAAGCGGGTTTGGCGGAAAAAATCCTGCCGCTCGACCAGATAGCTCCAGCCATCCTTAGGGAAATGAGAAAAAAAACTCTCACCACATTCTCAAGGTGAGAATGCCCATTAAGCATTCAACTGCTACTAGCCCAATAAAATGGTCACTTATTCTATAAGCCGCGCCGACTTCGATTTCATTCGCGACTTCGTCAATGCCCGATCCGCAATTGTCCTGGATGACGGCAAGGAGTATCTGGTCGAATCGCGGCTCCTGCAAGTAATCCGAAAAAAAGGCATGGGATCAATGGAAGAATTGATCATTAAATTGCGATTGGGCCGCGACGTGGAATTGCAGGATAGCGTCATCGACGCCATGACCACGAATGAAACCTCCTGGTTTCGCGACGTCCACCCCTTTGAGGTGTTGCGGGAAAAAGTCCTCCCTGAGATATTTGCCAAGAACGATCCGCAAAAAGAGTTAAAGATATGGTGCGCGGCCTGTTCCAGCGGACAAGAACCGTACACCATCGCGATGCTCCTGAAGGAAAAATTTCCCACCTATTGCGATTGGAATATCCAGATTCTAGGCTGCGATCTATCCAGTGAAATGATCCAGCGGGCTAAAGCGGGGCTCTACTCCAAACTGGAATTGAATCGAGGCCTGCCCGCCTTGCTGATGGTAAAATACTTTGAACAGGAGGGCCGCAACGCGCGCATCAAAAAGAATATCAGGGATATGATCGAGTACCGCAGTATGAACCTGGTCAAGGCTTGGCCCTATCTGCCAAGGATGGATGTCGTTTTTTTAAGAAACGTTATGATTTATTTCGCCCCGGAGATCAAAAGAGAGATTTTGCGCAAGGTGAGAACCTTGCTCAAACCGGGCGGTTATTTATTTTTGGGGGCGGCTGAAACGACCATCAATCTGGACGATTCCTTTGAGATAATGAGGCTGAACCGCACAACCTGTTACAGAGCGCCCGATTGATGAAAAGAGGAAAGCGACGGGAAACATTAAATCTCAAGGCATTGGTATAAAATTAATAAATTAATAAAATAACAAATCACATATTACCCATGATCGATTTAAACGATGTGATAAGCAGTTCAAGCGACTTGACGCCTCTCCCGGTAAGCGTGACTCGCCTGGCATCTTTGGTGGTCAATGATGAGTGCGACCTGAACGAGATTGCGGAGGTAATCTCGTTTGACCAATCGCTAACGGCCAAGGTTTTGCGATGGGCGAATTCCGCCGCCAGCGCCAGCGGGGCCCCGGTAACATCGGTTAACGATGCGGTTATGCGCATGGGCACCAGAATCATTCTGGAAGTGGCCATGGCCACCAGCGTGCGAAAGGACTTGGACAGGTCCATCCCTGAATATGGGCTGACCGAGGGCGAATTGTGGAAACACTCTATCGCTTCGGCTCTGGCCGTGGAGATTTTTCGAGGTCTCACCTCGGTGGAAATTCCTAACGAAAGTTTTACCACGGCATTGCTCCACGATGTCGGCAAACTGGTCCTCATGCGTTTTTTGGATGCCGACGCCCTGCGGCTGCTCGCGGATGCCCGTGAATCAGGCGGGGCCAGCGAACGACAGGCCGAATCGGATCTGCTGCTGGTCCATCATGGAGAGGTCGGCGGATTGGTGGCCCAACAATGGAAATTGCCCGAAGGCATTGTCAAAGGCATCATTTACCATCACACACCGGAAGAATTAGACGAACCTCTGCCCTATGTAGTGCAAATGGCCAACATCGTTGCCAAAACAATCGGGGCCGGAACCGGTATGGTGGCTGCAGACCTGGACGAAAAACATTCGGCGCTTGAATATCTGGGTTTTTCCGAGGACGATTTTGTCAATATTTGCGAAGCGACCGCGGAGAACTTGCAGGAAGTCGTCGGGCGATATCGTTAACCCATCTTCGACAGTTCAAAAAGTTAAAGGGCTTATCTAAGCGGGTTGAGGGTTAAATTTTACCGTTTTTCTCCACTACATTTTGGATGATTTTGGGGCGGGTGGGCAGTTTTAGGCCCATTTTCTTGAGGAGGTCGGCACAGAGTTTTTCCGGTTTGCCTACCAGCCGTAAACGCGCTTCGCGTCCCCCTCGCAGCGGTGCCACCACGTCCATTGAGCGTAGATTTTCCAGTTCGTGCAACACTTGCCGCGCACAGGTGCCGAGGCCTTTGGCCTGCAGCCAGCTTTCCAGGGCGCGCCACATCGCCAGAGCCAGAAAACAGATCAGAATGTGCGCTTGCACACGCTCTTCTTTGTGGTGATAGACCGGCCGCAGCCCCAAGTCGCTTTTGGCGCAACGAAAGGCTGCCTCGGCCTGTGTCAGTTGTATATACCACCGCCACAGCTTTTGTGGGTCTTCCTCCTGGCAGTTGGTTCGCAGCAGATAGGTCCCGTGGGCCAGTTGGGCCCAATCGGCTTTGCTCTCGTCTTCGGTGATTTGCAATGCGCAGGCCCGTCCGGCGGCGTCGATTTGCACTTCTACGGTGAATATTTTTTCGGCCAGGGTGTGGCGGCCCAGCCAGCGGCCGATACGGCGTTCAACCGGATCGAGTTTCTGCCCTCGCCGACGCAAACTCAGGTCGATCTGGTCGAGCTTTTTGCGCAAACGCTCTTTTTGCTTGCTCAGCATGGCGGCTTCTTTTTGACCCCGTCCCTGGCTGCGGCAAAGCACATATTGCTCGATCTGGGGGCAGTCGGGATGTTTCACCAGTTTGACCTCCACCCCCGCCCGCACCTCGCTCCAATCGCCTTGCTCGAGCAGATCGAGGGCAAAGTTTTTGAGATGGCTCTTGGGCGTGCCCACGATGTAACGGGCCCCTTTGCCGCGCAGGTATTCGAGGTTGGCCTCGCTCACCATGCCGCGGTCCAGCACCCAGATGCGATCGGCCACCCCGTAATGCGATTCCATCAACTCGACCCTCTCCTGCACCGTGGTCACATCGGCGCGGTTGCCGTCGAAAACCTCATAGGCCAGGGGCAGCCCTTCGGGCGTCACCACCAGTCCAAGACATACCTGCTTGCAATCCGGCCGCTGGTCCCGGCTGTAGCCGCGCTGGGCCTGGGCATTGCCCTCGCACCGGCCCTCAAAATAGGTGCTCGTTATGTCGTATAAAAGAAACTCGAAACGCGTCCCAAACCAGCTTTCATAGCGTCCTTTAAGATGACTGAACAGTTCCCGGCGCAAGGGCAAGACACGATCCAGTCCGCGATACAAACGGTTGTCATAGACCTCATCCACATCCACCGCCATCAAATCCTCCAGCGCCGTCGAGCCATACCAGCGCTCGGCCAGAGCCAGCTCCGAGGCCTGTTCGCAAAAACGCCCCAGCGCCAGAATCGAGGCCACCTGGGCCCAGCCCACCGACTCCCGGCCCGGCGGCAAATGCTCCTCGAAGAAACGATGCAGCCCCAGCCGCCGCCACAGCGCCAGAGCCACATACACTTTGCCAAATTGACGCACCCGCTCCACCCGTATCCGACCCAGATTCACCTGCGCCCACAACGGAGCCTCCGGTTTATCCTCGGTAAATAAATCCAATTGCTCGGCCCCCGCAGCCTCATCATCGCCATCGAGGAGCCGACCGATCTGCTCCCAACCCAACCGCTCATCCTCATCGAGCCCCGGCTCCTTGCCAATGTGGGCCACGATGCGCTGGCGCGGCCCCTTGGCTGTGCGCACCGACTCCACCAGCGTCCAGTAATCATAATCCTGGCCCTTCTTACGACGACGATGGCGACGCAAATACATCAACATCGACCCTGCACTACTTCTCCGAAAAGGCAATAGAGTGGTCTGCACTACACGGCATTTTCACACCCCAACCCTGACAACCATGCGTCCTACAGCACGAAAAACCCTAAA
This sequence comes from Opitutales bacterium, assembly GCA_965226205.1. Classification (GTDB taxonomy): domain Bacteria; phylum Verrucomicrobiota; class Verrucomicrobiia; order Opitutales; family UBA2987; genus JAJFLU01. Next base: position 6,756 of record CBDDCJ010000019.1, on the reverse strand, counting down.
AATAATCGATTTATCCCCCCCAACTGTCGAACTCAGGCTAATGAGGGCAAGGAGCCCATCCATGTTCATTGCCAGAAAGGTGAAAGTGAGTGCAAATATTGATTGGATGCTGAAAACTTTGACCTGATTGAGGAATACGGCTTTAATATGTCGCCCAAGGATCATCGAGAAATCAGACGGATTTTTATTTGAACATTTCAATTATATTGAGGAGCAATGGGAATTATTTCAAAAAAGACATAAGCGATGAACAGAATTCACAGTGTGCAAGACATTCATTTTGAAGAAGATAGACTCTTAATAACAATAGATGGGAAACCAATAGGGTTTTCGCTGAAAGATATTTCAAGAAGACTGGCGGAAGCGACGCCGGAGCAGCGGAACCATTTCGAAATCTCTCCGTCGGGTTACGGTATTCATTGGCCGCTCATTGATGAAGACCTGTCGATTGACGGATTGCTGGGAATCCGCCACCGGCCTAGGCAAGCACCGCAACCCGCATAAGCAAGAGGGGATGGCATTTTTTTTAATGACGGAATGAACGAGCCAATGACGATCAGCGGACATTTCCCTTTCCCGTTAACCCGCTAAAACAGTATGTCGAAAAAGAAAATACATAATTTAATGAAGGATCCTTACTATGCTCACATCATGATGGAGATAGAGGTAAATCTACACAAAAGCGATTCTGACGCCAAAAAGACGAAGAATTTGGAATTGAAGGATTCCGATATTAAGTCAGCGATCCGTAAAGCTTTTGGCATTATGAAAGGAAAGAATCCCGAGCAAAACAAAGAAAATGCTAGAGACCAATGGGTAAGAGATCTGGCCATCGTAATCGTTGATTTAGGGAAATACCTGGAACTGGAGAAAGGAATTTCACGCAAAGATTACATCCTATCGCTCCTCGCCGTGGAGGACTCGCTCAAAACCAGACGCGATTTCTACGGTCATTCGAGGGGTTATCTCGATTTCTTGAAAAACTTCCTCGCAGAAGGAAGATTGATTTAGTGTAAAATACAAATACCCGCTGGTCGAAACGACCGCATTGGGGCACATCCAGATCGAAGCGCCTCCTATTTTGGCAGCAATCGGTTATGTTTTTGGAGAATTAGCCGCAGGCGGTCGTGGGGCAGGGCGATGGCTTTATGATGGTCGCGGCCGGTCATGGTTTGGGCCGCCATGAGGGCGTTGATGATGGCTTCTTCAGTGGCCTGAACGGTAGCCGTGAAGAGGGGGTCGAGGTAGTCGTTGGAGAGTAGCTTTGTCTGACCTACTTTTCCCTCGGAGCCGAATTCGGGGGTGGCGGTGGAGAAGGCGATGAAGATGTCTCCCGAACCGTTGCCGCTCGTACTGCCGGTTCGTGCCAGGCCGTGGGTGGCCCGCCGGGCCAGTCTTTTTAGCTGATGGGGCAGCAGGGGGGCGTCGGTGGCGATTACAATGATGGCGGAGCCGTCGTCGGGCGGTATTTCGTCGTTGAGCCGGGATTTGGTCAGGTTTTCCATGATTTCGCGGTCCACCGGCACTCCAGCCACAAGCAGTTCCTCGCGGCGGCCGAAATTGGCCTGAATGAGCGCCCCGATGGTGTAGCCGCCCTGGTTTTGTTCGAGCTTTCGTGAAGCCGTGCCGATGCCGCCCTTGAATTCATAACACACCATGCCGGTTCCTCCGCCCACATTGCCTTCGGGCACGGGGCCGGGGCGGGCGTTTTCGAGGGCCGCGAAAACGTGCGCTTTTTTGACGTGGAAGCCGTTGATGTCGTTGAGGTAGCCGTCCCACGTCTCCGCCACCACGGGAAGAGACCACCAGTAGCCGGTCGAGTCGGGGCCGCCCCGGCTGATTCTCCAGGCGATGGTGGCCTCATGCACCGCGCCGACACTGTGGGTGTTCGTAATCATAACCGGACCTTCGAGGAAACCGGATTCCTCGACCCAGGCCGCTCCGGTCATTTCGCCATTGCCGTTGAGCACGAAAATTCCGGCAAAAACGGGGGTTTGCAGCGTCTCATTTCCCAACGGCAGGATGGCCGTAACGCCGGTCCGCACCGGACCTTTACCCACTTTTAATGCCCCTTCGCCCTCAATGAGGGTGGTGTGCCCGACGGTCACTCCGGCAACGTCCGTTATAGCATTGAGAGAGCCGGGCTGTCCATCGAAGGGAATGCCCAAATCCCGGGCCCGAGGTTGGGCCTCAAGCGCAATCGAGGAAATAACGATACTCAGAATGAAAAGAAAAGAAGCACGGAAGTTCATATCGCAAAAATATTGTCAGAATCACTCCTCCACGTCAACGATTGGCATAACCTCAGCCCAATCCAATGTTTTAAAACAAAGCTGGTCCAACCGGTAGGACCAGCTCTGTTGGAAGGCGCGAAAGTGGGTGTTATTAAGGCATGCTTTCAGGTACTGTGGGCCTGGAGTGTTGGCCTGGTTCCTTGATGCTTGCTATAGATGAGAAGAAAAGAAGCAGGAAATTTCATAGTTCTAAAAAAGAGGCTGTCCCAAAGTTATAACCATTTGTTTTACAGTGAGTTAACTTGTTTATAAAGCTGTCATAAAGACCGTTTTTAGAGGATTTTGGGCAATTTCGATGTCTATAACACCGTCAGCCTTTCTCTTGTTTTGCATATTCAAATACAATTCTACCATAGACCTCTGTCTGACGCGATTATATTTATAACGAAAAGAGGCCTTATACAGCGTTTTTGACGGAATTGAATGACTTACGTTCCCATACAGTTCGGAGTCGAATATTTCAATTCGCAAAATTCGGGTTTTTGGGACAGCCTCTAGTTAGGGACAGCCTCTAGTTACTATGGGGTTGGAGTGTGGGTCTGGTTCCTTGATGCTTGCTATAGATGAGAAGAAAAGAAGCACGGAAGTTCATAGCGCAAAAATAAGGCTGGAATCGCTCCTCCACGTCAACGATTGGCATAGCCTCAGCCCAATCCAATGTTTTAAATCAAAGCTGATCCAACTGGTAGGACCAGCTTTGATGGAAGCCGAGAAGTTAGGTTCTTTAAGGCATTCATCTAGATAGAGGCTGTCCCAAAAATATAAAGATTTTGTAGTCAACTGGATGACGTTTATAAAAATAGCCGGAAAGAGCATTTTTTTGCTCGCTCCGGCTAAAAAAGGGTTCTATAATTGCGTTAGCGAAAATCAATATAGCCCTTTCTATGAAAAATATAGCCATCCAATGCCTCCTGCGTCCAGCTTTAACTGTGGTCGACCGTTGCCTCGATTACGATAACTTTCGCGCCACCATCGAGCGTATCGACCGGCTGCTGATCGATTCGGAGGTGGAATCGCAGGGCGTTGATCTGGCCTTGGAAAGAGGCCAGCCAATGAGTGTAAAGGTCCGGCAAAAGCGGGCTAATTTTGCCCTCAAGGCGTTGCGTATGGAAACGCTGCGTTATCTACTCGGTGGGATTTCGTTTCGGCATTTGTCGAGGGCTCTGGGCAGCAGCGATCTGTTGGCTGACTTTTGTCGTGTCCGCCATATCGACGGCATAAGGGGCATCTCCAAGAGCACCCTGGAACGGGCCTCGAAGTTTTTCAGCGAAGAGCAGTTGAGGGCCTTGCACCGGACCTTGACTGAGGTTGTGGGCGATGCCGATCTGGCCCGGCAGGTGGTGGGATTGGACAAGCCGATAGACACCACCATTTGCCTGATCGACGGCACCTGTTTGGAGGTCAACATTCATTGGCCGACGGACTGGGTGCTGCTCAAGGATGTAGCGGGCACGCTGCTCAAAGCGATCCGGCTGATCCGTGAGAAGGCCGGTTTGCGCCATCGCATGCCGATCGAACCGGAGCCCTTGGCTCGGCAGATGAATCGGCTGTGCATACAGATGACCCACAGCCGGCGGCGAAAGGACAGCGCGCGGCAACGCAAGGGTATCTTGAGGCAGATGAAAAAGCTGCTCAAACGGATCGGGGAGCATGCCCGCAGTCACCGGGAATTATTGCAAGCCTGCTGGGAGCAAAGCGATTACAGCGAAAAACAGGTCCAACAGATCCTTACCCGGATGGAGCGCATGAGCGAGCTAATCCCGGTGGTCATCAAGCAAGCGCACGAGCGAATCATTGGCGGCCGCCAGGTGAAAAACGCAGAGAAAGTTTTGAGTGTTTACGAACCCGATGCGCAGGTGATTGTGCGAGGCAAAGCGGGCCAAGAGGTTGAGTTTGGCAACACCCTGTTTTTGGGTGAAAGCGTTGAAGGATACCTGCTGGACTGGAAACTCTACGGCAGCCGGACGCCAAGCGAAAATGAACAAATGCAAGAGAGTTTGCAAAGACAGAACCGCTTCAACCTAGCCGAACCCATAGCGGCCATGTGCGCGGACCGGGGATTCGCCTCCCAGCGGGCCCGCCGGCAGTTAGCCCAGGAGGGCATCTACGATGCGCTCTGTCCACGCGATCCGAAGCAGTTGAAAAAACGGATGGAGGAACCACACTTCAGGCAATTGCAAAAGCGCCGGGCCAGCACCGAAGGGCGGATCGGGGTATTGAAGAATCGCTGGCAGGCCGGGCGATTGCGCAGCAAAGGCTTTGCCAACCGCTCGATCAGCGTAGCCTGGTCGGTCCTCTCGCACAATCTATGGAAAGTGGCCAAGATGCTGGCCCAGCAAGATGAACTAAAAACCAAAGCGGCGGCCTAAATAAAGAGCGGAAAAGCAAGGACAATACTTTTTCACAGGCCTACTGTCGGCCCATACAAAGAAAACCAGGCAAACGGACCCCAAAACCAGAATCCTAACGTCATAGGAGAGCAAAGTCACCCCCTCCCAAAAGAAAATACCACTAAAATGAACACTCTTCAAAATCCCCTCGCAAAAATCACCCTTTTAGGACAGCCTCTAGATAATGGAGGTGTGGGCCGGGTTTCTTGAAGCTTGCTTTCAGTTACTGTGGGCATGGGTTCTTTTTTTACTAGACGTGTCCTTTTCGTTTGGGCCGGGTTTTCCTAGCAAGCGGTTTCCTCGCTTCTGAGGGGTGGGAATGAGTTCAAGGTCTGTCACTCCCTCTGCCCTTTGGACAAAGCGGTTCCTAATCATTTCTTTTCTCTTTTGCTCTTTTGTTTTCTTTGGCATTGTCTATCTTGATGTGACCAGGAAAAAGTGGACGTCAGTCCTGGCGGATTTTTGCCAGTTGGCCGTTGAGCAGGAGGGCCGAAAGCAGGACCAGCCCCATGACGGAGCGGCGCAAAAACTCATCCACCCAGGTGACGTAGCCAAGCCCGACATCGAGCACGGTGAAGGCGAGCACCCCGATGAGGGTGTTTTTTATGCCTCCCTCGCCCCCGAAAAGACTGGTCCCCCCGAGCACTACGCAGGCGATGGCTTCGAGCAGCAGGTGGAGGTTCTGGTTGACGCCCGCGCTGTTGATCCAGCCCGCGTTCATGAGGCCGCCGAGGCTGGCGGTCATCCCGCAAATGGCCAGGCAGGCGACCACCACCCTGCCGGTGCGCACCCCGGCCAGGCGGGCGGCTTCGCGGTTCCCGCCGGTCATGTAAATGTAGCGCCCGAACCGGGTGTAGGTAAGCACGATGTGAGCGGCCAGCATGATAGCGCCGATGACAAATATCGAATAGGGCAGCTCGAAACTGGAACCGATTAGAATGCCATCGTTGGCGGCGGCAGGGAGGACGCCCGGCATATCCGGGTATTGGGCGCCTTTGGTCAGGTAGCTGGCGAAGCCGCGGGCAATCTCCATCATGGCCAAGGTGATGATAAAACTGGGCAGGCGGGACCAAACGGTGAGCATTCCATTGAACAGACCCAGGACCAGGCCGGTCAAAACCGGGAGAAGAAGCGCCAGGAGCGCCCCGGCCAAAGTTACGGTAATTGCGCCGTCGGGTCCTGTGGCGGAAAGGAAGACCGGGCCGGTATCGAGCATCCATTTGTAGAGCACACCCATCTGGCAACCGGCCAAAGTAGCCACCAGAGCGACGGATAAATCGATTTCACAGCAGAGCAGGACGAAGGTCAGGCCGGTGGCCACGAGGGCGCGGGTGGAGGCCTGCTTGAGGACCGAATTGAGAGTATAGAGGTCGAAAAATCCAGAGGCGAAAATGGAAAAAAAGAGGACCAGGGCAAAAAGTGTGGCCAGGGGCGCAAGGTCGCGGGCATGTGTTCGCAATTTAATTTTGAAGGGCAGCTTGTTTAACATATTTTTCTATTTTATTTTCGTCAGGAGGGTTAAATCGTTAAATGCCGGCCGGGGTCAGGCTCAGGCATGGCGTATGAGTTCCGCTTTGTCCACCGGGCAATCGGATAGTTCCGTGGTGATGGTTCCCTGGCGCATGACGATTATGCGATCGGCGTGGGCCAGGAGCAACTCCGGTTCGCAACTGGCAATGAGGACAGCCGCCCCTTTGTTTTTGAGATCGCGGACCAACTCCATGATCTCTATTTTGGCCCCCACGTCCATTCCCCTGGTCGGTTCATCCAGGATGAGCAGACGCACTTTTCCAAGAAGCCATTTCCCAAGGACTACTTTTTGCTGGTTGCCCCCGGAAAGATCGCCGGTTCGCACACGGGGGTCCGGCGGATTGCAGCCGACTTTTACCAGGCAAGGGCCGGCCACGCTGATCTCTTTTTTTTCGGTGATCCAACTACCTATGGCTGTGTCGAGATGCGCCAAGGTGATGTTTTTGTAATTTTCCGCCTTCAGGGCCAAGGCTGCGGACCGCTCGGCGGGAACGAAAGCGATCCCCATATCCGCTGCTCTGTAGGGTGTCGGCGGGGGGATT
>CBDDCJ010000018.1:0-94197 GCA_965226205.1 Opitutales bacterium | reverse complement strand
CCTCCTCCTGGTCAACGAGCCGGCCCGCGGGATCGATATCGGGGCCACCGAATTTGTCCGCCGGCAAATAGCCGAAGCCCGCGATGCCGGATCGGCCGTGCTGCTGATATCTTCGGATTTGGAGGAATTGTTTGCCCTCAGCGACCGTTTGCTCATTTTTTATGAAGGAAAAATTGTCGGCCAAGCCCCCGCCAATAACGAACTGATCGAGGAAATCGGTTTGATGATGGCGGGCCAAAAAATCGAAAATTATGCTTATGGGCCTGAAAATTGAAATCGGCTTTAGTTTGTTCTCTTGCTCCGGGCCGTTGAACAGGCTTATGAATAGATTCGCTGAGACGTGAAACGATTAATCATAGGCATTACGGGCGCCAGCGGCGTTATTTACGGAATACGTTTGTTGGAAATTTTGCGGGAAACGCAAGAGGTGGCATACCCACCTGGCCATTAGCAATGCGGGCAAGCGCACCATCCTCCTGGAAACGGATTATTCGATTGTCGGGGTGGAAGCGCTGGCCGGCGAAGTGAATGCCATCGGCGACATCGCCGCCAACATCTGCTCCGGCTCTTTTAAGACGCATGGCATGATTGTGGCGCCCTGCTCGATTCATTCCCTTTCCGGAATCGCTCATTCGGTGTGCGATAATCTGATCCTCCGGGCGGCCGATGTTATTTTGAAAGACAGACGGAAATTATTGTTTTTGGTGCGCGAAACACCCTTGCACCGGGGCCATATTGAACTCATGGAGCGCGCCGCCAAATTAAGGGCCATCATCATGCCTCCGGTTCCCGCTTTTTATCATCGTCCGAAAAAGTTGGACGACATTATCAACCAAACGATCAACCGCGCCCTCGACCTGATGGATATCGAGTTGGATGATGATTTATTTGAACGTTGGCAAGGCCCCGGGCAGTCACAAGAACCTGAAAATTAAAGGAAGATCGATTGATGGCATCACTGAGAACTTTTCTCGAAACTCTCTCCAAAGACGAGATACTTCGCTTCGACGAACCGATGGAGCTGGATTATACGCCGATCGCGCTGGCTCTGGAATTGGTGAAAGAGCAGAAATTTCCACTGCTCTGGTTTGAGCGGCCCAACGGCTTCGATATGCCGGTGGTGGCCAATATTTTTGCCAACAGGGACCGCATCGTCCGCATCGCGGGAGCGTCCGATGCGGCCCGTTTCAACGAAACCTGGCTGCGGGCTGAAAACCATCCCATTCCGCCCCGGATCGTCGATTCCGGCCCCGCCCAGGAAGTGGGTTTTACCGGCGATGAGGTGGATGTGCGCACGCTCCCCATCAGCCGTCATTTTCAGGCCGACGCCGGGCGTTATATCGGTTCCGGCATATTGATCTGCAAAGATCCGGACACGGGCGCGCGCAACCTCAGTTACCAGCGTTTGCAGTTGAAGGGCAAAGACCGCTTTGGGGCCAGCCTGCACTCACGGGGCCATATCTGGGACCACTTGATTCGTTCGCGGAAACGGGGCGAAAATCTTGAGGTGGCGGTGGTCATCGGGGCGCATCCGGCCATTTACCTGGCCGCCGCCAAAGTGGCCATGGAGGTGGACGAGTTGGACATTGCGGGCGGACTTTTGGGCAAACCGGTCGATCTGGTCAAGTGCCGCACCATCGACATCGAGGTTCCGGCCGAGGCCGAAATCGTTATCGAGGGCGAACTGCTGGCCGGTGTGAGTGAGGACGAAGGCCCCTACGGCGAATACACCGGATACTCGACCTACCGGTCAACCCGCAATGTATTCGTTGTCAAGGCGGTCACGCGGCGGGGAGAAACCGATTTATCTGGACATCATTCCGGGCAATTCGAGCGAACATCTGCTGCTCGGCCGCTGCGCCAAGGAAGCGCATGTTTTCAATCGCTTGAGGGAGGTCGTATCGGGGGTCAAGGCCCTCAATTACCCCAGGTCGGGAACTCATTTTCACGCCTACATGTCGCTCCAAAAGGGGGCCGAGGGGCAAGCCCGGCACGCCATTATGCTACTGCTCGGTTTGGATTCCTATTTGAAACTGATCATCGCCGTCGATGAGGACATCGATATTTACGACGAGGAGGATGTTCTCTGGGCCGTGGCTACGCGGTTTCAGGCCGACACCGATTTGTTTGTCGTGCCCAAAGTATTTTGCAATCGGCTCGACCCTTCGTCTATCGATGGCATGTCCGCCAAATTGGGAATCGATGCGACGGTGCCGCCAGGTTTCGAGGCGGAGCGAATCGCTCTTCCCGAGGAGGCATTGGAGAGGGCCCGTGCGGCTTTGGCGAAATTGTTGGTTTAGCTTCAGGGCGCGATACGAGTGCCGGTTTCTCCGCGTAGAGCCCGCTCGATATTATCCGGATTGGTGATGAGGGCCTCTTTGCCGCCGCGTTCCAGAAAATGGATGATGGCTTCAATTTTCGGGGCCATGCTGCCTTTGGCAAAGTGAGTCCCTTCGGCCAGGTATTGTTTGGCCTCGGCCAGGCTCATGCGGTCGAGCCATCGCTGGTTCGGCTGGCCGAAATGCAGGGCCACTTTTTCCACCGCGGTGCAGACAATAAAGAGTTCCGCGCCAATTTCATTGGCTAAGAGCGCACTGGCGTGATCCTTGTCGATAACGGCGGGCACTCCTTTTAGATTGCCTTCCTCATCCGCCACCACGGGGATGCCTCCGCCTCCGGTGGCGATCACCACAAAGCCATCCCGAATGAGGGCTTTGACCGCTTCCACTTCAACGATACGGATGGGTATGGGTGAGGCGACGATCCGCCTCCAGCCCCGGCCGGCATCTTCCACCACATTCCATCCATCAAATTCGTTGTGTCTTTTCGCAACCTCCTCGTCCATGAACGAACCGATGGGTTTGGTGGGCGTATTAAAAGCGGGATCATCCCGCGACACCTCGACCTGGGTCACCACGGTAACGGCATGTTTGTCAATGCCCAGTCTTGAGAAATCGTTAAAAAGATTTTGTTGGAGCGCGTAGCCGATGGCGCCCTGGCTGTTGGCCCCGCATACCTCCAGCGGCACCGGGTGCAGCTCACTGATGGCCATTTCCGAACGGCGCAGCATGAAGCCCACCTGCGGTCCATTGCCGTGACTGATGACTACATCCCAGCCCTCCATGATCATGCCGGCAATATGGTGGCAGGTCTCTTTTGCCGCCACGTACTGGTCTTTTACCGTTTGGTGAGTCTTATCCCTGATCAGCGAATTTCCGCCAATGGCCACTACTGCTGTTTTTTTTACCATGTTTTTTTATCTCATGGTCAGGGCCATGACCGCCTTTTGCGCGTGCAGGCGATTCTCCGCCTGGTCGAAAACGACGGATTGCGGCCCATCGATGACGCTGTCGCTCACTTCCACGTTTCTGTCCGCCGGGAGCGGATGCATGTAAATGGCGTCCGGGTTGGCCATTGCCATACGACGCTCGTCCGCGATCCAGTCTTTGTATTTGTCGATGATGCGGGCGCCCTCCTCCTCATCGGTGGTGGTATTCATGGCGCCCCCAGCTTTTCGCATAGACGATATCGCTACCCTTCATGCCGGCTTCAAAATCGTCCATCACTTCCAGGCTGCCGTGGTGTTTGCGGGCGTTTTCCTGGGCCTGTTCGACGATATCGGGCATGAGCTTGAATTCGGGCGGGTGCACCAGCCGCATATTCATGCCGTAGCGGGTCATGAGCAAGATGAGACTTTGCGGCACGCTCATTGGTTTTTGATAACTGGCCGCGTAGGCCCAGCTAACCGTGATCGTTTTACCCTTGGGGTCGCCCTTTTTCTCAATGATCGTCTGCAAGTCCGCCAGAATCTGGAAGGGGTGATAGGTTTCACACTGCATATTGAGGACCGGCACGCGGCAGGCTTCGGCCGCCCAGCGCAGGTACTGGGTGCCCACGCCCCAATCGCAATGGCGAATGGCCAACCCATCGGGTGGTAGCGGCCCAGGATTTCGCCGATTTCCCTTGTCCCGTCGCCATGGGAAATCTGGGTGGACGAACTGGCCAAAAACATGCCATGACCGCCCAATTGGGCCACCCCCCGCCTCGAAAGAAGACCGGGTCCGCGTGCTGGAGAAAAAGAAGAGCATGGTCAGCACCTTGTCCCGCAGGTAGGCATGGGGCTGCCCCAGGGCCCTTTTCCTTTTCAGGTCCATCGCCACGTCCATGACGGTATCTATTTCCTCTTTGGTCCATTCCTGTGTCGTGATCATGTCACGGCCTCTTAAATAAGTCTGCATCAGTTATTTTATCCTTTTTTATTTTAAAAAATCAAAGACGGCTTTCGCCGCCTCCTTTATGGGTTGAAAATTTATCCCGGGACAAGAATTTAAAGCAAGCCAATTAATTGAGCGAAAATTCCACCGCAACAACCGGATGGTCTCGATTCCGCCAAAAAAATCAGCTTGTTGCCACTGCGGAGGAACCGTTCCAAACAGTCTTTGCGGCCACTATTGTTTGCACCGCCTTGCCCTTTAGTTGCTGCCCGTTCCAGGGCGAATTCACCGAACGGCTTTGGTACTCCTCCGGGTTTGCCGTCCATTCCAGGCCGGGATCGAATATCGTGATGTCGGCCCCGGAGCCTGGGCTTAACGTGCCTTTGTCCAGTTTCAGGATTTCCGCCGGTTTGTGCGTGAGGAGCGAAATTAGATGAGTCAGATCGCAATGACCGCTCTCCACCAAGGTCTCCAGGCAGACGGGGAGCGCCGTTTCCAGCCCGATTATACCGAATGGAGCGTAATCGAATTCGCGGTCTTTTTCGTAATCAATGTGCGGTGCGTGATCGGTCGCAATACAGTCCAGGGTGCCGTCGAGCAGGCCGCCGATGAGCGCCTGGCGATCCTCTTCAGTGCGCAGCGGCGGATTCATTTTAAAGTTCACATCGTATGTTTTCAGGCAATCATCCGTCAGCGAAATATGATGGGGCGTAGCCTCCGCCGTTATGCGGATGCCCCGCTGTTTGGCCCGCCGGATGATATCGACCGCGTAGGCCGAGGTGATGTGCTGCAAATGGATGTGGGCGCCGCTGTAGGCCGATAGGATGACATCCCGCGATACGATAATGTCCTCCCCCGAATTGGGCCAGCCGCGCAGCCCGAGGCGGATCGAGCTTACCCCCTCGTTCATGACGCCTCCTTCGGTCAGGGCGGCATCCTGGCAATGATCCATCACGCAAATATCGAACATTTTGGCGTATTCGACCGCCCGCCGCATTAATTCCGTATTCTGCACGCAATCTCCATCGTCCGTGATGGCGATAACCCCCGCTCGCTGGAGGGAGCCGGTGGGGGCCAGCAGCTTGCCCTCGCGGCCCACCGTAATACAGCCCGTCGGGTAAACGTTGACCACCGCCTCGCGCGCGATGGCATCTTTGATGAACTGGATGGTTCCGGCATTGTCGGCCGGGGGCGAGGTGTTGGGCATGCAGACGACCGTGGTGAACCCGCCGGCGGCTGCGGCGCGGGTCCCGCTGCCAATATTTTCCTTGTGGGTTTGCCCCGGCTCTCTGAGGTGGACATGAATATCGACAAAACCGGGGCAGACGATTAGTCCACCGGCATCGACACGCCGGGCAGCCGTCTTCTGCTCTTCACTCAGTTCGGCGGCAATTTTCCCCTCAACCGCGAAGACATCCCCGGTTTCATCTCTTTTGTTTGCCGGATCGATGACGCGCCCGCCGCTTATCCAAAGTATGTCGCTCATAGTAAAAATTTATTCATTAAATGACCTCTTCACCGGCGCCGCTTACCGGATGAACGGCGCTGGCGCACAGGTAGAGAACCGCCATGCGGCAGACGATGCCGTTGGTGACTTGTTCGAGGATGACGGAGTTGTCCGAATCGGCCAGTTTGGAATCGATTTCCACCCCGCGGTTGATGGGCCCCGGGTGCATGATGATGGTCCCCGGTTTGAGCCACGAGGCCCGCATGGCATTGAGGCCGAACATGCTCGTGTATTCCCCCAAAGATGGGAAATGGGTGGAGGTTTGCCGCTCGTGCTGGATGCGCAAAAGCATAAGGGCATCGGTATCGGCCAGGGCGCTTTTCAAGTCGTAGGAAACCTCCGGCCCCATGGCGCTGAAATACTCCGGCACCAGGGTAGAGGGCCCCACCAGTGTCACTTTGGCCCCAAGTTTTTGCAAAGCCAGGATATTGGACCGGGCCACCCGGCTGAACAGGATGTCTCCCAGGATGGTCACTTTCTTTCCCGTAAAATCACTGCCCCAGCGTTCCCGCAGGGTAAAGCAGTCCAGCAGCGCCTGGGTGGGGTGGCCATGAGCGCCGTCTCCCGCATTGATGACCGGAATGTCGATTTTTTTACTCAGGTAATAGGAAGAACCGGCGGCGGAGTGGCGCATGACGAGCAAATCGGCATCGAGAGCGACGATGTTGCGGGCCGTATCCCGCAGCGTTTCCCCTTTCACCAGGCTGCTCGCCGAGGCCGCGATGAAGATGGTATCGGCGCTTAGCCGTGAGGCCGCGATTTCAAACGATACCCGCGTCCGCGTGCTCGGTTCCATGAACAGGTTGACCACGGTTTTACCCCTTAATGACGGCAATTTTTTCTGCGATCGGCCAAGCGTTTGCTTGAATGAGGAGGCCAGTTTGAAAATGGTTTCCAACTCCTCCGGCGTGATATCTTCAATAGAGATAAAGTCTTTATGCGTCCAGCTGCTGCTCAAAATCATGCTCCGTAAATCGTTAAAAAATTTTCACCAGCCTCATCGGCCTGCATGGAAAGAACCACCTTTTGTTCCGGTGTCGTCACCTCCGTGAAACCAATATAATCGGGTTGGATGGGCAGTCGCCGGTTCCCCCGGTCGCACAGGATCGCCAACTCCACCAGGGCCGGGCGCCCCTGGTCGAAAATCTCATTGAGGGCGGCCCGCGCCGTGCGGCCGGTAAAGAGCACATCATCGACCAGAATAACCGTAGCCCCTTCGATATCGAAAGGCAATTCCGTGCGCTCGGTCGGTTTCGGAATCGGCTTGCGCCCGATATCGTCGCGGTGAAAGGCCACATTGACCGTGCCATGGGCAACGGGACGACTCAAATTTCCCGATAGACCCTGCGCAATCCGATGGCCGAGGGCGATCCCACCGTCCGCGATACTGGCCACGACCAGTTTTTCAGTCTCCCGGTGGCGTTTGCAGATGGCTTGGACGAGGCTTTCGACAGCCTCTTGAATTTCCACGCTCCCGATCCGCTTAACTTCCTTCATCAATTCAGCGGCAAATAATGGGGAGAAATTTTTCCCAAGCGCAATAGGTTTTTCAAAAAATTTATTCACAGCCAAAATTACCCAGAAAATAAGTTCCTCAGCACCGCCCCCCTGAGCGATCCGTTTCAAGCCCCACCATACCACAAAATCCCAAAATCGTCAATAGATACGTTGGCTCCGTTTGATGCGTTTGATTTAATTTCAGATACCCCGTAGCTTGCTACGGGGAGCGGTAACTTTATAACAGAGATGAATGAGCGAAGAGAAACGGGAGCATTTGAGGCGCGCGAGCCATTGCGTGTGGCAGATCCACTACCATATGGTGTTCCCTGTGAAGTATCGGAAGATGCTCTTGGAAAGGCGGGTGCAAGAGGTGCTGAAAGAAACAAGCGTTGGGATAGCCGAGCGCTATGAAATAGAGATGGAAGCACTGGGAATGGATGGAGACCATGCACATTTGCTGTGTGGAGCGCATCCGAAAGAAGCACCCGGGCGAATCGTTCAGAAATATAAGAGCATAACGGCGCGGGAGATCTTTCGGCGCGAACCTTGGGTGAAGGAGAAGCTGTGGGGAGGGGAGTTTTGGAGTGACGGGTATTATGTTGGAACGGTAGGGGAGCGTGGGGATTGGGCCAGTGTGGAGGCCTACGTAAGAAAACAGGGCAAACCGAAGAAGCAGTTGCAACAATTGATGCTGTGGTGATCATGAATTTCTTTCTTAGATACCCCGTAGCTTGCTACGGGGAGTTTCATTAAAGTTCAAAAAAAATACCAAAAACTCCTAAAATGCGCCAAAAAGGCCCACCAAAACATGTCCCCAGCACGTTTATTCAGTCAACCCTTGGGGTGTCGACGTCCTCGTCGGCGTTTCGAGACAAAGAAATACCCATTTCCGATCCCTGAAAATGGGCTGTTGGTTGCGGAAACCTGATAAAGTCTCCTCTCAGTCAGGGGAATTACAAACTTACTTGCAAATTTTGGCTGAAATTTTATCGTATCCAATCATGGGCCGCGTAGACGCTGCCTACAATATATTGGACAACATGAATAGGACAGGCATTTGAAAAACTTCGCAAAGCCAATATCCCAAGCGCTTCTCGATATAGAAGAAAAGATTCGATCCAATCTTTTTGCATGGCGTGGGCAATTTTCTCCTCAACTCATTGACTGCTTGTTAGAGGCATATTGTCTGCCAAATTCGGTTGTGTTGGATCCTTTCGCAGGCAGTGGTACAGTTCTTTATGAATCGGCGAAAATGGGACTCCCGGCCTTTGGTTTTGAAATCAATCCATCGGCTTGGAGTTTTTGTAAGATATATGAATTTTCCAATCAGTCGCCAAATGCGCGTGAGTTTTCTATTTCAGAATTGCGATCAATAGCATCCCATAGGAAATAACGCAAAACGGCTGGAATTGCTCTTGTTCGCCTGTTTCACTAGAAGCAGGTTATTATGAAAAAACAAAAAGCAAATCCAGCCAAGTGTAAAGTGTGCGTTCTGCAGCAGCTTTGCAATTTTATTCCGGGACATCTGGTGGCCAAGTTGGCCCGCCAATAGGGTGTCGATAAGAAAGCTCGCAGTTTCAGTCCATGGAGCCATATCGTTAGTTTGCTCTATGCTCAGATCACTCATGCTATTGGGCTTAATGATGTCTGTGACGGGCTCGCTCATCACAGAGGGTTGCTGGCCAGTATCCGGGGGGCCAGCGCTCCCAGCCGCAACGGGCTTTCCTACGCCAACAAGCATCGCGATGCCAGTATGGCGGGAGAACTGTTTTGGCCGGTGCTCAGGCACTTGCAATCATTGTCTCCGGGGTTTGCGGGTGGTAAATTCAAGGGGTTTCCCCGACGTTTCAAACGCGTTATCAACATCGTCGATTCGTCCACTATCGGTTTGGTCGCCAACTGCATGGATTGGGCTAAACATCGTCGGCGAAAGGCGGCTGCCAAATGTCACTTGCGCCTAGATTTGCAAAGTTTTCTGCCTCGGTTTGCCATCATCGACACGGCCAGGGACAATGACGCCAAACGAGCCCGTGAAATGTGCGCCGCCCTCAAAGCCGGTGAAATCGTATTGTTTGACAAGGCCTACATCGATTTGACCCACCTCTTTGACTTGTCATCGAGGGGCATTTACTTTGTCACCCGGGCCAAAAAGAACATGGCCTTGCGCTGTGTCAAGAGGCTGCTCAAGAAGCCCAAGGGCAATATTTTGCGCGATGATCTGGTGGTCCTTAAGAACAAAAAATCCCGTCAGGATTACCCCCAGCCGATGCGCCGGGTAACGGCATGGGTGGAGATTGATGGCCAGTGGCGAGTGATGGAATTTTTGACTAATAATTTGCAGTGGTCGCCCCATACGATCAGCGAACTGTATCGCTGCCGCTGGTCCATTGAAACCTTCTTCCGCCAAATCAAACAAACGCTCAACTTGTGCGATTTCCTCGGCCATAGCGCCAATGCCGTGCGCTGGCAGATTTGGAGCGCTTTGCTGCTCTATGTGCTGCTCCGCTTCCAGGCCTGGTTGAGCCGCTGGGAGCATAGTTTTGTCCGCCTGTTCACACTTGTCAGAGGCGTGCTTTGGGATCGCTTTAACCTGCGGGACTTGCTCGATTTCTATGGGACAGCCGGTGGACGCTTTAGAATGCGAGCGACTCCCCAGCAGGCTTATTTCCCTGGGTTTGGTTGAAAACCTATGGGACAGCACAAGGTGGCAAAAGCAATAAAAGAGAAACATGTGATAAAATTTCAAAAATTCGATTCCCCCAAAAGTCAAAAACTTAAATTGATTATCAATGGGTTACGAAGCTTGCCTCGCCCCTATGGGATGGTATTGAATTGCGATCAGCAATCGAAAACGAATTTCCGATTGTAATATTTTCAGACGGGCTGATTTCAGTAGATGAGGTAGAGGAAAAAATTATTCGTATCGGAAATTCAATTAGCGATAGTAGTAAAATTCTATGTAATGCGCTTGTTATCCTTCTTGATATATACAACAATCCAATAAATAGAGGCTGTCCCAAAGTTATAACCATTTGTTTTAAAGTAAGTTAACTTGTTTATAAAGCTGTCATAAAGACCGTTTTTGGGGGATTTTGGGCAATTTCGATGTCTATAACACCGTCAGCCTTTCTCTTGTTTTGCATATTCAAATACAATTCTACCATAGACCTCTGTCTGACGCGATTATATTTATAACGAAAAGAGGCCTTATACAGCGTTTTTGACGGAATTGAATGACTTACGTTCCCTTACAGTTCGGAGTCGAATATCTCAATTCGCAAAATTCGGGTTTTTGGGACAGCCTCTACCTAGAGGCTGTCCCAAAAATATAAAGATTTTGTAGTCAACTGGATGACGTTTATAAAAATAGCCGGAAAGAGCATTTTTTTGCTCGATCCGGCTAAAAAAGGGTTCTATAATTGCGTTAGCGAAAATCAATATAGCCCTTTCTATGAAAAATATAGCCATCCAATGCCTCCTGCGTCCAGCTTTAACTGTGGTCGACCGTTGCCTCGATTACGATAACTTTCGCGCCACCATCGAGCGTATCGACCGGCTGCTGATCGATTCGGAGGTGGAATCGCAGGGCGTTGATCTGGCCTTGGAAAGAGGCCAGCCAATGAGTGTAAAGGCCCGGCAAAAGCGGGCTAATTTTGCCCTCAAGGCGTTGCGTATGGAAACGCTGCGTTATCTGCTCGGTGGGATTTCGTTTCGGCATTTGTCGAGGGCTCTGGGCAGCAGCGATCTGTTGGCTGACTTTTGTCGTGTCCGCCATATCGACGGCATAAGGGGCATCTCCAAGAGCACCCTGGAACGGGCCTCGAAGTTTTTCAGCGAAGAGCAGTTGAGGGCCTTGCACCGGACCTTGACTGAGGTTGTGGGCGATGCCGATCTGGCCCGGCAGGTGGTGGGATTGGACAAGCCGATAGACACCACCATTTGCCTGATCGACGGCACCTGTTTGGAGGTCAACATTCATTGGCCGACGGACTGGGTGCTGCTCAAGGATGTAGCGGGCACGCTGCTCAAAACGATCCGGCTGATCCGTGAGAAGGCCGGTTTGCGCCATCGCATGCCGATCGAACCGGAGCCCTTGGCTCGGCAGATGAATCGGCTGTGCATACAGATGACCCACAGCCGGCGGCGAAAGGACAGCGCGCGGCAACGCAAGGGTATCTTGAGGCAGATGAAAAAGCTGCTCAAACGGATCGGGGAGCATGCCCGCAGTCACCGGGAATTATTGCAAGCCTGCTGGGAGCAAAGCGATTACAACGAAAAACAGGTCCAACAGATCCTTACCCGGATGGAGCGCATGAGCGAGCTAATCCCGGTGGTCATCAAGCAAGCGCACGAGCGAATCATTGGCGGCCGCCAGGTGAAAAACGCAGAGAAAGTTTTGAGTGTTTACGAACCCGATGCGCAGGTGATTGTGCGAGGCAAAGCGGGCCAAGAGATTGAGTTTGGCAACACCCTGTTTTTGGGTGAAAGCGTTGAAGGATACCTGCTGGACTGGAAACTCTACGGCAGCCGGACGCCAAGCGAAAATGAACAAATGCAAGAGAGTTTGCAAAGACAGAACCGCTTCAACCTAGCCGAACCCATAGCGGCCATGTGCGCGGACCGGGGATTCGCCTCCCAGCGGGCCCGCCGGCAGTTAGCCCAGGAGGGCATCTACGATGCGCTCTGTCCACGCGATCCGAAGCAGTTGAAAAAACGGATGGAGGAACCACACTTCAGGCAATTGCAAAAGCGCCGGGCCAGCACCGAAGGGCGGATCGGGGTATTGAAGAATCGCTGGCAGGCCGGGCGATTGCGCAGCAAAGGCTTTGCCAACCGCTCGATCAGCGTAGCCTGGTCGGTCCTCTCGCACAATCTATGGAAAGTGGCCAAGATGCTGGCCCAGCAAGATGAACTAAAAACCAAAGCGGCGGCCTAAATAAAGAGCGGAAAAGCAAGGACAATACTTTTTCACAGGCCTACTGTCGGCCCATACAAAGAAAACCAGGCAAACGGACCCCAAAACCAGAATCCTAACGTCATAGGAGAGCAAAGTCACCCCCTCCCAAAAGAAAATACCACTAAAATGAACACTCTTCAAAATCCCCTCGCAAAAATCACCCTTTTGGGACAGCCTCTAACTAGTGACATCGTGCAGAGTAAGTTTAGTTCTCTTGTACGCCTAGTTCGTGAACTCCCGTTTTCTGTAGGAGAAATTAAGGCCGATTTGCAGGATGCAAGGGCACTTCCATTAGAAAATGAATCCATAGGTTTTGCCATCACATCCCCTCCATATATTAATGTTTTCAATTCAATACCATCCCATAGGGGTGAGGCAAGCTTCGTAACCCATTGATAATCAATGTGAGTTTTTGACTTTTGGGGGAATCGAATTTTTGAAATTTTATCACATGTTTCTCTTTTATTGCTTTTGCCACCTTGTGCTGTCCCATAAGTTTTCAACCAAACCCAGGGAAATAAGCCTGCTGGAGAGTCGCTCGCATTCTAAAGCGTCCACCGGCTGTCCCATAGAAATCGAGCAAGTCCCGCAGGTTAAAGCGATCCCAAAGCACGCCTCTGACAAGTGTGAACAGGCGGACAAAACTATGCTCCCAGCGGCTCAACCAGGCCTGGAAGCGGAGCAGCACATAGAGCAGCAAAGCGCTCCAAATCTGCCAGCGCACGGCATTGGCGCTATGGCCGAGGAAATCGCACAAGTTGAGCGTTTGTTTGATCTGGCGGAAGAAGGTTTCAATGGACCAGCGGCAGCGATACAGTTCGCTGATCGTATGGGGCGACCACTGCAAATTATTAGTCAAAAATTCCATCACTCGCCACTGGCCATCAATCTCCACCCATGCCGTTACCCGGCGCATCGGCTGGGGGTAATCCTGACGGGATTTTTTGTTCTTAAGGACCACCAGATCATCGCGCAAAATATTGCCCTTGGGCTTCTTGAGCAGCCTCTTGACACAGCGTAAGGCCATGTTCTCTTTGGCCCGGGTGACAAAGTAAATGCCCCTCGATGACAAGTCAAAGAGGTGGGTCAAATCGATGTAGGCCTTGTCAAACAATACGATTTCACCGGCTTTGAGGGCGGCGCACATTTCGCGGGCTCGTTTGGCGTCATTGTCCCTGGCCGTGTCGATGATGGCAAACCGGGGCAGAAAACTTTTCAAATCCAGGCGCAAGTGACATTTGGCGGCCGCCTTTCGCCGACGATGTTTAGCCCAATCCATGCAGTTGGCGACCAAACCGATAGTGGACGAATCGACGATGTTGATAACGCGTTTGAAACGTCGGGGAAACCCCTTGAATTTACCACCCGCAAACCCCGGAGACAACGACTGCAAGTGCTTGAGCACCGACCAAAACAGTTCTCCCGACATCGCGGCATCGCGATGCTTGTTGGCGTAGGAAAGCCCGTTGCGACTGGGAGCGCTGGCCCCCCGGATACTGGCCAGCAACCCTCTGTGATGAGCGAGTCCGTCACAGACATCATTAAGCCCAATAGCATGAGTGATCTGAGCATAGAGCAAACTAACGATATGGCTCCATGAACTGAAACTGCGAGCTTTCTTATCGACACCCTACTAGCGGGCCAACTTGGCCACCAGATGTCCCGGAATAAAATTGCAAAGCTGTCGCAGAACGCACACCTTGCATTTGGCTGGATTTGCTTTTTGTTTTTTCATAGTAACCTTCTTCTAGTGAAACAGGCGAACAAGAGCAATTCCAGCCGTTTTGCGTTATTTCCTATGGGATGCTATTGTTTTCAATTATCACCAAAATTACAGGAAGTCGACAGAACTACTTGGGTGGGACATATTACGAGTGGCCCGATCTGAAATAGGTTCTAATCGGGCCAATCGTGGTAATCGATTCTACACTGTTGTGCAATATTGTATTGATATGGCGATGGCTTTAAATGAACTGTGGCGCGTGCTGGCTTCTGACGGGCGAGCCGTTTTTGTTATCGGAAATGAATCCAGGGTATTGGGAGTTCCCTTTTATAATGCGGATATTATAGAACAAATCGCCCTTGAATTAGGCCTTTTCGGCATTGTCCTTCGACAAAAAAGGATCTTCACGAATCGCTTCGGGAAGGCGATTCGTGAAGACTTACTTAATTTTACTAAATTGCCGCTAGGAATTCCTCCTGAAAAGGTAATTTATGTAGCGCGTTCGATTGCAACCAAGGCACTTCAAAAAGGACAAACAAGTGTTTCCGACAAAAACAGAGAATTGCTTATCGACGCTATTGAGAGAATACAGGGGATTCAAGGAACGCAGGTATTTCTGAGCAACGATTATAGGAACTATCAGACAAGGGATAGAGTAATGATGGTCAGGGAAGAGGAAAATTCATGACAAATACTACAATAACCCTACCAACGCCTCACCTTTTCAAGCTTAATAAGTTAGGAACGAACTTACGTTTGCCGAAGTCAGACAGGAAACCCGTCGATAATGCGATCAAGATGTATGAACAATGGATCGCTGAGCTTGAGTCAATCCCTATCGGTAAAACCGGGACAGTATCAAAGCTTGTTGATGCGACGAATCGCTACAAGCGTTTTATAGAACTGAATTCAATACCATCCCATAGGGGCGAGGCAAGCTTCGTAACCCATTGATAATCAATGTGAGTTTTTGACTTTTGGGGGAATCGAATTTTTGAAATTTTATCACATGTTTCTCTTTTATTGCTTTTGCCACCTTGTGCTGTCCCATAGGTTTTCAACCAAACCCAGGGAAATAAGCCTGTTGGGGTGTCGCTCGCATTCTAAAGCGTCCACCGGCTGTCCCATAGAAATCGAGCAAGTCCCGCAGGTTAAAGCGATTCCAAAGCACGCCTCTGACAAGTGTGAACAGGCGGACAAAACTATGCTCCCAGCGGCTCAACCAGGCCTGGAAGCGGAGCAGCACATAGAGCAGCAAAGCGCTCCAAATCTGCCAGCGCACGGCATTGGCGCTATGGCCGAGGAAATCGCACAAGTTGAGCGTTTGTTTGATCTGGCGGAAGAAGGTTTCAATGGACCAGCGGCAGCGATACAGTTCGCTGATCGTATGGGGCGACCACTGCAAATTATTAGTCAAAAATTCCATCACTCGCCACTGGCCATCAATCTCCACCCATGCCGTTACCCGGCGCATCGGCTGGGGATAATCCTGACGGGATTTTTTGTTCTTAAGGACCACCAGATCGTCGCGCAAAATATTGCCCTTGGGCTTCTTGAGCAGCCTCTTGACACAGCGCAAGGCCATGTTCTCTTTGGCCCGGGTGACAAAGTAAATGCCCCTCGAGGACAAGTCAAAGAGGTGGGCCAAATCGATGTAGGCCTTGTCAAACAATACGATTTCACCGGCTTTGAGGGCGGCGCACATTTCACGGGCTCGTTTGGCGTCATTGTCCCTGGCCGTGTCGATGATGGCAAACCGGGGCAGAAAACTTTTCAAATCCAGGCGCAAGTGACATTTGGCAGCCGCCTTTCGCCGACGGTGTTTGGCCCAATCCATGCAGTTGGCGACCAAACCGATAGTGGACGAATTGACGATGTTGATAACGCGTTTGAAACGTCGGGGAAACCCCTTGAATTTACCACCCGCAAACCCCGGAGACAACGACTGCAAGTGCTTGAGCACCGACCAAAACAGTTCTCCCGACATCGCGGCATCGCGATGCTTGTTGGCGTAGGAAAGCCCGTTGCGACTGGGAGCGCTGGCCCCCCGGATACTGGCCAGCAACCCTCTGTGATGAGCGAGTCCGTCACAGACATCATTAAGCCCAATAGCATGAGTGATCTGAGCATAGAGCAAACTAACGATATGGCTCCATGGACTGAAACTGCGAGCTTTCTTATCGACACCCTACTGGCGGGCCAACTTGGCCACCAGATGTCCCGGAATAAAATTGCAAAGCTGTCGCAGAACGCACACCTTGCATTTGGCTGGATTTGCTTTTTGTTTTTTCATAGTAACCTGCTTCTAGTGAAACAGGCGAACAAGAGCAATTCCAGCCGTTTTGCGTTATTTCCTATGGGATGCTAATGAACTGAATTTAATATTCGACAGCACGGATGATTTTTTATATCGCCAGAAAGGACAACTGAAGCTTGACAACACAATCTTGGAGGAATTTTTACCCCAGCTATTGCACAGAAGTCTTAAAGGTATCGAAAAAACTTTTGCGTTGGGTCCGGCTAAAACATTCTCAGGACTTTGTTTCACATCCACCATTGGAAACATTGGTAAGGGAGGCGCTCCACAGGTACGTGTCAAGAATCAGGATTTTATTTTAGGAAAGCCGCTATACATAAAGACATCGTTTCAGTAGTGTCCGGTTAAAAGTAGTTGAAGGTCAACTGGTTAGAGTGATCGCTGCTCGCACTGCTGTGATCCGGTTTTGTAAGTAGTTCATAGAGAGGGACTTTTTCAAAAACGCTCAAGCTCAATACCTGTGATATTCGGTGAAGACTCAATTCCAATTGCCACTGTTTTTTTAGGATCGCCATCAACACGTAAGCACTGATGGCAATCCATACTTGCGTCTTTACTGCGTTGGGCGAAGTGCCAAAGAATTTTTTGATCCGTAAGTGCTGCTTAATCCACTTGAAAAACAATTCGATTTTCCAACGCCCTTTATACATCTGGCAGATAATCAAGGCTGGAAGGGTAAAATTATTGGTCAAATAGATGAAATGCCTACCGTTATCTGCATCGTAAAAGCGTATACGCCTGAGCTTCTGGGGATAATCTTTGGAGGCATAGAATCCTCTAAAGCGAATTACTTGGTCACTGCAAACACCACTGCCGTGGACTACTTTGAGGGAACGCAAACGTATATAATTCAAATGGCTTTTGGCGCGGATGACAAAGTAGGCCATCGCTTCGCTAAAGAGGAACAGGCGGGCAAAATCGACATAGCCGCGATCAAGCACATAATAGGCTCCAGGCTCAAGAACAAGGGCATCAAGCATGTTTACGTCGTGAACTTTTCCCGGAGTGATCTCGATAAAGGTCGGAATCGAACCGCGCAAATCGATCTGCGTGTGCAGCTTTACCGCCGCTTTGGTTGTACGAAAATGGGCCCATGGAAAGAGGCTCAAACACAAGTCAATGGTCGTGGCGTCTAAAGCATAAACGGTCTCTTCGAGTTCAAAGTCCAACGCTTCATCGGCATAGAGCCTGCGAGCCTTTTTAATGAGCACGTATGCCAAGTCCGCATAGATGCGCCAGTTGCGTTGTTCATTGGCATCGGCCAAAGTACTCTTGGCGATATTACTGCGAATGCCCATAGAAAAGAGTTTGTCACTATGGGCACACAAACAGGTAACGATATCATTGAGACTTTCACGTCGAGTCAATTGAGCGAAGGCCATGCACAAGAATTGATCCCGGCAGGAAAAGGAACGGACACGCTTGTCCCCACTATAGCGTTTGACGCATCGTTGAAACTGTTCACGATGCAAAAGGTCAAAAATTTGGGAGAAAACCATACGTTGTTGATTCATGATCAACAAGATACAGAATTTGGTAGTGTATAAAAAAAGAATGTTATTTTGTATTTTTAGCTGTACAAATAGCGTTAGGCAGTTTATTCTTAGTGCATGGTTACTAAAATTATTAATTGTCGGCACTGTGGAAGTGAAAATATCATTAAATTTGGCAAGACGCCCAACCATAAACAGCGCTACCGCTGCCATGATTGTGGTAAACAAAGCCGCGAAAACCCCACAGTGAAATACACCGAAGAGCAAAAAGAAATGATCCTTCGAGTCTATCAGGAACGCAGCAGTCTACGCGGTTTACAGCGCGCCTTCGGGGTGAGTCCCAACACCGTTTTGAGTTGGTTAAAAAAAACGACAATCGCTGCGACCGCTCAAAAGCACGATTCTTGCGGCCCGCCGTCATGATGTCATTGAACTGGACGAACTGTGGTCTTTTGTGGGGCGCAAGAGCGAAGCCCAATGGGTTTGGATCGCTCTTTGCCGACGCACCCGTCAAATCCTCTCCTATGCCATTGGGCCTCGGGATTGGTATCGTTGCCGGGAACTTTACGAGCGCCTGCCACGGGCCTACAAAAGATGTGCCACCTACAGCGACTTTTGGTCCACTTATGATGAAGTCTTTCCTCATAACCGATCCGTGGGAAAAGAAACCGGTGAAACGGCCCATGTGGAACGATGGAACAATACCCTGCGCCAACGACTGGGTCGTTTCACACGCAAAACCCTCTCCTTTTCCAAGCTTAAGAGTATGCATGAAACCTGTCTGAGACTTTTCATTCATCAATATAATCAAGAATTAGCCACCATTCCTACTTAATACACTACCCAGAATTTATACCCCAAAATATAGTGAAATTGTTGGAAGTTCAAATGCGTCACACTAAAAATAACTCACAAGTTTATAAAAATTAACGATTTACAAAGTTTTAAATTCAGGTTAACCGGACAACTGTGACATCGTTTGATTTAATTTCAGATACCCCGCAGCTTGCTACGGGGAGCGGTAACTTTATAACAGAGATGAATGAGCGAAGAGAAACGGGAGCATTTGAGGCGCGCGAGCCATTGCGTGTGGCAGATCCACTACCATATGGTGTTCCCTGTGAAGTGGTGTTCCCTGTGAAGTATCGGAAGATGCTCTTGGAAAGGCGGGTGCAAGAGGTGCTGAAAGAAACAAGCGTTGGGATAGCCGAGCGCTATGAAATAGAGATGGAAGCACTGGGAATGGATGGAGACCATGTGCATTTGCTGTGTGGAGCGCATCCGAAAGAAGCACCCGGGCGAATCGTTCAGAAATATAAGAGCATAACGGCGCGGGAGATCTTTCGGCGCGAACCTTGGGTGAAGGAGAAGCTGTGGGGAGGGGAGTTTTGGAGTGACGGGTATTATGTTGGAACGGTAGGGGAGCGTGGGGATTGGGCCAGTGTGGAGGCCTACGTAAGAAAACAGGGCAAACCGAAGAAGCAGTTGCAACAATTGATGCTGTGGTGATCATGAATTTCTTTCTTAGATAGAGGCTGTCCCAAAGTTATAACCATTTGTTTTAAAGTAGGTTAACTTGTTTATAAAGCTGTCATAAAGACCGTTTTTAGGGGATTTTGGGCAATTTCGATGTCTATAACACCGTCAGCCTTTCTCTTGTTTTGCATATTCAAATACAATTCTACCATAGACCTCTGTCTGACGCGATTATATTTATAACGAATAGAGGCCTTATACAGCGTTTTTGACGGAATTGAATGACTTACGTTCCCTTACAGTTCGGAGTCGAATATCTCAATTCGCAAAATTCGGGTTTTTGGGACAGCCTCTAGCTAGAGGCTGTCCCAAAGTTATAACCATTTGTTTTACAGTAAGTTAACTTGTTAATAAAGCTGTCATAAAGACCGTTTTTAGGGGATTTTGGGCAATTTCGATGTCTATAACACCGTCAGCCTTTCTCTTGTTTTGCATATTCAAATACAATTCTACCATAGACCTCTGTCTGACGCGATTATATTTATAACGAATAGAGGCCTTATACAGCGTTTTTGACGGAATTGAATGACTTACGTTCCCTTACAGTTCGGAGTCGAATATCTCAATTCGCAAAATTCGGGTTTTTGGGACAGCCTCTAGCTACTAGTCGTGATCTAAAAATGGCTGTGCCAAATTCGCAATATTTTCTTATTTGCGAATTCCTCGATATGACGCCATTGTCAATAATTTCCACCCAAATTGATGACGTCCTTATCGTGAGAAAGGCTAAACGAATGTCGGCAAACGTCAGGCAGAAATATAGGGATGCTGCTGCAAGGCGTAGGCAGCGTGAGGAATATACGGCATTTTTGGATGCGTCCCAGTACAACGCAGAAGTCTTCCTGAGATTGATTGACAATATCCAACGCCTTATTAACGAGACTGATCCCACCGCCGATGCGGTGTTGCAACAGGGGCATTTCTGATCGAATCTTGGCACCCGGAGTCACTCGATCCTCTATCCGCTGTGATTTTTAAAGATGAGAGACATGATCCCTTTTGAATTATTCAAGAATTTGCAAAAGCAAAATTCGACTGGAATTTAGTGAAAATTTGAAACTAATCTTACAAACTTTTTAGGTTTTGGAATAATTTGTTTATTTTTTCTTTATCTTTAATGCCGGGTGAGGATTCGACGCCGCTGCTGATGTCGATATAACGGGTTCCACTTTTTGGGATGGCTTTTTTGATGTTTTCTGGATTTAAACCTCCGGCCAGTATCCAGGTTTTTTGCGGGCATTTGTTTTTTAAGGTGTTGAATGCCTTCCAGTTTCCCGTTTTTCCGGCGCCTCCAAAAAGTTTGCCGGAGGGGGCATGGACCAGAAAAGTGTTGGCAAATTCAAGAATAGTTTCGGGAAAGGATTCGCCCTCGGGAAGGCGGGGGACGAGCCAAAGCCGCTCAGGGCTAACCATACTCGACCACTCGGCAATAGTGACCTCGAGGGTGAAAAGTGGAAAGTGTATTTGAAAAAAATCGAAACCCAGGGCGAGCCGTTTTTGCAGATCTTTGGGCGTTGGGGCGACGTCCACCATAACCCTTTTGCCGGGGGGTATTATTTCCAGCAGTTCCTTCGCACTTTCCAGGCTGACAAAGCGGGGCGATGGTGGATAAATATTGATGCCGATGGCGGCGGCTCCTAGTTCTAACGACGAAATTGCATCCTCCCGCCGGGTGATCCCGCAGACTTTAACATTAACCTTAACACGTTTGGACATTTATCGATGGATTCAGGAATTTGTGGAGTCCGTAAGCGTGAAATTTTTCATCAACGCCTGCACGATGCCGTCCAAGGTAGCCTCTTGTGCTTCGATACCTACCGACATTCCCACTTTGCGCATGGCATCCGAGGTAACGGGACCGATGCTGCACGTCAGGGGATGCCGGGCCTTTTTTTCGAGTTGCAGGTGGGAAGCCTGATCGACGAATGATTTTACGGTCGAGGGACTCGTGAATATGACCACGTCGGCGCCCCCCCGGCGAAAGGAAGCCGCGGCGGGATCATTAGTCAGATCGGTTTTTATTGTTTGATAAACGGTAAAGGTATCCACAATGGCGGAAGCCTCATTGAGTTTTTTTTCTAAAATATCGCTATTGAGATTTCCGGTTATAATGAGGATTTTTACGCTATGCAGATTATTCTTTTGACAAAGGGCTTCGGCCAAAGCCTCTGAGGTTGCCTCATCGGGAATCAGGTCAATTTTCAGGTGATGAGCTTTAACAGCCTTGGCAGTGCCTTGGCCAACCCCCGCAATGCGTAATAAACCGAGGGATCGAATATCCTCGAATTTATTGAGAAATTGCTCGAAAAAATATTTTACCCCGTTGGCGCTGGTAAATACCAACCAGTCGTAATGAGCGATCTCGGCAAAGACATCATTGGCTGTTTCCGCGTCGTAAAATGGTTTGATTTGGATGAGTGGCAGTTCCAAAGGGGCCGCTCCGGCCTCTTCGAGCTTCCGGCTTAATTCAGCCGCCTGGCGCGGACATCTGGTAACGACCACCCTTTTGCCGCCCAATGTCATTTCTTGATAAATTCCCCGGCGATTTCTTCGATCTTTTTCATGGCCGAAGCATCATCGAAAGCGGACATATCGTATTCGCGAAAACCGCTTTCTTCGACGAAAACGAGGAGCCGGTTTTGACAAAAGTGAACGGCGTAGGAATTATGGCATCCGCCCCCCAGCAAACCCAGAAAATGGCGTTCCAGGGAAACCGCCCGGCCCGTTTCCCGGTCGAGCAATGGCGAAAATTTCCCGGCATCTTCCTCACGGCATTCCAGGGCAACGGCGCCTTGTCCGGCGGATGGCACCATTTGGGCCACATCGAAAGGTTTAAATTCGACGCCCGGCCAACTGTGGATCTCCAACCGTTTCAACCCGGCGGCGGCCAGGATGGTGGCCTCGGCTCCGGCCTCGCCCCGGCTGATTTTGTTTAATCGCGTATCCACGTTTCCCCGAATCTCGCACCAGACGGCATGGGGAAACAATAACTTGGCCTGGGCCCTGCGCCGGGGGCTGCCCGTGGCGATGAATGCGGGGCTGGAGCAACCCTCCCGCACAACGAGCACATCGTGAGCGAGTTCCCGCGGCAGATAACCGGCGATGGCCAGCCCGCTCGGCAGGCTCGTGGGCAGGTCTTTGGCGCTGTGCGCGGCGAGATCACATCGGCCCTTCAACAAGGCCATTTCCAGTTCCTTGGTGAAAAGCCCTTTGCCGCCTTCCTTTTCCAGGGACCAGCCCTGCTTGCGGTCTCCAGTTGTGACCAGTGGCAATACGTGAAAATCAGCCTGCGGCAGCTTCTCCGCCAAATAAATGCGCACCAGCTCGGTTTGAGCCAGCGCCAGCGGGCTTTTTCGCGTTGCCACGGTTATGTTGTTTTGTGGCATATTTTGAAAATGGGATTCGACTCAATAAGCGGCCTGAGCGCCTTTGAGGTTTTTCTTTTTTATCCAGGGCATCATGGCGCGGAGCCGCTGGCCGGTTTTCTCGATCTGGTGTTCCTCGCCCGCTTTCATAAGGGCATTATAATTTTTCAAACCGGAATTGTATTCATTGACCCACTCCTTGGCGAACTTGCCGGATTGGATATCTTTCAAAATGGCTTTCATGGTGCGTTTGGTGGACTTGTTGATTACCCTGGGGCCGCGTGAAACATCGCCCCATTTGGCGGTTTCCGAGACCGAAAAACGCATTCCGGCGATGCCCGATTCCACCATCATATCGACGATCAGCTTGAGTTCGTGCAAGCACTCGAAATAGGCCATTTCCGGCTGGTAACCCGCTTCCACCAGAGTCTCAAAACCAGCCGTTATCAAAGCGCTGGCGCCGCCGCAAAGAACGGTCTGTTCGCCGAAGAGGTCCGTTTCGGTCTCTTCCTTGAATGTTGTTTGCAAAACGCCGGCCCGCGTGGCCCCGATTCCCTTGGCCCAGGCGAGGGCGTTTTTCTTGGCATTTTTGGAGGCGCCCTTGACCATCGCGATGAGCGCCGGAACGCCCTTTCCTTCCAGGTATTGGGCGCGCACTACGTGGCCGGGGCCTTTGGGGGCGACCATTATCACATCAATGCCCTGGGGCGGTTTAATGATGCCGAAATGAATGGCGAAACCGTGGCTGAACAAGAGCGTTTTTCCCTTCTCCAAATGAGGCAGAAGGTCGTTGGTATAAACATCGGCCTGCTTCATGTCGGGCACGGCCAGCATGATGATATCCGCCCGTTGAGCCACTTCTGCATTGGAACAGACCTCGAATCCATGTTTGCGGGCCACACTGACCGATTTGCTTTTCGGGTAAAGCCCCACGATGACCTTCAGACCACTGTCCTTGAGGTTCAAAGCATGGGCGTGGCCCTGTGAGCCGTAGCCGATCACACCGAGCGTTTTATGTCTGAGGACGCGAAGATCGGCGTCTTTGTTGGTATATACTTTAGCAGGCATTATTATAATTATTGTTCTTCTTCTATTTCGGATTTAACAAAAAAAAATTCTGCGTTCAGCGGAAGGCGCAATGAGGCGTCACCATCGGATTGGTCAAGAGAACATGCGGCGTTCCAGGGCGAGATTGCCGGTGCGGGCCAGGTCGTTGATTCCGAATGGCTCGATCAATTCGTAGAAAGCCTTTATTTTGCCTTCGTTGCCGGTCACCTCGACAATCACGCTGGTGGGGGAAGCATCGATGATCTTGGCCCTGAAAATATCGCAAATCTGTAAAATTTCGGAGCGGGTTTCGGAGTTGGCATTGACTTTTACCATGAGCAGTTCGCGGGCGACGAATTGGCCTTTTTCAAAATCCTTGATGTCGATGACGTTGACCAGTTTGTTGAGCTGTTTGATGGCCTGGTCGAGGTGGGCCTCATCACCGTGGACGGCGGCCGTGATGCGGGAAATTTCGGGATTCTGGGTGGGCGCCACATTGAGAGTGTCGATATTGAAACCGCGCCCGCTGAACATCCCGGCCACGCGCGCGAGCACGCCGAACTTATTTTCAACCAGGACCGATAATGTATGTTTCATAGCAAATAGGCTTTATTTATGCGGTTTGAAATTTAACTGTCAGTAAATTAATTCTCATATAAATTTAGTATAGGATTAAGTTTTTAAGAAAAACATTCAAGCGTGAATTAACCGGTTATGGAAGCCGCCAAGGCATTTAGCGCAAGGCTGATTCCCAATCACGGGAGAAGCCGAAGTATGGGACCTCCGGCCGGCGGCTCAATCAATGGGTGCCGATGAAGGCGCCGCCGTGCTGGTAGGTGAGTTCCCGCATGAGGTTGGCGTATTTGAGGCCGGTGCGGGTGAAGTGCCGCTCGTATTTGATGACGTGGGGAAAGCCGATGGCGTTGATGGTGATGGGTCTTTCGCCGGTCTCTTCGTCGGGGCTGTTGGCGGTGTCGATGCGGTTTAAAACTTTTTCCGCGGTTTGGGTGAATTCGTCTCCGAAAATGTAGATGCCGATTTTATTTTCCGGCGTTTTGTCATTACGAAAGCTGCGGATGGCCCGGAGGATGCCGGGAACGGGGTTGCTTTGGCTATGGTGCTCGTACCTGAGGATGGCCCGGTTGATGTGGTCGCGCGCGACCCGGCTGTCGGGTATCCATTGTCCGCGGCTCGAGCGGAGGATGAAGTTACCGTCGGCATCCATGGCCTGGATGGCTTTGACAATGGGATAAATTTCCAGGGTTTCCCTGATTTTGGTGGTGACGGATCTCCAGATTTGCCCGGTGCTGGGATCGCGCATGCTTCCGGAGGTGTCCAAAATAAAAATGATATGGTTGCTTAAAACGGGCACTCCGATGGGTAGGTCGGACTCGTTTTGGGGGATGTCCACGATTTTTTCGCGGGCATCGACTTCCTCCTCCAGATCGTCCACTTCGGCGGTGAGTTTTTCTTTCCCGAATTCGGCCTCCTTGATCCGGTTGATCAACTCTTCGATATCCGTTTGCATGGAGGCGATTTTTTCCTCTTTTTCATTCTCGGTTTGTTCGTTTTGATTGAGAATATCTTTGAGTTGCAGTTTTTTCGACTGGATGCTCTCCAGTTCCGACATGCGTTCCTGAAAGAGTTTTTCCAGGGTGTCGCGGATATTGAAAATAACCTGCCGCTCGGAGCCCAGGGAGATGACGAACAGTAGTATGACGGCCCCGAAACCGCAATTGATGACATCGAGGAACGAGAGGCTGAAAACAGAGAGATCGCGTTGTTTCTTTTTGCTCATGTATCGGGCCAGTTCTTGGAGGGGCAAATAAAGGAGCCGTCGGTTTTTGTCGCCAGGAGCCAGAAGCTGGTGGCGGCGGCGGGGTCTCCGGTCAATGGCATCATGATGGTGTTGATGGGAATGCCCACGGGGACCTGGCGCTGGGCGGCGTTGTACATGCGCACCCTGGCCTGCTGGTCGATGATGGGTCCGGACGGCACCGAATCGCTCAAGGTGGGCAGGCCGTCCACGAAGAGGATGATATTGTCCGGTTTGGGGTTCATGCCGCCGACATGGAAAAAAGCCCGTTCCAGGTTGGCCCCGCCCCGGGGGACGACTTCCTTGATTTTCCCCAGCGCTTCGGCCATGGTTTGGCGGTCCGAGATTTCCAGCCATTCACCCGCCCGGAGCGGAATGACGGTTTCAATTTCTTTGCTGAAAAATAGTATCTGGTAGGTGGTGGGCGGTTTGAGGGCGGTCAGCATCCATTCCACGGCCCGCATGGTTTGCTTCCATTTGGGGGCCGCTCGTTTTGCATCCTCGTCGCCGCTGAGCCGTTCGATGGCCCCGTCGATAGTGTCGTCGAGCATACCGCCGGAAGCTTCGATGAGAAAGAGGACCCGTTCGCCATCGAGTTTGAAATCGGTCAGGTATTGGCGGCGGGTGGGGTTGGGCATGGGAATGGGCACCTCCTCTGGGACGGTGGGGAGGTTTTCCAAATCGCCCAGTAGGGTCTCCCGGAGTTCCTCCATTTCGGAAAGTTGAGAGAGCATGAGGCTCAGGTCCATCGTCCTGTCGGTCAAAGTGGTGGAAAAATCAATCTCCTTGGCTTTCAACTTGAGCAATCGCTCCTTGATCTCC
This sequence comes from Opitutales bacterium, assembly GCA_965226205.1. GTDB lineage: Bacteria > Verrucomicrobiota > Verrucomicrobiia > Opitutales > UBA2987 > JAJFLU01. The sequence goes on along the minus strand of CBDDCJ010000018.1, from coordinate 67,900 downwards.
TTGATGGAACCGGCTAACTGCAACAGGAGCATTTCCTCCCCCTGGATGTCCCTGCGCAATCGGCCCAGATCAATTTCCGTGTCGGAGAGTTGGTCAATCGTATCCGCGGACTTTTTTCCGCTGGTCAGGACGAAGAGCAGAATAATGGCCCCAAACCCACAACAGATGACATCGAGAAAGGCCATGCTGAGGGGCTGGAGCGATTTTTTTTTCCGGGCCATAGTGGATTGGAGGTTTTGGCCGTAAAATTAATTAAATTGGACTAGCCGGCACAGTGAATGAGAAGCCATTGGGCCGGCGATGTTCCCTCATCGAGGGCGAGAGTGAGCAAGTCGCCCGGTTTTAGGATTTCCCCCTGGCGGGCCGGTTGGCCGTTCAGGAGGAGGATTCCATTGGTGGAATTTTCCAATTGGACCCGGCCATCGGAGTTACGCGTGAGGGAGAGCCTTTCGGGACCATTCTCCAAGGTTTCGCCGAGGTTAAGGCCGGACTGCCCGATGCGGCGCCCGATGCCTTGGCAAACGACATGAGTGGGGGCCATTTCCGCCCCGGTATCTTTATTTTTATTGCTGGCAGGGGCGGGAACATCATCGTCCGCCGGTTCCCCATTCGTTTTTTCGATGGCGGGGGCCAACCCCAGTTGGCCGAGGTCGATGGCGGAGGTGATGCTCGCTTCTTCCAGGTTCTCGAAAACCGAGGCGGTTTGGCCGATGAGGGCGGCGCCGCGAGCGGCCGAGCCAAAATCGGCTGCGGTGATGGAACAATCGATGGCGGCGGCGATTTTTTCCGGGAGGCCGGGAATTTTAGCGGCCCGCTCGCTGAATATGAAAGGAATTTTTTTAATTTCTTCCGCAGTCCAGTATTCTTTGGCGACTTTTCCTATTATCTGGGCCAGGGATTCGGTAACCGGTTCGAGGTGTTTGGCCGCCATGTCGCGATAAACCGACATTTTTCTCGATCGCTTGAAGCTTTCCATTTCGATGGTGGCTTCTTCCCGGTCCTTGAACCATTCCATCAGGTTTTGAGTCTGGTTGTAGAATTGCTGTTCGGTTTTGGCTTCGTGGGTGACGTCGAAAGCGGTTTGGCTGAGAAAACTGTTGGCCAGTTTGGGGTTCAGTTCGGCAAAAACGTGGTGAAACCCGATGGGCGCGGTGGCCAGCCGGACGCTCCGCAGCTGGGGTTTCAATTGCAGGATGCTGAAGAAGGCGGATCGGGCGTGGACATCGATATGGAAGGCCGAAGCGGCCCCGGCCCCGATGCCGAGCGGCTTGATTTCCGCCAGCAGAGAGGCGCAGGCCATATCGACAATGCCGGCCAGGGGGATGTTCAAGCCTTGCGCGATTCCCAGAATGAGGCCGATTTTTTCATCATCGCCCTCATCGCCCAGGAGGTAATTGCCGGGCAGGGCGAATACCACTTTGCCCACCGGTCCGCCGGCCTGAATGTGTTTCCAGATCATGCTCAGGTGGCGGTAGGCGAGTTCGGAATAGCGGGGGGCCTTGCCCGGCACGTTGAGGTCGGAGAGCCGCAGCGACAATTGGTCCCAGCATCGATCGGTGACGTAGCGGGGGTAAATCCTGGACCTGATTTGAGCCTGGCGGCCGCAAATATAGCGTTCGCCATCGTAATAGACAAACCCTGGGCTTTGCGTGCTGGAGGATTCCAGTTCAATAAAATGGAATTTCGATTCGGCGGCTTCTACGGCGATAAAGCCGTCATCGCAAAATTCAATGCCTATGGTTCTCATGGGGGGGGGGGGGGGGGGGGGGACGCCTTTAGTTCATTCAGGAAAAAGTGAACTCCGTTTCTTCCTGTTGGGGAATTTTCATGACCGCGATTAATTTTTCCCGGCAGTATTCCTCGACATCAAAAATGAGGCTCTCCTGACGGGATTGCAGCAAATGGATGAAATACATGAGGAAAATGCTTAAAACGAGGGCCACGAAGGTTGAGTTGAAAGCCAGGCCGAGGGAGTTGGTGACGCCCTGAATGTCGCCGCGGATGGCCCGGTCGGCCTGGGCGAGGGCTTCGCCGATGCCCCGCACCGTGCCGATGAACCCGACCGAGGGTATGGCCCAGGCGATGTAGCGCACGAGCGATAAATCGGAGTCCAGCCGGTCCGCCTCGGACTCTGAAATCTCGCGCACGGCCTGGGAAACATCCTGGATGGAATGAGTGGAGTGAAAGCGGTAAAGGCCGGTCAAAATAACGGATGGCAGCAGCTTGCCGATAAAATCGGGCGTATTTTTAAGGCGCGATTCGAGGTGTTTGCAATGACTGAGGGCTTCCAGGGGAATGATGCGTTCGCCGCGCTCGATATCGACAAAGGTTTCCCCCATGACCTTCTTCTCTTTGTAAACCTGGAAGAGCTTGTAAATAATGATCGTCATGGCCCAGGAAAGGAGCACAAAGCAGCTTTCCTGCTCATAATTTTTAAGGATGATGTAGATATTGCGCTCCGGCACATAACCATCCTTGCCGCCATCCCGTTCGCGCAATACCTGCTGGGTGATGGCAATGGTTTCGGCCTTGGGCCGTATATGCAGCTTATAAATGGTGTGGATGATCGCGAAAGAGAGGACCAGCCCGAGGAATTGAACAATATTTTCCCTGGAAAAAAGGGTGTATTTTATATTTTTTTGGGACATTTCATTTCTTTGCAACCGTTGAGCGGATTCAATGGTTTACATTAATTAGAAAACCTGGCGGGCTTTTTATTTCGATAAAGGCGTGCTTCGGGTGGAACCTGGGCCAATCATTATTTTCCATGTTTATGCTTATAATTTATTTTATTTTATGTAGAATAATACCGGACAAACTGAAATTGTTGCAAAATCAGGCAAAGAAAAAAGAAAACGATGGTCAGCGCAACCATCCATTTGACTCGGCAAACTGGAAAATCCCCTTGTTTGCGGCTTGCTATGCGAAATGACTGCCTCTAAATTTATTATCCTGGAAAAACCCCCTTGAATCCCTGTTTTTAGAGCCGTTGATATATATATTACACTTTTTCAATCCAATTCGGGAAGAAATCCGCTTGCAAAATACTCTATAATCTATAGAAAAGTTAAGGCCGCAACAGATATTTTTAAGATTGAGACCATGAATATGAAAAACAATACCTGCATTAACCAACTAGTGGCCGTAGCGCTTATCGCGCCGTTAATCTTTTTGAGCGGCTGCCAAACCAGCTCGAAAACGGCCAAGGGGGCCACCACAGGCGCGGTGGCCGGCGCGGTGGCCGGCGGCATCATCGGGAACCAGAGTGGAGAACCGGGAGAGGGCGCCGTAATCGGCGCGCTCGGCGGACTGGTCATCGGTGGGCTCATTGGGGCCGCCAAGGACGCCAAGGAAGCCCGCCAGCAGGAGCAAATAGCCCAGAAACGCGCCTACCAGCAGGAAATCGCCAAAATGCGCGAAATGGAAGCCCGCGCGGCCGCCAGCCGCGATGAGGAGCTGGCAATCGCCGAGGGTATGCGCATTACCGAGCGCGAATTGATCGAGGCGGAGGATAAAGCCAAACTGGCCGAAGCCCGACTGAAAAAATTGCAAGAAGAACTATCGACGGCCAAAAACAAGTCAACTTCCTTGCAGGATGCGGAAAAACGCATGTCCGAGGCCGAAGATAAAATACGCGAGCTAGAAGAAAAGCTGAAAGAACTCAAAGGAGAGGGGTGATTTTCCAGTCACCCACCCACCGAACCCATCTATCTAATTAATTTATTTGCCCTAAACGTATCATAAAATTCACTATCAGGAGGTCGCCATGAATGGTATCCAGAAAATCCAACGCATCATATTCGTTTTTATTACCGCCATTTTTTTGGGCGGGTGCGCCTCGACCTATTCTTTTAAAGTGGATGCCATTAATAACCCGGAGGCCGTCGAGCACCAGTCCTACAAAATTGTCAGTTCCAACCCGGAGGTGAGCGAGGAGGACCTGCAATTCAAGGAAGTGGCCGAATACGTCAAGACTACCCTTTCGGGCAAGGGCCTCTACGAGGCGCCGGATATAGAAAACGCTGACATGATTGTGGATATTTCCTATGGAATCAGCGAACCACAGGTCGATTTCAAAACCTATACGACGCCGGTTTACGCCATTGTCGGGGGCGGTTACCGGACCGTATCTACCCCCGTTGTCGGTCCCGATGGAAAAGTGCGGATGGTCACCACCACCATTTACATACCGCCCCGCAAAGAAATTATCGGGATGGAAGAGCAGATCGTTCCCATAACCAATTATGAGAAATTTCTCCGCATGACATCCCGTGAGAACCAGGATGCCGATGAGAGTGAGGGCCCCGTGCAGGTTTGGAGCATTTATGTAAAAAACAAGGATGAAAGCGACAACCTTCGCAAATACATCCCACTGATGGCTGCCGCTTCCGTCGATTACGTGGGGGAAAATACGGAAGAGCAGCAAGAGGTGAAGATCAAGGAAACCGACGAATCGGTTGCCTTCATCAAGGAGGGTATGTAAGCTAAGTTGATACCGGTTGCTGCCGTCCGGCGCCGACGGCCGGCGGGGAAAGCGAGAAAATTTAGGTTAAGGCAATTTAAATGAACCACAGGAGGCTGACCATGAAGCGGGACATTGGAGTGTGTTGGATAAAAATTTCCCTGTTTTTAGCGCTTGTCCTCCAAGGCGGATGCGAAACCACGACCCACACTTTCAAGGTTAATGCCATGAGAAACCCGGATGTGGAGGACGGCAGGTCGTATCGCATTGTCAGCTCGCATAAAAACACGGGCGATGAAACCGATCCGCAATTCCAGGAAGTTTCCGAATATGTAAAAACCGCATTATCTGGAAAAGGTTATTATGAGGCTCCCGAGGCCGAGGATGCCGACCTCATCATCAATATCGCCTATGGCACGGCTCCCCCCAATGTATCTTTTAAGGCGGTTAATAACCCGGCGGCTCCAGGTTCCATCCACAACCCTATCGGCAGAAGCTACCCCGGTTCCTCCCAGTATCCCAGGAGGCGTTATCCGGGCGGGGGCAGTCCCACCATAGGAGGCGGGACTATGGGCCAACCTCAAACTAGCCAAAATGAAGTCATTCCGGTTACCACCTACGAAAAATATTTGCAAATTACGGCCATCGACAATCGCACGGGCAATAGTTTGAAAGACTCTCCACATGTCTGGCAGGTGACCGTAAAAAATAGGGACGAGAGCGATGACATCGATAAATATTTGCCCCTCATGGCGGCGGCCTCCATCGAATATGTCGGCGAGAGGACGGAAAGCCAGGAAGTTATCACCCTGAAAGAGTCGGACAGGGACGTTGCCTTCGTAAAAGCGAACGGCGCAGAAATGGACAGGGAGCAAAAAGTCTCCAAGTTTCAGTAATTTCCAGGTTTCAGGTGTCAGGTAAAACACGCTGAGGACAGCCCGTTCCAACATCCAGTATCTTGCATCTAGTATAAGTTTTTCAATGAAGATTTATATTCCTGAAAATAGCCGGATTGTTCTCGAAACTGCCACTCGCGAGGTTATCGCGGAGTTGGTGGGAGCTGGAATCGAGGGCATAACCGTCAACTACAGCGTTGCCCATGTGAAAATCCTACCGGGCGGCTTGACCCCGAAACACTTCCATCCCGAAGTCGAGGAGACCTATTGCGTTATCAAGGGGCGCGGCCTTATGACACTGAATGGCGAGGAGACCGAGGTGGGGCCCTGAGAGGTCGTCCACATCAACCCGCCCAGCCACCACAAAATGGTCAACGCCATCGATGAGGACTTCGAAATGATCGTCGTGTGCGCCCCATCCTGGACGCCGGATTGCACGGTTTGGCTGGAACAATGGCAGGACGGACGCCTGGTTTCCCTGGAAACTTGATTGCTGCTGGAGAAGCTGCCGGTGGATGAAATTTTCGATATCGTTGACGAGCGCGACAGGGTGATCGGGCAGCGGCCGCGCAGCGAAGTCCACCGTTTGGGACTCCTGCACCGGGCCGTGCATATTTTGGTCCGCAACCGGAATGGAGAGTTTTTTTTGCAAAAACGCTCCATTAGCAAAGACACCCATCCCGGCGCCTGGGATTCATCCTCGGCCGGTCATCTCGAGGCCGGGGAAGGCTATGATGAGGCAGCCGTCAGGGAATTAGAGGAAGAACTCGGCCTGTCCCCCGCCGCCGCCGGCCCAATACAATACCTCTTCAAGCTCGACGCATCTCCCACCACTGATGAGGAATTCTTACACGTCTATCGTATTGAAAACGAAGGACCCTTTACCCTGCAAGCCTCGGAAATAGAATGCGGAGACTGGTTTTCGGCCGACAAAATAACGCAATGGATTGCGGAAAACCCCGGCGATTTCCCCCCAGCCTTCATGCTCGTATGGAAAATTTATAACGAAAGATATACGCAATGAGCGAGGATACAAGATACTGGATACTGGATGCTGGATGCTGGATGGTGGACGCAGTTTCCCTATAATATATCGGAGGGAATCAAATCCCCATCCACAAAGCGGGGCACGCACATGACGCAGAGCCGGTTTCCGGCAGTGGTTTCTTCGATGACATGATGGACGCCTTTGGGGATGACGCAAAGCTCGTCCGCACTTAACTCCTCGTTCCAGGTGCGGCCGTCTGCCGGGTTGTGGAATTTGAGCTTCACGGCGCCGTCGAGAACGAAATAGATTTCTTCAAACTTTTCGTGGTAATGCCCTTTTGTGGGCCGGCTGTCCGGTAGAACGGCCACGCTCAGGGAATCGTAATCCTCGTCCGTGAGGATTTCATGGATGTTCCCGCAAGTATTGCTCGTGATGATGTGGTGGTCTTTGACTTTTTTGACAATCATTCTGGGCGTAATTTGAGTTTATGAGGTGTCAGGTGTCAGGTTTTAAGACCATTTTGATTTCCAAATCCTGTCTTCTGGCTCCTGGCTTCTGGCTTCTGTATTCCGCTTCCAGCTTGCTTCCAAGTCCTGACACCCGAACACTGACACCTTTATTCCTCTTCCTTCGGGTTGGTGTAACTGCCCTCGTAGGGTTCTCCGGTGCATTCGATTCCGCAGGTGTGTTGCAACAGCGGAACCCGCGCAATGCATTCCAGCACGATCGGCACCGACCCGGCGGTGATGCGCTGTACGCTGTTTTGCATGTCCTCGAAGGTGAAGGCGCGCGTGCCCACGGCGGGATTGGAGACGGAGTTGAGGAGGGCGAAATGGATACCCAACTGCCGGGCGTAAATCGTTTCCGTGCCGACATTGTGGCTCACCCAGTCGGCTCCCAAACCGCGCATCATGCGGATTTCGGCGGGGGTTTCGAAACGGCCCGGATCGTCCTGAATGATGACCCCGGAAGTGTGAATGCGCCCATGATAAGTCTTTGTGGCTTCTTCGATGAGCAGCCTCCGCAAGTCCGGGCAGAGGGGGGCGGCAAAGTTTGGAAAAACACCTTTTCGCTCAATCCTGGCAGCGCTTAGCACGTTTTGCGGCCTCTGGTTGGCATAGAGGATCAAATCATCCGCGATGAGCAGGTCGTCGAAATCGTAACCGGTGTTGATGGATCCGCCGGTGGCCCCGCCGAAGGTATGGGTGACGCCCAGTTGGTGCAGCGCGGCCCAGGTGGTTACGAATTCCCAACCTTCTTTCTGATCTTCTTTTCTACCCTCCTCCCCGTGCATGCGGATATAGTAAAAGGGGACGCCTTTGTAGCGTATACGGTAAATGGGCGGGCTTTCACCAGCCTCGGTTTGGACCGTAAAAGAGCCCTCCTCCTCGACCAGCCCCTTGCCGAAATCCGGCGGGTAGCCGAAAGAGATGCCGCCCACCACCGCGATGGTGGTTTTTTCCTCAGCCCCTCCTAGATGTGATGATATAGCCATGAAGGCCAATGCCACCAAACCTATGTGGAAAATGCAAATAAGATATTTTTGTCGCTTCATTAATTTCATAATTTCATCCTCGTGAATTCAACAGCCTGACGCATTCATCCTATTTTGCGAATCATTTAAATAAAATGGATTCTTCTCTATTTGAACTTAATACTGACCGGCTGCGTTTAATCGCGGCCACGGCCGAAACCGTGAACGCGGAGATGAACGACCCTAGCAGGCTGTCCCGGTTGCTGCGGGCCGATGTGCCCAAAAACTGGCCGCCCGATTTAACCGAGGATGTGCTCGCATCGACGGCCCTTAAATTAACCGCCGACCCAGCCAATGCGGGCTGGTATTCCTGGTACATGGTCCTCGCAAAAGAACCGCCCGAAAAATCCGTAGTTATCGGAATTTGTAGTTTCAAAGGGCGGCCCAAAACGCCATGGCGTGGCCGAGATCGGCTATTCCGTGCTCTATCAGCATCGCAAAAACGGTTATGCCACGGAAGCGGTCAGCCGCCTCCTGCGATGGGTTTTCGCCCAGGACGGGGTAAGGAAAGTGATCGCGGAAACCTACCCCGATCTGCGCGCATCGGTCCGGGTGATGGAGAAAAACGGTTTTCTCTCAGCCGGTCCCGGCTCCGAGGAGGGCGTGGTTCGCTACAGCAAGTCGCCCACCCGGGATAGTATTTAAATTAAAAATGTCTGCCCGCTGATACGCCGGCCTTACCAGACAATGGGGTGGGTGGCTCCCGTTACGACATTGATCAATCCCTCCGGGGCGCCCTCGAATGGCGCCACCAGGCACCATTTCCAGGGGTGTGCAGGTGAGGAAAGCGAAGATCATGGCGCCGGAGCAGTCCCGGTTCGCCGATCCACTCCATTTCGTCCGCCGCCGCATAGAGGTTGTTCAATTCCGCAGCCACCTCATGGGGCGGGCGGGCGCTCATCAATCCGCCGATTTCAAACCGCACCCGGGCCGTTATGACGCCATCGTTGACGAGGGCCCAGCCGCCGCCCATGGCCGCGATTTCGTTGATGGCCAGGGCCATGGCGGCATCGTCGTTGCCGATTACCCACAGGTTGTGCAAATCGTGCGAGACCGAGCAGGCCACGGCCGAACCGGGCGTTTTAGGCCCCACTGTTTTCCAGAACATCTTCCCCGATTTTGCCTTGGCCCGTATAACGGTCGATCAGGGCCAGTTTGGTGATCTGTTTTTCGGCATCCGGCAGGACGAGGCCATTTTTCACCGAGAGCGTTTCAGTCATATAATTATTTTCAAAATGGAAAGGTTTGAGGATGGCGGCCCGCACCGTTTTCCTGCCTTCGGGGGCGGGAATATGAAAATCCTGGGCCTTTAGCTGGCGCGGCAATTTTATGGTATCGCGGGCCCATAGCGGCCAATCGATTTTTGGTGGATCGAGAAGGTATTTCTCGTTTTCCGCCGCCAGTATGCCATCGGCGTAAACCTGTTTGATTTCCACGGTTTCGGGGTTTTTGAGCAGAACCACGTCGGCAAAACGACCGGGCGCGAGTGACCCCACGAGGTGGTCGATGCCGGCGTGCCGGGCCGGGTAGAGACTGGCCATGGCGTAGGCGGCTTCCCATCGGGGCGCCGCTTTTTATGGCCAGCCGCAGGTTGTGGTCGGTGGTTCCTATTTCCAGGGATTCGGCGGCGTTGCGGTCATCGGTGGTAATCGAGATATGCGACCAGTCTTTTATACCCTTTTCCTTGAAATATGGGAAGACCAGGGGGAGGACGTAGTAGCGCAATTGGAGGAAAATCCCCCGGTTGATCTTGTTCCATGCCTCTTCTGCGAACCAGACCTCGTGCTCGCTCTCCAGGCCGGCGGCGGCGAAGGCGTTGATGTCGCCCAGCTCTATCAAACCGGCCCCGTGCCCCTCGATGACTCCGTTGGCATCCCGGGCCGCTTGAATGACCTCCCAAATCCGGTCCGAACCGTCCAGCCCGGTGTTCCAGACCCTGGGCCAGTCCATGACTTCCCCCAATCCGATGACCCAGGGGTGGCGGGCCATGTTTTCTCTGACTTCGGTGTAGCCGTAGTAGCCCTCCGCCGGTTTCGTAGGGTGTCGGCGGGGTGGCCGAGCCCAGTTCGGGAAAAATCTTCAAGGGGCTGCCGTGTTCCCTCGGGGTCAGCCAGAACTCGACATTGTGCTCGCCGCTGACGTTGGAAAATTCGTGGGAGCCTTCCACCGTCCAGGTATTGCCGAAGGGTATTACCAAGGCGGCCTCGTATTCCGGCGGTCAGGTGGGAGCTTTCGATGTGTTTGTGCGATTCTCCGAAACCGGGAACGGCATAGAGACCCTTGGCATCGACCCTTTTTACTGCCTCACCGGTCCATTGGCCGGAAGGTCCCGTCCAGGCGATGCGTTTTCCCTTGATGACGATATCCCAATTTTTTTGCCAGGTGAGAGTATGCACCTCGAGCATGGTGACGTGGGTAAGAATAAGGGTCGGCCTTGTCCTTGCCCATCGCCACGAGCATTAGATTTTGCCGGGTCCGGGTTTCCTCATTAAAGACAAATTCTCGACCTTCTGCCCAAAGAAAGGCAGCCCCAACAATAGTTAAAAGAGAAAGGAGCGTGAATTTTTTCATGGAATTCAGATTAAGGATAAACGTTGCAGAGTCCAGAATAAGGCCCACCAGGCTGATAATGGCGGAGCCGGGGATGAGAATGGCCTTCTTGAAATGCCGCCAATGGCGAAACCGCCCCACGGCGCAGAAAGCCCCGCAGAACACGGCTATTTGCCCCAACTCGACCCCGATGTTGAAAAACAAAAGAGAGGGAACCAATTCGCGGCCGGTGATATCCAGTTCCAGAAGCACATTGGCAAAGCCCATGCCATGCAGCAGCCCGAAGAGGAAAACCACCGCCAGCCTGGTTTTGCTCAAGTTGGCGCGCAAAATGTTCTCCAACCCGACATAGACAATGGAAAGGGCTATGAGCGGCTCGACCAGACTCGATGGAAGAGTGAAAATATCCAGCGCGGCCACGGCCAGGGTGATGGAGTGGGCGAGGGTGAAACAGGTTATCTGGGCCAGCAGGGGCTTCCACCGGATGGCCAACAGAAAGAGCCCGGCGACAAAGAGGATGTGGTCCAGCCCGCCCGGTAGTATGTGGGTAAAGCCCAATTCAAGATACTGCCCGGCGAGAAAACCCAGCCCATTGCGGGTTCCGGCGACTCCACTGGTTTTGAGCCGGATTCGACCTTGGCCAGACGGACCGGTTGGAGGGGAAAGGGCTCACTTTTTTGGCCGCCCTGCAGCCAGCGGGTGACGCGCCGATTTTCACCGGTTGTTTTAATGGTCAGAACAATGGGCATTTCAACCGGTATCCCGGGGTCGGTATGAAAAGAGAGCGCGGCCTCATATTGCGGCAGTTTATCCACCAGTTGAATTTGCGTCATGGGCGCCGCAAAAGGGTTGAAGAATTGTTCTCTCTTGAGCTCCGGGAGGGATGCCGATACGATTTGAGGGTCTAATCTCTCCGCACCGTAATCAAAGCGCATTCCTGCGAAAATCCGGCTCAAGATGGGATCGAGCCGCTCTTTTTGGGCCTCCGGGGGAAGGGAGGTTAATTCGTAATAAGGCCGGGGTCCGTTGAGGATGCGCGTAAGGTCGGCTTTCACCAGGATGCGGATATCCCCGGCCTTCTGGTCGATTTCCACGCCAATAATGGTCTTATTGAGCAAATGCCCGCTGGCGGCGGGTGTGAAGGCGGTCAAAAAACCCAACCAGAGGGCGGCGGAGAAAAGGGAAAAACCTCCGGCCTCATTGCGCGGATGGAATTTCATCCCGGTACTTTTCCCAGTTTCCCACCAGTTCATTGACGACCCGGCTGCCCACCCGGTAGGCATTCTCCAAAGCGGGCATATAAGCGGAGTATCCCGCGCCGTCCTTTTTTTCACCGGCCAGGCTTTGGGCGGCGGTCAAACCTTCATGGGGCATGGAGTAGTTCGAGGCCGAGCGCAGGACAAGGTAGCGGCGCGCATCTACTTTTTTGGCCCCGGCGAGGAAATTGAGGGATTGATGGGTGGCGGTGTCCTCCATGGCTGAGGTGACGAAATTTCCCTGCCCATCCGTCCAATAGGAGACCCAGTCGTTGGCCCATTGGGTGAGCACTTTGCCGTGCCAAAAAGTGGATGCCGCCAGGTGGTCGCCCTTCAGGACATAGGGTGGGCTCTGCGCCTTGGGGAAATTTTCGTATTGAAAACGAAGGATTTTTAATTCCTTATTATCCAACAATGGCACATCTTTGGATAATTGATAGGCCCATTCGACCAGGCCCGCGTTGAGGTGGTAAACGGCGCCTTCGTCATCTTTTTGCCGGGGCAGTTCGTAAGGGGTGGATTTTCTCAATGGAACGTATCCGGTGGGCCAGTCCGCCGGGGCTTCGCGAATGTCGATTTGATGAGCGATATCGCCATCCACCAGCCATTCTGCCCAAGCTGCCGAAGCCAGAGACATATCCGTGGGATCGACTCCGGAAATGCCCGCCACAATCCAGTAGGCCCTGCTCAGGTCGAAACGGTCATCCATTCCCAGAGCCATGACCGAGGCGGCCGCCCGGGCCGTTCCGATTCCGGTCACCAACCCCAAAACGCCCTTTTTGTTGTAGCGCAAATCCCGGTAACCCTGCGGCATCGAAATTACCTCGTCCAGAGGGAAACGTTCCACCCAGGTTTGAAATTCGCCGGGACGGTCACCACTGTCATCCCCGGCCTCGAACATGGTGACGACAACCACTTTGATGGTAAGCGGTTCCGCCGTCAATGGCCCTGGAGCCATAAAAAGCGGAAGAATGGCCGCTGTTGATAAAAGGCTTATTATTTTCATGGGAGCAGGCCAATGGGGTCCGGTCAATTCGAGGAGCCGGGTGGCGTGTCTTGGTAGGTTTTCCAATCCTTGACGAGGGCGTGGACGACCGGGCTGGCCACCCTGTAACAGGATTCCAGCGCTGTCAGTCCCTCAGCCGGGTAGGGGGCGGTAAGGCTCCAGTCGGGTTTTTTCCCCGGAGGTTGATGCGAGTAGTTGCTGGCCGTTCTGAGCACAAGCACCCTGTTCAAATCCACTTTTCCGATTTTGGCAAAGCGGTGCAGGGCGTGCAGAATGCCGTTGTCCTCGACATTGGTCATCATGAAATTTCCCTTCCCTTCGGTGTAAAGTTTTACCCAATCGTTGGCCCATTGATTGAGGACGGTTCCATGCCAGTAAGCGTTGGAACCGAGGCTCTCTCCCAAAACCACTTTGGGAGGCCCCGAGGCGTTGGGAAAGCCCTTGTAAAGTTTCCGAAACTCGGCCACCTCGGGATGGTCCGTCAGCTCGACATCTTTTGTTAGATGATAGGCCCACTCGACCAGAGATGGATTGAGCTTGAATGACATGCCGGGGTAAGTCCAGCCACCGGACCTATCGTTGGGTTTTTTGCCGTCGGAGGGAAAAATGCCATAAGGCCAGTCCCCGGGGGCTTCCCGCGAATCGATGGAGCGGGTCAAATCCCCATCGACGACCCAGCGAGACCAGGCGGCGCTGCCTATGGAGACATCCTGGGGGTCGCCCCCCGCAATGCCGGAAACGATGAAGTAGGTTTTTCTGAGGTCGAAACGCTTGTCCAGACCGAGGGCGGTCATGACCATGGCGGCATTGGTCACGCCCGGCCCCGTGCAAATGCCCATGACTCCCTGCTCGTTCATGCGAAGGTCGTGCGGGCCCAGGGAGAAGGGATAAATCTTGTCCAGTTTTTCCCTCTCTACCCAAAATTGATACTCGCCCGGCTGGTCGCCCGTAACATCGCCCATCTCATACATGGTGATGACGGCTACCTTGACCGGGATGCGCGCCTTCTTTTTGGCTCCATTAAGGGGCCCCGCCACGAATAGAAGGAGAGCCAGGGCCGTGGCTGTTATTTGTTTTATTGTGTTCATTTTTTTAATTCTCGTTCTTCAATAATTAAGGCTGCGGAATGCAGGTGTCGGGTGTCAGGTTTCGGGCTGAGGGAGGATGGTTTTCGTAGCGGTCCCAGTTGTCCGCCAGTTCATGGACCACCAGGCTGCCCACTTTATAGGCCGCCTCTAATGCGGGCAGACCTTTTAAAACATAGGGCGCGCTGAAATGTCATTCGGCCCCCTTGCCTCGGGGCGGGGTGGAGTAATTGCTGGCCGTGTGCAGCACCATGACCCTGCCGAAATCGACTTTGCCTGTTTTTGAGAGACGTTTCAACGAGGTTAAAGTGCCGTTGTCCTCCATCGCCGTCATGACGAAGTTCCCCTTTCCCCCGGTGTATAATTTCACCCAGTCATTGGCCCAATTATTGAGCAGATGCCCGTGCCAATAAGTGCTCGACCCCATGGCGCCGCCTTTCATGACGAAGGGTGGCCGCATGGCGTTGGGGTAGTTTTTATAGAGCCTACGAAACGCCTTCATCTCGGGGCCGTCTTCGATGGGGTGCTCCTTGGTCAGTTGGTAAGCCCATTCCTGCAGGTCGGGATTGAGGTGGTAAACCACAAATGAGTCGGAGTGGTGGGGTTTCTTTTCATTCGGTTTTGTGCCGCTCAAGGGGAGTATGCCGTAGGGCCAATCCTTGGGGATTTCCCGCGAATCCATTTCATGGACAAGATCACCGTCGAGGACGTATTCGGCCCAGGCGGCTGTGCCGAGCGAGGCATCCTCCGGGTCCGCCCCGGCGATTCCGGCAATCAGCCAATAGGATTTGGAGAAATCGAAACGCGTATCCAGGCCCAGGGCCATAATGGTGGCCGTGGCATTGGTTGCCCCGACACCCGTTTCGAGAGCCAGAACGCCCTGGTCGTTCATCCGCATAGGGCTCATTCCCAGGGGGAAGGGGATCACTTTTTTCAGTTTTTCCCCTTCGATCCACAACTCCAGTTCCCCCGGATTGCCATCGTCCTGGGTTCCCCGCTCGAACATGGCCACCACAACGACTTTAATGGGTATCGGTTTGGTTTTCGCCCATCCCGCGGACAGAGCGAGAAAAGGAATGAACAAATTCAAGAACAATGGGTAAAATCTGGAACTTTTCATAATGATAAATTGCGTGATTTTGATTCTAACGATTGGCTTTTAGAGGAAAGGGGAGGAAAAATCAAATCCTATACTTCCGCTTCGGGGTTTATGTTTTTTTTTGGGGGTTCAGGTGTCGGGTGTCAGGTGTCAGCACATGTCGAATCCTGACACCTGTCTTTTGAAAACACGGCTCGAAGCCTAATCGGGAGTTGTGTTTTTATTGAGAGGACCATTTTTTGTATCATAATCACCACCATCATTATGAAGAGCCAAACAAAAAAACGATCCACTTATAGTCCGGCAAAATTCAAGTATTTACCTGGCCTGATTTTTGTTTCATTGCTTTTTAATCTGGCCTGGAGCGAGGAAGCCGGTTCCGTCCTGGATTTCAGCCCGATTTTTGAAATAATCAAACGGGAAGCCTCGCCGGAGGAGCTTTATACATTCCTTTACGATATGCCCAAGGGGGGCGACCTCCACCATCACCACGGCGGGTCCACTATTACCGAATCCTGGTATAAGGTGGCCACCGATCCTCAACTGAATGGCGGCCAGCGTTATTATACGCGCTACCGGATCATGAATTGCGGGGAGGATTCCACTCCGCCGGGGATGAGAAAAGGTTCAAAATCCCTCATGTATTGGGTTAATATCAACGAGAGGTCCTGGCAAAAACTGAACGATTGCGCCCACGGTGAGTACAAGCCTATTGAGGAACTTAGCGACGGCGAACGCCGGGACTGGATGTCGTCCCTCGTCCTGGACCGCCCCGGTGAAAGCCAGGACGAATTCTTCGAATACCAGTTTCCCCGCCTCAACCATCTTGGGCGCAATCCCTATTTGATGAGCGAATTGCTGGTGGACAACATGAAGCGTTTCGGGGCCGAGGGCCTGTTGTATTTCGAACCGCAGGTAAACGTCTTCCGCCAACATGATAAAGAAGGGAATCCCCTTTCTCCTCATCAAGTTTATGAAATCTACAAGGAGCGCATCGGCCGCCCCGATGCTCTGGCCACGGGAGTGACGGTGCGGTTTCAGTTGACCGTATTGCGATTTCGTCCCGATTCTCCCGACCTTGTGGGCCGGGCATACGAGTTTATCGATAGCCATAGAGATCTCTGGCGGGCCATCAATATGGCGGGCCGTGAGGACAACGAGAAGGGCCATCCCCGCCGTTTCACGGAGGCTTACGACCAAGCCCTCCGCAAATACCCCGGAATCGGCATCTCCATCCATGCGGGGGAGGAAAATGAGCCCTCCGAACACATCATCGACACCCTGCGCCTGGGCGCCACCCGCATCGGGCACGGGGTCAACCTGATCGACGACCGCGACACCATGATGCTCATGCGCACGGGCCGGTTTTTTGTTGAAATCAACCTCATCAGCAACGAGTTGCTCGGCTATGTCGATTCCATTGCCGAACATCCCTTTCCCATTTACCTTAGACAGGGAATACCGGTTGGCCTGAGCACCGACGATCGCGGCATGTGGGATTCCAATATGACGGACGAATTTTATGCCGCCGTGACCCATTTCAACCTCTCCTGGGAGGAGATTATGAAAATGGGCAAATACAGCCTGAAATTCTCATTCGCGCAAACGGATGTGAAAAAGAAATTGCTGGAAGATTATGGCAAAAAAATGGCCGCCTTTGCCCAAAAGTATTCCACCGGCGATTGGCGGCAGCCCCTAAAGTCCGTCCAGGCCGTCACCTACGGATACGGGCAAAAGCGGTTTGGCCTGAAGCTATAGGGATGCTTGATGCTGGATGCTGGATGCTGGAATATTTTACCACGGATTACACGGATGGACACAGATAATTTTGGATTAGTGGTAAATATGCTTTTTTATTATCTGCGTTTATCTGTGGTTTAATGATATTTTGGGGTTTATTATTGGCTAATGGCGGTTTTTTATCTGTTGGGAGGGTGTTTTTTGGTGAAAAATACACGAAAATTCGAACTTTAATCAAACGCATCAAACGCAGCCAACCTATCGATTGATTTTTTTGCGATTTGCTGTATAATGTTGGCCTATGTTGCAAAAGACTTCAGTGGAGCCGTATTTTGGCCGCAGGATGGATTTGGGCGCCCATCCCGTTGGGCCGCTTTCGCGCGATGGGCTGTTTTGTGGTGATGATGGTGAGGGCAACTTGACTTCGGATGTCACTAAAATGAGAGCTTGTCAAAATCCTCTCGCAAAAATCGACCTTTGGGGACAGTCTTTAATCATGGCGCCGAATCATAAAAGCAGTATGGATCGGGAATCCTGGCTTCCCGCCCTGGCCGATTTTTTGCTCGCCCGGGCGGATTTGGGGGCCATGCGGGTGGATCCAGCGGGTGGAAAAATTTCCATCGCCACTCTTGGGGTGATTGATGAGGAAGAATTGCGCACCACCTTGCACGTCACTTTGCGGGCCGCGGAAAAAACCTTGATGCCGGAAAAACCCCTTAATCCGGCCTTGACGGTTGAATCCAGCCCGGAGGGCACATTGCTGAGCAAGCCTTCCTGCCTGACCGAACCGGCACTCTGGAGCTGGCGCGAGTTCGAATGGCCGGAACGGGAGCCGGAAATGGCCGCTTCCTGCTGTAGTCATGATCACGACTGGAAAACCCTGCTCCTGCTGGCCTCAATTTGCGGAGGAGCCGCTCTGGCTGGCTGGGTCGTGGAGAGCCTCGCGCCGGGGCAGATTATTTGGTCGCGTTCGCTCTACCTGGCCGCCTTCATTGCCGGAGGATGGGACGCCGCCATCGACGCCTTCGCGCATATCAAAAAAGGCAAGCTGGACATCCATTTCCTGATGCTGGCCGTGGCGGTGGGCGCAATCACCATCGGGGCCTGGTCGGAGGGGGCGTTGCTGCTTTTTCTCTTTTCCTTTTCCGGGGCCCTGGAGCATTACGCCCTCTACCGGACGCGGAAGGAGGTGGACGCACTTTTTAAGGCGGCCCCGCGCGAGGCCACGCTCCTGTTGCCCGATGGCAGCGAGCAGACCATCCCGGTCGGGAATGTGAAACCGGGCGACCGTCTGGCCATCAGACCGGGCGATTTGTTTCCCGTTGACGCCCTGCTGCTGACCGGCCAAACGGCAGCCGACGAGTCCAATCTCACGGGTGAGTCTCTGCCGGTGGAAAAAACCACAGGCGACGCCCTCTACAGCGGCACCCTTAATCTTTGGGGGGCGGTGGAGGCAACCGCCCTGCGGCCGGTGGGCGAGAGCGCCTTGCAAAAAGTCCTCCGCCTGATCGAGGAAGCGCAAAACCAGAAAGCGCCCAGCCAAAGCTTTACGGATCGTTTCGGCACTCGTTATACGGTGATCATTTTATCCCTCACCACGGTGATGTTTTTTGTCTGGTGGCTGGCCTTCGATTTACCCGCATTTATCAATGAAGCGGGCGTCAAATCGGCCTTTTACCAAGCCATGACGCTGCTGGTGGTGGCGAGCCCTTGCGCTCTTGTTTTGTCGATCCCATCGGCCATCCTGGCGGCCATTGCCTGGGGGGCGCGGCGGGGCATCCTCTTCCGGGGCGGGGCCGCCATCGAAAACCTGGCGGATATCGACATCGTGGCGCTGGACAAAACGGGAACCCTTACGACCGGCGAAATGGTGGTGGATAAAATTGAGAGTTTTCCACCGGGCCGGGAAAATGAGGCCGCCCGTTACGCTTATTCTCTCGAACGCCACTCCGACCACCCGATAGCCCGCGCCATTGTCAAGTATGGCAAAAAGGAGAACCTGCCGTCTTTGCCGGTGAAGGGTGCCACCGCTTTTCCCGGCATGGGTATGGAGGGCCTTATCGATGGCTCCAAATGCATCCTGGGGCGGCGCGAATTGCTCTGCGACGGGCCTTTGGCGGAATTTGCGGAGAAAGTGCCGCCGCCCGCGCTGCACTTCATCGAAGTCTGGATCATCGCCGGGGATTTCCTGGGCCGGATTTTATTGAGAGACCAGGTGCGCCCTCAATCGAAGCCGTTTTTAAAAGAACTGGCCCGGCGTAATTTGAAGACCGTCATGCTGACCGGAGACCGGCGGGAAACGGCCGAAGCGGTGGCCCATGAGCTTGGTTTGCAAGAGGTGCGCTCCGGCCTGACCCCCAGCCAAAAGGTGGATGCGATCCATGAGTTTAAAAAATCGGGCCTGCGCGTGGCCATGGTGGGAGACGGCTTGAACGATGCGCCCAGCCTGACCTCCGCCGATGTGGCCGTGGCCATGGGTTCGCGGGGCAGCGATGCGGCCCTGGAGCGAAGCGATGTAATCCTAATGCAGGACCGCATCGAAAGTTTTGTCGATGCCTACCGGCTGAGCCTGGCCTCGAGGAAAGTAATTCGACAAAATATCACCATTGCCCTGGGTACCGTGGTGGTCATGGTGGGGGCGACATTAATTGGCGTTCTGCCGCTCTCGATGGGTGTTTTGGCCCATGAAGGCAGCACCGTGCTGGTCTGTTTCAACAGTCTGCGCCTGCTGTTTATTAAAGACACGGTTTCCCGCCACCAATCGAAATAATCACCGCTGACTGCGAGGGAAAGATGGAATATGTTTGAACCGGGCCGCGGAACCGCTTACCCCCTGACGGTTTAATTCTATCCCGGTGAGTATTTTTTCAACATGGTGGCCTCTTTGGACAGCCTGGTTTTTACAGGGGCTTTTCGGCTGCTACAACGTCTGGGCCTACCGCAAAAAAATGATCGCCCAGGATGAATTGATCGCTCGAAAACCGGAAAAGCCCATCCGCCCGGCCGCTGTATTTATTCCCATCAAGGGCGTCCGATCCAATTTCAAACCATTTTTCGATGGCCTGCTCAACCAGGATTATCCCGATTATCATGTCGTCGTAACGGTGGAAACGGAGGAAGACCCCACCTTTGCCGCCGTTTGCCGCTACCTTGGTTTTGAAAACGGCGAGCGAGTCCTGACCCATGAAAATTGCCCGCCGGACGGACCCAAAATGGCCCCCGGCCTGCGTCAAATTCGGCTCAATGTGGCCGGTTTATCGGAACAGTGCAGCCAGAAAATCCACAACCAACTCAGCGCCATTAAATACTTTGAGGAGCGCGACCGCATCATCGCATTCGGCGATGCCGACATCCTCATCTGCCCCGATTGGCTCACCCGGCTGCTCGGTCCCCTCAACCACGAAACCCATCCCGTTTCCACCACCTACCGCTGGCTCATCCCGGAAAAACCCACTTTCCCCAATAAACTCGTTTCCGTTATCAATGGGTCGGTCGGAACCCTGGGCGGGCCCGAATGGTGCAATCTGACATGGGGCGGCTCCTACGCCCTGACCCGCGAAGCCTACGAAATTGTCCACCTGCTCGAATCCTACCAAGGGGCCCTCAACGACGATTTGCAGATGGCCCACGTCACCCAACGGGCCGGTTTGCGAATCGGCTTTGTCCGCTCCCTCATGCGCCCGACTCCCATCGACTATAGCTGGAGCGAGATGTTCTGGTTTGCCTGGCGGCAGTATTTCCAGGTGCGCATCTATTCCCCCTACGTTTGGGCCATCTCCCTGATTGCCACATTTTTTTATACGATCGCGTTCCTTATCACTTGGGGATCCCTGCTGGCCGGAAATCTGTGGGCGCTAGTTCCAATCGGCAGCCTGTTTGTTTTGAATCAAATCCGCGCCTCCGAACGGGTAAAAGTCATCCATTACCTATTTAAAGGCGAAGATTTGGCGCGGCTAAAACCCTTATTCTGGCTGGACCGCTTTGCCACCGCAGGCTGGCTATTTCTGCACTTCATCTTTGTCGCCACCACTACATTCGCCACCAAAATCACCTGGTCCGGCATCACCTACCGGGTAAGAGGCAGGCAAAAAACAAAAGTCATTTCCCGTTCCCCAACCTATTAAACCGCTCCTTTTCGGCCAAAAAAGAAAACTTTCCCAATTCAATCCTATATTTTTGGAAAAAAAACCTTTCCACAACCTCATCCGGCCCTAGAATTTCTCACCAATCTCAATATGAGAGCAAAACAGGCGCGCGGGCCCTTAGCTCAGCGGTTAGAGCAGAGGACTCATAATCCTTTGGTCGGGGGTTCGAATCCCTCAGGGCCCACCATTGATCGTCAAAGAGTTACGGATTATTTTAGAAATCTGATATCTTTGTCTGGTGCACTTCTGGTGCAATTATAGATTTTTAATCGCGATTTCAAGTATGTTCGCTTTTTGGGGTTAAGCCTTGAAAAGTGGCAGTAATTCCGCTTCACTAAAGTGCTCAACAGCCTCAGGAAAAATTGCTAAGACCGCTGAACTCGAAAACCTGCAATTCCCAAAGCTTAACACGCCCGTTTCACCCCAGGGTCTTGAGTATCTTGCGGACGGCCACGTCATCGTCAGAATAGATCAAGATGTGCCATTGCTGGAGCTTCATAGGCAGGGTTTCGTCACATTGCTATGAAGGTTGTGGGTGTGCTGGACCACCGCCAGCTTGCTGTCCCGCGGGCTCTTGCCGGGTATCCGATAGATCCTAGTTTGGATATCGGCCTTTAAAGAGCACATGGCGAGGTTGTGGCCTGTAATGGACACACGCTCCCCCTGCAGGTTGAGCAGGGTGGTGAGTTCGTTTACAGGTTCTAACTTCTCTTTTTTATCTTTCTGCATATGTTGCTATACGGTACGAACTGGCTTGCGGGACAAACTTTCTGCTTTTTTTGCAAAAAAACTTTAAAACTGGGCTGTTCAACTGTCACAGTTTTGAGGCTTTTGGGGTGAGTACAAACGTTGGAAATAATGTTAAAGTCCTCTGGACTTTAAGAAAATCATTTTAGTTAGAGGCTGTCCCAAAAATATAAAGATTTTGTAGTCAACTGGATGACGTTTATAAAAATAGCCGGAAAGAGCATTTTTTTGCTCGCTCCGGCTAAAAAAGGGTTCTATAATTGCGTTAGCGAAAATCAATATAGCCCTTTCTATGAAAAATATAGCCATCCAATGCCTCCTGCGTCCAGCTTTAACTGTGGTCGACCGTTGCCTCGATTACGATAACTTTCGCGCCACCATCGAGCGTATCGACCGGCTGCTGATCGATTCGGAGGTGGAATCGCAGGGCGTTGATCTGGCCTTGGAAAGAGGCCAGCCAATGAGTGTAAAGGCCCGGCAAAAGCGGGCTAATTTTGCCCTCAAGGCGTTGCGTATGGAAACGCTGCGTTATCTGCTCGGTGGGATTTCGTTTCGGCATTTGTCGAGGGCTCTGGGCAGCAGCGATCTGTTGGCTGACTTTTGTCGTGTCCGCCATATCGACGGCATAAGGGGCATCTCCAAGAGCACCCTGGAACGGGCCTCGAAGTTTTTCAGCGAAGAGCAGTTGAGGGCCTTGCACCGGACCTTGACTGAGGTTGTGGGCGATGCCGATCTGGCCCGGCAGGTGGTGGGATTGGACAAGCCGATAGACACCACCATTTGCCTGATCGACGGCACCTGTTTGGAGGTCAACATTCATTGGCCGACGGACTGGGTGCTGCTCAAGGATGTAGCGGGCACGCTGCTCAAAGCGATCCGGCTGATCCGTGAGAAGGCCGGTTTGCGCCATCGCATGCCGATCGAACCGGAGCCCTTGGCTCGGCAGATGAATCGGCTGTGCATACAGATGACCCACAGCCGGCGGCGAAAGGACAGCGCGCGGCAACGCAAGGGTATCTTGAGGCAGATGAAAAAGCTGCTCAAACGGATCGGGGAGCATGCCCGCAGTCACCGGGAATTATTGCAAGCCTGCTGGGAGCAAAGCGATTACAGCGAAAAACAGGTCCAACAGATCCTTACCCGGATGGAGCGCATGAGCGAGCTAATCCCGGTGGTCATCAAGCAAGCGCACGAGCGAATCATTGGCGGCCGCCAGGTGAAAAACGCAGAGAAAGTTTTGAGTGTTTACGAACCCGATTCGCAGGTGATTGTGCGAGGTAAAGCGGGCCAAGAGGTTGAGTTTGGCAACACCCTGTTTTTGGGTGAAAGCGTTGAAGGATACCTGCTGGACTGGAAACTCTACGGCAGCCGGACGCCAAGCGAAAATGAACAAATGCAAGAGAGTTTGCAAAGACAGAACCGCTTCAACCTAGCCGAACCCATAGCGGCCATGTGCGCGGACCGGGGATTCGCCTCCCAGCGGGCCCGCCGGCAGTTAGCCCAGGAGGGCATCTACGATGCGCTCTGTCCACGCGATCCGAAGCAGTTGAAAAAAACGGATGGAGGAACCACACTTCAGGCAATTGCAAAAGCGCCGGGCCAGCACCGAAGGGCGGATCGGGGTATTGAAGAATCGCTGGCAGGCCGGGCGATTGCGCAGCAAAGGCTTTGCCAACCGCTCGATCAGCGTAGCCTGGTCGGTCCTCTCGCACAATCTATGGAAAATGGCCAAGATGCTGGCCCAGCAAGATGAACTAAAAACCAAAGCGGCGGCCTAAATAAAGAGCGGAAAAGCAAGGACAATACTTTTTCACAGGCCTACTGTCGGCCCATACAAAGAAAACCAGGCAAACGGACCCCAAAACCAGAATCCTAACGTCATAGGAGAGCAAAGTCACCCCCTCCCAAAAGAAAATACCACTAAAATGAACACTCTTCAAAATCCCCTCGCAAAAATCACCCTTTTGGGACAGCCTCTAGTTAGGAAAATTTGACACGAAGATTTAGAGGTAAAATCGTCGGGAGGCCGGGGGCGGGAGTTTTTGACAAGGGACGATCAAGTACGTGAACATTAAGCATTAAACACTACGATGAATTTCGAGCATCATTGGAACACCTACAAGGTAGCAATGGGAGAATACGGATTCCTTTATAAGCCGGGCTTTTTATACACCGAAGGTCTTGGACCCTGCATTGGTCTCTGTCTGGCTTACAAAGGTTGGGCTGGAATTATGCACTCCTCGCATCCCCCTCACGATGAGGAGAAAATTGGAGAGATGGTTGCCGAAACCAAGCGGGCGATTTCGGCAGACAAAATTCCACTGGTTCGGGTTCGACCGGTCCTTTGTGGATCGGATCCCGAGTGTGATGAAGACGATGATCCCGAAGAGTATGAAGAGGAGCGCCTCGAAGCTCGGCAGAAGATCATCAATATTTTGAAGGCGGCTGGCTTTGGCGAGCTTCACATATGGTGGTCCACCCATGGGGAAACTGCCGCCGTATACGCTGACCTAGTGGACCTCAAAATCTTCGTCGAAGTAGATTAGAGGCTGTCCCAAAAGGGTGATTTTTGCGAGGGCTTTTGATAGGCGTTCATTTTAGAGGTATTTGCATTTGGGAGGGGGCGACTTTGCTCTCCTATGACGTTAGGGTACTGGTTTTGGGGGTCCGGTTGCCTGGTTTTCTTTCAATAGCATCCCATAGGAAATAACGCAAAACGGCTGGAATTGCTCTTGTTCGCCTGTTTCACTAGAAGCAGGTTACTATGAAAAAACAAAAAGCAAATCCAGCCAAATGCAAGGTGTGCGTTCTGCGACAGCTTTGCAATTTTATTCCGGGACATCTGGTGGCCAAGTTGGCCCGCCAGTAGGGTGTCGATAAGAAAGCTCGCAGTTTCAGTCCATGGAGCCATATCGTTAGTTTGCTCTATGCTCAGATCACTCATGCTATTGGGCTTAATGATGTCTGTGACGGACTCGCTCATCACAGAGGGTTGCTGGCCAGTATCCGGGGGGCCAGCGCTCCCAGTCGCAACGGGCTTTCCTACGCCAACAAGCATCGCGATGCCGCGATGTCGGGAGAACTGTTTTGGTCGGTGCTCAAGCACTTGCAGTCGTTGTCTCCGGGGTTTGCGGGTGGTAAATTCAAGGGGTTTCCCCGACGTTTCAAACGCGTTATCAACATCGTCGATTCGTCCACTATCGGTTTGGTCGCCAACTGCATGGATTGGGCTAAACATCGTCGGCGAAAGGCGGCTGCCAAATGTCACTTGCGCCTGGATTTGCAAAGTTTTCTGCCCCGGT
Source organism: Opitutales bacterium (assembly GCA_965226205.1). Taxonomy (GTDB): domain Bacteria; phylum Verrucomicrobiota; class Verrucomicrobiia; order Opitutales; family UBA2987; genus JAJFLU01. The sequence continues at coordinate 43,090 of CBDDCJ010000018.1, read as the reverse complement.
TTGCCATCATCGACACGGCCAGGGACAATGACGCCAAACGAGCCCGTGAAATGTGCGCCGCCCTCAAAGCCGGTGAAATCGTATTGTTTAACAAGGCCTACATCGATTTGGCCCACCTCTTTGACTTGTCCTTGAGGGGCATTTACTTTGTCACCCGGGCCAAAAAGAACATGGCCTTGCGCTGTGTCAAGAGGCTGCTCAAGAAGCCCAAGGGCAATATTTTGCGCGATGATCTGGTGGTCCTTAAGAACAAAAAATCCCGTCAGGATTATCCCCAGCCGATGCGCCGGGTAACGGCATGGGTGGAGATTGATGGCCAGTGGCGAGTGATGGAATTTTTGACTAATAATTTGCAGTGGTCGCCCCATACGATCAGCGAACTGTATCGCTGCCGCTGGTCCATTGAAACCTTCTTCCGCCAGATCAAACAAACGCTCAACTTGTGCGATTTCCTCGGCCATAGCGCCAATGCCGTGCGCTGGCAGATTTGGAGCGCTTTGCTGCTCTATGTGCTGCTCCGCTTCCAGGCCTGGTTGAGCCGCTGGGAGCATAGTTTTGTCCGCCTGTTCACACTTGTCAGAGGCGTGCTTTGGGATCGCTTTAACCTGCGGGACTTGCTCGATTTCTATGGGACAGCCGGTGGACGCTTTAGAATGCGAGCGACTCCCCAGCAGGCTTATTTCCCTGGGTTTGGTTGAAAACCTATGGGACAGCACAAGGTGGCAAAAGCAATAAAAGAGAAACATGTGATAAAATTTCAAAAATTCGATTCCCCCAAAAGTCAAAAACTCACATTGATTATCAATGGGTTACGAAGCTTGCCTCGCCCCTATGGGATGGTATTGGTTTTCTTTGTATGGGCCGACAGTACGGCTGTGAAAAAGTATTGTCTTTGCTTTTCCGCTCTTTATTTAGGCCGCCGCTTTGGTTTTTTGTTCGTCTTGCTGGGCCAGCATCTTGGCTACTTTCCATAGGTTGTGCGAGAGGACCGACCAGGCTACGCTGATCGAGCGGTTGGCAAAGCCTTTGCTGCGCAACCGCCCGGCCTGCCAGCGATTCTTCAATACCCCGATCCGCCCTTCGGTGCTGGCCCGGCGCTTTTGCAATTGCCTGAAGTGTGGTTCCTCCATCCGTTTTTTCAACTGCTTCGGATCGCGTGGACAGAGCGCATCGTAGATGCCCTCCTGGGCTAACTGCCGGCGGGCCCGCTGGGAGGCGAATCCCCGGTCCGCGCACATGGCCGCTATGGACTCTTCCACGGCAAAGCGGTTCTGTCTTTGCAAACTCTCTTGCATTTGTTCGTTTTCGCTTGGCGTCCGGCTGCCGTAGAGTTTCCAGTCCAGCAGGTATCCTTCAACGCTTTCACCTAAAAACAGGGTGTTGCCGAACTCAACCTCTTGGCCCGCTTTGCCTCGCACAATGACCTGCGCATCGGGTTCGTAAACACTCAAAACTTTCTCCGTGTTTTTCACCTGGCGCCCGCCAATGATTCGCTCGTGCGCTTGCTTGGTGACCACCGGGATTAGCTCGCTCATACGCTCCATCCGGGCGAGGATTTGTTGGACCTGTTTTTTGCTATAATCGCTTTGCTCCCAGCAGGCTTGCAATAATTCCCGGTGACTGTGGGCATGCTCCCCGATCCGTTTGAGGTGCTTTTTCATCTGCCTCAAGATATTCTTGCGCTGGCGCGCGCTGTCCTTTCGCCGCCGGCTGTGGGTCATCTGCATACACAACCGGTTCATCTGCCGAGCCAATGGCTCCGGTTCGATCGGCATGCGATGGCGCAAACCGGCCTTCTCGCGGATCAGCCGGATCGCTTTAAGCAATGTGCCCGCTACATCCTTGAGCAGCACCCAGTCGGTCGGCCAATGAATGTTGAGCTCCAAACAAGTGCCGTCGATCAGGCAAATGGTGGTGTCTATCGGCTTGTCCAATCCCACCACCTGCCGGGCCAGAAGGGCATCGCCCACCACCTCAGTCAAGGTCCGGTGCAAGGCCCTCAACTGCTCTTCGCTGAAAAACTTCGAGGCCCGCTCCAGGGTGCTCTTGGAGATGCCCCTTATGCCGTCGATATGGCGGACACGACAAAAGTCGGCCAACAGATCGCTGCTGCCCAGAGCCCTCGACAAATGCCGAAACGAAATCCCACCGAGCAGATAACGCAGCGTTTCCATACGCAACGCTTTGAGGGCAAAACTGGCCCGCTGCTGCCGGGCCTTTAGGCCCATTGGCTGCCACCCCTCCAAGGCCAGCTCGATGGCCTGCGATTCCACCTCCGAGTCGATCAGCAGCCGGTCGATTCGCTCAATGGTGGCGCGAAAGTTATCGTAATCGAGGCAACGGTCGACCACAGTTAAAGCTGGACGCAGGAGGCATTGGATGGCTATATTTTTCATAGAAAGGGCTATATTGATTTTCGCTAACGCAATTATAGAACCCTTTTTTGGCCGGATCGAGCAAAAACTTGCTCTTTTCGGCTCTTTTTATAAACGTCATCCAGTTGACTACAAAATCTTTATATTTTTGGGACAGCCTCTATCTACCGTGAAAAATCCTCCGGGCTTCAAATCCAAATGGTGGATTCGCGTCCCTATCATCTACCTCGGTGTCCTCGAACAGCGCTTGGATACGCAAGTTTTCATCACGCTGGTCATCTTCGTAGGCTACACAATCTGGATTTTTTTTTTCGTGTGTGTGTGCGATTGCGAGAAGTCCATCCTGTTTTGACTCTTCGATTCCAGTTCTGTTCAACAATTCCTCACGCTCACTAGAAAATGGCCCAACAACTTGCTTACCGATAATATCCTCGAAGATACCGCGAATTTTATTGACCCACCAACGCGGTTTTTCATCCGAAACAAAAGCACCTCGATAGCGGGCGGTTTCAAATTTAGAGCGAACCTGCTCAAATCCATTCGGATTAAGTCCTAAATGGGTTGCAATTCCCAATTTGTCGAATAAAAACCCGGGATAATCTTGTAAATCATTCCAGATCCAACGGCCTGCAGCATGTGGCGTTTCATCATCCCATTGTCCTCTTAACGTCGAAGGAATTGCTGCACGAAACAAATCAACCACCTGTGAAGGAGGGTTAGATAATTTCACCATAAGTTCGACACCTTTATTACTATCCTCAGTTTTAAACATATGGAATACGTGCTTATAACCTTCCAATAGAGCCGAGATGTCCGCAAATGGAGGATGTAGTCCTAACAATTGGTTGTAGGGCTAAAAATTCAGCCCATCCAAATAAGGCATTGAGTATGTGCAAGTTAAGCTATTGGTTGGTCTAGCTTATGAATCTACCATTTCATTTCATGGTGGATCTGGTCGCGGGCTGGGTGAACCGGCATCAACAGGCTGTTTGAAATGGACGGGGAAAACTGGACAGTGGAATAAGGTGGTCTTGAACCACTAAATCCGCTAACCTATGAATGTTATTAAATCACGAAAGAGAAGACAATACAGTGCTGAGTTTAAAGCCCGGGTGGCCCTGGAAGCCATCAGGGGCGCTCATACCATCAACGAGATCGCCGGTCGTTTTGAGGTGCATCCCAACCAGGTGACCCAATGGAAGAAGCAGCTTTTGCAGGGAGCAACGGAGCTGTTTTCGCGCCAGCGGCAGACTCTCAGCAAGGACAACGAGACGGAAAAAGATCACCTTTACCAGGAGATTGGAAAGCTGAAAGTAGAATGCGATTGGCTAAAAAAAAAGTCTGAACAACTCGGTTGGTGAGAGGCGCAAGATGGTGCAACCACTTCAAGGAAAAATCAGTATCGGCAGGCAATGTCAGTTGCTGGGGCTGGCCCGCGGCAGCTATTACTATCGGGCCCGTGCCCAGTGCGAGCAGAACGTTCTCTACATGCATCGCATGGATGAGCTCTACACCCAATATCCGTTTTTTGGTTCTCGCCGGATGACCCAGTGGCTGCGTCGAGAGGGCCATGCAGTGGGACGAGGCCGCATCCAGCGGCTCATGCGCCAAATGGGCCTGGAGGCTATTTATCCGCGTCGAAACTTGAGCCAGGGGCACCGGCAGCACCGCATTTTCCCTTATCTGCTGCGGGGTTTGGCGGTCGAGCGGCCCGACCAGGTATGGTGCAGCGACATCACTTACCTGCGGCTGAGCCGAGGATTCCTTTTCTTGACCGTGGTGTTGGACTGGTTCAGCCGCTACGTGTTGAGCTGGCAGCTTTCCAACACCCTGGAGAGCCGCTTCTGTGTGCTCGCCCTGGAGGAAGCTCTGAGGCGGGCCCAACCTCAAATCTTCAACACCGATCAAGGCAGCCAGTTTACCGGCAGCGAGTTCACCTCGGTGCTGGGGCAAGCCGGGGTGCGCATCAGCATGGACGGGCGTGGCCGCTACCTGGACAACATATTTGTTGAACGCTTTTGGAGAACCCTCAAGTATGAAGACATTTACCTGCGCGAATACGCCACGGCAAAGGAAGCCAGCGAAGGGATAGCCCGCTACCTGGACTTCTACAACCACCTGCGCCCCCACCAAGCCCTGGGCTACCGGACCCCGGCCGAAGTCCATGCAATCGGAGCAAAACCAACCTCCCCGCCAATACAGCTTGCGGGCACCTGCGTGCCCGTCTTTGGCTAAGGACAAAATATATTTTTAAAAAATAATATGAACACGATTTCCACCTTAATCCCACGTCAAAATTGTCCAAACAACCCCGTCCACTTCAGTTCTCGAGTATCTGACTGTCGAGCAACTCAGTGGAAACCCCAAAGCCTTCAATAATTCCCAGAGAATCAGACTTGCTCAGAAAGCGAAAAAGCTGGGACGAAGAGCTCTCTTTGGAATCTAACCGATTGTGACGCCGGACACCTTACTTAGGTGGTACCGCAACCTCGTGGCCGCAAAGTGGACCTTTAAGTCAGAAAGGAAAAAAGGCCGACCCAAAATAGATCGCGATATCGAACAACTGGTCCTGAGGATGCTCGAGAAAAATCCACAATGGGGAAGTGATAGGGTTGAAATGGACGGGGAAAACTGGACAGTGGAATAAGGTGGTCTTGAACCACTAAATCCGCTAACCTATGAATGTTATTAAATCACGAAAGAGAAGACAATACAGTGCTGAGTTTAAAGCCCGAGTGGCCCTGGAAGCCATCAGGGGCGCTCATACCATCAACGAGATCGCCGGTCGTTTTGAGGTGCATCCCAACCAGGTGACCCAATGGAAGAAGCAGCTTTTGCAGGGAGCAACGGAGCTGTTTTCGCGCCAGCGACAGACTCTCAGCAAGGACAACGAGACGGAAAAAGATCACCTCTACCGGGAGATTGGAAAGTTGAAAGTAGAGTGCGATTGGCTAAAAAAAAAGTCTGAACAACTCGGTTGGTGAGAGGCGCAAGATGGTGCAACCACTTCAAGGAAAAATCAGTATCGGCAGGCAATGTCAGTTGCTGGGGCTGGCCCGCGGCAGCTATTACTATCGGGCCCGTGCCCAGTGCGAGCAGAACGTTCTCTACATGCATCGCATGGATGAGCTCTACACCCAATATCCGTTTTTTGGTTCTCGCCGGATGACCCAGTGGCTGCGTCGAGAGGGCCATGCAGTGGGACGAGGCCGCATCCAGCGGCTCATGCGCCAAATGGGCCTGGAGGCTATTTATCCGCGTCGAAACTTGAGCCAGGGGCACCGGCAGCACCGCATTTTCCCTTATCTGCTGCGAGGTTTGGCGGTCGAGCGGCCCGACCAGGTATGGTGCAGCGACATCACTTACCTGCGGCTGAGCCGAGGATTCCTTTTCTTGACCGTGGTGTTGGACTGGTTCAGCCGCTACGTGTTGAGCTGGCAGCTTTCCAACACCCTGGAGAGCCGCTTCTGTGTGCTCGCCCTGGAGGAAGCTCTGAGGCGGGCCCAACCTCAAATCTTCAACACCGATCAAGGCAGCCAGTTTACCGGCAGCGAGTTCACCTCGGTGCTGGGGCAAGCCGGGGTGCGCATCAGCATGGACGGGCGTGGCCGCTACCTGGACAACATATTTGTTGAACGCTTTTGGAGAACCCTCAAGTATGAAGACATTTACCTGCGCGAATACGCCACGGCAAAGGAAGCCAGCGAAGGGATAGCCCGCTACCTGGACTTCTACAACCACCTGCGCCCCCACCAAGCCCTGGGCTACCGGACCCCGGCCGAAGTCCATGCAATCGGAGCAAAACCAACCTCCCCGCCAATACAGCTTGCGGGCACCTGCGTGCCCGTTTTTGGCTAAGGACAAAATATATTTTTAAAAAATAATATGAACACGATTTCCACCTTAATCCCACGTCAAAATTGTCCAAACAACCCCGTCCACTTCAGTTTAAAGCCCGGGTGGCCCTGGAAGCCATCAGGGGCGCTCATACCATCAACGAGATCGCCGGTCGTTTTGAGGTGCATCCCAACCAGGTGACCCAATGGAAGAAGCAGCTTTTGCAGGGAGCAACGGAGCTGTTTTCGCGCCAGCGGCAGACTCTCAGCAAGGACAACGAGACGGAAAAAGATCACCTCTAGCAGGAGATTGGAAAGTTGAAAGTAGAGTGCGATTGGCTAAAAAAAAAGTCTGAACAACTCGGTTGGTGAGAGGCGCAAGATGGTGCAACCACTTCAAGGAAAAATCAGTATCGGCAGGCAATGTCAGTTGCTGGGGCTGGCCCGCGGCAGCTATTACTATCGGGCCCGTGCCCAGTGCGAGCAGAACGTTCTCTACATGCATCGCATGGATGAGCTCTACACCCAATATCCGTTTTTTGGTTCTCGCCGGATGACCCAGTGGCTGCGTCGAGAGGGCCATGCAGTGGGACGAGGCCGCATCCAGCGGCTCATGCGCCAAATGGGCCTGGAGGCTATTTATCCGCGTCGAAACTTGAGCCAGGGGCACCGGCAGCACCGCATTTTCCCTTATCTGCTGCGGGGTTTGGCGGTCGAGCGGCCCGACCAGGTATGGTGCAGCGACATCACTTACCTGCGGCTGAGCCGAGGATTCCTTTTCTTGACCGTGGTGTTGGACTGGTTCAGCCGCTACGTGTTGAGCTGGCAGCTTTCCAACACCCTGGAGAGCCGCTTCTGTGTGCTCGCCCTGGAGGAAGCTCTGAGGCGGGCCCAACCTCAAATCTTCAACACCGATCAAGGCAGCCAGTTTACCGGCAGCGAGTTCACCTCGGTGCTGGGGCAAGCCGGGGTGCGCATCAGCATGGACGGGCGTGGCCGCTACCTGGACAACATATTTGTTGAACGCTTTTGGAGAACCCTCAAGTATGAAGACATTTACCTGCGCGAATACGCCACGGCAAAGGAAGCCAGCGAAGGGATAGCCCGCTACCTGGACTTCTACAACCACCTGCGCCCCCACCAAGCCCTGGGCTACCGGACCCCGGCCGAAGTCCATGCAATCGGAGCAAAACCAACCTCCCCGCCAATACAGCTTGCGGGCACCTGCGTGCCCGTCTTTGGCTAAGGACAAAATATATTTTTTAAAAATAATACGTACACGATTTCCACCTTAATCCCACGTCAAAATTGTCCAAACAACCCCGTCCACTTCAGGTAGTCGGAGCACTATCAAACCTTGGCATTCGAATAACTGATACGACCGTCGATAACATCAGAAAACGCAACGGGCTTGACCCGGCACCAAAGAGAAGTACGAAAATCAATTGGGATACATTCCTCTAAGCTCATTGGGAAGGATTACTGGCGCCTGAAATCAACGACTTGCAAATGTGGGCTGATTTTTTTGACAGTACAAGCTATTTTCAACGATTATGAATGTTCATATGGGAAATCTCGGCTAACTTTAATTTCAAACTTGAGTGAACAGGGAGGATTTTTTCAATAAGAAGGATTAACCATTGGAGACGCGGAATGAATATTGATACCGATAGACTGAAGAAATTTGTGCAATTAATATTCGCAAGGACGGGTTCTCACGAGGATGAGGCCAAAAAGATGGCTCATTACCTGGTTGAATCTAACCTTGTCGGGCACGATTCCCACGGTATCGTGCGCATACCCCAATACATGGATTGCCTTCACCAAGGCATTGTCCGCGTCAATCGCAAGATGCAGATCCTTTTTGAATCCGACAATTTCGCAATCGTCGACGGGCAACTCGGTTTCGGTCAGATAATCGCCGAGGAAGCCATGAGTTTCGGCATCGAAAAAGCCCGCCGCGACGGCATGGTATTCCTTGGATTACGCAACGCTACTCACATGGGTAGAATCGGCGATTGGGCGGCCATGGCGGCTAAAGCGGGAATGATTTCCATGCACTTTATTAACACCACCGGATTCGGCATCCTGGTGGCGCCCTATGGCGGGTATGAACGAAAACTTTCCGCTAATCCTTTGGCGGTAGGAATCCCTCTGGAAGGAGGTTCGCCCATCATACTCGATATATCGACCTGTATGATTGCCGAGGGAAAAGTACGAATGGCCCGAAATCAAGGGGTCGAGGTCCCGGAAGGTAGTATTGTCGATAATATGGGCAATCCCACTAACGATCCGAATCTATTTTATACCCAGCCACCCGGAGCCATTCTTCCTTTCGGCGGGCATAAAGGTTACGGGTTGAGTGTCATAGTCGATATTCTGGCCGGGGCGTTCACCGGAAGCGGGTGCAGCAATCCGGAAAAAAAGGATAAACTGATAAACGGCATGCTTGCCCTCATAATCGATCCACAGAAACTGCCTGCCGACACCGGTTACGCGGCGGAGATTCGGCGGTTTATCGATTATATCAAGAGCGCACGCACTAAAACTCCGGAAACGGAAATCCTCATGCCAGGTGAAATTGAGGACCGTACCCGCGTAGAACGGCTCAAAAGTGGAATCCCTGTCGATGAAGTTACTTGGGGCCAGATAGTGGATACGGCGCTGGAAATCGGCGTGAGCCAAGAAGATATAGAGATATGTGTGGGGCCGGCCCCAAATGATGCCAATTAAATCGGAAAATGGAGTAAAGATTTTAGACAGTGGTTTATTTTGACAGTTGGAATGGGTTCCTGAGAAGATTTGGATATGACAGGGGAAGAATTGCGAAAAGCATTGACAGAAGGAAGGCGCGTTTACAGCACCGCCATAGTTTTGCCCTCGTCGCGCTGGCCCGAAAGGGGTTGCCCGAATCGGGTTGGATTTCGTTTTTATCGAATGAAATAAAAAAATAACAGTGTTTCTGTAATTTTTCCCCAGAATTTTGAAAAACCTTTTATTTTAGAAAACTCTCATTTAATTCGCAGATAATTTTGAATGCACATAACGAGATATAGAAATAATTCAGATGCAATTCCAGATCTACTAAAAGCTAATATAAATTTAAACGAATTCAGATTTTCACTGAAAAATATTTGTTATTATGTCGACGATTCGGGATAGCTTCAAATTGGACAATAAGACGGCTTTTGTGACTGGTTCTGGCAGCTATATCTCTAGTCACGATCTCGTCATTGATGGAGGTTTTACCTGTTGGTGAGTAATGGAGGAAGCATGGGCGGAGAGGATACTTGTTATCTTGCCGTTGATTTGGGGGCCGAGAGCGGCCGTGTGGTGGCGGGACTTTATGGGGAGGATCGCCTCCGGCTGGAAGAGGTGCATCGCTTTCCCAATGTGGCCCGACGGGATTCCGGTCATTTGCGGTGGGATATCGAGGGCCTGTTCGAGGGCGTCTGCGCTGGTTTGAAAAAGGCCGGCAATCGTTATGGGGCAAAAATCCACAGCCTGGGAGTCGATGCATGGGGAGTGGACTACGCACTGATCGATGAGGCGGGCGCCTTGCTGGGCGCGCCGGTGGCTTATCGGGACGAACGGACCACGGGCGTTATGGAACGGGTCTTTCAGATCGTGTCCAAAAAAGATATTTATGCGGCTACCGGGATCCAGTTTATGCCTTTCAACACCCTTTTTCAGTTAATGGCCGAAAAAGAGTCTCCCAAATCGGAACTGGGGCGAGCGGCCAAATTGCTTTTCATCCCCGACCTGATCAATTTTTGGCTCTGCGGTATGATGGGCAATGAATATACCATCGCCAGCACAAGTCAATGTATGGACATCCGTAATGGCGGTTGGAATGATGATCTTTTAAGTCGGCTGGGAATTCCCACAAGGTTGTTTTCTCAACCCACCCCTCCCGGGACCTTGCTGGGTTGTCTGAAAGAGGAAATCGCTTCCAGAACCGGTTTGCGGGGCGTCCGTGTAATCGCCGTCGCCGCGCACGACACCGGCTCGGCCATCGCGGCCATTCCGGCGGAGGGAAATTCCTGGGCCTATCTCAGTTCGGGGACCTGGTCCCTGCTCGGGGTGGAATGCGACCGGCCGATTATTTCGGAAAAGAGTCTTGAATATAATTTCACCAACGAAGGAGGCGTTTTCGGAACTTTGCGTGTTCTCACCAATATCGCCGGATTGTGGATGATCCAGGAATGCCGCCGGCATTGGAGTGAAGAAGGGGAGGACCTCGACTATGCCGAACTCGTCGAACTGGCCGCTGAAGCGCCGCCTTTCGCCGCCCTAATCGATTCCGACTTCAGCGAGTTTGCCAATCCCGGAGACATGCCTGAAAAGATCCGGCAATACTGCGAAAAAACGGGTCAGGTTCCGCCGGAAAGCAAAGGCTCTCTGGCGCGAACGATATTCGAGGGTCTGGCCATGAAATACCGCTTTGCCCTTGAGCGGTTGAAGGAAATTTACGATGGCAAACTCGATACCCTGCACATTGTCGGGGGCGGATCGCAAAACCGCCTTCTCAACCAGATGACGGCGAACGCCGCGGGAATCACCGTTTTGGCCGGGCCGGTGGAGGCGACTTCACTGGGGAATATCCTCATGCAATTGATCGCTTGCGGCAAGTGTTCCGATCTCTCCCAGGGGCGCGCCCTGATTGGAAGGTCGTTTCCCCTGGAAAGATTTGAGCCCGTCAACCATAAGGCTTGGAATGAACCCTATGGGCGTTTTAAAAGTATTCTGAAAATTAGTAAGGTAAAAGATGAGCAGCGATAATGAAGATTCGGAACTAACGGCAAAAAATGATCGGGCCGGTCAAAGCATACGCGCGGAAGATGGCCAAAGCGTCGAGGACTTGTTTGTTTCTCCCCGCATGGAGACATTGAAGGAGCGCCTCTGCGATATCGGGCGCAGGATGTGGCAGCGCGAATACGTCGACGGCAATGGGGGCAATTTGACTATTCGAGTCGGTGAGAACCTCGTCCTCTGTACGCCGACCATGATTTCCAAAGGCTTTATGCAACCGGAGGATATGTGCCTCATTGATCTGGAAGGCAAACAACTGGCCGGCCGCCGCCCGCGCACGAGCGAAGCGCTCACCCATATCGGGATTATGAAGCGGCAGCCCAAAGCGCGAGCCTGCTGCCATGCCCACCCGCCCCATGCAACGGCCTATGCCCTGGCGGGCAAAACTCCGCCCCGCAATCTGACCCCTGAGGCGGAGATTTTTTTGGGCGAGATCGGGCTTTCCCAATACCGCACCCCCGGCAGCCCCGAAAACGCCGAGGAGGTCGGGCGGGTGGGCAAAGACCATTCGGCCATCCTCATGATCAACCACGGCGTCATCACCTGGGGCAAAGACATCGAGGACGCCTACTGGAAAATGGAAAACATCGAGGCCTATTGCAAAACCGTGTCGGTGGCTTTACAAATTACACCCGACCTAAAAACGATTTCCGGCCAGCACGTAGAAGACCTCCAGCGAATCCGAAAACAACTAGTGCCTTAATGGGTGGGGATTTCTTAAAATAATCACCGATTCCCACGTTAAACCAGCAACCACGCATTTGAAACCACGATCTAAAGCATGCGAGTTGTCATCCAGCCTCAACCAGAATTCATCAGCCCATCTGGATCGCCGGAAGCTCCTCTAAAAACAAATCGAACCGAAATAGCGCAATATTCAGAGGATGCAACGTTGGCTAAAACATGGTGGACTGAGCTGTCCCCGGCCCGTTTTCCCATTGATCGCCACTTCGTTCAACGTACAATAGAGGCTGTCCCAAAAACCCGAATTTTGCGAATTGAGATATTCGACTCCGAACTGTAAGGGAACGTAAGTCATTCAATTCCGTCAAAAACGCTGTATAAGGCCTCTTTTCGTTATAAATATAATCGCGTCAGACAGAGGTCTATGGTAGAATTGTATTTGAATATGCAAAACAAGAGAAAGGCTGACGGTGTTATAGACATCGAAATTGCCCAAAATCCCCTAAAAACGGTCTTTATGACAGCTTTATAAACAAGTTAACTTACTTTAAAACAAATGGTTATAACTTTGGGACAGCTTCTAGCATAAGAGTATTCCCTTTTGACATATTGTTTTGCGCATTCTTGTATCTATTTTAACAGTATATTGATGTGTACTGAAAAAAGTGGACACGAGATTCTCTATAAAGGAGGATCGAAAAATGGCAAGAAGACGTTATAGCCGGGAGTTCAAAAAGGAGGCGGTTCAACTGATGTTACTCGATGGTCTGTGAAGTGGACGAAGTTGTTTGGACAATTTTGACGTGGGATCTCCTGAAAAAGAAAGCGACGAAGCGCTACCGAGATGTGCTGCGGACGCTGGTGTCAGGTGAAAATCCGTTTCCGCTTATGATTCGGATTAAATTGCCTTCACCGACGGCCCCCTTAACGGAACTGCGGTCTGCATATGAGATCATCCGCTCTCAAAGTGTGGAACAGCTTGACTTTGGCTACTCCATCGAATGGCAACGGGTACAAACGCGAAATTACAGTGCCAACGACATTGCCAAGAGACTTAACCCCATAGTTTCAGTATGCCGTGTAAAGCCACAAAACTTCAGTGGGAGAGTCCAATAAAACCCACCCGGGAACTGTCGTTCCACCCGGTAGCAATGGCAGGGACGGTGGAGGTAACGAAGCCGTTCAAGTACTGCGATGTAAAAGGCCCCGCAAGGGGGTCAGCGAGCGAGCAGGCCGTAATATGAGTGAACACCGAGCAAGCCTCGAAAAGGGTAATGCGAACGCCGACCCCGTTGAAACAGGGGGAAGGCTGCTACTGCAGGTGAAGAGAGCGAAGAGAACGCCCTGCAGGTTCGCCGGGGTAATGGTGACGGCATGTTGGCAGCAGGAGTCTTGGAGGAACACGGGAAACCCGGTTCGATGGGGTGGAAGTCCTCAACGGCTAGCTCGTGAGAGTGGGAGCGGGTCGAGCCGGGTGGCGGAGAGGCCCGTAGTAGTGAGGAGGCGGCTAATCCCCGCGAAGCCAAGGGGCCTCAGTTCAAGGGCGATGAATAAAGGAAAGAAAGCGCAGAGATTGACATGAGTCTAGTAACTCCACAAAGCGTTAGGAAGCTCCCGCATTCATTGCATGTCAAAGCGAAGGGAAAAGCGACCTTCCGCTTCTACAATCTGTATGACAAGCTGTATCGCGAAGATATCCTGCGGTTTGCCTGGCGGTTGTGCCGAGCCAATGGCGGGTCAGCCGGGGTAGACGGGGAAACCTTTGCCAGCATTGAACGGGCCGGAGAAGTGGAATGGTTGGAACAACTGGCGCAGGAACTGCGGGCCAAACGTTATCGGCCCGAAGCAGTGCGGCGGGTCTACCTGCCAAAGCCCGATGGGGGCCAGCGGCCCCTGGGTATACCGACGATCAAAGACCGGGTGGTGCCAATGGCCGCGGTGCTGGTGCTCGAACCGATCTTTGAGGTAGACCTGCAGCCGGAGCAATACGCCTACCGGCCAAGCCGCAGCGCCCATGATGCGGTGCGAGAAGTGCATCGGTGGTGGAACCGGGGCTATGGGGAGGTAGTGGATGCAGACCTGAAAGGTTACTTCGACACCATCCCGCACCCGGAGCTGCTCAAGTGCCTGTCGCGTCGCATCAGTGACGGGGCCATGCTCAAACTACTCAAGCAGTGGTTGGAAATGCCGATCGAGGAAAACGGCCAAGGGGGAAAGGGCCGGAGCAACCCGGCCCGCAAGTGGCGGCGAGGCACCCCGCAGGGGGTGCCCATATCGCCGCTTCTGGCCAACCTGTATATGCGCCGTTTTATTCTCGGCTGGAAAACGCTCGGTTATGCCGGGCAGTTGCGCTCGCATATTGTGAACTACGCAGACGACTTCGTCATCCTGTGCCGGAGAACCGGCGTGGAGGCTCTCGAAGCCATGCGTCATATTATGAAGCGGGTGAAACTGACGGTCAACGAAAAGAAGACGCGGTTGTGCCGAATACCCGAGGAATCTTTCGAGTTCCTTGGCTACACCATAGGGCGTTGTCATTCGCCTCGAACGGGCAAAGCCTACCTAGGCACAAAACCGTCCAAGACGAAGGTCCAACGAGTCAATCGGCGAATCAGTGAAATGACGCGAGCGAACACCCAGTGGCGAGAAACCGAGCAGATAATAACAGCAATCAACCGTCAATTGCGCGGCTGGGGCCACTACTTCTGTCTGGGATCGGTGAGCAAAGCCTACCGGGCGGTGGACAGCCACAGCCGGTATCGGCTACGCCAGTGGTTGCGCAAGAAACACAAGCGCAAAGGAGCGGGCACGAAACAGTATCCAGATGAATATCTGCATGATACGCTCGGCCTGGTCTGTTTGGGGTTAACCCATCTTCGACAGTTCAAAAAGTTAAAGGGCTTATCTATGCGGATTCGGGATTAATTTTTGCCGGATTCGGGATTAATTTTTGCCGTTAGTCTGCACTACATTTTGGATGATTTTGGGGCGGGTGGGCAGTTTTAGGCCCATTTTCTTGAGGAGGTCGGCACAGAGTTTTTCCGGTTTGCCTACCAGCCGTAAACGCGTTTCGCGTCCTCCTCGCAGCGGCGCCACCACGTCCATTGAGCGTAGATTTTCCAGTTCGTGCAACACTTGCCGCGCACAGGTGCCGAGGCCTTTGGCCTGCAGCCAGCTTTCCAGGGCGCGCCACATCGCCAGAGCCAGAAAACAGATCAGAATGTGCGCTTGCACACGCTTTTCTTTGTGGTGATAGACCGGCCGCAGCCCCAAGTCGCTTTTGGCGCAACGAAAGGCTGCCTCGGCCTGTGTCAGTTGTATATACCACCGCCACAGCTTTTGTGGGTCTTCCTCCTGGCAGTTGGTTCGCAGCAGATAGGTCCCGTGGGCCAGTTGGGCCCAATCGGCTTTGCTCTCGTCTTCGGTGATTTGCAATGCGCAGGCCCGTCCGGCGGCGTCGATTTGCACTTCTACGGTGAATATTTTTTCGGCCAGGGTGTGGCGGCCCAGCCAGCGGCCGATACGGCGTTCAACCGGATCGAGTTTCTGCCCTCGCCGACGCAAACTCAGGTCGATCTGGTCGAGCTTTTTGCGCAAACGCTCTTTTTGCTGGCTCAACATGGCGGCTTCTTTTTGACCCCGTCCCTGGCTGCGGCAAAGCACATATTGCTCGATCTGGGAACCGTCGGGATGTTTCACCAGTTTGACCTCCACCCCCGTCCGCACCTCGCTCCAATCGCCTTGCTCGAGTAGATCGAGGGCAAAGTTTTTGAGATGGCTCTTGGGCGTGCCCACGATGTAACGGGCCCCTTTGCCGCGCAGGTATTCGAGGTTGGCCTCGCTCACCATGCCGCGGTCCAGCACCCAGATGCGATCGGCCACCCCGTAATGCGATTCCATCAACTCGACCCTCTCCTGCACCGTGGTCACATCGGCGCGGTTGCCGTCGAAAATCTCGTAGGCCAGGGGCAGCCCTTCGGGGGTCACCACCAGTCCAAGACATACCTGCTTGCAATCCGGCCGCTGGTCCCGGCTGTAGCCGCGCTGGTCCTGGGCATTGCCCTCGCACCGGCCCTCAAAATAGGTGCTCGTTATGTCGTATAAAAGAAACTCGAAACGCGTCCCAAACCAGCTTTCATAGCGTCCTTTAAGATGACTGAACAGTTCCCGGCGCAAGGGCAAGACACGATCCAGTCCGCGATACAAACGGTTGTCATAGACCTCATCCACATCCACCGCCATCAAATCCTCCAGCGCCGTCGAGCCATACCAGCGCTCGGCCAGAGCCAGCTCCGAGGCCTGTTCGCAAAAACGCCCCAACGCCAGAATCGAGGCCACCTGGGCCCAGCCCACCGACTCCCGGCCCGGCGGCAAATGCTCCTCGAAGAAACGATGCAGCCCCAGCCGCCGCCACAGCGCCAGAGCCACATACACTTTGCCAAATTGACGCACCCACTCCACCCGTATCCGACCCAGATTCACCTGCGCCCACAACGGAGCCTCCGGTTTATCCTCGGCAAATAAATCCAATTGCTCGGCCCCCGCAGCCTCATCATCGCCATCGAGGAGCCGACCGATCTGCTCCCAACCCAACCGCTCATCCTCATCGAGCCCCGGCTCCTTGCCAATGTGGGCCACGATGCGCTGGCGCGGCCCCTTGGCTGTGCGCACCGACTCCACCAGCGTCCAGTAATCATAATCCTGGCCCTTCTTACGACGACGATGGCGACGCAAATACATCAACACCGACCCTGCACTACTTCTCCGAAAAGGCAATAGAGTGGTCTGCACTACACGGCATATTCACACCCCAACCCTGACAACCATGCGCCCTACAGCACGAAAAACCCTAAAAATAATCGATTTACCCCCCCCCAACTGTCGAACTCAGGTTAACAACAGGCAACCTCCCGTGGGCGAAAACATGAAAATACCCTTGTCCGAAAGCCGGATGCGGGTACCGAGCAACGCGACATCCTCCAAACCGCGCGTCCGGTTTGATGAGCGGGAGAGTGGAAACGGAGATATGGAAGGATATTCAGGCACCGGCAACCGAAAGGGCCGGTCTCAGCTATGGCCTCACCTACGTCCACCGCGCCATCTCCCGACTCTACTAAAACCACAGATTACACAGGTAAGCGCAGATAAATAAAATAAATTTCGATTGGTAATCAACAAATTATCTGTGTCAATCGGTGTAATTTGCGGTTAAAAGATCCATCGCCGATGGAAGAAAAACTGATTTTCAGGAATTGACGAAGACGCCCCGCATGGCAACATAGACCCTCAACCAGAAGCCAGGCCGAAATCGGTGGCCGGTTATTGGGGGATTAGCTCAGTTGGTTAGAGCGCTTGCTTCACACGCAAGAAGTCGCTGGTTCGAGTCCAGTATCTCCCACCATTTTATCATTCGTTTATTTGTTAGCTTTGGGAAAGCTCGATGGACCTTTTTTTGGCGGCTTGGACCGTGTTTTCGATGATTTGGCGGAAATTTCCTTTGCTCAATACTTCCAGGCCGGCCAGGGTGGTCCCGCCGGGGGAGCTGACCCAATCGCGAAGGGTTTCCGGTTTTTCCCCGCTGCGGGCCAGCAGGCGGGCCGCCCCCAGGACCGTTTCCAGGGAGAGCTGCCCGGCCACGGTAGTTTCCAGGCCGGCCTTAACACCGGCATCGCGCAGGGCCGCCACAAATTCGAAAACGTAGGCCGGACCGCTTCCGCTGAGGGCCGTTACGGCGTCCAGGTATTTTTCTTCGAGGGGAATGACCGGCCCCATGGAGGCGAGAATATTTTCCGCTGTTTCCCGGTCGGCGGGCGCAAGCTCTTTTTGGGCCGCGTAGCAGGTGATGCCCGCTCCTATCTGGCCGGGGGTGTTGGGCATGGCGCGGATGATGTTTCTGGCTCCGGGTAACTTTTTCTGAAGCCGCGCCAGGGTGGAGCCAGCGAGTATGGAAATTACCAATTTGCCCACACAGAGCTGTGCGTGGACCGCCCCAATTTCGGACAATTGCTGTGGTTTGAAGGCGAGGACGATTGTTTCACTTTCGGATAATAATTCCTCGAGGTTGGGGATGTGGCGGATTCCGGTTTGGGCGGAGAGGGCCTCGGCGGAACCATCCGGGGCGCCCAGGCAGCCCAATTCTTCCGCTTTATAAAGTTTTTTGCGGAGCATGCCTGAAACCATGGCAGTGGCCATGCGCCCGGCACCCAAAAATGACACTTTGACCCTCACCATTTTGAGTTAAGAGGGCTCGAAACCCGGTGTCGAGGCGGAATTTTTAGTAGGCAGCGGAATATCCCGGGAGAAAGGGTTAAGGATATTTTAAATGGGATGGGATAGTTCCGCGCAAATGCCCCCGTCGATTCTTGGTTTGAGCAGAAGTTCGCCCCCCAGGTTGCGAATTCCGTGCCGCGCAATAGTCAGGCCCATGCCACGCCCAACGGAGGTTTTTCCACTGATAAAAGGTTCGAAGATATGATCTTTAACCTCAGGGTTGATGCCGGTTCCTTCATCCAGAACACAGATCCGAACCTGTGAATAGGTCTCGGATTCAACCAATTCCGTTTCGATGGTAATTTTTCGATTTTTTTCTCCTTTGGGGTAACTTTCGAAGGCGTTTACGAGTAAGTTGCCCAGGATGCTTTCAAAGGCTTCCAAGTTCGCCGGCAATATCAGGTTTTCCAACGGATTTTTCACGACCACGGAATTGGAGATGTTGTTATCCAACTGGAACCGGCGAACGCTGTTTTCTAAAAGCCGTTGCAGGGGCAAGGGCTGCAAGGAAAAGCTCTCTTTACTGGCAATGGTTCCCAACTGCCGGACTATATTGACCATTCTTTGTATGGACTGGTCCATCAAATTTATGCAGCGAGCCGTTAATTGCGGATTCTCATTTGCTGCTTTGAGGAGATCCAGGTATCCCACGACGACTCCCAGCAAGTTGTTCAGGTTGTGGGAAATTCCCTGGGTGATGGCTCCGATAGCCGCCGTTTGCCGGGAGTCGGCAAGGCGCTTTTGCAGATCGATATTCTCCCGGTTGATTTGCTGAAAACGGAGCTGGGTTTTTACCCGGGCAATGGTTTCATCAAGATCAATCGGTTTGGTAATATAATCGACGGCTCCGGCGTCCAGCCCCTGCAATTTTCCCTGTTTGGTGGATTTGGCGGTAATAAAAATGACGGGAATGGCCTTGGTTGCCTCTTCTGCCTTGAGTATTTTGCAGACCTCGAACCCATCCATTCCGGGCATCATGATATCCAGCAGAAGGATGTCCGGAATTTCCTGTTTTACCTGGTCGAGGCATTGCTGTCCACTGTAGGCGGGCCAGACGAACATCCCGTTTTGCTCCAGCTTGCGTTGAAGCAATTTGACGTTCACCGGTTGATCGTCAACAACGAGGACTTTAGGAATAGTGCTCAAAATAATTTAAAAATGGTCGCGCCTGTTGATTAAATGAAAAAATAATCCCGTTTTTATCTAGCCAACTTCCGGGATTGGGGTTTTCCAATGAAGCATTTTCTGAACCCCTCTCTTTGCATTGAAATATTTAAATCAAAAAGAAAATATAAACATAAATATAAATATTAAATTGATGAGACATGGTGTTCAAGATTTCTATGATAATCCTTCCCTATTTCGGGAAGATTAACAGGATTTTTACATAAAAATATTCAAAACCCCTATGGAATTCATTATTTGCCTGTTTTTGTCGTGGATTTAATTCGATTTCACTATTTTCCGTGAAACCTGCCAGAAGTCCATTAACGCAGACGCATCGTGCGGGCATAAACGACAATTTGCCTGGAGTCATCCAGGCCGATGGCTCCTCCGTAAATCAGCACTTTTTTGTCGAGGTAAAATAGTATCGGTTTGGTCACCAGAAGTGATGCAATATCGACATAGGCGATGCGTTTGCCCCGAGCGGTAACCAACTGATACTTGAATTTCGGCTTTTTCCCTATCCATCCGGTGGAATTTTCAAGAATGCCTTCAAAATATCGCGGGGGGCTCTCTATGGATGGGTTGGCGTAAACGGAAGGAACGATACCGGGAATTGAAACCTGGGTGGAGCCATCGAGCTGTGCTTCGGTTGTTTCAATCGCTTCATCCTCAAAACTGAGGACGGGCAGGTTTTTCGACGGATGTTTGAAATATAAGGGTAGAGATTTTGAAAAGCTGATTTCGGCCCAGTCCTCGGCATAGATCAACTCGGCCGCATCCTCCGCCGTTATAACGGTAAGGACAGGGCTTTTGGAGGAGGCTCGCAGGTAAACGAGGGCGCCGGGTCTGACCGATAAATCTTTGGCCACCTCTTTGAGTTCCACGAAACCTTTGAAATCGCCTTGATAGCCGAGCCAGTACCATCCCTCGGCCCGGTTGTCTTCGTCCATGACCGGTTCGGCCCCGGTCAGGCGTTTATCAGCAGCATAAATATCGGTCAATCTATGCGATGCGATGTCTGGCGCCAGGTAAAGGGCGATATTTTCCGCGGCATTTGAGATCGCGGGGGCAATCGCCAAGAGGAGAAGGAGGAGGGCGTTTTTTCCCATTTGATTATCCGGTGGTTTCTGTTTTTATGTTTGGCACAAGAAAATGGCTTTGTCAGCTTAATAGTAAATTTATTTCTTTATCGGTGAGAAGCCGGCATTGGCCCGAGCCCAGCCCCCGGAGAATCAAGCCGCCAATTTGATATCGCTGCAGGCGGCGGATATAATACCCAAAATGCTCGAACATGCGGCGAATTTCCCGTTTGCGTCCATGGTTCAGGAGGACCTCATACTGTTTGCCGGCCTGGGCGCCTTTGGTCACCGGAATAATTTTTTCGGCCTTTAGTTTTTCACCATCTATGCGGACGCCCCGGCAAAGGGCGGCAATGGCCGATTGGGCGGCCGGTTTGTTCAGCCATACATGGTAACGCTTGATGATCTCATGGCGCGGATGGGTGATGCGCTGGGCGAGGGCGCCGTCACTGGTCAGGATAAGCAATCCCTCGCTCTCCATGTCCAGCCTTCCGGCGCAAAAAAGCCGGTGCTGCCGGTAGCGGGCTGGCAGCAGGTCGAAGACGGTTTGATTATGATGGGGGTCCTTGTTGCTGCAAACCAGACCCGCGGGCTTGTTCACCATGAACGTCAGGGGGGCAGCTTGTTTTTGCTTAACGGGAATTCCCCTGACAGTAATATTATCTTTACCGGGAACTATTTTTTGACCAATCTTGGCCGTGACGCCGTTTACCTTGATCTCGCCGTCGCCAATCCACCTCTCGGCCTCCCGGCGGGAGCAAAATCCCTTGCCGGCCAGAAATTTATGCAAGCGCACCCGTTCTATTTCCACTGTCATCATTTGCTTTTTGGATAAGAATGGCATATTGGGTCAAGAAGCAAAGGAAAGAATTGCTCTGGGCCGCTGAATAACTTTATGAAGCTGCCTGAAAAGCGAGATTGACGATTATATTATGAGCACTGTTTCCGAAGAAAAACCCTTCTTTGATAAAAATAATCCTTTTTTCGCCCGTTTGACGGAGAACTGGCTATTGAGCAAGGAGGGTTCCATTAAGGATACGCGCCATTTTGTGGTCGATATCGAGGGCAGCGGCCTGGTTTACACTTGCGGGGATTCTTTGGGCGTTTATCCGGCCAACAAACCGGAAAATGTGCAAGAGCTGCTCGATGTTCTGGACGCCACGGGGGAAGAAATGGTGCGGCTGCCCAAGAATGAGGAGGACATTTCATTGGGGGAAGCTCTCAGGCACAAGCTGTCCCTGGCCCAGCCCACTAAAAAGATACTCAAGGCCCTTTTGGAAAGCGGGGTGGACGGGGAGACAAAAAAACATTTGGAGGAGAAACTGGCCCTCGAAAACAATGAGCAAACCAAGGAATACCTGGAAAATCGCGAGTTCACCGATCTCCTTCTGGATTTTCCGGGAGCCAGACTGACGCCGCAGGATTTTATCCTCAATATGCGAAAACTAATGCCGCGCCTCTACTCGATCGCCTCTTCGCCAACCGTTTATCCCGATGAAGTCCATCTTACGGTGGCCGTGGTTCGCTATAAGACCAATGACCGCGACCGCATCGGAGTCTGCTCATCTTATTTGGCGGATCGGGTTCCACTGCTGGAGAATTGCGTGCCGGTTTTCGTGGCCAAATCTCATTTTGGCCTGCCCGAGGACGATTCTGGGGACCTCATCATGGTGGGGCCCGGCACCGGCATCGCCCCCTTCCGGGCATTTATACAAGAACGGATTGCCAGGGGCGGCGGTGGACGGAGCTGGATTTTTTTTGGAGACCAGCACTTGAAAACGGATTACCTTTACGGGGATGAATTTGAAAAATACATGGAGGGAGGCCAACTCGACCACCTTGATTTGGCCTGGTCCCGCGACCAGGATTACAAAATTTACGTTCAGGACAAATTACTCGAAAATGCCGCCGAGTTATGGAAATGGATGCAAGACGGCGCCTATTTTTATGTTTGCGGAGACGCCAAAAGAATGGCCAAAGATGTCAATGCCGCCCTCCATCAAATCGCCAGGGAGCAGGGAAGCATGAGCGAGGAGGAAGCCGTTGCCTGGGTCAAAAACCTGAAAAAAGAAAAACGTTACCAGAGAGATGTGTATTGAACGTCCTGGGATCGTCACATTTTTCAATCAATCAACCAACCCACCATTAATTAATTTTTAGCCGCTAAGTCTATGTCATTAAAAAATCGAGTCGCCGTGGTCACTGGGGCCGGTCGGGGGATCGGCCGGGCCATCGCCGAACAACTGGCTGCCAGGGGCGCTCATGTGATCTGCGTGAGCCGCTCGGAGAACAGTTGCGGCGCCACCGCCGAGGCCATCAAACAGTCCGGCGGTTCCACCTCCTGGCACGCCGTCGATGTCTCCGATGGCCCGGCTGTGGCGGAATTGGCCAAGTCGTTGGTGGAAAAACATGGCAAGGTCGATATTCTGGTCAATAACGCTGGAATCACTCGGGACGGCCTCATTCTACGTATGTCGGAGGAAAATTGGCATGACGTCATCGAGACCAATCTGTCCAGTTGTTTTCACTGGGTTAAGCATCTGGCTCATCCCATGGCCCGGGCGCGCTGGGGCCGCATCGTCAATATCACCTCAGTCAGCGGGCTGGCGGGAAATGCCGGCCAGGCCAATTACGCTTCCTCCAAGGCCGGCATGATCGGGCTGACCAAAACCTTGGCTAAAGAACTGGCCTCGCGCAAAATCACCGTCAACGCGGTGGCGCCAGGATTTATCGAGACGGATATGACATCTGGACTTGACGAAAAAACGCGCGGCATCATTTTAAAGAACATTCCTTTGAAACGGCTGGGTCAACCTTCGGATATTGCCAATATGGTGGATTTTTTGTGCTCCGGGAAGGCGGCATACATCACCGGGCAAGTTTTTACAGTTGACGGCGGCATGGTCATGTGATGCGAAATACTTGAAAGTAAACCTAATATCGAATATGGCAGATAAAACTATTGCACAGCGGGTCAGCGAAATCATAGTTAACCAGCTCAATGTCAATGAGGAGCAAGTAACTCCCGAGGCATCTTTTCTCGATGATCTCGGGGCGGACTCGTTGGATATCGTTGAGTTAATCATGGCTTTCGAGGAGGAATTCAAGGACGAGATAGATGGCGAAATTCCCGAGAGCGATGCGGAACAACTGCAAACGGTTGGCGATGTCGTCAAGTATATTGAAGGTAAAGCCGGCAGTTGACCTCTTTTTCAGTCCTTTCTCCTGATTGTTAAACTAGCCGGGGCCGGGCGACCTCCCTCATGGACCAGCATTCCCCCAACCACCGAGTGGTCATCACAGGAATCGGGGTTATCACCTCTATCGGTAACGATATCGAATCCTTTTGGACGAGCCTTCTGGCCGGTCGATGCGGCATTGAGCGGGTGGGCCGGTTCGACCCTTCGGAATTTACTTGTCAGGTAAGCGCCGAAGCGCGGGATTTCGACCCCCTACTGTATATGGACGCCAAGGAAGTCCGGCGCAACGATCGTTATACCCAATTGGCTTTGGCCGCCGCCAAGGAAGCGATCAAAGACGGCAGCCTGGATGTGGCAAGACTGGATAAAACTCGTTTCGGCGTTCTCATGGGGTCGGGAATCGGGGGGATGGAGACCTTCGAGACACAATTCGAACGGCTCACCAAGATGGGGCCGCGCAAAGTTTCTCCTTTTACCATTCCTTCCCTCATAGCAAATATGGCTTCCGGAGTGGTGGCCATCGAACTGGGCGCCAAGGGCCCTAATTTCGGGATCGTGAGCGCTTGTTCCACCTCCGCCCATTCCATCGGTGAGGCCCTTCGGATGATACGTTACGGCGATGCCGACATTATGTTGGCGGGCGGCAGCGAAGCCTCCATCACCCGGTTGAGCTTCGCCGGCTTTTGCTCCATGAAAGCCATGAGCGTCAGCCGCAATGACGACCCCAAACGCGCTAGCCGTCCCTTTGATAAAACCCGCGACGGGTTTATTATGGGCGAAGGGGCCGGAGCCCTCATTATTGAATCAGAGGAACATGCCCGGGCACGCGGCGCGCACATCTATTGCGAGTTGGCCGGATACGCGGCTACCTGCGACGCTTACCACATTACTTCTCCTGATCCTTCGGGAGAGGGTCTGGCCCTTTGCCTCAATAATTCTTTAAAAGATGCCGGCTTGGCCGCCCACGAGATCGACTATATAAACGCTCACGGCACTTCCACCCAATTGAATGACAAAACCGAAACGAGCGCGGTTAAAGAAGTGTTTGGGGACCATGCCGGCAAGCTGCTCATTAGTTCGACAAAATCCATGACCGGGCACCTCCTGGGAGCGGCCGGGGCAATCGAGGCGGCCGCCTGCATCAAGGTCATTGAAACGGGCGAAGTTCCCCCCACCATCAATTACGAAGTCCCCGACGAGGATTGCGACCTCAATTACGTGCCCAACCAAAAGACATCGGCCAAGGTCAGGGCTGCCATGTCCAATAGTCTTGGATTCGGCGGCCACAATGCCAGTATTATTTTAAAAGCCTTGTAAAGAATGGGCCGGGGGCAATTGCCTGGCCGGGAATATTCGGAAACGGCTGATGGCGCGAAGTATCGGTGGAAAAAAACTCTGGCGGCGTCTGGTGCGAATCGCCGATGAGGAGGTTCGCCGCTCTCTCCAGGCTTTGCCTGCTCAACTGCGGCAAACGAGCGAGAAAATTCCCTGTGTCTACGAGCCTTGTCCAAATCCTGAGTTGCAGGCTGAAGGAATCGAGCGCGACATTCTTGGCCTCTTTGTGGGCGAAGCATTTCCTGATTCCGGGTGCGATCCGCTTCCCCTGCCGCCGCAAATATTTCTATTTCTTGATAATATCTGGGACTACTCCAGTCACAATATGCGAAATTACCGCCATGAGGTAAAGCAAACCTACCTCCATGAATTAGGGCATTATGTCGGTTTCGACGAGGAGGATCTGGAGGAGCGGGGAATGGATTGACAGAAGGTGTTGGGTTGGCCACCTACAGGCTCCCCTTCACTTAAAGCGAGTGTATGGAGGCCTTGTCCACGGCCAGGGCGGCCTCTTTAAGAGCTTCCGAGAGGGTGGGGTGGGCGTGAACGGTGCGGGCCATATCTTCGGCGCTGCCTCCGTATTCCATGTGAGCCACCGCCGAGGCTATTAATTCGGAGGCGTTTTTGGCCAGGATTTGCACCCCGAGGAGCCTATCCGTTTGGGCATCGGCAATCACTTTGACAAAGCCATCCTGGGCATCCGTGGCGATGGCCCGGCCATTGGCGGCAAGGGAAAATTTGCCTACTTTGATGGCGGTATTGTTTTCCTTGGCTTCAGTTTCCGTAATTCCGACACCGGCGATTTCCGGATCGGTGTAGATTACGTTGGGGATTGTCTTGTAATTTACCTCGCCGTGCCGGCCCGCGATGATTTCCGCCACGGCCACGCCTTCCTCTTCCGCCTTGTGGGCCAACATGGGTCCCTCGATGGTATCGCCGATGGCGAAAATGCCGGGCGCGGAGGTTAGAAAACCGGTATCGGTTTTAATAAAACCTTGGGCGGTGATGCTGACTCCAGCTTCCTCCAGACCGAGGCCCTCATTGAAGGGTTTCCGGCCCACGCAAATGAGAACCTTGTCCGCTTCGTATTCCGATATGGCGCCTTCTTTCTCGACCAGAACCACCGTTTTGCCGTCTCGCTTTTCCAGTCCGGTGACTTTGGCCGAAGTGTTGATGGACATCCCTTGTTTCTTGAATAAACGCATGGCTCTTTTGGATACGTCGGGATCGAAAGTAGGGGCGATGTTGGGAAGAAATTCAATGATCGATACCTCGCTTCCCAGGCGATTCCAGACGGACCCTAATTCCAGCCCGATGGCGCCTCCGCCCACCACGACGAGTTTTTCGGGCACTTTGTCAAAGGCGATGGCCTGGTCACTGGAGACGACTGTGTTCCCGTCGAATTTGAGGAAGGGTAATTCGACGATCTTCGATCCGGTTGCCAGGACAATATTTTTAGCCTCGATTTTCTCCGGCCCGCTTTCTGACAGCACCTCGATGGCTCCCTTTCCGGCCAGCCGCCCAAATCCATTATAAATCTTTATTTTGCGGCCCTTGAGGAGCGCTTCCACCCCTTTGCGCAGGCGGTTGACCACTCCATCTTTTTTATCCATCAACTTTTGCAGGTCGATGGAAACCGGTCCGGTTTCAATGCCGTGGGATTTGGCTGTTTCGGCCGTTTGGTGGAATACCTCTGTCGAATGCAGGAGGGCTTTGCTGGGGATGCAGCCGACATTCATGCAGGTCCCCCCCAGGTAGGGATCTTTCTCCACCAAGGCGGTTTTCAACCCAAGTTGGGCGGCCCGTATGGCGCAGACGTATCCCCCCGGCCCCGAACCGATCACGATTAGATCAAAAATGGCTTCCGTCATGCTCTAAATTTCCAGGAGAAGCCGGGGCCGGGTTTTCGATGGCTTCTTTTATCTTGACCAGAAAATGTGACCGCTTCGCTCCCGTCCACCAGGCGATGGTCGTAGGAAAGGGCCAGATACATCATCGGCCTGGCCACTACTTGCCCATTGACGACCACCGGCCGTTGCTTGATGGTGTGCATCCCAAGAATGCCGCTTTGCGGTTGGTTGAGAATCGGCGTGGAAAGCAGAGAGCCGAAGATGCCCCCATTGGTTATGGTGAAAACGCCCCCTTGCAAATCGTCGATCGACATCCTGCCCTCGCGCGCTTTTTTTGCGTAATTGACGATGCTGGTTTCGATCTCCGCAAATGAAAGCGTATCGGCGTTTCGCACCACCGGCACGAGCAATCCCTTGGGGGTGCTGACGGCTACGCCAATATCGTAATAATGGTTTTGGGCAATTTCATCCTCGTCGATTTGCGCATTGATGGCGGGCACTTCCTGCAGGGCCTTGACGGTCGCTTTGAGGAAAAAGGACATAAAACCGAGCTTTACCCCGTGTTTGGCCACGAAGACTTCCTGATGGGTTTTGCGCAGGGCCATGACCTCGCTCATGTCCGCCTCGTTGAAGGTCGAAAGGATGGCCGCGGAATGCTGCGCAGCCACCAGGCGTTCGGCAATCCTGCGGCGCAGCCGGGTCATTTTCTTGCGGGTGACTTTGGGCGCATCGACTGCCACCGCCGGTTGCGGTATTTTGGGTGGGGCCGGAAGGGGGCTTTTCGGTTTACTCCGTTTGGCTTCCGCTTCCTTTAAAATATCTCCCTTGGTCACGCGGCCGCCCTTACCGGTTCCTGAGATAGTTGCCGGGTTTATGCCTGTTTCCGCCGCCAGATGGCGGACTGCCGGAGATTCAATGGCTTTTGCCTCAACCGGTTTTTCCGGTTCTGGGACGGGTTCCGGTTGCGTTTTGGGGGTGGGAATTTCCGCCTCAACTACTGGCGGGGGTTCGGTTTTGGCGGTTTCAGCGGAGGCTTTCACGGAATCGTCGATCAGAGCGATGATTTGCCCAACCTCGACTTCTTCCCCTTCCTTTGCCTGCAAGGAAATCCGCCCATTGCAATCGGCCAATCCCTCGGAGGTGATTTTATCGGTTTCCAACTCGTAAATGGCCTGATCGGTTGCGACCTGGTCGCCATCCTTTACATGCCAAGCCGAGAGAAGGCCCGATGTGATGCTTTCTCCGAGGGTGGGAATTATAACCTCAATTACCATTAAATCGTAGTTTTTAGCAGGAATTCATCCCGATGCAAGCCGTAGGTTGCGGCCGAATGGCATGATTTAATCTGCGGATTCTTTCTCTATAATGATTTCCCTCCCGGTATTTTCAACTGGTTTCCGGGACCATTGCAGCTTGGCCCGGCAGAAATACCAGACCAGAAAAATGAACAGACCGGCCACCGGATGCGATGCTTGCAGGCCCACTGCCTGGGTGGGTGCCGCCAGCCATGACATGGCAGGCAGGCTGCCGATATTGGCGGGCGATGTAATCAAAAATATGGTGGCCAGATAAAGATACCAGCGTATGGCCGGATGTTTCCGGAATACGATGCAGGAGATGACCGGGATGGCCAGGTATTGCTCGACCAAGGCGCTGGAGGTCACACATACGGCGATCAGATATATGAGGAAGCTCTCCAGCGGAGATTTATTTTTCATGAGCAGGCCTAGCGAAGCCAGGGTAATGATCCAGATCAGCTTGAATCCCGCAAATATTGGCAGAATGGAAAACGCTTTTTCAAAGAATTTCACCGGGAAAAACAAATCTATGAGTTGTGGATAAAAGCCACTCAGGTGGACGGAATTATAACCGGAAAAAATGAACTTTACCCTTTCCAGGGCGGCAGGATTTCCTGTTACAAATGGAAGAAACGATAATACGAAAATAAAGGCCGGGACAAAAAATAATATAAGTCTTTCACGTAATTGCAGGCTTTTGTTGAATAAAAACCAAACGGGAATAAGAAACAATATATGCTTAAGCGAAAGCGACAGCGCAAGGAGTCCAACTCCCGCCCAAAATTTGACCTGCCGTTTTTGGCCTTCGGCAGCGAACAGCCCGCATGCCATGATTCCGGGAAGAATAGCCAGATTTTCGATTTGGGAATGATAGCCGGTCAGTAAAAGAGAAATCGGATTTATGAGAAAGAGGCACCCTGCGGCGAAGGAAAAATAACGCCACAGGATAACACCCATTGCGATGTCCGCCAGAGATAAAAACAGGGCCAGTAAAAGATGAAAATTTTCAATGGATAAATCATTCAATAGAGAAATCTGAAGATATCGGATCGCGCCAAGTAAATAGGCCCAAACGGGTCCGTAAACATGCCTTGCCGTCTCAGCATAGAAATTTTTTCCTTCTACGACAAGGTCAGATACAATGTAAAAAGATTGCACATCGTAATTATAGCCCAAAAGGGAAATGCCCGCCTTGGCAGCGGTTGCGGCAATTGCAAGCAAAGAAAAGACAGTCCACTTATTGGAATAAATTGGAGGCTTTGGCGTCATTTATATTTCTATTCGATTGAACATCTTGATTTTATATTTTCCGCCAAATGGCAACTATCGTTTTTCCGAATCGATAAAAAAACAGTCTGTCAAAAATACGGGATAGCGGCACTAGAATTCGATCCCAGATTAGAATTTGTCTGAGTGTCGGCATCGATTGTTTCAAAAACAATCGATTCGCAAACGAGGCAAGCACACCGAACATATCCAGATAAAATAATTTTTCACAATAAACCCCATCGGGTTTCAGGTTAGCCAGTGATTTTCGGTTATAGCGCTGAAAATGCCCGATTGCGCGGTCAAATTCGGTATAGAAACTATTGTGAGCCGGCGCTAGAACCACTAATTTGCCACCGGGATTCAAATGGGAAGCGGCTTCAGTCAATTCCGCCGCATCATTTTCGATACGCTCAAGCACATCGATATATAAAATCGCATCGAATTTATCATTAGGCTTCAGATCCTTTAGAGTTCCTGTCTTAACCTTTACGCCTTTAAGTGCGGGATCGCTGAAAATGTCTTTCTTTAACTTATTTGCCAGATTGGAATCTGGTTCCAGGGCTAACCAGGAGGATTGATTCTTATTTTTTAAAATTCGTGTCGCACTTCCCAAACCGGCGCCCACTTCAAGAATATCTCCATGTATGGCGTATGAAATAGTCGATCGAAAATAGGACTTCCAATTTAATGCATGCTTAAAAACTTCTAGTTCTTTCCCGATATAGTTATAACAATTACCGGAGTTATCTTTAAGCATTCTCTGCCGCTCCCTCGAATATTGTTTTACAATCAGCAATATAATCCGCATAATCCCTTGAGGGCATAAACAAAGATGATGAGCGATTGTTCAATATAAATAATGTCATTATGCCGGCCAGCTGGATTGCTTGTAGTGAAAATACGATAAGTAAAGCCGTTAGGATGGAAGCCCATCCGGGGATTGCCAGTTGCGTCAATAACCTTATTCCGATTATAACAATAATTGCCATAAATGACAGGAGGGTCATTAAACCCGACCCTATTAACACGCGGACTCCCACAACGTCGGCATGAACGGCATAGGCCCCTAACAGGCTGTTGAAAAAGACTGGCTTACTTAGTGGAAGAAACTAAAGTGTCAGGATGCGTGGTAAGATAAATAAACAAACGGATATGCTGGCCTTGATCAACCTGGAAGATCGCATCCCAGCGAAGCACCCGATCCGCCGCATTAAGGCGATGGTGGACGAAGTGCTCAGGGGGATGAGCGGTACCTTCGATGAGATGTATGAGTCACAGGGACGCGCCTCGATACCGCCGGAGCGTCTGCTCAAAGCGAAGGTACTGATGGCGCTCTATACGGTGCGCAGCGAACGGCAGTTGTGCGAACGGTTGCGCTACGACCTGCTCTTCCAGTGGTTTCTGCAGATGAACCCATGCGAGTCCGTTTTCGACCATTCGGTCTTCTCCAAAAACATGACTCGATTGCTCGAACACGGCACCTCTGAAATCTTCTTCGCCGAGGTCGTCGAGTTGGCGCGCCGACACGACTGGGTAAGCAACGAACACTTCAGCGTGGACGTCGATGAAAAGCTTTCGTCCGAAAGAAGAGACTGAGGACGGCACCGATCAGCCCGAGGGCAACGGCTGGCAAGATTACAAAGGACAAAAACGCAGTAACCAAACACACGCCAGTCGCACCGACTCGGAGGCTCACCTGCTCAAAAAAGGCAAAGGCAAGGAAGCCAAACTGTGCTTCAACGCGCACGCGGTAATGGAAAACCGCAACGGACTGTGCGTGCTCATGGACGTGACCGCCTCGGTCGGCAGAACCGAAGCGCAACAAGCCAGCGACCAACTGGACGAACTGTGCATGCGCGGATTCGAGCCACGCACTGTCGGAGCCGATGCCGGCTACCACACCAAAGCCTTTGTGCGGGAGTGCCGAGACCGTGAGATCGAACCTCACGTGGCCCCCCACGGCGGACGTAAAACACCTGGTCTGGACGGCAGGCACCGCCGTGGCCAACGCTACCGTGCCAGCCAAAAAGTGCGCAAGCGGATCGAAGAAATCTTCGGCTGGGTAAAGACCACCGGAGGCTTCCGCAAAAGCCGCTACCGGGGCGTGGCCCGCACCCATCTGAGCGCCCACTTCGTCACCGCCGCATGCAACCTTGTGCGAATGGCCAAACTGGCCGAACAGCCACCACCCATGTTAGCCGGGGCCTAACGGCCCCAAGGCCCCGCTATGCCCCGAGGGGTAATACGGGGCCAGAAATCAACACCAAATCCTTAAAAACGCCTTATAATGAACCGCAAACACATCTTCTCGGGCCTGTCACGACCTGTCGATAGCTCAATAGTGCGTTTTTCAACAACCTGTTAGACCGTGTATGACAAGGGATTCGAAATTCATTTTGGAATGGCCGGTTATCCGTTTGCTTCGGTTTATCGGGAGCATTGTATAGGGGATGCGATTTTTGATTACTGTGGCCGTAAAATGATTCCATAAATCTGAAGATGCGACCACTCGCTGCAGCAGCATTCTTGGAATTATGTAGAAATTTCCAATTTTTATTGATTTCCCCAAAAGCAGTAAATGCAAGAAGCGATACATTTGATAAAAAATCTTAAAAGTAAGCGGCTCCGATCTTTTCGATCTTTCCGCGAATACAATTTTTCTTCTTCCTTCTTTTTGCAGGCGCTCAATTAATTGCGGGATGTCGGATAGTGAATCTTCTCCGTCACCATCCATTATTAATACGGCATCGGATTCACCGATGGATTCTATATAGGATAAACCGATGGCGATTGCCCTTTGGTGTCCCAGGTTTTTCTTGAGGTTTAATAATTCGATATTATTAATAAAATCCGGTTTGAAATTAATTATGCGATCATCGGGATCGATTGTTGAGCAATCATTAACGATGAGTATGCCGCAGTTATAATTATTGGCATTCAAATTGTGATCAATCGATTTCAACAATTCTCGAATCGAATCCCAGTCGTTATAAACCGGTATCATTATTACAATGTTCTGCAATTTTTCCTCTGTCTTGCCGCTTGTCATAGTAATTTCAGGAGCATCCCGTAAAAGATTGGGCATCCTGATTTCTTATGGCAAGGTAATGAATGGGAGTTAGGAAGCAAACAGAAAAAACCTCGAAGCAGTTCTGCTTCGAGGTCATCAAATAAAAGTCTGAGGGTCGGGAAATCTGCCTATGTGGTCGGCTTGTTCAACCTCTGCTCCCAATCGAATTCTCTTGCCGTGACGATATTTTCAATCCTGCGGGCGCGGCGGTCCAGTTGTTCGAACTTCCGTTTCAATCGGGAGACGGCCATGGAGCGGGAACTGGCAAAAGAGGTGTAAAACTCCAATTCCTCCTCGGTGGAGAGCGGAACAACCGGTTCCGGCTTCATGATGACGGCGGCTGCCAAATAGATCAAGGCAAGTGGAAAGAATCCGGAAAAAATGAATACGGCGATACCTATGCACCGCACCCAGCAGACGGAGATATCGGCGTAATTGGCAATGCCCCTGCAAACGCCAAATATGGCGCCGTCGCGTGAGCGGTAAAGTCTTCTTTTGTGGTTTTCTGGTGAATAGCTCATTATCTGTTTCGTTTTGTGCGTTCCTGGTCCAAGAGTAAAGTTTCGAGTGATTCTATGCGATCTTCCAGCGATGTCAGGCCCTTATGCATTTCCTGGATAAGCAAGGTTTCCTGCCCACCCATGATGCGGTCTTTTTTAGAGGGTTTGCCTTTTAGTATGGAAAGGACCGCAATAATGGTGCCACAAATGATGGGAATACCCACGGCAATAAATGTGGCCCCGATGGCTATTAATTCTCCTCCATGCATCTCGTTTTTGGTATCTCCGGGTTGGTGAATCTAGTTAGGTTCTAAGGTGAAGAATGGCGACCACTGAAATGATGGTGGCGCAAATGGCGGATAAACCGGCCATGGCCAGATAGACGATTATTTGATGCGTCATTATTTCTGTTTTTTGATGATTAGACGATATGGATGAAAAGACGATCTTAATTTTCCTCGTTTTCTTTGGCCTTGGACGAGGAAGGCTCGCCGGAAAGTTCGGATTTGAGGGCGGATAGCTCATTTTCTATTTCATCGTCGTTGGCCAGTTTCTCAAATTCATCCTCGATGGTGGGTTTTGCGGCGAAGTTGACGAGATCGGCATCGGCTTCCATGCGTTCGATGCGATTTTCAAAATGCTCGAAACGCGTCACCGTGTCCTGGCTTTCCGAATAGCGGATCTGGCTGTGGGTTTTCTTGCTTTGCCGGGCTTTGCGGTGGCGCTGGATGAGGATGTTGTGTTTTTTGCGCGCATTGGCCAATTTTTCCTCCAACTGCCGGATGTCCTCCTGGTATTTCTCCACGATATCCGCAAATTGCCGGCACTCGTATTCCATGCGATCGATTTCCTGGCCATAGCGGCGTTTTTCAACGAGGGCTTCCCGGGCCAGATCTTCGCGGTCTTTGGACAGCGCCAATTTGGCCTTGGCCGACCATTCGGATACCCTGGAGCTGACATCCTCGAGGGTGCGGTTGAC
The DNA here is from genome assembly GCA_965226205.1 of Opitutales bacterium. Lineage (GTDB taxonomy): Bacteria > Verrucomicrobiota > Verrucomicrobiia > Opitutales > UBA2987 > JAJFLU01. The sequence continues at coordinate 9,366 of CBDDCJ010000018.1, read as the reverse complement.
TTTTTTACGACCCGCCATGGCGCCGGCGCAGGAGGATTTGATTTCCACCAAAGTGTCCTCCATTTCCTGGATCATTAATTTGATCAGTTTCTCCGGATCTTCGGCTTTGTCCAGCATGGCATTGATGTTGGACGAGACGATATCTCTAAAACGTGTGAATATACCCATGATTATTTTCCTTGTTTGAATTGATGTGCCCTTTCTATTGCAGGCTCCATGCCAAAAAGTTGAGATATTACCTTAATGCCTTCTTTATCAATGAGATAAAAAATTAAAACCCATTTAAAATTAAGAATTGCAATTTTATTTAAAGGTATAATAATATAAAAGCAGTAATAAAAAACCATATTATGCAGTAATAGCGCAACAAGGAGGAAAAATTTGGAAACGCCAGGAGAAGCATTGGGCCAGTCGGATGCCTTTATAGCCTTTCAGGAGCAATTGTCGCTGGTGGCCGCGGTGGACCGGCCGGTGTTGTTGGTGGGAGAGCGAGGCATCGGTAAAGAATTGGCGGCGGCCCGGCTGCATTTCCTCTCGAAACGATGGGAGGCGCCCATGATTGCCTTGAATTGCGCCACCCTCGCCTCGACCCTTCTGGAGTCCGAGCTTTTTGGTCATGAGACGGGAGCTTTTACCGGGGCCAGGGGCAGGCGGCAGGGCCGGTTTGAAACGGCCGACAGAGGAACCTTATTTTTGGACGAAGTCGGCCTTATTCCGATCGAAGTGCAGGAAAAAATCCTGCGGGTGGTGGAGTACCGCACATTTGAAAGAGTGGGGAGCTCTGCCCCCATCAGTGTCGATGTTCGCATTATCGGGGCCACCAATGCCGATTTGCGGCATCTCGCCAAGGAGGGCAAATTCAAGCAGGATTTGCTTGACCGACTTTCCTTCGAAGTGCTGTTTTTGCCGCCCTTGCGGGAGCGAAAAGGAGACATCATGCTGTTGGCAAGGCACTTCACCGGGCGTATGGCGATAGAATTGGGCCAGCAAAGCCTGCCCAATTTCAGCGATCAAGCGATTGAGCTCCTGGAGGAATATTCCTGGCCCGGAAACATCAGGGAGCTAAAAAATGTGGTCGAGCGCGCCCTCTACAAGAGCCGTGGAAAACTCATAAAAACGATAGAGTTCGATCCCTTCCATTCGCCCTATGCCGTTATTTCGAGAATTTCCCCGGAAAATACCGGAATCTCTGAAATCGTGGAAAAAAACAAACCTTCGCGACCGGATTTCGAGGAAATGTCCCTGCCCGGCGCCATTCGCCGGATCGAGCAGGATGCGTTGCGCAAAGCCCTGCGGTCCGCCCATTTCCATCAGGCAAAGGCGGCCCGGCTTCTCGGCTTGAGCTATAACCAGTTTCGGGTTCTTTACCGCAAGCACCGGGATGCCCTGCGGAAAACCGCCTGAGGACCGGGCGTTCCAGGCGGGCGCGATTTGAGGGACGATTTCCCCATGTCCCCATCATTCAAAGAATCTTGCCTGCTGGGGAAATTTACATTTTTGTAAACGATTTTTCATGACGGATCCACCCGATAACATTTATCCGGAATTTGCGCGCATGTTGGCAAAAGGGGACAAGGAGGCTCTCCTGCGGCAACGTGGCCTGGTAGTTTGGCTTTACGGCCTGAGCGGTTCCGGCAAAAGCACTCTGGCCAATGCGTTGGAGAGAAAGTTGCATGGCGAGGGGTTTTGCACCCGCATCCTCGATGGCGACAACATCCGCACGGGTCTGAACAATGATCTGGGTTTCTCCGATAAAGACCGCACGGAGAACATCCGCCGGATTGCCGAGGTGGCCAAAATTTTCCTCCATACGGGCATTGTCACCATAGCGGCCTTCATAACGCCCGCCAAAGCTCTGCGGCAATCCGCCAGGGAAATTGTTGGAGCCAAGCATTTTTTAGAGGTTTTCCTCAAGTGCTCTTATCAAAAATGCGCCCAAAGGGACCCCAAGGGGCTTTACGAGCAGGCCAGTTCGGAGAATTTGAAGGATTTTACCGGTCATGAATCCCAATTCGAGGAACCGCAGAAAGCGGATTTGATTCTGGATACGGAATATGACAGTCTTGAAACTTGTTTGGAAAAACTTTACCTGCATATTTTACCGAAAATCCGGGCCCAATGATTGCCATCTTCTTAAACTTATCCTTTTACCCGAAAGCCCGATAAAGGCAGCCGGCAGGATTGCCCTGGATCATTCATTATGCATCATTCTTATACCGTTAATCATCTCCAGCATCTCGAGTCGGAAAGTATTTTTCTGATGCGGGAGACGGTTGCCCAATTTCAAAATCCCGTTATCCTTTTTTCAGGCGGCAAAGATTCCATAGTCATCGCCCATTTGGCCCGCAAGGCATTTTGGCCCGCTCGGCTTCCTTTGCCATTTCTGCACATCGACACGGGGCATAATTTTTCCGAAACAATCGCTTTTCGGGACAAGTGGATAGCGGAAACAGGCGCGCGCCTGGTTGTGGGTTCGGTGCAGGAATCGATCGACAAGGGAAGGGCGCTGGAAGAAAAAGGCCTCAACCCCAGCCGCAACGCCCTGCAAAGCGTCACCCTACTGGACGCCATCGAGGAACACCAGTTCGACGCCGCCGTGGGCGGGGCCCGCCGGGACGAGGAGAAGGCGCGGGCCAAGGAACGATTCTTTTCCCACCGGGATGAATTCGGGCAGTGGGAGCCCAAAAACCAACGGCCCGAGTTGTGGAATCTCTTTAACGGACGAAAACATCACGGCGAACATTTTCGCATTTTCCCCCTCAGCAATTGGACGGAGATGGATGTTTGGCAGTACATCAAATCGGAAAAGCTGGATATTCCCTCGCTTTATTTTTCCCATGAGCGTGAAACCATCCAGCGCAACGGGGTTTTATTGGCCGTGACGGAATTCATAACGCTTATCAAAGGGGAAAAACCTGAGACTAAGATAGTGCGTTTTCGAACCGTGGGGGATGCCACTTGCACGGGGGCGGTGGAATCGCCAGCGGCCACTATTGAGGATATCATCAAGGAGTTGGCGGCAGCCCGCAAAACCGAAAGAGGTGCCAGGGCCGACGATAAAAGAACGGAAACGGCCATGGAAGACCGCAAACGCGAAGGCTACTTTTAGGCAAATGGCTTAATTGATTTCAATAGCATCCCATAGGAAATAACGCAAAACGGCTGGAATTGCTCTTGTTCGCCTGTTTCACTAGAAGCAGGTTACTATGAAAAAACAAAAAGCAAATCCAGCCAAATGCAAGGTGTGCGTTCTGCGACAGCTTTGCAATTTTATTCCGGGACATCTGGTGGCCAAGTTGGCCCGCCAGTATGGTGTCGATAAGAAAGCTCGCAGTTTCAGTCCATGGAGCCATATCGTTAGTTTGCTCTATGCTCAGATCACTCATGCTATTGGGCTTAATGATGTCTGTGACGGACTCGCTCATCACAGAGGGTTGCTGGCCAGTATCCGGGGGGCCAGCGCTCCCAGTCGCAACGGGCTTTCCTACGCCAACAAGCATCGCGATGCCGCGATGTCGGGAGAACTGTTTTGGTCGGTGCTCAAGCACTTGCAGTCGTTGTCTCCGGGGTTTGCGGGTGGTAAATTCAAGGGGTTTCCCCGACGTTTCAAACGCGTTATCAACATCGTCGATTCGTCCACTATCGGTTTGGTCGCCAACTGCATGGATTGGGCTAAACATCGTCGGCGAAAGGCGGCCGCCAAATGTCACTTGCGCCTGGATTTGAAAAGTTTTCTGCCCCGGTTTGCCATCATCGACACGGCCAGGGACAATGACGCCAAACGAGCCCGTGAAATGTGCGCCGCCCTCAAAGCCGGTGAAATCGTATTGTTTGACAAGGCCTACATCGATTTGACCCACCTCTTTGACTTGTCATCGAGGGGCATTTACTTTGTCACCCGGGCCAAAAAGAACATGGCCTTGCGCTGTGTCAAGAGGCTGCTCAAGAAGCCCAAGGGCAATATTTTGCGCGATGATCTGGTGGTCCTTAAGAACAAAAAATCCCGTCAGGATTATCCCCAGCCGATGCGCCGGGTAACGGCATGGGTGGAGATTGATGGCCAGTGGCGAGTGATGGAATTTTTGACTAATAATTTGCAGTGGTCGCCCCATACGATCAGCGAACTGTATCGCTGCCGCTGGTCCATTGAAACCTTCTTCCGCCAAATCAAACAAACGCTCAACTTGTGCGATTTCCTCGGCCATAGCGCCAATGCCGTGCGCTGGCAGATTTGGAGCGCTTTGCTGCTCTATGTGCTGCTCCGCTTCCAGGCCTGGTTGAGCCGCTGGGAGCATAGTTTTGTCCGCCTGTTCACACTTGTCAGGGGCGTGCTTTGGGATCGCTTTAACCTGCGGGACTTGCTCGATTTCTATGGGACAGCCGGTGGACGCTTTAGAATGCGAGCGACTCCCCAGCAGGCTTATTTCCCTGGGTTTGGTTGAAAACCTATGGGACAGCACAAGGTGGCAAAAGCAATAAAAGAGAAACATGTGATAAAATTTCAAAAATTCGATTCCCCCAAAAGTCAAAAACTCACATTGATTATCAATGGGTTACGAAGCTTGCCTCGCCCCTATGGGATGGTATTGAATTGATTTCCCTTTTTTTACCACGGATTGCACGGATAATTTGTTAAATAGAGTTCAAAAGGCACTTTCTAAATCTGCGGTTTTATAAAATATCAGGATTAAACAAATAGAGCGAAAATGACCGAAGAATTGAATTATGAGGATATGGACTTGCTGCGGTTTACCACGGCGGGAAGCGTCGATGATGGCAAAAGCACCCTCATCGGCCGTTTGCTTTACGACACCAAAACGATTTTTGAAGATCAGTTGGAAGCGATATCCCTTTCCAGCCAGCGCCGGGGAGACGCGAACTTGAACCTGGCTTTGTTGACCGATGGATTGCGCGCGGAAAGAGAGCAGGGCATAACCATCGACGTCGCCTACCGTTATTTTGCCACCCCGCGAAGAAAATTCATCATCGCCGACACTCCCGGCCATATCCAGTACACCCGCAATATGGTGACCGGGGCCTCCACCGCCAACTTGGCCGTTATTCTGGTTGACGCCCGCAAAGGCGTTGTCGAGCAGACCTGCCGCCATGCGTTCATCGCCTCGCTGCTGCGCATCCAGCATATCGTTTTCTGCATCAACAAAATGGATTTGGTGGACTACCGGGAAGAGGTTTACGATAGCACGGTGCAGGACTTCAAGGAGTTTGCCTCGCGCCTGGAAATCGCCGACATGAGCTTCATTCCGGTCAGCGCCCTGCATGGCGACAATGTGGTTGAGAAAAACGATAATATGCCTTGGTACCAAGGTCCAACGCTTCTTTATCACCTGGAAAACGTTTATATCGGCCCTGACGCCAATCACATCGATCCGCGTTTTCCCGTTCAGGGAGTGATTCGGCCTCACTCCAATGCGCACCACGATTTTCGTGGTTATTCCGGCCGGGTGGCTGGCGGTGTGTTCAAGCCGGGAGACGAGGTCATAGTCCTACAGTCCGGCTTTACTTCCCGCATTAAATCAATCGAGACATTTGATGGAAAATTGGAGGAGGCATTCCACCCGCTCTCGGTGGCCATTACTCTGGAGGACGAAATTGACATCAGCCGGGGGGACATGATTGCGAAGCCGCAAAACCTTCCCCACAGCGGTCAGGATATCGATGTCATGCTTTGCTGGTTTTCGGAGAAAAACAACCTTCGCCATCGGGGTAAATACATTTTGAGGCATACCACCAAAGAGGTCAAAGCTCTCATTAAGGAGATTAAATACAAAGTTGATGTAAACACCTTGCACAAAATTGAAGATGATTTGCAAATCGGCCTGAACGAAATAGGGCGTGTCAGTTTACGCACTTCGCAGCCGCTTTTTTTCGACAAATACCGGCGCAACCGCATCACCGGCAGCATCATCCTGATCGACGAGTTTACCAATGAAACTGTGGCTGCCGGCATAATCCGCTGATGGGCGGATGGATGCGGAATGCTATCCCAAATGCCAGCAAGCTTCTAGCCCGATAGATAGACGACCCAATATGGCCATTGAGTATAAGAGTGTTGTGCCGTGGGGAAGAAACTTTGATGAATATTGTCGAATGTTTGACCTCTGTAAAAGAGATTTGGCCAAGAAAATCTTGGGCTGTGGAGATGGCCCAGCGAGCTTTAATTCGGTTTGTAATTCTAGGGGCGGAAACGTAATCTCAGTTGATCCAATTTATGAGTTTTCGCGGGAGCAAATTGCTTCGAGAATTCATGAAACCTTTGAAACTGTAATTTCCCAAACCAGGAAAAACCGTGAGAAATTTCGATGGAATAAAATCTCCTCAGTTAATGAGCTTGGAAAAGTACGGATGGCCGCAATGGAGGAGTTTTTGATCTCTTATGAGGACGGAAGAAAAAAAGGGCATTACATTTCGGGGGCGTTGCCAAAGCTGAGTATTCCCGATAATAGCTTCGATCTGTCGCTTTCTTCTCATTTTTTGTTTTTGCACTCGGAAAACCTGGACTACAAGTTCCATTACGAAACGATTAAAGAAATGCTCCGGGTTTCTCTTGAGGCCCGAATTTTCCCTTTGTTGGATGTAAATGCAGAGAAATCCAAGCATTTGGAGGAAATTCTATCCGCTTTCGATTCTTTTAAAATCTCAATCAGAAAGGTAGATTACGAATTTCAAATCGGAGGAAATGAGATGTTAGTTGTTTCCAGGAAAATGAGCTGAGTCTCATCGTGGTAAGCATAACACGACACGGCAGAGAATGGCGGTTAGTGCCGCTATCTCGGCGTTTTAGCGTTAGCGATTCATTGGTTTCTTGTCGAAATCGGCGAAGGTTTTTCCTTCTTGGGCCAGTTTTTTTAATAGGGGGGCGGGCTGCCACCGATTGCCGTGTTCTTTTTGGAATTGGCAAATCCGCTCATAAACTTTTTCCAGGCCGATGTTGTCCGCATATCGCATGGGGCCTCCCCGATGGGTGGGAAATGCGAATCCGTAAATGTAAATAATGTCGATATCGACCGAACGCAGGGCAATGCCCTCCCGCAGGATTCGGGCCCCTTCGTTTACAAGGGCAAACATGGGCCGCTCGATCATCTCCCGTGGGCTGATATCGCGTTGCTTGATGCCGGCTTCAGCGTCGCATTGGGCAATGAGTTTTTCCACCTCGTTGTCGGCCCGTGGCGCGCGGCTGCCTGGGTTATAACGATACCAGCCGGCATTCGTTTTCTGGCCCAAACGGCCCATTTCGGCCAGCCGGTCTCCGGGTGTCATTGCACCTCCCAGTTCCTTGCGCGCCTGCCGACAAATATCGAGCCCCACCAAGTCTCCCAACGCGAAAACGCCCATCGCCATGCCGAAGTCGGTCAGGGCCTTGTCGATGTCGTAAATTGCGGCTCCTTCTTGCGCCATGTATTGACACTCCCGCTCGTAGTGAAAAAACATGCGATTGCCCACGAAACCGCCGCAATTTCTCACCAGGACGCCGATTTTTCCGAGTCTCCTGGCGATGGCCATGCAGGTGGCAATAACCTTTTTTTTCGATGTCCGGCCGCGCACGATTTCGATTAATTTCATGACGTGGGCCGGGCTGAAAAAATGGGTCCCGATGACCATTTGCGGTCGCTTGGTGGCCGAGGCGATTTCATCGATGTTCAGGGTGGAGGTATTCGAGGCCAGGATGGCGTCAGGAGCCGCCGCTTGGTCGATTTCCCTGAAAACCTGTTTTTTAAGGCTCATTTCTTCAAAAACCGCCTCCACCACGATGTCGGCGCTGCCAATGTCATCGTAATTCAGTGTAGGCTCAATCAATTCCAAACGCTTCTTGACCTCTTCCCCTGTCAATCCCCCCCGCCGGGCTGAATTTTCAAAGTTGCGCTTGATGGCATTCATTCCGGAGTCCAGCTGACCCTGGCTCACTTCCTTCAGAACGACGGGAATTCCGGCGTTTACAAAGGCCATGGCGATTCCGCACCCCATCAATCCCGCACCGATAACGGCCGCTTTTTCGATTTTATAAGTTTCCGTGTCCCTCGGAATATCGGGAATTTTTCGAACCGTTCTTTCGCCAAAAAATACATGGATGCAATTTAGCGACTCTTCTGAATCTACCAGGGTCTCGAAAATTTCCCTTTCCATTTTAATGCCTTCCGCGTAAGGCAATTTGGCGGCGGCTTCGACGGCTTCGAGGGCCTTGATGGGTGCCTGGCCTCCGCAGGATTTACGAATTACCTGGGTCCGCAGCCGGGTCATGGCGGCAGGATCGCCGGCCGGTATGGAAAGTTCACTGGTTTTGCGCAACGGTTGACCGGATATTGCCAACTGGTGGGCAAATTCTTTGGCCTCGGCCAACAATTCACCGCTCACCAGCCGATCCACGACGCCCGAGGTTTTCGCCTCCGCCGCCCCCACCATTTCGCCAAAGGCGCACATTTCGATCGCTTTGGGGAGGCCCGCCAATCTCGGCAAACGCTGTGTTCCGGCCGCCCCGGGGATCAAACCGAGTTTCACCTCAGGATGTCCCACCTTAGCCGAATCCAGCGCAATGCGGGCATGGCAGGCCATGGCGTATTCCAGACCACCTCCCAGGGCCGTGCCGTGAATCGCGCAGACAATGGGTTTGGGAGAATCCTCAATATTCTTCAGAAGGGCGTGAGGATTTCTTCTTGATTTCTTTTCTCCGCCCGGCGGCTCATCGAAATCCTTGATATCGGCTCCCGCAATAAAGGTCCTGCCCTGGCCGATGAGAACAATGCCGACAACCGAATCGTCCGCCCCGGCCGAACGGATACCATCATCAATTCCCTCGGCCATGGCGAAATTGATAGCGTTTACGGGCGGGTTGTTGACGGTCAAAACGGCGATGCCATCATCGACCTGATAAGAAACGAGTTCACTCATAGAGATGGTGTTGGATGTAGATATGCATTGGTTTTGGCTAGACTCTTACCGAGGGACCGGTCCAGGGCAAGTTGGAAAAGCGGCTTCCAACACTAGCAACTTTTTAGAAATTAGATTGCGATGGATATTTACACCAAATTACCCGATGCTTATGTATACAAAAGTGAGGTGTCCAGTAAACTCAGTACACCTCAATATATACTAACAATGAAAATTCCAGGTATTACGCTATGTCTTGTTTTTGTTATAATACAGAGTTCTTGCACTACAATGAAACGTGGTATGGAAGAAATGGTGAAAATATATTACCTTCCGTTTGAACTAGAGACATTTACGCCAGTAACAAGGCAGGATATTGAAAAAAGAGCCAACTATGTCTTCATTCTCGGTATTGAAGATCCTATGGTTGTTCAGATCACAGAATATCTTTCAGAGAATATTGAAGGACAATTCATTAATAAA
>CBDDCJ010000017.1:0-93154 GCA_965226205.1 Opitutales bacterium | reverse complement strand
GTGGGTAGCGTTTGCACTTTTAACCTGACGAACGGAAAATATAACACCATCCTGGAGGTTTCCAGCACTTGTAGAGCGGCATCAATTATGACATTGGACCAAGCGAAAAAATATATCCAGGAGCATGGCATCAAGTTTATATTGGCGCAATTTGTGGATATTCATGGGGTGGCCAAAACCAAAATTGTTCCGGCCGGACATTTAGACATGATCGTGGGTGATGGGGCCGGTTTTGCCGGCTTCTCTCTTTGGGGGTTTGGCATGGGGCCGCACGGTCCCGATATGATGGGTAAGGGTGATCTGAATACACTTACAAAAATTGGTTGGCAGCCCGTATTACCTGCGACATTTATGTCAACGGCGAGCCGTATGAATATGATTCCCGTGGGACCTGTATCAATGCGCTGAAGGGGTTTAAGGACGAGACGGGGTTTGAGGTTTTTACGGGGCTGGAGCCGGAGTTTTTCCTTCTGCAACAGGATCCGGATACGTTGAAGATTTCCACCGCTTTTTCGCACGATGTTTTAGAGAAGCCCTGTTACGATTACCAGGGATTTGCCGATGCCAGCAAATTTGTGGCTGAACTGGCTGAGAACGTGATGGCATGCGGGATGGATGTTTATCAGATCGATCACGAGGACGCCAACGGCCAATACGAAATTAACTTCATCTATAAAGACGCTTTGACGATGGCGGATAATTATATCCTGTTCAAGATGGCGGCGGCGACGTTGGCGAAGAAGCATGGGTTTATCTGTAGCTTTATGCCCAAGCCGTTTAGTCATAAGACCGGCAACGGGATGCATATGCACATCTCTTTAGGCAACGATAAGGTAGAGAACGCTTTTTACGATGATTCCGATGCTCGAGGGTTGCAGCTTTCCAAGTTGGCCTATCAGTTTCTTGGCGGAATTTTGCATCATTTTCCGGCATTGACGGCGATTGCCTGTCCGTCGGTAAATTCCTACAAGCGATTGGTGGTTGGGGGCAGTGATTCGGGTTCCACCTGGGCGCCGGCATTTATCTGTTATGGCGATAATAACCGGACGGCTGCGGTTCGCATTCCCTATGGCCACCTGGAAATACGCAGCAGCGACAGTTCGGCCAATCCTTATCTGTTTACGGCAGCGGTTTGCGCCGCCGGGCTGGATGGGATAAAAAATGATCTGGATCCCGGGGAACCGCACAATATCAATATGTATGAGACGACTGATGAGCAGCGCGAAGCCATGGGCATTAAGAATTTGCCGCAAAGCCTGCCCGAGGCTCTACAATGTTTGCGGGACGATCAGGTGATACTTGACGCGCTGGGGCCAAATTTGTCGAAAAAATTTATTGAATTGAAACAGCAAGAGTGGGTTGACTATCACCGTTATGTTTCCGATTGGGAAATCAACCGCTACCTACGCTTTTATTAATTAAAAAGGAGTAATGTAGATGTGTGGCATAGCAGGAATATTGTATAAAGCTTGCCGGGAAGCCCGTGAAGTGGGCCAGTCACTGATTCAGATGCTCGAGGGGTGTCAGCATCGGGGTCGTGATTCGACTGGATTCGCGTTGTACGAGGAGGCCAAAGAAGGCCAGTTGCGTTTGCGTTTTCTGGTAGGTCAAGACCAATCGGCGACCGAAGCGATTGCCCGCATCAAGGAGATCCTGGCTGAGCATGATGCCAATATTGTCAATGATGAAACCATAGGCAACAATTACAGGGTGACGGTTGAATATCATGGCGATATTCAGAAATTGGCCTATGCCGCCGAGCAGCTCTCCCGCAAGGTAGGACTCAACCAGGCGCTGGAAAATTGTATTGCATCGCTGGATGGGACTTTTTCTTTCCTCGTATCCACCAAAGACGCGATCGGCTATGCCAAAGATCATTTGGCCGTTAAACCGATGGTGATGTATGAGGATGACGATCTGGTGGCGATTGCTTCGGAAGAAGTGTCGTTGAATAGACTTTTTCCCGGCCGGTCCATTGAAACCACCGAACCTTTGCCTGGAACTTTCCGGACATGGTCAAAATCGATTTAGCGGAATTATCCGTCAAAGAGACCAATGAGCGGATCCGGCGTTATGCCGCCGGGGGTCAGGATATTGACATTTATAATCCTGATATTTCCGTTGAAGAATCGTTTGCCTTCGCGGAAAATTTTATCAGAAGTTGTGTCAATGAGGTTTCGATGATGGCGCGCTGTGCGGGAAAGACTAATATTCATAGCCTGGAACCGGAAGATCTTCGGGCCATCACGCTAATAACGGCTGAGGCGACCCAAATTCCTCTCAGTGGAACGAAAGTAAAAGCATTATCATGAGTTTTTTATTAGACTGTCCTAATTGCGGTAAACGAGCGGTCAGTGAGTTCACCTTTCGCGGTGAAATCACTTCCCGGCCCGATCCCCAGGCGGATTTTTCCACCTGGGTCGAATACGTTTATCTTCGCGACAATATCTGCGGTGAGCAGACCGAGTGGTGGTATCATGGCGGAGGCTGCCGCCGCTGGTTTCTGGTCACGCGGGATACTCAAAACAATACCCACCATAAGAGCGCCTGGTTCAACGATCATAACTGTAATTTATCGGAATCTATTTGAACATGGACCAACGGATCAGCTCGCATGCCTATATGCCCTTGGGGCAGTCTGAAAAGGAAATCGCCTTTACGTTTAACGGACGCCCCATTTTTGCCTGTCGGGGCGACACCATTGCCAGCGCCCTTTTCGCGGCGGGGGTGAGGATTTTTTCCCGCAGTTTCAAATACCACCGCCCTCGCGGTTTGTACGATTATGAGGGACAGGGTCCCGATATGTTGATGACCGTGGATCATATCCCGAATGTTCGAGCCGACAAAACGCAGGTGACCGAGGGAATGGAGGTGATCACTCAAAATGCCTGGCCCTCGGTCAATTTTGATCTCATGGCTATCAATGATATATTGGTGCCGCTGCTGCCCAATGGGTTTTATTACAAGATGTTTCATAAACCGCGCTGGCTCTGGCCGATCGCTGAAAAGCAGATTCGCAAAGTGGCCGGATTGGGCAAGATCGATACGGCGGGCCACGCCATTAATACGCGGTATGAAAAGCGGTATCGTTTTCCCGGCGTTTGCGTTATCGGCGGTGGACCGGCTGGATTGGCGGCGGCGCGGGCGGCTTTGTCGGAAGACAAGCAGGTTTTAATGATCGATGACGAACCGGAAATGGGCGGTCATAGCCGTCATACCATAACTAAAGTTAAGGGCTGTGAGGACGGCTCGCTTAATGGGTTGGCGGAGTATGAAGCGGTAAAAAAGCTCATCGATTCCCTTGGGGATCATCCGCGGCTGGAGGTTTTGACTTCCACAACGGCGTTTGCGCTCTATGAAGACAATCTGGTGGCCGCCCAAAGAGGGACCGAGTTGTTCAAGATTCGGGCCGAATCGGTCGTGGTGGCCACCGAGGCAACGGACCGGCTTCTTGTATTTGAAAAGAATGACAAGCCAGGCATCATGACCGGCCGTGCTGTCGAGCGGCTGATCGCCTTGCACTCAATTCGGCCGGGGCAAAAGGCGGTGGTCATTATAAACCATGATGGCGGCTACCATACCGCCCAAATGCTGGCTGGAGCTGGCACGGCGGTGGTTGCGGTGGTGGACTCCCGCCCCGGGCCATCGGAATGTGCCGCAGCCGGTGTGGTCAATGAACTGAAAACCCCGGTTTATCAGAATGAAACCATCCATACGGTTTGCGGCGGCAAGAGCGTCAAAGCCATTATCACTGGAAGCGTTGATGGAAAGCAAACGTCTCGCAAATTAAGCTGTGATCTGGTCGTTATGGCCGTCGGATACAAGCCGCAATTACAACTGCTTTCGATGGGCAATACCCGGCCGCAATGGGATAGGGTGAGGGATATTCTCCGTCTCGAAAAGCTGCTTCCGGGTGTTTATGCAGCCGGTGAAGTCAATGGCAGCGCCAGTTTCGCTCGTCTTTATGCGGAAGGCATTGCCGCCGGTATTGCCGCCGCCCGCTCGCAACCGGCGCCAATCAGCCAGCGCGATGAGGCGGAAAACATCAAAGCGCTGCCGGCCGATATCGAAGCCGGCGGCAAGCAGCACTTTATCTGCATGTGCATGGACATCACCCGCAAGGAAGCTTGCATGTCGATCGCGGAAGGCTTCGACCAAGTCGAAACGCTCAAGCGTTATACCAGCATGGGCATGGGGCCTTGTCAGGGTAAATGCTGCCATGAAGCCGTCGCGCGATTGGCCGCCAAGGATACCGGGCTGGGAATCGACGATGCAGTGGCCACGACGGTGCGGCCTCCGGTGGCACCGGTGCCGTTCGGGGTACTGGCCGGCCGCGCCCCTCATCTGGGACCGGTGCGGCGGACGCCGATGCATCAAAATCATATCCGGGCTGGCGCGACGTTTCTCAATTCCGGCCAATGGAAGCGCGTTCATCATTACCTCGATCCTCAGGATGAAGCGCGGCACGTCCGCGAGAAGTTGGGCATGATCGACGTTAGCACTTTGGGTAAGATCGAATTGAGCGGGCCGGATATTAGCAACTTCCTCCATTTTCTCTTTCCTGGCAGGTATGCCAAATTTGCCGTCGGCAAGACCCGCTATTCCACCATGATCGGCGAAGACGGCATTCTCTTTGAAGACGGGACGATCTCGCATCTGGAGCAAGGCAAGTATTACCTCAGTACCACCACTGGCAACCAGGACGCCATTTACGCCTTGTTCTGGTGGTGGATTACCTCCAATGGGTTTGACGTCCAGGTGAACAACCTCAGCGCGGTTTACGCGGCGCTCAATGTATCGGGGCAACGCTCCCGGGATTTTTTGCGGCCATTGGTGGATATCGATATCTGCAACGATGCCTTTGGGTATATGGCCTGCCGCAAGACACGGATTGCCAATGTCCCGGTCTGGCTGCTTAGGATCGGCTTTACCGGTGAGCTGAGTTACGAGATGCACTATCCCAGTGAATATGGGGCGGCCCTTTGGGACTACCTGCTGGAAAAGGGCAAGGACTTTGAGTTGCAACCCTTTGGGGTGGAAGCCCAGCGCATTTTGCGATTGGAGAAAGGCCACCTGATCCCCGGAGTGGATACCGACGCTCTGTCCAATCCTTACGAAGCGGGGGTCGGCTTTACGATCAAAGACGGGAAAGAGGATTTTATAGGCAAGGCCTTCTTGAAGAATTTCAAAGAGCGCGGCAACGAAAACAAACTGGTTGCCTACAAGATCCAACCGGGCGCTCCGATTCCGGACGATGGTGTCGCGGTGCTGGAAAACGGTAAAATCGCCGGGCGGGTCAGCAGTTCCCGGCTAAGCCCGACGGTGGGCTGCGGGATCGGCCTGGCCTGGGTGCGCGAGCATCTATCCAGACCTGGCAGCAACATTCAGATTCGGCTGGCCAGTGGTGAAGATGTAACCGGTGAAATACTGGACCATGCCGCCTATGATCCAAAAGGAGAACGCCTCAAATCATGATCACTACTTTGATCAAACAAAGCCCGCTGGGTGGGCTCTATCCAAATTACAGCGTACGGACCGTAGAAGTAAACGGCTGGCAAATGGCCGAAGACTTTGGCCATGCGGAAAAGGAAAAAACCGCGCTTGCCAGTGCTTCGGCGCTGGTGGATTGGTCCCATATCGGAAAGGTCTCCGTACGCGGCGCCGATGCCGCCAGGCGTGTTGCGGATTTGTATCCCCAGGCTGAGTTTATCAAGCCATTGAAAGCCTTTTACGATGATTTTGTTGCGGTCCTTCGCCTGACAAGCGACGAATTTATTCTGCTAACTGCCCCTGCCCGGGAAGATAACCTGCTTGAGAAACTGCAAGGCGCTGAAAGCAGCGTTGTCGATATTAGCGGGGCTTCCGGCTGTCTGGTTTTGGCCGGTCCCGGCCGTGACGAAGTAATGGAACGATCCAGCGCCATGAACCTGAGCCGGGATCGAATGGGGGCCGGTTCGGTGGTTCAAACCACGATTCACACGGTGCATACGACTCTATGGCGCACCGAGACGCTGGATATCATTCTGGTAGGCCGGGACTATGCCGAATTTTTATTTGATGCGCTGCTTGATGTCGGCAGGGGCGTCGGGTTGGTCCCAGCCGGGCTGTCAACATTGGCCGTTTCCTTTACTACAGGACAATAAATTATGACCCAAAGCAATTGGCCCTCGTCCGAATTAAAGAAGCATTACGATATCGTCATTATAGGCGGTGGCGTCCAGGGTTTGGCTACCGCCTATTACCTTTCGCAGATGGGCATTACCGACGTGGCGGTGCTGGAAGCGAAATTTATCGGCTACGGCGGTTCCGGCCGCAATATCGCTATCTTGCGCAGCAACTATCGCACCGAGGAAGGCATCCCCTTCTACAACCAGAGTCTCAAGCTATTCGAGACACTGTCCCAAGAACTGAACTTCAACCTGATGTTCAGCCAGCAAGGCCACTTTACGCTTGGCCATAGCGAGAGTTCAATGGCGGGCCTGACCACTCGCACGGAAAACAACAAAGCTCTCGGTATCGACAGCTATATGATTGAGCCGAAGGAAATCAAAAAGATGCTGCCCGAGATCGACATTAGCAATCATCCGCGTTATCCGATTCAGGGCGCACTGTATCATCCGCCCGGCGGGATTATTCGCCACGACGCTGTAGTCTGGGCTTTTGCCCGGGCCGCCTGCCGGGCCGGGGTGGAAATCCATAATTTGACCCCGGTCAAGGATATTCAGATTGCAGGCTGGGGAATCAAAGGCGTAACAACCAACCGAGGAACGATTACCTGCAATAAACTGCTCTCGGCTGTTGCCGGCTGGAGCAGCGTGCTATGCCGCATGGTGGGATTGAAACTGCCGATTGTGACCCACCCGCTGCAGGCCCTGGTGACGGAAAGCTATAAACCCTGGCTCCACCATGTTGTCGTTAGCGGCACGTTGCATATTTACTTCAGCCAGACCGACCGCGGTGAACTGGTTTGTGGTGACGGTATTGATGGCTATTCTCATTACGGCATGCGTTCGACGCTGGGATTTATGGAAAATTTTGCCGCCCATTTGTTGGAATTGTTTCCCATCTTACACAATGTCAAGGTCCAGCGGCAATGGGCCGGTATGTGCGATATGACGCCGGACTACAGCCCGATCATTTCGCCCATCGACCGGATCAAGGAATTTTATGTCAATGCCGGCTGGGGGACGTATGGGTTTAAGACGGCGCCAGCCAGTGGGCTCAATACCGCAATGATGATGGCGGAGGATGAAATTCCCGATATGATCAAACCCTTCGGTTATAACCGTTTCGCGGAAAACCGCCTGCTTGGCGAAAAAGCCGCCGCCTCCGTATCCAACTGAACGGGTTGCCCGTATATTGCCAATCAAGGACCTCGATGTGAAGTAATGGGCGCGATGCCTTTGCCTCAGGCAATGGCTGTGGCGTCGTCGAATTCATCAACCGGCCATCCCTGCGTCTGCGTTTTGTAGATAAACAGGCCCCCCGCCAAAGGCTGCGCTTTCAATTCATTTTCGGTGAGTCCGGCGCGGGCAGAAGTTATGTGAAGAGTGTCCAGGTTTTTTCCCCCGAAAACACAGGAGGTGATCTTGGCCGCAGGCAATTCCACTTTCAGGAGTTTTTCTCCCGTTAGCGGGTTGTAGCGGTAAACGGCCCAGCCTTGCCAGTGGGCAATCCAGAGCATGCCCTCACGGTCGATGGTCATGCCGTCGGGAAACCCGTCCTCTACCGGGATATGGATGCATGGCTGCCGATTGGCGATCTCCCCGGTGGCTTTATCGTAATCGAATGCATCGACCCGCCGGGTTGGCGTATCGATATAATAAAATTTGTTGATTTCGGTGTTCCAGGCCAGACCGTTTGAAGTCTTGATCCCATCGACCATCCTGGTAATTTTCAATGATGGGTCGATGCGGTATAAGCTACCCGATATGGCCGGACCCATAGTGCCTGCCCAGAACCTGCCCGCCGGATCGCATTTTCCATCGTTGAATCGATTGTCCGGCAGGTCCTTTTCCACTTCCAATATATATTGAGGCTGTTTTCCGCCAGGGGTGTAGCGGGCGAGGCCTTTTCTTAAAGCCAGAATGAGGCCGCCGTTCCGGCAAGGGGCCAGGGCGCCGACGCTATCCCCAACGGGATAATTTTCATGACGTCCTGTCTGCGCATCGTAACTATTGATGGATTTCCCAATGATATCGACCCAATACAGGATTTGGCTGACTTCAAGCCAGGCGGGGCCCTCTCCGAGAGTGGATTTGGCGTCGAGAAGGAGTTCTGCTTGTAGGCGGTCCATTTTATTTCGTCATTGGCAAAAATACCGTAAAGGCCGTTTAAGAAATGGAAAGCATAAATAGAGGAGGGAGCCAGAACTTTTGCCCGGTGGACGTGTCTCCTGAACTGTGAATGGGCTTGTCCCGCGCGCATGTGATAATATATATTAGACTCTTTTTATGCCTACTTGTCGTTCAGTTTTTTGTAAATTATCCCTCTTTTATGCGGCTTTGGCTCCAGCTTTATGCGCAGTTGGAGTGGACATCCTGCCGCTTTCCGAAGTGAAGCCCGGCATGATCGGCGAATGGCGCACGGTGATCTCCGGAACCGAGGTGGAGAGTTTTCAGTTGGAAGTCCTGGGAGTGTCGGAGAATTTTACCGGCCCCCAACGCGCGGTGATCATTTGCCAGGCTTTGGATGCCCGCAGCAAGCTGATAGGTCCGGTGGCCGGAATGAGCGGCAGCCCGGTTTATATTGGGGGAAAACTGGTCGGCGCCTATGCCTATGGGTTCACCTGGCCGAAAGAACAGGCCATCATCGGGGTCACCCCCATCGAGCAGATGCTGGAAATTCTGGAGACTTATCCATTGGAGGCCTCGCGGCCCCGCAGGGCATCGTCATCGCGGCCATCTTTCAACTCATCGGCGATTATAAGCGTCGAAGAGGGGACCGGCAGCTTAATGCCTGTCTTGTCTGCGGCGAATACTGTTTCTTCTACTGGTGGAGGAAATTCCGGCGAACTTAAGCGGATGCAAAGCTTGCTCGCTCCTTTGCCCACACCCTTGATGGCTTCGGGCTTTTCCGAGCGGGCCTTGAGGGCTTTTCGACCGCAGTTGGAGGCATTGGGATTGAATGTCATGCAAGCGCCCAGCGGCACGGCTGCGGACGGATCGAAATTTTCTCTGGAACCAGGCTCGCCCGTCGCCGCAGTCCTCATGAGCGGGGATTTTAATATGGCCGCGACCGGCACCGTGACTTACCGGGACGGCGATACCCTGTTGGCTTTCGGGCATCCGTTTTTCCAGTTGGGGCCGACCCGTTATCCCATGGCCGGGGCGGAAATCATTACCGTCATCCAGTCGGTCAACCAATCCTTCAAGCTCTCCAACACGGGTCCGTTGCTGGGATCGATTTATCAGGACAGGTTGACGGCCATTGCCGGAAAAATCGGCGAGCTGCCGCATCTCATTAAAATGTCCATCTCCACCCGCGGTGCCAATGGGGTAGTCCGGCGGTATTCCGGTGATCTATTTGAGCATCGGTCGCTCTCTCCCATTTTTGCGTCCATTTCTCTGCTTGAATCGCTCTACCAAACCATGGAATCAAGCGAGGAGCAGACTTTTTATCTCGATGGGCGGGTCGAACTGGAAGGCTATGACCCCATTGTATTTCGGAATGTGGCCACCGGGCCTGAGGGGGCGCATTCGGTGGCCAACAGTTTTTGGGAAAATTATTTGAAACTCGTCAACAACCCTTACGAGATGCCGGTGGTGACGAAAATCGATTTTAATATCGATATAAGCGATGAGTGGCTATTGAGCAGTTTGAAGGCAGTGCAGGTGGTGAATAAGCGGGTAAAGCCGGGCGGAACCGTCGATTTGACCCTTTCCATCTACAATTATCTGGATAAACCGACCCGCCATAACGTCAGCGTTCCCATACCGCCGGGACTGCAATCGGGGGAGGCATTGACCATTTTGGTGGCCGATGCGGCCGGGGCCGAACTGGCGGAAACCTCGGGGCGGGGCTTTGTCACATCGGTCGATGATATTGTCAGGGAGTGGAACCGCCGACGATCCCGCCAGAGCATTTACATCAAACTTCTAAAAAAAGCGCCCGGGCTTATTCTGGACGGCGAAAATTTGCCCGATTTGCCCCCATCGGTGCAGGCTTTGTTCACCTCTCCGGGGAACAATACGGCCCGTCAGCCGCTTGATGAGACTACCCTGTGGGAAACCCAAATAGAGATTCCGGGTGAATTCAGGGGAAGCTACAGGGTCCTCGTCACCCTGCAGTAATTTTTGATTTTTCCCTCCGATGACATAAATCCGCCTATCG
Organism: Opitutales bacterium; assembly: GCA_965226205.1. Taxonomy (GTDB): domain Bacteria; phylum Verrucomicrobiota; class Verrucomicrobiia; order Opitutales; family UBA2987; genus JAJFLU01. The sequence continues at coordinate 82,822 of CBDDCJ010000017.1, read as the reverse complement.
AATTACAGAAATCTTTCTTTTTCTTCTAATATTTTTTGTCCTAGATCGTATTAACTATATGAAAAGAACAACAACTTTTTTCTTATCGATTTTTTTTACCTTTTGTTCCCTGGCTTATGGTGTTCGCACGCAATCGTTTTTGCACAGCGTTTACGAGGACTTCATCAAGGGGGAATTCGAGAACGTTTCGCTCAGCAACGAAGGGCATCTGCAACTGGCCCCGGCCCTGACCGAGTGGGTCGAAATCGACGAACCGATCATTTGGGCGGCGGTGGCCGACGCGGATGGGAATCTCTATCTGGGGACCGGCAACCGGGGCAAGGCGCTCAAGGTGAATGCGGAGGGGGAGGTAACGGATTATTTCAGCCCGGAGGAAATACTGAGCCGCGCCCTGGCCCTGGACGGCGAGGGGAACCTCTATGTGGGCACTTCGCCGGTGGGGCGCGTTTACCGCATCGAGCCGGGAGGACGCCCGGAAATTTTCTTCGACCCCGAGGACAGCTATATCTGGGATTTCGTTTTCGATACGGAGGGTAATTTGTATGTATCCACCGGCAGCAGCGCCCGTATTTACAAGCTTCCTCCCGAATTTCAGCCCGGCGATGAGCCTCTGGTCTGGTTTGAAAGCGACCAAACCCACCTGACCGACCTGGCCTGGGACAATAATGGCAACCTCCTTGCCGGGAGCAGTCCGCAGGGCATACTTTATCGCATAACGGGAGAAAATGAAGGTTTTGCCCTTTACAACTCCGGGGCGCAGGAGGTTAAGCAGATTTCCGCTCTGGATGATGGCAAAATCTACTTCGCCACCTTTGACACAAAATCGGGAAATGGAGGAAACGGCTCCTCGACGAATGCTGCTCCTTCCCGGAGCGAGGAAGAACCATTTATCGTAACGGCCAACGCCGGTTTCAGGTCAAGTTCCAATGGAAAGAAGAGAGATAAGAAAAGCGGTCCGGTGGGTAAGGGCATTATCTATACGCTCGATGAAAATGGATTCGTGGAGGCTTATTGGGGGTTGCCGAGCGCCAATATATTCGCTTTTGCCCGCACGTCCTCGGGTGAAATTGTGGCCGGAACCAACGATGACGGGCGCATTTTTTCCGTGGTGGACCGCGGTTATTGGAAACTGCTGCAACAGTCGCCCCAAGGGGGCGAAATCTCCGTCCTCATGCCCGATCCCGCCAATGCGGACGATCTATTGGTTATCACGAGCAATCCGGGGGGCCTATACCGCCTGCAAGGGCAGCCGGCAGCGGAAGGCAAGTTTACTTCCCCGGCTGTGGATGCCGGCCAGATTGCCCGATGGGGTAATTTGCACGCATTGGGCAAGGGGGGCGGCGCTGCCCCAATCCACCTACGCACCCGTAGCGGCAATACCGAGGAGCCGGACGATACCTGGTCTTCATGGGAAGAGGCCGTGTTTTCCGGCGAAGACCACCTGATTGAAAGCCCCAACGCCCGGTTCCTTCAATACGAGCTATCTTTTGCCAGTGGCGACGAAAACGACACCCCCGCAAGAAGCGAGGAAGCCCTGGTGCGCCGGTTGCGCCTTTTTTATCAGACCGGCAATGCCGCTCCCAATATTAATGCCATTCGAGTGATTCCGGCTGGTTTTGAAATGCTTCGAGCCGTCGCCAACAAACCGAATATCGATCTCAAAAATCTTCTCGGAGAATCTAACCCAATAAAATTGCTGCAAAAACCGGTTCCGCGCCTCCAACTGAAAAACCTGGGCGAGGCAGGTTTGATGACCATTGCCTGGAACGCGGTCGATCATAATGGCGACACCCTGGAGTTCGCCCTCAGCATCAAGGCTGTGGATGCCGCGGACTGGATTAAGTTGGCGGAAGAATTGGATGAGCCTGTTTACACATTTAACACACGGGGATTTGAGGACGGTTATTATCAAGTCAAGGTGATGGCATCCGACCGCCTCGATAATGACGCCGGCAACGCCCGTAGCGGCGAAAGGTTGAGCGAACTTTTTCTGATCGACAATTCTCCGCCTGCCATTGACCTTCTCGACCCGGCGGAGAAAATGGGCAATAAAGACCAGCCGATCCGGTTTAAGGCATCGGATGATTTGAGTGTCTTGCGGGCTGTTTATTATACCCTGGATGGTCAAAAAGCCCGCTCCCTGCGGCCGTTGGATGGACTCTTTGATGCCCGCGAAGAAAGATTTGCCTTGGCCCTTGAGAACCTCAAGCCGGGATCGCACAGTTTGCTCCTGGAGGCATTCGATGAAAATGGAAGAGCGGCTGTTTTGTCATTGTCTTTTGAAAGCTCACCTTAACCCTCATTTCAGGCGGGACTTAAGAAAAAAATCATTTTCGGGCTTGTTTATCACGAGTCGGCCCGTTTTATTTCTGCCCTTTCTCCTATTGCCATGAACAGAACGCACCATTGTTGTGAAATAACCAAAGAAGATGCCGGGAAAACCGTTGTTTTAAGCGGCTGGATCGATAACGTGCGCGACCACGGGGGTCTCATTTTTGTCGATCTGCGCGACCGCGAGGGGCGCACCCAGATAGTCTTTTATCCCCAGAGCCATTCCTATGATGGAAATTTGAACCGCCTGAAACCGGAATCCGTGATCGAAGTTTATGGTGTCGTGGAACCTCGCACCGAAGAGACGATCAACCCGCGTTTGCGGACTGGTGAAGTCGAAGTTCATGCTGAAAAGTTGATTATTCTCAACGATTCACAAACGCCTCCCTTTCCCATGGGCAACGACCAGGGGGACCGTGTGGGGGAGGACTTGCGCCTGAGTTATCGCTATCTTGATTTGCGTCGCCCCAAAAACCTTAATATCCTGCGGTTGCGCCACCGGGCCGCCAAGACCGTCCGCGATTTCATGGATGAGGGCGGATTTATCGAAGTGGAGACCCCCCTGCTGTTCAAAAGCACTCCGGAGGGCGCCCGCGAGTTCCTCGTGCCCAGCCGGTTGAACCCGAGCGAATTTTATGCTCTTCCCCAATCGCCCCAGCAATTCAAGCAAATGCTGATGGTGGCCGGGGTGGAAAGGTATTTTCAAATGGCGCGTTGTTTTCGTGACGAGGACCTGAGAGCCGACCGGCAGCCCGAGTTCACACAAATCGACATCGAACAATCGTTCATCGACCGCGAGGACATTTACGCCCTTGTCGAGGCGCTTTTTCAGCGAGTTTGGCAAGAGATATTGCAAATCGATATTCCGCTGCCCTTTCCCCGGATGACCTTTAACGAGGCCATGAACCGGTTCGGCGTCGACAAGCCGGATACCCGTTACGCTATGGAAATTGTGGATTTAGGGGAAGTTTTCAGCCAATCCGGGTTACGCCTTTTTTCCGAAACCCTGAAAAAGGGTGGGGTGGTCAAGGCCATCAACGCCAAGGGTCTGGCCGGCATCACCCAAGGGGAATTGCGGAATATGGGGGAAGCCGCCAAATCGATGGGGGCCAAGGGCCTGGCTTTTATCCGGGCCATCGGAGGCGAGTGGAAGTCTCCTATTCTCAAATTCTTTTCCGAGGCCGAAAAGACATCATTGCAGGAAGCTCTCGAGTTTGAAGAGGGTGATATGATATTTTTCGCCGCCGGCGAATGGGAACGCGCTTGCCTCATTTTAGGCCGGGTGCGGCAGGAATCAGCCCGCTTACTGGAAAAAAGAGAAAAACTGGTTCTCCCCCGGGATCGTTACGATTTTCTCTGGGTGACCGATTTTCCCCTGATGACCCGGGACGATGAAAGCGGCCATTATGTCTCCAGCCATCACCCCTTCACCTCCCCCGTGGTGGAGGACATACCGCTCATCGACACGGATCCGGCAAAGGTTCGTGGCCAGCATTATGATGTGGTTCTCAACGGGGTTGAATTGGGTGGGGGCAGCATCCGTATTCACAAGCCGGAATTGCAGCGTAAAGTATTTGAAGAGGTCCTTGGCATCCCGCCCGAGATCGTGCAGAGCCGTTTCGGCTACATGCTGGAGGCCTTCAAATACGGCGCTCCTCCGCATGGGGGCATCGCCATTGGATTCGAACGATTGATGGCCATTTTGGCCGGTGTGCCCAGCATCCGCGAAGTCATCGCTTTCCCAAAAACGCAAAAAGGGCAGTGCCTGATGACGGACAGCCCCACTTCCGTCACCCCACGGCAACTGCGGGACTTACATATCGAGACGATTGAAACGAAGGAATAATCTTTGCTTTGACCTCCATTTCCAATTGAGATAATAATCGGGCCGTTAATTTTCCTAAAAACAATTATGAAAATGATAAAAGCGGTCATCCGCCCGTTCAAACTCGAGGCGGTCAAAGAAGCCCTCTCGGAAATCGGCGTCGAGGGTATGACAGTGACTGAGGTCAAAGGATTTGGGCGGCAAAAAGGCCATACCGAAATCTATCGCGGGAGCGAATACACAGTCGATTTTCTGCCCAAGGTGCTCATCGAAATCGCCATTGCCGACGACTTGGCGGGCAGGGTCATCGAGACCATAAAAACGGCCGCCCGGACCGGCAAAATCGGGGATGGAAAAATCTTTGTCCTCCCCATCGAAGCCGTTTTCCGCATCCGCACCGACGAACACGGCGAAGACGCGCTCTAAGTGAATAGATCGACGGCCCTGGTGATTCTGTATTGACATAGAGAAGCAAAATACTACATTTTACTACATGAGTAAAGTCATTCGCATCTCAGGCAACTTGGCCGAACAGGCCAAAATACGCAGTTCGGTGGAACATCGTTCCATGACGGCTCAAATCGAGTATTGGGCCAAGATTGGAAAGATCGCCGAAGAGAATCCCGACCTGCCTTTTGCCTTCATCAAAGAGATACTTCTGGGGTTGGAAGAGCTGAAAGAGGGGGAAAAGGAAGAGTATGTCTTCGGGTGAAATTAAAATTACCCAATCTTCCCTGTTTGGGCGAAAAGCAAAGAAATTAAGAAAGAAAGAAAAGGAAATCCTGGATACCGAAATCAGGCGCATTTTTCAAAACCCACAAATCGGTCGGGAAAAAAAAGGTGATCTCAGAGGCGTTTATGTGCACAAGTTCAAAATGAACAAGCAGCTCATTCTCCTGGCCTACCAATTTTCGGATAAATCATTGCAGCTGATTGCCTTCGGGCCGCACGAAAACTACTACCGAGACCTCAAAAGTTACCGCCAATAAATCACAGGTTCTCAATGGATAGCTTTTGCGGATTGATTTTGGCCATAAAATGAATGCTTCCGAATCACATGGGAAAAAAAGAGCGAAGGAGCTGGTTCGGGCTTTGAATTTAAAGCATTTGAATCTGGAGTCGGGCCTTTTCAATGTGCTTTCCGTGTCGGACATCGAAGTTCAAGCCGGCGATGGAAAGTCCCCGGCCAGCAATGTTATTTATTTAATGCTGACCAAAGAGGTTTCGCAGAACTTCCTCCAATGCCTGTATTCCGACGACTGCCATGTATTGATCGAAGGAGGACCGGCCGATTATTACTTGTTCTACGAGGATGGCAGGGCCGAAAAATTTACTCTGGACAGAGACTTGCGGGCGGGGCAGCAATTGATCGTTCCCAGCCCCGGCGGGACGGCCAAGGCGATTGTGCTTCATGATTCAACCGATTATTTGCTGGCCGGTTCCATCGTGACCCCCGCGTGGAGCCCGCCAAGGGTGCGCATAGGCGCGGATGAGGCTTTCATCGAAAAATATGCGGGCAAGGCCGATTGGGCCACGCCCGAGTTTATCAAATTCCTCATCGGCCCGAATTTCGGGAAAATGGAAGGGGCCCGCAGTGAAGCCTTGCAAATCATCTGGCAGGGCATGCAGTTGACCGGAAAGCAATTGCGGGCCGAATTGAAAAAATTCGGTGAAAACGACAACGCTCATTCGTTGAAAATTGAAGTGTCGAAGGACGCCCCCCCGGAATCGGTGGAAAAAGCCAAAGAATTAATTGCACGCGCAGGCATAACGTTTATTCTTCGTGAGCAATCTTCAATCGTATAATTTTTCCAGCCGTTTATCCCAATGCTGTTGGTTGGTTTTGACATCCTGGATGAAGGGGGAGAGGGCAATGAGCGCAATGGCGATGCGATTGATTATGGAAAATGGGAAGCGCACCGGGCGGACGAAGTCGATGAAAAGGACCACCCGCACGCCGTCGGTTTCGTTCCAGGCCTCGTGCCGGTAGGAGTCGTCGAAGATGAGGCTTTTGCCCTCTTCCCAATAGCCGGTGTCGTCTCCCACCCGGATGCGGCATTTTTCCCTCGGCTCGGGAATTTTCAGGCCGAGATGATAGCGGATAACGCCTTTATACGCCTCCCGGTGTTCCTCGATATGTTTGCCCGGCGCCAGGATGGAGAAAAAAGCCGTTTTCATATTCGGGATGGTTTCGATCAAGGCCGTCGTCTTGGGGCAGCGGCGGCAGTTATTTTCGGCTTTGGCCCCATAGGCGAAAAAGAGATAAGTTTTCCACAAATCGTCCCTCGTGATGGCGTATTGGTCCTTGGAGATGTCCTGGAAATTGGGCAGTTCATCCCGGGGTTCGAGAATGGAATCGAGTTCCCGGCGCATCTCCATCCAGCCTGCCTCAAGCCGCTCCGCCCAGGGAAACAGTTTGGGGTCGAAAAACCTGGGGTCGCCGACCAGGGAGTAACGGGCGATGATTTTTTCCAGAATCCGCAGAAACTTTGTGCCAATTCCGATAATAAGCGCCCGTTTGCGTTCCCTGAACCGTTTCGTAAAACTCATAACCCGATCCGTCTTGAACGGAATGATTTTTGGGAAAACTTCGATTTTATTCTATAATCTGTAATACCGCTCGGCGTTATGGTGGAAAAGGGCCACTTTTTCGTCGCTGGAGAAATTGGCCGTTATTTCCTTGAAGGCCTCCCAGAGCATGTCGTAGGAGGAGAACAGTTTGTCCACCGGGAAATTGCTGGCGAACATGCAGCGCTCGACCCCGAAATCCTCGATGGTCTTCAGAACGAATGGGCGGATACTTTCGACCGTCCAATGCCAATCGCACATACCGAGGCCGGAAATTTTAACGACCACATTAGGGCAGTTGGCGAGGGTTTGCATACCTTTGCGCCAGCCCCGCAGGCTCTCCTCGTCGCGGTCGGCAGGCATCCCAGTGTGGTTGAGAATGAATAATATTTCCGGATTTCCCCTGGCCAGCAAGGCGGCATCCGCCATCTGGTGGAAGTAGAGTTGGAGGTCAAAGGAGAGATTGTGCTTTTTTAACAGACCGAAGTTCTTCCTCCAAACGACATCCTTGAGGTAGTCGCGGGCGGCATGGTTGAACCGGGGGTTGTCATGCACATTGAGGATTTGGCGAATCCCGCGGATATTGGGGTAGCGGCAGTGCCCTTCGAGCGTTTCCTCGATATTCGGTTCGGCAAAATTGGCGTAGCCGACGATGCCGTGGGGAAATCCCTGCGAACCCGTAGCGTCCGCCAACGATTGCAGCCATTTTGTTTCCTCGACCGGGCGGGCCGGATCGTGCTCGCACTGCACATGGACGGATTTGACCATATTTTGGTTCCTGAAGTCACCCAGCAGGTCCCCAATGAGGTAATTTCGGGGCAGATCCACGGGGTTTCCCCAAATCACCTCAACCGATTCATCGGCCTGCAACCAGGGATAATTGCCGCCTTCTTCTCTCCAGAGATGGTGGTGAGGATCGATTATTTCCATAAGTCGGATTGGCTGAATGTGGGAGAAGAGGGATCGGTTTTCAGGGGTGCAGGTCGATGAGGTCGTGCAGATTTTCTTCCGCAACCGTCAGTGGATGAGATTGAATACCTGCCACCAATCGATTGAATTTCGGGTAGCCGGCTTCCTCCTCGTTTTTCCATTCCTGAGCGAATTGGCCTGAGCGAATATGTTCGAGGGCAATTTTCATGCGCTCTTTGGCGGATTGGGAAAAGGCTTCGGGGGTGCGGGAGAGCGTTCCGTATTGGGATGTGCGAGAGTGCAGGGAGGTCAGTTGTTTCAAAAATCCTATGTGCGAGGCCGCTTTCATGATTTCGACCACTTCGCCTGAGCCATACATTTCCAAAATCAACATGCGGGGGTCGAAACCGGCTTCGGTCAAGGTATCGAAAGCGGTCAGAAAGACTTGTGTAAACAAGGGGAAAAATGCCTGTTCCATAAATAGATCGAGGACGGTTTCCTTTTCAAAAGTGGTTTCGATGACGCCTGCCTTGGTGGCCCCGATGCCCTTGGCCACAGCCAGCATAGTCTCGTGGGCACGGCCGGAACCATTTTGCCCTATGGCGACATAAGCGGGTGCGCCGGCGCCCTTTTTGAAGGATTCCCGAACGACGGCCCCAATCATCCGTGGCGCCACCATGAATACATCGATTTCCGGCGCTGGTTTGATGAGCCCGAAATGGTAGTTGTAGCCGTGGGCGAAACAAAGCGCCTGCCCGGCCCGCAGATCATTGGCGAGAGATTTTTCGTAAACTTCCCGCTGCACCTCATCCGGTATCAGCATGAGGAAAATATCCGCGGTGGACACGCAGCCTTCTATGGGTATTACTGCAAATCCATCTTCCTCCGCCTTTTCCGCGCTGCTGTCGCGTATGCTGGCCACATGCACGGCTACACCACTGTCGCGCAGGTTAAGTGCTTGGGCGCGCCCCTGTTTGCCATAGCCGATGACGACGATTTTTTTGCCTTCGAGGAAACCCAGGTTGGCGTCGTTGTCCCTATACGCCTTGAGATTGTCTGTAGAGTTCATGGCGTCATCATGCGGAGTGAAATCAGACCATCAAGCGAGATTTATGGAAAATTTTCTTTGCATCGCGAAATCACAAATTTATGTAAAAGAATGCGAATGGAGGAACATTTTCTTCTCAAATTCGCTCCTGTAGCCAGCAGCTTCTTTTTTTAGCTCAAAATTCTTGATGCCCCAGCCAATAATTTGTTTCGGCCAGCAGCCCTGCGGAATTTTCCCCCGGCGTTTTCTATACGCAAAAATCGCCACCGCCCGGCGGATGCAAAAGCAGATGGGGGGTGAAATTGTTTTCTTCTGCCACGACAGCGACCACGATTTCAGGGAAACGATTACCATCCTGAAAAATTTGAAAACCGGGCAAATCGAACGCCTTAATTTCGATTCCCCCAATAAAATTCAAAAACGGTTTACGCCACTCTATGCCAAAAGAGTGTCGGAGGATTGGAAGATAAAAACCGCTCGTCGGTTGCCTTGTTATGTGGGGGCCGAGCTGGTGGAAATTTTTCAATCGGTGCAAGCGACTGTGGTGGCGGAATTTTGTCTCGAAATGTATCGTGGAATGAGTTTACTGGAGGGAATAAGAGTGGTCAAATCGAGCGATCCGCAATTGAGGCAAAAGGCGATCGAGGTCGGCGATTATTTTGTAGATCTACCCTATCGGGGAGAATTGGTCAGGGCCCGTATGCGAAATGGGGGGCTTTTTCTGCACAAGGGCGGGGCGGTTTATGAAGAATTGCCCTTTGCAAAACCGGCCAGGCAACAAATTAGCCCGGCCCGCGATACCCGTTTGCCCTGGATGCAGTCTATCATTCAATGCACGCATTACGTGGCCGGGGCCGGGGAAATGCAGTACCTCGACCGCACACAATCTCCTGAGATTAATTTTATCCGCAGAGATGAAATCGAACGGCCTGACGAAGCTTTTTTCGAATTACCCTGATTTTTGGTTCTTCACGGATTTGCGTTTTTATAGCTCCTTTCTTGTGCAGAGGTTTGGCAGGTCGTAGATTTTGAGGTGCAGGTATGTTTGGTCGCGGTATCCGTAGGCTTGTCTTGTGAGCCATCCGATTTTGTTGTTAAAGCCTTCCTGACTGGCATTGGTGAGGCCTTTGTGTTTCCAGAATGCTAGGAGTCCTTCGATGCGTTTGCGGATGGTCTTGGCCATTTGCTTGAGGCAATGGAAACCGGAGACTTCTGCTTTTTCGCACCACAGGATGAAGGCTCTGCGGGCGGTCTGGCAGCAGTCGGCCATTTTGTAGATATTGCGCAGGTATTCTTTCATCATCGAAGCGGTGCCGAGCTCTTCAAACTCGAAGCGGAGCTTTTTAAGTTCCCGGGCCGCTTCAGCGCTAAGACTTTCCTGATTGCGGAGCAAAAGGAATCGTTTGCCCTTGAGCTCTTTCTTCTGCTCATCGGCGAGTTTGTTCATGGTGCTTCGGCGCAGGCCGTCCATGCGTTCATTCATGAGCTTGATGACATGAAAATGATCGTAGAGAATCTCGGCTGCCGGAAGCACCTCTGTGATCCATGCGCCGTAGGCGTTGGACATGTCGATGACGACCGCTTTGATTTGCCGGCCTTTGCGTTTGAGGCGATTGGCTAAGGGCTCCAGAGCGTCGCTGCCCTTGCCTTTGCCGATAAACAGAACCGTCCCTTCATCCAGATCGCGCACCACGGTGATGTAGCCCAGCTTGCTGCCTAAATAGAGGCTGTCCCAAAAACCCGAATTTTGCGAATTGAGATATTCGACTCCGAACTGTAAGGGAACGTAAGTCATTCAATTCCGTCAAAAACGCTGTATAAGGCCTCTATTCGTTATAAATATAATCGCGTCAGACAGAGGTCTATGGTAGAATTGTATTTGAATATGCAAAACAAGAGAAAGGCTGACGGTGTTATAGACATCGAAATTGCCCAAAATCCCCTAAAAACGGTCTTTATGACAGCTTTATAAACAAGTTAACTTACTGTAAAACAAATGGTTATAACTTTGGGACAGCCTCTAAATAGAGGCTGTCCCAAAAGGGTGATTTTTGCGAGGGGATTTTGAAGAGTGTTCATTTTAGTGGTGTTTTCTTTTGGGAGGGGGCGACTTTGCTCTTCAATGACGTTGGGATACTGGTTTTGGGGTCCGGTTGCCTGGTTTTCTTTGTATGGGCCGACAGTAGGCCTGTGAAAAAATATTGTCCTTGCTTTTCCGCTCTTTATTTAGGCCGCCGCTTTGGTTTTTAGTTCATCTTGCTGGGCCAGCATCTTGGCCACTTTCCATAGATTGTGCGAGAGGACCGACCAGGCTACGCTGATCGAGCGGTTGGCAAAGCCTTTGCTGCGCAACCGCCCGGCCTGCCAGCGATTCTTCAATACCCCGATCCGCCCTTCGGTGCTGGCCCGGCGCTTTTGCAATTGTCTGAACTGTGATTCCTCCATTCGTTTTTTCAACTGCTTCGGATCGCGTGGGCAGAGCGCATCGTAGATTCCCTCCTGGGCTAACTGCCGGCGGGCCCGCTGGGAGGCGAATCCCCGGTCCGCGCACATGGCCGCTATGGACTCTTCCACGGCAAAGCGGTTCTGTCTTTGCAAACTCTCTTGCATTTGTTCGTTTTCGCTTGGCGTCCGGCTGCCGTAGAGTTTCCAGTCCAGCAGGTATCCTTCGACGCTTTCTCCCAAAAACAGGGTGTTGCCGAACTCGACCTCTTGGCCCGCTTTGCCTCGCACAATGACCTGCGCATCGGGTTCGTAAACACTCAAAACTTTCTCCGTGTTTTTCACCTGGCGCCCGCCAATGATTCGCTCGTGCGCTTGCTTGGTGACCACCGGGATTAGCTCGCTCATACGCTCCATCCGGGCGAGGATTTGTTGGACCTGTTTTTTGCTATAATCGCTTTGCTCCCAGCAGGCTTGCAATAATTCCCGGTGCCTGCGGGCATGCTCCCCGATCCGTTTGAGGTGCTTTTTCATCTGCCTCAAGATATTCTTGCGCTGGCGCGCGCTGTCCTTTCGCCGCCGGCTGTGGATCATCTGCATACACAACCGGTTCATCTGCCGAGCCAAGGGCTCCGGTTCGATCGGCATGCGATGGCGCAAACCGGCCTTCTCGCGGATCAGCCGGATCGCTTTAAGCAATGTGCCCGCTACATCCTTGAGCAGCACCCAGTCGGTCGGCCAATGAATGTTGAGCTCCAAACAAGTGCCGTCGATCAGGCAAATGGTGGTGTCTATCGGCTTGTCCAATCCCACCACCTGCCGGGCCAGAAGGGCATCGCCCACCACCTCAGTCAAGGTCCGGTGCAAAGCCCTCAACTGCTCTTCGCTGAAAAACTTCGAGGCCCGCTCCAGGGTGCTCTTGGAGATGCCCCTTATGCCGTCGATATGGCGGACACGACAAAAGTCGGCCAACAGATCGCTGCTGCCCAGAGCCCTCGACAAATGCCGAAACGAAATCCCACCGAGCAGATAACGCAGCGTTTCCATACGCAACGCCTTGAGGGCAAAACTGGCCCGCTTTTGCCGAGCCTTCAGACCCTTCGTCTGGCGCTCCTCCAAGGCCAATTCGATGGCCTGCGATTCCACCTCCGAATCGATCAGCAGCCGGTCGATACGCTCGATGGTGGCGCGAAAGTTTTCGTAATCGGCGCAACGCTCAACCACAGTTAAAGCTGGACGCAGGAGGCATTGGATGGCTATATTTTTCATAAAAGGGGATAGTTTTGTTATTGCTAACGCCACTATAGAACCCTTTTTTGGCCGGATCGAGCAAAAACTTGCTCTTTCCGGCTCTTTTTATCAACGTCATCCAGTTGACTATAAAATCTTTATATTTATGGGACAGCCTCTAGTTAGATGGTAGCCAAGGGGGTTCATTCCCCAGATCGAATAATCTATGGCAAACGAAATCCAGGTCAACGGATGGTAATGCCCCGAATGGAAGGAACTGAACATCCAGGCAAGGTGAGAGGATGTCAGCCCCCAGTAATTTTGGTTATCCAGAAGAACCGCTTTGTCATCCCAACTGACGAAGCCGTTGTTGAATACCGGCCAGAAGCTGAGGAAGACGGCAAATATAATAAAAAAGCTCAGGCCGCCGGCAATCGAACCTGGAACTTTTTTTATACGTTCGGCCATTGATTAATATTCGATCGCCTGTTTTGAATACCTCAACCCTTCCACCTTCAAAGTTAAAGTGCGGTCAGGGATGCCCCGCTTAATTCGAGACAATGAAAATCGGAATGTTGCGGCGGCCCAGCCGGAAAATTCCGGAGTTTAGATCCCCATCGTCGATCAGTGCGTCGATAAGACCAAGTTGATCCGTGGTCACGATAATCTGGTTGTCTTCCGAATCGGCGATGGAAATTACGGCCTCATAAACGCTTCCGCCATGGTTGGAATTCTTGTCCCAGTTGTAATTTCCGCCGATGGGCGTTGTGCGGGTCCAGGCGGTTTTCATCAGATAACTTTCCATACCGGGAGGAAATTCGTCCGAAGAGCCCTGATCGTCAGGCCAGACGCCATTTTCACCGGCATACTGGTGGAAGGCGCCGGCAAAAACCTTCAAGTCGTTTATAATAATATTGTTCCGGGTTGTCAGGATCAGTTTGCTGGCCGCTGGAATAGCTATAGATATGAGAATGCCCGTTATAACGACGACGACCATTATCTTGAGTAAGGTAAAGGCTCTGCTTTTGTTTTTCGGCAACATGGCGACTTTTAAATAGGAAAACGCCTATGCTAAATTATTATTGGCAGTTTTACAAACTCATTATTAGATTTTCATGAATTTCCCCGCCGTCAAATGACCGGGTAGGGAGTATCTGGGGTCGATTTCCCCCCTCCTGCTGAATGGAAGAGGGTACAGGGATCTATTGCAGCCCTACAGTTCGCTTTTGGCAATAGCCAGGGATAGGGCGGATAATCCCACCATGATGGCGGAAAATATTGCCCCTGTCCAGAGGGCGCCAAGGCTGGAAATCTCGGTCACCTTGGCGGCCAAAATGGTGGATTCCGGCAAAATAATCACGGCCAGGAGCGAGGATAAAACCGTAGCGGATATGAGAACGGCAGGTTTCAACCATTCAGGGCGCCGTGTTGGCGGCGGCAGCCTGTCCAGCATGGATCGGGTAAAGCCGGCATCGTCGATATAGGGCTCTACCTCGTTGAGGAGGGCTTCCAGTTGCCGTTCGATGTCTTTGGCATCCATTGTAATAATTTATCCGGCAGCTTGGGTGTTCCAATCCTGTAGGAAAATACGCAGTTTGTTTTTTCCCCGCAAAATATTGGTTTTCACCGTTCCAATGGGGCAGTTGAGCGCCTCGGCCGCCTCTTCGTGGGAGAGACCCTTCTGGTAGCACAGGCTGATGGCCGCCCGCTCCTGTTCTTTCAACTGTTTCATGGCCTGAGCCAGATCGAGTTTGAGCTGCACCCTTTCTGCTTGGGGAGCCACTTCGCCCTCAATGAGGTTATCCTCGCTGCTGGTGGTGTATTCACGTTTTTTTCGAATATGGCTGATAAAGAGATTGTAGGCAATGCGATAAAGCCAGGAGGAAAATTTACCCGTTCCCCGGTATTTGACGAGCGAGCGGTAGGCCCGGATGAATGTCTCCTGGGCCAGATCGTCGGCCAGGGCAAAATCGCCTGCCGTAAGCTTACGCAGCATGTTGCGCACCGCCGACTGGTGACGGCGCGTAAGTTCTCCAAAGGCATGGTGGTCGTCATTGAGAAGGACTCGTGCGATAAGATCTGCATCCGAAAAAGACACTACACGTCAATTCATTCCGAGAGACCAGTCGGGGAAGCATTTCCTTTGGGCTTATCCAGTTTCCAAAAAAGTAGGTATGCTAGGCCTATAAACAGAGGTATTAGCCCTAGGCTCCAGGCCCCAACCTCGCTCGCTCCAGGCGTGTAATTTAAAAATAATGCGACGCCTAAACCGGTGGCCAATAGAATCAAGCCTTTCTTGAGGTCCGCATTAGGGCTGCTCACCTTTTGCTTTTTTTGCTGAATCAAGAGATGAGGTGGGATTTCCATGCCTTTTTCCACCATCTTCGCAATGGAGGCGTGGACCAATTTCTTTTCCCGGTAAGAGAAATACACCAGGCAGCCAACTATGAGAACCGGTGTAAAAAACACAGTGCCTACGATTATTGGCGGGAGCACGATAGATTCCCAATCGGTGTTGTTGTAGCGTTCAGACCGCGATTGTTCCTTTTGCATCAATAACTGGTGCAGCTGCTCGGGACTGAGTTTATTGAATATTTCCAATTCTTCGGCATTGTATTTCTGGCCGAAAATTTCAGTCATCCTATTTTCCGATGAATTTTCAACCACCGTTGGGGCCTCGGTATTTTGGGCCGCCACCCCAGATGCCTCCTGGGCAATCGTCATACCCGGTGATAGTCCGAGCATTAGAAATATTGCGATTGTGAAAATAAACGCCCTTGGCAGCATCGTATTTATTCTTCCGGTTTTTCTGTGATGATTTTGATTCATTGACAAGCCTTGATATTTAGGAATTCGATGGGTTCATTCCTAAAACGCGGTCCGAAGCTTGTTTAGATTCAAAAAAAATCACCGAAATGGAATAAACAGGCTCTCAACAGGGGAAATAAAATCAAAATTAAAGCATTTCCTTGACCAGTGCCTGTTCCTCGGCCAGTTCCGCGACCGAGGCATCGATCTTGCCCCGGCTGAAATCTTTGATCTCAAGCCCTTGGACAATTTCCCAATTTTGACCGTCCGTCCGCACCGGAAAAGAGGTAATGAGCCCATCGCGGGTTCCATAGCTGCCGTCCGAACAGACGCACACGCTGTTCCAATCGCCATGCGGGGTCGGATGGGTCAAGGAACGCACGGTATCGACAATGGCATTGGCCGCGGAGGCGGCTGAAGATAGGCCACGGGCCTTGATGATGGCCGCGCCGCGCTTTTGCACCGTCGGTATAAACACCTCCTTGAGCCATTGCTCGTCGCCAATGACTTCATGGGCGGGATTGCCGTCGATTCTTGCATTAAAAAAGTCCGGATACTGGGTGGCGGAATGATTCCCCCAAATGGTCATATTGCTGACAGTCGTGATCTCCCGGCCCGCTTTCTGGGCGAGTTGATACTTGGCCCGGTTTTCGTCCAGCCGGGTCATGGCGAACCACCGGTCTCGAGGAATCTCGCGGGCATTGTTCATGGCAATCAGGCAATTGGTGTTGCAGGGATTTCCGACGACCAGGGTTCGCACATCGGGAGCCGCGTATTGGGCGATGGCCTTCCCTTGTCCGACAAAAATCTTGCCATTGATTCCCAGCAAGTCACCCCTCTCCATGCCTGCCTTGCGGGGTACGCTTCCCACCAGCAGGCACCAGTTGGCGCTGCGGAAGCCTTCGTCCAAATCCGCCGTTGGGACCACATTCCGCAGCAGTGGAAAGGCTCCATCGTTCAATTCCATGACCACGCCGCCAAGGGCGTCCAAGGCGGACGGAATCTCGATCAGGTTGAGGCTGACCGGCTGGTCGGAACCGAATAGAGCGCCCGCGGCGATTCTGAAAACAAGGGCGTAGCCAATTTGCCCGGCAGCGCCGGTGACAGCAACTCGAATGGGATTTTTCATAATTTACGATACTTGTTTTTTACAGTTTTAGCAATGGAATTTATAGATTCTTGTATTCAGTCAGGATGAGTTCACGGGTTTCTTCCCACCCCATGCAGGCATCCGTTATCGATTGGCCGTAGCGCAAATTTTCTATCAGTTGGGGAAAAGTTTGATTTCCCGCCACCAGGTTGCTTTCCAGCATCAAACCAAAAACAGGACCGTCTTTGCCGGATTGCTGTTCGAGAACGTTATGAAAAACATCCGGCTGCAAGGCTGCATCCTTGCCACTGTTGCCGTGGCTGTAATCAATCATAATCGATGGCGGCAGGCTGGCTTCCAGCAAAATGGCTCTCGTTTTTGCCACATCTACGAGACTGTAATTGGGGCCTTGATCGCCTCCGCGCAGGATAATGTGGGAGTAAGGATTACCCCTTGTGCTAACCGCCGAAGCCAGCCCCTGGTGGCTGACGCCGAGAAATGTCTGGGCTTCGCGGGCAGCTTTAATGGCATTTATGGCCGGAATAACATCGCCAGAGGTGCCATTCTTTATCCCCAGCGGCATGGACAAACCCGATGCCATCTGACGGTGTATCTGCGATTCCGAAGTGCGCGCGCCTATGGCGCTCCAGCAGATCAAATCGGCGATGTATTGCGGTGTTATGGGGTCGAGCAGCTCAGTCGCCGTGGGCAACCCCAGGTCGAGGACTTCGAGTAGGAATTTACGGGCTAATTTTAAACCTTTGGGTATGTCGCAACTGCCATCCAGGTGGGGGTCCATTATCAGCCCTTTCCAGCCCACTGTCGTGCGCGGTTTCTCAAAATAAACCCGCATGACAATCTTCATTTTACAGGCAACATCCCGGGCCAATGCGGCCAGATTACTGGCGTATTGACGGCCCGCCGAAACGTCGTGGATAGAGCAAGGTCCAACGATAATTAACAAACGGGAGTCTTTGCCGGAAAGGATATTGCCAATTTTCTTTCTTGCCTCGGCCACGAAATTCCCTTGCTTAGAGGAGCAGGGAAGCTCTCGACAGAGGTATTCTGGGGCCGGTAAAACAGCCGTTTCAACAATGTTGATGTCGGAAACTTGAGACATGATGCGGGAAATGCTAATGCAGATTCAAAAATTCAAAGTTGGTTCTTTACGATATTGGAGCAAGGTTAAAGGGGCAGGGGTTGCCCGCGCCGGAAATTTTACTTGACGAAAATAATGGGCGTATGTTTTCACGTTACCTTGGGAAAAAATGAGCGTTTTAAAATTCTGTCAAACTAGGCCGTCGGCATGGATCCGGGCAGCCGGCGAGGATGCCCCGGATTTTTTGCAAAGCCAGTTCAGCAACGATTTGCGAAAAAATTTCGAGCAAGGCACCATTTATGGGCTTTGGCTCGACCGCAAAGGCAAGGTGCAGGGAGATAGTTTTGTCCTTCAGGCGGCAAAGGAGACTTTTTACCTGTTCAGTTATTTTTCGACCGCTGAAACGATTTTGGGAAAACTGAACGCAAATATCGTGGCCGACGATGTGGAATTGCAGGATGAGAGCGATTCGGTTGTCACCATCTCATGGTGGGGGGACGGAGCAGGTGAATTCCTTGATTATCTAAATTTGGAACAGCCCCAAATGGAAAAATTTCTGACCAATTCCTTTGGATATGTGATTTCAGGTCGCCGATCGGGTCATAAAAATTTCGATTTAGTTATTAAAAAAGAAAAATCCGACGAAGCCTGTGAGAAAATTAACGGATTTGGCCGGGAGCGATCCATCGAATGGGTGGGCGTGGAGGCGTTGCAACTCGAGCGCATATTGTCTGGAATTCCGGCCGTGCCTGGGGATATAGGCCCCTCCGATCTTCCCCAGGAAGGCGGGTTGGATAAAGACGCCGTTTGTTTTAAAAAAGGTTGTTTTCTGGGACAGGAAGTCATGGCGAGGCTGCAATATGGCGGCACGTCCCGGCGGCAGCTTTTTCAGGTGCGCTCAATCGGGAGATTGGAGCTTCCCTCACTCCCATGCGATCTCTACATCGGCGCTGTTTCTGCCGGTCAGCTAAGAAGCGCCGCCTCTACTGCGAGCAGATTGAACGGCCTGGCTTTATTGAAAACGGCGCATATTGATGAAACAACCCGATTGAGCCTGTTGCCGGGAGGCAATTCTGATCTCGAAATTCAGATTTTTGGCGCAAAATAGGCCTTTTTTGCCTTTAATTCAGTGAGATGGCCGGGAATATTGAAAAAAGTTGATAGATTTTTAGTTTTGTATTGACGGGAATAATTCAACCCAATTCTTTCTTCACCGTAAGCTTCTTAATTGAAAATAATACACAAAAGGAATCTCTATGAATAAGGCTGAATTAGTCGCACAAGTACAAAAAAATCTAGGCGGTGATACCTCCAAAGCCACAGCTGAGGCGGCTTTGTCGGCTGTCCTCGACGGCATTAAAAAGGGAGTGAAAAAAGATAAAAATGTCCAAGTTATCGGTTTTGGCACATTTTCAGTAGTCAAGCGGGCGGCGCGCCAAGGCGTGAATCCCCAGACAGGTGAAAAGATCAAAATTAAGGCCTCCAAGAGCGTAAAATTTAAGGCAGGAGCCGGTCTCAAGGCCATGGCGTAATCATTTTTTCGATTCGGAAAAAACCCGCAGTTTATTCTGCGGGTTTTTCTTGTCCAATATCCTAAAACCCAAGATGCTTGTATAGCGCCTCCCGCATTCTACAAAACACAGGCCGAGTCCATTTTTTTCATGTGTAGGATTTTAACGCATCTCTCAATATATTGGAGCTTTCGTGCAGTCCCCCGTGCCGATTGCGGGCCAGCCAGCATTCCTCATATTGATGAATGAGCAATATCATCTCTCGTCTTCGTTGGGTAAAATCTACTGTGCTTCCACTTAAGTGGGCAATCCCTCTCCGCGTCGCATGGAGCAGCATGGCAAGCGTAAGGCGAAGCTCGGCCAAAACTTTTTCCCCGTCTCTACAAGTGGGGCGGGCCGAGGGTATTTCCACCTCCAATCGCAACAGGCGGCTGCAAGTATTTGAGAGCTCCTCCAGCCCGATGCCATCGAGAATGTCGTCCAGGGTGGTTCCGTCGCTGAATAACAGCTTATTGAGCGGACTTGAATTATGCGGTGATTTTTTTAGCTTGCCTGGCGTTTGACCGATTTCGACCCATAGTTTGTCGGTGATGCCGCTGTCGTCATGAAATACGAATCTGTTTAAAATTTCACCCAGCTTATCCGCATTGGATATTTCATGGTTCCATGCCTGGCTCGCTCCAAAAATAATTGGAGCATAACTGACAGGAAGAGACTGATGGTGTCCATAGTCGCCCCAATCCGTGATCAAATACCCGCTGGCTCCAAATTTTGCCGCGGAATCGGCTGCCGACAACAAGTTTTGCACGGCGTTGTCCAGACACCCTCCGATCGAATTCCAGCTCGAAGTCCCTGGAGCCACGTAGAAATCTCTGCCTGCCTGAGCAAATATTTCGCATTGCTCATCAAAAGGGTGATCGGCCTCATAACCCCAGATAACGCCGGTAATATCGTCTTCCAGACGTTTGATGTTCTCGGGGTTGCGCAATACCCAATCGGCCCAAAATTGTATTTGCTTTCCGTTTTTTCGCGCCAGATTGGCGATTTTTAGCAGAAAACCGTAATACACCTCGCCGCCGCCTGCTTTTTCAACGAGGGAGCGGCTTCTACCCTGGCCGAGTTCCCATGTTTCATCGCAGCCGGCATTGATCCTGGGGCTGCTAAAATTAGGCAGAAATTCCTCATAGAGTTTTTCCACGAACCTCAACGATTCGGGGCCCGGATAAAGGGTCAGGCCCCATTCAGAACTTTTCCCGCCGGGCATGGTGAAACCGTCGGGACATTCTGCCAGGTGTTTATACTCCGGATGCCGAAGCCAGCGTTCAAAATGCCCAAAGGAGTTGAGGTTGGGAACCATCTCGATAAATCGCTGCCGGCAATATTCATCCAATTCACGCACCTCATCCGCCGTCAATGGAGAGGCGTCCCCCCAGACAACCTCGTGGTTGGTGAATGCAAACGTGTGCTCGGTATAGAGTTGAAGCTGATTGATCTTGAAAGAGGCCAGCATGCGAATCAAATCCAGCAATGTTTCCATTCGGGGCACCTTGCAACGGCTTATATCAAGCATGAATCCTGGCTCCGTGATTTCCGGCCAGTCCCCGATTGTTACAAACGGAATCTTGTTTTCACATTGCAAAAGAATCTGCTGCACAGTTTGCAATCCGTAGAATGCGCCCGCTTCGCCTCGGGCGGAAATTGCAATGCCTCCTTCGTTTATGTCCAAACTATAACCTTGATCGGAGATATCCGTTTGGCTGTGTCTTATAGATAGGTGCGGTTGAGTTTTTCCATTAAAAATAAAATCAATATTCTTCAACCGCTTCATTGCTTCCCGAAAATCATCCAGGGCGGGTTGCAGATTTGAAGAAAATTGGTTATCAACAGCGACAACAATCTTTTCCGGCAAAATCCATTGACCCGGATTTATCTCAAATTTTCGCGGGGCCGGGGCCAATATGGGAGGGAGTTTAAATTCCATGTTATTTGATACATTATTCTGATGCCGCCGAGTGGGTTGGCGGATGTAAACGAAATCGTATTTCTTCGATCAGGCAATAAATTACAGGAACCATCAGCACCGTTATGAGGGCCACAAACATTCCCCCGAACGAGGGGATGGCCATCGGCACCATGATGTCGGCCCCGCGTCCGGTCGAGGTGAGTACGGGAATGAGGGCCAGAATGGTGGTGGCCGAAGTCATCAGGGCGGGACGGATTCGCTTTGTGGCGCCCTCGATCGTGGCCTGGTGGATATCGCGTATGCTACGGATTTTGCGCCCGGCGAAGACCTGGTCGAGAAAGGCCGCCATGACTACTCCGTTTTCCGCCGCGATGCCAAACAGGGCCAGGAAACCGACCCAGATCGCCACACTCAGGTTGATGGGGTGTATCTGGAAAAGCTCACGCATATCGGTGCCGAATACGGAGAAGTTGAGGAACCAGGGTTGCCCGTAGAGCCAAACCATAATAAATCCGCCCGCCCAAGCCACGAATATTCCAGAAAATACCAGCAGGGTGGTAAAAAAGGATTGGAACTGCATATAAAGAATAATGAAAATAACAAAAAGGGCCACCGGGACTACCACCATAAGCGTTTTGGTCGCCCTTTGCTGATTTAAGTAGCTTCCGGCAAAGTCGTAGGTGATTCCAGCCGGCTTAATGAATTCACCGCTCTTAATCTTTTCTTTGAGATAGGTCTGGGCCTCTTCGACCACGTTTACTTCGGCATAACCCTCTTTCATGTCAAAAACCACATAGCCGACCAGGAAGGTATCTTCGCTCTTGATCACTTGCGGGCCAGACCGATACTCAATCTCGGCCAATTGGATTAATGGGATTTGCGCCCCGTCCGGGGCCGGCACGAGAATGCGATCAAGGCTTTCGATCTGGTCGCGCAGCTCGCGCAAATAACGCACACGCACCGGGTACCGCTCCCGGCCTTCTACCGTGGTGGTGAGCGGTTTCCCGCCAATGGCAACCTCGATCACATTCTGGACGCTCCGAATGGGCACACCGTAACGGGCGATGGCCTCGCGGTCGATGTTGATTTCCAGATACGGCTTGGCCACGATCCGGTCGGCCACTACCGCTTCCGCCCTTATCGACGGCACTTCTTTTAAAAATTTCTCAATTTGCAGGCCTACTTTTTCGATGGTTTTGAGGTCCGAGCCTTTAATTTTGACCCCCATGGGCGCCCTCATGCCGCTCGCCAGCATCACGATACGCGCCGCAATGGGCTGTAATTTAGGGGCCGAGGTGGTCCCAGGAATTTTCGTAACGGTCACAATTTGGTCCCAGATGTCGCCCGGATTCTTGATGCCTGCCCATGCTTTTCGATCGGGATTGATTTGCGGATCCAGGGGTGGCCGCCAATATCGGAAAGGTACGCCGCCGCTGTCCGGAATCAGCCTACTGCTGGCATCGCGCTCGTATTTGCCTTGCGCCTGGTAGGGCTTGCCGTCCGCCGCCAACACCGGATTGCCCGATTCGTCCCGGAAAAGGTCGATAACCTTGTGGTCATGCTTGAAACGCACCCGCCCGCCGCTCCGATCTACAAGATACTCCGGCTTGTAATTGATGATCGTTTCAAACATCGAAATGGGTGCCGGGTCGAGGGGGCTATCCACCCGTCCCAGTTTGCCCACCACGGTCTCGATTTCCGGTATGGAGCGGATAGCCATATCCTGTTTTTGCAAGACATCCATGGCTTCACCGATGGAGGCGTGGGGCATGGTGGTGGGCATAAAGAGAAAGGAACCTTCGTCCAGCGGTGGCATGAATTCTTTGCCTAAGCCCGGAAAACGATTGGCCACGGCGGTGGCGGCCTGTGTATTTTTGACGCGCTCCGGCAGCCAGCCGAGAAAGCCCTCGAATCCGAACCAGGCCAGGCCCCCAGCCACTATGAGAACCGCCGGAAAGCAGATGAAGGTGAATTTATGATGGAGGCACCATCGGAGCAATTGGGGGTAAACATACCGAAAAGCGTTGAAAGAGCCGAGCAGCCCACCGATCAAAACGGCAACGAAGACTAGGTTGCGAGACATTCCTTTTTGTGGACCCAGCGGCATCCAGTGCTCAGTCAGAAAAACGATGACGGTTGCGGCCGCCATCCAAATGATAATATTAGGACCCGCTTTGGTTAAAAACCTGGGCAGGTGGTCTTTTAACACATGGTATAGGCCAAGGGCGATGACGATGGCTCCGGCCCACCATTGAAAAAGGAAGGCAATGACGGCTCCGGCCAAAATGATGCCGCCGTGCAGAATCCATTTCACCTTCTCCGACCTGGCTCGCGGCACAAAAAATAGTTGGGCCAGAACCGGAATCATGGTCAAGGCGAGCAAGACCGAAGCGAGCAAGGCAAAGCTCTTGGTGAAAGCCAGCGGTTTGAACAGCTTTCCCTCCGCCCCCACCATTACGAAGACCGGCAGAAAGCCGACGATGGTCATGGCGATCGAAGTTGTGACGGCTCCTCCCACCTCGGTCGAGGCCTCGTAGATAACTCTGAGGGAGGAACGATCCCCCAGGGTGCTTTTGGCGGCCTTCTCTTTGCGCCACTCATCCAGATGACGGAGTATGTTTTCGCACACCACGATGCCCATATCGACCATAGTCCCGATGGCGATGGCGATGCCCGACAAAGCCACCACATTGGCATCGATCCCAAACTGTTTCATGGCCACGAAGCAGATCAAAACGGCCAACGGGAGCACCGCCGAAATCAGTATCGAGCTGGCAAAGTGCATCATGCTGATGAGGACGACGATGACCGTGACCAAAATTTCATCGGTCAGGGCATTGTTCAGCGTTCCCAGCGTCTCGTAGATCAATCCCGTGCGATCATAGAATGGCACAATGGTTATTCTGCTGTATTTCACCCAACTCGGCCGTTTGTTGACTGAGGTTTTTTTGAGCCATTCAATCCAGCCCTCCTGGTTGAGTTTGCTTCCATTATAGGCATCGAATCTCTGAGAGGCGGCAAAGAGTTCAATTTCTCCGGAAGTTGCCTGAGAAAAATCGATAACGGCTTTCTCCGGCAAGCCTGACGCGATTTCGTCGATTTTCTTTTTGACATTCTTGATGGCCGCCAGCGGATTTTCACCATAGCGGACGACGACCACCCCTCCCACCGCCTCGGCGCCTTCTTTATCCAACGCGCCTCGCCGCAAGGCCGGCCCGCGAGAGACCTTGGCCACATCCTTGACGTAGATGGGTATGTTTTCATTGACCTTGACCACGCTTAACTCTACATCCCGGACATTCTTGATGAATCCCAGACCGCGAATGAAATACTCGACCTTTGTTGACTTCGATGCTGCGGGCGCCCACATCGATATTGGAATTTTTCAACGGCCGCCAGCACCTCCTCCAGTTTCACGCGGTGGGCGCGCATGGCGTCGGGATCGACATCGATCTGATACTCGCGGACAAAGCCGCCGATGGAGCCCACCTCGCTGATTCCCCGCGCCGAGAGCAGGGAGTAGCGCACATTCCAGTCCTGGGTCGAGCGCAGCTCATCCAGGTCCCAGCCTCCGGTCGGCTCGCCGTTTTCATCGAGTCCCTCAAGGGTGTACCAGAAGATTTGCCCCAGAGAGATCGCATCCGGCCCCAGGGCGGGCTGGACACCATCGGGCAGTGTTCCCGCCGGTAGGCTGTTGAGCTTTTCCAGGACTCGGGGACCGGGACCAGTAGAATTCGATGTTTTCCTCAAAAATGATATAAATGGAGGAAAATCCGAAAGATGAATAACTGCGGATCGTTTTCACTCCCGGCACCCCTAATAGCGAAACGGTCAGGGGATACCCGAATCTGGTCCTCCACATCCTGGGGCGAGCGGCCCATCCACTTGGTGAAGACGATCTGCTGGTTCTCCCCGATATCGGGAATGGCGTCCACCGGCACAGGGTATCTGGGAAGGCCGCCCAATTCCCAATCGAAGGGGCCATCACGACACCAAACCCGGATCCCATCAAGACCAGCAGGGTCACGATGAATTTATTGTTCAGGCATACCTTGATGAGCCAGTCGATGGCGGCAATGCGCCCGTGCCCCCCTCCGGAAGAAGAGGCTTCCTTGCTATCGTTATTCAATGGCTATCCCCTCCCTGCGGATTTGATGGATCTTCCAGCGTTTCTATGACGCTGCCGCAGGTGGGCATTTTCAGACCGTAAAAAGGATTCCGGGTTGTCTTGTCACCCGTTGCAGCCAGATGGCCCCCTTGCCCCCAGCGGCCATGGGGCAGAGCAAGACATAAAGGTTTTCATTATCACCCAGACCGAATTGTTTGATCATATCGGGAAGCTGGGCCGAGAATTCGACAAGTCCTTTACGCATGCCTTTCAGATCGGCGCCCTGAAACAACTTCCCCGCCTGCTTGAATTGCCCCCAGCGTTTCATCCACTCCATGTGGGCATGGCCCTCCAGAAGCTTCATATCGACTGCCCCGAGAGCCTTCATGGTTTCACTGGCGGCAACCTTGGCGGCCACCAGATCGTCGTTGGCCAACGCCGTGGGAATGTCCAGGGTAGGATTCATAAAACCGGGTGATTTGTTTTTTAAACCCGGAGGGGATTTTCAGTGGCATGTCCATTTTCATCGGTTCGTCCACGCTTGAATGGCCTGAGTGCTCACTGCTACCAGTATCCTTAGGCGGGAGCTTTTCCACCCGGCGCCGACCCACCCACGCCATGCTGGCGCCCCTGTGCGGGGCCTCCTCCGGTGGGGTTCATCATGCTTGGTTTGGCCAGTATCTGGATGGCGCTGTCGATCTTGAAGTTGCCCTGAACCACCACCATTTCGCCCTCTTCAAGCCCTTCCTTGACAATATAATAATCGCCCGTGCGCGGGCCCGAGAACGATTTCGCGCCCTTCAAAGCGCCCTTCCCTTGGCTGGCACTCGCACATAAACCACGGTCCGTTTGCCGGTAATCAAGGCCGCCGAAGCCGGAATCACGAGGGGCGCCTGCCCGGCAGCTTCTTCCGGGCTTTTTGTAACCAAGCGACTCTGTGCTGACCAATGGCATGCCGCAAATATCGCAATTTCCGGGTTCATCCTTGACGATGCCGGGATGCATGGGCCCGATCCATTTTCCGGCCAAATTGGCGTCGATAACCTTTCCTTTCCCTATTGTCCTTGAGCGCACGATGGCGCGGGTGAACATGCCGGGTTTCAGCCGGAGATCGGGGTTGGGCACGTTTACCCGGACTTTCACCGTGCGGGTCTTTTCATTTAAAATGGGATCGATAAAAGCGATGGTACCGTGAAATGTCTCTCCCGGATAGGCCTCGGTCACAAACTCGACATCCTGGCCGTAACGAATCCAGGAGAGGTCGGACTCATAGGCGTCGAGTTTTACCCACACCTGCGACAAATCCGCGATGGTGTAAATCCGGGTGCCAAAATCGACATACATGCCTTGGAGGACGTTTTTGTGGATGACGATTCCAACTTATGGGAGAAAATATGGTCAGGTGGTCATCCGGTTTTTTATTCTGTTCGATGGCGCTGATCTGTTCCTGCGACAGGCCCCATAACCGGAGTTTTTCGCGGGTCGTTTCGGACCGTGTCGAGCACCCGGTCCTTGATCAAGGTAATATCACTGTCTTCGAGATTCTTTACCGTAACCAGGGCCTGAATCAGCTCCTCCTGCGCGGCCAGCAGTTCCGGACTGTATAGCGAGACCAGGTGGTCGCCCTTTTTTACGGGAACCCCCGTGTAGTCCACATAGAGGCGGTCCAAACGACCCGGCACCCTGGCCGTGATATAGGCCAGGCGGGTCTCGTCAAATTCCACCTTGCCCACCATGCCGGATTTCGTTCTCGACGAACTTGCGTACGACCGGGGCCACTTCCACGGCGGCCAGCTTTTGCGCCGCCGCCGTCATTTTCAACTCCCGCGGTCCCAGCGCCTCCTCCTCTTTATCCTCATAAACCGGAATGAGCGTCATTCCGCAAATCGGGCATTTGCCCGGTTCCTGAAGGTGGATGTGCGGATGCATGGAACAGGTCCAGAACTCCGGCGCGACATCCTCCGAGGCGCCACTACCGTGGTCCTCATGCTCCGCCGCCGGAGCCATTTCGTGGCCGGACTTCAATAAATAACCAGCCCCAAAGGCCAGTAGGGCTATCCCGGCAATCGGGAGGACTTTCAGGTTTTTCAATACCTCTAGAGAATGTTTTTTCATGTCTTGATTTTCTTTAAAATAACATTTCTGGAATTTTCGTTTCAATAGGTTACCGGTCTGCCCACCAGCATTTCGATTTCCGCAAGGCTCTGCTCGCGATTGGTGAGAGCCCGTTCAGCGGAAAGCTGAAATTCGAGCAACAGGCGCTGGGCGTCAATGAGGTTAAGAAAGTCCACTTCTCCAGAGCGGTAAGCTTCCTCCGTTATATTGAGCGATTGTTCCGCTTCGGGCGTCAAAGTATCCCGAAACAAGTCGATCTTGCGCCTGGCGTCGTTGTAGCGGTAGAGGGCCATTTTCAAGTCCGTTTCGAGCAGGTTTTCCCGGTCCTGCCTCGAATTCAGAGCTTGCCTGGCGGCGCTGCTCCGCCTCTTCCAGTTCGGCCTTGTATTTGCCCCTCCAAATCGGCAGGTTGACTGCCAGTATAGCCGTTATGGGGTCTTTGCCGTTGCCGGGAGTCATCGGGTTCAAGGCTCCTCCTGTATCGATATAATCGACACCCAGGGTAAAATCGGGATAAAAGTCTTTCTTGGCCAACTCTATGGCTTTCTCCTCCTTCACCAGGGCATGATCGAGGACTTCAATTCCGGGCTGAGTTCCCGCAACCAGGCAAACAACTGTCCTTCAGATAAATTAATATCGTGAAAGGGCGCTGTTCTGGGCCAGGGCAGGGGTGCATCAAACGGCCGGTTGAGAATGGCATTGAGCCTGGCCGCAATCGGCCCGCGTAAGTCGTTGAGGGTGCGCCACCGATCATCAAGTTTGCCCAGTTCAACCTGAGCCTGGATGACGCCGGAGAGGGGCGCGCCGCCCTTCGCTTTGGCCTGGGCCACGCTTTCCAGGTATTTGAGAAGTTTAAGGTTGTCATCGGTAATGGCGATCGCCCGGTCGAGATAATAATATTCGTAGTAGGTATTCTTGACCTCGAAAATGAGCCGCAGTTTCCTTGATTGATATTGCTGGTAGGCGGCATTGGCCGCAGACGTCGCCACATCTCCGCGCAGACGCAATTACCGAACCAGGGAAATTGCTGCGATTAGGCCGAACTTCTGCTCCTGGGGCCCGACCCGCGTCTCCACCTCGCGCATGAAAACCACATAACTCAACTTTGGGTTGGCAAGCGATTTGGCCTGGACCACTTTTGCAGAGCAGCCTGCCATCGGTTGAAAGCGGCTTCAGGCCGGGATTCTGTAAAGCCGCATAGGTCAGATAATCTGATAGAGTCGATTCTGCATGGAGTTCGGGGAGTTTTTTTGGATAATTTCGCCTCCACGCTCCAGACTGGCACACCGTCGAACAACAGGCCGCATAGGCCCACCATCCAGACGCACCATCGCGTTAAATTCGTATTGGTTTTATTCCGCATGATAAAATGTTCCATTGTTCGGTTTTGGGAAGGCCCTTGTTTATTCATCTCAAGCCGTGCTTTTCGTACGCGTACACGGCAATAAGACCGGTATCACTTGGTGGGTGGCGAAAGCCAGGCTTTAATCGAAATCTTTGCCAGATGTCTCAAGCCGTGCTTTCGGACAATCTCAGGCTTGGCTCAAAGCAGATAGGAACAGTGCATCTTTCGATGCGAAGTCATGGGGGAATTTGGAGAACCCGTAGTTTTTCCAGGGAGGCAAAAGAAGAGAGCCTTGGCCGCAAGTCATTGCTAGTTAATGGCAAATAGGGCGAAACAAGTGGATTTGACCCGCTGTTTTTAAAATATCCCTGGTATTGGCGGATTTGTTTGAGCAGGGGTTTGCCCTCTTGATGCGGACAAGATTTTTCGTCTTCCTCCTGCGGAGTGGGAGATTCGCCCGGCGAGCAGCATGCGGGCATGTCCATGGCCGTGGAAATGGCATCGCCGCCGCCACTCATGGCCGTCTCGGAGTGTGCGCCCATCAGGCAGCAGCAATGGGGGTAAATCACCATTGCCGCTAGCAGGGTTGTGATGGAGGAACGCCAGTTCATGAATGTTGAGCTATCAAAATTTTAAATATAAGAATACCCGGAATAATTGCAATCGAGAATTCACTTTTTATCAAACCGGCAGAGGGTCTCCAGGAATATCGATTCCCTTTTTTTTTTACTCTCCGATTCGACGGTGGAGAATGAATATTTCGTCAGCGTGGCGATGAATTTTTTTATGGCTGGGTTCAGCACCCGGCCTTTGCGATAAATGATGGCCAGCGGCCGGGTGAACTGTTTTCCTTTTATGGGAATCGCCTTGATGAGGCCTTGTTTGACTTCCTGGCGAACCGTGATTTCCGGCAGTATGGAGACCCCGGCACCAATTTCCACAGCCCGTTTCACGGTTTCAATGTTGTCGAATTCCATGACCGGTTCTATGGACAGCCGGGCCGCGCGGAATATCTGATCGAGCGCTTTGCGCGTTGGAATGTCGGGGTCGAAACTGATAAACTTGAACTTGGAGAGTTCCTCGAGTTCAATCTCCTTTTTGTCCGCCGCGGGGTGATCCGTGTTGCAAATGAGCATCAGCTTGTCTTCCAGAAAGGGAATAACCTCCAGTTTCCGCATATTGCTGGGATAGGCGACCAATCCAAGATCGACCGAATTGTGCAGTATGTCCTCATAGACCAGGTTGGAACGCCGATACTCGACGCGAACATTGACGGATGGAAACACTTGCAGAAATTTTTTCAGGTAAGGGGGCAATTCATGCAGGCCGATGCTGTAAACGGTGGAGATATGGATGGTGCCGCTGACGATTTTTTTCATTTCCTGCAGATCGCTGTGCAGTTTTTCATAGCGATGCAGGATATCCCGTCCACTGGTGTAAAGTTTTTCGCCTTCGCGGGTAAGTTTAAATCGTTTTTGACTGCGATCGACAATGATCACATTAAAATGCTTTTCCATGGCTCGCAACTGCTGGCTGACGGCAGACTGCGTGATACCATTTAATTTGGCGGCCCGTGAAAAGCTTTCGCTTTCCACCAGGTCAGAGAATATCTTAAAATTTTCAATATGCATGAGCGCGGTCTATAAATATAACTTATGCTATAGTTTATATCAGTTTGTCTAATAATCGAAAGAGTCAATTTTATTCGATTCCTCCATCAAATGCTCAGTTACGAACAATTTAAAAAAAATGCCGATACCGTACGGCAGAATATAGTACGGGTTTGCCGGAGTTGCAGGCGGGATCCGTCCGAGGTTCAATTGCTTGCCGTGACGAAGGCCCACCCACCGGAAGCGGTCGATTTCGCCGCCCGTTACGGTCTGGCCGCCGTTGGTGAAAACCGGGTGCAGGAAGCGATTGGCAAAAAACCATTGGTGAGGGCAAAAGTTCGCTGGGAATTGATCGGCCATTTGCAGTCCAACAAAGCCAGGCTGGCCGTCTCCCTTTTCGATCGCATCCAATCGGTGGACCGGGTTAAACTGCTAAATGCTCTCGACCGCTACGCCGCGGAAATGGAAAAAACGCTGCCTGTGCTGCTGCAAGTGAACACGGGAGAAGACCCCCACAAGTTTGGAGCCCCCTCTTCAGCCGCCGCCAGTCTCCTGGAGGGGGCTTTACAGTGCCCGCATCTGCGGGTGGAAGGATTGATGACCATTGCTCCACTGGATGAGGACCGCTCCGTGGCCCTATCGGCCTTTGCCCAACTGCGGACGCTTCGGGACGAGTTGTGCGAGTCTTTTGCCATACCATTGCCGGAGCTGTCCATGGGCATGAGCGGCGACATGGAGGAAGCTATAATAGCCGGCAGCACATGCCTGAGAGTCGGTAGCGCTCTTTACGGTCCGCGATGATGGGGGCAAACATAACCTCTCCGCCACGATCGTATTTTGGGCCGTTTTAAAAAAAAAATCCGTTAATATTGAGATTTATGATTTAAATTATTGCCTGAAAATTAATTTTTGTTAGAAAGGAAATTGTGATCGGGCAAAGGCTTAGCAAAGAAAGAGAAGAAGCATTAATCTATTTAATGGATGACGATTCCCCTGTGGTCCAGAAAGCCCTTCTGCAGGAATTGGAGCGGCTGGAGGAAGTGGGGGCCAGGTTGTTGAAAAAAGTTCTGCGCAGTGGCAACCGCATTTTGGAAGAGCAAGCCCGTATTTTTTTAGAGGAATTACAGGGTCCAGACACGATTAAGGAATTCATTCGTTTCATCAATTCCCTCAACTATGAATTGGAAACGGGATGTCTTTTACTCAACCGCACGGTTTATCCGAATATTGACACCGCCGACAGTTGTTTTCTGCTCGACGCCATCGGCGCCCGTTGCCGGGAACTCTTTGTTTTACCCGGTAGCACGCTGGAGAAATGCAAGGTCATCAATCGAGTGATCTTTCACGAATACGGTTTCCGGCCCAATAAAGAGAATATTGACGATCCGCAAAACAACTACCTTAGCCAAGTGCTGGAATACCGCATAGGCAACTCCATCACTCTGTCCATCCTTTATATACTTGTGGCTCAAAGGTGCGGCCTGCAACTGGAGCCGATCATACTTTCCGAGCATTTCCTGGCCGGGTGTTTCAATGAAAGTGAAACATTTTACATCGATGCCTCTGTCCGGGGCGCTTTTCGTTCCCCTCAGGAAGCAAGAAAATTATTTTCTTTCACTAACTCCCGGGCCGGTGAGGATTTTTTGGCTCCCGCGCCCGTGGGCGAGGTGCTATGCCATTGTTGCCAGAACCTGTCACGAATCTATTCGATTTCTGGGAATCAGATTCGGGCCCGGTTGTTTGCCGGTTTTATACAGGAATTTGAGGCCACCTACCGGCGCCACGCAAATTCTTAAAGCAAACGATGCCAGCACCTGCAGGACCCGGCTTGCCTGCCATCCATACCCTTGCCGATCTGGATAATTGGCCGGCGAAGAAAGTGTCCTTGGCCGTCATCGGTCACCCCATTGGCCATTCCATCAGCCCGCCTATGCACAATGCCGCCCTCAAGGCGATGGCTAGGGATGATGCAAAATTTAAAGAGTGGGAATATTTTCGATTCGATATTCGGCCTAAAAATCTTGAATCCGCACTCGACCTCATGCACTCCCGTGGATTTCGAGGGTTGAACCTCACTATTCCCCACAAAGTGGATGCGGTTGGATTGGTTGCGGACATCGACCCGGCGGCCCGGCAAATGGGCGCTGTCAATACCCTTTTACGGCAGGATCGGGGCTATAAGGGATTCAATACCGACGGGTTTGGTCTGGAACAGGCCCTTCTGCGGGAATTGGGGGCAAAAATACCCGGTCAAACCATTATAATCCTGGGTGCCGGAGGCGCTGCCCGGGCCGCCGCCGTCCACTGTTTGCAAAGAGACTGTCCCGAACTCTGGATTGGCAACCGCAGCCGGAGAAATTTGCAAAACCTGCTCGATATTTTAAGCCAGACCAAAACAGAGGCTGCCGTAAATGGATTCGATCTGTCTGATCCGCCCGCCGATTTGCCAGAAAGCGGCGTTCTCATCAACGCAACCTCCCTGGGCTTGAAAAAGGGGGATCCCCCGCCCATTTCGCTGCGTAAATTTTCCCAAAAACTCAAAGTCCTGGACATGGTTTACAATCCACCCGAAACCCAACTGCTGGGGGAAGCCAGGGAAAGAGGCATGGTCACCGCCAATGGGCTCTCCATGCTCGTTTGGCAGGGCGCCCGCTCCCTGGAAATATGGACGGGACGCGAAATCCCCGCAATGGAGATGTCCGCGGCGGTTTCGAGAGCGCTGGCTTAAGGCTCCCGATTTTTTATCGCTATCGCTGGGGAACTTCCTGTAGCGGGGCTGAATCCACAACTTGGCAATATTCCTCATAAGCCGCTTTGGCTTTGGCCAGGACTGAAATCGCTTCCGCAAAATTATCTTCCTCAGCCAGAGCTTCCAGCGTATTCACATATCTGAGCATTTTAACGGCCTCCATATTAGCCCATCTTCGACAGTTCAAAAAGTTAAAGGGCTTATCTATGCGGATTCGGGATTAATTTTTGCCGTTAGTCTGCACTACATTTTGGATGATTTTGGGGCGGGTGGGCAGTTTTAGGCCCATTTTCTTGAGGAGGTCGGCACAGAGTTTTTCCGGTTTGCCTACCAGCCGTAAACGCGCTTCGCGTCCCCCTCGCAGCGGCGCCACCACGTCCATTGAGCGTAGATTCTCCAGTTCGTGCAACACTTGCCGCGCACAGGTGCCGAGGCCTTTGGCCTGCAGCCAGCTTTCCAGGGCGCGCCACATCGCCAGAGCCAGAAAACAGATCAGAATGTGCGCTTGCACACGCTTTTCTTTGTGGTGATAGACCGGCCGCAGCCCCAAGTCGCTTTTGGCGCAACGAAAGGCTGCCTCGGCCTGTGTCAGTTGTATATACCACCGCCACAGCTTTTGTGGGTCTTCCTCCTGGCAGTTGGTTCGCAGCAGATAGGTCCCGTGGGCCAGTTGGGCCCAATCGGCTTTGCTCTCGTCTTCGGTGATTTGCAATGCGCAGGCCCGTCCGGCGGCGTCGATTTGCACTTCTACGGTGAATATTTTTTCGGCCATGGTGTGGCGGCCCAGCCAGCGGCCGATACGGCGTTCAACCGGATCGAGTTTCTGCCCTCGCCGACGCAAACTCAGGTCGATCTGGTCGAGCTTTTTGCGCAAACGCTCCTTTTGCTTGCTCAGCATGGCGGCTTCTTTTTGACCCCGTCCCTGGCTGCGGCAAAGCACATATTGCTCGATCTGGGGGCAGTCGGGATGTTTCACCAGTTTGACCTCCACCCCCGCCCGCACCTCGCAAAAATCGCCTTGCTCGAGCAGATCGAGGGCAAAGTTTTTAAGATGGCTCTTGGGCGTGCCCACGATGTAACGGGCCCCTTTGTCGCGCAGGTATTCGAGGTTGGCCTCGCTCACCATGCCGCGGTCCAGCACCCAGATGCGATCGGCCACCCCGTAATGCGATTCCATCAACTCGACCCTCTCCTGCACCGTGGTCACATCGGCGCGGTTGCCGTCGAAAACCTCATAGGCCAGGGGCAGCCCTTCGGGCGTCACCACCAGTCCAAGACATACCTGCTTGCAATCCGGCCGCTGGTCCCGGCTGTAGCCGCGCTGGGCCTGGGCATTGCCCTCGCACCGGCCCTCAAAATAGGTGCTCGTTATGTCGTATAAAAGAAACTCGAAACGCGTCCCAAACCAGCTTTCATAGCGTCCTTTAAGATGACTGAACAGTTCCCGGCGCAAGGGCAAGACACGATCCAGTCCGCGATACAAACGGTTGTCATAGACCTCATCCACATCCACCGCCATCAAATCCTCCAGCGCCGTCGAGCCATACCAGCGCTCGGCCAGAGCCAGCTCCGAGGCCTGTTCGCAAAAACGCCCCAGCGCCAGAATCGAGGCCACCTGGGCCCAGCCCACCGACTCCCGGCCCGGCGGCAAATGCTCCTCGAAGAAACGATGCAGCCCCAGCCGCCGCCACAGCGCCAGAGCCACATACACTTTGCCAAATTGACGCACCCGCTCCACCCGTATCCGACCCAGATTCACCTGCGCCCACAAGGGAGCCTCCGGTTTATCCTCGGTAAATAAATCCAACTGCTCGGCCCCCGCAGCCTCATCATCGCCATCGAGGAGCCGACCGATCTGCTCCCAACCCAACCGCTCATCCTCATCGAGCCCCGGCTCCTTGCCAATGTGGGCCACGATGCGCTGGCGCGGCCCCTTGGCTGTGCGCACCGACTCCACCAGCGTCCAGTAATGATAATCCTGGCCCTTCTTACGACGACGATGGCGACGCAAATACATCAACACCGACCCTGCACTACTTCTCCGAAAAGGCAATAGAGTGGTCTGCACTACACGGCATTTTCACACCCCAACCCTGACAACCATACGCCCTACAGCACGAAAAACCCTAAAAATAATCGATTTACCCCCCCAACTGTCGAACTCAGGTTAGCGACGGAACCTTTTAAAGTGTGGGTGATTCCGGCGAAAGCCTTGGCGTCTTTATTTTCAAGAGCGGCTTTGATTCCCAATAAGTGTTTGGGCGTATCGTTGAAAAAATATTCTCGTATTTTTTGGATAAGGACAATATCCCCCGCAAACCGGTCCATCAGTTTTTTTTGGTCAAATATTACTTCTTGGCCGTTCTGCCGCCCAATTGGCCCGCCATTGGAATGGTCTTGCAGTTTGGCCAGCTGCCTTTCAATCGCATCCATCAAATCCTGCGGCATGACCGGTTTGGAAATGTAATCGTTCATTCCCGCGGCCAGGCATTGTTCCCTGTCTTCTTTCATGGCGCAGGCGGTCATGGCTATGATGGGCAAATCGGGCCTGTAAATATTGCTATTTTTGTCCCGTATGATTCTAGTCGCTCCCAGGCTGTCCAGCTCAGGCATTTGCACATCCATCAAGATCAAGTCGTAGGGCGTTGTTTCCAGTACTTTGATGGCCTCCAGCCCATTGGCCACGGCGTCGGCCCGGAAGCCCATCTTTTTAAGCATTCCCAGGGCCACTTTCTGGTTAACGATATTATCTTCAGCCACTAATATGCGAATTTTGCCTGTCAATTTTTTGGCCAGCCGGGTAAAGATCACCTTTTGTGGTCTACGTTTCTTCTTGGGCACAGCATTACGATTAAGGGTCTTTATGAGGCTGTTGTACAAACGCGATTTTTTTACCGGCTTATTTAAAAAATCCACGAAACCGATGTCAGCGAAATCCTCGCGGTCGAGTTCCTTCCCGAATGAAGTGAGCATGATCAGGGCTGTGGATTTTAATTCCGGGTCTTTTTTGATCTCCCGAGCAAGTTCTTTTCCATCCATTCCGGGCATGACAAGATCGATTATGGCGATATGACACGGCTTCCCCTTGCCCTTAGCATCCCGCAACAATTGCAAGGCTTCCTTCCCGTCGGCAGCTTCCTCGAAAAGGCAATTCCAGGAGAGAAGCTGTTCCCGCAGCACCAGCCGAATGGTCTGGTTATCGTCCACCACGAGGATTCTCTTATCGCAAATATCCTCGTATTGCTGGCTGTTGTCGGCGTTCCCGGCGGTTTGCTTTTTAAACTCCAGGTTAAACCAGAAAAGGGATCCTTCATCCAGTTCGCTTTCGACATTCATCTGCCCGCCCATAAGTTTGCAAAGCTGCCTGGAAATGGCCAGGCCCAGGCCCGTGCCTCCATATTTCCGGGTGGTGGAGGCTTCCATCTGGGTGAACTTGGTGAACAGTTGATCGATCTTGTTGAGTGGAATGCCGATTCCCGTGTCTTTGATTTTGAATAGCAAGGAGGCCGTGGACTCGGTTTCGGAACTGAGTTCGACCCTGAGGGAAACTTCTCCCCGGGCCGTAAATTTGACGGCGTTGGAGACGAGGTTGTTGAGAATCTGGCGCAGCCGGCTGGGATCGCCCTGCAGCAGACGGGGAACTTCCTTGTCAATGTTGCTGAAAAACAGAAGATCTTTTTCCTCTGACTTCAAGATGAAAGGATCGCATGAATCCTCGATGACTTCGTTTAAATCGAAATCGAGGGTTTCCAGATCGATTTTGCCGGCCTCGATCTTGGAGAAATCGAGGATGTCGTTGATAATGGTCAAAAGGGAGTCGGCGCTGTTTCGGATGATGTGAGCGTAATCGCGCTGCTGCTCGTCCAGACCGGTATCTAGCAAAAGCCCCGTCATGCCCATGACTCCGTTCATGGGGGTGCGGATTTCGTGGCTCATATTTGCTAAAAAATCACTTTTCGCCTTGTTGGCCGATTTAGCAGCTTTATGCGCCTCCTTGAGCTCTTTTTCTGCCCTTTTCCGATCGGTAATATCGGTTGCCGAAATAAATACCTTTCCCCAAGTTTCCTCAGAACCCGGAGCAAGAGAAACCCTGATGATATTATCGATAATCTGCCCGTCAACCGTTATGCCGGTAATTTCCATTTCGTGCTGGGTCTTGCCATCGAGCAATGCCAGAAATTCTTCCGCGAACTGGCTCTGGCAATCCTTCGGCACTAACTTTTCCATGCTTTCGAGCAGAATCTTTTTACTCCCCGCGTTGTGGAGATCCAAAGTCGCCTGGTTGACATCGATAATCTTTATCTGGCGGAGGCAATGGTCCACTGTTTCAGGATGCTCCCTAAAGTGTTTCCGAAAATCGGTTACGCCGTTTACCCTCAATCCGTCGAGATACTTCTTTACGGCAGAAAAATCTTCCTCCCACAGGGATATGGGCGAACTTTCAAAAAGTAAGCGGTAACGCGCCTCACGCTCCCGCAAGTCGAGCTCCAGTTTTTTCTGCTCCGTAATGTTGCGGCCAACGCCAAGGTAACTGGATAATTTGCCATCGGAATCAAAAAGGGCGGTCTCTTTCCAATTAACGAACCATACCGTGCCGTCTGGAAATTGGTATTTTTCTTCATGTTCCTCTATGGGATTATCGTTAGTAAGCTTTTTGAGCGAGGACCAGTAGTGATTATGTTCCTGCGCTTTTACCAACTCGAAGATGTTTTTTCCTCTAATATTGGAATGTTTTTTCAATTTCCCGAAATAAGCTTTCCAAAACTCGAAGTAAGCCGTGTTGACAAAAAGGATATCGCCGCTCGGTGATACTTGATTAATCAACTCCGATTGCAACTCGACCACCAGGCGATATTGCTCCTCGCTCTGCCTGAGCTTTTCCTGGGAAGCCGCGATGGCTTCAGACGATTTTTTACGCTCGAAAACACGCCTCAACTGAATGCCCACGTTGTCAACCACGCTCATAAAATGTTCATCCGCATACATCTCTTCCTCGGAGAAAAATTCGAGCACTGCGATGACTTCTCCCTGTATGATTATGGGAAAGCCGAAAGCGTCGCAGACGCGAATTTTGTCACATAACTTATTGCGTGCAAAATTCGTATCTTCTTGCACATTTTTTATCCAAACGTGTTGAGCGGATTCCCAAATCCGTCCCGGCAGGTCGACTCCTTTGGCAAAGTTGGTTTTTTCCGTGGCATGGCGGAAGCTTAGGTGAGCGGCCTCATCGCCTATATGCCAGATTTTTGTCGATTCAAGCGCCGTCTTGTCTTCGGATACCAGGTAAGCATGCCCGACGGACCATGGGGTTAGATTGCAGACGTTGTCGATGCACCTCTGGAGCGCTTCCTCTAAAGAATCCACGTTCATCGCCAGTTGTGTGGTCTGGTGCAGTAAATTCGATTCAAAGGCTCTCTTTTTGTGGACCTCTTCCGCCTCCTTGATTTGCGTAATGTCCCGCACGATGCTGGTAAAAAAACGTTCCCCATTCACATTTACTTCGCTCACACCGAGCATCATGGGGAAGGTGCTTTGGTCCTTGCGCTGGCCCTCTACTTCCCTCCCTATGCCGATAACCTTTTTCTTTCCCGTTTCGAGATAATGGGCGAGGTAGCCGTCATGTTCGGCATGGTACGGGGAAGGCATGAGTAAATTGACATTTTTTCCGGTCATTTCCTTTTCCTTGTAACCGAAAAGGCGCTCGGCGGCGGGGTTCATCGACTGCACCATTCCGTTGCTGTCGATGTTGATGATCCCGTCCACGACGGATTCCATTATGGAACTTATCCGGTCTTCGCTCGCGGCCAATCTTTTCTGTTCTTTCAAGCGCTCATCGGCTTCAATTTTTAGGGCAAGGTTGCTGCGAAGAACCTCGGCGGTGAGAATCTCCGCCCGTGAGAATACCGAATACATGTTGACCAGCAAACCACTCAGGACGCACATGTAGCTGACCTTTTTGAACGCGTGCGCGGTGTCGAACATAGTATCGAATATCTGGAAGGAAAAGGGCATAAAAGCGGCCTGGGTGAAAAATCCCACAATCAGGGAAACCACGATCCAGTGCTCCAGGGCATTCTCTTTCCAGTGGCCCTTGTGCAAATATCCGATCAAAGCCAAAAAGAAAAACAGGGCCGAAAGAAACTCCTCCGGCCGGCCGAATATCAACTCGGGGTAATAAGCGCGCGGCAGTGGCACGAAAGCGAAAAAAATAAAACTGCCAAGGGTTAGCAGGCCCACTACGGTGAAAACCGCCTTTTCACCGATTTTCCCCGATGTGCCCTTTTTTTGCTCTCTGTTCCAGGCCAACCAGCTAAGAAACATCAAAACAGAAAGAAAAAGCCGGGAAGCGTTCCAGCTCCACGGTATCAATGAGGGTGGCGGCGAAGGCATTACCAGGTTGAACCAGTGGGCCGTTACAACTGCGTGAAATCCGTCCAGCAAAGCCGTTCCCAAAAACCCTGTGCCGATGAAGAGTATGGTGATGCTCTTCTTGGTGTAGTAAAGGATCAGGGCGATTATCCCTACAAAAAGAGCGAGCAGCGTCGCCACGAATTCCATTAATGTATGGAGGTCGGTGGTTCCTTTCCAGGAAATCTCGCGAAGAAAAATAAAAGCTGCCAGCAATATTAGCGACAACCCAATATACGTTCTCACTCGGCCTCTCACCAGGGAGGCATCGCGTTTACTTTCGTCCAAAATGACT
This sequence comes from Opitutales bacterium, assembly GCA_965226205.1. Lineage (GTDB taxonomy): Bacteria > Verrucomicrobiota > Verrucomicrobiia > Opitutales > UBA2987 > JAJFLU01. Next base: position 43,368 of record CBDDCJ010000017.1, on the reverse strand, counting down.
TTAGGTGAAGAAACCATGACCATAGACCTTCTATTCTCTCTATATTTGAGTACAGCAATACCTATAATACCCTGGCCTCATACTGGGAATTTTACTTTTCCGCCTTTAAAATTTCCCGTTTGTAACCAGAATTTTGTCGCTGTATCGGCTATTAGGATGCTTTTCCTAACTTTTTTTGTGAAATTCTAATAAATTTCACCAATCTCCAAAACAATGTAGCGATAGGCCAAACTTTCGGCTGATAAATAAGGCTTTACAGCAACTTTCTACTCACCTCGGTGATGGCAACCAGTCTGCCGCCGTGGATAACGTGCGTTTTGGCCGACTGAAACTGCAATGCCTGATGCCAGTCGGCCGCTTCCAGGATCACAATGTCGGCCCTCCTTCCGACTTCCAGTCCATAATCGCTTAAACCGATGGCCCGGGCGGGAACATCCGTAACCATGGAGAGCGTTTGATCGATTTCCTCCGGCCAGGCCAATTGGGCGACCGAGGCCATGTATTGTGCCACCTCCAGCATGTCGTTGCGCCCGAACGGGTAATACCAGTCGTCGATGTCGTCCTGAGCGGTTGCCACGGGCACCCCGGCGGCCAGCAGTTCCTTCACCCGGGTGCAGCCCCGAGGGGCCGGTTGGCTTGCGATATTCGTCGTTACGAGCGAGACGTGGGCGTTGTGAAAAATCGTTATCCCGGCCTCCTTGACCAGAGCGATGACATCGGCCGCATAAGCATCGTCATAGAAGGCCAGGGCGTTGCACTGGGTGGCGCATACGCGACCTTCCATGCCCCGCTTAATGGTTTGGGCGGCGACATATTCCAGGGTGCGGGAGTCGGGATTTTCGGTATCGTCGCAAACGAAATGGAGATCGTCATCATATTCCCCGGCCAGCCGGAAACACATTTCAACATGCTCTTTCTGGAGATGTTCGTTGCGTTCGATCCAGAGTATTCCGCCGACCAGGTCCGCGCCCATTTCCATCGCCCGGTGCATGAGTTCTTCGGTCCCCCGGCCATTGTAAACGCCATCCTGGGGAAAGGCCGCCACCTGGGTTTGAATGGCGTCCCAGTATTTTTGTTTAACTTGCAAAACGGCTTCCAAAGCGCGGGTTCCCGCCGCCTCATTCACATCGACAAATAGCCGTATGGCGCCGGTGCCATTCAAAATGGCGAGTTTGATCGTTTCTTCCACCCGTTCGAAGACCTCCTCCACCGTGTAGGAACGTTTGACATGGGCGGCCGCCTCGAAGCGGGGCAGTTTTTGCACATTATCCGGCTGCAGGGCGAGGGCTCGCCGCCAGAAAGACTTGGCCACATGCAGGTGGCCGTTGACAAATGCGGGCAGCGCCAGTTTGCCGGACGCATCAATTATCTGTGCGTTTTCAGCAGTTAAATTCGGACCGAGATGGACAATCCGGTTCCCCTCGATGCCAATATCGGCAATGGACCCGTCGCGCAGAAACGCGTTCTGGATAATCAGGTCCATTTCATCGATTTGAAGGCCTCAACTTGCCCGGTGATGGATCGCTCGGTGGGCAGGCGTTCAATACTGCTGGCCCCAAAAAATCCGGCCACTCCCTCTGTGTGGTCGAGAATATACTGGGCGTCGGGCGGCTCGCTGATGGGTCCCCCGTGGCAGATGACGAGAATGTCTGACCGCTCCGACTTGGCGGCGTCATGGATGGCCTGAATTTCCTGGGCGCTCTGCTCAAGGGTCTTGGCCGTATGGGCACCGATGGCTCCCTTGGTAGTCAGCCCCATGTGCGCCACCAGCACATCAGCTCCCGCCCGCACCATGGCCAAGGCCTCCTCTACCGTAAAAACGTAGGGCGTGGTCAGCAAATCGAGTTTGTGAGCCTCGGCAATCATATCGACTTCCTTGCCGAATCCCATGCCGGTTTCCTCCAGATTTTGACGAAAGACGCCGTCGCACAGCCCGACGGTGGGAAAGTTCTGCACACCGGAAAATCCGATCTCCATGAGTTGCCGCAAAAAGACCGGCATGAGGCGAAACGGGTCGGTCCCGCAAACGCCCGCCAGGACCGGCGTTTCCCGAACCACGGGAAGGACTTCGGCCGCCATTTCCACTACGATGGCGTTGGCGTCGCCATAGGGCATGCAGCCAGAGAGAGAACCGTGACCGGCCATGCGAAAACGCCCGGAGTTGTAAATGACGATCAGGTCGGCGCCGCCCGCCTGGGCGCATTTACCGGACAAGCCGGTGCCCGCGCCTGCTCCGATAATGGGTTGGCCCGCGTCCAGCTGGCCGCGCAGATTTGCTAGAATTTCCGATCGAGATTTTGCGATGGATGAGTTGCTCATTTTTGCGGTGATTTATCCTTTTTCATTAGTTGAAGCAATTCCCTCCAGGCCGCCTCGGCAAAGAATGGGTGGTTGATGTCCATATTCAATTCATGGATCGGGATGCCGGGGCGGAGGTTTTCCTTAATGGCTGAAAAAAGGGCTTCGTCGGCCTCGGGCCAATGGAATGGCTGGCCCTCCATGGCGATGACCGATATTCCCTTGAGGGGCAGGAAAACCGCTGCCGGCCCGGTCGAGAGGTTAACCTTTTGAGCGAAGATACGCCCCAATTCGGCACATTCCTCCGGGTTAGTGCGCATCAGGGTAATATTCGGATTGTGCTCGTAAAAGAGACGGCCCTTAAATTTGGACGGGATGGTGCCGGGCGCCCAGAAGTTGACCATGTCCAGACAGCCGGGCGCCGCCACCGCCGGAACGCCGCCCCTGGCCGCCGCCTCCATACGTTTCGGGCCGGCCTTTAAAACACCCCCCACCAGTTCATCCGCCCACTCGGTCGTGGTCAGATCGAGCACACCGGATATGTAGCCGTCTTCAATCAGGCTTTCCATGGTTCGGCCACCCACCCCCGTGGCATGAAAAACGAGGACTTCGTAACCGGCTTCCTCCAAGGCTTTAGTCGCGGCCTGTACGCAATCGGTCGTATTGCCGAACATGGAGGCTGCAATAAGCGGACGGTCTTCGCCTTTCGGCACAACCGTTTCGGCCATTCCGCAAACGCAGCCGGCGGCCAATGAAATCATCTGCCGCGAAATCCGGTTGATTCCGCTCACATCGACAATGGAGGGAATCATTACAATGTCCTTGACCCCGACATATGCGGAAACATCCGTGCCCGCTACGGTGGAAACCATCACTTTGGGGACGCCTATAGGCAGGGCCCGCATGGCCGCCGTCCCCACCGATGTGCCCGCGCTGCCGCCCATGCTGATGAGGGCGTCGCATTTTTTCTCGCGCCACAGACCGGCCACGATTTCACAAATTCCACTGCCCATGGCGGTGACAGCCCGCCCTCGGTCGTTGGCTGCGGCCAACTCGGCCAGACTCTCACCGCCCGCGGAGGCCACCTCATCGGCGGTGACATCGGGCCTCAATTGGGTTGATCCCTTGATCCCGACATCAATGACCAAGGTTTTATGGCCCCGCTGCTCGATTTGATCCTTTAAAAACGCAAACTCCGCTCCTTTCGTGTCCAGGGCTCCGATGATGGCAATCACAGGCATAGAACGGAAAAATATTTAATCGCCCCAAACATTGTCAAGCAACCCGCTTTGGATGCCGCCGCCTTTCTCATAAAAATTGAGCCCTGGCCGGTCAGGGCTTCTCCAGTTGAAACCGCATTTGATCGTCATTAAAATACAGTTTGGCCTGCCCGCATACATCGCTACTTGTCAGGCCGATTAGCTTCAGCGGGTTTTTGAACCCGACCGCTATCATTTGGTCGAGCGAGAACATGTTTAGATAAGACAAGTGATTCATGCAGTGAAGCATGGTGGCCGAGAAACCGACTAGGCACTGTTTTTCAAAATTAAAAATACGCCCGGATTCCTCCATGACCACATCATTGCCGAGGGTCTTATATTTTCCCGGCGGCAACCCGGCAATGGGAGAGGCATCGCTCACCACGATGAGGCGTTCGGCCGTTTTAGCCCGAATAATCGACTTTAATATCGGTTCCGGCAAATGATTCCCGTCTGAGATTATCATGGCGGTATAATGATCGTTGGCCAATACGGCCCAGATAAAATTCTCGTGCCGGGGAAGCAGGTTGGGCAAACCATTGCCCAGGTGGGTAACGGCATTGGCTCCGGCTAGGGCCAATCGGTCGAGATCTTCCGGGGTGGCCAGGGAATGTCCGATGGAAACAACGACTCCTGAAGCTTTGGCCAGTTTTGCCACCTCATCGGCACCCGGAATTTCGGCCGCCAAAGTCAGGAGTTTTATACATCCGTCTCCCCAATCCAGCATTTTCTCGAATAAATCGAGGCTCGGAGGGCGAACGAAATCCGGCCGGTGCGCGCCGACGGCGCCGGGTTCGGGTGGAATGAAGGGTCCTTCAATATGAATACCCAAAAGCCGTCCTTGAAATTCGCCACTTTTAATTACCCGGGCAATTAGGGGCAGGTTGCGCTCATACATTTCCTCCGAACCTGTAACCACAGTCGGCAAAAAAGCAGCCGTGCCCCTTGAGAGAAGCGCTCGGGAGGCCTCCGCAATTTTTTCCTCCGTCAGGTTCGAGTCCGAAAAATTAATTCCCAGAAATCCATTAACCTGGAGATCGACAAAACCGGGAATGGGCCATGGCGAGTGTAACATGAAGCCTTATGTTTATACTTTGTTCAGTAGCGAGGCAGCGGGTTCATCCAGCAAAAAATGGCAGTCAGAGTGATTACGCAAAATAGAAGCGGGAACTTCAGGGCTAATAGCGCCATTGACCACGTTGCTAACTGCCTCGGACTTTCTTGCATCCGGAACTGAACAAATGATCGTTTTACTTTTTAGGATCTGCCGGATGCTCATGGAAATCGCCTTTTGGGGCACTGCCTCAATGGTGGGAAACCACCCCTCTCCCAATTGTTGCCGTCGGCAGGCTTCGTCAAGTTTCACCACCAAATAAGGAATTTCCGTCTCGAAATCGGCCGGCGGATCGTTAAAAGCCAGATGCCCGTTCTCGCCAATGCCCACGCAGGCCAAAGCGATATTGTGATCGGCTATAAGCCCATTCAAGCGGCGGCATTCTTCTAGTGGATCGGGGTTTTCGCCGTTGATATAATGAAACTTTCGCAATTGGCCAACGCGCTCCTCGAATCTCTCCTTGAGGTATTTGCGAAAACTGGCCGGATGCGAGATTGGCAGACCAATATACTCATCGAGGTGGAAGACCGTCACCTGCGGCCAATCGATATCCCGGATCACAAGTGATTCCAGAAATCCAATCTGGCTCATGCCCGTGGCAAGAATGATGGTTGCCTCTCCCTGTTTTTTTAACGCTTCATTTATGGTCAAGGCGGCAAGTTCGGCCGCATCTATGGCCATAGCTTTCTTGGCTTCGTAAACTTTTATTTTCAATATTATGATTTCCTTAATTCAAATCTCCCAAGTTGAAGGATAGGATTCTTTCCAGGTAATCTTGGCGTTATAAATGCCGCAACAATTCTTTTACATCCGCGTTGATGGGGAAAATACTCACGCTACCCGAAGGAAGATTTGCGTCAATTAACATTGTGGTAAAAGATATACTCCTCTCAAATACCCCGGCGCTTGTTGCGTCGGGGAGTTTCATCATGAATAATTACGATCAATTATTTATCGGCGGCGAATGGGTTGAGCCGTCCACCGGCAACCGTTTTGAAAGCCCCAATCCGGCTTCGGGCCAGCCCTGGGCATCAGTTGCGGAGGGCAGGGCGGAGGACATTGATCGCGCCGTGAAAGCTGCCCGCAGCGCTTTTGAAAATGGGCCTTGGCGTAACATGGCGGCTTCGCAAAGAAGTGAAATTCTGCGGCGCCTGGGTGATTTGGTACTCAAACATTCCGACCGCCTGGCAAAACTGGAAACCACCGATAACGGAAAAGCAATACGTGAAACCGGCGGGGTCGAAATGCCTGCCATCGCCAAATGGTATTATTATTTTGCCGGCCTGGCGGAAACCATCGAGGGAACAACGATTCCCGTAAATAACGATTTACACGTCCACACGGTTAAGGAACCGGTGGGAGTTTGCGGCTGCATCCTGCCCTGGAATTCACCTCTTCTGATGGCTGCTTTTAAACTGGCCCCGGCCCTGGCGGCTGGCAACACGGTGGTCCTCAAGCCTTCTGAAAATACACCGGTTTCGATTCTCGAATTTGCCCATCTCATCCGGGAATCGGGAATTCCGCCGGGCGTGGTGAATATTGTGCCTGGATTCGGATCAGAAGCCGGCAAAGCCCTCGCCCAACACCCGCTAGTCGATAAAGTTGCCTTTACGGGCGGAACGGAAACGGGAAAACTGATCGCCCATTACGCCGCCGATGGAGCCAAGAGGGTATCTCTCGAACTGGGAGGAAAATCGCCCAATATCATATTCGACGACTATGATGTGGAGGAAGCGGTGGCTGGCGCCATGTCCGGCATATTTGTGGCTGCGGGACAGACTTGCGTGGCCGGTTCGCGATTATTCGTCCATGAAAAAATTTACGATGAATTCCTGGATTTACTGGTTGAGCGGGCTCGCAAAATCCGGGTTGGCAACCCACTGGACCCGGCGACCCAGATGGGGGCCCAAACGTGCCAAACTCAACTGGATAAAATCAAGGAATTGGTGCAAAGCGGGATCGATCAGGGGGCCAGCCTGATGACCGGTGGGAAACCGCCTGAAAATGCTGAATTTGCTTCTGGTTACTTTTTTCTCCCCACCGTTTTTTCGGAGCTGAAGATGGAGATGCGTATTGCCCGGGAAGAAATATTTGGCCCCGTTGTGTCGGTCTTCCGGTTTTCGGAAGAGGAGGAGGTCATTGAAAAAGCAAACGATGTTAAATATAGTTTGGCGGCCGGATTGTGGACTCGTGATATCAAACGGGCTTTGCGTGTATCGCGCCGTTTGAAGGCAGGTTCGGTTTGGATAAACTGCTATCGGAAAATCAACTGGGCGGTTCCTTTTGGCGGATTCAAAATGAGTGGATACGGAAGGGAAAACGGCCAGGAAGCGCTCGATTTATATACACAGACAAAAGCGGTTTGGATTGATATTTCGGAAGATTATATTGATCCTTACAACACGTAATCCAAGTAATAAGGTGTCAGGTTACAGGTGTCGGGAAATACTAGAACGAGACACGTGTTACTGAACACTGAAACCAGAATAATATGATCGACCTGCAGGAAACCTTATCCGATTTAATCTCGATTCCGAGCGTGAACCCCATGGGATTATCCGTCTCGGAGCCCATGTATTACGAATCCGGGATGACGAATTACCTGGAGGACTTTTTTAAACGCCATGGATTGCCCTCGGAGCGTCAATCGGTGGAACCTCAACGCGATAATATATTTGCCCGTATTGACGGTGAGGTTTCTCCTTCGAAGAGAGGCCAGGTGATACTTTTCGACGCCCACCAGGATACCGTGCAGGTTGATGGAATGACGATTCCACCTTGGACGCCAACGATTAGGGATGGCCGCGGCTCATGCGATATTAAAGGCGGTATGGTAGCCATGTTGGGGGCCTTTGTTCGCCTTGCGGAGGAGCGACCGCCCCATATGCCGACGATTATCATGGCTTGTTCCGTGAATGAAGAATTCGGCGCCGGCGGCGCGGCCATGTTTGAAAAAATCTGGAATTCAGGTTCTCAATCCATTTTTCCCCATAAACCCGACGCCGCCATTATAGCGGAGCCGACTAAGCTCGACGTTGTGGTGGCCCACAAAGGCACCGTTCGCTGGTGGTGCCGGACTCCTGGTGTGGCCGCTCACAGTTCGCAACCCGATGCGGGAATAAGCGCTATTTTCAGGATGAGGCATGTCCTCAGCGCCCTGGAAAACTACGGCAGTGAGGTTTGCCCAAACCTGCCCGGTCACGCTCTTTGCGGTCAGCCAACCCTTAGTGTCGGGTTAATAAATGGAGGCCGAGGAATCAACACCGTGGCCGACGAATGCTCCGTCGCCATAGACCGGCGAGTTCTCCCCGGCGAAGACTTAGGCGCGGTTTATAAACAGGTCGTTGATCACATAAAGAATTTTCCAGGTATCGATTTCGAGGTAGAACACGAGCCTCCCTTCTCCAATATGCCGCCCCTGCCGGACGATTCAAACGAAGCATTGGCGGAAAGCCTCAATGGCTGCGCGAAAGAAATTAAGCCCGGCAGTGTAATTGTGGGGACTCCCTACGGAACCAACGCGGGAATGATTATAAAATTCGATGTTCCTTGCGTGGTCTTCGGACCCGGATCCATCGACCAGGCCCACACCAAAGATGAATGGCTTTCCCTGGACGAACTCTACCAAGCCAGCGAGATATTTTACCGGTTCGGATGCAACGGGCTGCCAGTGAAGGGATGAGATCGCAAAAAAGTCCCATCTATCGCCGGTAATCCAGAGGCGGAGCGCGATCTCCGAGGAGAGGACGATATTGGAAGTCCACGCCTCGTTTCATTTCTAATTCTTTTTCCGCTGCTTCAATTATAGAGGGATTCTCATATAAATCGATTGCTGTTGAAGTTAAAGTTTTAGCCGCCTGCATCATTCCCTTGTAGCCGATACTCATTCCCCCGGCGGCCACAGCCTGCCAGGTATGAGCCCCTGCCCCCGGCGGCCAGGTAGCCGTATTGAATCCGGCTGTGGGAACCGCCCAACTGACATCTCCGACATCGGTCGATCCCCGTTTGTTCAACAATACAAAGGGCTGGACTTCTTCCTGCGAACCGATGTCGAGGTCCATTCCGGTAAGGGTTTTGCGTAAATTCAGGGCAAATTGCAGCTCCCGTTCATCATACTTGAAACCACCTGCCAGGCGCAGGTTTTTATCCACCACTTTAGACAAAGTTTCATTGGGCAATACGTTGTAATTGCCATGAATGACCTCGTAGTCCATTTTCGTGCCGGTTCCCAGGGTGGCCCCTTCGGCCGCGGCCACCAGACGATGCCAGAGCTGCTCCACCATGCGGGGTTGCGGGTGGCGCAGGTAATAAAAAACTTCTGCCAATTCCGGGACGATATTGGGTGCCTGGCCTCCTTTCGTGATCACATAATGAATGCGGGTTTCCTCGGGAACATGCTCCCGAAGAAGGTTGGCCATATGGTTCATGGCCTCCACTCCATCCAGGGCGGAACGTCCTTTTTCCGGTGCGGCGGCGGCATGGGCCGGTTTGCCGTAAAAGCGAAATTTGGCCGATTTGTTGGCGTTGGTGGAGGAAGGGCCGGCGAAATTACGATCTCCCGGATGCCAGTGCAAGACCGCGTCCACATCGTCGAAAAGTCCTGCCCGCACCATATAAACTTTTCCCGAACCGCCCTCCTCGGCGGGAGTTCCATAGAGCCGAATGGAGCCTTCGATGTCTGATTTTTCCAGCCATTCCCGGAGGGCGATGGCCGCGGCGGTGGAACCGCTGCCAAAGAGATGATGGCCACAGGCATGCCCCGCGCCGTTTTCGACCAAAGGTTTTCGCACCGGGACCCTGTCCTGGGACAAGCCCGGCAAAGCATCGTATTCGGCTAAAATGGCGATAACCGGTTTGCCGCTGCCGTAACCGGCCACAAAGGCGGTGGGAATTCCGGCCACTCCCGAGTCTATGGAAAACCCGGCCCGGATAAGATGATTTTTAAGCAATTGAGAGCTTTTCTCTTCCTGATAACCCATTTCCGCCAAATGCCAAATCTCTTTGGCCAGTCCGGAATATTCCGTATAACGCTGGTCAATGGATCGAAAGACGGCCTCCTTGTCTATTCCTGCGGCGAGCGATGCCTCCGGGTATAACCCTATCGAGAGCGCAAAAAAAGCTAATATTCTGAAAGTATTACAATCTTTAAAGTTCATCTTTAACCTTAATTAAAAATCGCCGCCATCTTTCCTCGTCCCGCAAAGGGCTACCTCGAGACCTAACTCCGTGGCCAGGGCGGCTTTTGTATAGAGACAAAGGTCCGCCTCCGCTTCGTTTTTGGCGTAGGCGACCTGAAGGTGATTGGCCTTCTGACGGGCCATCATCTGATCGCGGCTGACACCGTATGTGACGGCGTGCATGATGGGCCATTGGGGGGTGGTGCTTTGCAAACGGCGTTCCGTTTCCTTTTTTGGCAGCCGCACGACCTTGGCCCGGCCGAGGTCCATTTTCAATTTGCCCGATTCCACGAAAATGCGGCTCCAAACGATTTCCCCGGGCTTGGCCACACCTTGTAGTGAAGATCCTCCCAATCGGAAGTACATGGGGGGCTGGCGGTAGCCGTGACTGCCCTTGTAGCCGCCGATATGGTGCGCGGCGGGGGCCGCCCCGCTTATTAATAACACCCACACATATTTGTCCGTTGAACCGCTTTGGTCCCAATCGCCCCAACGCAAGTCGTGTAAAGTGTTTTCAGGTGGCTGCTTTAGAGCGGTGTGGACGCGCTGAGTCAGTATGCCGTCGAGCCCGGCGCATTCATCGACCTCGTTAAAATGAGTGAAGGGTTTCCCTCGTTTAATAACATCACCCTTGGCATTGCGAACCGGGGGTCTTTGGGCATTATTAAGAAGCCCCTCGGCCAAGTCCGAAGCTGGAACAAGGTCTTTTAGTCCTTGCTGGTATTGAATGCCGATCGCGTCGCAACCGAATGCATCCCCGATCCGGCAGGCCGCGACATACATTTTGCACTGCGAGAGAACCTGTTGTTTGGTCAGGCCGGGTTTCTCGTTTTTTCCGAAATGAAAATGAAACCCCTTTTTTATAAGCCAATTGTAAACCTCTTTGGCCTCTTTTTGGGTGGTTTTATTCATCTCCACATAAAGCGCGCTTTGACTGAGGCGTTCCTTGTAAACTCCGGTCGAAAACATCAGTTCATCCGGAATGATCGCATTGAACATGCCCATACAGCCCTCATCGAATACTCCCATGATCGCTTTATGCTTTTGCAGTTCCCGCGCCAGTGATCGGGCCACCCGTTTGGCGGAGGCTGGTATTTTGCATTGAGACATGGGTTTTACGTGATCGGTTTTATGCCTGAACGTCCCTTTAGCGAGCCAGCTTTTGAGGCATTTTTTAAAAAGATCGTCCTTAAAATCTTCACTCCAGATGGTGGTGTATTTGATCCCTGCTTTAGTCAGAGAGCCATTCAGATTTAACATTCCCACCAACCCAGGCCAGGTGCCTGACCAGTTGGCCAAGGTCAGGATGGGTCCTTCATGGGAGATCAAACCGGCCAAAACATGATGGCTGTATTGCCAAACCGCCTCCGCCACAATTAATGGCGTTTGGCGGTTGATTTTGGCAAAAATTTCCATGCCCTCCTTCTGGCTGCCTATAAATCCGTGCTTTTCACTCTCCTTGTAGGGATGGGCGCGTTTAAGTTGGAAGCCCATGCCTTTGATTACTTTGCCCAAACGCTTTTCCATTTTAGCCTGTTCCGGCCAGCATTGCTGGTTGGCGCTCAACCGCAAGTCGCCGCTCGATACTAAAAGGATTGTTTTATTTTTTCTCATAATTTCATTCCATTTTCTGTTTCTTATTAAAATATCCGGATTTTCCTTCGCTATTCTGAAACCATTAAGCCTTTGTATTCTATTTGATGTTCGTACATTTGGTGGAAGACGGAGTATTTTTTGTCATGATATTTTATTGTCTCTCCCTCGGTTGGTTTGATGATTTGACGGGCAGATGTCATCGCATTCATGGCTTCCGTTACACTTCCAAATTTTCCCGATGCCACAGCCCCGAGAATGGCCGACCCTATGAGGACGGCCTCCGGCTCGGCGGTTAACCCATCTTCGACAGTTCAAAAAGTTAAAGGGCTTATCTATGCGGATTCGGGATTAATTTTTGCCGTTAGTCTGCACTACATTCTGGATGATTCTTGGGCGGGTGGGCAGTTTTAGGCCCATTTTCTTGAGAAGGTCGGCACAGAGTTTTTCCGGTTTGCCTACCAGCCGTAAACGCGCTTCGCGTCCCCCTCGCAGCGGCGCCACCACGTCCATTGAGCGTAGATTCTCCAGTTCGTGCAACACTTGCCGCGCACAGGTGCCGAGGCCTTTGGCCTGCAGCCAGCTTTCCAGGGCGCGCCACATCGCCAGAGCCAGAAAACAGATCAGAATGTGCGCTTGCACACGCTTTTCTTTGTGGTGATAGACCGGCCGCAGCCCCAAGTCGCTTTTGGCGCAACGAAAGGCTGCCTCGGCCTGTGTCAGTTGTATATACCACCGCCACAGCTTTTGTGGGTCTTCCTCCTGGCAGTTGGTTCGCAGCAGATAGGTCCCGTGGGCCAGTTGGGCCCAATCGGCTTTGCTCTCGTCTTCGGTGATTTGCAATGCGCAGGCCCGTCCGGCGGCGTCGATTTGCACTTCTACGGTGAATATTTTTTCGGCCAGGGTGTGGCGGCCCAGCCAGCGGCCGATACGGCGTTCAACCGGATCGAGTTTCTGCCCTCGCCGACGCAAACTCAGGTCGATCTGGTCGAGCTTTTTGCGCAAACGCTCTTTTTGCTTGCTCAGCATGGCGGCTTCTTTTTGACCCCGTCCCTGGCTGCGGCAAAGCACATATTGCTCGATCTGGGAACCGTCGGGATGTTTCACCAGTTTGACCTCCACCCCCGCCCGCACCTCGCTCCAATCGCCTTGCTCGAGTAGATCGAGGGCAAAGTTTTTGAGATGGCTCTTGGGCGTGCCCACGATGTAACGGGCCCCTTTGCCGCGCAGGTATTCGAGGTTGGCCTCGCTCACCATGCCGCGGTCCAGCACCCAGATGCGATCGGCCACCCCGTAATGCGATTCCATCAACTCGACCCTCTCCTGCACCGTGGTCACATCGGCGCGGTTGCCGTCGAAAACCTCATAGGCCAGGGGCAGCCCTTCGGGGGTCACCACCAGTCCAAGACATACCTGCTTGCAATCCGGCCGCTGGTCCCGGCTGTAGCCGCGCTGGGCCTGGGCATTGCCCTCGCACCGGCCCTCAAAATAGGTGCTCGTTATGTCGTATAAAAGAAACTCGAAACGCGTCCCAAACCAGCTTTCATAGCGTCCTTTAAGATGACTGAACAGTTCCCGGCGCAAGGGCAAGACACGATCCAGTCCGCGATACAAACGGTTGTCATAGACCTCATCCACATCCACCGCCATCAAATCCTCCAGCGCCGTCGAGCCATACCAGCGCTCGGCCAGAGCCAGCTCCGAGGCCTGTTCGCAAAAACGCCCCACCGCCAGAATCGAGGCCACCTGGGCCCAGCCCACCGACTCCCGGCCCGGCGGCAAATGCTCCTCGAAGAAACGATGCAGCTCCAGCCGCCGCCACAGCGCCAGAGCCACATACACTTTGCCAAATTGACGCACCCGCTCCACCCGTATCCGACCCAGATTCACCTGCGCCCACAAGGGAGCCTCCGGTTTATCCTCGGCAAATAAATCCAACTGCTCGGCCCCCGCAGCCTCATCATCGCCATCGAGGAGCCGACCGATCTGCTCCCAACCCAACCGCTCATCCTCATCGAGCCCCGGCTCCTTGCCAATGTGGGCCACGATGCGCTGGCGCGGCCCCTTGGCTGTGCGCACCGACTCCACCAGCGTCCAGTAATCATAATCCTGGCCCTTCTTACGACGACGATGGCGACGCAAATACATCAACACCGACCCTGCACTACTTCTCCGAAAAGGCAATAGAGTGGTCTGCACTACACGGCATTTTCACACCCCAACCCTGACAACCATGCGCCCTACAGCACGAAAAACCCTAAAAATAATCGATTTACCCCCCCAACTGTCGAACTCAGGTTAATATTATCCGGCAACCGGTTATGTCGGCATGTTCCCGCAGAAATACCGGATTCTTGACGCCGCCTCCGCAGGCAAAAATAGTGTCGATGGCATAGCCTTTGGCGTTCATCTGCGAGAGGATGTGGCGTGTGCCGTAGGCGATGGCCTGAATGGTGGCCAGGTAAAGCAGCGCGAGATCGTCCAGACCGGCCGTCAGCCGCAAGCCCGACACCATTCCGCGCAAGGCGGGATTCGCTCTGGGAGAGCGGTTTCCGTGGAAATAAGGACAAACATGCAATTCTTCTGTCAGGGCTGTCGGGTGTGGCTTATCAGCCGATAGCGTTTCCAATCGCCTATTCAAAAATTCGTAAGGTGTTAAATTCCTTTCCCTGGACAAACGTTCCAATTCGCCGCTGTCCCCGTGATTTTGAATGATGTGGTCGATTAAAGCCCCGGTGGCCGATTGGCCTCCTTCCGTCAGCCAGTAATTGGGGATCATGGCCGAATAATAAGGGCCCCAGACTCCGGGTATGAGGCGCGATTCGCCACACACGGCCATGTGGCAGGATGAGGTGCCGCCAATCAGCGCCAGGCGTTTGTTATAATCAACCGGTTCTTCGCCCAGGGAAGCGCCCAGCATTCCTATGCCGCCGGCGTGCGCGTCGATAATGGAAACTCCCACCGGTGTGCCAGAGTTTAGGCTCAGGTCGTTGGCCGCCTGTACCGTCAAACCGCCGCCGACCGGTTTTCCCATGGCCCTTACCTCTTTGCCGATCCGGGCGTACCCCTCCTCGACTAAATCGCCCAGGCCGATGAGCTGAAAATAAGAGTCATCCCACCCGGTAAGCGCCTTTCCCGACGAATCGCGCTTCAAATAAGTCCATTTGCAAACAGTTGAACAGAGCGAACGAGTATTGTCGCCGGTCGCCCGATATGTCAGATAGTCGGGTAAATCGAAAAATTGGGCAGCCCTTTTCCAAGATGCTGGCATGTTTTCCTTCAGCCAAAGCAGTTTCGGAGTTTCCATTTCAGGAGAAATGGATCCTCCCACGTAATCGAGCACCCGGTGCTTGGTCCCGTTTATTCTTTCGGCCTGTTCAATGGCCCGATGGTCCATCCAGACGATGATATTCTGGCCGTCATTGCCGGAAGGGCTTAGAGTCACCGGACCGTCATTTTCATCCAGCGCCACAAGGGAGCAGGTGGCGTCGAATCCGATCCCCCTGACTCGATTTTTATCAACTCCAGAATCATTCAGAACGCTCCTGACGCAATGGCATAGGGCCGCCCAGATATCGTCGGAGGACTGTTCCGCATAATCAGCCTGCGGTGTCCACAATTTGATAGCATTCACCGCAGTGGCCAGACACTTGCCCTGGCTGTCGAAAATACCGGCCCGAGCGCTCCCGGTGCCAACATCTATTCCTATAAAATGATCCATAATCAAATCCCTGATTCGCTGATTACTTCAATGAGTTATCCTTTTATCAATCGTTTGACAAGACAGACTTCACAGCCAACCCTCGATCCTGTCACTAATTCCATTGTGACGCTCATTTGCTTTTTTTAGGATTTTTTAAATTTCACCTAACCACTGAAATATTTAATATGTATGAGTCGGTTTTCATTTTATTAATGGCACGATCAATGCATGGTTTGGACTTGGCGGTGCTTCTGGTCTATTTTACCGCAATATTGGCAACCGGGATTTATTTTTGGCGTAAGTCCCGGACGGTTGACGCTTTCACGGCCGCCGGTCGTTCTTTGCCGGGTTGGGTATGCGGGTTGTCTATTTTGGCCACTTATGTCAGCAGCATCAGTTTTCTCGCCTTGCCCGGCAAAGCATACGCTTCGAACTGGAACCCGTTTGCATTCAGCCTATCCTTACCCCTGGCAACCTGGATCGCCGTAAAATACTTTGTTCCTTATTACAAGGAAAGCGCAAATATTTCCGCATACAGCCATCTGGAGCATCGCTTTGGAACCTGGGCCAGGGTCTATGCCGCAATTTGTTATTTGCTAACCCAGTTTGCCAGAATGGGAGCGGTTCTCTACCTTATGGCGCTGCCCATGAGTTTACTGCTCGATTGGGATATCCGGTGGATCATTCTGATTACAGGCGCGGCCGTTATTGTTTACACCTTCATGGGCGGTATCATCGCGGTGATTTGGACCGATGCGATCCAATGCCTTATTCTCATGGCGGGAGCTTTTTTCTGCGCCGTTCTTATCGTATTCAGAATGCCGGACGGCCCCGGCCAATTGTTTTCCATCGCTAATGCGAATCATAAATTCAGTTTGGGCAGTTTCGGTTCGAGTCTGGCGGAACCTACTTTCTGGGTCGTTCTTTTTTATGGGATGGTCATCAACTTGCAAAATTTCGGCATCGATCAAAGTTATGTTCAGCGATACATTGCCTCCAGTTCCGTCCATCAGGCACGCAAGGGCCTATGGTTGGGCGGGCTCCTCTATCTGCCGCTCTCAGCCGGCTTTTTCTTTATCGGGACCGGCCTCTTCGCCTTTTACCAGAGCCAGCCGGAATTGCTTCCCGATCAACTACAAGATGCGGCCAAAGCCGATTCCATTTTTCCCCATTTTATCATCACGGAACTACCTAACGGTTTAAGCGGGTTGTTGATTGCCGCTATTTTTGCCGCCGCCATGAGTTCTCTCTCCACCAGTTTAAATTCTTCTGCCACACTTATACTTACTGATTTTTATCAATACCATCCCATAGGGGCGAGGCAAGCTTCGTAACCCATTGATAATCAATGTGAGTTTTTGACTTTTGGGGGAATCGAATTTTTGAAATTTTATCACATGTTTCTCTTTTATTGCTTTTCCACCTTGTGCTGTCCCATAGGTTTTCAACCAAACCCAGGGAAATAAGCCTGCTGGGGAGTCGCTCGCATTCTAAAGCGTCCACCGGCTGTCCCATAGAAATCGAGCAAGTCCCGCAGGTTAAAGCGATCCCAAAGCACGCCTCTGACAAGTGTGAACAGGCGGACAAAACTATGCTCCCAGCGGCTCAACCAGGCCTGGAACCGGAGCAGCACATAGAGCAGCAAAGCGCTCCAAATCTGCCAGCGCACGGCATTGGCGCTATGGCCGAGGAAATCGCACAAGTTGAGCGTTTGTTTGATCTGGCGGAAGAAGGTTTCAATGGACCAGCGGCAGCGATACAGTTCGCTGATCGTATGGGGCGACCACTGCAAATTATTAGTCAAAAATTCCATCACTCGCCACTGGCCATCAATCTCCACCCATGCCGTTACCCGGCGCATCGGTTGAGGGTAATCCTGACGGGATTTTTTGTTCTTAAGGACCACCAGATCATCGCGCAAAATATTGCCCTTGGGCTTCTTGAGCAGCCTCTTGACACAGCGTAAGGCCATGTTCTCTTTGGCCCGGGTGACAAAGTAAATGCCCCTCGAGGACAAGTCAAAGAGGTGGGCCAAATCGATGTAGGCCTTGTCAAACAATACGATTTCACCGGCTTTGAGGGCGGCGCACATTTCACGGGCTCGTTTGGCGTCATTGTCCCTGGCCGTGTCGATGATGGCAAACCGGGGCAGAAAACTTTTCAAATCCAGGCGCAAGTGACATTTGGCGGCCGCCTTTCGCCGACGATGTTTAGCCCAATCCATGCAGTTGGCGACCAAACCGATAGTGGACGAATCGACGATGTTGATAACGCGTTTGAAACGTCGGGGAAACCCCTTGAAATTACCACCCGCAAACCCCGGAGACAACGACTGCAAGTGCTTGAGCACCGACCAAAACAGTTCTCCCGACATCGCGGCATCGCGATGCTTGTTGGCGTAGGAAAGCCCGTTGCGACTGGGAGCGCTGGCCCCCCGGATACTGGCCAGCAACCCTCTGTGATGAGCGAGTCCGTCACAGACATCATTAAGCCCAATAGCATGAGTGATCTGAGCATAGAGCAAACTAACGATATGGCTCCATGGACTGAAACTGCGAGCTTTCTTATCGACACCATACTGGCGGGCCAACTTGGCCACCAGATGTCCCGGAATAAAATTGCAAAGCTGTCGCAGAACGCACACCTTGCATTTGGCTGGATATGCTTTTTGTTTTTTCATAGTAACCTGCTTCTAGTGAAACAGGCGAACAAGAGCAATTCCAGCCGTTTTGCGTTATTTTCTATGGGATGCTATTGGATTTTTATAAAAGATTTTTCCGCAAAAACGCTTCTGAAAGTGAATCCATGCGGGTGCTCCTGGTGGCAACGGTGATTTGGGGAGGGTTGGGAACCGCCCTGGCTTTGGCCATGATCCATGTGCATAGCGCCCTTGATGCGTGGTGGATGCTCTCAGGCATTTTCAGCGGCGGCATGCTGGGCCTGTTTCTTCTCGGCATGATTTCCCGAAAAGCGGGCAATCCAGCCGCTTGCGCAGGAGTTATCTGCGGGGTTCTGGTCATCGCCTGGATGACATTTTCACCTCGATTGAGTGGAAGCCTGGAATATTTGCGAAGCCCCTTCCACAGTTTTTTAATAACGGTGTTTGGAACGATTGCCATTCTTCTGGTTGGGTTGACCATCACGAAATTTCTAAGGCCGGCTCAATCATCGTCCGGTAAAGTATAACTCGTTCTCCCGCCCACTATCTTGGTGAAAGCATACTCACGGTTAGGCAATTGTCGTTTATCCATATCGATATTGAGAAATTTCACGTCGAGACGCAATGGGTTTTCCAAAACGTGCACCTGCAAATATCCGGCAACGGACCCATAGGTATCTGAATCTGGATAAGTGATGGATCCTGTATTGATAATGAGCGCCCCGTTGTCTCCGTATTCGGCCAGTTTTTTGCGCTGGAAATGATGGGTGGTTGCCGATAGGACAAGATCGCATTTGTCCGCGAGTAACTGTTTTTGTTTTCCGGAAACTATTTCCATCCAGAATCCGCTGATGGAGTGGGCCGCCACAATGACGATATCTTTGGGTCCTTTGTCCAAATTAAGCAAAGTTTCTTCCAGGTAGATTTTAGAGTCCTCCCGGAAGGAGAGTTTATCGTCGCGGGGATGATCGGGGAAATGAAGTTGAATCAAATGAATGGTGTAATCTTGGGCAGGGATTTTGGCGTAATATTCCACGCCATTGCCGCGAATATCAATATGGGGTCTTTTATCCAATCCCTGGTGGATTAATAACGGTCCACCTTTTCCCCAGACGTCCTGCGAGCCACCGTAGAATTCATTTTCGCCATCCGCGATATTGGGGTAAAAATTTTTGTTCCACCATTGGTTTTCCACCATAAAATCCAAAAAGGTATTGGGGCGGTTGATTTTCAAATGATCTCCGAGTCCTATGACGAAGCGGTCACCGCTTTTTTCTATCCACTTGGCCATCTTGGCGAAGCGTTCATTGTCGGACGGGGAGAGGCCCTTGTGGTCGCTCATAATGGCAAAACTGAAAACAGCGCTACGATCAAGCTCTTCAATATTCCGACCCGATTCTACCGCCGAAACCAGAAAAATATTTGCTGATAATAATGATAACGAAAAAAAGAAACAATATTTGTGAAAGCGGGTAAGTTTCATGGTTTTAATTAGAGGCTGTCCCAAAAGGGTGATTTTTGCGAGGGGATTTTGAAGAGTGTTCATTTTAGTGGTATTTTCTTTTGGGAGGGGGTGACTTTGCTCTCCTATAACGTTAGGATTCTGGGTTTGGGGTCCGTTTGCCTGGTTTTCTTTGTATGGGCCGACAGTAGGCCTGTGAAAAAGTATTGTCCTTGCTTTTCCGCTCTTTATTTAGGCCGCCGCTTTGGTTTTTAGTTCATCTTGCTGGGCCAGCATCTTGGCCACTTTCCATAGATTGTGCGAGAGGACCGACCAGGCTACGCTGATCGAGCGCCCGGCCTGCCAGCGATTCTTCAATACCCCGATCCGCCCTTCGGTGCTGGCCCGACGCTTTTGCAATTGCCTGAAGTGTGGTTCCTTCATCCGTTTTTTCAACTGCTTCGGATCGCGTGGACAGAGCGCATCGTAGATGCCCTCCTGGGCTAACTGCCGGCGGGCCCGCTGGGAGGCGAATCCCCGGTCCGCGCACATGGCCGCTATGGGTTCGGCTAGGTTGAAGCGGTTCTGTCTTTGCAAACTCTCTTGCATTTGTTCATTTTCGCTTGGCGTCCGGCTGCCGTAGAGTTTCCAGTCCAGCAGGTATCCTTCAACGCTTTCACCCAAAAACAGGGTGTTGCCAAACTCAACCTCTTGGCCCGCTTTGCCTCGCACAATCACCTGCGCATCGGGTTCGTAAACACTCAAAACTTTCTCTGCGTTTTTCACCTGGCGGCCGCCAATGATTCGCTCGTGCGCTTGCTTGATGACCACCGGGATTAGCTCGCTCATGCGCTCCATCCGGGTAAGGATCTGTTGGACCTGTTTTTCGCTGTAATCGCTTTGCTCCCAGCAGGCTTGCAATAATTCCCGGTGACTGCGGGCATGCTCCCCGATCCGTTTGAGCAGCTTTTTCATCTGCCTCAAGATACCCTTGCGTTGCCGCGCGCTGTCCTTTCGCCGCCGGCTGTGGGTCATCTGTATGCACAGCCGATTCATCTGCCGAGCCAAGGGCTCCGGTTCGATCGGCATGCGATGGCGCAAACCGGCCTTCTCACGGATCAGCCGGATCGCTTTGAGCAGCGTGCCCGCTACATCCTTGAGCAGCACCCAGTCCGTCGGCCAATGAATGTTGACCTCCAAACAGGTGCCGTCGATCAGGCAAATGGTGGTGTCTATCGGCTTGTCCAATCCCACCACCTGCCGGGCCAGATCGGCATCGCCCACAACCTCAGTCAAGGTCCGGTGCAAGGCCCTCAACTGCTCTTCGCTGAAAAACTTCGAGGCCCGTTCCAGGGTGCTCTTGGAGATGCCCCTTATGCCGTCGATATGGCGGACACGACAAAAGTCAGCCAACAGATCGCTGCTGCCCAGAGCCCTCGACAAATGCCGAAACGAAATCCCACCGAGCAGATAACGCAGCGTTTCCATACGCAACGCCTTGAGGGCAAAATTAGCCCGCTTTTGCCGGGCCTTTACACTCATTGGCTGGCCTCTTTCCAAGGCCAGATCAACGCCCTGCGATTCCACCTCCGAATCGATCAGCAGCCGGTCGATACGCTCGATGGTGGCGCGAAAGTTATCGTAATCGAGGCAACGGTCGACCACAGTTAAAGCTGGACGCAGGAGGCATTGGATGGCTATATTTTTCATAGAAAGGGCTATATTGATTTTCGCTAACGCAATTATAGAACCCTTTTTTAGCCGGATCGAGCAAAAAAATGCTCTTTCCGGCTATTTTTATAAACGTCATCCAGTTGACTACAAAATCTTTATATTTTTGGGACAGCCTCTAATTAATCAAACTAGTTTCAGTTCGGACGTAATTTTTATCATTAAAGTAAAATAATGAATCTAACGGCTGGCCATATATGCCCGCCAGCCTCCCCATTTGGTGATTTCTTTTTGATTTTCCACCAAGTAGGGCTCGGCCAGGATGCCCAGAATGCTTTGGCCGTCGGAAAGTGTTATATGGCCCAGGCATAATCCGGGTGGCTCCTGGCGAATTATAGCTATAAGCCTCTCTGGCGAAAGCTCCCAGATTTCCAAATGTATTTCATTTCCACCGTTATGGGAACGAAGCATTCCCGGATGGCGGTCGCCAATGGACCACAATCGGTAATGGGAGTCCGTGCGCGTTTCCCGTATAAATTTTGCCCCGGCCTGCAATAGGTTCTCATTCAGTTCCAACCCTCGCATCAAGGTTCCGTTTACCGCTATTTGAATTTAATACCATCCCATAGGGGCGAGGCAAGCTTCGTAACACATTGATAATCAATGTGAGTTTTTGACTTTTGGGGGAATCGGATTTTTGAAATTTTATCACATGTTTCTCTTTTATTGCTTTTGCCACCTTGTGCTGTCCCATAGGTTTTCAACCAAACCCAGGGAAATAAGCCTGCTGGGGAGTCGCTCGCATTCTAAAGCGTCCACCGGCTGTCCCATAGAAATCGAGCAAGTCCCGCAGGTTAAAGCGATCCCAAAGCACGCCTCTGACAAGTGTGAACAGGCGGACAAAACTATGCTCCCAGCGGCTCAACCAGGCCTGGAAGCGGAGCAGCACATAGAGCAGCAAAGCGCTCCAAATCTGCCAGCGCACGGCATTGGCGCTATGGCCGAGGAAATCGCACAAGTTGAGCGTTTGTTTGATTTGGCGGAAGAAGGTTTCAATGGACCAGCGGCAGCGATACAGTTCGCTGATCGTATGGGGCGACCACTGCAAATTATTAGTCAAAAATTCCATCACTCGCCACTGGCCATCAATCTCCACCCATGCCGTTACCCGGCGCATCGGCTGGGGATAATCCTGACGGGATTTTTTGTTCTTAAGGACCACCAGATCGTCGCGAATAATATTGCCCTTGGGCTTCTTTAGCAGCCTCTTGACACAGCGCAAGGCCATGTTCTCTTTGGCCCGGGTGACAAAGTAAATGCCCCTCGATGACAAGTCAAAGAGGTGGGTCAAATCGATGTAGGCCTTGTCAAACAATACGATTTCACCGGCTTTGAGGGCGGCGCACATTTCGCGGGCTCGTTTGGCGTCATTGTCCCTGGCCGTGTCGATGATGGCAAACCGGGGCAGAAAACTTTTCAAATCCAGGCGCAAGTGACATTTGGCGGCCGCCTTTCGCCGACGATGTTTAGCCCAATCCATGCAGTTGGCGACCAAACCGATAGTGGACGAATCGACGATGTTGATAACACGTTTGAAACGTCGGGGAAACCCCTTGAATTTACCACCCGCAAACCCCGGAGACAACGACTGCAAGTGCTTGAGCACCGACCAAAACAGTTCTCCCGACATCGGGGCATCGCGATGCTTGTTGGCGTAGGAAAGCCCGTTG
Organism: Opitutales bacterium; assembly: GCA_965226205.1. Lineage (GTDB taxonomy): Bacteria > Verrucomicrobiota > Verrucomicrobiia > Opitutales > UBA2987 > JAJFLU01. The sequence goes on along the minus strand of CBDDCJ010000017.1, from coordinate 20,723 downwards.
CGACTGGGAGCGCTGGCCCCCCGGATACTGGCCAGCAACCCTCTGTGATGAGCGAGTCCGTCACAGACATCATTAAGCCCAATAGCATGAGTGATCTGAGCATAGAGCAAACTAACGATATGGCTCCATGGACTGAAACTGCGAGCTTTCTTATCGACACCCTACTGGCGGGCCAACTTGGCCACCAGATGTCCCGGAATAAAATTGCAAAGCTGTCGCAGAACGCACACCTTGCATTTGGCTGGATTTGCTTTTTGTTTTTTCATAGTAACCTGCTTCTAGTGAAACAGGCGAACAAGAGCAATTCCAGCCGTTTTGCGTTATTTCCTATGGGATGCTAATGATTTGAATTGAATTCTCGAAGGCGAAGGATTTCATCAACAAAAATATCCTTTTAATAAATTTCTAGTAATTGGGACTCTGTAATTTTATTAATATGAGCAGAAAGCGAAATATTTTGACCCTTTAATTTAGTTATATAATCCGTTACTGCTTCGGTAAATGTTATTGATGTTGGAATCGCTGTGAGGACATGTTTGGGAACCTTGATGCCATCTCCTATATTTCGTTCTATCACTTTACTGAACGACCTTGAAAGTCTTGTGTCCCATTCCTTCTTTGGCATTATGACGTGGTAGAGGCGACCTGGATCGAGGTCGGTTTTAATGATACCCGATGCGGTATTTTCCGCAGGCACAAAAGCACGGAATCCCGACCACTGGGTTAACGGAGAATCCGTTCGCCGCAATGCGTTTAAATAGGCTTCGATTGTTTCGCCTTTCAGGTTAGCTTTAATAACCTCATATCCACGTTGGCCTCCGGTTCGGAAAATCGCGTTTATGTCAACATCACCAACTGGCAGAGTAGCACGAATGACTTGATCGGCATTGCAGAAACCGATGTCGGCCCCCGAACTGGTCCGCAGGGCGGCAGCTCCCAGATTCCCCATCCCGACACGGTCGATTTCGGAATCGTTATGAAAAACGAATTGGGAAGCTTGAGGCGTTATTGTTCGCTCTTTTTCGAGAACCCATTCCAGTATCTCTTCATCAAGGGGAACGGTGTCATGTTTCATCGCAATCAATTCGCTTTTCGCGCTGATGATCTGTTCGGTCGTCAAGTCGATTTCCAATTCAAGCCGTCCGACATATTCGGCATAGCTGCCTGCCTGGACGATATAGGCACCCGTCTCCTCTACCACAATGGCTTCCAGTATCACTTCATGGGAGTGCCCTGAAACAAAAACATCAATTTGCGGAGCGATCAGAGAAAGCGATCGGCAATTTTTTGCGGTGATGTGGCAGACGGCGATTATGAGATCGGCCACTATATCCAGCCGCTTTGCTTCGAGGGCAAGAGCATTGGCCGTTTCCTCAAGGTTTAGCCCATATTCATCCCTTGGAACGATTGCCCCGATCACCCCTACTTTGACTCCATCCACATCGAAGATTGCGCTGGGGGTGAATTCCAGATCTCCATTTTCTTTGATCAGGTTGAGGCAGAGCATTTTCATTTCACCGGCCAGCGATTCGAATTTTCGCATTTGAGGAATTCCAAAATCGTGATCGTGATTTCCGAAAGTGCCGGCGTCATACCCGGTCATTCCGAGCGCCCGGTAGGTAATCTCACTATCAGTTTCAAACGCCACCATGTCTCCTTTTTCAGCCACATCGCCGGCGTCCAGTAAGATGACATCGTCGCGTTCGGCCCGAATCTTTTTTACGTAGCCCGAAACATAGGGCAGCCCGCCGGCTCCATCGTAATCCGGGCGCAGATGGTCATGGATGTCGTTGGTGTGCAGTATCAGGACGGTATCCGTTTTCCCCTCCAACCGGCTGATAGCGCCCCCAGCAACAAAGAGCTGATGCGTAATCCCGAAAATTAAGAATAGTCTAAGGAGTCTCATTGGTTTAAGTGCGTCCTACCGATAATCTTTGGCCAAAATGACAAAAACGTCATATTTAGCGTAGTCTCATTGTCATTTGTTGTTGGTATAATATCAATGGTATAAAATTCGGCCTGCCTCTTTTTTGCTTGTTTATGAAAATCCTAAAAACTGCTAAAATCATATTGTTTCTTTCATTTATCAACCAGATATCGCCATGTGTAGGCATTGAGGGCCAGGACAGCGAAAGGGTAGGCGCTGTCATAGATTTTTATTCTATCATAAAGATCACCTACGAAAAGAACCTGGAGATCGCCGCCGCCCGATACGAAATCGAGGAGACCGATTACCAGTTTCGTCGTTTCGAGCGCAATCTGAGCCAGTTCGTTCCCCTGGTTGTCGATTCGCAAATCGAGCGGGAGTCTGAAAGAAATCTGATCGGGGGAAATCGAATTACCCAAAATGAAGATGAAGCGCGGGTTACGGTGGGCGTGGAAAAGGAGTTTTTCGACGGGAAAAGGTTTGCCGCCGGAGCCGGTATTCGAGCGACATCGAACAAAGATGGCGAAAACGCCAATCCGTTCATTGGAGGGGAACTACGGTTTCCCTTATTCAGTTCCGTAACAACCCTGGAGCGAGTCACGGAGCGCGCTTTTGAACAAAATGAGCTTCTTGAGGCCTGGCTGGATTTTATTGATACGGTGCGGGATGAAGTAAGCGACAGTCAGGAAACCTACATCGACCTGCAAAATTCCCTTGAGCGCCATAAAATAGCAGAAGGCGCGGTCCGTGATTTCCAGAATTTGCTTGATGAAATGAATAAAACCGGCACCGGCAATGGAGATGAAATTCGTCAAATAGAGGATCAAATCCAAGCCTTCCTGTCGCGAACCGTGAACCAGCAAGGCAATGTCGACATCTGGCAGATTGGGTTGCTCGATCGTCTGGGTTTGGACTCCCTCCCCCTTGAAGAGTTACAACCACTGGAAATGAGGGAAGACGATTTTTACGGAAAACAATACATTGAAAAAGATCTCGAACAGATAATTGCCGAGGCAATACAAAACGATGTTGAAATAAAAGTTCTCAATATTGCCCGCCAAAACGCTGAACTTAAGAAATCCCTCGCTGAACGCGGCAAGTGGGATATTATCGGCAAGCTCTTTGGAACGTACGACTTTGAAAACAGGGGAGACGATATCCGAAGACCCACCGGATTCGGAGTAGGGCTGGGTTTCAGTGTGCAGCGGACAGACCCAAAACTGCTCCGGCTCTCTCTTCAGCAGGCAGAGGCGGAAATCCGAAAGTTCACCGCTGAAATAACCTGGAGAGAGCGACAAGTGAAAAATTTGATCAGAAGGCGGATCACGCAAGTGCGCAACCTGCGTTTATTGGTGGGTGAGCTCAAAACCAGCAGAGAGTTGCGTAATTCGGTTTATTTGCAAAAGCTGGAAGCCTTTCGGAAAGGTAATGAGACGATGGACAATCTTATTCAATCGCGAGTTTCTTTATTTGAAACGGATAAAGAATTTCTCGAACAGTTTGCCGAATTTTTTGAAACCGTGGTTGATCTGAATGTGGCTTCAGGATATTATTTTCAGCAACTGGGCAAAGTGTTCGAGGAAATAGGAGAGGCTTATAACTTTAATAAATTTTGAGATAAATCTGGCGGCAATGCAGGGTTGCGCAGTTAATTGGTTGAGAAGAAAAGAATGCGTATTTTGGTGGTAGAGGACGAAAAGAAAATTCTTTCATTTGTGCGTAAGGGATTGGAAGAACAGGGATTTGTCGTCGATACTTGCGATAATGGCGGCGACGGTTATTGCATGGCCCGGACACATTCCTATGATGCTCTCGTGCTGGACATCATGCTGCCGGGCCGGGATGGTCTAAGCATCCTGCGTCTTCTACGGGAAAATAAAAACCAAATCCCCGTCATTATAATCACCGCCAGGGGAGAGGTTTCCGAAAAAATCGAAGGCTTGAACCTGGGCGCTGATGATTACCTGGTTAAGCCATTTTATCTCGAAGAGTTGATTGCGCGATTGAAGTCCGTCTGGCGGCGGTCATCGGGGGAGGGGCTGAGCATTCTGCAAGTTGGAAATTTAAGTATCAATCTCATGACTCGTGAGGTGATACGCGGTGGCGCCCCCCTCGATCTGGCCCCTCGGGAATTTTCACTGCTGGAGTTTTTGATGCGATCGCCGGGGCGGGTGCTCACGCGCACACAGATTGTGGAGCAGGTCTGGAATTATCATTTCGATTGCGACACCAATATCGTCGATGTTTACATACAGCGTTTGCGCCGGAAAGTGGACGATCCGTTCGATGAAAAATTAATCCAAACGGTTCGAGGCGTCGGTTATCGATTGGCCGCCAAAAAAACGGGAAAACAATCCTTATAGTGGCATAGCATTTTTTAATGGAATGAAATTTTTTCGATCCTTTCGCTTCCGGCTGGCGCTCTGGTCGGCCTTGATTTCAGGATTTGTGGTCCTCGTTTTCGGACTGGGGACTTTTTATCTGCTGTATGTGGAGTTTCTGGATGCAGTGGATGACGAAATGGAGCGGTTCGGAGGAGATCTTATTGAAGAAATTGACGAGGAGGGGCACCCCAAACGCCAGGAAATGGTAAAGCTACTGGATGTTTTCGATGATCGCCGCAGTTTGCAATTGATAATGGTCATTACCCCGCAAGGCGAGACTCTGTTTCGTTCTGCACGTTGGAAAAGATATGTTTTTGAAATCAGCAGGAAGGATTCCGATACCAACCGCACGATTCGCTACAGTGGTGATTATTGGCGCCTTGCCATAGTCAATGATGATGATTGGACAACTATCATTGCGACACGGTTGGATGAGATGATCGAAGCTGCAAAAAATATTTTATGGGCATTTGCCTGGGCCTTGCCCATAGCTTTTGCGGTTGCGGCGCTTGGCGGCCTATTGCTCGCCCAGAAAGCGGTGGCCCCGGTAAATGTTATCACCCGAATTGCGGAAAAAATTAATGCCGGCGGGCTCCATAAGCGCATTCCCGATGCGAATGCGGAAGACGAACTGGGCCGTTTGACATCGGTTTTAAATGCCATGTTCGAGCGGTTGGAAGCCAGTTTTGAGCAGATGGCCCGCTTCAGCGCGGATGCTTCCCACGAATTGAATACGCCGCTTGCCGTCATGCAGGGCGAACTGGAGCACACCCTGCAAAGCGACGACCTCAAGGCCTGCGACGAGAAGATTTTGGCTAATTTGCTGGAAGAAGTTCAACGGCTGAAAACGATTACCCGAAGCCTTCTGCTCTTTTCCCGTTCCGATGCCGGAAAACTCTGCCTGGAAAAAAATGAAATCGATTTGGGCGCGGAACTGGCTGGGCTATTGGAAGACGTCAAGTTAGATCCCCAGGCTGATACGCTGAGCTTTGTGGGAAAATTTAAAAGCGGTTATTCGGTTTTCGGAGACGGCATATTGATTCGGCAGGCCCTCTATAATTTACTGAGCAACGCGGTGCGCTACAACCAACCCAACGGCAAGGTCATCATCGGTCTCCAAAAGGAGAATACCGATGTCATGTGCCGTATTGCCAATACCGGGCCCGGTATTGCGCCTCGCAACCAGGGTAAGATATTCCAGCGTTTTTTTCGGGAGGACAGCTCGCGCAGCCGCCAACAGGATGGCTTCGGCCTGGGCTTGAGCCTGGCGCTTGAAATCGTCAATGCCCATGGGGGAACGCTGCAACTGGAAAAGTCGGATTTTGATGAAACGGTATTTTGTTTGCGGCTGCCCGGCGCCGAATCGCGCCCGTCATAAATTCTATGGCTTGTCCGCCTTCGGGGGTTCGGCTTTTTCTACTCCTTTGCCCGGTGCATAATCGGGATTTACGGTCATTTCCTGAGCCCCCACGGAACGCCGCCAGGCCTTCAGTTTTAAGTAAAGCCGCCATCCCAGTTCCTTTTTTTTCTCAAACAAGTTTTGCTGCTCCCCGATATCGTTAACCAAATCGAACAGTTCCAGCGCGCCATCGGATTCGGGGCCCTCGATAATGCTTTTGTCGAACCATTCGATCAGTTTGAAATCCCCCTCGCGAATCGCTCCGCAGGGGGCAATGCCCTGGTGATGGTAGTGCGGATAATGCCAGTAAAGCGCGTCTCGGCTTATTGGGCCGCTCTGTTGCAAAAGTGGCAGGAGACTGACGCCGTCCACTGCCGGATCGTTTGTTTTTGCCCCGATGGCTTCAAGCAAAGTTGGCAGAAAATCGTTACCGCAGACAAGTGTATGGCAAACCGTTCCATTGTCAACTCGGCCCGGCCATCAAATGATTAAAGGAACCCTTATGCCGCCTTCATATAGGTCGGCCTTGGCTCCCCGGAGTGGTTTTAGGGAATGGGTATCGCCCCACATCCCATGATCGGAGGTGAATAGCACCAAGGTGTTTTCCGCCAAACCGAGATCGTGCAGGGTTTTCAACAACCGGCCCATATTGCGGTCCAATGTTTCCACCATAGCGCCGAGAACGGGCCGGTTTTTATCATCATCGGCGTCTGCTTTGGCCGCATATTTGGCGATCAAATCGGGATGCTCGATTTCCGGGTGGTGAATTGTATTGTATTCTATGAAACAGAGAAATCTATTATCTTTTTGGGCTTCCATGAATGCAATCGCCCAGTCCGTGATTTTTCCGGTCCTGTGCGCGTCTGCCAGAGGATCGGCGTCCGGCTTTGGTTTAACGGAAGTGGCCACATATTCGAACCCCTGCGATTCTGGATCGAGGAGCCTGCCGGGGCGGTGGTTGTAATCCTTGGCCAGGTGCCATTTGCCGAAATGCCCCGTGACATAACCGCTGTCCTGAAAGGCATTGCCGATTGTGGTTTCCTCCTGGGATAGAAATTTCCGCCATTTCGGTGTGAGCAATTTCGGGTTACCAGGCACGGAACCGGGGATGAAATTTGTCAAATGCAGCCGGGCCGGATATTTGCCGGTCATTACGCTGGCTCGGGATGGCGAGCAAACCGGGCCGGTACCGTAGGAATTAGTGAAAATCATTCCTTGCGAGGCCAAACGGTTCAGGTTTGGAGTTTCATAGAAGGAGTTGCCGTAACAAGCCAGTTGGTGGACTCCCATATCGTCCACCATGACAAAAACAATGTTTGTTATTTTGCTTAAATCGTTTGCGGTCCTGCCTTGGTTCGTCATCATCTATTGGATAAATTAACGATTTCATTAAAACGGCGCTGAAACCATTTCAAAACTTAAAAATATCAAAACTTTCCCAACCCCAATCTAAGTTAATTATCTATGACACTTCATGTATTAGTGAAATGGACGGGGAAAACTGGACAGTGGAATAAGGTGGTCTTGAACCACTAAATCCGCTAACCTATGAATGTTATTAAATCACGAAAGAGAAGACAATACAGTGCTGAGTTTAAAGCCCGGGTGGCCCTGGAAGCCATCAGGGGCGCTCATACCATCAACGAGATCGCCGGTCGTTTTGAGGTGCATCCCAACCAGGTGACCCAATGGAAGAAGCAGCTTTTGCAGGGAGCAACGGAGCTGTTTTCGCGCCAGCGGCAGACTCTCAGCAAGGACAACGAGACGGAAAAAGATCACCTTTACCAGGAGATTGGAAAGCTGAAAGTAGAATGCGATTGGCTAAAAAAAAAGTCTGAACAACTCGGTTGGTGAGAGGCGCAAGATGGTGCAACCACTTCAAGGAAAAATCAGTATCGGCAGGCAGTGTCAGTTGCTGGGGCTGGCCCGCGGCAGCTATTACTATCGGGCCCGTGCCCAGTGCGAGCAGAACGTTCTCTACATGCATCGCATGGATGAGCTCTACACCCAATATCCGTTTTTTGGTTCTCGCCGGATGACCCAGTGGCTGCGTCGAGAGGGCCATGCAGTGGGACGAGGCCGCATCCAGCGGCTCATGCGCCAAATGGGCCTGGAGGCTATTTATCCGCGTCGAAACTTGAGCCAGGGGCACCGGCAGCACCGCATTTTCCCTTATCTGCTGCGGGGTTTGGCGGTCGAGCGGCCCGACCAGGTATGGTGCAGCGACATCACTTACCTGCGGCTGAGCCGAGGATTCCTTTTCTTGACCGTGGTGTTGGACTGGTTCAGCCGCTACGTGTTGAGCTGGCAGCTTTCCAACACCCTGGAGAGCCGCTTCTGTGTGCGGGCCCTGGAGGAAGCTCTGAAGCGGGCCCAACCTCAAATCTTCAACACCGATCAAGGCAGCCAGTTTACCGGCAGCGAGTTCACCTCGGTGCTGGGGCAAGCCGGGATGCGCATCAGCATGGACGGGCGTGGCCGCTACCTGGACAACATATTTGTTGAACGCTTTTGGAGAACCCTCAAGTATGAAGACATTTACCTGCGCGAATACACCACGGCAAAGGAAGCCAGCGAAGGGATAGCCCGCTACCTGGACTTCTACAACCACCTGCGCCCCTACCAAGCCCTGGGCTACCGGACCCCGGCCGAAGTCCATGCAATCGGAGCAAAACCAACCTCCCCGCCAATACAGCTTGCGGGCACCTGCGTGCCCGTCTTTGGCTAAGGACAAAATATATTTTTAAAAAATAATATGAACACGATTTCCACCTTAATCCCACGTCAAAATTGTCCAAACAACCCCGTCCACTTCATAGATTATATCGTTGTACTGGTTTACCTCGTAGTTATTGCGACCATTGGGCTATACGTGTCCCGCAACCAACAATCGACAAGCAAATTTTTCATCGCGGATCGGAAAATTCCGGCCTGGGCGGTCGCCTTCACATTGATGGGCACACTCATCGGCAGCGGCACCGTGGTGGGGCATCCGGGGACGGTTTTTCAGAAAGGCATGATATTTCTCGCCGGCATCATGACCCTTCCGCTGGTGTTCATCATCGTGGCTTTTTTTATCGTGCCTTTTTACCGAAGGGTTATCAAGATGAGCGCCTACGAGTATATCGGCAAACGGTTCGGGTTCGGGGGGCGGCTTTACACTTCGTTCGGATTTCTGGCCGATCGCACTTTTGACCTGGGAGTCACTTTGCTGACCACGGCAATCGCCATCAATGTGATGACTGGCTGGGACTTAAAGGCGGTAATTATCGGGGTAGGGGCTTTCACTATGGTTTACACGGCGATTGGCGGCATCGAAGCTGTTGTTTGGACAGATGTGGTTCAGGGAATCATTCTCATTGGGGGCGCTGTGCTGATTGTGTTGCGTTTGGTTTTTGCGCCCGAAGCGGGACCGCCCGGGGCGGTTATTGGAGAGGCCATACGAGGCGGAAAATTCAACCTGGGTTCTTTCGATATGTCCTGGCAAAGTCTCTATGATGTCGAGGTGACAACGATCTGGATTTACATGTTGGCTTTTACCCTTAACTGGAGCCGGCGCTATATCACCGATCAGCACATGGTTCAGCGGTACCTGATTGCCAAATCTGATCGGGAAGCTTTTTTGGGGACCATCTGGGGAGCCGCTTCGTGCATACCTATTTTTGTTACGTTTATGTTTATTGGAGCCTGCCTTTTCGGTTTTTACAGCCTGACCGGCCATACGGCTCCGGAAATCGGCGATAATATCGTGCCGCACTTCATTGTTAATTTCCTGCCCACCGGCGTTGTGGGATTGATCCTGGCCGCCATTTTGGCCGCCGCCATGTCAACCGTGAGTGGAGATTTGAACAGTGTGGCGACGGTTATTACAACAGACTACATGGCGCCATTTTTCCCAAAATCCTCCGACCGGATGCGATTGATCTTCGGTCGATCCATGGTGTTGATGGGCGGGACTTTGGCCAGCTTGGTGGCCATACTTCTCATCCCGGATAAAGGTTCCGCCACAATACTGGAGCGGGCCGTCATTATAGCGGTGATTCTATCGGCGGGAACCCTGGGGTTGTTTATGCTCGGATTTTTAACCCGCCGGGCCACCCGGCTGGGCGCTTATTGCGGTATCGCATCCTGTTTGCTCTTTACCGCCTGGGGGGTTCTTACGGGGCCGAATTTCCGGATATTGGATCTCGGCGCTTTTAATTTTAACATGAACCCAATCCTCATAGGGGTTTTAGGGCATGTGGTCGTATTTTCGGTTGGATATACCGTTAGTAGAATATTTGGCGGTCACCGGCCTGACGACATCGAAGGTCTGGTTTTCAGAAGAATCGCCAAGTAGTTTTTTAAAAAATATGATGAGAATAAGCGAAGGCTTGCAGACGGGTGTTTTTGAATACAAAATTACCGACGATTGCCGGATTTGCGCCGATGTCTTCAGGTCTGCAGAAACCGAAGGTTTCGCTCCTATTATTCTCTGGATTCATGGCGGCAGTTTTATTTCCGGTTCGCGTGAAAAATTTTCCACAACACGAGAAGATCACCTACGCGGTTTTCTCAAGAACGGATATACGGTTGTTTCGATTGATTACAGGCTCGCTCCGGAAACGACTTTGCCGGAAATATGCCAGGACGGGGTTGACGCCTACAACTGGATCGCCTCCGAGGGGCCGGAACTTTTCCAGGCCGATCCCGGCAATATTGCCGTTATCGGATATTCGGCGGGTGGGTTTTTGGCCTTGCATTGCGGTTATCGAACTTCTCCCAGACCCAAAGCGGTTGTGTCGGTATCTGGGTACGGAGACATTCTCGGCGGATGGACGCGAGTGCCGTTTTATTATGAAGATGATGACGCTGAACCTACATTTGCCGCAATAAATAGATTGATGCAAATGACCGCCATTACCTCGAGTGAAGGATGTGGCGCGGAACGCGCCCGGATTCGAAAATATTTACGGCGCACCGGAACTTGGGCGGAAGGAGTTTGTGGGGTTGATCCAGCAAAAGATCCCGGCCGCTTCAAATCAATATGTCCGCTCTACAATATTTTTCCCGAATACCCGCCGACCCTGCTTGTGCATGGTGAGGCAAACACTAACGTGCCATTTCAACAATCGGTGGATTTGGCGGATGAATTAAGCCGACATGGTGTCAGCCACAAAATGATTTCCATTCCTGACGGAGTGCATGGCTTTGAATCAAAAATGGCCTCCGACCCAATAGTGGAGGAATCGTTTCAGGAAATCCTACAGTTCCTCAAAAAATTTACCCGTCCAGAAAAGTATTGAGGCAAAGGCATTTAAGGCCTTCATTGTCTGTCTGGAAATGGTGGCCTTGCCCGGCCGGGATAAAAACAAGGTCTCCCGGCGTCAATTCGCGGGTTTCATCTTTGGCGGAAATCTGGCCGGAGCCAGACAAGACGTATATCGATTGTTCTCTATCGCTGAAATTGAGTGTTTCGGATTTGGCATCTGCTTCCTGCTCGAAAAGGAGCGCTCCGCATCGGTCGGTTTCGTCTCTGTTGATGATCGGCGCAATTGAATCTATGTCGGACACCCATTTGCCTTTTCTTAGGGATAGGGTTGAAGCGCCGTTGTTTTTTTCCTCATAGACGCCTTCGGCCTGGGCCCTGCGATCGTTTTTTACTTTATCGATGTGGTCGGCAAATGAAGAATGGCCTTCTTTGCGTGAATCCGAAAACGCGTTGAAGAGCAAATAGATCAGCGGTTCCTCTGAGCCAACCAGGCTTTGATGCTTCACCCCCGCTGGAATGTAGAGAAGATGACCGGGCTTAACCTGGTATATCTCCGATCCAATAATGATGGAACCGACCCCGGATGTGATGTAGAACATTTGCTCTTTTTGGTCGTGAGTGTGGGGAGGGCCTTCCAACCCGATTCGCCATTTGTTCATGCCAATTTCCGTCAAGGCGGTTTCACTTCGGTCGATTAGGACGGTTATTTCATTTAATTTCAGATACCCCGTAGCTTGCTACGGGGAGCGGTAACTTTATAACAGAGATGAATGAGCGAAGAGAAACGGGAGCATTTGAGGCGCGCGAGCCATTGCGTGTGGCAGATCCACTACCATATGGTGTTCCCTGTGAAGTATCGGAAGATGCTCTTGGAAAGGCGGGTGCAAGAAGTGCTGAAAGAAACAAGCGTTGGGATAGCCGAGCGCTATGAAATAGAGATGGAAGCACTGGGAATGGATGGAGACCATGTGCATTTGCTGTGTGGAGCGCATCCGAAAGAAGCACCCGGGCGAATCGTTCAGAAATATAAGAGCATAACGGCGCGGGAGATCTTTCGGCGCGAACCTTGGGTGAAGGAGAAGCTGTGGGGAGGGGAGTTTTGGAGTGACGGGTATTATGTTGGAACGGTAGGGGAGCGTGGGGATTGGGCCAGTGTGGAGGCCTACGTAAGAAAACAGGGCAAACCGAAGAAGCAGTTGCAACAATTGATGCTGTGGTGATCATGAATTTCTTTCTTAGATACCCCGTAGCTTGCTACGGGTAGTTTCATTTAAACCGGCAACATCCAGTTTTTCGGCCTTGTAGGGATTTCTTAGAATCATTTTTCAGTCAGATTTTGGTCAAATGGAATTTCACTTATTAGATACAACATTAATTTGGCGGAAAATCAATTCCAGGAGGCTCTTTTATTTATATTTTGCAATGGCTGCTTCTACTGCTCTGCGCAGTGCAGAGGATTGACTTGGCGCAACGACCCGCATACGCATACGGGTAAGTTTTTCCATGGGATCATTGTAAAGGCGGTCTCAAGATTGATCTTAGATTTCAACTTTCATTATTCGATGTCCGCGCGCACTTCAGAAATAATATTCGAACATGCCGACAGGGAAAAATCCGGTATTGAGGACCCTTTGTTGAAAATTGAAAATTTGAAGACTTATTTTCACACGGACGATGGAATTGTTCGGGCCGTGGATGGAGTATCTCTTGAAATAGGCCACGAGCAAACATTGGGGGTAGTGGGTGAGAGCGGTTGCGGGAAAAGCATCATGGCATTTTCCGTTATGCGGCTGATTCCCACACCACCCGGTAAAATTGAGGATGGGGAGATACTTTTTTACCGCAAAAATAAAAAAACCCCTGTGGATTTGGTCGATCTCAATCCCAAAGGAGCCAAAATCAGAAGCATTCGGGGTAATGAAATCGCCATGATTTTCCAGGAACCGATGACTTCCCTAAGCCCCGTTCACACCATCGGAAATCAGGTTAGCGAGGCCATAAAATTACACCAGAAAGTAAACAGCAGGGAAGCTTGGGAGCGCACCGTGGAGGCTTTGAGAAAAGTGCAACTGCCCCAACCCGATCGCCAGGCAACCAGCTACCCCCATGAGTTGAGCGGGGGAATGCGGCAGCGTGTCATGATTGCCATGGCTTTGTCTTGTAATCCTTCTTTGCTCATTGCGGATGAACCGACCACCGCCCTGGATGTCACGGTGCAGGCCCAGATTCTGGACTTGATGAGGTCATTGCAGCAGGAAATCGGCATGTCGATTATGCTGATTACCCATGATTTGGGGGTAGTGGCGAGAATGTCCGATTTTGTCGCTGTCATGTATTTGGGTAAAGTAGTGGAATATGCCGATACGCGAACGATTTTAAAAAAACCGCAACACCCTTATACCGTGGGTTTGATCGATTCCATTCCCCACATTGGCCGCAAAACAAGGCTGATTCCCATAAAAGGTTCGGTTCCCGATCCGCTGGAAAAGATCGTCGGCTGTTCTTTTTATGCACGCTGCCCGCATGCCATGCCGCAATGCCGGGAGGAACCTCCACTGGTGCAGGTTGAGCGGGGACATGCCGTAAAATGCTGGCTGGCGGCTGGGAAATAGCTCATGGTTGAGAGTGAACAACAACTGGATCTATTGCTGGAAGTCCGGGATTTAAAGACCTACTTTCCCATTAAAAAGGGAATTTTCAGAAAGGTTGTTGGTTATTTGAAAGCCGTTGACGGAGTTGACCTGATATTACGAAAGGGGGAAACGCTCGGTCTGGTAGGGGAGAGCGGTTGCGGAAAATCTACCTTGTGCCGAAGCATCATTCGATTGATTGAACCGACCGAAGGGAAAATCTTCTTCCAGCACAAGGGCAAAGGCATCGACCTGCGAACCCTGGAAAAAGAGGAGTTACGGGTGTTGCGGAAGGAGTTTCAATATATATTCCAGGATCCGTTCTCATCCCTCAATCCGCACATGACGGTTTTCGACATTGTTTCGGAACCGCTGCGCATCCACAAAGTATTATCGGGGACGGAATTGGTAAAATTCGTGGAGGAACTACTGGTCAAGGTAGGTCTGAATCCCAACCATTTAAGGCGGTATCCGCATGCCTTCAGCGGTGGGCAAAGACAACGTATCGGGATTGCCCGGGCGCTGGCCTTGACGCCTAGCCTGATCATCGCGGATGAACCGGTATCGGCCCTCGATGTTTCCGTGCAGGCCCAAGTCATTAATCTGCTGGCCGACCTGCAGGTGGAATTCGGTCTTACCTACCTTTTCGTGGCTCATGATTTAAGCGTGATTGAGCATATCAGCGACCGGGTGGCGGTCATGTATTTGGGTAAAATTGTCGAATTTACCGAAACTGCAAACCTATACCGATCCCCACTGCATCCCTACACCTCTGCATTGCTTTCAGCGATTCCATCGGTGGATCCCGATATCAAAGAAGAGCCTTTATCCCTGAAGGGGGAAGTGCCGGACCCGGCCAATGCTCCGTCGGGCTGCAAGTTTCATCCCAGGTGCCCTTTTGCCCAGGATATTTGCCGTCGGGAAGAACCTGCCCTGCGGGAAATTGAGGATGGGCATTTTGCCGACTGCCATTTTGCCGGTGAGCTGGATTTCGGCTCCAACCGTTACGGCGACAAGCTTTGAGTTTTCCATTGACCACAGAAAGACCGAATTTTCCGGCAGATCTTTCAAATTCTTATGGGCTAAAAGCGGTGGCGCCCATTACCGGTTTCCGCAACGGCCGGGAGGTGTCGTCTATGAGATTTCCGAATCGGGGCTTCCGCCGTCATTGAGGGTTTTGGGAAGGGACAGTCGAATGGGGCCGTCATTCTGGAAATCCCGGCGGCGCCTGGTGGTCAAATATTGATGTTGATCGCCAATCCGCCCTGCTGCGGAGCCGACCGGGGGCGGCAGTTTGAAGCCGATGCCATGATGGAATTTATTCGCAAGGCAAAGGAGCCTGGCGGAGTCCTGGAACTCCCTGAAAACACGCCTATATTCATCAGTGGAGACATGGATTTCGTGGGTGATTTCTGGCAGCCGCGAACCCTGATCAGGGGAGAGATTGTCAACCGGGAGGTATTTGGAATAGAGTATAAACCAGATTGGGATGGCACTGATTTCAAAGACCTGAGGCCCCGGCATACCCATGAACCGCTGTTTTTCACCTATTTCGACAAAAGCAGCCCTTACCTGCCCGGCAGGCTTGATTATATTGTTTACAGCGATGCCGTGGTCGAGGCAAAGAAGGCTTTCGTCCTGTCGACTCCTTCCATGCCTTCAGGGTTTCTCAATAATTACAGTCTTCAATTAAATGATACGACGATTGCATCGGACCATTTGCCAATGGTTGGGGACTTCGTATTTCCTAAAATACCTTAACCTGGAAATAAAAAATCCATCCGCTCAAACGGGGAATTTACTTGTTTTGAAGCGGAGAAATCTTCAGCTTGGGAGGCAATCTATGCTTGACGAATTAAATATTTTCCCATCTAAAGCCGAATTTCTGGAGCTTGCCGACAAGGGCAACCTGGTGCCGGTCTGTACCGATTTGATGGCGGATTTTGAAACCCCGGTCTCCGTTTATTCGAAACTGAACCGGGACGGGCCAGCCTATCTGCTGGAATCGATCGAGGGGGGCGCCAACCTCAATCGCTATTCGTTTATTGGCTGCCAGCCCAGAAAAACCTTCAGCGTTTATTGGGACAAGACCTATGTGACGGAGCGGGGTGGGGAGCCTCAAATCGTCACCACCCCAACCGATCCGCTGGATATCATCAAAGAGGAAATGTCTCGCTACCGGCCGGTGCGCCTGCCCGATATGCCTCGTTTTATAGGGGGCGCGGTTGGGTTTTTGAGTTATGAATACATCCACGCGGTCGAGCCATCCGTGCCTTTGGCAAAGAAAGACCCGATTCAAATGCCGGTGCTGCATTTTATCATCACTGACACCATCGTGATTTTCGACCGGGCGCGGCAGACCTTGAGGCTTCTGCGCAACGCCCATATTGAAGAGGATCGGGAGAAATCCTATGCGGAAGCGGTGGAAGGCATCGAAACCTTATTTAAATGCCTGCAAGAAGAGCGTTCCCTGACCCCAATACCGCTCCATAGCACGAATGAAATTTCTCTGCCGCCGAGCAATATGAGCCGGGAGCATTTTGAGCGCATGGTGGTGCGGACAAAGGAGTATATCCGGGCCGGGGACGCTTTCCAGGTGGTCGGCTCGCAACGTTTTGAGCGGGAGTTCAGGCCGCCGCCGCTCGATCTTTACCGAGCTTTAAGAACGGTTAATCCTTCGCCTTATATGTTTCTTTACGAAACGGCGGATTTCTCCCTGGTGGGCGCTTCCCCGGAGGTGCATGTGCGTTTGACCGACGGCCTGGCCGAAGCCCGGCCCATCGCTGGAACCCGTCCGAGGGGAAATACGGTGGACGAGGATTTGGCCCACGAGCGCGACTTGATGGCGGACGAAAAAGAGCGCGCGGAGCACCTCATGCTGGTGGACCTGTCTCGCAACGATCTCGGGCGGGTGTGTGAACACGGCAGCGTGGTGGTGCCGGAGTTCATGGTAATCGAGCGTTATAGCCATGTCATGCACATCGTTTCCCAGGTTGAGGGAAGGTTGCAAAAGGATAAAGACGCTTATGATTTAATGCGGGCCACTTTTCCGGCCGGAACGGTGAGCGGGGCCCCAAAAATCCGCGCCATGCAGATAATTGAAGAACTGGAGGGGGAGCAAAGGGGGCCCTATGCTGGCGCAATGGTCTATTTCAGTTACGATGGCAACCTGGACTCTTGCATCGCCATCCGCACGGCCTTGATTAAAAAAAACCGGCTTTTCATCCAATCGGGTGGCGGATGGGTGGCGGACTCGCAGCCCGCAATGGAATATGAGGAGACTATCAATAAAGCCAAAGGAATGCTCAAGGCGGTTGGCTTGGCGGAAAATATTCGCCCCGCCAAAGCCTATTGTTGATGCCGGTTGCCTGATTTAGTTATTTTGCCAAAAATCGATACGATTTAATGAGCGCCGCAAAACATAGGCAAAAATCCGGTTATTATAAACCTGAGGATAAGACCGACGGGAAAATCGCAGTATCCAAGCAAGCTTGGGTTGATGTTGATGTTGATGGTGAAAATACAGCGTCCAGCCAGGATTCCACGGAGCATAGCGCCATCAAGCTCTATCTGAGTGAAATCGGGCGCACGTTACTTTTAAAGCCTGCGGAGGAGGTGGAACTGGCCCGCCGTATTAAAATGGGTGATGACGAGGCGAGCATTCAGATGATTCAGGCGAACCTGCGGCTGGTGGTCAAAATCGCTCACGACTATTCCAATTTCGGTCTGCCGCTGCTCGATCTTATAAGCGAGGGCAATATAGGGTTGATAAAAGCGGTGGAAAGATTTGACCCGGACAAAGGCGGCAAATTAAGCACCTATGCGGCCTGGTGGATCAAGCAGAGCATTAAAAGAGCTTTGGCCAATCCAGAGCAAAACCATCAGGCTGCCGGTCCATCTAGTCGATAAAATCGCCAAAATGCGAAAAGTCTCCCTTCTGCTCTCGGAAGAACTGGGCCGGGAACCGACCAATGATGATCTGGCCCTCGAAATGGGCATTACGGCCAGCAAGATCGCTCATTTAAAAAGTGTCAGCGTACGGCCGACCTCTCTCGATGCCCCGGTAGGCGATGGCGATAATACCGAATTCGGAGACCTTGTGGGCGATGAGAACGCCCCCAATCCCTTTGATTATCTGCGGAGCAAAACTCTAATGGATGATATCAAGGCGATGGTGGCCCAGTTGACGCCTCGCGAGGGGGAAATCATTCGTCTGCGTTTCGGTCTGTGGGATGGGGACAAACCGAGAACTCTGGAGGAGGTTGGCTACATCTTTAATATCACACGGGAAAGGGTGCGCCAACTACAAAATTTGGCGCTCTCCAGGATGCGCAAAATCCTGGCAAAAAAAGAGCGTCAGAGGTCCGCCGATGAAACCCGCGAGGAACAGCTTCAGCAGGAGCGCATGAAAGTGCTGCAAGAGTTCTACCGATCCAAAATGGAAAATTGATTGAACTCTCCGTCGCCGGAGCCAATAAAAAAAGCTTCTTTGCTTACTTTGTGGCTTCGTCGAGAATATCGCCCAGGCTTGTCAATTCATCGCGTTCCACCTGCTCGAAGGCGGCTGTTTCGACAGCCAATTGCTCAGAGTCGTAGTGGGCCGCCTTGATGCTCAGGCCGATTCGTCTTTCATCTCGGTCGATCTTGATGACCCGCGAGGTCACCTCCTGGCCAATCTCCAACACGTCTTTGATTTTTTCGACCCGCTCCTCGCTGATTTGGCTGATATGTACCAAGCCGTCGATGCCATGCTCGAGTTCGATAAAAACGCCGTAGCTGGTCAGTTTGCTGACCCTGCCCGCGACCACGTTGCCGATTTTGTAATGGTTGTCAATCTCGCTCCAGGGATCAGTCAGGAGCTGTTTCATGCCAAGTGAAATTCGCTGTTTGTCCGGCACCACATCGAGAACGATGGTGTCGATTTCATCCCCCTTGGTCAATACTTCGCTGGGATGATTGATTTTCCGCGTCCAGGACATATCGGACACATGGATCATGCCGTCGATGCCGGCCTCAAGTTCTATAAAGGCCCCGTAACTGGTGAGATTGCGGACTTGTCCCCGCACCCGGGCGCCGACCGGGTAGTTGTGCTTGACCATGTCCCAGGGATTGGGATCAAGCTGCCGAACGCTCAGAGAAATTTTTTGTTCGTCCTTCTGAATGCCTAGCACCACGGCATCGATCTCTTCTCCAACATGCAGCATGTCGCTGGGTTTGTTGACTCGTTTGATCCAGGAAAGCTCGGTCACGTGAACCAGACCTTCGACCCCTTCCTCAAGCTCGATAAAGGCTCCGTAAGGGACCAGGTTAACCACCTTGCCCCGCACCTGGGCGGTGACGGGATAACGCTTTTCGATACCTTCCCATGGGTTCGGGGTGGTCTGCTTGAGGCCGAGCGATACCCGCTCCCGGTCCCTGTCCACTTCAATAATCATGATGCTGATTTCTTCACCCACTTTGACCATTTCGGTGGGATGGGCAATGCGGCCCCAACTCATGTCGGTGATGTGGAGTAGTCCGTCCAGTCCGTCCAGGTCGATGAAGGCGCCATAATCGGTGATGTTTTTCACCACCCCGCGGCGGATATCGCCGGGTTTGACCTCTTCCAGCAATTTGCGGCGCTTGTTAATGCGCTGTTCCTCAATCAATTCACGGCGCGAAACGACGATGTTACGCCGGTCCTGGTTGATTTTCAGGACTTTGAAATCATAAGTCTGGCCCACATATTGGTCGAGATTTTTTGGGGGCTGGATGTCGATCTGGGAGGCTGGCAAAAATGAATCCACCCCGATATTTACGATGAGCCCGCCCTTGACTTTGGATTTTACGCGTCCGGAAACAATGCTTCCCTCCTCGCATTTACTGAGGATTTTCTCCCAGTTTTTCTTTTGTTCAGCCTTGTCGTAGGAAAGAATGGGGTTTCCTTCACGGTCTTCCAGTTTTTCCAGAAAAATTTCAATTTCCGAGCCAATTTGCAATTCTCCGACATCGACGAACTCGGAAGCGACCACTGCTCCCTCTGCTTTGGCGCCGATATCTATGATGACTTCGTTATCGCGTATTTCAGTGATGGTGCCCTTCAGGACGGTGCCTTCGATCAATTTGTCGAAACTGCTCTCGGCGAGCAGTTCTTCCATTATAGATGAACTCATAAGTTGGTTAAGTGTTTCAATAATCCAGATGACTGCGGAGGTTCACGCCGCCCACCTGGAAATTCAGGGTTGATGGTTAATAATTGAACTGGAAAACGCCGGTTTGGACAGCTTCCCATATCCAGTGAGAATAGAACAAACCCCTCCAATAAAGGGGCGAAGCGATTGAAAATGAACCTCCCCCTCTCTACGCGCAAGTTAAAAAACGCGCATTTTTCAGCATACTTCACACCATTCTTCAGCAATCGGTAAACTCAGCACATATCCCTCTCAGGTCGCTGGGATGATGACTTCCGCATCCGGTAGGGTCTGAGTTTTTTCGGCCGTTGCTGCTTTTTTCCTCCCCCTACTTTTTCTAATGCGCACCGAGACGACTTTGTATTCCGGGCAAAGGGCTTCCGAGCAATGCTCGTCGGAAGTGATCTTATTGAGCATGATATCGGGAAAATGAAATGTGGAACTGAGGATTCCCGGTTTCACCTCATCGGTTATTTTGGCTCTTAAATCCACTTTCCCTCTGGCCGATTCCACACAGACCATGCTGCCGTCTTCGATGAAGTTGTCTGCCGCATCGCCAGGATGGATCAAAAGCACATCCTCTTTCAGCAATTCAACATTGCCGGTCCGCCGGGTCATAACGCCGGAATTATAATGCTCCAGTTCCCTGTTCGTCGTTAGGATGTAGGGAAAGTCCTTGCCGTAGTTTTCGATCTCCGCCGATTCCTTGAAATCGATGAAATGAAATTTACCTTTACCCCTTTTGAATTCACCGATGTGGAGCATTTTGGTATCGCTTCCGTCCTCCAGCACCGGCCACTGCCGGCCATTATCGCCCAAGCTTTCCCATTTGGCCCCTTTGAAAAAGGGCACGATTTGGGAAATCTCCTCCAGCATGCCTTCGGGCGTATAATCGGGTTGCGCATAACCCATCCGGTTCATCATATCGACTATGATCTGCCCGTCGCCGCGGCATCCCGCAA
>CBDDCJ010000016.1:0-88877 GCA_965226205.1 Opitutales bacterium | reverse complement strand
TCATATTGAGAAGGGCGACATTCGTTCCCGGGCGCAATTGAAGGTTATACTGAGCGTACTTGGACAACTCGATCTTCCGCGGGTCCACAATAATCATGGTGGTTCCCTTCATGACCGCCTGCCTCATTTTGGCGCCGGTCACGGGGTGTGCGTCGGTGGGATTGGCTCCGATAATCAACATGCAATCGGTATGATCGAGTTCCTCAATGGAATTGGTGGCCGCCCCGGTGCCGAAGGAACGCTGCATACCGAGCGCCGTCGGGGAGTGGCAGACCCGCGCGCAGCAATCGATATTGTTCGTCCCGATGACCGAACGGATGAATTTTTGCATGAGGTAATTTTCCTCATTGGGGGTCCGCGCGCAGGAAATGCCGGCAATCGCATCGGGGCCGTACTCCACTTTGATGGACTTGAATTTACCCGCCATGAAATCGTAGGCCTCATCCCAGCTAACGTCCTCAAAACTTCCATTGCGCTTGATCATGGGGCTGCGCAAACGGTCTGGATGATCATAGAACTTAAACGCGTAACGACCTTTGAGGCAGGCGTGGCCGTTATTGGCCTCCGCGTCGAAAGGGGCTTGAATGGAGAGAATTTTATCGCCTTTGGTGGCGACCTCCAGGTTGCAGCCGACCCCGCAGTAAGTGCACACGGTGCGGGTCTTTTTATCGGCATGAATGGACTTGGACTGGAAAATATCGGAAATGGCGGAGGTCGGGCAGGCCTGTGCACAAGCGCCGCAGCTGACGCAATCCGAGTCCATGAAAGACTGGTCGAACCCCTTGATAATATGGCTGTCAAACCCGCGACCGGCCATGTTGAGGACAAATTGGCCCTGCACTTCATCGCAGGCCCGCACACAACGATAGCAATTGATGCACTTCGACAAGTCGGAAGTCATGTAGGGGTGGGTCAAATCCTTTTCCCGGTGTAAATGCGTTTTGCCTGCGGGGTAGCGCACCTCGCGAATACCGACCCGGGCGGCCACCGTTTGCAGTTCGCAATTTCCGTTCACCTCGCAGGTGAGGCAATCCAGCGGATGGTCGGTTAAGACCAGCTCGATGATGTTTCTCCTCAGCCGCTGGACGTTTTCAGAATCCGGATAAATATAACTGCCCTCCATGATGGGAGTATGGCAGGCGGCCTGGGTTTTGGCCTTGCCGCCGCGCTCCAGGGCCACATCCACGCTGCACACCCGGCAGGAGCCGAAGGGTTCCAGGTTGGGCGCATCGCACAATGTGGGAACGGCATCCGGCCCATGATTCCGTTTGATGAACGACAAGAGGGTCTCGCCGTTATCATAAGAGAATGGCTGGTCGTTGATATAGGCAATCTTGCTCATCGTGGGGCGTTTCAGTTCTCGAAGTATATTTTTAACTCTTCGGCAAAATATTCAAGCGCGTTTTTCACGGGCAGCGGAATGCCTCCGCCGTGTGCGCAAAGGGAGCCCGTTTCCAGGGTGTGCAGGAGGTCGTCGAACAATTCACGGTCGATTTTAAAGTCCGGCCCCGGCCCATCGCTATTGGCTTTTTGCAGCAGCTCGTGGGCGCGAAGGGTTCCCAACCGGCAGGGGAAGCATTTTCCGCAGCTCTCATAGGCCGCAAAATCAAACAAATGCTCCAGATAATCAATCATGGGGAATTTTTCCGGAATGCACACAATGGATGCGTGTCCGAGTAAAAATCCCTTTTCGGAAAATGATTCGAAATCGACCGTCAAATCATCGATTTTCTCCACCGGAACCATCCCTCCCAAAGGCCCGCCTATGTGCATGGCTTTGACCGGAGAACGAAACCCGCCGCCCAGATCGTTCACCACAACGGAAAGGGGGGCGCCCATTTCAACTTCGCAAAGGCCGGGATTATTGAAAAAACTATCGAGGCAAACCAGTTTCGTGCCGCTCGATTTTTCCGTGCCCAGGCGGCTATAAGCTTCACCCCCATTTTTGAGGATAAAATGCAGCGCCGCCAAGGTCTCCACATTATTGACGATGGTCGGTTTATTGAACAATCCCACCTGCGCCGGATAAGGCGGGCGCGTCCTCACTTCCGGGCGCTGGCCCTCGATCGAGTTGATCAAGGCGGTTTCCTCCCCGCAAATGTAGGAACCTTGCGCCTGAATAATTTTCAGGTCGAAATCGAAACCGCTCCCCAGGATATTTTCCCCCAGCAGGTCGTGGGCCCTTAATTCATCAATGGCCTCCTGCACAATTTCAACGGCTTCCGGGTATTCGGCCCGGATGTATAAAATGCCCCAATTGGCGTGGGTCACATAGCCGGCCATCAACATCCCGAAGAGGACGGAGTGCGGCCGTTCTTCCAGCAAATAGCGGTCGGAATAAGCGCCCGGATCGCCCTCGTCCGCATTGCAGATGATGAATTTTACGTCCCCCGGCGTGTTCCGGCAAGATTCCAGTTTGAAAGCCATGGGAAAACCCGCTCCCCCTCGCCCCCGCAGTTGCGATTTTTTTATTTCCTCCAGAATCACGGACGATTCCTTTTTGAGCGCTTCCCGGAGCACGGCATAGTGGGTATCGAAACCTTCAAAATCAACCGTCAACACCGGCCTTCCCCATGCCCTGACGCTGTATTGGTCTTGATTGTGCTGACCTCCGCCGACCGTGGTGGAGAAAATAGTGGCGATTTCTTGGGCATTTTTGGCCGAGTAATTCTTCCCCGCAAAATGGAAGGCGCCATTCTCATGACAACGCCCCAGGCATGTCATGTGCCCGATTTCATTTTCCGCGAAATGGTTCTTCAATTCCGCTCGAACGTCCTCTTGCGTGCCCGCGCAAAGACAGGCCGTCCCATTGCAAAGATAGACCTTTTTGCCCTTGTTCTCAGGCTTCATGAAATCGTAAAAGGAGGCCGTCCCGTAGGTATTGGCCGTGCCCATGAGGAACTCGTCGGCCAGCCGCTCCAATTCCTTCAGGGATGGCGTCCCGATGGCGCCGGCTGCCTCTCCCATCCGGGCAAAAAGGTTGTCTACAACACCTTTACGGCCCGATAATTCACTTAAATTTCTGGACATGATTGATTAACTTAAAAGATTTATATATTCTCTGTTTATCTATATAAACGCAAGTAAAGAATATTTCTTAGAAGGTTTTTTATAAAATTGTCATCCAGCATCCATTATCCTCTGGCTGCCGCTGTATAGGTTGAATTGGCCATCCCGGAGAAATCCAATCAATGTGAGGTTGAAAGTGCAGGCAACCTCGACCGCTAGACTGGAAGGCGCCCCCACTCCGGCCACAATGGGAATTCCGGCCGCCAGGGCCTTTTGCAATATCTCGAAACTGGTTCGCCCGCTGACCAGTAAAAGGCATTGGTGGAGCGGGAGGCGGTTTTTGCGCAGTTGCGAGCCGATCACCTTGTCAACGGCGTTGTGACGGCCCACGTCTTCCCGCAATACCACCAGTTCGCCCCCCGGATCAAACAAAGCGGCCCCGTGCAAACCCCCGGTGGCCGTGTATCCTGGCTGATTTTGTTGCAATTTCAAGGGCAGCGATTCGATAACCTCGGGCGCGAAAACGAGTCCTTTGACCGGGGGCGCTTTAAAGCCGGCCAGGTTGAGCGCTTCCAGAGAAGCTTTGCCGCAAACGCCGCAACTGGAGGTGGTGTAAAAATGCCTTTCCAGCCGTTTCAGGTCCACCTGCACTTCTGGCTTCAGTTCCACGCAAACCGACTGCCCCGCCTTTTCGTCATTTTGTCCCCCAAGACCGGATATATCCACGATTTGATCGTAGCCCGTGATGATGCCCTCGGTTAACAAGAATCCGTTCGCCAAGTCCAAATCCCGTCCGGGAGTGCGCATGGTAATGGAGATGCTCCGCCGGATGTAATTGCCGGAGCGTTCATAACCCAGTTTGATTTCCAACGGTTCCTCGACGGCCAGCGCATCGGTTATAACCCGCGCCCCCTGCCGTTGGTATTTTTTTACCGTAACGATTGTTGTTTCCTTGCCAATCAGCCCAGCCTAGGGAAAATGAGCCCCATTTCAAGCAAAGGATTCAACTCATCCTGGCCGATGTTACTCAAACGTCGATAATATCCTCATCGAACTGGAAACGATGAGCCTTTCGCGAGGAACGCTTCACCCTGATAGCGTTCTTGCCGCCTAAAATCAGATTGCCCACCATCGAAGTGAGGCTCATGACAAAAGCGCCCCAAAGAGCCGCCGGGAGTGAAACCACCACAAATCCCTCCACCAGATAACCGGCCAGCAAGAGCAGGATGGCGTTAATCACCCAAAGTCCCAGCCCAAGAGTAAGGATGATGAATGGAATCGTTAAAAGCAGCAGCAAGGGTTTGAGGAAAATATTGAGAACGCTCAATACGAGAACCACCACCAGCAGCGTCAAGCCATCCACATAATGAATGCCGGAAGATGTATGCGAGGCGATGACCACTCCCAATGCGGCCAGAAGCCCGTTCTGCAAATGCTTTTTCAACTGCGATCAGCTGCTCGCTTTACCTTATTGCGATAACCGGTGCCTTCCGAATTGAATCCTCTTATCGGGGTCTTTGGAGTCCTTGAAAAGAATGGTTATCCAGAATCTATGCGGCCGCTTTATGACTCGTCCGCTGCTCAGATACTGGTAGCCGCCGCCGCTTGTAAGGTTCAGGATAACCCGCTCAACACGGTCTTTTTTGGCGACACTTTCATATTTCAAATAAGCCGCGGGATAAACGGTTTCGACCACTTTTTTCTCCGCGTCCAAAAAATAAAGTTCAAAATGGCCATTTACAATGCGGAGATTCACAAACCCTTCCCCCTGGGGAATATAGATCCCGAGTTCCGGCATTATGCCTTCCTCATCGTCGCTTTCTTTTCCGTCCTGAGCTTGCAGGGCGGAAATCCCCAAAATAAGAACTAAAAGGGATAATAAATAATTGGACAAGATTTTCATGGCTGATTGAGGTGTGATTAAGTTGAGCAAGGCAAAGGCAAAAGAAATTTAAATAAACCGGCAATTATCCATTAACACAGGAACGACATTTCGACAACGCTATTTAACAAATTTTCCATGTTCATCCAGCAACCAGCATCAAGCATCCAGTATCCAGCATCCCTCCAAGGACAGTAGAACAATCGGCCAGGTTCCCCGGGGAAGGCTTAGGGTTTTCCTTTCGCCGGTGTTTTTTCCTTTAATTGCTTCCACTTGGCCAGTCGCTCGGCAATAGCCGCCTCTGCGCCCGCTTTTTTCGGCTGGTAAAATTCGCGGGGCATTTCCATGTATTCCTGGCCGGAAATCGCCTCGTCATAATTATGGCTGTAGCGATAGTCCTTCCCATGCCCGAATTCCTTATTGGTCTTGGTGCTGGCATCGCGCAGGTGAAGGGGAACTTTCTGCAATTCCCCTTCCCGCAATGTTTTTTTCGCTTTCCCGATGGCCGCGCAGGCCGTGTTGCTCTTGGGCGCCGTGGCCAGATAAATGACGGCGTGGGCCAGGTTCAGCTCGCATTCGGGCAGCCCGATCACCTCGCAAGCCTGAAAGGCCGCCATCGCTAGCGGCAGGGCCTGAGGATCGGCCAGTCCCACGTCCTCCGAGGCCAGGATGACCAGACGCCGGGCGATAAAACGCGGATCCTCGCCACCGGCCAGCATTTTGGCCAGCCAGTAGAGGGCTGCATCGGGGTCTCCCCCGCGCATGCTTTTGATAAATGCCGAGGCCGTATCATAATGTTCATCCTCGTTGACATCGTAGCGTATCTGCCTCTCGCGGGCAAAAATGGCGACGTCATCGGTGGATAATTCGGCTCCTTTTTCCAGGGTCGCAACAAGGGTTTCGAGGGCATTCAAGGCCCGGCGCATATCTCCGTCGCTCAACCGGGCCAGGCCCATGAGGACTTTGTCATCGGCATGGCATTGCTGTTGGCCCAGCCCGTACTCGGTATCGGTCAAAGCCTTTTGCAGCACTTGCGCCGTGAGTTCCGGGGCGATCGGCTCCAGGCGAAAGAGATGGCTGCGGCTGAGCAGCGGACTGATTACGTAAAAACCCGGATTATGGGTGGTAGCCCCGATGAGCCGGATATTTCCCTGTTCGACATCGGGCAGCAGCAAATCCTGCTGGGCTTTGTTAAAACGGTGAATCTCGTCGATAAAGAGAATGACCCTCTCTTCGGGGCGGTTGCGGGCGTATTTGAGGGTATCCCGCAACTCGGCCACATTGGAGAGGACCGCGTTGAGCCGGATGAACCTGCTGTGGGCTTCCAGGGCGATGACTTCGGCCAGAGTCGTCTTTCCGCATCCCGGCGGCCCATATAAAAGGATGCTGCCAAAGGAGTCGGCCCGCACCAGCCGGGGGAGCAGGCAATCCGTTCCCAGAATATCCTGCAAACGCCTCGGACGCATCCTCAAAGCCAGAGGCCGGATAATGTCCTCAGAAAAATCAGTACTTTTCGTTCTCGTTTTCGTCGGGGAACTTTCAAAAAGAAAGGTTTGCGATGAATCCTCCACGCTTTCGATACTGCACCAACAGAAACTAGCTGGCAAGCGAGGATTACGCTCAACATCCAGCATCCAGAAACCTCCACAATGCAAGATGCTATCCGATTCCGCGCGCCCCTGCTCTGGCTGCTCTGCGCTCTACTGGCCGGATTTTTCCTAGATGAAATATTCAGCCTGGGGTCCGCCCTTTTTCTGGTAATAGCGGGCGGCATTGGGGCCGTAATCGCTCTTGCATTGACCTATGGGAAGCATCAAAAAGCGGCCTTTATCTGGTCAGTCGTCTTCCTCACAACGGCGGCCCTCATTTCCTGCGGATACTACATCCACCGCCTGAATCCTCCCCCTCAAGACTGGCAATGGCTCCCGCCCCGCGAAGCGGACCTGATCGTGAAAACTGAGCGCATCTTTCAGACAAATGATCGATTCGGGCGAGCCACCGGAATCGTCGTGATCAAGAAAGCGCCCGTCATCATGAAAGAGCTGGAAGGTCAAAAGGCGTATTTTCAGGTCAAACTTAATGATGCTGAAAACTCCCCCGTAAAATCGGAGATATTTCACCTCAGAGGTATCATTGGGTTCATCGGCGAAAACCGGGAGCCGGGTTCTTTCGACCATTACCTGAACAAAACAGGAACCTATTTTGAGCTGCGCCGGGGTTTCATACTGGAGCGCCTTGAACCGGCAAACCCCTTTTATCGATTCTGTAATACGCAAAATGACAAATTCGAGGCCATCCTGCGGCTCGGCGCAACAGATGAAAACGAATGGCAAAATGCCTACGCGGCCATGCTTCTGGGTAAAAAATCCACACTCTCGCAGATGCAACGGGGAAGATACCTGGCCAGCGGCACAATGCATTTTTTTGCCATCAGCGGGCTCCATGTGGGGGCGGCCGCCATGGTCATTTATTATTTTTTCCTCCTCCTGCGGCTGCCCCGCTCCGCCTCGGCTCCCCTCGGGTTGGCCATTTTATTATTATACGTCCAGATAACGGGCGGGAGCCCCTCCGCCATGAGGGCATTTTTAATGGTGGCTGTTTTCTGGGGTTCCTCAATCCTGGTCAGAAAACCGGCTCCCCTTTCCGCCCTTGTCCTTTCCGCCCTTCTGGTTCTGGCCATGGACCCCCTGCAACTGTGGAATTCCGGCTTTCAACTATCCTATGCCGTGGTCGGCGCTATTCTGCTTTATGGTTTGCCCCTGGGAAAAAAGTTGGCCAACATTTTTCAGCCCTTCAGGGGATTGCCCGAAATCAGTCACACTTGGGGCCACAGGAAAATCCTGACTGGCTCCCGAAAACTGGCTGAGTTATTTGCCGTAAGTCTTTCCACGGGCATTATGAGCAGCCCGCTCACCATTGAATATTTTCAAATATTCACTCCGGGAGCCGTTTTTCTCAATTTGATTCTGGTTCCCATGGTCGGACTCCTGGTGGCGGGTGGCTTTGTCTCCCTATTTTTCGGGCTTTTGCAAATGACCTGGCTGAGCGCGTTTTTCAACCACGGTCCCTGGCTTATAATCTGGTTCATCGACGCCATGATAGATTTCTTCCAGAAAACGCCAGGTTTTTTCTGGCCGTTAGACTATCGCTGGCACAACACCGGTCAAATAACGGTTTTAATCCTACTCGGTTTGATGCTGGCCGGGCATGGCAAAAAATGGCGGCCATCCGGCTTGGCATTTTGCCTTCCACCCTTCATATTGGGAATAATTCTGATTTTATCCACTACCGTCATCGATTGAACCACAGCAACCAACAAAACTAAAAAAATATGAAAAGCGCATACGAACTCGCCATGGAACGACTGAACTCTGAAGATTCGGAAGTCTCCAAACCGCTGACCGGCAAACAGCGCCAACAACTGGCGGATATTTCCACCCGCTATAAAGCGAAAATGGCCGAACGGGATATTTTCCTGCAAAAGCAGCTCCGCGATGCCGAAGCCAGTGGAAATTTTCAAGAATCCGAACAAATCCGCAAACAAATGGCCCTCGAAAAAGAGCGCCTGGAAGTGGATATGGAGGCAAAAAAAGATAAAATTCGCCAAGGATAACAAGATGTGAAATAAGGTGTCAGGTTTCAGGTTTCAGGTTTCTTCACATCCAGCATCCAGCATCAAACCTCCAACACCGCTTTAAGCACATGATGGTCGGAGGCCGGGGTGGGGCAGATTTCGACCGATTTTAACTTCAGCCCATGGTTGTAAAAAATATGATCGAGGGTATAGGGCATCCTTCGCCAGGTAATCGTTTCCCATTGGGCCGTCTTGTAGCCAGCTGACTCAATTTGAGCCACCGTGCCCTCACCGGGCGCGGAATTAAAGTCGCCCGCCAATAAGGTCGGTATTTTGGATGAATTCAATTCCGCCACCAGGCGGTCTCGCTGTCCCTTGTAGTCGTCGCTACTGTAATTGATGATAAAAAAGGCCTGCAAGTGGGTGTTATATATTTGCAGGTCGTTCCCGTTAATATTGGTTTTTGCCTCAATTAATAGCCGATCCGTCGGCTTGGTTTCCACGCCTTCGTATTCGAAGCTGATGGGGGGCGCGGGCAGGTCCACCTTGCGGGTGTCCGTAAGCGGGGTTCTGGAAAAAATGGCCAGACCGTAACCAAACGGCAGTTCCCTCGTATCCGAGACCGGATAACTGAAATAACTATGGTATCCCTCCAATTCATCCCGCAGCCGCGTATAGTTGACTGGAGGTTGCAACTGGCCCATTCCCGGCGTTACGGCCTCGACCTCTTGCAGCATGATAATATCGGCGTCGTGCCGGCGAATTTCCTCCATTGTCTTATCAAGGCGAATGGGCGCCTTGTCCGGTTCCTCTTCATCCCAGATCTTGCCCCACTGGATATTAAATGAAATCGTCGTAATCGAAGCCATGCCGCCCGCCATTTATTTAAGGAGATTTCCCCCCGATTCGTTTTTTGCCCGAAAGAGAAATAATGGATTCCGCGATGCCTGACCCGGCTACCGTGGCGGGAATGTATTTACCGGCCAAACCGGCTTCTCCCAAGACATACATTTTTGTGACCCTGCGCAGTTTTTTGGCCTTTGCACCCTTCCACAAGACTTTTTTCAGCGGTCTTTTCATAATTGAGTGCGTTATTTTCCCGCCAGCCCAATAGGTGCTTCGCCAGGTTTTTTTAGAGGCCCTGTAGGTCATCCTGGCCGGAGATTTGACCACCGCAACGGACACGGTTCTTGAATTTCCAATCCATTTCTGGCCCCCCTTTTTAGCGGAATATCCCGCCTCATCGACTACCTGTCCGGCGGCTGCCAGCCACCAACCCAATGCCAAAAGAACAACGGCAGCCTTCTTCGGGTCCAAGAGCATGGCGTATTTAATAGCTTTTTTGGGAAAACGAATCAAGCTAAAACCTTTACTGGCGCGGATGGCTGTATCACACAGATCTCTGGCAGAACATCCTTAAATACCATCACCTCGATTTATCCGCAATTCTTCCCATCCAACCATTGACTTCGGGGCGGAATATTTTTTCTTTTAAGCTCGACTTACTCTTCTGAAAAAAAATGGTTCCCAGCGATTCATCCACTTCCCTATGAAAGCATACCACGACCTTCTC
Source organism: Opitutales bacterium (assembly GCA_965226205.1). Lineage (GTDB taxonomy): Bacteria > Verrucomicrobiota > Verrucomicrobiia > Opitutales > UBA2987 > JAJFLU01. Next base: position 78,839 of record CBDDCJ010000016.1, on the reverse strand, counting down.
AACCTGGTTCTGGACAATGGAAAAACCAGGAAAGACCGCACCGGGGTCGGCACCATTTCCATTTTCGGCGCCCAGGCCCGTTTCGACCTGCAAAACAGCTTTCCCCTGCTCACGACGAAAAAAGTCCACCTCAAATCCATCACCCACGAACTGCTCTGGTTTTTGCGGGGCGAAACCAGCCTCCAATACCTGCACGACCACAAAGTCACCATTTGGGATGAGTGGGCCGATGAGACGGGCGACCTGGGCCGCATTTACGGGGCCCAATGGTGCCATTGGCGGCGGCCCGACGGCAGCTCCGTCAACCAGATCGACCGGGTGATCGAGCAAATTAAAAACAACCCCTACAGCCGCCGCCATATCGTCACGGCCTGGAATCCGGGTGAGATCGAGCAAATGGCCCTCACTCCCTGCCACGCTTTGTTTCAATTCTACGTCGATGTCGAAGAAGGCGCCCTCAGTTGCCAACTCTACCAGCGCAGCGCCGACCTTTTCCTCGGAGTGCCCTTCAACATCGCCTCCTATGCCCTCCTGACAATGATGGTGGCCCAAGTCTGCGATTTGCGGCCCGGCGAATTCGTCCACACCTTTGGAGACCTGCACATCTACTCCAACCACCTGAAGCAGGTAAATCTGCAGCTCTCCCGCGAATTTCGCCCCCTCCCGCAAATGAAACTCAATCCCCAAATCCGCAACATCCGCGACTTCACCTACGAAGACTTTGAACTCCTAAACTACGACCCCCACCCCGTCATAAAAGCCCCCATAGCGGTGTAGAATTAGAAAGAAGGATCCAGCATCAAGCATTCAGCATCAAGCATCCAGCATCAAGCATCCAGCATCAAGCATCATGCCACCTATTCCGGGCGTTTTAAATAATCAGCAGGGGAGAGAATGGGAATCCCCATAAACGGATGCAATGCCAGCAAATCCCCGTCTCTGCTTATCATCAGGTCCGCCTCGCCGTTGACGGCCAATTCCAGGAACTTGTCATCCTTCTCATCGCGGCAAGCCTGAATGCGCCGAATAATTTCCACACGTTCGCCAATGCGCCCCAAAAGCAAGAGGAATGTTTCCCTTTCCTTAGGTGTGACATAAGGGTCGAATTTTCCCCGGCTGAGGACTTCAGCCAATTCCTCCAGGGTATCGTCGGATATCAAAACCACTCCCTCATCGACCGCTTTGCTCATCGCCCGCCACGGCTTCGAATCCGACAGCAAAAGGCGGCTCACCAAGGCATTGGTATCGACCACAATCCGCGGCCGCGGCCTACTCTCTCGCATCGATGATGTGTTTCAGTTTGCGCCCGGTCAGGCCGCGTTTCTTTGCCCGTCCGCCCACCTGGTCGCAAAAGCGTTGAAATTCCTCCCTGTTGAGGGCGGTCAACTTCTCGTATTCCTGCATCGAGAGCATCACCACGGCGGGGCGATTGTATCGGTGGAGGACCACCGGCTCGCGCTGGGCGACCTCGATAACTTTTCCCAGCGATTGCTTGGCTTCATTGGCGGATACCTGTTTCATTTTTTTAATAAATTGATCAGTCTAATTTAGATGAATTAGATGAAGTAGTCAATATCAATTTCCGCCATCGTCCCCGTATTCAAAATTCTTTCCCTTGTCTCCGTCCCTATAAACTCACAGATTATCCAGCATCCAGCATCCAGCATCCAGCATCCAGGATCCAGCATCCAGCATCCAGCATCCAAAACCATGGAAAGCCATTGCCGCCATGTCCCTGAATCGGATCATTGGCTGCGATAACAAGATCCCCTGGAATATCCCCGAAGATTTTAAATGGGTGCGCCAAAACACCATCGGGCAAGTCATCGTCATGGGCCGCAAAACCTATGAATCCATTGGCCGCCCCCTGCCCGGCAGGGAAAACATCGTCATCAGCCGAACCATGCCGCCCACCCCCGGAATAACGGTTCTTGGCAGCCTCGATGAAGTGGAAAACATCAAAACCGAAAAAGAAATCTGGCTCTTCGGCGGAGCCCAAATCTACCAACAAGGCCTCCCCCGCTGCGCCGACCTCTACCTAACCATCATCCAACAAGAGGTAAAAGGAGACACCCACTTCCCAAAATTCGAGCCCCCCTTCCAACTAAAAAAAATCCTCCGCCAACAACCCGAATTCATCATCAAACACTACATCAACCTCGACCCAATCCCGGCAACAGAATCAACAGTTTGATTTACCCGATTGAATTCTGAACAATAAATTATCAAAAAAATCGACATGACCTCTTTTGAATCCCAATAGATTGAAAAATTTTCTAGACTCGATGACAACCTTTCATTATTAGTTATTTCACTATGGGGCAGGCAAAAGAATATTTTATGAGATTACAAGATGCGGGATTATCACATATCCCTGAAAAGTATGTATGCGCCAACTGTTTTGAAGATTATGCTATCAAAGATTTTATAGAGAGAAATTCCTGCGGATCGACTTGTGATTATTGCGGGCGAGAAGAAGAACACGATATTGCAATAGATATGGAAGAATTACTTTTTTTCATATCTGAAGGGCTAGAAAGAGAGTATGAGGATCCTGCCAATTCTGTTTCTTACGATAGTAAAGAAGGAGGTTATCTATTGCCCACTCAGGATACTGATGATCTTTTATTTGAAATTGGGTTCGATGTTGAGTCACAAGAATTATTTGATGATATAGCCGGCGCATTTGACTGCATTTGGGTTAAAAAAGATCCATATGGGCCATGGGAATACGAAGAATTGCAATATACATGGCAAGAGTTTTCGGATTTAGTAAAACATCGCATGCGTTATTTTTTCAATGATGCTGTTAAAAGTTCTGAATATGAACCAGAGCCAGCAACGATATTAAATTCAATAAGTGATACAGTAAATTCTTTAGACCTGATAACAGAATTAAGAAAAGGAACTAAGATTTATCGCGCAAGAGCTCATAAAAGTTCTAATAAATTAAATAACACATCTTCAATTTCAGCTCCACCGAATAAATTTGCATGTCAAAGTAGATTTAGTCCTGCTGGCATATCCATGTTTTATGGAGCACTTGATGAGATAACTGAAGTGGACGGGGTTGTTTGGACAATTTTGACGTGGGATTAAGGTGGAAATCGTGTTCATATTATTTTTTAAAAATATATTTTGTCCTTAGCCAAAGACGGGCACGCAGGTGCCCGCAAGCTGTATTGGCGGGGAGGTTGGTTTTGCTCCGATTGCATGGACTTCGGCCGGGGTCCGGTAGCCCAGGGCTTGGTGGGGGCGCAGGTGGTTGTAGAAGTCCAGGTAGCGGGCTATCCCTTCGCTGGCTTCCTTTGCCGTGGCGTATTCGCGCAGGTAAATGTTTTCATACTTGAGGGTTCTCCAAAAGCGTTCAACAAATATGTTGTCCAGGTAGCGGCCACGCCCGTCCATGCTGATGCGCACCCCGGCTTGCCCCAGCACCGAGGTGAACTCGCTGCCGGTAAACTGGCTGCCTTGATCGGTGTTGAAGATTTGAGGTTGGGCCCGCCTCAGAGCTTCCTCCAGGGCGAGCACACAGAAGCGGCTCTCCAGGGTGTTGGAAAGCTGCCAGCTCAACACGTAGCGGCTGAACCAGTCCAACACCACGGTCAAGAAAAGGAATCCTCGGCTCAGCCGCAGGTAAGTGATGTCGCTGCACCATACCTGGTCGGGCCGCTGGACCGCCAAACCCCGCAGCAGATAAGGGAAAATGCGGTGCTGCCGGTGCCCCTGGCTCAAATTTCGACGCGAATAAATAACCTCCAGGCCCATTTGGCGCATGAGCCGCTGGATGCGGCCTCGTCCCACTGCATGGCCCTCTCGACGCAGCCACTGGGTCATCCGGCGAGAACCAAAAAACGGATATTGGGTGTAGAGCTCATCCATGCGATGCATGTAGAGAACGTTCTGCTCGCACTGGGCACGGGCCCGATAGTAATAGCTGCCGCGGGCCAGCCCCAGCAACTGACATTGCCTGCCGATACTGATTTTTCCTTGAAGTGGTTGCACCATCTTGCGCCTCTCACCAACCGAGTTGTTCAGACTTTTTTTTTAGCCAATCGCATTCTACTTTCAGCTTTCCAATCTCCTGGTAAAGGTGATCTTTTTCCGTCTCGTTGTCCTTGCTGAGAGTCTGCCGCTGGCGCGAAAACAGCTCCGTTGCTCCCTGCAAAAGCTGCTTCTTCCATTGGGTCACCTGGTTGGGATGCACCTCAAAACGACCGGCGATCTCGTTGATGGTATGAGCGCCCCTGATGGCTTCCAGGGCCACCCGGGCTTTAAACTCAGCACTGTATTGTCTTCTCTTTCGTGATTTAATAACATTCATAGGTTAGCGAATTTAGTGGTTCAAGACCACCTTATTCCACTGTCCAGTTTTCCCCGTCCATTTCATCATATATAATAGTGCCCAACATTCAGGCCATTCATGTATTACTCTATTCGGAGGTCAGGAGTTAAGTATGCCCGAAAATGATGTATTCACAAAAACAAAGAAAAAACCGCTATTAAAATTGAAAAAAATTAAAACTGCTATTGCTACAAGCAATAACGTCGGCGAAATGATTTTTAAGACAGTGAAAATAAATATTCCAGAAATATAGAATATTTGAGATTGTTCACTGTCAATTTATCTCAAGTCAGGTAAGTTTATTTAGAGGCTGTCCCAAAAACCCGAATTTTGCGAATTGAAATATTCGACTCCGAACTGTATGGGAACGTAAGTCATTCAATTCCGTCAAAAACGCTGTATAAGGCCTCTTTTCGTTATAAATATAATCGCGTCAGACAGAGGTCTATGGTAGAATTGTATTTGAATATGCAAAACAAGAGAAAGGCTGACGGTGTTATAGACATCGAAATTGCCCAAAATCCTCTAAAAACGGTCTTTATAACAGCTTTATAAACAAGTTAACTCACTGTAAAACAAATGGTTATAACTTTGGGACAGCCTCTATTTAGGGAAATAAAAAGGGGTCATGTCGATCTTTTTGATATTGGGAATAGGAAGAGGTTTCTAGACTGAGTTCTCCATTGATGGAAATTCTTGGCCGCAAACGTTTTCTTAAGGGATCACGGTGCTATGTTTTGAGCTTTGAAGAATATTTTTCTCTCACAAAGCCACAAAGAACACGGAGTATTAACTTCGATGTTTCCTTATACCGAAGGTTGCTCAGATTAAGCAGATAAGGAAAGTGCCTTGCGAGCGTTATTCAACAGATTATCTGCGAAATCTGCGGTTAGAGAAATGGCTGTGTTGCGCGCGGGCGGGGATTCGCGGTTGGGCCTGGCGTTGACGCCTTGGTGGGGTTCTAGGGGGAAGGGTTGCTCCGCTTTACCGTTTTCTATCATGTGGCGGTGGCAGGTTTCCATCAGTTCGCGATGGGTTTGGGTCCGTCGCATTTGGTGCAAAAATTTGCCTTCCGGGTCCACTCCCTGACCGACGAAATTGAGAAATTTCTTGAGCCGGTTGACCTGCCGGAGCTCCGGCACATCCGGTTTGCGGGAAGCTTCGTAAAGAGCCTCCACGTAGTCGCGCACATCGGCCAGGGTGGGCTGGAAAATACGACCGTCCGGTGAGTGGGCCTCCCTGATTTGGCGGAATATCCAGGGGTTGCGGATGGCCGACCGCCCGATCATAATCCCGGCCGCGCCGGTATAAGCGGCCACCTGCATAGCTTTGGCGGGCGAGGTGATGTTGCCATTGGCGAGAACGGGGCAGCGAACTATCTGGACGGCTTGTGCGATGTGATCGTAATGAGGCTCCCCCCGGTACATCTCTTTGACCGTGCGGCCATGCAGGCTGAGCAGATCGATGGAATGTCGGTTGATGAGTTCCAGCAAGGCCTCAAAATGCTCATCGCAGGCAAATCCGATGCGCATTTTGACGGTGAAAAGCCCCTTAATCAAAGGGCGCAAATGACCCAGGATTTTATCCACCCGGCCCGGATCGCGCAGGAGGCCGCCGCCCACATTTTTGCGGTAAACCTTGGGCGCGGGGCATCCCAGGTTAAGATCGATTCCGGCCACCGGATAATTCTGCAATTCTCTGGCCGTCCTTTCCAGGTGGGGAAGGCTTTCCCCGATGAGTTGGGCGAAAACCGGACGGTCGGTCTTGTTTTCCGTCACCGATCGAAGAATTTCAGGATCGAGTCTTGAACATGCATGAACCCGAAAGTATTCGGTAAAAAAATAATCCGGGGCTCCGCAGTGGGCAATAACCTCCATAAAAGACAGGGAGGTAACATCCTGCATGGGCGCCAGCGCCGTAATGGGTTGGCCATGGCCGTGGGCGGCCCGGCAGAGAGTCGCCGGAAGGCAGCGGCCGCCGGGAAGCCTTGGCTTTGGCTTGACGAAGCTGTTCAAATCCGGCCCCGGCTTTTTAATCCTGTTCTTTTAGGATGCGTTCCAGAATTTCGGTCATATCGTCCACCTGATCGATCACTTTTTGGGCGACGAAAATGGGTTTTTTGGATTGAATCGCGAGGACCATGGAATCGCTGGGCCGCGCGTCGATTTCCACAATTTTGCTGCCCAATTCATTATCCATCTTGAGGATAATGCGGGCGAAGTAAATGCTGTCGCTGACATCGTTGATGACGACTCTTTGGAGAGAAACTTCAAGACCCTGAAAAATGCTGTTGATGAGGTCATGGGTGAGGGGCCGGTCCTTTTTTTCCTCGTTGATAGCCATGGAAATAGCGCTGCCGATATATTGATCGACATAGATGACGAAAGTCTTGTTTTCCGGCCCAATAAAGACGGCGCACCCATTTGAAGTGGGCATGACACCCTTGATGCTGGCCTCTACAACATCATTTTGCATGACTATAAGATACAGTAAATCGTGGCAACGGCAAGAATTTTGCGAACTAACTTCCTGTATCAAGTTTCCGGGAATTCACGGTAGAAAAAATATTCTTCATAAGGCGCCCAACTATCATTCCTTTTCCTTTCTTCCCCGGTGCATCGGAACTGGAATTTGGCAAAAAAACGATGGGCGCGCGAAAAACGCTTGTCCGACCAAAATTCCACCCGTTTGTAGTGGTTTTCCTGGGCCCAGTCGATCGCCCACTGCATCAATTGGGCGCCGCCTCTTGTTCCCCGCACGGTACTACAAAGGTAAAGCCGTCGAAAAGTCACTACCCCGGGCCTCTGCGGAACCGGCAATACGGCATGGGCGCCCAGTATTTCACCATTTTTTTCCAAAACAACAAAGGCTCCGCCACGGGCCGGGTAGTGCCCCTCGATATCCAACAGGTCTTTATCGAGGCCCTCCACAAACACCTTGTCGCCGTATTCTTTCAAGACCCGGTCTATCAAGGCAATGACGCCATCCTTGTCTCCGCGTTGAAATGGTCGTAGTTTCATGATTCGGCAGGTTTGGGGAGACGAAGTAGATGAAAACAGAGCTATAGTTTCTGCTTGGCAAGCCTTTCCGGGCCGGGAATATTTGTTTATATTCACTCTCAAAAGAAGATAGATCTACAGGCAGGCGATGTAACCCGGCCAGCAATTGGACTCAAAGAATGAAAACCAATCTTTATATTGTCGGATTCATGGGGACCGGCAAAACGGCTGTCGGCCGCAAGGTGGCCCGTAAGTTCGAGTTGCAATTCCTCGATTCGGACGTGGAAATCGAAATAAAGACGGGCATCACGATTAAGGAAATTTTCCAGCAGCACGGAGAAGAAACTTTCCGCAAAATGGAAAGGGAATTCGTGGAATCGGGGCACCCGGCGCATGGATGCGTGGTGGCCTGCGGAGGCGGCCTGGTGATGCAGCCGGGCATTTTGGACAAGCTCAAGCACAAAGGGGTCATAGTCTGCCTCTTTGCCTCCACCGATTCCATCCTCGAGCGCACCTCCCGAACCCAGAAACGGCCTCTCCTCAACGTGGACAAGCCAAAGGAGGAAATACGGGACCTGCTGGAAAAACGAAATGCCATTTACATGAGCGCCGGCACCGGCGTAACCACGGAAAACCGGAGCATCACCGAAGTGGCGGCCCATGTCTGCCGCATCTACCGAAAAGAAGCCGCCTGGTTCGAAAGCCAAAAAAGTGGTTAAATTCCCCTACCCGCCAACCTACCCATACCAAATAGGTGATAGGCATGGAATCGGACCGAAATATAGGTATTACAACATTCCCACAGTTGAGATAATGACGATTGTCTGGACATCTGAATTTGCCAAAAAATGCCACATTTTGAGAAACTTATTTAGTCGATGCGGGGTTATTTTTGGAAACGATGGGCGGGTTGTTTTTTTTGGTCGGCATGAGGAAAAGGCCGGAGATGGTTTGCTGGCGCGGCTCGTCCGTGTCGTCGAGCCCGAAGCTTATTTCGTGCGGGTCTTTCCGTAATTTGAAGGATTTGAAAAGGCGATCCCAGACGGAGAGGAGCGAGGTGTAGTTGGAGTTCGTTTCGGGCAGCTGGCGGGAGTGGTGGACTTTGTGCATGTCCGGGCTGGTTACGAAAATCCGCAGAAATTTATCGGCCCGGGCGGACAATCCGATATTTGCGTGATGGATCTGCACGTTGGCAAAGAGAAAGGTTTCATATACGACCAATTCACCCAGCGTGGCCCCGATGAGGAATAAAACAGGCAGCCGCAGGAGCGAGGACAGGACAATTTCGCCCAGGTGAAAGCGGTTGGCGGTGGTCACGTCCATAAAAGGGTCGGAATGGTGGATTTTGTGAAATCTCCACAGAATAGGCAAAGTGTGATTGAAGCGGTGCCACCAGTAAGTCCAGAAATCGAGCAGCAAAATGGCTCCCGCAATATGCATCCAGGGCGGTAAGCCGGTCAGATGGAGCAAACCGTATTCATTGGCGGTGGTCCAATCGGTCATCTTGGCCCAGAGTCCGGCAAAGACCACCGCCACCACCAAACCGTTGAAAATGCCGAGGAATACGTTCCGCCCGCCATGCCGAAACCTGACCTCTCCCTTTCTCAGAAAAAACAGGAAGTAGGGCGAAGCGCTTTCCCAAAGCAAAAGAAGAAAGAGCATGGAAACGGCAATCGGCCAGCGCCAACCGGAAACGGCGTGAAAAAGAGTGTCCATGGGTTGAATGTTTCATCATTATTTAGCCGGATACAATTCAAACTTGCCCATACGGGCGAAACAATGGGACTACCGATAGAGTCCATTCAAGTTCCGAGTGAGCGAGCGATTGACCTTTGTTTGAATTTATGCAAGAATCTGGCCCTTTCAAGTTGAGCGGAGGAAATTCACGTTTTTGTTTTTTTTCGCTAATTTTTAATTTTCTACGTTAAAGTTAAAGACTACTTCAGCCATTTCATTTCATGAACGAAAGCGTAAGATCCATTCCCGCCCCCAAGATCAAGAATGCCATCGATTCGCTCAAAAGCAATATCGGCCAGGTCATCAAGGGTAAGGACGATGTCATCGATCAGGTGATGATCTGCCTGCTGGCTTCCGGCCATTTGCTGATTGAGGATTTACCGGGACTGGGCAAAACCACCATGGCCTACTGCCTGGCCCGTTCCATTGACTGCTCCTTCTCCCGCGTGCAGTTTACCAGCGATTTGCTGCCCAGCGATGTCATCGGAGTCTCCGTCTATGACGAACAGGTGAAGGAATTTGTCTTCAAACGAGGACCCATCTTTTCCAACATTCTCCTGGCCGACGAAATTAACCGAACCACCCCCAAGACCCAGTCGGCGCTACTCGAGGTGATGGACCGGAGCAAGGTTTCGGTGGACGGGCAGACTTATACCGTGGCCTCCTCCTTCATGGTCTTTGCGACACAGAACCCGGTTGATTTCGAGGGCACCTTTCCACTCCCGGAAAGCCAGATGGACCGGTTCTTGATACGTATGCAGATGGGTTACCCGGAATACGACAAGGAAGTGGAGATTCTCCAGAACAGCATCTTGCGTTACGACAGCATCCGGCTGGAGCCCGTCATCACGCGCAAAGAAATCCAGCAGATGCAGCAATTTGTTCCCCAGGTTTATGTGGAGGAAAGTCTCGTTCATTACATTCTCAAAATCGTTACTGCGACGCGTCAGGAAAACGAGTTCCGGGCCGGTGTGAGCACACGGGGGAGCCTTTCGCTGAAACTGGCGGCGCAGGCGGCGGCCCTGGCCGATGGTCGCAATTTTGTCATCCCGGAAGATATTACAAATGTTATCCTATCGGTGTTGGCGCATCGTTTGGGCCTTCGCCGGCAAACCTCCGACAAACTGGAAGAACGGGAAATTGTGAACGGAATTCTCCGTAAAATCATGGATTCGGTGGCCATACCGGTTTGACCCAAGTTGGGCAAAATTCTTTGCCCCGACTGATTTTGTCCCAACATTTAACTAAAAGATCAGGAATTTACCGATGAAGGCGAGGGCGGCAGCCCAGGGCAGCACGATTTCCGTCGAGTGGGCGGACCCCGGATTTTTCACGCGTCAATCCCGGGCACGGAATTTTTTTCGGGTGCTCAAGCAGTTGGTGGTTCCGCCCAAGGGGCATAAAGTCATTCCCACTCTGGTCGGTTGGCTGCTTATTCTGCTCACCCTGGGCATCGGTTCGGCCGCCTACAATACCTCCAACAACATTCTCTTTATGACCCTTTCGCTCCTCCTGAGCAGCTTTCTGCTGAGCGGCATTCTCTCCTGGATGAACTTCAAGGGGACGCGCTGGCGCCTGGTCCTGGAACCCCACTTCCGGGCCGAAGAGGTGACCCCCGTTCGCATCGAGCTTTCCAACGGCAAGAAGCTGCTCCCCACTTACAGCCTGTGGTTCGACATGCGGGCGGCCATGTCCGGGGAATCCAAACGACTTTATTTGCAGGAAAGGCTCGACGCTATGTCCAGCGTCCGGCTGGACTGGATGTTCGAACCAAAAAAACGCGGCATCGAGCAAATCGACATCGCCGGTTTGGAGACGCAGTTTCCCTTCGGTTTTTTGAGAAAAATCATTGGGGGGGGCATTTCCCGCCAGGTGGTGGTCTGGCCCAAACGGATCGATTACGTTTTCAAGCCCGCCAGCAGCCGGCACGCCTACCAGCAGGGCAGCGCCAATTTCAAGCCGGGCAGTGGCGCGGAACTGGTCAACCTGCGTCATTATCAGCCGGGGGATGCGCAAAGACTGGTCCACTGGAAAGCCAGCGCCCGCTTGAGGCGACTGATGGTTCGCCAGATGTGTGAAGAAAACCAGGAGGCCTACCTGCTTTTTTTGGAGACCCCCGAGAGCGTCTGGAGCGAGGGCGGGCAATTCGAAAAATTGTGCAGCTTCGCCGCCGCCCTGGCTGAAGATTTATACATGAACGACCGTCTCTGGGGGGCCGCCATCAACGATGAGCCGGTCCTCCCCATCAAAAGATTAAGCGACCTCCATTTTTTCCTCGAAAAACTGGCGCAACTGCATCCGGTGGAAGATTATAGGCCCTTGGAGGAAACCCAAGCGGCCACCACCATCACATTCTCACCCGGCGCGGGAGACCGGGTTAATGCCTATGTCGGCGGCAACAAAGCGGGTTCGGCTTAGTTTCGACGAGCTTTACCAGCTCAAGTGGATGATCGGTGGGCTGCTCTCGCTGGTCTCCCTCTGGACCATTGCCTATCTCGATTTGAACAGCGGCATTCTCCTCGCCGTGGCGGCCTTTTGTATCACGGCAACGTTATTGTTCCCGGCCCTGTCAGGGAAGATACCGGCCTTCGCCTGGAATATGGTTACCCCATTGTTGATTCTGGCCATCATCACCGATTTCATTCTCTCGCGGCCGGATATCATACCTCCGCTCGTGCGGATGGTCTTGATGCTTGTCATGGTGCGCTCGCTGCAATACCGGCGCTGCCGGGAGGATATGCAGTTGATATTGCTTTGCCTGTTCATCGTTGTGATTTCGGGAGTTCTCACCCTTTCATTGACTTTCGCCCTGCAAATCCTCCTTTTCACACCCTGCGCCATGGGGTTGCTCTTCGTCATCAACCTGACGGAGTCCTGCGACCGGGGCTCGGAAATTCCCGCGGGGCTTTGGGATGAATTTCGTCTCGGTCATTTTCTCAAACGCACCCTGCTCGTCATGGACATGCGGCTATTGGGCATTGCCGTCCTGCTCTTTGCCGGAGTCGTGGTGGTTTCATCGCTGATATTTCTAGTGATACCGCGCTTCCGTCTGGATCAGGCAATCCCCTTTTTTAATCTCAAAGGGAAGGCGCGCTCAGGATTCACCGACAGCATCGATTTCGGGGACGTGGCCGAAATTATCGAAGATGACAGCGTGGCCCTGCGGGTGGATTTACCCGATGAAGGCGTCGCCAAAGTGCCCGTCAATCCCTATTGGCGAATGGTGGTCCTGGACGAATACTTCAACCGTTCATTCCGCATGTCTTTTTCGGCCAAGCGTAAAAATCGCATCTATTCTGACCAGCAATTCTTTATGAAAGGCCCTCTTGGATCGAAGTGGGAGGAAGACAGCCCCAACAAATGGACTTTTTATCTGGAAGGCGGCATCAGCAAATTTTTGCCGGTTGTCGGACCCTTCTACTCAATTCGGTTTCAAACGCGAAAAGATGTGGAGTTCAACGAAATCCTCAACCTGGCCGGCACCACCAACATCAGCAGCAGCGTCCTTTTTTACCAGATCGGCCAGATGGCGCCGACCGATTCCGTGCCCGCCCATACCACCATCCCGCCCATACCACCATGAGAGGGGAAAAGCCCCTGGCGGAAATGGAAACCGTGTTTCTCGATCCGGACAAAAGCAGCCAACCGAAAAAAATCACCTACCCGCAGACCACCCTTGCCGTGCCCGGCGGTCTGGCCAACCTGAAGATTCTCGAATCCACCGTAGCCGCCATAACCGGCAGTGATAAGCTGGATGCCCGCGAATTCAGTGCGCGGGCCGTGGATTACCTGCGCAGCCGCCACGGCTACACTTTAAACATGTCCATCCCGCCCGGTAAAGCGGATGAGCTGGTGCGGTGGCTTGGTTCCGCCGAACCCGGCCATTGCGAATTATTCGCTGGCTCCTTTACCCTCCTGGCTCGCCTGGCAGGTATTCCCACTCGTCTGGTGACGGGCTTCAGGGGAGGCTCCTGGAGCGGATTCGAAAATTACTATATGGTGCGCAATCGGGACGCCCATGCCTGGTGCGAAGTCTACGACGGCCAGGGCAACTGGTTTAGGGTCGATCCCACTCCCGGAGGCGGCCGCCCGGGGGACACCCAATCCTCCTCCCTGCAGGACCGTCTGATTGTTGATACCTCCTGGGTCGCCTATTTTGACAGCGCGCATCCTCTGGTACCGGCGCATTGTAAACTTCGACAAGGATCAGCAGGATGAAATGGCGACCAAATTCAAGACGGCCGGAACCGAGACCATGAAGACACTCAAGCTTCTTTTACGGGATCGTCTGGACGCTCTAAAATACTGGTTCGCCCAGCCCTGGAGCGGGAGTCATTGGGTGCGGGCCGGGCTCATCGTCCTCATAACCCTCGTAGTCTAGAGGCTGTCCCAAAGTTATAACCATTTGTTTTACAGTAAGTTAACTTGTTTATAAAGCTGTCATAAAGACCGTTTTTGGGGGATTTTGGGCAATTTCGATGTCTATAACACCGTCAGCCTTTCTCTTGTTTTGCATATTCAAATACAATTCTACCATAGACCTCTGTCTGACGCGATTATATTTATAACGAAAAGAGGCCTTATACAGCGTTTTTGACGGAATTGAATGACTTACGTTCCCTTACAGTTCGGAGTCGAATATCTCAATTCGCAAAATTCGGATTTTTGGGACAGCCTCTAGTCTATTTGCTGATTCGAAACCTTGGCTGGTGGCTGCCCATCATATACCGGGAAGCCAAATTTTTCGGCATCGATCTGAAAAGCGACCCCATTCGCAAAAAGGCGGGCAAGCTGGTCGCCCGGTTTCGCGCCCATAACCTGGCCCAATCTGTTTCCCAAGCTAAGGAAATCCACCCCCGTGACTGGGAGCGCGTTTATAAGCATTTGCTTGATCTGCGTTTTGGAGACAGCCGCTTTCGCCCCCCTCACCGGGCGGTTTTCAAACAAGCCCGCAACCTCCTTAAACTCCTTCCCAGCCACTAAAAACAGGAATCAGGCTTTGGGGAGTATGCCATTCCTTTATGGAATTATTATTATTATTATTACCTCGTGGCCAGGTTGCCCGTGGCGGATTTGTTTTTTTTAAAATAGGCCTGGAGGACTTTTTTGGCTACCGGGGCGGCATGGCTTCCGCCGCCGTATAGGTATTCGGGATCGGTACTCTCGACTACCGTGGCGATGGCGATTTTGGGGTCGTCTATGGGGGCGAAGCAGATAAACCAGGCCATGGTTAGTTTTTCGCCGTGAACCTGGGTTTGAGCGGTCCCCGTTTTGCCCGCGATGCGGATGCCGGGAATGTGGGCCAGGCGCGCGCTGCCGGTGAGCAATCCGCGATCCCGGCCCGCAACGGCCAATTCCATGCCCGCGACAATTCCGTTATAAAGTTCTTCCGGCAGGTTCATTTTTCCGCCCCCGTGCTCTATCCGGCGGGGGTCGATGGCCGGATCGTAAAGGAGGGTGGGGCGCGTACGCGTTTCCCGTCTGGCAAAGGAGGCCATGAAGGAGGCCATTTGCAAAGGGGTGACCAGCAGGTAGCCCTGCCCGATGGCGATATTGGCTGTGTCGCCCGCCATCCAGGGGCCGTGCTGCCGGCTTTCTTTATACCTGCGGTTGGGCACAATCATGCGCCTCGTTTCATTGGGTAAATCGATTCCCGTTGGTTGGTCGAGCCCGAACATGCGCGCGGTTCTGTTGATTTGGTCCAGGCCGGCGCGCAAACCAACACTTTGGAAATAAACATTGCAGCTTTTCATGATGGCCCTTGTGAAACCAATTTCCCCCCGATCCCGGTGGTTGTTGCAGGGGAAACTGCGATTGCCCACCTGCAATGAGCCCTGGCAGTCGAATACAGTATCCAGGCCGATGGCGCCGCTGCTCAATGCGGCCGTCGCCACCACAATCTTAAAACTGGAGCCGGGGGCATATAGGCCGGCGATGGCGCGATTGAGCCAGGCCCCTTTATCATTGATTCGCCGATACACTTGATTGGGAATATAAGGGCTCAGGTTGTTGAGATCGAAATCCGGTTTACTGGCTAGGGCCAGGACTTCGCCGGTTTTGACATCGAGGGCCACCAGGGCGCCTTTGTTTTTGCCCAACGCATCCTCGGCCGCCTGCTGCAGGTCGATGTCGATCGTGATAGTGAGGTCATTGCCTTTTGCGGGAAGTTTTTGCTGGGCTAATTGGTATCGAAAGCCCGAAGGGTCCACCACCCAGATTTCACCGCCACTGGTCCCTTGCAATAGCTCGTCGAATTGCCTCTCCAGGCCCGTGCGCCCCGTCTTGCCTTTAAAAGTTACTGTGGTGAGGTCGTTGCCAGGCACGCCTTCCTGCGGCACTTCAAAGGTTGAGCCGACAAAACCCAGGGTATGCGCGGCGCTTGAGCCGTAAGGGTAGTAACGGGTGCTTTCGGTGTGGATTTGAATAGGGGAATCTACCGGTATCTGTTCGATCAGGCGGGCGAATTCGCTTAACTTTAAATCATTGAGCAACGCTTTGGGCAAAAGCAGGTTTTGGCGAAAATGCCGCTCGACATCATTGCGGTCCACCTGGTCGTCTCTACCCAGGATTTGGTTAACCCGGTCAAGGTATATTTGCACCACTGCGCTGCGGGCTTCCACTTGCAACTCATGGCTGTCGATTTTAGGAGTGCCGGGGCGGATTTCGCGAACCAACTCTATATATTTGTGACGAAACTCGGGGCGGAGTTCATTGAGGTAAACGGCGGCGGAAAAACGCGGGCGGTTGCCGACCAGCAAACGACCATTGCGGTCATAGATATTTCCCCGCGGGCCGGGCACCAGAATGCGCCGCAAATTTTGCTTTTTTTCCTGCTCGCGATAGACGGGCCAAAGAATCACCTGCCGGTAAAAAAGCCCCCCCGACAGAACCAAAAATAAAATGGCGAATATGAGGTAAAAGACCCGTAAACGCGGGTTGAAATTTTTATAGACCTCGAAAAGCATTTTTTGACGTTTCTTGATTTCAAAATCGCCGCAATTCGGCCCCGACATCGATTTCCCACATCAGGAGGACCTTTCTCAGGAGGTTCACCCACCAGCAGGCCACAAGCGCCAGGGCCAGTTGCGAGAGCGCCAGATCGCATAAAAAACGGAGCCAAAATGCGGATTGCGTAAGCAGGTCCTGGCCAGCCAACAGGGAAATGCCCAGCATGATAAATAAATTGCACCAAAGGGCCGCCAATAACACATGGCGAGGGCTTTCACGACGAAACACCCGGCGCATATTCAGCAGAAAAGCCAGACTCCCAAAATATAGAATGATATGCATTCCAAACGGAACCGGCAGAGCGGCATCGACGAACAATGCCGTGAGCAGGCCGATCAATAAAGCCTGGCCGGTTTTGAGGTAGAAAAATGCGAATAATAAAAACAGGGCATCCATGGAAATATGGACGGAAACTGGGGCCAGGATCTCGTTGATCTGGTTGAGGACAAAATAAAGCAGGCCGTTGGCGAGTAGGATGATGAGGGTGCGTCTATCGTCGTTCATCGGTTGTCAGAGGCATTTATGGGCACAAGAACGGCTACTTCCTTGAGACTGAGGAGTTCTTTATTGAGTAGGGGCCGGCCGCTTTGTAAGAGCCCGTCGGGGCTTTCGAGCCGTTTCACCCAACCGATGGTGAGACCATCGGGAAAGACGCCGCCCAGCCGCGAGGAAGCAAGTCTGCGTGGGGCGGATGCGCTTAGCACCACATCGGGTGGCACATTCATTACATGGCCTCGTGGGCTGGTGAAAGGAAGGTTTACGGCTCCCTGGTAGGTGACCGGTCTTTCATCGTTGTCGAATTGAGCGGCCATGCGAAAGTTCGGGCTGGTGACCAGCTCGACGACCGATGTATAGGCACGCACCTCGCGCACCCTGCCCGCTACGCCGCCGGAGTAAATCACGGCGGCCCCTTCGGGTATTCCGTGCCATCTGCCTTTCTGGATGATCATTTGCTGCCACCAGGAGCTATGATCCCTGCGCACCACGCGGGCAATCTTGTGCTCGAACCGGGGAACGGGGGGAAGCGCGAGTATTTTTTCCACCCGCGACAACTCTTCACGCAAGGAATCGATTTCCTGGATTTTCAACTCATAGGCGGAGTTGAGGCGCGCCAGGTCGCGCCCCGCTTCATAAAGTTCCTTTTTGGAATGAGCCCTCAAAGCCCAGGAATCGCTAAAATTTTTGAATCCCGCCGCCGTCAGCCAAAGAGGCGCCTGGAATTCATAGAATCCGGCCCGGGTAAAGGATTTGAATACGGTCGGTAAAAGCAGCCAGACTACTGTAATGCCCACCAAATATACTATCGGTTTGGCCGCTTGAGGAATTATTCTGGCCAATGTTCGGGAGTGGGTTTAGAGGTCAATAAGTACGTGCTTTGGTATCATCGAGGTTTTGAATGACAATGCCGGTGCCGTTGGCCACGGCGCTCAGAGGATCTTCGCCAACCATCACCGGTAAACCCGTGGCATCGCTCAATAATTTGTCTAGGCCGCGGATGAGGGAACCGCCGCCGGCCAGGAAAAATCCGCGGTCCACGAGATCGGCGGACAGTTCCGGGGGACAGCGTTCGAGGGCGTTGCGGACCAATTCTATCATCGCGTTGAAGGTATCGACGAGGGCTTCGCGAATTTCCTGGGAGGAGATTTGCAGAGTCTTGGGCAAACCTGCGGATGAATCGCGTCCCTTGATTTCAAGGGTTAATTCCTCATCCAAAGGAGTTGCCGAACCGATGCGGATTTTGATTTCCTCCGCCATGCGCTCCCCGATGACCAGGTTGTAGGCCTTTTTCACATAATTGATGATGGCCGTGTCCATTTCGTCGCCGCCGACCCTCACGCTCTTGGTGTAAACGACATCGGAATAGGAGATAATGGCCACCTCGGTCGTGCCGCCGCCAATGTCCACAATCATATTGGCGGTCGGTTCTTCAATTGGGAGCCTCAGGCCAATGGCCGCCGCCATGGGTTCCTGCAACAGCATGACTTCTCTGGCCCCCGCATGGGTGGCGGATTCCTTGACCGCGCGGCGCTCCACCTCGGTAATGCCCGAGGGCACGGCCACCACCACCCGGGGGCCGGCAAAATTGCGGTGCTTATTGGCTTGCTTGATAAAATGCCGCAACATGGCCTCGGTAATCTCAAAATCGGCGATGACCCCATCCTTCATGGGGCGAAGGGCGGTGATACTGCCGGGGGTGCGGCCCAGCATGCGTTTGGCATGTTCCCCCACGGCCACCACTTTGCGGGTGGTATTGTTGATCGCGACGACGCTTGGCTCCCGCAATACTATGCCCCTGTCTTTAACAAAAACGAGGGTATTGGCGGTCCCTAGGTCGATCCCAATATCGTTAGAAAATAAATTGAATAATTTGCCAAACATGCTCGATTGATACTTCCTGAAACGCCTGTGCAGTACTTTTCGGTGTAAATCCTCCCATTGTCAAAAGAATTTCAATTTTTAACAATTAATAATTAATGGCAGGGTTGGAATGGCGCCTTCAGGGGGCATTATTCTCGTCGGCAGTGCGCAGTTGTCTCTCACTTTTTCTAGACTGTCTTTCCGCCAGAACCACTGCCAAGATCATTAGCCCGCCGCCTGCCAGAAGGCGCCCAAGGTCCGTCTTTTCTCCGAAAATAAAGAGGGATGCCAATACCGCGAGGGGTATTTTTACGTTGTTGAACACAGCCAGTGTGCCGAGATTGGTCACCAGGGCGCCTTTGTTCCAGAGGAAAAAACCCAGGCCGGAGGCCAGAAATCCAAGGTAAAGCAGGACCAGGACCTGCACCCAGGTAAGGTCCATGATATTATGCCAACCCTGGGTGGCCGTGGTCGTCACCGAGGTTACTATAACTGCGCCCAGATAGAGCAAAGCGTATATTTCGCGGTCCCGTAGATTCCGGTATTGACGGCGAATCCTACGGTATTCGATCTGCCCGAAGGCAAAACACATATTGGAGGCCTGCATGAGAAGAAAACCCATCAAAATGCTCTGGTATGGGGCGTTCTCGTATCGAATCAATCCCGCCCCGACAACGGCCAGCAGGGCCAACCCGAGATAAAATACTTGCAGCCGGCGGACATAAATATCGTTGATGAGAGTCACATAAATGGGAGTAAAAATGGTAAAAAGAGCCACCTGATAAGCCTCCAGGAATCGAAAAGCGTAAAGATAGGCGCTGTACATGAGGCCGAATTGCACCGCGCCGATGCCGATCAGCCGAATGGTCAGCATCGGGGACAGCTTTTTATGGCGCAAAAAAGGCAGAAACATGGGAAAGGCCAGGAACATTCGAGCCCAGGCCACAAAATTGGGATCGATCCCTCCCAGGTTATGTTTGATCAATCCGAATGATAATGACCAAATGAGGGAAACTATGAGTAAACAGAACACGCTAAAATCATCTTAGCCGGAAAATTCCGGAAAATAAATTAAAAAATTCAACCAGACGGCTTGCAACTCAAGTAGCCTGAGAAAGCGATTTTGCATAACGCAAAATCACATCCACAAGCTCTTCGATGCGCTCGCTTACCTCCGTGTCAATCAGTCGGCCATTCTCGAAAGAGGGGCCCATCGCGTAAACGAATCGAGGAACAATCAGACAGCGGTAATCGAGCATCAGGCTATTGGCAAAGGCCATCACCGACATGTAGCTGCCTTGCCCCCCCGCGGCGCAGATGAACCCGGTCACTTTGTCCGTCCATCCCTGCCCAGTAAGTTCCAAAAAATTTTTAGCCGTTGAGTTTACATCGAAATTGTAGATGGGTGTGGCCATTAGAATACAGTCGGCATTTGCCACCATGGCCGCCGCTTTGATGGTATTGGGGTGACCATAACAGCTATTTCCATCGCAAGGCGGCAATTCCAGTTTGGTTAAATCCAGAATTTCACCATCACCATGCGCGTTCGGACTTTGCAGATAAGAGAACGCATGCCGCGCCATACTGGCGCTTCGGCTTTGCGGGTTGAGGCTAGTGCTGACAATCAATAAGCTCATGATGTTGGATGTGGGAAGCAAGATACGGGATTAGGGGCGGGATGCAAGATAATGGATGCGGGTTTCAGGTGCCGGGATGGATTCGATATTGCATTCCGCATTCAGTCTCGATGAGGCGCCATCAATTAGTGCTTTTTGCTGCTGTTGGCATGGGCTAGTTCGTATTGGCGCTGTCTTTCGCGGGCGGCGGCGCGCTTTTTGTCCGAAATATTATCATGGCAATGGGGGCAGGTGACGCCCTCCTCGTATTTGGACGAGGCTCTCTCATCAGTGGAAATGGGGCGCCCGCAGGATTTGCAGGACTGATAAGAACCCGCTACCAGGTTTTGGCCGACAGATACCCGGCCATCGAAAACAAAGCATTGGCCCCGCCACAGGCTTTTTGCGGATGGTATTTTTTGCAAATAGTTGAGGATCCCACCTTGCAGTTGAAGAACTTCCTCGAATCCGTTTTGCAGCAGGTAGGCGGACGCCTTTTCACAGCGGATTCCTCCTGTGCAAAACATGGCCACTTTTTTATGTATGGCCGGATCGAGATTTTTGGCGGCATATGTTGGAAATTGATTGAAATGCCCGGTGTGGGGATTTTCCGCCCCGGCAAAGGTTCCGATGCCGGCTTCATAATCATTGCGAGTATCCACCACTTTGATTCCGGGATCCCTCAAAATCGCATTCCAATCTTCCGGTTCAATAAATTTCCCTGTTTTCAGGTGCGGGTTCACTTTGTCGACTCTCAAAGGAACGATTTCCTCTTTCAAGCGCACTTTCATTCGCTTGAAAGGCATTTCATCGGTTAGCGATCGGCAGTGGATAAGGTCGGCCAAATATTGAATCGAGCGCAAATAATCGAGAACCGAATTTACAGAATCAGGCTCTCCGGCAATCATCCCGTTGACCCCCTCTTCCGCCAGCAAAATGGACCCCTTTAACTGGTTTTGCCGACAGACCGAAAGAAGCGGTTCCCGCAGGCTCTCGAAATCGGGGAGCGGAACGAATTTATAAAAAGAGGCAACCAGGCAATCTCGATTCATTCCAAATATTTAGAACATATGCGACTGATGTTGGCATCGCCGCTGTTGTTTGACGGTCAATTCGGGAAGGTCGGTAAACAGGAGTTGAGGTTTGAAAGCGCCTAAAATTTTTCCGGCGGCTGCTTGCAGCTCTGTCCAGCGGTCCCAGTCAAAAGAAGGAGCATGAGCGATTTGGTTGAGCAAGCTTCTCCATTCGAGCCGCGCCCTTTCGATATCGCCCGGCGGTAATTCATCTTTTGCCAGTTTCAACAAGGAAATGGAATTATCCGAAACCTCGGCCAAGACTTCAGCCGCCCCGTCCCCATAACCCGCCGGGACTCCGCGGTCGAGATAACCGGGACAGGAAGCCCCCCCGCAGGCCTGACGGCATATTCTGCCCAGGCGTCCGCTATAGGTTTCATGTTTTTCAAATCGATGCCCGGCCCTCAGGTTGGCCAAATCATTTACCAATTCATCGATTTCGTAATCGACCTCTTCCAGAGCCACGGCCACTGCCAGGCCTTCCCCATTATTAAAAAAACTAAAAATGATTCCTCGACGTGTCGGTTTTCCAAACGAATTGACCAGTCCGAGCCGCTGCCAGGCTTTTGCTGGTGTGGATAAATTCCCCCCCTCCGAAACCTGTTCCATCTCATTGCGAAAGGAAAAATCGGAGGATACTTTTCGAACTTTTTCCTGCGGATTGAGAAGCGCACGCCCATCGGAATCGACAACCGCCAGTATTTCTGATTCGGCATAGTCGAGGGAAACATAAATGACTCCGTTGCGGTCGAGAAGCCGCCGGGGGGCTCCCCCTTGAGTCAACTGCGGGAGGAGCGGAAAAATTTCGCACTCCAGCCCTTCCAGGGTCCAACCTGTGGCGCTCAACTTTTCTTTATTTCTCTTATTTTTTTTCGATAATTTTCTCAATTCCCGGTGAAGCCATTTGGTAATCACCAGGTCGCCCTCCTCAGATGTTCTTCCCAGCCTGGCCAGGGACACTTCACGGCCGTAGTGAAAAGTATCGCCCTGGGGCCATTTGCTCATCCGCCCGACTTTTAAGTTCAGAATGGCCAAGTGGGTTTGTTGGGCTGGCGCCCATTGCCCACCGGCAAAGACATAGGTTTCATCCAATCGTTTTTTAACCGGGACCCGCCGGCGTTCCCATTGGCCTTTAAAGTTACGGATTTCGGTCAAAGCCGTGGCGGGAGGCTGACCGTCAGTTGATGCATGTTTATGGTTGTTCGAGGAACCGGTATTTTTTGCCGGCGCAAATATTTCCAATCCCAGGGAAACCGGTTTTTCCGTAAACAAGCTCAGGCTCAGGTTCTCGGCAGCCTGAACGGGATCTTCACCCTTTTCAATGGCTGTCTGCATGGCCGCAATAAACGCGGGCCATTCCAGCCTCGACGGTCTTTTCAGGAGCAATGGGCGGCCTTCGTTGAGGCGTGGCTTGCCCGGAGCGACCAAAATATAACCCTTTTTATCCAGTCCGCGCCTTCCGGCCCGGCCGAACATCTGCAATAATTCATCCGGTCGTACCAGGTGGCTATGGCGCCCGGCCCGGTATTCCCGATCGGTGACCAAAATCGACCGCATGGAAAAATTAATGCCGGCCCCCAGTCCCGTCGTGGCTACCACCAATCGAAGTTGGCCGGCCTTGGCCAGCGGTTCGACGATCCCGGCCCTCTGACGATAACTCAAGCCGGAGTGATGGTAAGCGATTCGGTTTTTCAATAAACCGGCCAATTTTTTCCCGGCCAGTTTTTTTTGCTCCGCCGTCAATTCCAGAGGTTCCAGCACGGGCAATTGAGCCGATACCTTGAAGGCAAAATCTTCACTGGCCTGGCGTTTGGGCGCAAAAGCAAGGATCGGCCCCAGACCAGCCTTGAGGGCTTTGCCAATTATCCTGGGCCAGTAGCCCCGCACGGAATCCGGGATTCGCTCTTTAAGCGCATCTAAAAAAACCTCCACCTGGGGCGCTGGACGATCCGGGGTGGAGATCAATTTTACTTTGCGGCCCAACTTTTCCAGCCATTGAAGCACATTTTTAGAGTTGGCCACCGATCCGCTGAGCAGGAGCAATTGTGTATGGCATGGAGCTCTTGCCATAATAAGCTCATAATTCACTCCCCGCGCAGAATCCCCCAGCATTTGATATTCATCGATGACGAGCAAATCAGGCCCCCGGCCACGCAAAAAACGCCGTTTTTGGGTTTCCAGGGTGGCTACGATAACAGCAGCCTCTATATTTTCAAAAATGTCTCCGGTGACAATGCCGACATCCCAGTTCTTGTTGCGCCACTCGAGCAACTTATCATTGGCCAAAGCCCTGGTGGGCACAGTGTAAATGCATTGGCCGGCCAGTCCGGTTTCGACCATCATTTCAAAAATATAGGTTTTTCCCGCCCCGGTGGGGGCATCGACAATTACATCGAAACCATCTTGCAAAGCATTCAAGGCTACCTGCTGCCACAGATCGGGCAATTTAAGGTTAACGGAAAGTTCTTTCATCGCCATGGATACGATTCCCCACATGATCTTGGCCAGGGCGCTTAATCCGTTTGAAAAAGAGGTCGGGAACGAGAATCCGTTCTCTCCCTTGCGCTTCAAAAATAGGATACATGAGGAAATTAATCGGCCCGTTGGGAGGTAGAGGTTCAACGACCAAATCCCGCCCCTGGCTAAACTCAATTCGATTGGCCGGTTGGTTTCCAAAGTAATAACCCGCCAGAGCGGGATATTTCCACGCTTCGCTGATATCGACCGGCACCCACTTCCCGTCGGCGTAGAACTCCACCCAGCAATGATACCCCTCAACCGGCCCTTCGCTCCTGTCGGCTGGAATGGCCGCCCCAATCGCAAACCGGGCGGGAATACCCACCGAGCGCGATAGGGCAATAAAATACGAATGGAAATCGGTGCAATTGCCGCTCTTCACATCGCACGCATAGAGAGCGTCCCCACGCCCCCACCCCACGCCGCTCCTGTCATAGCGAAAGAGATTGAGTACATGATTATACAAAGCAAAAGCCTGATCCCGCTGACCCGACTTCCCTTTGATAGCCTCTTCCGCTATACGCCTGAATTTGCCGTGCAAAGGCGTCAAATTCTCTGCCCGAAGGTATTTCGCCAACTCCGGTTCGTCCGCGTGGTAGGATGATTTCTCACGCCTCAGAACCTGGTAGCTCAGGACAATTTCCCGGTCGCTGTCTTCTGCGCCGAGCGTGAAATAAAGGATCCGGTTACCGAAATCTCGGTCCCGGATCTCGTGCCCCTCGACCGGCGTTTCGACCCCTGCCAAAGTCACCTCCTGAAAAGCATCGGAGGCGGCGATCGGTAGCCAGAGAGATGCCCGGTCGTCGAGCATCGGTATTCGCACACGATAGACAAACTCGAACGAGTCGCTCCCCGTGAGAACACTGACGTTCCCGCCCTTTTTCGGGTCGGACAAAGCCGGCGTGTGATCAACGCTGTCGGCCGAAACTGGGGAGGTTGTCAGGACGGTCAGAAGAAGAGGTATCAACAGCGATCTGATCGTTTACCCTTCCGTGGTTATCTTTACCCAGTGTCCGTCTTCTTTCTGCTTCCATCTATAGAGCCGCTCGCTGTTAATCTTATGCACCGTTGCTTCTATAACCTTCATAGCCCCGGCGGACCCCTCTAAGAAGAAGTCCACGTCGTAGGTATTGCCGTCGCTTCCTTTTAGGTCGGTACAAGCAAAATGTTGACCATTGTCCAACTGAGCCAATTTGTCCCTATGGACCTTGATCAAAGTGAGAGCCAATTCGTTGCCTTCGTAATCCATTCGATAGGCCCCGTTTCCCTCCTCTACCTTGTTTGCGATATGGCTCTTGATGCCCGCCGAGATATCCGCCTTGGTAACCGTTTTTTTCGTCGCCGTGGGGTGCTCGGGATGCTCCGCCTTACTCTTCTTCGCCGACTTGGCTTTCTCAGCGGGGTGTTCCGCAGGGTGTTCCGCGGCCGGCGTTATGGTGGTGATGAAAAATGTGGAGACAGATCCCAGCAGTAGGTTTAAGAAAATACGTCGCATGTTATTCCTCCTCATTTGGTTTGATATTAGTTCCGATTATGAACCGTCATTATGATGGCTTCAACATCAAGATTCAGTTTCTTTGTCAAATATCATAGGAGTTTACCCCATTGTTTCATAAATATTGAGTAAAAACCTTCTGAATGCGGCATAAACAACCATAATAACGCTCTATCAATCCATTTTTGTATCTTCACTTTTTGTGAAGTTCAGCAATATACCTTTTTTGCACGTTAGTCCCTTTGTTTATGCGGATCACAGTCTTGAATCTGATTGAATTTATGAAACAATGGGGTTTATCCTATGTTTTGCAAGTAGATACTTTTAAAAATCCTTTAAATCAGCGTAATCCATTGTATTTCAAATCTCAGTAGTGTCCGGTTAAAAGTAGTTGAAGGTCAACTGGTTAGAGTGATCGCTGCTCGCACTGCTGTGATCCGGTTTTGTAAGTAGTTCATAGAGAGGGACTTTTTCAAAAACGCTCAAGCTCAATACCTGTGATATTCGGTGAAGACTCAATTCCAATTGCCACTGTTTTTTTAGGATCGCCATCAACACGTAAGCACTGATGGCAATCCATACTTGCGTCTTTACTGCGTTGGGCGAAGTGCCAAAGAATTTTTTGATCCGTAAGTGCTGCTTAATCCACTTGAAAAACAATTCGATTTTCCAACGCCCTTTATACATCTGGCAGATAATCAAGGCTGGAAGGGTAAAATTATTGGTCAAATAGATGAAATGCCTACCGTTATCTGCATCGTAAAAGCGTATACGCCTGAGCTTCTGGGGATAATCTTTGGAGGCATAGAATCCTCTAAAGCGAATTACTTGGTCACTGCAAACACCACTGCCGTGGACTACTTTGAGGGAACGCAAACGTATATAATTCAAATGGCTTTTGGCGCGGATGACAAAGTAGGCCATCGCTTCGCTAAAGAGGAACAAGCGGGCAAAATCGACATAGCCGCGATCAAGCACATAATAGGCTCCAGGCTCAAGAACAAGGGCATCAAGCATGTTTACGTCGTGAACTTTTCCCGGAGTGATCTCGATAAAGGTCGGAATCGAACCGCGCAAATCGATCTGCGTGTGCAGCTTTACCGCCGCTTTGGTTGTACGAAAATGGGCCCATGGAAAGAGGCTCAAACACAAGTCAATGGTCGTGGCGTCTAAAGCATAAACGGTCTCTTCGAGTTCAAAGTCCAACGCTTCATCGGCATAGAGCCTGCGAGCCTTTTTAATGAGCACGTATGCCAAGTCCGCATAGATGCGCCAGTTGCGTTGTTCATTGGCATCGGCCAAAGTACTCTTGGCGATATTACTGCGAATGCCCATAGAAAAGAGTTTGTCACTATGGGCACACAAACAGGTAACGATATCGTTGAGACTTTCACGTCGAGTCAATTGAGCGAAGGCCATGCACAAGAATTGATCCCGGCAGGAAAAGGAACGGACACGCTTGTCCCCACTATAGCGTTTGACGCATCGTTGAAACTGTTCACGATGCAAAAGGTCAAAAATTTGGGAGAAAACCATACGTTGTTGATTCATGATCAACAAGATACAGAATTTATACCCCAAAATATAATGAAATTGTTGGAAGTTCAAATGCGTCACACTAAAAATAACTCACAAGTTTATAAAAATTAACGATTTACAAAGTTTTAAATTCAGGTTAACCGGACAACTGTGTTCAAATCTATATGCAAAGAAAACACCGTCAATCTTCCACCCGAATCAATCGATTTGGCCTATATTTGCGATACCTACCATCACTTCGAGTATCCTTTCTATATGCTCGAATCTATCCACAAAGCATTAAGACCTGAGGGCCGGCTGGTCATTGTCGATTTTGAACGTATCAAAGGAATCAGCCAAACATGGATTCTAGGCCATGTTCGCGGTGGAAAAGGAACGGTCACGGACGAAGTCAAGGACTCCGGTTTCGATCTGGTCAAAGAAGACCCTTTTATGGAGGAACAATATTTCCTCGTTTTTCGAAAAAGGTAAATCAGATCACATCAGATTTAACTGGAGATTCCAGGACCCTCCCGAAAGGTTTTTTTCCTCCAATAGGCGGGCCAAAAAATCGAGATCAGCATTGGGTGCGGTAGAAGTTTCCTCAAGCAGCATGGAAATCTGGCGAATCTTATGGGCAAGCTCTCCCGTTTTGCTGTGACTGAAAAAATCAACCTGTTTGCCATTGGGACCCGTCACATAGGTGCTGCCAAGTCCATCCGCATGGAGCGAAAAAGTTCCCGTGCGAAAGGCATCAGCTGAGAATTGAGAGAAAGCCGGGTCTTTAAGCAATTGCTGAGTGAGGTGAAACAGGGCGTTTTCCAGATCGGCCGGATTTCTGATGCCGGAATCTTTTAAAAACTGTTCCAACCCACTGTCGGGCGAAGGCGCCTGCACGCTGTCCAGATAATTGGTGAATGGCACCCTATCCAAATTGGTTGCCGTTGCGGGCAGGGTTTTTTTGGCCAAAAGGTGTTCGACCGCTTCTTTGCCGATATTGAGGAGACCGATGGATAGGATTGGATTCATACGGATTTTGCCGCCAAGGAAATTATTTCCTCTATAAGCTGCTACCCGCTTACAGCATCCGTTATGCCAAAATAGACGGCGAACGATTGGGTTTTCTTAATATTTTAAGAATAAACCAATAATCTTTGGATGATTGGATCCACTATATTGTGTCTTCGGATTTTTTCCAAAGTCCCTTCTTCCAACCTATGCCCTTCCGGGATGAGGAGCAAACCGGTTGGGCTGAACAGGCCTTTGGCCAGGGTCATGCCGCTTTCCAGCTCCTTGAAAAGCACTTCCTTCACTTTTCGCGGCAGTTCGATCATACGGGTGGCTTTGAGAAACAATCGAACCGCTTCCGGATCGAAGGCTTTTCCAGATTGGTTGAGTATTTCTTCGATGGCATTTTCCTTGCTCAGTCCACACTCGGCGAAAAATACATTTACGGCCAGAAACCGGGCCGTTTTGGGAATGGCCAAACGCGCCAGGCCGTCAGGAAAACCTTTTCCGTCCCAGCGCTCGTGATGCCCCCTTATGGTTGCCCCCACACTCGCCAGGTCCTCGACGAAGGTAGCCAGCGTCTGCCCGTAAATGGGATGATTGCTGATGATTCGTTTTTCGCTTCCGGAAAGAGTTTCGGGATCCTGTCTGGAGCGCAGAAACAACTCGCGGGAGATGCCGATCAATCCAATATTATTCAACCAGGCGCTTGTTTTTAATACATGCTGTTCCTCTTTTGAAAAATAGCCGGTATCGATCATCTTTTGGCAAAGATCGACAATAGCTTTAGTTTCTTTGCCCAAAAGCGGATGGTAAGCGCTGCCGATCCGGTAGCAAAGCTCAATGGAATGTTCAAAATTACCGATTAATGCTTTGTTGGCCTGATCGAGAGCGTTTTGCTGTTCGGCCAATTCCTTGATTTTTATTTTCAGGTCCAGATTGGTTTCGCTCAGGCGCTCATTCAGCGACAAAGTGTCTTTTTGCAGTTTGTGGTTGACCTCTAGAAGCTCGTTTCTTTGGGCCGCATTCTTAACGGTTACCAGTAGTTCCTCGCGAATCCACGGCTTGGCCAGGAACCTGAAAATCTCCCCTTTATTAACGGCATCGATAATCGTTTTCAGGGTCAGTACACCTGTTATTAAAATGCGGGAGGCGTCTGGCTGGATGAGCTTGGCCTGGCGGAGAAAATCCAGTCCCGTCATTTCCGCCATCCTTTGGTCGGAAATAATAACGGCAAATTCCTCTACCCGAAGGTATTCCAGAGCTTTTAACGGTGAGACCGTTGTGATGATCTCGTAGCCTTCTTTGGAAATGGTTTCCTCCAGAGCAAGCAGGATGATCTCCTCGTCATCGACGATGATTATTTTGGTTTTTTTTGTCTTTTGAGCCATAAAATTAATTACAATTTTTTTTGCTCTCAATAAGTGCGGCCAGTTGGTTAAGCAGTTCGCTCTTTCCCGATTCGCCGTTCAGCAGCAAATCCGCGTTTTCCCACCAGGACGGGTCTAACTCGTCCGGGTTGCGCCCGGCGGCCTGCACGGCAATTTTAATTCTGGGATCGATCTGAGTAATGCTGCGGGTCAATTCTTGTACCCGGCCATCATACCCCATTTCGATTAAAAGGACTAAATCCGGCCTTAAAAAAGCATCTTGGAGGAAGCCGGTGAGCTTCTCCGGATCATCGAATGTGATAGTCTCCCAGTCCCGTTTTTGCATTTTATCGACCAGGCTCAAATACCGTGCGTCTAGCGCAGAATAAACTACGATTTTAGGGCGGTCCTTGTAGTAAAAATAAGTCTTTGCGCTTGAAATGTCTTCCAGCGGCGATTGCGTGAAATCGGCTAGGGGCAGGAATATGAAAATGCTCAATCCTTTATTAGGCTCGCTTGCGGCCCCAATTTTTCCACCCATTTTTTCAACAAAAAGTTTTGTGTTATAGAGACCGAGCCCGGATCCTTTCTGGATATCTTTGGTCGTGAAATAAGGATCGAATACTTTCCCCATAAGTTCTTCTCTGATTCCGGTTCCATTGTCGCGGAACTGAATTACGGTGCCACTTTTTGGGGCGCGAATACTATTCCCGGAAACGCTCTTGAAAATCTCCGCCCCAGCGGCAGCCTTGCTTACTTTGATAAAAATTTGTCCCTGAGTTTCCATTTCCATGGCATCTCGAGAGTTGATGGCCAAATTGAGCATGGATTGCCTGAAACCGACATCATCGCAATAAACGGGAAGCTCGCCGCCCGCAAACTGAGTCACAATGGATGTCTTTTTGGGAAAAATCAGAGAGATCAGGTCGAGTTGATTTTGAATCAAATCTTCCACGTTATGGAAGTTTTTACGATTCGATGTCTCTCCATTCAGCTCTATGATGCGCCGCACCAATTGCTGTGAATCCAATGAACTTTTCCGGATCATTTCCATTCCCTTGTAGAGATCGTGCGTCTTTTCCAGGGAGTCACAATAAAGCTCGCTCAGGGAATGAATCCCCGACACCAAATTGCCAAAATCATGCACCAAACCAACCGTTAAGGTGGAAATACTTTCCCTCCATCCGGTATCGGCGAGGCGATTTTCCGCTATGGTTTGCCTTGTCAAATCTAGCCACACCTCATCATAACCCAATAACAGCCCGGAAGGGGAAAATAGCGGCGTGCGCACTTCCAGAAGATAGATGATACTTCCCTCCAGGAAATGACGAATTCTTAACAAGGAGGTAAAAGGTTCCCTTTTATTTGACCTCGTTTGCAAGTCTCTGGAATAGTCGAACCGGTCTTTTTCGTTGATCATTTCCATAAACCGGCTGGCGCTGTGGTATAGGGAGTTGGTCGGGCAGCCCAGCAATTCCTCAAACCCCGGTCCGATAAAATTGAAGGATAGATCGACCTTCTGGCTGAAAAATATTCCGGGAAAATGGTGAATATAATTGAGCAATCGATTTTCCGCGGTTTGAAGCCGCAGAAAGAGCTGTTCAATCAAAGCCGATTTACAGGGAATATCTTTAATCGACAAGCGCTTCAATTTTTCCTCGGGAGCCAGTGACGGAACTAGCGTCACATACGTTTGCCCTCTCCCAGATAGAAAATGCAGGAACAACCCGGTCGCAAAATCCATCCCCTCATGGGTCCAGGGCAAATAAAGTGGTGGATGATCCTGGCTCAGTTTTGGCGGCAAAATATCCTCCCAGTCCGCGTTCAATTCCAGTAAAAAATCGCGCAATGACCGCCCGATCAATTCATTCGCCCGGTGCCCATAGATGTGAGTGTTATGGGCAGGACCTTTATTAATAATACCTTCCTCATCTATGAGGAACTGGCAAGTTTCGCACGGTGGGTTTTGGCCCGTCTTCCTGGCTACTCGATCTAGACGATGCTGAACTGAAGTTGGCATGAAATATAGAAAAAATCAGAAAAAGACGGTTATCCCGATAGGTTCTAGGCTCAATGGAAAATTTTTCGGTCTCTGTTCTGCAAATGTTTTAATAGGAGTCCTCCTGCCAAAGGAACCTGGCCTCTTGTTGATATTTCGGAGCAAATCGGAAATTTTTCATAAAAACTTATCCGATTTTATGTATAGCAACAAATTTACCGGTTTATATGAGTGGTCGGGAAAAAAGGGAATATATTTCCATGAATACAGTCGAAGGTCACTAACCCATCTTCGACAGTTCAAAAAGTTAAAGGGCTTATCTATGCGGATTCGGGATTAATTTTTGCCGTTAGTCTGCACTACATTTTGGATGATTTTGGGGTGGGTGGGCAGTTTTAGGCCCATTTTCTTGAGGAGGTCGGCACAGAGTTTTTCCGGTTTGCCTACCAGCCGTAAACGCGCTTCGCGTCCCCCTCGCAGCGGCGCCACCACGTCCATTGAGCGTAGATTTTCCAGTTCGTGCAACACTTGCCGCGCACAGGTGCCGAGGCCTTTGGCCTGCAGCCAGCTTTCCAGGGCGCGCCACATCGCCAGAGCCAGAAAACAGATCAGAATGTGCGCTTGCACACGCTTTTCTTTGTGGTGATAGACCGGCCGCAGCCCCAAGTCGCTTTTGGCGCAACGAAAGGCTGCCTCGGCCTGTGTCAGTTGTATATACCACCGCCACAGCTTTTGTGGGTCTTCCTCCTGGCAGTTGGTTCGCAGCAGATAGGTCCCGTGGGCCAGTTGGGCCCAATCGGCTTTGCTCTCGTCTTCGGTGATTTGCAATGCGCAGGCCCGTCCGGCGGCGTCGATTTGCACTTCTACGGTGAATATTTTTTCGGCCATGGTGTGGCGGCCCAGCCAGCGGCCGATACGGCGTTCAACCGGATCGAGTTTCTGCCCTCGCCGACGCAAACTCAGGTCGATCAGGTCGAGCTTTTTGCGCAAACGCTCCTTTTGCTTGCTCAGCATGGCGGCTTCTTTTTGACCCCGTCCCTGGCTGCGGCAAAGCACATATTGCTCGATCTGGGGGCAGTCGGGATGTTTCACCAGTTTGACCTCCACCCCCGCCCGCACCTCGCAAAAATCGCCTTGCTCGAGCAGATCGAGGGCAAAGTTTTTAAGATGGCTCTTGGGCGTGCCCACGATGTAACGGGCCCCTTTGCCGCGCAGGTATTCGAGGTTGGCCTCGCTCACCATGCCGCGGTCCAGCACCCAGATGCGATCGGCCACCCCGTAATGCGATTCCATCAACTCGACCCTCTCCTGCACCGTGGTCACATCGGCGCGGTTGCCGTCGAAAACCTCATAGGCCAGGGGCAGCCCTTCGGGCGTCACCACCAGTCCAAGACATACCTGCTTGCAATCCGGCCGCTGGTCCCGGCTGTAGCCGCGCTGGGCCTGGGCATTGCCCTCGCACCGGCCCTCAAAATAGGTGCTCGTTATGTCGTATAAAAGAAACTCGAAACGCGTCCCAAACCAGCTTTCATAGCGTCCTTTAAGATGACTGAACAGTTCCCGGCGCAAGGGCAAGACACGATCCAGTCCGCGATACAAACGGTTGTCATAGACCTCATCCACATCCACCGCCATCAAATCCTCCAGCGCCGTCGAGCCATACCAGCGCTCGGCCAGAGCCAGCTCCGAGGCCTGTTCGCAAAAACGCCCCAGCGCCAGAATCGAGGCCACCTGGGCCCAGCCCACCGACTCCCGGCCCGGCGGCAAATGCTCCTCGAAGAAACGATGCAGCCCCAGCCGCCGCCACAGCGCCAGAGCCACATACACTTTGCCAAATTGACGCACCCGCTCCATCCGTATCCGACCCAGATTCACCTGCGCCCACAACGGAGCCTCCGGTTTATCCTCGGCAAATAAATCCAACTGCTCGGCCCCCGCAGCCTCATCATCGCCATCGAGGAGCCGACCGATCTGCTCCCAACCCAACCGCTCATCCTCATCGAGCCCCGGCTCCTTGCCAATGTGGGCCACGATGCGCTGGCGCGGCCCCTTGGCTGTGCGCACCGACTCCACCAGCGTCCAGTAATCATAATCCTGGCCCTTCTTACGACGACGATGGCGACGCAAATACATCAACACCGACCCTGCACTACTTTTCCGAAAAGGCAATAGAGTGGTCTGCACTACACGGCATATTCACACCCCAACCCTGACAACCATGCGCCCTACAGCACGAAAAATCCTAAAAATAATCGATTTACCCCCCCAACTGTCGAACTCAGGCTAAGGGATAATCGCATTTAAATTATATCTTATTCATAATAAAGAAGATATAAAATATTTAGGGTGTCTGGCACATGCCTTGCTTTCGGGCAGGCATGATCGAAGGAATCTTCGCTACGGAAAAGTACGTCACCGCCAGAAAACTGCTCGACGCGGCTGCTTTGCGTCATAAAGCCCTGGCTGGCAATATGGCCAATCTGGAAACTCCAGGCTACAAGAGAATCGATGTTTCTCCTGCTTTTGAAACCCAATTGGCGGCACTTTTGAATAGAGGAGATTTAAAGGGCATATCCAGCCTTGAACCCACCCTCGTTGTCGATCCCTCGGCCGGCGCCGTCGGCCCCGATGGCAATAACGTCGAATTGGACCACGAGCTACTCAATGTAAATCGAAATGCTCTTGAATACCAGGTTCTTACCGAATTTGTAAGCAGTTCACTCAAGCATTTGAAAACCGCTATTTCTGGACGAGTTACCTGAACCTAAGCCAGTTGCAGGTAAAAATATTGTCCTCACTCAACTAACATACATGAATCTTATACCAGCCGTAAATGTTTCCGCAGACGCCCTCAATGCTGAGAAAATCCGCATGAGCGTCGTGGCTCAAAATATTGCCAACGCCCATACCACGAAGGGCAGTAATGGTGAAGTCTATAAGCGAAAAATAGTTTCCTTCGAATCGATTCTGGACAAAAATAACACATCCGGGGGCATCGCCGCATTGGCCCGAACCGTTCGCATCCGGGCAATTACAGATGACCCCACCCCGGGCAAAAAAATCTATAATCCGCAACATCCCGACGCCGATACAGATGGCATGGTGGAGATGCCCAATGTGGAAATTTCACGTGAAATGGTGGATTTGATCACGTCTTCACGGGCTTACGAGGCCAATTTATCGGTCATAAAAACAGCCCGCCAAATGGCCCATCAAGCTCTATTAATAGGCCGGTAATTCGGTTCCAACGGGAAAGGTAAATTATGTCATTAATCAGTTCCATACAAGGAATAGGAGGTTCATTCCTGAAAAACCTACAGTCGCCAGGGATATCAGCCGGCCAGGACGAAAACAAGGGCGCCGGTATTTCAGGAGGTTTGCATGGCATCGAATTTGCCAAGGCTCAAAACGCCATCAAGCAATTAAAGGGTATGGATTTTTCGAAAGCGCCGGGATTAGTGAACGACTTGAGCTCGCAATTCGAGCAGTTGGCCCCCTTTCGTGCGCAGGATTCCATCCAAGGGGGCGATTTCTCAACCACCTTCAGGCCATCGGGCGGTGGCGCCCCCTCCTTGCCGGACATGTTTGGGAGTCTGGTTGACTCAGTTAACCAAAAGGGAGCGGACGCTCGCGCAGAAACGGCAAAACTCATGTCGGGTGAAACCGACAACATCCACCAAAGCATCATCGCCATGCAGGAAGCAGGAGTAGCTTTTTCATTATTGGTCGAGGTGCGTAACAAACTGGTCGATTCCTACAAGGAATTGATGCACATGCAGGTTTAGGTATAATTTTCAAAGACCTCTGGTTTACCACTATGAATGTTTATTTAAAAGAAATTGCGAAGCTCTGGTCTGAGTTGGGATTCAATCAAAAGGTATCCATTTTCCTGTCTTTTGTCGGGGTTCTCATCGGCATGATAGCTCTTCTGGTATGGACCAGCCGCCCCAACTTGAGACTTCTTTACGGGAATTTGGAGTCCCAGGATTTATCGGAAATCCTGGTTGTGGTAGAAGATCAGGGCATACCTTACCGCATCGGTCAAGGCGGCTCTTCCATTTATATTCCCAACGATGCAGTTTACAAAATACGCATGGACCTGGCCGCCAAAGGCATTCCCAACGGCGGCGATGTTGATTTCGAAATTTTCGACAAAGCGAATTTCGGAGTCAGCGATTTCGTCCAGAGGGCAAATTATATGCGCGCCGTGCAGGGAGAGCTGTCCCGAACGATTGCTCAGCTGCAAGGCATTCGTTCCGCCCGCGTCATGGTGGTCGTGCCGGAGAACAAATTGTTGGTGACCAACCCGAATGGCGGCAGGGCAACGGCCTCCGTCTTTATTGACACGGGGGGCGCCATGCTCCCGCAGGAAGCTGTCAATTCCATCCGCTTTATCGTGGCCAACGCAGTGGAGGGACTCATGTTGGACAACGTCGCCGTGGTTGACAACCATGGAAAGGTTCTCTCGGAGAACCTCCGGGAGGACGGCTTTGCCGGAATTGGCACCGGTCAGTTCAAATACCGGCAAAACATGGAAGACTATTATGTCCGAAAAATCGAAAGCATGCTCAGCAAAGTGGTGGGGGCGGGCAATGTGGTGGCGCGGGTCTCGTTGGAGGTCGATTCCGAAGCCTCAACTATCGTCGAAGAAAAATTCGATCCCGACGGCCAGGTCCCCAGAACGGAAACGAATGCCGAGGATATAGTCGTGACCACTGAGGCAAGTTCGAATCAATCCAGTGACGCCTCCGGAAATGAGCAGCCAGCCACCAACAGCACCCGTGAGACCCACAAAAATAAAACCACCTCCTATGAGATCAACCACTTCACCCAGGAAACGATCAAAACACCGGGAATCATTAAAAAACTCAGCGCGGCCGTATTTATCGCCATGCGGCTGGATACGGCCGCAGAGGGAGAAAAAGCCACACCGATTTCCCGCACCCCCGAAGAAATGCAAATTTTGCGCGTAATGGTGCATAACGCAATTGGCGTGGATGTGCCAGGCATACAGGGAAAAAGCTCAGTTTCCCTGGAAGAAACCATTTTTCATGTTCCGGAAATTGTGCCGGTAGACACTCTCGCGCAGTTGCAGGATCAATTTATGCGCTGGTATGATGTAGGCCGCAACTTTTTCGCCCTCGGCATAGCTATTATCATGTTCCTCTTATTCCTGCGCATGGTCAAACGCCACAAGCCGGGGGCCGCGGAATTGGAGGTCCTGGCTGAGGATGGTCCCAAAGGATTGCGGCAGGCAGCCGAAGCAATAAATTTCCTCACCCCGGATATGCTTAATGAATTGATTCGGGAAAAACCTGAAAACGTCAGCACAGCTCTTAAGAATTGGGCCACCAATGGCCCGGCCAAGTAGTGTTATTTAAATCTTCTATCACCCCTTAATTAAGACCTCACAAATGAGTAATTCCAACCTGCAGCATATCGATTATAAACAGCTTGGAAAACTGCAAAAATTGGCTCTCTTTATGATCGTAATCGGCCCGGATGCGGCAGCCGATTTGTTAAAATTCTTCGAAGACACCGATATCGAGATGATCTGCCGTGAGATTACTACTTTCAAAATTGTTGACAGATCCATACAGTCGAAGACAGTTGAAGAATTTGCCGAAATCATAGGCGAAAGCCTTAACGCGATTTTGGGCGGACACAAATTTGCCCAAAAAGCGTTGGAATTGGCCAAGGGCGACTACCAGGCTATTAATATGCTGGGCCGCATTGCTCCTTTGGGAAATTCCTCCGAAGTCATTAAAGAAGTTAGCGAGATGGAGCCGCGGCAGATATTTAATCTGATTCGCAACGAGCAGGCTCAAACCATCGCTTTTGTCATCTCCCACCTCAGTCTGGAAAAGGCCACTAACATGCTCACCATGCTTTCTCCGGATCTTCGAGAGGAAGTAATCGAACGGATTGGCTGCATGGAGGATACTTCGCTGGAGCATGTCAACAAGGTGGTTCAATGCCTCAAGACTCATTTTAGCCACAAGCAAAAACCAACCATGCACCAAAGCGGCGGGGTCCGTTCGGTTGCCGATTTGATGAACCTTTTGGACAAGGATGTGAGCAAGGGATTACTCAGCAAAATCGAAGAGAGAAATCCCACTCTGGGAGCCAAGATACGCCGAAAGATGTTCAGCTTCGAAGACTTGATTCGACTGGAAACCCTCGATTTGCAGCGCATAGCCCGGGAAATCGAAATGTCCGATCTCGTTATTTCCCTCAAATCGGCCAATGCCGCTTTGCAAGCCGCTATATTCGGATCCGTTTCCAAACGGGCTGCAGAAACACTCAAGGAGGAAATTGGGATGCTCGGGCCGGTGCGCCTGAAAGATGTCGAGGCTGCCCAGGACCGCATTATCCAAGTCGTTCGCGGTTTGGAGGATGAAGGAGAAATAACCATCGATATGGGGAGCGGCGATCGTGTACTGGTTTGAACGCATCCAACTGGACGAACCGGTTATAGGCATTCGCATCGCCTACAGCGGTCCGTCCCCTGTTAGTGGGGAAAAAGCGGGAAAATTGCAGGAGCAAGCCCACCGCAAGGGTTACGACACGGCCAGTGACTTTTACAACCGGCAAATACTGGAACTTCGCAAAGAAGCCGTTTACCTGCAGGAAACCGTTCTGCAAAAAATTGAAGAACAGTTTGGCCAGGCCATGCAGGAAATCAATTCCTCGTTGCCCGATTTGCTTCTTTCCATGATTCGGGGAATCTGGAGTGGCCTGCAATTAGATCGTCAAAACATAGAAAACATCGTCAAAGAAGTTATCAGCGATCTTTCTCCCGAAGAAGAGGCCCTGGAGATAAATTTATTCCCAGCAGACTTCAAGCTTTTGCAGGAAGGCGCACGGATTTTGTCCGATCAATATCCCTCCTTGAAGTTTAAAGAAAACTCATCCCTTCAATCCGGTGATTGTCTCGTGCGCAGTCGCTTTGGAACCATTGACGCGAAGGTGGCCACAAAAATTAAAAAAATCGAAAAAGAATTACTGGCGGGATGATTAAAACTATATCAGATAATTTGCAATGGATGCATCAGCGCATTGAAGGCGCTGGCAGACTTGAGAAAGTTGGCAAAGTAATTCAAGTGACGGGTCTAATTATCCAATCGGAAGGACCTGAAGTATCCCTTGGCGATATGTGCGATATTCATTCCACCCGCCGCGATGTCTCCATTGCCGCCGAGGTAGTGGGTTTTCGGGAAAACCGCATTCTCCTCATGCCGTTGGGCCCCATGCAGGAAATACATCCCGGTTGCCGCGTAGTGGCCGCTTCGCGCCTGGCCTCTGTGCCCACTGGTGACGGGTTGATTGGCCGCATCATCAACGGCCTGGGCGAACCATTGGATGATAAAGGTCCGCTACGCGTCCATTATACCCAGGGCTTGAACCGGCCAGCCCCCAATCCCATGAAAAGGCAGCCCGTCAAAATTCCATTTCAAACCGGGGTCCGTTCAATCGATACTTTTACGCCGTTAGGTCGCGGTCAGCGGATGGGTATTTTCTCCGGAAGTGGAGTCGGTAAATCTACTGTTATCGGTATGATTGCCCGTGGTTCGGAGGCGGATTTAAATGTCATTGCACTGGTCGGGGAGCGAGGCCGCGAATTGCGGGAATTTATCGAAAACGACCTCGGTCCGGTCGGTATGGCAAAATCAGTCGTAATTGTATCTACTTCCGATCAACCGGCCCCTTTGCGCCTGCGGGCTGCCCTGCTCTTCACAGCAATTGCAGAATCCTATAGGGATGAGGGACACGACGTACTATTATTAATGGATTCTATCACTCGATTCGCCATGGCCCAAAGAGAAATCGGTTTGGCCGTTGGGGAACCACCAACTTCGCGCGGATACACACCGTCAGTTTTTTCAATTTTGCCTCGTTTGCTAGAACGCACAGGGATGGGTGAAATCGGTTCGATCACAGCGCTATACACAATTCTGGTCGATGGTGATGACCTCAATGAACCGGTATCTGATTCTGTTCGTGGAATTTTGGATGGCCACATTGTTCTTAGCCGTGCCCTGGCTACTGCCAATCACTATCCGCCGGTAGATGTTCTCGAAAGTGTCAGCCGCCTCACCCGCAATATTTGCTCGGAAGAAGAAATTAAAATAGAGGCTGTCCCAAAAGGGTGATTTTTGCGAGGGGATTTTGAAGAGTGTTCATTTTAGTGGTATTTTCTTTTGGGAGGGGGTGACTTTGCTCTCCTATGACGTTAGGATTCTGGTTTTGGGGTCCGTTTGCCTGATTTTCTTTGTATGGGCCGACAGTAGGCCTGTGAAAAAGTATTGTCCTTGCTTTTCCGCTCTTTATTTAGAGGCTGTCCCAAAGTTATAACCATTTGTTTTACAGTAAGTTAACTTGTTAATAAAGCTGTCATAAAGACCGTTTTTAGGGGATTTTGGGCAAATTCGATGTCTATAACACCGTCAGCCTTTCTCTTGTTTTGCATATTCAAATACAATTCTACCATAGACCTCTGTCTGACGCGATTATATTTATAACGAATAGAGGCCTTATACAGCGTTTTTGACGGAATTGAATGACTTACGTTCCCTTACAGTTCGGAGTCGAATATCTCAATTCGCAAAATTCGGGTTTTTGGGACAGCCTCTATTTAGGCCGCCGCTTTGGTTTTTAGTTCATCTTGCTGGGCCAGCATCTTGGCCACTTTCCATAGATTGTGCGAGAGGACCGACCAGGCTACGCTGATCGAGCGGTTGGCAAAGCCTTTGCTGCGCAATCGCCCGGCCTGCCAGCGATTCTTCAATACCCCGATCCGCCCTTCGGTGCTGGCCCGGCGCTTTTGCAATTGCCTGAAGTGTAGTTCCTCCATCCGTTTTTTCAACTGCTTCGGATCGCGTGGACAGAGCGCATCGTAGATGCCCTCCTGGGCTAACTGCTGGCGGGCCCGCTGGGAGGCGAATCCCCGGTCCGCGCACATGGCCGCTATGGGTTCGGCTAGGTTGAAGCGGTTCTGTCTTTGCAAACTCTCTTGCATTTGTTCATTTTCGCTTGGCGTCCGGCTGCCGTAGAGTTTCCAGTCCAGCAGGTATCCTTCAACGCTTTCACCCAAAAACAGGGTGTTGCCAAACTCAACCTCTTGGCCCGCTTTGCCTCGCACAATCACCTGCGCATCGGGTTCGTAAACACTCAAAACTTTCTCTGCGTTTTTCACCTGGCGGCCGCCAATGATTCGCTCGTGCGCTTGCTTGATGACCACCGGGATTAGCTCGCTCATGCGCTCCATCCGGGTAAGGATCTGTTGGACCTGTTTTTCGCTGTAATCGCTTTGCTCCCAGCAGGCTTGCAATAATTCCCGGTGACTGCGGGCATGCTCCCCGATCCGTTTGAGCAGCTTTTTCATCTGCCTCAAGATACCCTTGCGTTGCCGCGCGCTGTCCTTTCGCCGCCGGCTGTGGGTCATCTGTATGCACAGCCGATTCATCTGCCGAGCCAAGGGCTCCGGTTCGATCGGCATGCGATGGCGCAAACCGGCCTTCTCACGGATCAGCCGGATCGCTTTGAGCAGCGTGCCCGCTACATCCTTGAGCAGCACCCAGTCCGTCGGCCAATGAATGTTGACCTCCAAACAGGTGCCGTCGATCAGGCAAATGGTGGTGTCTATTGGCTTGTCCAATCCCACCACCTGCCGGGCCAGATCGGCATCGCCCACAACCTCAGTCAAGGTCCGGTGCAAGGCCCTCAACTGCTCTTCGCTGAAAAACTTCGAGGCCCGTTCCAGGGTGCTCTTGGAGATGCCCCTTATGCCGTCGATATGGCGGACACGACAAAAATCAGCCAACAGATCGCTGCTGCCCAGAGCCCTCGACAAATGCCGAAACGAAATCCCACCGAGCAGATAACGCAGCGTTTCCATACGCAACGCCTTGAGGGCAAAATTAGCCCGCTTTTGCCGGGCCTTTACACTCATTGGCTGGCCTCTTTCCAAGGCCAGATCAACGCCCTGCGATTCCACCTCCGAATCGATCAGCAGCCGGTCGATACGATCGATGGTGGCGCGAAAGTTATCGTAATCGAGGCAACGGTCGACCACAGTTAAAGCTGGACGCAGGAGGCATTGGATGGCTATATTTTTCATAGAAAGGGCTATATTGATTTTCGCTAACGCAATTATAGAACCTTTTTTTAGCCGGATCGAGCAAAAAAATGCTCTTTCCGGCTATTTTTATAAACGTCATCCAGTTGACTACAAAATCTTTATATTTTTGGGATAGCCTCTAGGTACTAAGGTGTTTCACAAAAGTGTTTCACAAAAATTTCAGCGCAGATTCTAGGTATAGGCGGCTTCCCGTATTAAGATGGAGGCCGTTCGTGATTGCTTTATTTGCGGTATGGAACGGGATGTTCATGGGCAGGGTAAATGTGTCGGCAATCACACCAATCAGATCGATTCTGTCATACGTTCCAGGAGGGTATTCGAGGGGACTTCCGGGGCCCGGCAAATCCACCATTTACCTGCGCGCAGTTGGCCCGGTGGAAATAAGTATTGGCGACCGGATCGCGCCACTGGATCGCAATATGCTGCAACTGCTTAAACTGGAAGAAGAAATAGATATGGCACAATCTTCCGACCCAGTTGAAGCGGATGAATCCAGCCCGGATTCTATTTTGAAATCCAATGTGGAAAATGAGCAAGGACTTGATTTCGATGGGACAGAGAATGAGGAGGGAAATGAGAGCCAATTGCCTGAGGCGTTTCAACCGCTAATGCAGGAAGAACTGGCAGACTATCAAGGAAATGTTGAATTTATCGATCCGGATGAATTCCTGATTTATTTTGAAAAGGACCTGCCGGGGGGGAATGGGGAGAGCAATGATCGGCTGGGAGTGCCATTTCTGGCGCCGGTCCATTCCAAAGAGTATTCGCCGAAACCCAGAAGCAGGGCTATTTTTGAGCAGAACTAGATGGTGTTTTTAAAATCAAAATTTGCGTTGGCGCGAGGCCAAATCGAAAGAACGCTTTTGCCGTGTTGTTTTATTATTGGTATAGGCGGGTTTCTGATATGCTCTGCAGAGGAAGCAATCGGCGTTGATGAGACTGTGACTGTCCCGGAAAATCATTACGACGAGTCTGCAGCGCTTCTTGAACCGGAAGCAGCGTCGGCGACGGAAGGTGAAGAATCGTCGAAATCTGAAGTTCCGAGTCCAGAAATTGAACATGAGGAACCGGCAGAAGTTGCTCCCCCAGCAGATTTGGGGGCAGGGGAATCTGGCGCTAACGTATCGCTTCCTGCCGAATTAGTATCGAAAAAGAGTTTTTCCAGGCAACTTTCTCCACAGCAACAACCTCAGAGCAATTATATCA
Source organism: Opitutales bacterium (assembly GCA_965226205.1). GTDB lineage: Bacteria > Verrucomicrobiota > Verrucomicrobiia > Opitutales > UBA2987 > JAJFLU01. The sequence goes on along the minus strand of CBDDCJ010000016.1, from coordinate 36,449 downwards.
TGGCGGGCGAGCCGGATTCTGGAATGGGGGCTGAAGCCGGTAGTGGGGAAGGATGGACAGCTCTGGATTCACAGGATCAGAAAGAAGGACCGGGGGAAGAAAAAAGCTCCCCAAAACGGTTTGATATCGCAAAACGCACTGGTGTGGCGGAAGAGGGAAAGTTTCTACTTTTAAAGCGACAGATCATGTTGGCGGATCGCACGAAGGATTACAGGACGGCGGAAAAGCTGTCTCAAAAACTTCTCGATGCGGATATAGTGGATAGCGAGCGGCGCCAATTGATTCTCCTGCTGGCCGATCGCATGAAGGATTACAGGATGGCGGAAAAGCTGTATCTAAAACTACTAAATATGGATATAGAGGATAGCGAGCGCCGCCAGCTGCTTCTCGATATGGCAGGCATGTATGAGAAGGCGGGAATCTCTTCAAAAACCGTGGTCATATATGAAAAATTTATTGAAACATTCGACCGTGATCCGGAGGTGCCGGCCATATTCATAAAACTGGAAATCATCTACCGGGAAATGGGCGTCACAAAAATGGCTTTGCTCAAGTTTTATAATGTGCTGAATTCCTCGCTTAGTATTCCACAAGAGGAAATGGGAAATTACATTCAACTCTCCATGAAAGCTCAACTTGAAATCGCTGAAACTTATTTTTTGATCGGCGATTACGAAGAGGCGGCAAAGTTTTTTTCCAAGTTAAAGATACTGGATTTAGGTCAGAAAGATCAGGAGTCGGTGCATTTTAAATCGGCCTACTCGCAATATTTGCTGGAAAATTATGCAACTGTGGTGGCGGCGCTGGACAAGTTTATCAATAACTATCCGAAAAGCCATCTGGTGGCGGAGAGTCATTTCCTGCTGGCCAATTCTTATAAACGGCTCAACAGGCCGCGTGACGCGGTGAAGGAAACTCTCAATTTATTGCGCAAAAACCTGATCAATCGCAGTAAGGATGAGTCGCTGTGGTTTTATTGGAAAAAGAGAACGGGCAACCAACTGGCCAATGAATTTTATGAGCAAAGCGATTTTTAAGCGCTCTGAAAATTTACCAGGCAATGGCGCCGCTGAACAAAGACCCGGAGTGGCAGTGGCCCATAATTTACCAAATTGGATTATGCTTCGAGCGTTTGCGGATGCTGCCGAAAACTCATGAAGCTTACCGTCTCCTGGTTGATGAAGAGGAGTGGGAGAATAGCCAATACGATCTCAATGAAAACCTCCTATCGATTAAGGAAATGGCCGTCTGGCGACTGGGGCATATTGACTGGCTTTCAAAAACGGAGTCAGGTCTCTTGCGTTTATTGGCCACTTCCCAAGAACCCGAAATTTAAAAAATAATCTTGTTTATGAATCTAAAAAAAATCAAAAACACACCAATACCATCCCATAGGGGCGAGGCAAGCTTCGTAACCCATTGATAATCAATGTGAGTTTTTGACTTTTGGGGGAATCGAATTTTTGAAATTTTATCACATGTTTCTCTTTTATTGCTTTTGCCACCTTGTGCTGTCCCATAGGTTTTCAACCAAACCCAGGGAAATAGGCCTGCTGGGGAGTCGCTCGCATTCTAAAGCGTCCACCGGCTGTCCCATAGAAATCGAGCAAGTCCCGCAGGTTAAAGCGATCCCAAAGCACGCCTCTGACAAGTGTGAACAGGCGGACAAAACTATGCTCCCAGCGGCTCAACCAGGCCTGGAAGCGGAGCAGCACATAGAGCAGCAAAGCGCTCCAAATCTGCCAGCGCACGGCATTGGCGCTATGGCCGAGGAAATCGCACAAGTTGAGCGTTTGTTTGATCTGGCGGAAGAAGGTTTCAATGGACCAGCGGCAGCGATACAGTTCGCTGATCGTATGGGGCGACCACTGCAAATTATTAGTCAAAAATTCCATCACTCGCCACTGGCCATCAATCTCCACCCATGCCGTTACCCGGCGCATCGGCTGGGGATAATCCTGACGGGATTTTTTGTTCTTAAGGACCACCAGATCATCGCGCAAAATATTGCCCTTGGGCTTCTTGAGCAGCCTCTTGACACAGCGCAAGGCCATGTTCTCTTTGGCCCGGGTGACAAAGTAAATGCCCCTCAAGGACAAGTCAAAGAGGTGGGCCAAATCGATGTAGGCCTTGTCAAACAATACGATTTCACCGGCTTTGAGGGCGGCGCACATTTCACGGGCTCGTTTGGCGTCATTGTCCCTGGCCGTGTCGATGATGGCAAACCGGGGCAGAAAACTTTTCAAATCCAGGCGCAAGTGACATTTGGCAGCCGCCTTTCGCCGACGATGTTTAGCCCAATCCATGCAGTTGGCGACCAAACCGATAGTGGACGAATCGACGATGTTGATAACGCGTTTGAAACGTCGGGGAAACCCCTTGAAATTACCACCCGCAAACCCCGGAGACAACGACTGCAAGTGCTTGAGCACCGACCAAAACAGTTCTCCCGACATCGCGGCATCGCGATGCTTGTTGGCGTAGGAAAGCCCGTTGCGACTGGGAGCGCTGGCCCCCCGGATACTGGCCAGCAACCCTCTGTGATGAGCGAGTCCGTCACAGACATCATTAAGCCCAATAGCATGAGTGATCTGAGCATAGAGCAAACTAACGATATGGCTCCATGGACTGAAACTGCGAGCTTTCTTATCGACACCCTACTGGCGGGCCAACTTGGCCACCAGATGTCCCGGAATAAAATTGCAAAGCTGTCGCAGAACGCACACCTTGCATTTGGCTGGATTTGCTTTTTGTTTTTTCATAGTAACCTGCTTCTAGTGAAACAGGCGAACAAGAGCAATTCCAGCCGTTTTGCGTTATTTCCTATGGGATGCTATTGAAAACACACTTCAAATTCATCTGGAAAATTGTGAAATCGCCTATTCTCTTCTCCTTGAGTAAAACAGCATTCTGAAGAGAGAGGGGAAACCTCCCTCCGAGGAATTTTTAAAGAAGAAAAGAAATCTTTTGCCTCAACTTGATGAGTCTTTAACCGCTTTGAAGGATTTGCGTGAGACGGGCCCCGTGAGAGGTGCGCAAAATCAAAAATTGATTGAAGACACCCAGAAAAAGTTGATGAAAATTTTTCTTCTGGACCGGGAAAATGAGCAACTTTTATTAAAAATGTCGATTTCGTTACGGCCTCATAGTAAAGAAATGAAAATTTCCCCGGCTCAATTGCGAAACGCCTATAACCGTTAGATTTTCCAGGCGAACGTCTGATGGGAAAATGTAGGCAAGGCATTAAACATGCCGAGGCTGACCTCAATGCTTGTGGTTAATAGCTGCATTCAGGCTGCCAATCATTAATGCCGTCGGCCAATAGATTGATCAGGTGCCAGGTTCCGCAAAAAAGGTCCATGGGGCCAAAATTTGCCTGGGCAACCCTGTAAACTTCCCCTTTTTCATCCTTCCAAAATGTGGAGACGCCAGGCCACCAGTCATCTTCTTTTTTAAAACCCATATCCTCAATGAAGCTGGAATCTTCACCGGATAGCATTTTGAATTTCCATCCTCTGGATAGTGCGAATTCCCTTTGTGTTTGGGGACTGTCGGGGGAGACGACAACAAACCCGGCCCGATTTTCCAGGTGTTGCCAAACGCCGTTAAAACCGTCCGCCCACAGCGTGCAATAAGGACAACTTTTGCCCATGTTGTGAACGACTATAAGATCCCGTTTTCCGTTAAAAAGAGAGGATAGCTTTACGGTGGCGTCAGTTTCAGTTTTTAGCTCATAATCCTGAACTTTTACTTTTTCCGCCTTCCGTTTCAATTCAGCCAATTGGCTCGCTTTTTCCTGTAATTCGATTTCAAGGTTTTGTATGGTCTCTTCCGTTGTCATGGTTAACAGGTTTATATTTGCGGAATTTATGATAATGGATATGCCAACATTTTTGGATGCTCATTCCCATGGGGATGCGAAAGATGGCGGTCAGATTTTTGTCAATTTGACTGAGAATTTACGGCTTGTAAAGCGCTTTAAGATTTACTGAAATAGCCTAAACTATTTTTAGATTCTCACCGTGGGAAGAAAACTGGGTGTATGCCCGATATTAATAAACAGCGAAAATTCGACCTGAAACCCAATTGGAAAAATGAAAAAGTTATACTTTTTGCCGGTCGTGGCCACCCTTATATTGTCATGCCATAAGATTCAAATGGCTTCCGTAAGTTCGGGCAGCGAGGCCCCAGCCTTCACCCTTTTCGATACAAAAGGCGATGAGCGCTCCTTGTCCGATTTTAAGGGCAATTTTATCATCCTGGAATGGACGAACCATCAATGCCCTTTTGTCCGCAAGCATTATGGGAGCGGCAACATGCAAAATCTGCAAAAATTTTCTTTGCAAGAGGGCGCCGTTTGGCTGACTATCCTCTCCTCAGCGCCGGGGTTGCAGGGCCATGTTTCCCCCGAGAAAGCAGATTCTTTGATGAAGGAAAGCGGAAGCAGGGCGACCGCCTATTTGTTCGACAGCGATGGGCTGGTGGGCAGGCTGTATGGCGCCAAGGCCACACCACACATGTTTGTCATCAATCCGGACGGGAAGGTTGTTTACCAGGGAGCCATCGACAGCATACGTTCTTCCGATCCCGCCGATATAGCGATTGCCCAAAATTATGTGCGAATCGCCCTTACCGATGCTTTAGCGGGCAATCCAATTGAAGTGACCAATACTCAGCCCTATGGCTGCAGTATTAAATATGCGAGGTAATGGGTCGGTCGGGGGAGAATCGATCGAATAAATTAAATCCGGTTAAATCGATTCATCCTGTTTACCCCATTGTTTCATAAATATTGAGTAAAAACCTTCTGAATGCGGCATAAACAACCATAATAACGCTCTATCAATCCATTTTTGTATCTTCACTTTTTGTGAAGTTCAGCAATATACCTTTTTTGCACGTTAGTCCCTTTGTTTATGCGGATCACAGTCTTGAATCTGATTGAATTTATGAAACAATGGGGTTTAGTTGTCAGATTATCCACCGGCCGGTTGCTGGCCGGATCGACCAGAGCGTCGAAGATGAAGCGAATTTGCCCAATTCGAGCGCGAATGCTGACGATATCCAATTTGGCATTTTTCTTAATAAGAATCCGCAAAAAGAGCGGAGGGTAGCGATTGAACTTTTGCCTATGCAATCGCTTCAGATCGCCGGTGTGCAAACGGTGCATTTCCACCAGTGAGGCTGTAATAGTATCGGCGAACGCGGGATTGCTCAATCCTGCTTCGACCATCACCCTGCGGCATTGCAGGAAGTAGTAGAAATAGGTGGAAATATTCAGCATTTTGTTATTATTGATCAGTGGAAGGTAGAGTTTTTCATTATCCAACAGTTTGAGCCTCGATTGTTTGTCATTCAAAATCGTACAAATATCTTCCAGGCTGCAAAAATCCTTCTCCAAAACCCGGTGAATATAGGCAATGTCCTGAGTAGTTAAGAGGTTCGCTCGATTTTCTTGGGCGGTAGTTGAATGGTCTGGATTCATGGCGGTCTCCCTCCATAAAAAACTGGGGAGAAAGTTGATTTTGCAGTTCTCTTTTTATCGGTTCATAATTCCAGTATTTAAAAGAAACTTCCGATTGAACTTGATGAATTTTCATAAAGAAATTGTTCCCGTTTGAGCGTCAATTACCGGCAAACCGTTGCAGGCTGACTTCTTCATCCAACGCAGTTTCGCCTTTGAGGAAACCTGCCATTTGCCGGGCGAAAAAAGGGGCCATGAGGGCGCCTTTTGATCCTAAACCATTAAAGATGCCCAGTTGGGTATATTGCGGGTGCAATCCCAGGACCGGCTTGTAATCTTTAATAATGGGGCGGATGCCTGCCCGGCGCCCGGTAACCTCGAAAGGAATTCTTATAAATTTTTGCAATCCTGAAAGAATTTCAGCTTCTCCATCGGCTGTGGGAATCGTGTCGACCGGGTCCCAGCAATAGGTTGAGCCGGCCCGATAGGTGTTTTCGCCCACAGGCAGGAGCCATTTTCCGGCATTGAGGATTTGCCGCAGCGGTTTAGCGAGATTCGTTTTTAAATCGAGAATTTCCCCTTTGGCAGGCTTGAATGGAAGCCATTGAAACCAGGGATTGTTTTGCGAACGGAAGCCTTCGCAGAAAATTACTTTGTCCGTTTGGAAATTCCTCCATTTGACTTCCGATTTTCCGAGAACCATGTCGGTGTATGAGAATTTTTCCCTCAAGAGACAGCCTTTGTTTTCAAGGTGTTTCCCGATGTCATCGATTAGGTGGGCCATTTCGAGGCGCCCACTGCCGCCGGGAGAGAAGCTTCCGTAGGGGTCGAGCAATATTCCGGGTTTCCAATCGGGTGGTCTCATGGCGCCCAGATAGCGGTTTGTGCCTGATGCGCTTCGCTTTTGCATCCATAATTGTCGTTCCTCATCACTCTTGAAGACGCGCACCAACTCTTTTTCGCGATAATAGATGCGGCCTAGTTTTTGGCCCAAATGACGGTAGGTTTTTCTGCAATCGGCCAATAATGGCTCGAGCCGCCAGCAGGGGGTCATGCGGGGGCCCGTGATGGGGTTGACGATGCCTGCTCCGACTTTTGTGGCTGATCCCGCATGATCTTCATCAACTACCAATACTGAGCAGCCCGATTCCAATAAATTCCAGGCCAGCAGGCTTCCGGCCAAACCTTGGCCGACAATGAGAAAGTCGATGGTCATTAATGGGCGAATGGTGTTGGAGCCACCTTGGGCTTTCAAGCCGGGAATGGAAAAAGGTAAAAATAGTGATATCGGCGCTTGCGTTTCTTGAATTTTCAGAAAATATTGTAAATAGGATAAATAGTATTTGTTTTATTATTATATAAAGAGAGAATCGGCATTGAAAATGACTAAGACGGCAACATTGAAAAAAAGTGTTCTGGAAGAGGCTCGTGAAGAGTTTATTGCCCAGTGGGGGGCTTTGGGCACGGCTTGGGGGATTAACCGCACCATGGCCCAGATCCACGCTTTTCTTTTGATTTCAGCTGAATCATCAAGCACCGATGAGGTGATGGAGCATCTTGAGATCAGCCGGGGCAATGCCAACTCCAACCTGCGGGAGATGGTGGGGTGGGGGCTGGCTCGGAGCGTTGTCAAGAGGGGAGACCGCAAAGAATATTTCGAGGCTGAAAAAGAAGTCTGGAAGATATTTTGCATCATTTCCAGAGAGCGTAAAAAGCGGGAAATTGAGCCAGCTATTTCGGTTCTGAAAAATTGCCTGGAAAATACGAGAGGATTGAATTCACCTGAGGCCAAAGCATTCCACCGTCAAATGGCTGAGCTTAGTGAATTTGTCGGTCTGGCGAGTTCCATTTTGGAAAAAATTGCCACTTCCGAACAGAATAAAATTATGCCCAAAGTGATCAAATTGTTCAGCTGATGGAAAAATTACTACAGCCACTGCTCTCCTCTTATCAAAGACTGAGGCGAGATACACGAGGGTTCAGCCATGCCCGCAATAGGGGAATATTGGGCTCTTCGCGCAAGAAAAACCTGGTTTATAAAATGCTTGACCGCAAGCTGAGGCGATCCCGGCGGACGGTTACCCACCTCTTCGGGCCAACACAGATCAATAATCGTTCTGGTCCCACTTTTTTTATAAAAAAATCTTTCCACAAGCTGCTGAAACTGCGTAGTTGAAATGATGCAAGATGCGTGATTTTCGATTCCTGACACCTGAAACTGGATTTTTTTGAGCTTTGTAAAGGTTGTAGCTGAGCATGGGCTCAAAAGTGAAAACATTTAAGATCATTTTGATTCTCTTGAGCGCCTTGCTGATTTTCAGCGGGAGCATCGCCTTGCTGCTGTTTACCCCGTGGATTCAGAAAACGGTGGCCTTGGCCGTTCTGGAGGATAAAATTGAAGGTTCGGTGGAATTGAAAAGCGTTTATCTTCTACCCGGAAGCCTTTCTCTCGAGGGCCTGAAATACTTGGATCAAGGCGTAGAGGTGGCTGCCGAAAAAGTCCGCATTGAATTTTCCCTGAGCCAGCTCCTGATGGAAAAGGAGATTAAATTGTCAAAAATTAACGTAACCGGACTGATTGTGGATGTATCCCGGGTTTTGGAAGAAAGTCCACCGGTTTATGACGCCCAGCCAATCCTGCAAACCCGGCGGCCGGGGCCGGGGCCAGCTCCATCGGATATAATTATCAAGCAGCGCAAAGAAACTTTTGCCGGGTTATTGCACACAACCGACATCGGTTATGGAATTTGGGTTGAGAGCCTCTCAATAGATGGAAAAATCGTTTTGCCGGTTTCCCGCGAAATAGAATTTTTCCTGGAGGGCAGGGATGTGAGACCCTCGGCCAGCTCCACTTTGAGTCTGACGGGTTCCTTAAATGATCAAAATCCGGACGCTCCAATCTCAAGCATGGATTTTGATGGAGAATTGATGCTGGAACAGAAGGCGGACTCCGGTTTTTCAAAGGTGCGAATCGTATCCACAGTCTATGGCAGGGGAGCGGCTTTTGAAGGGGTAATCGCCCTACGAAGTGATGGCGATATCGAGATAACCAATGCGGATGGAGAATCCCATCGATTGCGTGTGGTATTAATCGATGCCCAGGGTGGTGAAAATGTCCTCATCGATTTGACAGATGAGTATGATTTTGGGGAATCGGAATTCAGAGGGAGTTTCCAACTGAATATGGTCAGCGAGCAGTTAAAACCGTTCACAATGGGTTTGCCTTTGCCCAGTATTACAGCCGTTGGTTCGGGAACTTTTGATTACTCCTTAACGGACAGAACGGGTTCTTTGAGTACGATTATCGAGGGACAGGTGGATGAACTTGAGGCGCTGCGGCCTGAATTGAAGGGCATTCCTCCACTGGGGTTTCAAACTGAAATTGATATTAAAAAGGAAGGCAATAGTTTTTGGATCAACAAACTGACGGGCACCGTTAATAATAAGGAAAATGGAAAGAAGATGGTCAGTCTTGCCAGCAATTCCGCTTTTCGGATCGATCCCAATGATGACAGTTTTGGGCTCGACCAGGCAAGAGGAAGGCTTTTGTTATTTACGTTTGATGCGATTCCGGCAGAATGGGTTAATCCCTTTTTCATGGATACGGATAATCTAATTTCCGGCGGCAGCATGAGCGGAGATTTTGCTTTGCTCAAGGAGGGGGCGAATTTTAAAATCCTTATGACGAAGCCATTTCTTATTTCGGAAATATCTTTTAGCAAAGGGGGGAGGAAAATACTTAAAAACATCGACGTTGTTATGCGAGGGGACATTGGCGTGAACCTGGCAATGAAAGAAAATAGTTTTAATATTGAAACCGTGGAATTGCTTTCGGATGGCGTCCAATTACTGGAGGGAAACCTCAATGTAAAACTAAATCCGGGTGGCAAAAAACCGGAAAGACTGTTGGTCGAGGGAAATATCTCGGCCCGTATGAAGGAATGGCACAATCAACCTTTTGCGGAAAAATTTTCGCTTCCAGCAGGAGTAGCGTCTTTGAATTTGGAGCAGGGTTTCACAATGACGCTGGAAAAAGATTTGATCCGCGTGGAAAACCTGGTTGGACATTTAAAGGATGATGCGGGCCAAGAAATCATTAGCGGGAGCTTGCTAAAACCAGTTAGTTTTCAACTGCCAACTAATGACTTATCCTTGAATACGTTATACGAATCGGATGTTTTGTTCAACTTAACGTTTTCAAAATTTCCGATGAATTTAATAGACTCCTACATATCCGGCTATGAATTAACCAGTGGACATTTTTCCGGTCAAATTATGGTTGCGTCGAGTGATGGAACTATTGAATTCAAGTCGGAAAAAACCTCATCTTTTAAACAAATTCATCTGAGTGAACGGGGGCGTCCAGTTTTAGAAAATTTTTCCCTCGACCTGATTTCGAATTTCTCACTTGGGCAGAAAAATTTGAACATTTCCTGGAGCGGATTGGAGGCGTTCACGGGGAACGACAGTTCTATAAAAAGCAATGGCGAAGTGAGCCTTGATTGGAACCAGGAATTTCCTTTGCGGAAAGCTTCCGGCAATATTCAGGTGAATATTACAAATTTGGCGCGACAGCCCTTTTTCTCAAGAATTTCGATCGCCGATTCAGGATCGGCCACTCTGGATGGGGATTTTAACTTAAATAATCAGAATAATTTTTCAGGCCAGGTTCTAATTACGGATTTAAAATCATCGAGCATCCCTGAACATCCTACTATACGCGTTGAGGTTTCGGCTGAGGGCAGGCTAGAGAATGGTTTCATTGAGATTAAGGCGCCCATGTCGCTTCAGGGGGTTGGCGGCAACTCGGACGCGATTTTGACAACGCAGCTTGAGCGGCAGGAAATGGGCACGAAGTTTTCCATTTCCGCTCAGGGGAATAGCCTTGTTTTGGCGGATGCGTTTGCATTGGCCGCTTTGTTCGATACTAATATTAAGGAAGTCCCACAGCCGATAAAAAAAACTACCCGAACGGCAAGACTTCCGGCCCCATCGAACTTATTGAGAGAGTCGAAACCATTCTGGTCTGGATATTCGGGTGAGGCGCGCATTGATTTCGGCGAGGTGGCATATCCCGGCATAGGCCAACTGGACGATGTAGAGGCAGTTTTAAACGCAACCGAAAATCGATTATTTTTTGAAACAATAAATTCCGGATCGACAAAACAACCATTAGGTGGATCGACAAAACAACCATTAGGTATAACTGGCAAAATCGATTTTATGCCGGGCCATAAAAAGCCCTATTCGCTGGAAGCCAGGGTGGAGCTATCGAAATTTGACGCGGGTCAATTTATAAGAAAAAGCGATCCCCTCCATGATCCGATAGTGGAAGGAATTTTCGATCTAAAGGGAACTTTAACCGGAGAGGCGGAAAATCTGCCCCGGCTGCTGGAAACGGCCCAAGGAGATTTTTTCCTGGAAAGCACATCAGGGGGCGTTTTCCGGGCGCTGCCGTTGACGGGTCAAAAAAGTCAGGTGGCCTCTTTTGCCCTAACTGGACTTGATATTCTCTTGGGCAATAAGGTTCGCGAGATCAATACGGCTAACCGGGCCGCGATATTATTGCAGGAAATCAAATTCGAGGAAATGAAAGTGGTGGCGGTTCGAGGACCGGACCTGAATTTAAACTTGACGAATTTGTTTGTCCGGGGGCCGGAAATCATTCTGGCCGGGACGGGCCGGGTGACTTATAAAGAAGCAGTTCCGTTTCTGGAGCAGCCTTTGATTATGAATGCGCAAATGGGAGCCAAAGATGAAGCCGCTTATCTGCTCAATGAACTGGGTCTTTTGGAGAATACCCAAACAGATGATGGCTATTATGTGGGACCGTCTTTTTCCATTAGAGGGACCTTGGGAAATCCCGACAAATCGGAATTGCACCGTTTGCTGAGAAGCTCAACCTTCGGGTTTTTGGGAGCAGGCGGCAGGAAAGTGAATTTGGAAAAACAGAATCAAACCGAAGATGCCGCAGAGACGGAAAAGCCTCCCGGCGGCAAAAATCTTCAACCTAAGGAGGAAAGCACGAAAGAGGAGGCAATCCTGAGAAGCATATTTAAAATCATCAGCGATGGACAAGAGTAATTGTAATGGTTTTAATATCTTGATTTTCGAACGATGAAAAATGAAGCATTCGGTTCCGTTTTGGGACCATTAACCAAGCCCGCCGCCTTGCCGCCGCTCAACGCCGGTCAACCCGATAATAATGTCTATGATGCATTAATCAGGTTAAGTGTGGAAAACGCTTTTGAGAATAAACTGGTGGATGATGAAAGCATGGCTCAATGCTGTATCTCGGGTTTGTGGCTTCTGCATGGGTATTTGGACCAATCGCATCGAATCAGCCAACAGGTGGACAGCCCCACGGGAAGCTATTGGCATGGAATCATGCACCGAAGGGAAGGGGATTACGGCAACTCCAAATATTGGTTCAGGCGAGTTGGAAATCACGTTATTTGGGAACAGTTAGCCCAAGATTCCGTTATATTCAAAAATTCTATCTGGGATCCCTATCGTTTTGTCGATTTATGCGAGGAGTTTGCGGGAACCGGCACGGATATGGAAAAGAGCTTAGAGGAGGCGCAAATGCGGGAATGGGAATTGCTTTTCGCTTATTCCTATCGTTCAATTTCATCCGTTAGATAAACCTATGGCAATTATTATGAATTATTCACTTACAGATGAGCAAAAGGCGTTTTACGCTGGGAATGGGTATCTTCTGGGGCTGCCCCCGATTTATTCCACCAAAGAAATTGCGGGGATGCGTGATGAACTCCCCAATCTTTTCCAATTCCTGCATGGGGACGAGACGCCCAAGGATATTCGGGAATGGCACGAAACCAGCCGTTTCCTTTACGATATAGGTATGAATCCCCGTATCCACGATCTGGTGGAAGGGTTGCTGGGACCGGATTTTTATATGTTGGCGAGTAGTTTTTTTGTCAAGGAGCCGCACACAGCGGAAACGGTTGGCTGGCATCAAGATGCTTTTTACTGGCCGATGGAACCGTTTAACACAGTAACGGTTTGGCTTGCCTTTACCGATGTGGATGTCGAAAACGGCGCCATGAAGATCGTGCCCGGTTCGCATAATATGGGCCTGCTCAGGCATGAGAGATCGGAGGCGACGGATTCCGTCCTCACGCTCGAACTGGAAGAGGGATCGGTCAAGCAGGACGAAGCGGTCTCGCTGGAACTGAAGGTCGGTCAAATATCCATTCATGATGACCGGGCTGTGCATGGATCGCCGGCAAATCTTTCCGGCCGCAGGCGGGTGGGATTGACCATTCGCTATTCCGGCACGGACGTGAAAAACGATTTGTCGGTCAACCCGAATTTCAAAACTTACCTCTGCCGGGGGGTTGACCAGTATCGCCATAACAGGATTGGCCCCATTCCCACTGAGCGATTCAGCCGGCCTGGTTTCAAGGCAATCAGTATTGAAGAAGCCACCGTCTAAGGCTCAAATACCAGAAATGTATCTTCTGGGACTCGATATTGGGGGAACGAAATCCGGCGCCTCGATCGGCACGGATAAGGGCGAAATCATCGAGCACAGAGCGTGGGCTTCGAATGCCGGGCGGGGCCCCGAATCCATGTTGGCGGATATTGTGGAAAGATCCCGGGAATTGCTAAAAAACTTTCGAGGTGTGGAAGCCGTTGGCGTTTCCATTGGAGGGCCGTTGGATGCGGATCGGGGCATTATTCACTCGCCTCCGCATTTGCCGGGCTGGGATGCGTTTCCATTGAAGGACCGGCTGGAAGAACAACTGCGGCTGCCGGTCGCGGTGGAGCATGACGCGGCGGCCTGCGCGTTGGCGGAATTCCGGTGGGGGACGGAGGGCGAGGCCCGCCATCTGGTTTACCTGACATGCGGCACGGGTTGCGGGGCCGGTCTGGTGCTTGATGGGAAGATTCACCGTGGGGCCGACGGCTACCCCTGTGATCTGGGACATTGGCGGATTCGCCAGCATGGACCCATCGCTTATGGCAAAGAGGGCACAGTGGAAGCTTATTGTTCAGGGACGGGTTTGCCATTGCTGGCCTCCTGGAAATTTCCCGGACGTTGGGCCGAGGATCCACCCGAGGGGCCGGAACTCAGCGCGCTGGCTGCGAAGGGCGACGCCGATGCCCTGGAGATTATTCGCCTCAATGCCGAGGCGTTGGGGGAGGTGTGCGCACTTCTGGCAGACCTGCTCTGTCCACAAATCATCGTTCTGGGCAGCTTGGCGTCTTATTTGGGAAGCGATTGGTTGAATCTTGTGCGCCAACGGTATTTGCGGGAAGTCCAACCCGATGCATCTAAGCTGTGCACCGTGCGGCCGTCAAAGCTTGTTGGCCGCATCCAGGACCTGGGGGCCGTTGTGGTGGCGGTAGAGGCCGCATCCCGCCCACCGCATCGATGATCTATGGAGCCGGGGCCGGAATCAGCTTCTCCGCGTTCTGGTAATAAATACGGTTAACGGTTGCTTCATCGAGGGAAAGCGATTGCAGAAATTGGTGTAGTATCTGCTCGTATTGATCCCGGCCGAAGAGGAGGCGGTGGGAATATTTTTGCAAAAAGGAAAGCGCATGTTGGGGGTCGCGCTGCAGGGCGATGCGGCCGGAGCCCGCCGATAAATCCGCATACAAGTTCTCATAGGTAGAGGCTGTCCCAAAGTTATAACTATTTGTTTTAAAGTAAGTTAACTTGTTAATAAAGCTGTCATAAAGACCGTTTTTAGGGGATTTTGGGCAATTTCGATGTCTATAACACCGTCAGCCTTTCTCTTGTTTTGCATATTCAAATACAATTCTACCATAGACCTCTGTCTGGCGCGATTATATTTATAACGAATAGAGGCCTTATACAGCGTTTTTGACGGAATTGAATGACTTACGTTCCCTTACAGTTCGGAGTCGAATATCTCAATTCGCAAAATTCGGGTTTTTGGGACAGCCTCTAGGTATCGAAAAGCCGGTAGAGTTCTCCGGGGGAGGGAATGGGCGTATCCGGATAGGTTTTTCCATCGGTGGCCGCGTCCGCGCTGATCTCTCGCCAGAAGCCGGGAGCATGCCCGATGAATATGGTTTGGGGACAGGCCTGGAGGGCGCGTTCTAGGTTTTGGATGGTTCCTCCGAACCAGTTGGGCTGGTATTCGGACCGGTCATTTTTCACCAGATAGGGCACATCCAAGTGCAGCACGACCGGCATATTCAACTCGCCCGCCACATGAAAAATCTCCAGGCAGCGTGGATCGTCGAAAAGCATTCGATACTTCCACTCACCACACACTTGCGCCCCATGCATGTGATGGGCGTTGCGTAGGTAAATGGGTGCCAGCCGCCAACGGGGGTTGGGGCAATAACCCCCCACATATCGTTGCGGATGCTTCTCCTTGGCCTCCACAATATCGCGCAGGGTAATGCCCTCTTGCGACCCGTCCAGGCGGACATTGACGGGATTAAGCGCGCCACTCGAGTGCGGCACCGGGTCGTCGGGTTCCGTGAGCCAGGTCAATAGCCATGAATAGCTGATCCCGTGCTCGTCCATATCGCGAATCGAACCGGATACATTGCGCTGGTGCCAGTTCACATGCTGGTGGGTATCAACGATCTTCTGGGGCATTATCATAATTTAGAGTGGCACGGTTTCGCCGGTCTGGCGGCTCTCGTTGGCAGCTTCCAGAAAGCGGATGACTTCAACTGTTTCGGCCACAGCGATGGGGCTCTTCCCCGTGCGAAAGAATTCGATTATGGAATTCGTCAGATGAACGTGTTTTGCTTTCTCGCCGGAATCGAGATCGAGGAACACTATTCCATTATCCGTGTGGAGGACGCCGCCAAAGTAATAACCGGAACCGCGGAATCCCCGGATGGTTCCGATGCGGCCATCCCGCCAGTGGCCGACCGCAAGGTCATGGTTTTCCGTAGTCGTCACGCGGACCTCGGCGCAGCCGGGCCCCATGACTTTAAAAAGAGCTTCCGCCGCATGCACGCCATACCAGAAAAAGCCGGGTTGGGTGGGCTCGATCGGCATAGGGCCGGTAAAATCAGCGCCCGTTATGTTTTCGTGCGAGCACCCGGTGAGCGCCGCCGTCAAAGCTTCGGCATAACGCAAAGGCGATGAACTCATCAAAGGGACCTGGTTTTTTTCAGCGAGTTCCGAGATTTGACGAGCGTGTTGAGAACTTACGGCAAACGGTTTGTCGATAAAAGTCGGTTTGCCCAATGGAGCGATGCGTGAAAACTGTTCCAGATGAACGCGCCCGTCCACCGAGGTAAGGAGGATGGCATCGCATTGTTCGGCCACGGCCTCCGGGGTTTCAACGATGGCCACCCCGAATTCATCCTTTAGTTTTCGCGTAAAACCTTCGATCCGCGAAGCGCTCTTCTCGAAATCCGGTGAACCTCCGGGGTATCCCGTCGTTATGCGGGCCCCGGGGATGAAATCCTCGTGCTGAGGATCGTTAAGTAAATTGGCTAACCCTATCACATGGGAGGTATCCAGACCGATGATTCCGACTCGCAATTGAGAATTCATATAAAAACCAAAGTAATTTTTCTTGTGGTAAAGACCAGTGAATTTTATTCTCAATTCGCTTTTTCTTTATTGTGAATGGCAGACTCAAATCGAACTCAAAAAATGGATGGCAATAATAACATAGGTTTCGGAATTGTGGGCATGGGGGCCATCGCGGCGATTCATGCCGATGCGCTCCAGAAGGCCCACGGGGCGGAATTGCGGGCCGTCTTTAACCGCAGTGAAAACAGCTCCAGGGCATTTGCGGAGCGCTATTCCGTCGATTGGTCTTCTTCATTGGCGGAATTGCTGGGACGCAGCGATGTCGATGTTATCTGCGTGACAACGCCGAGCGGGGCCCATGCCGATGTGGCCATACCGGCGTTCGAGGCGGGCAAGCATGTGCTTTGCGAAAAACCTCTGGAAGTGAATATGCTCAAAACCGACCGCATGATCGAAGCGGCCGTCCGGAATGGAAAAATCCTGGCGGCAGTTTTTCAATCGCGGTTGAGCCCTCAGGCCCAAGCCCTTAAAATTGCCGTTGACGAGGGTCGTTTCGGGCGGTTGGCCCTGTGCAGCGCCTATGTCAAATGGTGGCGGAGCAACGAATATTATGAGAGCGCCGACTGGCGCGGCACCTGGGCCCTGGACGGAGGCGGAGCGCTCATGAACCAGGGCATTCATTATGCGGACCTCCTGCAATGGCTGGCGGGTATGCCGCAAGAGGTGTTCGCGCACACCGCTACACGGGCTCACAAAGGACTCGAAGTAGAAGATGTGGTCTGCGCGTCGCTTCGTTTCCCGTGCGGCGCCCTGGGTGTTTTGAAAATGTCCACGGCTTGCTTTCCGGGTTATAAAAGGAGAATTGAAATCTGTGGAGACCGCGGATCGGCCACCTTGGAAGACAATCGATTGATCCGTTGGGAATTCAGTGAAAGCAGACCCGGCGATGAAGAGATATTGAACCCGGACGATGGCCTCAACCTAGGCGGCGGCACATCGAACCCCATGGACATAAGCAGCGATGGGCATCGTTTGCAGATCGAGGACCTGGCCAGAGCCGTGCGGGAAAAAGGGGCGCCGAGGATACCCGGAGGGGAGGGCAGAAACGCGATCCAACTTATCGAGAGCATCTATCGCTCCGCCCGAAGCGGCAAACCGGTGGCTCTTTCGCCAATGACTCCAGGGACCTCTTGAAATTTAATTGCCTGTCTTAGTGAAAAACGGAAAGTAGCTTTATGAATTCAGTATTGGCCATTCATGGCGGACCAAAGTCGGTTACGGGCGATCCCGGTAATTTGATGAAATGGCCCATTATCACAACCGAGGATGAAGAGGCGGTCCTGGGTGTTTTACGCAAGGGGATTGCCATGTCGATGTGGGATGTGAGCGTAAAATTTGAAGAGGAATTTGCCCACTGGCAAGGTTGCCGGCAGGCCATCACCTATCCGAATGGAACGGCCGCTATTCTGGCTGCCATGTATGGACTGAAGATTGGTTTCGGAGATGAGGTTATCTGCCCTAGCATCACTTTCTGGGCCAGTATTCTGCAATGCTTTTCACTCGGCGCAACACCCGTGTTCGCGGATATTGATGCGGACACCTTGTGCCTCGATCCCGAGGATATCGAGCATCGTATCACGCCGCGGACAAAAGCCTTGGTGGTGGTGCATTACTGTGGATATCCGGCGGATATGGATGCCATAATGGATATAGCCAAACGCCGGGGATTAAAGGTTCTGGAAGATGTTTCACACTCGCATGGCGGGCTTTTGAATGATCGCCGGGTGGGAAGTTTTGGGGATGTCTCGGCAGCTTCGTTGATGGCTCATAAATCACTAACGGCGGGAGAAGGCGGTGTTGCCTGGACCAATGACCAGGAAATATATGACCGCATGGTGGCCTGGGGGCATTATAATCGATTCAACAAGGAGTTGGATACGGATTATTTGAGGCCGTATGCAGGATTGCCGCTGGGCGGAAATAAGGGACGCTTAAATCAAATGTCGGCGGCTTTGGCCAGAGTGCAGTTGAAATACTATGATGCGCGATGTGGGGAAATTCAAAAGTCCATCAACTATTTTTGGGATTTGCTGGAGGGAACATCAGGATTGAGAGCCCATCGGGTAGTGGAAAACTCTGGCAGTAATATGGCGGGTTGGTATTCGCCCAGGGGCCACTATGTATCTGAAGAATTGGGCGGACTTTCCATAACCGCTTTTGCCGATGCAGTGAGGGCTGAAGGCGCCATTATGAACCCCGGATGCAATCGGCCTTTGCATCTACATCCGATCTTTCACGAAGCCGATATTTATGGCCAGGGGGAAACCGACCAGAATCGCCAACGCGAATCGCGATTTCAGGCAAAAGATTGAAAATCTTCCGGTGAGCGAATCGATAGGCTCAAAAGTATTTGGTTTTGAGCGATTTGTGCATTTTCGCCCGGATCAAATTGGCGAATATGCAAACGCCTTTGTCAAAGTAGCGGAGAATTACGGAGAGCTTCTGGAGAATGATGCCGGTAATTCGGATGAATTGGGGGCATGGAGTTCAGCCATAGGGGTTAAAAACTAATTTCCGTCTATCATCCACGACTTTCGGCGACAGCTTTGCCGTGGTTAGAAATATAGGGGCTGGGAATCGGTGGTGTGGGTGAGGGACAGAACAAACCTTCAAACGCTGTGTAATTTGTTAGGTCCCTTTCCCTCATGGGAACCGCCCAGGGCACTCCCAACTCGATAAAAGAACGTTTTTCGTAATAGGAACGCAATGCGTAGTAATCAATGTCTTTGATGATGTCGGTGATCTCGCCAGTTTCATCAACAAGGCGTTGGCGATACCGATCCGAAATGTCATGAATGGGAGCGGTGTCATGGACCGCGTTGACCCATTGGATGGCGCCGGAAGCGAGTTCGGTCGTGCATATGCGTTTTTGTTTATTTTCGTTATTATTATCCGTTATTGACTCGAACATGATCTCGCGCATGCGAATGTGATCGGGGGTTTTCATCGAATAGGAGTCGTCGCCGACATAAAATGTATGGTAGTTACAAAAACGCCATAGAAGGCTGCCCCGTGATCCTGTAATAAGTATTTCGGGCTCGTAGGTGTTGCGCGAGCTGTGACTCAAAACAACGGCGGCTTGAATACCGTTATCCATTTCGGCCACCGTGCGGATAGTATCAAAAGTTTGGATAGGTTTGGATCGGTAGATCTCAGCGCCGACTTTTTTCAGTTTTGCCCGACTTCCAAGTTCGCTGCCCGACCAGAAGAGGATTAAGTTAATGAGATGGGAAAGAGCGTTGTGCAAAGGGGAATCGAGAATCCACGACTGGCCGTTGTGCAATTTTCCGCACCAATCATTGCGTTGGAAATAGCTTTGGGGGCGCGGCCACAGGCTAATGCAATCGATTCGCTGTATTTCTCCCAGTTCCCCATCAAGCAAACGCTTTTTAATTTCCCAGGTCTCTTCCAGATACATGTGCTGGAAGCCGACGCCAACGCGCAATCCGGTTTCCCGTTCAGCTTTCTGTATTAATGCGACATCCTGGAGGGTGGGCGATAGGGGTTTTTCGACCAACACGGGAAGCCCGACCCGAAGGCAATCGATCGTCATTTGCCGATGCCAGCCAATACCGGTAGGGATGCCAACCCAATCCATGTTTTGCTTCTCTTTGGCCAGCATATCACGGTAGTCGGAATATATTGGCACACCCAAACTATTGAAATGATGGATCTGCTCTGCCGCGTCGTGAGGGTTGATAATGGTTACAGCAGCCCATTGAGACCTCCCCTCTTCGACCAGATTGGCAAGGCCTTCGTAGTAGGCAATTCCATATCCTGTTACTCCTATGAGGCCGATGCGAAGAGGTTTTTTGTTTTGAGGCTTCAAATTCGAATTGCGAGACGATTGTGAGGATGAAATTGCCGTATTTTTATTCATCAGATGATTGGATCAGCGTTGCCCTGAGGAGCGCTGGAAAGCGGGCAAATACCAATGCAAGTGGATGATACACCGCCAAGTTGCTGAACCGTTGTTATAATAAACCGCACCCTAGAAAACGCCTGAGCCTTTGTCAGGAGCATTTTACTTTTTCGGTAAAGCGGCATGAAGCGAGCGGCCCTTTATTCGCTTGGGGGAAGGATGTATTCTTGAAAAGTGGGTTCCTCACCGGCCATTTTTAAAAAGATGTCGAGAGGAACGACTTCAAAAGCAGGCCCAAGTTGGTCGAGGATTGCTTTCACCCGAGTGATATCGCTCCATTGCCGTACGTGCATGAGCATAAAGTAGGGGCGTTTTTTGTTGATGGCGGCCAACTCCAGCAAATCTGCGCGCACCTCATCTGGAGGCCGTCCTGGGGCCATGTAGTAGTCATACGAAAGCATGGGCCGCCCTTCGCGGTTGGTGAAGGTATAGGCGGGCGCGTAGCCGTTGAGAAAGCCGATCACCTCGGGCATGCCTTCGTAATAGATGTCGATGACGGATTCCGGCAGGTCCGGATTTCCCTCCACGGAAGCGCCTTCCGAGTAGTCCATGATTTCAAAAACATTGAGATCGAGAGTCTCCATCATCTCCCTGGCTTTATTTACAACCATGGGAAGATGTTCCAGCGGAATGGCCTTGGAATACATGTATCCGGGGCCCGATAAGCCGCCGATGAAAAAATCGTTGGGAGTGGCCTGGGTGTAAAACATCTCGAGCATGGAGGGCCCCATCCAGAGCCAGTTTTTGGTTACTTGCCAGGCGTAGGGAATCTCACCCCGTCCGGGCTTCGTCCAGGCACCTATGCCGAGCGAATCCGTCTGCACGGCCGTGATATACACTTTTTTATCGGGTTGGTAGGTTTTGCCGGGTTTTACGTTGTGGTTGTTCTTGAATTCGAAGCCGGGAGTGAGTGGAACCTGAGTGTTGAAGCTCATATTGGGGATCGTGTGCAATCCCGTGACACGGATAACATGCGAAGAGGCCAATTTCACATGGTCGCGTTCGCGGTCTTTTTTATAGGAATGCCAGCCAAAGCACATGCCCATTTGGTTCATTTCAGAAAATAGACGATCAGCGAGGCGATATTCATCGGCTTCATCGGGATCGTTGGCATCGGTCGAGAGATCGGTGAAGAAGCATTCGTGGAACATACCGAAATCGGCCACTCCGGGTTTCATGCGGTTACCGTGCTCACCGCCCATCCAGACGATATAATCTTTATTACAGCGGTCCCATTACTCTTGATAAGCCCATTTGTAGATTTCGTAGTCGTTTTGCCCGGTAAAGCGGCCCCGGAAATCCTCGACCTTGCGTAAACCGATTTCTTCAACCAGAGGAATCAATTCCTCGGAGACCACAATCGCGTCTTCCAGGCCAGCCACCGTAAAGGCGACAATGAGTGAAGTTCGGACTTCTTTGTCCCAGACCACATATTTCTCGACTTTGTCTCCGAGTAATTGCAGCGCCTGAGGCAAAGAATTTATTTTCTTGAAGGTGAATTGTTTTTTTTTCCTCGTAAAACTCAAAAATTTCATCGGTAAAACGAAAATCCCATGTCTCCGGGTAGATGAAATAGAGGAGAGGTCCCTGCTCATTGACGACTCCCTGTAATGTAATGAGGGCCACCTGTTCCGGAAGCAGGCCATCGATTTCCCAATCGTCTACCAATTCCATGTAATAGGCATCCCTGTAACCCTCGCGTTTTAAGTGGAAAATGAGGGGCTGATCCGCCGGACGCGTCGGGCGTTGAATGGTCCATTCGAGAATCGTTCCGGTTTCATCGAGAGCCAGGGTCGAATAGCTCGTGAAATCGCTTTTTCCCTGCGAAGAGAGTAGGGTATAATGTTCTTCGAGTCGCAACACCTGATAAAGTTCCTGCCATTGGGCAGAGATTTTGCGCGATTCACTCAGGGGCCGGCGCAATCCCATGAAGACGTTGCTGGCAAAGACTTTATGATTAATGGGAAACTCGTTGACGACGCCCCCCAAGGCGAGATCAAGTTTTTCCTGGTGATGACGGCTGCCGCCCCAGCGTTCCGTCAAAACCACCCGCTGAGGGGAAACTTGCTCAAACTCGAGGGATACTGTTCTGAACAAATCGACATTGCTGCTTTCCCGGGGAAACAAAACCCATTTACCAAGAAGGCCGGAGGCTGAAGGTTCGGCGGAGGATTCAACTCCTGCCAACAGTCCAAATAAAACGCTCAATAACGTAGGCCTGACCCATGTGATATTGTAGAAAATTTTCATAAGATCGAAATGATTCGTGGTTAAAATGGATATTAATATTCTAAAAAAAGAAGAAGACAAACTACTCTGGCGCTTGTTATCGGGGTGTTGGATAGGTAATTAAATCGAACATAATGCCACAACGGGGGTCTTGTTTTACGGAAAAGCTTTGAGGCGGTTGTGAGCCACCTTGTCTGGTTTCATAAATTATTGAGCTAGAATTAATAAACAAAACAGGCCGCATGGATTTCGCGCCTCACAGAGCCAAAATCCCAATCCAAATTTTCATAAATACCGTTTGAGCCGTGGAACTCGCTATCCTTATCGATGAAATCGCGCTTGACCTTGATCTAGCCCTTCAGGAGGGCAAAGCATTGGGATTTTTTAAATACGAGCTTCGTTGTATCGATAGTTACGAACAGCGGGTTCCATTTTTCAAAGCTGGTCGTGAGGATCGTCTTTTGGAGGAAGTTGGCAAAAAAGAAATAGAGATCACGGCTCTGACTCCTGGTGTCTTTAAGAACCACTTATCGGACTCCGATCGCCTGCTTAGCGAAATGGATGATATTTTACCTAAAACATGCGAAATAGCCGTCCGTTTAGGCGCTCCAGCAATCATTGTATTTGGGTTTTTGAAAAAAAATGAAAATAGAAACGTGAGAGCCGAAGTGATTGCCAGGCTGCGGGAGGCGGGCCAAATCGCCAGTCAGTTCGGTCTTCAGATTTCGGTGGAAAACGAACCGGGCCATTTCTGCGATACAGGTGTGCACACCGCCGAAGTCGTCCGCGAGGTGGGCATGGACAATGTCGGCATCAACTGGGATCCGGGCAACGCCCTAAGCGCGGGGGAGGCCGCCTATCCCATTGGCTACGAAGTGGTTAAGCTGCATCTTGTGAACATGCATGTTAAAGACACCATTCCCTTGCCAGAGGCCAAATGGGAGAATCGTTTGATTGGGGACGGCGGCGGGACGGCGGCATGAATTGGCTGGGCCAATTGAAAGCGTTAAAAAAAGACGCCATCCTTTCCCATCTCACATTGGAAACCCATGTCTTTCCGGTTCTTGAGTCCACCCGCGAAAATGTAAGACGCCTGCGGATTTTGATGGAGACAATTGAGGATTTTTATAAGGAGTAACCTATCGGATTCGTTAAGTTAAATTAACGGAGATTTCCTTCCCATCGGCAATATTGGAGACCAGGAGGGTCTTTTCGTCCAGGCGAACTTGCCCCGCTCCCTGAGTCGTCTTTATCCGCCAGGTGTCGCCGTCCCTGCGCCAATGGGCTGGATTTCCGGAATTGGGAAGGAGGGCGAAAAGGGTCAAGATTTGGCATTTAGTCCCGACCAGCAGGGTTTCGACATAGGGTTCCCGCCGCTGCTCCAACGGGTCGCCCGAACGGTCGAGATTGAAAGGCGGCTTATATTCGTGCCGGCGCATGTGAAATTCCGGTTTAGCACCCACAAGGACGTTAATACTGGCGGCCAGACCCACGCCGCCGCTTTTCACCAGAAAGATTCCTTGTGGGCTGGGCAGGGCGGGATTGATGGTATGCCAGCGCAGGGATATCTCTTCCAATATTTCCAGTTCCGCTTCGTCCAGGACCGCCACGAATCCGGGAAAAGGATGCTCGGTCATCGGGTTGATGCCGCCAAAAATGTGGTAATAGTAGGCCAAAAAATAGGTGACCGGCACAATGGTAACGCCCGAGTAGGCCACCGATTCGTTAAATTCGCCGCCCTTCCCGTAAATCGATAAATAATGCCGCATCTTGGGGATAGATATATCGATCAGGCGTTTAGATAGTGGATGAGAATCGCCCAACGCCATGCCCACGATTCCCATTCCCCCGATTATCACCGAGAGCCAGTTATTGAGATCGTGCGACCACCAGGGGTCCTGCTCCATGCTGGTGAGGAAAGGTTGTATGCCGCGACGCTCCAGGCCTTCGAGAATCCGCTCGCGCTCCGCTATGGTCAGATAGGGATACATCCAGTCAAAACCTAGAGCGACAGGGAGGGAAATTTGTCCGGTGCGCAGGCCAGCCGGATGCCCGAAGCGCAAGGTGGACTGATCGATCCAGTCGGGCCAGATATCCTCGTCGAATAATGCCCACATTTGCTCGAGGGCTATTTTCTTGTAGCGATCCTCTTCGGTTAGCAGAAGCGCTAACGCATTACGCAGGATGCGCTGCCCGGAAGCTTTACAAATCGTATAATCGGGGTTGTTGAGTTTTGCTCCCGCGAGGTATCTTCCGGGAAAAACCGATTTGCAATCAAGAGCTTCGGAATGCCGCTCTTTCTCGCATTCCTCCCGGATTTTTTCCCAAATCCTGCGGGGAAGACCACGCTCAACCGACTCTTTGATCTCTGCCAGCGACCGAAATCCCTTTTTCTCCATGACGGTGAGGAAGATGTGCGGATGGGGGGTTGGGGCAATAGACTTGGCGCCTTTCAGCCAAGCGGGAGACAGGAGGCTTCCCAAGGATAACAAGCTGAACCGATTGATTGCCTCCCGGCGAGTCAGGGTCTTGGCTTTGTCAGGTTTCATTATTGGGGGTGATTTATGGGCGAATCATGCGGACATCGAATTTCTCTTGCTGTTTTTCGATCACCCGGTCCCGTATCGTCAGGGTTTCAAAATCGAGCACCCGTTCAAGTTGGCCGTGGGTCATGCGGAGTTGGCGTGAATGGGGTTCCGCGTTGAGATAGCGGCTCTCAAAGAGGGGCCAGCTGGCATAGTCAACACTTTTCCCGTCCACTTTGGGCGTTTCTCCATAAACGCAGACCACTTGCCTTCCACGCAATGTGGTGAAGCGCGCTTCAGGTGTGGAATCGGTAAAAAATTCCAAAGGTAATTTCTTGATCGTATCCTTGAAGGCAGCCCAGCTTTCAAATTCGTCCGCAGAGGCGGCTTGGACAATGGTCCCGTTTTTCCGGTGTGGACTGTAGAGGCGTTTCCCTCCATTTTCGAGCGCTTTCCACTCATGGGGCGCGAGGGGGAAATAGGCGATGTAGGCGTTTCCGCCCTGGACGAAAATCCAACCGCTCTCGTCCTCCTCGAGACGCGCTAAATCCTTGGAAAAGAAGCCATTGACATGCTCATGGTGAGCGCCCGGGGGTATATCGTAGAGCACGATGACGGCATCGTCTTGCTGGTATATCTGCTCGTAGGGCGAGCCGCCCAGAAAGGTGTCCTCAGCCATGTAGGTGGGCTTTCCTTGTTTGGTCACGGCTTCCGGCATGAAATCCGGGTATTCCGTGAAATACATCTGCATTTCCTCGGTTGACCAGTGGGGGTTGAGGGAAAAAATCGTGTTGTGGACGCCCCGTGGATCGTCCACCGCCCAGGTGACATCCCAGGAATGTTGCTGAATGGGTTGGAGCAAACCGCCCTGGTCCGAGTCGACGGCGTAATCTTTGGACATATAAGTCGTTTTGTAAACGCGGAAAAACCGTTCCTGGCTGTAGCGCCAACGTTCCCGGGTGCGTTTCAATTCTTTATGCAGGTAGGGGCCTTCCCGGTCGGTGGCGATGCGATAGATGACTTCGGGCAATTGATAATTTCCTGCGGCGACTGAAAAGGCGGAACCAAAACCGCCATAATTGCGCGGGGCCGGCGTGTTGCCGAAAAATAGCCAGCTAAAGAATGAGGATAGGCCGTTCCACTTTTCCAGGACCTGCCGGTCGGTGGTTCGCGCGTGCGCCCCGATGTAAATGCCGTCGATGGTGTCGATGGCGAAATCGGCCATGATATATTCCACCATCATCTGACCGCGAATGCGAATTTCGGGATCGTTTGCCCAGGTGGCCATGTATTCGCCGATGTAGTGCGTGCAGTCGTATTCGCCCTGGCCCATCGAGGTTGTTAAATTCATCCACCAAATGAGGTATTTCCGCGCTTCATCGAGGTTTTCTTGCGAGCTTTTTCCTGAGAACCACTCCTCGCCGTCGAGGTTGGGCCAATATTGGGCCATGAGGTAGAGTGAGGCGTAATACATGGCCCAGTGATTCTCGGTGTCGCCGCGCATGGGCATGTAATCACGCCAGGCGTTGCGCAGGGCTTGCTTTGCCTCGGCCGACAAGAGGTCCTGCCCAAGGTAGCCGATGCTGGTCATGGGAAACATCCAGAACATGTCTCCACGCGGTTTTTCGAGGATTTTTATTAATCGTTGGGAGGCCCAATCGAGGTTTTGGCCAAGGGCCAGGCAGGCCGCGATTTCGTGATAGTTTCCCTTTTCCAGATCGTCCGGGTCCACCCTTCCGGCCCGCCATTCAATTACCTCTTGAACCTTGTCTTTGTAAGCCTCTCGCCAATCCTCGAGCTTATCCGATGCGCCAAAAACGGCAAGGGTCAGGCAGTTAGAACAAAAAATGAAAAAAAGAATCCTCATATTATGCAAGAACACGGTTTATGGTTTCGTCTCAGGAATGAATTTATAATCCCAGACAAGGGCGCCCTCGAATACGAATGGCCCCCAACTGCGACCAAAATCATCCGATACATATACCGCTTCCTGATAGGGGTTGGCATAGATTCGGTTGGAGAAATCGGGATCAATGGCCAAGCTCCAGATATTTTCGCTGGGTAAACCCTCGCTTCGCTGTTGCCAAGTATTTCCTCCGTCTTCGGTTATCATTACGCCAGCCCCCCAGCCGCAGATGGCCATTCGTTTGGAGTCCTTTGGGTGAAATGCGGCATTGTGAAGCGTATGCTCATCGCCGATGTCCTTAAACGCCTTCCAGGTTAAGCCACGATTCCCGGAAATCCAGGCGCCATCGCTTTGGGTAACAGCGAGAAATACCTTGGTCTTGAGTGGAGACTGCACAATGTCGTTTACCGTGGCATGAGTGGGAAGAACAAGGTCCCAATTTTCGGCGCCGTCCTTGCTCACATATATGCCAAGCTCGGTCCCGGCGATTATACGGTTGGGGCGAGTCCGGTCCAGCGCGATTACCTGGGTATATTTACGTTCGATGCCCTTGTCTTTATAGGCCCAGTTTTTTCCCTGGTCGTGAGAGACGATTATGCCATCCGGCAAGGCGGCGTAAATGCGGTCCGGGCTATGAGGATCCACGGCCACATCCTTTGGCTCAGTCATATTCCAGCCGGTGAGGATGCGCCAACTGGCCCCTCCGTCGCGGGTTCCCAAAACACCGTTGAGGGCGGCCAGGTAAAAGACGCCGGCATGGCGGGGATCGAATGCCGCACTATCGATTCTTGGATGATGAAATCCAATGTGCTCAAAAGTTTTACGGTCATTGCTGCGGAAGAGGCCGCTCTTGCTGACCGTACTTCGCCCGATGGTAAAATCTTTGGTTAAACTGGCAGTCAGGTAGAGAGAATGTCTTTCTTGCTCGTAGGCCTGAATGGCCGTGCCCTGGAGGAGGAAAATCCCGGCCAAGATTTGGATTTGTTGTAAGGCGAAGACAATAGTAGCTTTTCTCATTTCAATTTTCAATAATGGTGGCTGAAGGTTGGAATGAATCAATTTACTTGGGAATTTATCGTAAAGCCAAAAGAGTTTCGATACGGCGATCCCTGATAGCTAAATAAATCCGGAATAAACTTCACCATTAAAATCCAAATATGACTATTGCTCAATTACTCGGAAAAATCGAGGGGATCATATGCCTCCACGCAGGTATTACAGTAGAAAATACTGCGGGCGAATACCTGCGTTCGATGGTATTGGGCCGGGCCAGCTTCCGGTTTGGCAATAAAGAAAATAGGACAGAGCTCAGCCTGCAACTGGGTGTTTTGCGGGAGGAAGAAACGGCAGGAATAGATGGCCGTCTGAGAGGTTTGGCAGAGTGGCTTTATGTTCGCGCAAGTGAGGAAAACGGCATAGAATTGTATGTTTCGCACACTTGGTTTCTCTACCGCCTGGCCTGCCGGTTGGTGGAGGACTGGCAGGAGCGGGATATTGCCGATTTGACCGGCGGCAAGATTTTCCAACCGGCGTTTTCCAGACTCCGCCCGGCCTACGACTCCCTGCTCAATAACCACGTCCGCACGGCCAAAGGTTTTGATCTCGAATAGCATATCCGGGAAATGGCCCGTCTGGGATTCACCCATGTCGAAGTCAATGGACTGGCAGGCCCCTTTCCCTATGAAAAAGCGGCTCCAGATGAATTGCTTTATCGGTTTCATTAGCATCCCATAGGAAATAACGCAAAACGGCTGGAATTGCTCTTGTTCGCCTGTTTCACTAGAAGCAGGTTATTATGAAAAAACAAAAAACAAATCCAGCCAAGTGTAAAGTGTGCGTTCTGCAGCAGCTTTGCAATTTTATTCCGGGACATCTGGTGGCCAAGTTGGCCCGCCAATAGGGTGTCGATAAGAAAGCTCGCAGTTTCAGTCCATGGAGCTATATCGTTAGTTTGCTCTATGCTCAGATCACTCATGCTATTGGGCTTAATGATGTCTGTGACGGGCTCGCTCATCACAGAGGGCTGCTGGCCAGTATCCGGGGGGCCAGCGCTCCCAGCCGCAACGGGCTTTCCTACGCCAACAAGCATCGCGATGCCAGTATGGCGGGAGAACTGTTTTGGTCGGTGCTCAAGCACTTGCAATCATTGTCTCCGGGGTTTGCGGGTGGTAAATTCAAGGGGTTTCCCCGACGTTTCAAACGTGTTATCAACATCGTCGATTCGTCCACTATCGGTTTGGTCGCCAACTGCATGGATTGGGCTAAACATCGTCGACGAAAGGCGGCCGCCAAATGTCACTTGCGCCTGGATTTGAAAAGTTTTCTGCCCCGGTTTGCCATCATCGACACGGCCAGGGACAATGACGCCAAACGAGCCCGTGAAATGTGCGCCGCCCTCAAAGCCGGTGAAATCGTATTGTTTGACAAGGCCTACATCGATTTGGCCCACCTCTTTGACTTGTCCTTGAGGGGCATTTACTTTGTCACCCGGGCCAAAAAGAACATGGCCTTGCGCTGTGTCAAGAGGCTGCTCAAGAAGCCCAAGGGCAATATTTTGCGCGATGATCTGGTGGTTTTTAAGAACAAAAAATCCCGTCAGGATTATCCCCAGCCGATGCGCCGGGTAACGGCATGGGTGGAGATTGATGGCCAGTGGCGAGTGATGGAATTTTTGACTAATAATTTGCAGTGGTCGCCCCATACGATCAGCGAACTGTATCGCTGCCGCTGGTCCATTGAAACCTTCTTCCGCCAAATCAAACAAACGCTCAACTTGTGCGATTTCCTCGGCCATAGCGCCAATGCCGTGCGCTGGCAGATTTGGAGCGCTTTGCTGCTCTATGTGCTGCTCCGCTTCCAGGCCTGGTTGAGCCGCTGGGAGCATAGTTTTGTCCGCCTGTTCACACTTGTCAGAGGCGTGCTTTGGGATCGCTTTAACCTGCGAGATTTGCTCGATTTCTATGGGACAGCCGGTGGACGATTTAGAATGCGAGCGACACCCCAACAGGCTTATTTCCCTGGGTTTGGTTGAAAACCTATGGGACAGCACAAGGTGGCAAAAGCAATAAAAGAGAAACATGTGATAAAATTTCAAAAATTCGATTCCCCCAAAAGTCAAAAACTCACATTGATTATCAATGGGTTACGAAGCTTGCCTCGCCCCTATGGGATGGTATTGTATCGGTTTTATACCTACTGCGCCGCGCTCGACCAATTTGTTTATAGCCGTCTGAACAAAGGTATTTACCCATTCGAATACCTCAGGGCCAATCTGAACAAACTCAAACATTCAGCCCAACTGGCGGAGAAATATGGGCTGCGGGCCGGCATCCTATCCTTCGAGCCCCGCTCCGTCCCGGATGAGCTGCTGCAAAAATATCCTATGCTGCGGGGCGCCAGGGTGGATCATCCGCTGCGTAGTTTCAGGCCTCGATACAACCTCACGACGGCCCATCCGGTGGTGCTGGAGCATTATGAGGAAATGCTGGAAAAAATTCTCCGCGAAGCGCCCAACATCGATTATATGACAGTCTGGTCCAATGATAGCGGGGCAGGGTTTGAATACACCAGCTCGCTCTATGTGGGCCGAAACGGGGGCGGTTACGTAATTAGAGAATTCAAGGGGGAGAATGAAATCGTGAAGGCGGCGGCGGCCAATATCGTGCGGTTCATGAAAACTCTGCGTGATGCCGGGCGGCGGGTGAATCCCAACTTCCGGTCAATCCTGCGCAGCGAAATGTTTTATGATGAGCAGGATGATATTTGGGAGCAGGTTGAGGAGGGTTTCGAGTTGGAAGTCAACACCCTGAAGTCCAAAGGCTTCGATCTCGGCTATAAGCATCCCAAATACGACTGGACCACGGACTTCAATTATACCGGCCTTTTCAACCAGTTTGCGGACGAGGAGAAACCGATCATGGAACGGCTCGAAGCCAAAGGCTCGAATGTGCACCTCTGCATCAACCCAGGCACGTTCTGGAATCAGGAACCGGTTCTGGCCCCCGTCTATCCGCGTCTTTTATTCGAAAAACTAAGCGCATTGCACAAACATGAGGTGTCCCACACGGCTAGCATGACCGGTGTTATGGCTTCCTCCATGGCGCCTTTTAACATCAACCAGGAGGTCCTGCGCGCTTTTCAAAACAATTCGTCAATGGATCTGGATGATTTTTTGCGGGAGCAGGCAATTAAATGGGTCAAGGAAGAGGATGCGGCCAGCCTCGTCGATGCCTGGCTGCATGCGGATGAGGCCTACCGCAGTTATCCACCGCCGGTAAGCGTCCATTCTATGTGGAGTACTTGGTACCGTGTGCTGGTGCGCCCCTTCGTCCCCAATTTCGAAGCTCTGAGCGAAGAAGAACGGGCCTATTACGAAGATTTTCATCTGGGCCATGTCAATAATGTCGTGCGCGTCGATTTTCGGAGGGAGATCAATTTCGATTTTTGCATCCCGGATTATGCCCGTAAATGCCGTGAGGCCATCACCGAGAATGTTTTTCCGGAAATACAGAGTGCTCTTCAGATCGCTCAGGAAGGGCAGGATGAAGCCGCCCAGGATTCACCCGCACACAAGGTA
Organism: Opitutales bacterium; assembly: GCA_965226205.1. GTDB lineage: Bacteria > Verrucomicrobiota > Verrucomicrobiia > Opitutales > UBA2987 > JAJFLU01. The sequence goes on along the minus strand of CBDDCJ010000016.1, from coordinate 5,263 downwards.
TGGAGCCATCTCTACGACAGGCTTTTTGGACTGGGGTGCTGGTATCGCAACCAAAGAAATATTGCTGCCTGGATCGAGGGAGTGCATGGCTATATCGAGGCGCAGGATGAAGGGGTAAAGTCCCGATGCCGTGAGCTGGTGCGCGAAACCGTCCTAGATGAAAAGGAAAACGCCCGCTCTCATGCCGATTACCTGGCTGGTTTTCGCCGCACCGCCGGGAGGGCTTTTGTGCGTTATGACAACGCGCACTTCGACCGACCTCCGGAAATTCCGACGGAGCATGGAGAGCGGGCGGATGAAACCGATGCCCGGCAAACCTCCGTCGATGGCGGCCCGTGCATTTTTGTCGATAATATGCACTTCGACGGGCCTTTTTATGCGCGGCTTTATGGAATTACGGGCGAATCGCGACATCGGGACCTGGCCCTCGAAAATATCCTCTCCAGCATAAGTTTGCTCTTTAATGAAGAAGCCGGTCTGTTCTACCATTTCTGGATTGAGGCCGAGGAGCGGCCAAACGGCATTTTCTGGGGACGGGGGCAAATCTGGGCCATTTTGGGCATTGTTGGGACGCTCTGCTGTCTTTCCGGGGACGATCCAGAGCGCGCAAAGCTACTCGGCATTTTACAGCATCAGGCAAAACGACTAATCGAGACCCAGGACACATCCGGCCATTGGCATACGGTTATCGACGATACTTCCACCTACCTGGAGACCTCCATAGCGGCCGGCGTGGCGGATGCTTTTTACACGGCGGTTCGTCTCGGTTTCCTCGGAGAGGATGTTTTGCCGACAGCGGAGAAAGCTTTGGAAGCAGCACTAGCCGAGGTTTTACCCGATGGATTGGTCGATGGGGTGTCTTATGAAACCTACCCAAGTCTCCGCGCGGAACACTATGCCCGAATGCCGAGGGGGGCCATGGTTCCCTGGGGTCAAGGGCCGCTCCTTACCGCCATCGGAGCGTATTTCCGTTATCACAAACTACTTTAATTAATCATCAATCATCCACTTAAAAAAGTTAAAACCATGAAAATCACAGATATCAAATTATACCTGCTTAAAACGGGCACCGGCGGTGAAACCGGCGCTGTCGAAGGCCAATCGCAATACTGCGGTGGGGCTGGGCGGCCAATTCGCTGATCGCCAATCCCATGACGGTTTACCCAAAATATGCCAAGCTGCGCACCCATTGGTTCGGCGCGGGGCAAGACCCTTACGCCATCGAGATTCACACCGACGAGGGTGTTATGGGTGTTTGCGCCAATTATGGGGGCGGTCCCTTCGCCTGCCATGTTATCGAAAAACACCTCAAGCGTTTCCTCATTGGAGAAAGTCCGTTCAACATCGAAAAGCTATGGGACCAAATGCACCGGGCCACCATGCCCTACGGTTTGGGCGGCATACTCGGGATGGCTATCAGTGGTGTCGATCTGGCCCTTTACGACTTGATTGGAAAAGCGGTTGGACAGCCCGTTTACAATCTCATCGGAGGCAAAGTGAGGGAAGAAATCCCCTGTTATGTGACGATTCATCCCGATGACGTTGAGCATTGGCCGAATAGCGGATTTTTGGGGGTGAAAATCGCGGCTCCGTGGGGGGAGGCCCATGGACGCCAGGGTCTCAGGAAAATGGAGCAATGCATCGCCAAATGCCGGGACGTTATCGGCGACGATATGGATCTTATGATCGATTGTTACCTTGCCTGGAGCCCTGAGTTCACGGTTCGTCTGGCCGATATGGTTCGCGCTTATGATGTTCGCTGGTTCGAGGATCCGTTGCAGAATGGCTGGGAGATTCAAACCAATGCCGATCTCCGCCGCAAGATCAGCCCCATCATGGTGGCCATCGGCAACCTGGAGTTTCATTTAATTTCAGATACCCCGTAGCTTGCTACGGGGGAGCGGTAACTTTATAACAGAGATGAATGAGCGAAGAGAAACGGGAGCATTTGAGGCGCGCGAGCCATTGCGTGTGGCAGATCCACTACCATATGGTGTTCCCTGTGAAGTATCGGAAGATGCTCTTGGAAAGGCGGGTGCAAGAGGTGCTGAAAGAAACAAGCGTTGGGATAGCCGAGCGCTATGAAATAGAGATGGAAGCACTGGGAATGGATGGAGACCATGTGCATTTGCTGTGTGGAGCGCATCCGAAAGAAGCACCCGGGCGAATCGTTCAGAAATATAAGAGCATAACGGCGCGGGAGATCTTTCGGCGCGAACCTTGGGTGAAGGAGAAGCTGTGGGGAGGGGAGTTTTGGAGTGACGGGTATTATGTTGGAACGGTAGGGGAGCGTGGGGATTGGGCCAGTGTGGAGGCCTACGTAAGAAAACAGGGCAAACCGAAGAAGCAGTTGCAACAATTGATGCTGTGGTGATCATGAATTTCTTTCTTAGATACCCCGTAGCTTGCTACGGGGAGTTTCATTATAAAGCCTTTCACCAGATCATCGTCAATGAGGCGGCCGATATCATTCAGCCGGAACTTCAGTGGATTGGCGGGATGACATCCGCGCGCAAGATCGCGGCCATGGCGAAGCCCTATAATATGCCGGTTATTCCTCACAGTTCGGGCGTTTATAACTATCATTTTGTGATATCAAACAGCAACTCGCCTTTCGCCGAATACCTGGTAAATGGCGTGGGCGATGAGATCGTGCCCGCCTTCGAGGCGGTCATTGGCGAACCCTTGCCGGTAAATGGCAAAATTACGCTCTCGGATAAACCGGGATTTGGCGTTGATTTAAACTACGATATTCTTGAACCCTTTCGGGTCTAACCATTGCAGACTTATGAAGAAGATTAGATGTGCCATTATGGGGGCCGGATGGTGGTCCACCTTCGCCCACTTGCCAGCGCTTCTAAAGCATGAAGATGCGGAAGTAATCGCTATTCAGAAACGGAACCGCGACGCGGCCGAGAAGGTGGCCCGCGATATCGGCGTGCCCCACGCCTGCCCCACGCTGGAAGAGGTTCTCGAACTGGAATTGGACGCCATGATTATAGGAACAACTCCCAATGTCTATTACACCCAGGCCAAAGCGGCCCTGGAACGCGGCCTCCATGTGCTGATCGAAAAGCCGATGACCTTGCGCGTCGATGAAGCGCGTGAACTGGTTGAAATTGCGGAAAAAAGGAAACTCCAATTCATCGTCAGCTGCCCCTGGCATTATACCCGGCATGGCATTGAGGCTCGTCAACGAATTCTAGCCGGGGAACTTGGTCACATCCGGCTTATCAACATACTGATGACCAATTTTGTGGAGGACTTTATACGAGGGACTTCCACTGCGGATACTCATTCGGGGGCGAAGAGTTATCTGGAACCGAACAAGGCCTCGTATAGCGATCCTTCCGTGGCCGGAGGGGGGCAGATTTTTACCCAGGTCTCGCATGTGGCCGCTTATTTGAGCTATCTCACGGGCCAGCGACCGGCCAGTGTTTTCGCCGAATTCGATAAGGCGGGGCCCCCAGTGATTTGTTCAACGCCCTCACGATACGACTGGAAGGAGGATCATTGGTCTCCCTTGGCTCCGCTGGGGCGCCCATGACCACGGAACGCAATTACGAGGTCAGATTATTCGGGGACGACGGCATGATCCTGCTGGAATTGTGGAAGGGAATAATGAGCTTCCCGTTCTCGGTGACGACAATATCTACCCACACGAAGCGCCGGCCCGAAACCTGGTGGACGCCATCCTGGGAAAAGCTGAAAATATTTCGCCCGCCACACATGGCCTGGCGGCAATGGAAGTCATCGAAGCGGCCTGCCAATCGGTTGAAAACAGGCAACCGGGTGCAGAATCGTTAAAAACTAAAAAAATGGCGCAAAATCTGTTGGATATACCGGACCTGGACCCGCCAATGGGAGATTCTATTCTCCTGGCGCACACTTTCGGATTGTCGTTTCCGTGTGGACGAAACCTTTGCCCGGGGAGCAGGGCGCGCCCGAACATCGAATTATCCATACTCGCGTTTTCACGCCTCATGGGGCGGTTCGGATAAATAGAATCGGCATCCGCAATGCCATGGGTTACCATAAGTGCGGCAGCCGGCAGGACAGTGACTGGATCGTGGATTTACGATTTCTTTCTCTGGATACTCCAATGGGGGAGTGGCGGGAATTGCTCTACAAGCGAGGTTTGGAAGAACAATTACAAGATGCAGTGAGGTGGTTCGATTTTCCCGACTTGCAGTGCTATGGGCTGATTATGGAGATCCGGCGGTGCGGGATCGATGGCTGGTGGACTCCGTGGAACCTGGGCGAGGGCGCTTTTATGTTGGAGGGGAAACTGGAGGATTCTCTTGAACCCAGAAAGGAGATTCTTCTGAACCCGGAAGAACATTCGTTAACTCCTTTACCCACAGATCTATCCGTTGAAATTATGGATGGAGAAGCGCGTTATAGATCATCCAAGATTGAGGGCCGGTTTTCTACCTAAAACCGCACGGGGTTTTCTTATTTCGCAATCGATCAGGAAGGGAAGGGCGAGACCGGTTGCAACCTCCTGAAAATCGGTCCTGGTTCGTTTCACCAAGGTCTGATGTTGGCGCCAACCGGGAGGGGTCCGATGGCGGATCGCGCAGTGCGCTTTCGGTTCAAGGGCCACGTCGCGGTGTCGGGAAATGTGGTGCGTTATGTGGCTGAACATTCTGAATTGGGACTGCGTTATGAATTGGAGTGGACGGTTTTTCCGGACCGGATCGAATTGGTGGCTGCGCGCAAAGGATCAATGGAAATCCGCGGCTGGCAAAGCACCGCCTGGGCCGTGGCGTTGAGCCCGAGTATTTGCCCGGTCCATGCGCTGGGGTTTTTAAGGCAGGAAGGCCAAACCGGCCAGTTGAGTCTTCCGGCTTGTCTTCACGCTCCCAAAAGCGGGAGCCTGGTTCTTGAAAGTGAGGGGGCCGGCTTCTTTTTCGCACGGAGATTTTTTCGACCACAGGACCGGATCGATTGGAAAACTTAAAATTGGGGAGGAAGCCACTTCGGAAGGGGATTGGATTCTTCCGCCGGGTGAATATCGAACGAAATGGATATTGCGGGCAACCCGGCCTCAATTTAGCCTGAAAAGTGAAACCCCCGAATCGGTCAGGCGGGCCTTGACCCGCGCCGGGCACACCGCTCTGACTTTTCGCGCCGATACCGGCACATTGAGCAATAATGGCGCTTCCATACATTGTCCGATATCGATGGATACGTGGTCGGCCCAAACGGTCCGCATGGGTGAAATCCTGCCGGGATTTTCGGCCAATGAATTATTGCGTTA
>CBDDCJ010000015.1:0-56954 GCA_965226205.1 Opitutales bacterium | reverse complement strand
TATCATTCAAAGGATTAAATAATTTTTGAAAAGATCTGTAATTCTTGTCTGGCTTATTAAGCACGGCCTATAAAACCCACCCGTTTGCAGCGGTATCGAAAGTGGATTCTCCCATCAACCCAATGGTCATATTGAATAGATGAATGCTTGTTTGATTGTAAACTTGTCAAAAACCTGGGATTTTGCAAGGCGGTTTCATTAAATACAATTCGCCTTTTTCTTGCCTGCCATCCCGTATCAATTCGATATACCATTTACAAAATAAATTCTTATTTCGATAAAAAAACACAAAATGTTGTGGTTTTATTTGTAAAAAACACAATATGTGGTATTGTTAAGGTCTTAGCTCTCAACTAAAGCGAAGCTCAAACCCTCTTAGTTATACTAACTCTAAATATCTATTGCCCCATGAATCCGTCCACACAACATGAACTTTTTGACCGTATTCCAATCTCGCGCAATGATGCCTTTACCCGCGTTCGCAAACGCGACGGGAGGCTTGTGCCTTTCGATTCCCGGCGAATAACCAAGGCGATCGCCAGTGCCGGCGAGGCTGCCGGGGAGTTCGACGGCGAAACCGCCCGACGGCTTTCCTTGAAGGTGCTCACTCTTGGAACCCAGGTGTTTTTTCAGGAAATTCCTTCCGTTCAGAAAATACAGGACCTGGTCGAAGAGGCGCTCCTCGATTCACCCTTTCGCAAGACGGCCAAAGCCTACATTCTTTACCGCGACCAGCACGCCCGCATGCGGGAAATTTCCACCAAGGTAAACGTCGATCTCCTCGACCGCTACCTCCAGCAATCCGATTGGAAGGTGAACGAAAACAGCTACATGACCTTTTCCCTGCAAGGTCTCAACAACTACATCTCGAGCGGCCTGAGCCAATCCTACTGGCTCAACGCCATTTATCCCGCTGAAATAAAGCAGGCCCATGAGTCGGGCGACATCCACCTGCACGACCTCAACCAACTCTCCGTTTACTGTGTCGGCTGGGACCTTTACGATCTCTTGCGGGACGGATTCCGGGGCGTTCCCGGTAAGATCGAAACCAAGCCCGCCCGTCATTTTCGAACCGCCCTCGGGCACGTCATCAACTTTTTTTACACTCTTCAGGGAGAGGCCGCCGGAGCCCAGGCATTTTCCAATTTCGATACCCTCCTGGCCCCGTTCATCCGCTTTGACGGGCTGGATTATGCGCAGGTAAAACAGTCCCTGCAGGAATTTGTTTTCAATACCAACGTGCCCACCCGCGTAGGCTTCCAGACGCCCTTTACCAATATCACCCTCGACCTGGTTTGTCCGCGCCACTACGCCGAGCAGCCGGTCCTCGTGGGCGGGGAATTGAAATCCGAAAAATACGCGGAGTTTCAAAAGGAAATGGACCTCTTCAACCGCGCTTTTTTTGATGTTATGGCAGAAGGGGATGCGGGCGGCCGAACGATGACTTTCCCCATCCCGACCATCAACCTGACCAAGGATTTCGATTGGGAAAATCCGGTTCTGGAGGGCCTCTGGGAGATGACCGGTAAATACGGCGTGCCCTATTTCTCGAATTTCATCAATTCCGATATGGACCCGGAGGATTCCCGGTCGATGTGCTGCCGTTTGCGCATCGACAACACCCAACTGAGAAAAAGGGGAGGCGGGCTCTTCGGCGCTCATCCACTCACGGGCAGCATCGGCGTGGTGACCGTCAACATGCCCCGTCTCGGTTTTTTTGGCCAATGACCGTGAGGACTATTTTGCCCGTTTGGAAAACCTCATGGGTTTGGCCCGGGAAAGCCTCGAAATCAAGCGCAAGCTGCTCGAAAGGCTAACCGGCAATAATCTCTTTCCTTACACTTCATTTTATCTTCGCCGCATCAAGGAACATCTCGGTAAGTATTGGGAAAACCATTTTTCCACCATCGGGCTGGTGGGCATGAACGAAGCCTGCGTCAACCTCCTGGGTTGTGATCTGGGCAGCGGTGAAGGAGGACGTTTTGCCCTCGAAACGCTGCAATTCATGCGCGAGAAACTCGTTTCTTATCAGGAAGAAACCGGTAACAATTACAACCTCGAGGCCACTCCGGCAGAGGGAATGGCCTACCGGCTGGCCAATAAAGACAAGGCCCGCTTTCCCGAAATCATGGTTGCCAACGAGGAAGACTATCATCTCGGAGCCAAGCCGTTTTATACCAACTCGACCCACCTTCCGGTCAATTACACGGACGACCTGTTCGAGATGATGGATCTTCAGGACGATCTACAATCTCAATACACCGGCGGAACTGTCCTGCATCTGTTTTTAGGGGAGCGCATCGCAGACATAGGTAGCGTCAAGAAGCTGGTCCGGCACATCGCGGAAAACTACCGGCTGCCCTATTTCACGCTCACTCCGACATTCTCGGTTTGCCCGGAGCATGGCTATCTAAACGGGGAGCAAAAGAAATGCCCGCATTGCCAGCGTGATTGCGAAGTGTACTCACGCGTTGTCGGCTACCTGCGGCCGGTCCAGCAATGGAACGAAGGCAAAAAAGCCGAATTTCCCATGCGCTCGAAACTTAAACCGGAATCCCGGCGCAAACACTTGGTTCCCACATGAAAATCGGCGGTTGGCAGAAATTTTCCCTCATCGATTTTCCCGGAAAAATCTCGGCTGTGATATTCACCCAGGGATGCCCCTGGCGATGTCCCTGGTGTCACAACCGCTCACTCGTGCTGCCGGAGGAATTCGGACCGCCCATTCCTGAGGAGGAAGTCCTGCAGTTTCTTGAAACGCGCCTGGGCCAGATCGAAGGCGTGGTTGTGACAGGAGGTGAGCCGACATTTCAATCCGATTTGCCGGATTTTTTGGGAAAACTGCGCGGCCTCGATTTTCAGGTTAAACTCGATACCAACGGCGGCCACCCGGAAATCATCGAGTCGATGATCGGGGCCGGTTTAATCGACTACATCGCCATGGACGTAAAAGCGCCCCTGCAAAAATACCATCAAGCCACCGGCCGCCAGGTCTCAATCAAAAAAATCCGCCGAAGCATCGACCTCATCCGCAATTCCGGGCTCGACCACGAATTTCGCACCACCCTTGTTCCCGGCCTGCATACTGAGGAAGATATCGAAGAAATCCTCGACCTCATCCAAGGCAGCCGCCGCTACGCCCTGCAAACCTTCCAAAACAACAACACCCTGGAACCGGCGCTGGCAGAGGCGCAGCAACCCGCAACCCCTTGGAAGCCCACCCAAACCTGGCTCCAACAAAACACCTCCCGTGTCGGCGAATTAATTGTTCGGTAAATTACCGCATTTTTCAACGCATTGCTACATTTCGTAACCCCGTGCTAGCCAGTAATGCCAGTCTAACACAGCTTCCATTGTCCTGTTATCGGCGTCAATAGCTGACAACTAAGGGGTGCCGCCAGAGTGTTGTCGTTCCATCCGATGGTCACAAACATCTCCCTCTCAGATTCGTCTTCACCTCCCATTCCGACAACAGTAACCATCTCACCAGGATGCAATGGAGAGATGGCCCGCCGTTTGTTACATTTGGCGATAAATGGAAAACTTAGCTTGTCTTCCAAGTAATAGTACCACCCCATCGCGCGCTCAACGGCATTATATGCATCGACAACTATGACCATGTCGATCCGTTCTTCGCGGTTCTTTTCTCTCGCTACTCTTGACATTTAAACCTGCTGATGTTGCCCGCGTAGTTTTTATTGGCCAATGAATGCTATATTAATGAAAGTTGCCATGCGATGGCTAACCATTAGCGATCTTGAAGTTTGGATTCAAAATCATTTTTCTATATTGATAGGCCCCAAGATGAAACCAGATGATACCTTTTAAAAATCTCGTTTCAGGTTGATCAAAGATTGAATGACTCCAGTCATACCCTTCCCCAATAATTTCCTTTGTTTCAGGATCAAGGCGTACTTTATATCCGCTTGATAATGACGAGAGAACCGTAAAATCTTGAGCTATGATTGGATAATTCATTTCAATTACGGCGAAATTCTCTCTTTTTTTTGAAAATTGTCCCTGCTTTTGAATCTTATTTAGAGGCTGTCCCAAAAACCCGAATTTTGCGAATTGAGATATTCGACTCCGAACTGTAAGGGAACGTAAGTCATTCAATTCCGTCAAAAACGCTGTATAAGGCCTCTATTCGTTATAAATATAATCGCGTCAGACAGAGGTCTATGGTAGAATTGTATTTGAATATGCAAAACAAGAGAAAGGCTGACGGTGTTATAGACATCGAAATTGCCCAAAATCCCCTAAAAACGGTCTTTATGACAGCTTTATAAACAAGTTAACTTACTTTAAAACAAATGGTTATAACTTTGGGACAGCCTCTATTTAGCAGTTTCTGCCTGACTGATGAAAAGGCTGTTTGTGTATGCGTTTTCACACTAATAACTTTTATATCTTCAGAAGGGGGAAAGTCGGGCATAATACAAAAAACCTCAAGAAAATATCTGGATCCATCCATCCGTTCTACGATTACGTCACATTCGTCTTTTTTTATGATTACCGATTTTACCAGTTCTTCATTAATCAATCGAATATAGTTATTATCACAGTTGTCCGGTTAACCTGAATTTAAAACTTTGTAAATCGTTAATTTTTATAAACTTGTGAGTTATTTTTAGTGTGACGCATTTGAACTTCCAACAATTTCACTATATTTTGGGGTATAAATTCTGTATCTTGTTGATCATGAATCAACAACGTATGGTTTTCTCCCAAATTTTTGACCTTTTGCATCGTGAACAGTTTCAACGATGCGTCAAACGCTATAGTGGGGACAAGCGTGTCCGTTCCTTTTCCTGCCGGGATCAATTCTTGTGCATGGCCTTCGCTCAATTGACTCGACGTGAAAGTCTCAACGATATCGTTACCTGTTTGTGTGCCCATAGTGACAAACTCTTTTCTATGGGCATTCGCAGTAATATCGCCAAGAGTACTTTGGCCGATGCCAATGAACAACGCAACTGGCGCATCTATGCGGACTTGGCATACGTGCTCATTAAAAAGGCTCGCAGGCTCTATGCCGATGAAGCGTTGGACTTTGAACTCGAAGAGACCGTTTATGCTTTAGACGCCACGACCATTGACTTGTGTTTGAGCCTCTTTCCATGGGCCCATTTTCGTACAACCAAAGCGGCGGTAAAGCTGCACACGCAGATCGATTTGCGCGGTTCGATTCCGACCTTTATCGAGATCACTCCGGGAAAAGTTCACGACGTAAACATGCTTGATGCCCTTGTTCTTGAGCCTGGAGCCTATTATGTGCTTGATCGCGGCTATGTCGATTTTGCCCGCTTGTTCCTCTTTAGCGAAGCGATGGCCTACTTTGTCATCCGCGCCAAAAGCCATTTGAATTATATACGTTTGCGTTCCCTCAAAGTAGTCCACGGCAGTGGTGTTTGCAGTGACCAAGTAATTCACTTTAGAGGATTCTATGCCTCCAAAGATTATCCCCAGAAGCTCAGGCGTATACGCTTTTACGATGCAGATAACGGTAGGCATTTCATCTATTTGACCAATAATTTTACCCTTCCAGCCTTGATTATCTGCCAGATGTATAAAGGGCGTTGGAAAATCGAATTGTTTTTCAAGTGGATTAAGCAGCACTTACGGATCAAAAAATTCTTTGGCACTTCGCCCAACGCAGTAAAGACGCAAGTATGGATTGCCATCAGTGCTTACGTGTTGATGGCGATCCTAAAAAAACAGTGACAATTGGAATTGAGTCTTCACCGAATATCACAGGTATTGAGCTTGAGCGTTTTTGAAAAAGTCCCTCTCTATGAACTACTTACAAAACCGGATCACAGCAGTGCGAGCAGCGATCACTCTAACCAGTTGACCTTCAACTACTTTTAACCGGACACTACTGAGTTATTATATACGATTACCTCTGATATTACCGCTTCACAGGCTTTCCAGTCATTAGATTGCGCCTTAATTCTTTTTATGAAAGAGGAAGAATGTCTTTTGTTGTATTGGTTGATTTCATCCAAATAATTGATCAAAGTCAGGTAATTTCGGTATGGATTGAGTAATCCGTCTTTTTTGGAAAAGTAATAAGCAGTTCGATATTTCTTAAAATACACTGTTTCAAGACGCTGGCTATCGAAGAACGATTCTTCGGCTAAATCGACTGGGTCTTTTATAGTGGCTTTCATTACACAAAGTTTTAATCAGTGAAAATTTACCGGCAACTTGCTTCATATAGCAGAAAACACAGGAATTTTGCAGCATATTTCGGGGAAGGAAAATTATATTTGTGAAATCGTATCGTTTTTGCTGAAATTGGACATGGGTTTGGAAACTTTGTTTACGGTAGAGGCTACCAGCATCAAGTATGGTCCGGGGGCCACCCGCGAGGTGGGTTTCGAGATGGACCGGCTGGGGGCCAAACGGGTAATGGTTTTAACCGATGCCGGGCTTGCCGCCAGTTCCACAGTCGCGGTTGCCTTGGCGTCCCTGAGGGAGGAGGGCATCGATGCCGTTCTCTATGACCGGGTATGTGTCGAGCCGACGGATGTTTCTTTTAAGGAGGCGGCGGATTTCGCCGTGGATGGGGGGTTTGATGGTTTTGTCCCAGTGGGTGGCGGCTCGACCATGGATACGGCCAAGGCGGCCAATTTATATGCCACTTATCCGGCGGATTTCCTGGATTATGTAAATCCACCCATTGGCCGGGGCGTGCCCGTTCCGGGAGCGTTAAAACCGCTCATCGCCATTCCCACCACGGCGGGCACCGGCAGTGAAACGACCGGCGTGGCCATTTTCGATTTTAAGGAATTGAAAGCCAAAACCGGCATCGCCCATCGTGCCCTGCGCCCAAATATGGGAATCATCGACCCTGAAAACACTCGCAACATGCCGCCCATGGTGGCTGCCTGCACGGGCCTCGACGTGCTTTCCCACGCCTTGGAGTCTTTGACCGCTTTGCCCTACGGCGACCGCCAGGCGCCGGAAAAACCCGCCCTTCGGCCCGCCTATCAAGGGGCCAACCCGATAAGCGATATTTGGGCCTCAAAAGCTATTGTAATGGTTTCCCAACATATCGTGCGGGCGGTCGAGCATCCAGAAGACGATGAGGCTCGTGGGCAAATGCTGCTGGCCGCCACCTATGCTGGCATCGGTTTCGGCAATTCCGGGGTGCACCTGCCCCACGGCATGTCCTACCCGGTATCGGGAATGGCGTGGGATTATTTTCCGCCGGGTTATCCCGGCCATAAATCAATCATTCCCCACGGCATGTCGGTTATTTTGCATTCCCCCGCCGTATTTCGGTTCACGGCGCCGGTCAATCCCGAGCTGCACCTGCGCGCGGCAGCCCTTATGGGTGTGGATATTGCAAATGCCCGGTCGGGGGAAGCAGGGGATTTACTGGCTGGCGCCATCGTCGATCTAATGAAAAAAACGGGAATGCCCAACGGTCTGCAAGCGGTGGGATTCGGGCTTGAGGACATTGACGATTTAGTGGTCGGCACATTACCCCAACACCGCGTGACAAAGCTTTCCCCAAGATCCGCCGACTCGGAAGACCTTAAACGACTCTTTCAGGATTCGATGCAATGCTGGTAAAGAAAACCTTCTAAATTAAACTATGTTAAAATAACAATGAAAAAAAAGATATTAATAACCGTTGGAGTGCCTGTGATTATTCTCCTCGCAGCCGCTTATTTTACTCTATCCACTCTCATTAACAAAGGGGTAAAAACCGGTGTAGAAAAATTCGGTCTTGAAATTACCAAAACGGAAGTCCGTCTGGAAGGCGCTAATATCTCTCCGCTTAACGGCACTGGTGCGCTCAAAGGTCTTTTTATAGGAAACCCTGAAGGGTTCAAATCGGAGAAAGCCTTTTCAGCGAATAAAGTTGAAGTAAATCTGGATGTGGCCTCCCTCCTGTCCGACAAAATCGTTATTGAAAAAATCTATATCGGCGAACCGCATGTCGTTTACGAAAAAAAGCTGCTCAACGACAACCTCAAGCAATTGCTTAAAAATATCGAAGAGACGGCGATGGGAGAAGAGACAGGGGATGAGAGCGAAATAAGGTTTGAAATTAAAGAGTTGTCCCTCGAAAACGGAAAAATCACGGTTGGTATATTAGGTAGCGGAATTACTGTGCCACTGCCCGATATTCACCTTTCGGGCCTGGGGTCCAATTCAAAAGAAGGGTTCACGGCCGGCGAGATGGCGGGGGAAATCATGAAAGCCGTCCTCCGCAACACGCTTCTGGCGGTCCCCAAAGCCGGTGGCGCAGTGGTGGAAGACGGGGCTGAAGCAGCCAGTGAAGTGGGAAAAAAAACCAAAGAAGCCCTCGGAGGGCTGAAAGGCTTTTTGAAGAAAAAGAAAGATGATCCAGGAAATTGAAGAATCGGCATCAAGACCAAATAACCAGACCCTTATTAATTAAGTAAGTAGAGGTGCGTTAGTATGAAATTAATGGATATGAAAAAATATAGTGTGAATATTTGGAAATTATGTTTCAGCCCCAAGATGGTTTTTGCAATTACCGGCGCAGTTGTTGTCCTTTACGGGTCGCGGGTCAATGTGACCGGCAACGATTATGCACAACCGTCGCCGGTCCCAGCCATATCCGTTGCCGCCGAGAGAAAAATCGTTAGGTACGACCGAAATAATTCCGATCCCGTTTTCCTTAACATTAGCGAAACACGTCTTTTTTTCGGTCTTTCGCGTATCGAAAACGATTCCGTAAAAACGATATCAAAAGCAGATTGGGATTCTTTCCTGGAGACTTCCGTAAGCCCCTTTTCGAATCTTTTACGGTTATCGACGCAATGGGAGATTATAGGGGCCTGCGGGAAGGCACTAAAATTCTTGTTATCCTGCATATAGGTGGTGAGGATGAGAAAAAAATTGAGACATTAGCCAGACAATACATCGAGCGTTTCGATCAGGAAGGCGTGCTTCGCATAGACGGGTAATGTAATTTTTCGACCCGCAATAGTCCGGCTAAATTATCAGCGCACACGAGCCTCAATAGCTTCCCGGAATTGGGGAAATACTTTAATGAGTTCCTCTTTTCCACTCAGCTTAAAATGGTCCCATTCAAACGAGGGCGCCATGGTGGTTCCGATAAAGGAATAACCGTGGACTCCGTTGCGCACGGGAAAAGAACCCTGCCATACGTCTTTGGGGACGACTTTTTGCGGCCTCATGCCGGCCTGGATGTCATTGCCGAGCAGAAAGATTTCCCCTGAGCCGTCCGGGTGGAGCAGGAGCATTTCCAACGGGTCTCCCCCGTAAAAATGGTAAACCTCATCGGTATCCAGGATATGCATGGCCGAGAAATCAACATCGGTCAACACGGCGTAAATGGCAGTGCCGAAGGGCATGTCCTTCTCATACCGACCCGGCAGGGCGCTGGCCGGAATTTTTTCCGGGCAAACATAAGACTGCCGAAAAAAGCCACCCTCCAGCGGCAAAGGTTCCAATTCAAGTTGAGCGATCAGTTCCTCAGATGTCATAAACTCTAAGCAATCCCTAAAAGGGATTTTTTTCAAAAGAAAAATTCGCGGAAAACCTAAGACCTAAGGAACCTGCCTGTCCCCCCCAATTAGACTGATCAACGCGTCCGCACAACAACCACCTTATTCCACTGTCCAGTATTTCACTTAAATTCACACTGTAAATGCAGGACGCGATGTCGCACTGTGGACGATTCCTCGGTGAATAATTCGTCTACCATAAATCAGCAATTAGAGCTTGTCCCCCCCATTGAGCTGAATTGGGTCGTAAACCCGCTTTTTCAAGACTGGCTAATTAAGGCTAAGGAAGGGAAGGTATTGTCGCGCTTGGGTACTGTGGCCCTAATTCGGCCCCATCGAGGATGAGTAGATTATTGGTCCGCAACTGATAGGATTTTCCGGGGTCGAGCGCTTTGCCCAGGCTGAGGACAACGATACTTCGATCAGTTTCCTGAAGGGTTGCTTTGGTCACTGCCACATCATCTGTCAGGTCGTAGTTATCAATCCGTTGGGCATTGGCGCTTTCCACATCGTAGGTAAAGGTAACGTAGAGGCTGCGTCCGTCCCCGGAGCGGCGAAGGTAGGCGATCCCGAGTTGGATGCCGCCGAAAGAAACGCCCGTTTTCTCAAAATCAAAGTATCGGTCGGCAGTATTTCCTATTGAATCTTCGATAGACTTTACACAGACCCGGTAGGAGTGTGTTTCTTCGAGGTTTTCTCCTATGGTGAGGATGACTTCGCGCCATTCGTCAAGGCTGTCGAGCCGCAGTTCGGCTTTAGAAACCTGAATGCCGCGATTTTCTTTAAGGCTTTGCAATTTGTAGAGGGAAACATCTTTGGCGGTGTTTCCTAGTTCTTCATTAAAAACGAGGGTGATTTGCCCTTCCGTCCGGGTGATAACGCGTTCAATATTTGGGGGATCCAGGTCTATCAGTCCGGTGTAGAAAAACTCCTTTGAAACCGGGGCTTCCTGAGAGATTCGATTGGCCGGAGAGGATTTATCCTCGATGCGCATGGCTTCAAGGGAGTAACCGATCCCCTTTTTCATGGGCTGGGTACGCAGCAATAGGGTCTGCCCGTTCCCTAGCAGTTCAGCCTCGTAAACCGCAATGCCCGCGATGCGGAAGGAGCCGGTAGGCGGATCCGCAAGGATGGCCACGGGTTCATTGAACTGAACTCGGACCATAGTTTGTTTTTCATTCGCAATGATGATCCTGATTTCAGGGGCAAGACTGTCGATGTATCGAAATTGCTCCGCGTAGGGCGCCATTTCGTTGGGTGGTTCGGCCGTATCGCTGAGGTTGTCAATTTCCAGAAAATACTCACTTCCATCTTCAAAATCGGATGGCATTTCGAGAACAACGCTATTGTCTTCCACGAGAAAACTGGCCTTTAGCGGGTAGTTGCCGGAAACCTTGTAATTGGATTCCATATTGGCGCTTTGCCGGTTCAGAGACTCATTAAAAAAGATGACCACTTGTCTGTTGTTTCCTCCCGTGGCCGAGATCCCGC
This sequence comes from Opitutales bacterium, assembly GCA_965226205.1. GTDB lineage: Bacteria > Verrucomicrobiota > Verrucomicrobiia > Opitutales > UBA2987 > JAJFLU01. Next base: position 45,948 of record CBDDCJ010000015.1, on the reverse strand, counting down.
TGACCTCGGGAGGAAGAGTATCCTGAAACCGAAAAGGGGTGGAAGTATTCTCCGCGATTGGATTGCCTGCCCGATCGGTCACGCCTGAAATATTGAGCACATATTTGTCCTCTTCTTTTAACGCTGAAGTTGTCAGGATCACTTGGCTTTGATCATCTGGATTCAAGATCGCTTCTTTAACCGCAACCAGTCCACCTTTTATCAAAAAACTGTCCGGCCCTTGAATCGACTTTCGAGCAATCCGCTCATTGAAGTGAACCATGACAACAGTTGGATCATTTACGGAGGTTACCGGGTTTTCGGCCAGGAGTTCGGGAGGTGTTTTATCGCTGAATACGTTGAAGGCATAGAGACCGAGGGAGATCAGCAGGGCGGCCGCGATTCCGCCTATAAGGCCGATCTTGACCACCGGTATTCTTCGTTTTTCAAGTTTCCGGCTGACGGTATTTTCGGGCGTCGCGCCGACGACCTTCTTTTCCGGCGAGGGCGGGATATTCAATTGGGTGTCATCGGTCAAATGGAGGCATTTTTCCTCTCTATCTGAATCCTGCACGACAATGAGGAGCCGGGGCTTCAATCGCGGGCCGAAAGTCAGGTAAGAATCGGGCTGTTCATCCGGGTCCGGCAACAGGAATCGAATGCGATATTCCTTCTCGACCGGGTCCAGTTCTTTATTATTGGGATGGGCTTTGTTGTAAAATTTTTCCGCTGCTATTTGGAACGCCTTAACCTGGTTGGGAAAGGGCCGGGACATCTTGCGGAGGCGGTCAATGCTGATTTTTTCGAACTTGTTTTCGACGGATTCGATGGCGCCCTCGTCATCGAAATTTGGGCGCACGAGGAAATTGGCGAGTGGTTCTTCCATCGCCATGAGCCTTTCGAAAGTGTCCCTTTGCATGGCCGACCAAGGTGTTAGCCGCTCCCGCAATTTTTCCGCCACAGTTGCCGTGGCGGGTATGGAAAGGGCGTCATCGTGGGCTAATGGGATCGAGCTGAACTCAAATTTTTCGCAACCCCAGAGGATAAGCAGTTTTGGGGCATAGACCGGACCGTAGAGCCAGTAGGCGTCAGGTTCGCGGTCGGGATCGGGCAGTTTGAAGTTTTTCCTCAACTCCTTTTCGTGATCGGTAATTTTGGGCGTTTCGGCATGCGCCTTTTGGTAAAAATGCCGGACCGCCTCTTCGAATGCTTTAATCTCGGTCAGCGGAAGGTGTTCCATGGGGCGGAGGTTTTCCCAGGTGTAAGCAGAAAGCTCATAGCGTATGGATCGGTCCCTCCCTTTTTCGATGAGTTCCCCGCTCGCCAGGAAGCGTGAGAGCGGCTCCTGCACGGCGGTAATGATGCGATATATATTTTTCGTCCAGTAATTGTTGATGCGATCGGGGGCGCGGAGCAGAAAATAGGGCCGGTTGAGCGCGCGGGTTACTGGAATGGAGGGGTCCATCAAATTAGAAGTCCCCTCAGGTATCTCATTATCGGACTGTGTCATAAAATAATGTTTTCCGGCCAAGTTTTCAGACGCTGCCGAGCGCTTGCCGGATATTCAATTTGGGGTCGTCCAACCAAAAACTGTGCTCCATCATAGTATTGAGTTTCAGTTCCACTTCTTCAGTCATTACAGGCTGGAACCCATCCGCCGGGGCTGCTTTTACCAGTTCGAGCTTTTCGCCTTCTCCTTTTCGGGATACCCAACGCAGGGTCACCGTGGCGTATGTTTCGCTTTGCTGATTGGGGCCGGGATTTCTCCATTGCAACCGGTAAACCGGCTCCGGGGCAATCCCTCTGACCCGGTCCCTCTGCCTTCCAATCCGGCAGTTGATGGGCATTGTAAATGTTTTTTCGAGCGTTAGTTCATCGGCGGAGCCGCGGTCCCCACGGGGATATTCGGCTGGCCTGAATAGCAGGTTTTCCCGATTGTAGAAATCTTCCGGCAGTCCTGCGCGGGAGATGACCCCTCAATGATAATCACGCGAGGGGGCCCGCATGGCCTCGTCGAGAATGGTAAATCCTTCAAGATTGCCATTGCAGATATCCTGATAGAGAGCGGCGCCCACCACGGTGCATGTTTTGGCATCCATGATTTTCCCTTCTTCAATGGAACTGAATGGATACCAGTCCCCGGCGGGAAAATTCTTCACCCGCACGATCCGCTGGGGCAGGAGGGGAATCGCCCTGGTTAAAAGTTGTCGCAGACGCGGAAGTTCCGAAGGTTTTCCGGAAATGATGACCAGGTCGCAATTAAATCGCACAATCTGCCGGCCGAGGGATGTGAACAGTTTCCCAAAAACGTCGTCGATGCACGACTCGAGCTTTTCGCGGGTGCAGGTCAGCTCGGCATCATGCTTGAAAGGATCGCCCCGCAATAGCCCGGCATTGGGAATCTTCCTCTCAAAAATCTTCCGCATGAGGCGGTTGAGGTCATTATCGAGGGTCTCGGCATCCACGAAATCACTCACGGAAAGGGATTCCCACCCTGCGCCGGACTTGCCTTCGGTGCGGGTTAAACGCCCCAGCCATTCATTTACCAACGGTATAAATATGAGGCGAATGATCCTTTTTAACTTTTCCTGGGCCCTTGGGTCAACGTCGAGAAATTCCTGATTTCCGGGAGACATGAAAAACCGGACCATCCAATCCCTTGCTTCAGGCATTTTGTTTAACTCATTCTCATAGGAGGCCTTGATCCAGGACGGTATGAGAATGCGTTCGATAATGGTCTTGACCAGGGTATCCCCGGCGATGGTGTTGCCGTCCCTGAAAAGGAGGGTCGGCTGGAGGCTGACCGTGGTGCTTCTGGAGCCTCGTTTTTGCTGGTATTCGATAATCGCGATGTCGGTGGTTCCCCCGCCAACGTCAACATTCATAACGATAATCCGGTCTTCTTTTCCGTAAACATCGAGCCAGGATTCGCCATCGCCCATCATGCTGCTGATATCCGAATAAAGAATAGGCAGTTGAGAGCAGACGGCCTCATCCAAAGGTTTATCAACAAGGAGGGGCCGGTCGCCCCCTTGGCGGTGGTCGTGTATGCAAACCGGCTGGTGGTTCTGCAAATGGGTGAGGGTAAATATGTTGATGGCTCTCTGCCATTGCCTGAAATACTCCGAGCGCTCTTCAAAAGTCCACCCGGAGGGGTAGGTTACGCGAATATTGCAGAGGCGGCGAGGGAGCCTTTTCCTGCCGGTGGCATTTAAGTAGGCGGAAGAGTTTATCTGTTTATAGGCGCATTCGATGATCGAAAGGGCATACCAGCATATCGCATCTCGGCGGGGATAGTTGGAGGGCGCTTCCTGGAAAGGCTTTGTAAAATCCTCCTCGCTGGGGGGCGCGTCTATATCCCAGTCCATTCCACTCGGGTCCATATAAACGCGAATCAATCCAGAAAGCCGGTCAAAAAATCCCGGCATTTTGGGATCCGTATCATTGGGTATCTGAGACCAGTAATTGCCGCCCGAATGACCCACCGGGTCGTCATCCCAGACATAGCGTTTGGGAGAACTGAGGTAAAATCGAACATCTTCATCCAGGGTTACTTGGGAGAAAATTTTCGCGCTGCCGTTTCGGGAGCGGCCTCCCCCGATCTGGGCGGGCGATATTTCGACGAAAGTTTGGGGAAGGTAGCGTTTGTTTTTGAAAATGGTGATTTCCTTATTTTCCATGCCGGGCACTTTGACCGTTTCCATGCCCCACGAATCGACCAGCGAGTCCTCGCTCAACGGCGGTTCCAGCCCCGCGAAGAGGGGCCGGTGCAAAATCATCCATGAATCGATAATGGAACAATCATCTTCCGATACGCCATATTCGGAGGCAAAACTGCGAAGTTCGTAAGGGGTCCCGCGTGGGAGAAAGCGCAATACTTTAACACGTTTTCCAAAGGGGATTCCCTCCTGCCCCTGAGATTCCAGCAGAAGCGCCACCGTGCGGGTGTTCCCCAGGTCCACGATCAGATCGACATTGATCGGGTCCCTGCCGTCCGGCAGCGCCCAGTGGATGCTCAAGCGGCTTTCACTGTCACTTAGCATAAGAGAGATTTGTCGATTGTCTTTGGTGGGCAGAAAGAGCAGGGGAATCAATCGTTCCCGCCCGCAATCCTCGACGATTTGGGCTTCATCGCGGAAGGCGTAGGGATTGAGAGGCTCGGGGTCAAAATTATCGGGTTTTTGCTGGTGCTCATCAATTTCATAAAGGAGGCCGCGGGAGGGGTAACCGAGGTTGGACTCGACCGCAATTCTTATGATGGGGACGTCATCCTCATCAAAGCCGTATTGATAGCGGATATAGGGGTAAACGGGGTCCCATGTGTCCCAGGGGCCATAATTTCTGTTTACGAAATCAGACAACCATTCCTCCTCTTTATTCAGGATGAGTTCATTGAGGGGAAGGGAGAAATACTGGTGTCCGGAATTATGAAAAACTTCTATGATTGCCATCTTAAATGCCTTCCTTTCCGTTTTCGCCTGAAGAATCGGGCGCCATTTCGTATTGATTGCACAATGCCACCAGTTCGTCTTCCCCGGGGATATCATCGGGCCTGTTCACCGCCTTGAGTGAGAGACCGCTGAGGGCGGGAAGCTGCTCCTCCAGAAACGGTTTGATGAATACCGTGTAAAAGTAACAATCGCGCCCCAGCTTGTCAGTTGCGTCGAGAGCCAGGTAATCTTCCTCCTCCTCGTTAAATTCGATATTGCTTCCATCCCGGCAATAGGAGTGGACCAGAGCGTTCGCCATAATGATGGCCAGGTGGCGCCGCAAATCGATATTGGAAAGATTGAATCTGGTTTTCCGGAATTCGCAGAGGCGGCGCAGGGAGAGCGTCATGGCCTCCAGGGCCGGTTCCATCGATGCGCTGAGGGCATTGAGGTAATTTCTACAGGCATCACTGGTGTCAACACCGATAAGGGTCCAATTGGGATCATGCGGCGCCGGGTTAATTTCCCATTCCCGGAATCGATGGATCTGACCATTGATCCATTGGCGGTATTGGCTGCGAATAAGACTTTTATCGACATCCATGGGATCGCTCGGAATCGGCAGCAGCATTTGAAAGTTTATGTCCAGAAATTCCCGCAAAGCATGGTTGATCTCCTCCATTTCTTTGTCTGTTTTTTGAGCAATCGCGGCCCCAAGGCGTTGGCGAAGCTCCTTCAGGTCCTCTTTGCGGGCATCCCTGATTTTTGGAGGTGGAAATATATCGTGGGAATTAAGAAGGCTTTTGAGGTCGGTGTTGGCGTCTTCCACCATCACGCCCAGAATAGTGGATCGTTTTGAACCGGATTCGGATTGCGCCTCATCGATCTGATCACTCAGGACGCTGAAGAAAAAATTCGTCCCGCCGGTTTCCTTGTCCTGCACCATATGCTCAAAGGATTTTATACTCAAAACGCTTTGAAACTGACGGATAAAGGCGTCTTCGCTTTTTATTATTTGGTAGATCTTCGAGTCGGGTTCAAAGGTTTTGCGAACTTCCCCACGGTCGAAATTGTAATAATTCAAGGAAAAACTGGTCGATACCTCCGGACTGGCGATTTTTCCCAGAGCCTTATAAACATTTTCCTTGTTTCCCAGGATCGTGGCCGTGTTTACGGGCGCCTCGTTGATGATTCGGGCCCACCAGCAGATACAGAGGTTTAAGGGCAGGGGGCTTTTCCCTTCCTGGTTGGTATAATAATCGGGGGCAATGTGCTTCCACCAGGTATTGATGCCGGTAATCAACTGATGGCCGTTAACGGGCGGATAGCCGTCGATATTCTGGAAAATGTTAAACCCGTCGATGGTCAGGCGTTTGGCATAGGTGGAAACGATGGAAGAGGTTTTGCCTCTTTTCAGGATTTGCAGAAAAAAGTATTTCGACTCGAATGGTATTCCCTTACTTTTACCGTCAGTTGCCTCTTCGCCGTGCGCATTGGGATTCTGCCAGCCAGCATCGCCGGGGATTGCCTCGAGATCGATTTTTGTGGCTTTGCCGGCCTGCTCGTTGCCCACCCCGGGGAAGTCCAGGATGTCCGACTTGCCGAGAAAACTCTTGAATGGCGAATCGGGTAGATTTGCCGGATTCATCGGCACGATCAATTCCCATACCAAACCCTGGAAAATTCCAAATTCTTCCGGGCCGCGAATAAATTTATTGGGAACATTCGGGTAAAAGCCCAGATTTACGCGGTCCGCCTCTTCCTTGAAAGCGATATTGGGAACAATGTCATGGATGATGCGCTGCCGGTCCTCGGTCCGGGCGTTATCCGGCACGGGTTCAAAAAATACCTTGCAGGCATCCATATCGAGGAGGACCGCCGCCATCCTGATGGAGCAGAAAATGGGTTTCCCATTCCATCTTTTTTGATAATTTTGGTAGGCGGACTTCATTTAATTTCAGATACCCCGTAGCTTGCTACGGGGAGCGGTAACTTTATAACAGAGATGAATGAGCGAAGAGAAACGGGAGCATTTGAGGCGCGCGAGCCATTGCGTGTGGCAGATCCACTACCATATGGTGTTCCCTGTGAAGTATCGGAAGATGCTCTTGGAAAGGCGGGTGCAAGAGGTGCTGAAAGAAACAAGCGTTGGGATAGCCGAGCGCTATGAAATAGAGATGGAAGCACTGGGAATGGATGGAGACCATGTGCATTTGCTGTGTGGAGCGCATCCGAAAGAAGCACCCGGGCGAATCGTTCAGAAATATAAGAGCATAACGGCGCGGGAGATCTTTCGGCGCGAACCTTGGGTGAAGGAGAAGCTGTGGGGAGGGGAGTTTTGGAGTGACGGGTATTATGTTGGAACGGTAGGGGAGCGTGGGGATTGGGCCAGTGTGAAGGCCTACGTAAGAAAACAGGGCAAACCGAAGAAGCAGTTGCAACAATTGATGCTGTGGTGATCATGAATTTCTTTCTTAGATACCCCGTAGCTTGCTACGGGGAGTTTCATTATGAAAAGCAAAAATAGCCATTTAGCAACTGCCATTTTGTTGGGAGGCGTGTTGATTCTGTTAACCGGATTCACGAAAAAGGATATTGAAGAGGAACAGCGCATAATCTCGAAATCCCATACCGACAGGGCGGTGCTGCACATCGAACAGGCGGAAAGAAGGATCGGTTCGGGTTTATACAATGCCGCCAGGGTAAATCTCCTCGTCGCCTCCTATAACCTGGATGTGGCCAAGGATTTGATGGATGCCCACAAGCCCAAGATCGAGAAAATAGAGTTTATGTTCCCGCGTTCCGAAGGCGCTGAGAAAGTTCGCCAAAAATACCGGAAAAAAGCCGAAGAGTTGGAACTATTGATTTTTAATAATGAAGACATCGTCACGGCGCTGGCCAAGGATTTGAATAACAACCTCAAGGATGAGGGCGGCTTTTGGCAATTTGAAGCTTTGGAATACCTCAGATACCTTGTCGAAACTACTACCGATCCGGTAGAAAAGGCTAAATACCAGGCACAGTTGGATGCCGCCCTCAAAGCCATGGATAAGGGCAACCTGGCCGCAACCGATGAAATACTGGCTCCCCTAAAAGGCAAAACAGTCCCGGATTCAGAGAAGCCGGAACCAGATAAACCGGAAGGAGATAAACCTGAATTGGAGATGGGCCAGCAGCAACTTCTCGATGACTTGGTTGCAATGATCAAGGCGGAGAGTGATCCGGTCAAAAAAGCCTACCTGAAAAATCTCTACAATCAGGTTGTTTCTCACCTCGAAAATGGCGATGTCGAAGCCGCCGCATCTCTGCTCGATGATATTTTCAACGATGGTGGAACCCATAACGCGCAATTAAAAGAGCTTACGGAACTTATCGACGCCATTAAAAATGAATCGAATGCGGCCAGAAAAAAGGAGTTGGAAGGGATTCTTAAAAAGATTGGAGCCGGTTTGCAAGATGGCAGCACCGGCCATGTCGGAATGGCGCTGGATGAAGTCTAAAAAATAGCAGAAATGGGTGGCCCTACTGCGGGGTCACAAACCACTAATGTTACCAGCAGGCCGGATAATTCTAAAATTTTTATGTCGGATTCTGGCGAGGAAATTGAGTTTCCGCCCGAATTTGAGTGGGTGGACAATAAACTCGGTCCCAAGATCAGCACAACCTACATCGGTGGGAAAGGCAACCGCCTCACCGGTGAGACGGAGGTTTCCCTGGTCCGCAAACCCGATCCGGCCGATCCGAATGTATGGTTGGCGGAGAAAGTGATCGGCAACATGGTGCGGTGGGATTTTCGCCTTTCCGAAGTGGCCGGAACCAGGATGACGGAAGACATGACCATGAAAACCTCTCTGCAGATTAAGGATAATCAGGGTATGGGAACATTTTCTGTCCAGACCTGGGAGGTGCGCGATCAAACCGGAAACCTTATTCTAACTATATCCGGGGATCAGAAGATGATCGAGGCGAGTTTTGAGCAATCGGGTAATTTCGTAATTACGGTCACTGGAAAGACGCAATGGGGCAGCGGCTTCAAGATTCGCGACCAGTTGAATGTGCAGCTGTAGTGGCATCTCACTCAATAAAATTAGATAACGCGACCGCCCGGTTTTTTTGGATTTGGTTTTGAAGGGTAAGCATTTCGATTGGACGCCGGCGCACAAGCGGCTTCTTCCGCGCCTTTACCTCTATGCCATGCATGCCTGAATGATGACCAACGAGGAATTTTGTGAAGAAATAGGGGTCCCCGGCGAAGTGTCCTTCGAGGCGCTTGAGGCTGCCTATCTTGGCAAGATTGAAGAGTATGAAAGGCGGCGGGAAAAGATCCCCGTAAAGACCACCAAGATTATTTTACAGCGGAAAATCGATGCCCTCAGGGAGGTTTTTCCGGAGGAAAAAAAACGGTATAAGATCAGGGAGGCAATGGCTTTGCTGGGTCAAGTGACGGGGCTTATTGGGGAGAATCAACTCAGCAAAGCGCAGGTCAAAGTAAACCTGGCTGACAAGCTGTTGAGCGAGTTTTCGGGCGGTAATGACGAGGCGGCGGCAAATTTGCAGGAGATGCAGGCCTCTATTGACGATGCGCGGGCACCGCAGGAGGGGGAACAAATAAAACAGTTCGCCGAGCGGATGAGGGATTTCCATGAGTCCATGCGGGAGGGCAGGGTAGAAAAGGCTGAAATTCGATTAAACGAGGCGGCCAACATCGCCATGTTGATTTCCCGCAGTGATATCAAAGAGCAGCTAAAACAAGCGGTGGAAGCTCTCGCCGCAAAGCGGACGGATATCGAACTGCGCGACCGTCTGGATTCCAACATAGCCGATTATAAATCAGCTCTCGAGGAAGAGAATTTTGATCGTGCGGGAGAAATATTAAATTCAATTGAAGCTAACGAAAGCGCATATAAAGGCATTCTCCCTCCCTCCGATCTGAAAAATTGGAAAAGGGATCTCGCCACGGCCATCGCGGCCAAGGAAATGAAGCATCGTTTCCAGGAAATGATTTCAAAAACGGAGGCCGCCATTGCAGAGGAACGATTCAGTGACGCCGAAGGCATAATAGTAGAAGCGGGCGCGGTTATTTCGGGAGGGGAAAATATTGAGGCCGAGGCCGAAGGCCGTCGTTTGGAAGAACTTAGGGCGGAGATAAAGAGGGGGCGCGAAGAGGCGGAGTTACGCCAAAGCGCTGCGCTTTTAACTGAAAGTTTTGAGAGTGCGCTTCAGGAAGAGCGACTGGATGAGGCGGAAAAACAGGCCGGGGAGTTGGAGAGGCTTCTGGCTTCGATGGCAGATGCCTCTCGATTGGGCCTTAACATTAACATGGAGGATTGCCGCCGGAAACTGGAGGAGGCCAAAAACCTATACGCCAGCAAAAGCCGATTCCAGGAATTGCTCGAAGAACTCGATGCCATTATCGCGGGCGGCGGCGGGGCGGCGGATGCGGATTTTTCTTCGGCTCAGGAACTGCTCGTGGAAGCGGATGAAATGGGCCTCAGGATTGGCACGAACGATGCCAAATTGAAGTTGGCGGAAATACGCGAACGACTCGACAAGGCCGGTGAACGAGCGAAAATCCGACGGTCCATCCAGGACCTTCTGGCGGATTTTCGACTTCTTTTATCCCGGAAAAAAATTCCTGCCGCGGGCAAGCAACTGGCAAAAGTTAAAAAACTGGAAAAGAGCATCGATGATGACGATGATCCGCAACTCAAAGAGCAGATCCAGAAAGCGCGCAACGACCTGAAAGAGGCGGAAGGCCCCGGTCTGTTCGGGCGAATGGCTAAACGAGCCACCTCGGCCCTATCCAAAAGTGAAACCGGCGCTGGCGCGGCCAGTGAATTTGAAGGCTATTTAAAGGTTATTGAAGGAGACAGATCGGGCGAAATTTTTGGCATTCCCAAGATTTCCATCATTACCTTGGGCAGAAAGGCGTTGGCAAAAAGCGATGACCCCAACCTGGTGTTGTTCGATGACCCTTCCAGGCGGTTACAGCCAAGGCAGGCCACCATCCGTTGGCAGACTGACGAAAACACGGCCACCCTGGAAAATAAATCCCTTTCCAACCCAACCCTGGTCAACCATAAACCCGTCCCCGCCAACCGCCCCGTCACCCTGCAAGAAGGAGATGCCATAACCCTCCCCGCCTCCCGGAAAATCACTCTCCAGTTTCTGAAAAATTTGTCCTGAAAGTTTCGATTCCTGCGCAGCCAACGCCCGCTAGCTCCCCTTGCTAAGGAATCGCCCTTAGAGCCAGGCGAAAGCCGATGTCGTCGGAGATAACGTCTGGATTGTCGGAGTTGCGGTAGGCCGAACGGTTGTACCCCGGGCCGTAATTGTTCCACCAGCTGCCTCCGCGAAGCATTCGGTCAGAGCCGCTTGATGGTCCAGATGGGTCCGTTGCCCTGTCCGTAGGATACTTCCCATACCAATCATTGCACCATTCCCATACGTTTCCTATCATATCATATAATCCCCACTGATTTGCCTGCTTCTGCCCTACAGGATGTGTACTATCCCCACTGTTACCGTCCCACCAACCGGCAAGGCTTAGGTCGCTCTTCCCGGAGCCGGTTAGGTATGGTTCTGTGGTCCCTGCACGGCAGGCATACTCCCACTGCGCCTCTGTCGGCAGGCTGTATTCATATCCGCGAGGTAAGCGCGCTGCGCTCCCGCTCTGTCAGCCTGCGGCAAAATTCCATCGCGTCTCCCCAATTAACTTCCTCAACAGGTGCCCGAGTTCCCACATTCTTAAAGCCACTAGGGTTGTTTCCCATCAATGTCTTCCACTCCCCTTGAGTCACCTCATACTTCCCCAGCCAGTACCCCTTGGTCAGACTCACTTCATGCTGCTTCTCACTTGGATACCGACTCCTCTCACTTCTCGGACTTCCCATTGTAAAGCTTCCCGGCCTGATCCATGCCATTTCCAGCCCAAGTTCCGGAATCGTCCATTCCTCTCCCTCAGCCGGACCCAAAACTTTCTTCAGGGCAATGTTAATTCGTTTCTTTTCGTTCGGCCTCAGGGTATAGGAATCCTTCGCAGTAGGATAACCCTTTAAACTGACAGTCAATTCGTAGTCACGCAAGGCCTCCTGCCCCGCGGCCACATAGGGTGTTTTTCCCACCAGTTGTTCATTTATCGTTACGGCCGCCCCCGTTGGCTCCGACAGCACTACAAGACTTCCGGACAGAGGCATTAACTGCATCTGCTGGACACTTAAATCGCCTTCCACGATTTCCACTGCTTGCAGACTTCCCGTGAGGTAGTCGCTCTTGCGCGCCTCCACCCGATAGAGGCCAACAGGAACCCGGCCCTCCAACTCCAGAATCCCCTCGGCATCGGTCGTCCTCAAAGGCGTTTCTTTGCCTTCACCGTCAATCAACACCACTTCCGCTCCGGGTTCCGTCTGCACCAACAGGTTGCCGTAGACGGCCACAACAGGCGAATCCTCAACCGGTTCCTTTTCAATCGGCTTCTCTTCCGCTACCGGGGTTACCTCAGGTTGGGTCTGAATCGTCTGCTTCTCCTCCGGTTCAGGGGATTCCTCAAAATGGGTTTGAACCGTCCGCTTTTCAGTGGTTTCGCCGACCTCAGGCTTTTTATTGAAATAAACCACGACAAATCCAAGGACAAGAACCGTCGCCAAGCCTGCCAGGGCGTAAACACTCTTCCTCTTTTTCTTCATTCCTCCAACCCGTTCGGCCGATTCCTTGGCCACAGACGAGATCTGAGGCGGTTTTACCAGCGGATCTTCAAGTTTAATACTCTCTGCTGTGATTTTCTCAGCCGTTCTCGCTCTTCTTCTCTTTCCGACACGGATTGGAGCATCAGGCTGGATTTGGGTCTTTTGTTGATTTTCTGAAATACCCTCCGGCAGCGCTTGCCGCATCTCCAGCGCGCTTTGAAAACGCCGTTCCACTTTTGGATTAAATCCCTTGCGCACCCAGGGGTCCCATTTTGTGGAAATACCCGGAACCAGTTCGCTGGGCATTTCAAATCCATGAACTTTTTCCCCGGTCAGCATCCGAAAGCCCATTAAGCCCACGGTGTATAGATCGCTGCGTTCATCGACCTCCTGGCCTTCCTTTTGCTCCGGGCTCATGAACTCGTAGGTTCCCAGCATCGCCCGCGTCGATGTGCCTTTTGATTCGGAATCCCCGTCAATTCGCGTTTCCGCCTGGGAAATCGTCATGCTGCGCGCTATCGTCAATTGCACCTGCGATTGCACCCAATTCTCCCCGGCCAAACGCACCAGGCCGAAATCGGCTATCTTGATCCCATTTTTCGTCAAAAGGATGTTGGCGGGTTTGAGGTCGCGATGGATGACCCCTTGCTGGTGGGCGTAGCTCAGGCCATCCAGAATTTGCCTCAGGTATTCCGCGGTCTCCGCTTCCGGCAGTTTCCCTTTAATCTCCAGTAGTTCCGCCAGGGATTGAGCGGGCTGGTACTCGGCGATTACTCCCGCCACCAATGGCATCCGCAGCCACATGCGCCCTTCGCTGTCTCCAAATTCATCGACCGCCAGGATGTGCGGATGCTCCAGACGCGCCATCACCACCGCCTCCCGTTTGAAGCGCTCCAAAGCGTCTTTCCGGGCAACGATTTTAGGTGAAAGAATCTTTAAGGCGTAACGCTTCTGCAGCACCTTGTGCTCGACCTCGTAAACCTCCCCATGCCCCCGCGGCCCAAAAGCCGGACAATGCGATACTGCCCCAGAAAATCACCTGGATGCAGCGTATCCTGCCTTTTGTCATCGTCGGGCAGGCGGGTTTCTTCGGAGTCAAAACTCATATTGAAAGGAACCTAACCCTCATCCATTTGGAAGGGCAATCCTTTATGATCCGCACTTTCTCCGTGCCTAACGGACGGCTCTAATAGCCAGGCGGAAGCCTAGGTAGAGGCTGTCCCAAAAGGGTGATTTTTGCGAGGGGATTTTGAAGAGTGTTCATTTTAGTGGTATTTTCTTTTGGGAGGGGGTGACTTTGCTCTCCTATAACGTTAGGATTCTGGTTTTGGGGTCCGTTTGCCTGGTTTTCTTTGTATGGGCCGACAGTAGGCCTGTGAAAAAGTATTGTCCTTGCTTTTCCGCTCTTTATTTAGGCCGCCGCTTTGGTTTTTAGTTCATCTTGCTGGGCCAGCATCTTGGCCACTTTCCATAGATTGTGCGAGAGGACCGACCAGGCTACGCTGATCGAGCGGTTGGCAAAGCCTTTGCTGCGCAATCGCCCGGCCTGCCAGCGATTCTTCAATACCCCGATCCGCCCTTCGGTGCTGGCCCGGCGCTTTTGCAATTGCCTGAAGTGTGGTTCCTCCATCCGTTTTTTCAACTGCTTCGGATCGCGTGGACAGAGCGCATCGTAGATGCCCTCCTGGGCTAACTGCCGGCGGGCCCGCTGGGAGGCGAATCCCCGGTCCGCGCACATGGCCGCTATGGGTTCGGCTAGGTTGAAGCGGTTCTGTCTTTGCAAACTCTCTTGCATTTGTTCATTTTCGCTTGGCGTCCGGCTGCCGTAGAGTTTCCAGTCCAGCAGGTATCCTTCAACGCTTTCACCCAAAAACAGGGTGTTGCCAAACTCAACCTCTTGGCCCGCTTTGCCGCGCACAATCACCTGCGCATCGGGTTCGTAAACACTCAAAACTTTCTCTGCGTTTTTCACCTGGCGGCCGCCAATGATTCGCTCGTGCGCTTGCTTGATGACCACCGGGATTAGCTCGCTCATGCGCTCCATCCGGGTAAGGATCTGTTGGACCTGTTTTTCGCTGTAATCGCTTTGCTCCCAGCAGGCTTGCAATAATTCCCGGTGACTGCGGGCATGCTCCCCGATCCGTTTGAGCAGCTTTTTCATCTGCCTCAAGATACCCTTGCGTTGCCGCGCGCTGTCCTTTCGCCGCCGGCTGTGGGTCATCTGTATGCACAGCCGATTCATCTGCCGAGCCAAGGGCTCCGGTTCGATCGGCATGCGATGGCGCAAACCGGCCTTCTCACGGATCAGCCGGATCGCTTTGAGCAGCGTGCCCGCTACATCCTTGAGCAGCACCCAGTCCGTCGGCCAATGAATGTTGACCTCCAAACAGGTGCCGTCGATCAGGCAAATGGTGGTGTCTATCGGCTTGTCCAATCCCACCACCTGCCGGGCCAGATCGGCATCGCCCACAACCTCAGTCAAGGTCCGGTGCAAGGCCCTCAACTGCTCTTCGCTGAAAAACTTCGAGGCCCGTTCCAGGGTGCTCTTGGAGATGCCCCTTATGCCGTCGATATGGCGGACACGACAAAAGTCAGCCAACAGATCGCTGCTGCCCAGAGCCCTCGACAAATGCCGAAACGAAATCCCACCGAGCAGATAACGCAGCGTTTCCATACGCAACGCCTTGAGGGCAAAATTAGCCCGCTTTTGCCGGGCCTTTACACTCATTGGCTGGCCTCTTTCCAAGGCCAGATCAACGCCCTGCGATTCCACCTCCGAATCGATCAGCAGCCGGTCGATACGCTCGATGGTGGCGCGAAAGTTATCGTAATCGAGGCAACGGTCGACCACAGTTAAAGCTGGACGCAGGAGGCATTGGATGGCTATATTTTTCATAGAAAGGGCTATATTGATTTTCGCTAACGCAATTATAGAACCCTTTTTTAGCCGGATCGAGCAAAAAAATGCTCTTTCCGGCTATTTTTATAAACGTCATCCAGTTGACTACAAAATCTTTATATTTTTGGGACAGCCTCTAGGTAGTTAGTGCTGAAACCTGGCGAAACGTAGTTGCGGTTGGCCGAACGGGCTAGTCTGGAAATGCTTTTCCAACTGCCGCCGCGCATCACACGGTCCGAACCGTAGGAGGCGCCCACCGGGTCACTCACTTCTTCCACGGGATATTGGCCATACCGGTCATAACACCACTCCCATACGTTTCCGTGCATATCATAAAATCCCCAGGCGTTTGCATGATAACTGCCGACTTCGACGGTTCTCTGAAAATTTTGCCCTTTTCTGGCCCCGGCTTTAAGCAAATTCCCGGCGAGATTGGCTTGCCCCGAATCCAGGCTATCCCCGTAAGCGTAAGAGCTTTGCGTTCCCGCCCGGCAGGCGTATTCCCACTGCGCCTCTGTTGGCAGGGTGTATTCGTACTGCGCGGGCAATCGACCGGCGGCTTTTTCCCGCTCCGTTAGCTTCCCGCAAAACTCAATGGCTTTTTTCCAGCTTACCGTCTCCACTGGCGCTCGCGGCCCGGTATTTTTAAAGTGACTCGGGTTATTGCCCATCAATGTTTCCCACTCCCCCTGGGTGACCTCGTACTTCCCCAGCCAATAACCATTCGTCAGGTTCACCTCGTGCTGATTTTCTTCGCTCCTGTGTCCGCTTTCGCTTTCCGGACTGCCCATTTTGAAGCTTCCGGGTTTGATCCATGCCATTTCCAGACCCAGTTCGGGAATCGTCCAGTTGTCTCCTTTAATCGGACCCAATATTTTTTCCAAGGCAACCGTCAAATCTTTCGTTTCATTCGCATTAAGCGTAACCGTGGCTGCCTTCGAATGATAACCGTGGGCATCGATGACAAGCTCCAGTTCCCGTTCCGCATCCAGTGGATAATCCTCGTATTTTCCCGTTACTATATTGCCGTTAGCCTTTACCGTATAATCTTCCCCGCCCAAACGCCGGGAGTTCTCTCCCAATACTCTTAGATGCAGGGTTCCTGGTTTCGGGATCCATTGGGGAGTGATGACCGCCTTCTTTCCATCCTCAATCATAACCGTCGAATTCCACGCCTCATAATCGGGATGCAGCAATTGAATCCGGTTCTGGCCCGTCTCCAGACCCACCGCCAGGAATTCAGATAATTCCACTGGCGCGCCGTTGATCCTCATTTTCAGATTTTCCAGCCGCTCGTGCGGAGTCTTTGCCAGTTCGAGATCGCCCCATGCCGTTGCTGGCTTTTTTTCGGGGGCTGCTGGTGGTGGCGCCGACGCCGTCTCCTGGGCGGAAGATTCAGCCGGAGTTTCCATCTCTTCTATTCCAGGCTTACCAGGGCGCAGGGTTACCCTCAACGTCTCCAGTTTTTCAACCAATTGCGTTTGGTATAAGTAAATATCAATGACAAATAGAAACAACGCCAACAATACCAACGCAAAAGCGCGATTGGACCTGGCGTCTTTCTTGTCTCTTGTTTTTTCAACCTGTTTGGCCGGCTCCTTTTTCACGGGCACGGCCTCGGGGACCACAGCCGGGGCGTCTTCATGCTTGTCTTCCGGAATGGGGGTGTCTGCCGGGGGTGGCGCTGGCTTTGGCGATGCCGTTTTGATGCTTTTGACAGGGGCCAGGGCCAGGCGGAAACCCAGAATGTTGATGCGGTAGCCCGGCGAATTACTGCTGCGTTGGGCGGAACGGCAGTTCCACGCGAAGTAGGACCAACTGCCGCCCCGTCTCACGCGAAGCGTACCATCGGAAAGGCCCTCGAAATCCGTCACGCTCTCGTCTGGGTAGGTTCCATACCAGTCATAACACCATTCCCAGACATTTCCGTACATGTCGTGTAAATCCCAGGCATTTGCCCGGTAGCTTCCCACCTCTGAAGTGCTTTTCTTATACGGGCCTTGCTTGGCCCATCCATAAGGATAAATCCCATTGAAATTGGCCTGAAGCGAACTTAGGCTGTTTCCAAAGCTGAATTCACTTATCGAACCCGCCCGGCTGGCATACTCCCATTGCGTCTCTGTCGGCAGAGTGTATTCGTATCCCTCGGGCATCCGGTTTTTAGGGCGCTCCCTCTCCGTCAACTTTCGGCAGAACTCCATTGCCTCCACCCAACTGATTTGCTCGACCGGCGCCCGTTTGCCAACATATTTAAAGGAACTTGGGTTGTTGCCCATTAAGGTTTCCCATTCTTCCTGTGTCACGGGATACTTGCCCAGCCAAAATCCCTTGGTCAAATGCGCCTGGTGCTGCGTCTCATCATCACCCCGCCCGTTCTCACTAAGGGGGCTTCCCATGGTGAAGCTTCCCGGTTTGACCCAGGCCAATTCGAGCCCCAGTCCGGGAAGGGTCCAGGGTAGATTGAATTGTGGGGCGCTGCTTTGCTTTGAGGGCGCCTCTTCGGGAGTTCCGAAGGGGGTTTCGACAAGCCCTCCGTTTCCTTTCCAGGTTTTCGCATAGTCTATTGGCAAATGCGCGCGCATCTCTATCGCTTTTTGAAAACGCCGCGCCCGCTTTGATTCGACTCCCCGCTTAACCCATCTTCGACAGTTCAAAAAGTTAAAGGGCTTATCTAAGCGGGTTGAGGGTTAAATTTTACCGTTTTTCTCCACTACATTTTGGATGATTTTGGGGCGGGTGGGCAGTTTTAGGCCCATTTTCTTGAGGAGGTCGGCACAGAGTTTTTCCGGTTTGCCTACCAGCCGTAAACGCGCTTCGCGTCCCCCTCGCAGCGGTGCCACCACGTCCATTGAGCGTAGATTTTCCAGTTCGTGCAACACTTGCCGCGCACAGGTGCCGAGGCCTTTGGCCTGCAGCCAGCTTTCCAGGGCGCGCCACATCGCCAGAGCCAGAAAACAGATCAGAATGTGCGCTTGCACACGCTTTTCTTTGTGGTGATAGACCGGCCGCAGCCCCAAGTCGCTTTTGGCGCAACGAAAGGCTGCCTCGGCCTGTGTCAGTTGTATATACCACCGCCACAGCTTTTGTGGGTCTTCCTCCTGGCAGTTGGTTCGCAGCAGATAGGTCCCGTGGGCCAGTTGGGCCCAATCGGCTTTGCTCTCGTCTTCGGTGATTTGCAATGCGCAGGCCCGTCCGTCGGCGTCGATTTGCACTTCTACGGTGAATATTTTTTCGGCCAGGGTGTGGCGGCCCAGCCAGCGGCCGATACGGCGTTCAACCGGATCGAGTTTCTGCCCTCACCGACGCAAACTCAGGTCGATCTGGTCGAGCTTTTTGCGCAAACGCTCCTTTTGCTGGCTCAGCATGGCGGCTTCTTTTTGACCCCGTCCCTGGCTGCGGCAAAGCACATATTGCTCGATCTGGGGGCAGTCGGAATGTTTCACCAGTTTGACCTCCACCCCCGCCCGCACCTCGCAAAAATCGCCTTGCTCGAGCAGATCGAGGGCAAAGTTTTTGAGCTGGCTCTTGGGCGTGCCCACGATGTAACGGGCCCCTTTGCCGCGCAGGTATTCGAGGTTGGCCTCGCTCACCATGCCGCGGTCCAGCACCCAGATGCGATCGGCCACCCCGTAATGCGATTCCATCAACTCGACCCTCTCCTGCACCGTGGTCACATCGGCGCGGTTGCCGTCGAAAACCTCATAGGCCAGGGGCAGCCCTTCGGGTGTCACCACCAGTCCAAGACATACCTGCTTGCAATCCGGCCGCTGGTCCCGGCTGTAGCCGCGCTGGGCCTGGGCATTGCCCTCGCACCGGCCCTCAAAATAGGTGCTCGTTATGTCGTATAAAAGAAACTCGAAACGCGTCCCAAACCAGCTTTCATAGCGTCCTTTAAGATGACTGAACAGTTCCCGGCGCAAGGGCAAGACACGATCCAGTCCGCGATACAAACGGTTGTCATAGACCTCATCCACATCCACCGCCATCAAATCCTCCAGCGCCGTCGAGCCATACCAGCGCTCGGCCAGAGCCAGCTCCGAGGCCTGTTCGCAAAAACGCCCCAGCGCCAGAATCGAGGCCACCTGGGCCCAGCCCACCGACTCCCGGCCCGGCGGCAAATGCTCCTCGAAGAAACGATGCAGCCCCAGCCGCCGCCACAGCGCCAGAGCCACATACACTTTGCCAAATTGACGCACCCGCTCCACCCGTATCCGACCCAGATTCACCTGCGCCCACAACGGAGCCTCCGGTTTATCCTCGGCAAATAAATCCAACTGCTCGGCCCCCGCAGCCTCATCATCGCCATCGAGGAGCCGACCGATCTGCTCCCAACCCAACCGCTCATCCTCATCGAGCCCCGGCTCCTTGCCAATGTGGGCCACGATGCGCTGGCGCGGCCCCTTGGCTGTGCGCACCGACTCCACCAGCGTCCAGTAATCATAATCCTGGCCCTTCTTACGACGACGATGGCGACGCAAATACATCAACACCGACCCTGCACTACTTCTCCGAAAAGGCAATAGAATGGTCTGCACTACACGGCATATTCACACCCCAACCCTGACAACCATGCGCCCTACAGCACGAAAAACCCTAAAAATAATCGATTTACCCCCCCAACTGTCGAACTCAGGCTAGCCACTTTCGGACTTTGTGATCGAAAATTGCAGGCAAATACTCAACAAGGGCGTCAAGGAATTTCGCGGCCGCTTTTTTACAACACGGGCCGCGCATTTGCGCTGTGGGTTTCGATCAGGAAACAGGTTTGAAAAATTCCAGAACCCGATCTAATTCGTCCTTATGAAACGGTTTGGAAATGTAGTCGTCCATACCTGCATCAAGACACCGTTCACGATCGCCCTCCATGGCCAGTGCCGTTAACCCGATAATTTTCGGCTGGGATGCAAGATGCTCCATTGCCCGGATGCGCCTGGTCGCCTCGAAGCCATCCATTAACGGCATTTGAACATCCATGAAAACGACATCATAACTTCCCACCCCAACTATTTCAACGGCCGTCTTGCCATTTTCGGCGATATCGGGATCGTGCCCCATTTTTTTAAGGTGATAAAGCGCCACCTTTTGATTGGCCGTATTGTCCTCTACCAGCAATACCTTCAGTCCGTTATTCTTGGAACCGTTCTCTGATCCATTGGATTTGGATTTTACTAATTCGTCTATGGCCCGTTTTTTGCTGAAATCGCTCAAGAGTTTGTTGAGTGCGGAATATTTCAACGGTTTTTGCAAAACCGCGGAAATGCCATATTTTTCTCTTTCTTGCGGTTTCAACATCTGATCGATTGAAGAAAAAATTATCTGCACTGGCGGTTCCGGCAGATTCAAGGAGTGAATTCTCCGGGCCAATTCATAGCCATCCATTCCCGGCATGGCCCAATCGAGCAAACAAAAGTCTATTTTCGTTCCATTCTCCTTCAAAAGGTTCATTGCTTCGCTGCCGTTTTCGGCAATTAAACTTTTCATATTCCAATGGTCTGTGTAGTATTGCAGCACCTTTTGATTAGTGCGGTTATCGTCAACGATAAGAACGGTTCGACCATTCAGCGTTGGTTCCGCTCCGTTGGTTTCTTCCTCTGGTTGGGATAGCCGCTTCAATGACAGGGTGAAATAAAAAGTCGTTCCCTCGCCCTCCTTGCTCTTCAACAAGAGGCGGCCACCCATCAACTCGACCAGCTTGCGCGAGATGGCTAAACCAAGACCGGAACCGCCATACTTTCTCGTAGTGGATACATCGGCTTGTGAAAACTCCTCGAATATCTGCTTTTGGCGATTCTCAGGAATCCCGATGCCGCTGTCCTTAATCGAAAATATCAGGCGGCATTTGGCAGGGTCCGTCTCATTGCCGATGGCCTCTGGGGGCAGGCTGAGGTGATCGTTCCAAAGATTATTTGTGCCGGCTTGCCCATCGATTAGCAGGCCCACCTTTAATAAAATCTCGCCTTTGTTCGTAAACTTGGTGTCATTTCCGAGCAAGTTTACCAAAATTTGCTGAATCCTGGTGGAATCTCCCAGAAAACTTCGCGGGATTCTTTCAGAAACCAGAGAATTAAGGGCGATGCCCTTTTGCGATATAATAGAAGCGAAAATATCGAAGGTATCCTCGATAACGTTCCTCATGGAAAACTTTTCTACCGCGATTTCGAGTTTTCCGGATTCAATTTTTGAGAAATCGAGAATGTCATTAAGTAAATTGAGCAATGCTTTACCGCTCGATGAGACGGTTTCAGCGCAATCTCTTTGAAATGAATCTAATTCGGATTCGAGGAGAATATCCGTCATGCCCAGGATCCCGTTCATGGGAGTGCGCAAATCATGGCTCATATTGGCCAGAAAACTGCCTTTGGCCTTGCTCGCAAGTTCGGCTTCTTTTTTGGCCTCCATAAGCACCTTTTCTGTCTTTTTCAACTCCGTGATGTCCATAACGGATAAATAGACCTTCGACCACGTATCCTCACACCCGGGAGCGAACAATATCCTCATGAATGTGTAAATAGTGTCTCCATCTAATGTCTGCGCTACAAATTCCGACTCATAACTGGTCTTGCCTTCCCAAAATGCCAGAATTTCCTCGGTAAAAAACCCCAATATATCACCCGAAAAAACCTTATCCTGATTATCACAAAGATTTTTTTTGCTGCCCGCTTTGTGCAGCTTCACGGACGCATCATTGACATCGATTATCTTTACCAGCCCTTTACAGCGAACGACGGCATCGGGATGTTCCTCAAAGTAGGCTCGAAAATCCGCCACTCCCTCATCGCGGAGGCTCTCCAGGTATGCTTTAACCTTCGAAAAATCTTCTTCCCAGAGGGAAACCGGAGAGTTCTCGAATAGGGTGCGGTAACGGGTTTCACTCTGCGCCAACTCAACCGTGCGCGCCCGCACTCTTTCCTCCAATTCATGGTGCGCCTTGCTTAACCTGAGTTCGACAGTTGGGGGGGTAAATCGATTATTTTTAGGGTTTTTCGTGCTGTAGGGCGCATGGTTGTCAGGGTTGGGGTGTGAATATGCCGTGTAGTGCAGACCACTCTATTGCCTTTTCGGAGAAGTAGTGCAGGGTCGGTGTTGATGTATTTGCGTCGCCACCGTCGTCGTAAGAAGGGCCAGGATTATGATTACTGGACGCTGGTGGAGTCGGTGCGCACAGCCAAGGGGCCGCGCCAGCGCATCGTGGCCCACATTGGCAAGGAGCCGGGGCTCGATGAGGATGAGCGGTTGGGTTGGGAGCAGATCGGTCGGCTCCTCGATGGCGATGATGAGGCTGCGGGGGCCGAGCAGTTGGATTTATTTGCCGAGGATAAACCGGAGGCTCCGTTGTGGGCGCAGGTGAATCTGGGTCGGATACGGGTGGAGCGGGTGCGTCAATTTGGCAAAGTGTATGTGGCTCTGGCGCTGTGGCGGCGGCTGGGGCTGCATCGTTTCTTCGAGGAGCATTTGCCACCGGGCCGG
This sequence comes from Opitutales bacterium, assembly GCA_965226205.1. Taxonomy (GTDB): domain Bacteria; phylum Verrucomicrobiota; class Verrucomicrobiia; order Opitutales; family UBA2987; genus JAJFLU01. The sequence goes on along the minus strand of CBDDCJ010000015.1, from coordinate 23,488 downwards.
GAGTCGGTGGGCTGGGCCCAGGTGGCCTCGATTCTGGCGCTGGGGCGTTTTTGCGAACAGGCCTCGGAGCTGGCTCTGGCCGAGCGCTGGTATGGCTCGACGGCGCTGGAGGATTTGATGGCGGTGGATGTGGATGAGGTCTATGACAACCGTTTGTATCGCGGACTGGATCGTGTCTTGCCCTTGCGCCGGGAACTGTTCAGTCATCTTAAAGGACGCTATGAAAGCTGGTTTGGGACGCGTTTCGAGTTTCTTTTATACGACATAACGAGCACCTATTTTGAGGGCCGGTGCGAGGGCAATGCCCAGGCCCAGCGCGGCTACAGCCGGGACCAGCGGCCGGATTGCAAGCAGGTATGTCTTGGACTGGTGGTGACACCCGAAGGGCTGCCCCTGGCCTATGAGGTTTTCGACGGCAACCGCGCCGATGTGACCACGGTGCAGGAGAGGGTCGAGTTGATGGAATCGCATTACGGGGTGGCCGATCGCATCTGGGTGCTGGACCGCGGCATGGTGAGCGAGGCCAACCTCGAATACCTGCGCGGCAAAGGGGCCCGTTACATCGTGGGCACGCCCAAGAGCCATCTTAAAAACTTTGCCCTCGATCTGCTCGAGCAAGGCGATTTTTGCGAGGTGCGGGCGGGGGTGGAGGTCAAACTGGTGAAACATCCCGACTGCCCCCAGATCGAGCAATATGTGCTTTGCCGCAGCCAGGGACGGGGTCAAAAAGAAGCCGCCATGCTGAGCAAGCAAAAGGAGCGTTTGCGCAAAAAGCTCGACCAGATCGACCTGAGTTTGCGTCGGCGAGGGCAGAAACTCGATCCGGTTGAACGCCGTATCGGCCGCTGACTGGGCCGCCACACCATGGCCGAAAAAATATTCACCGTAGAAGTGCAAATCGACGCCGCGGGACGGGCCTGCGCATTGCAAATCACCGAAGACGAGAGCAAAGCCGATTGGGCCCAACTGGCCCACGGGACCTATCTGCTGCGAACCAACTGCCAGGAGGAAGACCCACAAAAGCTGTGGCGGTGGTATATACAACTGACACAGGCCGAGGCAGCCTTTCGTTGCGCCAAAAGCGACTTGGGGCTGCGGCCAGTCTATCACCACAAAGAAAAGCGTGTGCAAGCGCACATTCTGATCTGTTTTCTGGCTCTGGCGATGTGGCGCGCCCTGGAAAGCTGGCTGCAGGCCAAAGGCCTCGGCACCTGTGCGCGGCAAGTGTTGCACGAACTGGAAAATCTACGCTCAATGGACGTGGTGGCGCCGCTGCGAGGGGGACGCGAAGCGCGTTTACGGCTGGTAGGCAAACCGGAAAAACTCTGTGCCGACCTCCTCAAGAAAATGGGCCTAAAACTGCCCACCCGCCCCAAAATCATCCAGAATGTAGTGCAGACTAACGGCAAAAATTAATCCCGAATCCGCATAGATAAGCCCTTTAACTTTTTGAACTGTCGAAGATGGGTTAACGCGTCCTCCGCCTCCTTGCGCGTGGTGATGTCCAGGACTATCCCGTCCCAGACAATATGCCCGTTTTCGCGCACCTCGCTGGGACGAAAATTTCCCTCGACCCATTTATTGACGCCTTTTACAATAATTCGCCATGCAAAGCTGAATGGGACTGGATTACCAGTTGCCTTGGCAAACGTTTCCATCATCAATTCCTGGTCATCGGGATGCGTTGCGGCTAAAATCGACTGCGGATCGTTTTTAATTATCTGATTTTTTAAGCCAAACAATTTAGAAGAACCCGGGTTGGCATAAGGAATAGAAATCGTACCGCCGGGACTTGTCTCGAATTGAAGTAACGTTCCATGAAGATTTGCGGCCAGGTTTTGAAATCGCTTCAAGGCGGTTTCAAGATCCCGGATGAGTAGGTTTCTAATACGCAGAAAGATGAAAACGCCGATTAGGATAAGAACAAATCCGATTCCGCCAGCCCATAAGCCGGCACGAATAAAAGGTTCTCGTATCTCTGACAGGTTCTTTTTGGCGACTATTCCCAATCCCAATTTTTCGATATATGCATAGGCGGCAAGGACCTTAATGCCATCATAATCCCGGCCTACCATGGCGCCGGATTGCCCCGCAAGGGCCCGGCGCATGGGTTCAGCTAATTCCGAATTAACGTCAACCGGTTGCAAAGGGATGTTTGTCACCCGGTGCTTGAGAAGAAGAACGATCTGGTCTCCTTTTATTTTTCCGAACAGGAATTCTCCTGTTTCATCAAACCCCGTGGTTTGATTATAAGCATCTTGAATTTCAGCCAAGGTCGCCTGGTCGGCCTCTATCTTTCCATCGCCCTGACTCAGGCGCTTATTAAAACGGGCCATCGCTTCTATCAGGAACGACTGCGATCGCACATTATCGCTCAGGAGAAGCTCTTCCTCATGGAATGCCGTCTTGTAGAGGATCGCACACGTGATCAGGATTGTGGCCACCGGGACCAGCAGCATTCCAAGAATCAACAAAGAAAATTTCCAACGACCGATAATATGACGTTTCGACATGATTTTATTCCGATTCGATTTCTTTCTCCCCAATGGCAGCCTGACCCTTTGCAATATCAATCTTTGCTTGTTCAGTAACTCACGCCATCCAAAGCCGTTTGACAGGATTCGGGCTTTGAACCATCCAGAAATGAAACACATTTGATTATCGAACCAAATTGCAGGCAGTTAACAGAAATATTCACGTTGGTGTATTGAACGGGCCGATTTCCCGTCATGAGTTGGAAAAATCACACTCTATGGGAGCCTGCTGCCTTTACATTGCACGGATTCGCAGGTCATTCACACATGGTTGCGTCCCTACTATTCTCTCCTCATTCTGGTCTTAAAAACCCCCGATCGGGCAAATTCCCTTTACTAGCCCTACTACCCGCCCATACTGGCCTTTTTCAAAAATTATTGAGGCATCGCATTTATTAATTCTTACAGACCGAAACCATTATCCATGAGCAGAAACAAACCCATCATTCCGCTGGAAACCCTTGTCAACGAATATGATCGCATGGACAAAGTCCGCCTCTTTCTCGATCAATTTATCGATATCATGCTGAACCACCGGCAGAGCGGCCACCCCGGCGGTCCCCGCTCCAAAGCGCACCAAATGGTCGCCATGATGCTGACCGGGGCCATGCGTTGGGATGTGCGCAACCCGGTGGCGCCCCTGGCAGACCGCTACGTGCTCGTGGCCGGCCACTGTATTCCTCTCGTTTATGGCTCCCTGGCAGTCGTCAACTATGCCATGAAATTGCGCCATGAGTGGACCGGTGATGATCGATTTCTTATACAAGGCGGCCCGGACCGCATTTTGCTGCCAGAAGATTTATTGACCCTGCGCTACAATAAAGGATTGCCCGGACACGCCGAATTCGAGGGAAAGACGCTCTTCGTCAAGTTCAACACCGGTCCTTCCGGCCACGGAGCGTCCGCCGCCGCGGGGGAAGCCGTGGCCCTCAAAATCGCCGGGTGCGAGGAGGTCAATGTATTCGCTATCGAAGGGGAGGGCGGCCACAGCACGGGAACTCATCATGAAACCAAAAATTCCGCCTACGGCCTCGGTTTGTCCAACCTCATCTATATATTCGACTGGAACGATTACGGGATAGACGCCCACACTCACTCATCGGTCGTTCACGGCAACCCCGAAAGCTGGTTCAAACCCTACGGTTTCAAGGTCGATGGAACCGAAAATGGAAGTGAATTTTCCGGAGTTGTGCCGACCCTTTATGAAAACCTGTTTGGGGAAAACCCGCAAAATGCGCCCCGTTGCGCCTGGTTCAAGACCATCAAAGGCCGCGGTTACGGAGTTACCGGCTACGCATCCCACGGGGCCGCCCACAAACGCAACAGCGAGCTATTCTGGAAAACCAAGGAGGAATTTCAAAACGCCTACGGGGTTAGATTTGAAGGATTCGGGGAGGGCGATCCGGGTGCCGAAAAAGCCACCGGGCAGGCCCGAAGCCATATCGAAACCGTTTGCCAGGCCATGGCCGGCGACCGCCATCTGGTCGAATGGTTGACCGACCGATTGGCTCTCATAGGTGACTCTGTCCCCGAAAAAATCGAAAGTATGCATGTGGATATGGGCAAGGACCTCCTGGCCGACGATACAACCTTTACCGATGTGAAAAACTATCCTCAGGCATTGTTCGTCCCACCGGGAGTGAAGGCGCCCAACCGCCTGGGATTCGAGAAATTCGGCGCCTGGTTCAATTCCTACGCCCTCAAGGAGTATGGCAGGCCCCTCGTCATCGCCATGTCTGCCGATCTGGCCGAATCGACCAATATCGCCGGTTTTATGAAAGATTTTGGCGAAAACAAAGGCACCGGGTGGTATCAACGCGACAACAACCCGACCGGCGCGCTCCTGCCTCAGCAAATTACCGAGTTTACCAATTCCGGCATTTGCGCCGGTTTGGCCGCCGTCAATTTCGCCACCGATGGTGAGAACAAATACGCCGGTTTTATCGGTTCCTGTTCCACCTACGGGTCTTTTTCCTACCTCAAATACGGCCTCATGCGGCTATTTTCCCAACTGGCTCAGGATTGCAATTTAAAAACCGGCCGCGTCATCTGGGTGGCAGGTCACTCCGGGCCGGAAACGGCCGAGGATTCGAGAACTCATTTCGGCATCTTTTCCCCCGGCGTGACGCAACTCTTTCCCGCCGGACACATTATCAATCTGCATCCCTGGGAGCATAACGAAGTCGCGCCCGCCCTGGGGGCCGCTCTGGCCACCGATGTGCCCATTATCGCCCTGCACCTGACGCGCCCGCCGGTGGAAATACCCGACCGCGAAGCTCTCGGTATCGACTCCTATTTAAATGCCGCCAAGGGTGCCTATGTCCTGCGTCCATTTGACGACCGGCCGAAAGCGGGCGTGATGCTCGTCCAAGGCACCAGCGTTGTTGCCAACACGGTAAAAATCCTTCCCTGGCTGGCCAAGGAAGGCCCCAACATGAAAATCGTCTGCTGCGTATCTTTTGAGCTTTTTTCCCGTCAAAACGAGGAATACCGCGACAGGGTTCTTCCCCGCAATGAATGGAATAACTCCTTCATTGCCGCCACCCAGGCCCGGCGCAACGTGCGGGATTGGATTTTAACCCGGGAACTCGAGGCTTACGCCATAACGCCGGATTTTGACAACCGATGGCGCACCGGGGGAAGCCTGGATGAAATCGTGGCGGAATCGCACCTCGATCCGGAGAGTCTGAAAGAGGGCATTCTGCGTTTTGCCAATCGGTAAATCCAGCCGTATGGGCATTGCCTGGCAAAACCTAAACCCAGTCTCTCGGCTGGAGGAAATCCGTGTGCAATCGCTCCTCCGGGCTGCCCGCTTCCGGTTTCCAATCGTAATTCCAGTGAACGACGGGCGGCAGCGACATGAGTATGGATTCTGTGCGCCCGTCCGATTGTAAACCGAAAAGAGTTCCACGGTCGTAAACCAGGTTGAACTCCACATAGCGTCCGCGCCGGTATAATTGAAAATTCCGCTCACGCCCGGTGTAGGGGATGTCTTTGCGGCGCTCGGCAATGGGTAGATAGGCGGGCAGGAAATGATCTCCCACGCTCTTCATGAAGCCAAATGATTGTTCGAATCCCAACTCGTTAAAATCATCGAAAAACAAGCCGCCGATTCCCCGGCATTCCCGGCGGTGCCTGAGATAAAAATAACGGTCGCACCATTCCTTGAACCTGGCATAGAGTTCCTTCCCGAACGGTTGGCAGGCCCGGCGCGCTGCCGTGTGCCAATGGACGGCATCTTCCGCCAAAGGATAATAGGGAGTCAGGTCAAAACCCCCGCCAAACCACCAGACACTTTTATTATCTTCCCTTTTCTTTCCCGTGGCCGTGGCGGCAAAAAACCGCACATTCATATGGGTCGTGGGAAGGTGTGGATTTAAAGGATGAAACACCACCGATACGCCCAAAGCCCGAAATCCCGCCCCGGCCAGCTCCGGCCGGCCCGCCGTGGCCGAAGGAGGAAGATGGCTCCCGCGGACATCAGAAAAATTCACGCCTCCCTTTTCAAACACCTTTCCGCTTTCAAAAGCAATGGTGCGCCCGCCGCCGCCCTCGGGACGTTCCCAGCGATCTTTTTTCAAGACGACTCCGCTATCCATTTCCCTGACTGCGGACAGGATCTTTTCCTGCAGTTTAATTAAGTAGTCCGATACCTCGGCGATATTAACGGAGTCTGCTGTCATGGTTATTTCAAACAATTAATTGAGCGCGAAATTCATTCCGTTGCTTTTCGATAATGAGAGGGTTGAGAAATCGTTTTTTTTCCGGGCGGCGATTATGTTTTCTGGAATATAGTTTATTTAAACGATATTTGCAAAGCATTCGCTTGTGGGCGCCGGACGGATTTTTGAGGGATCCAGAGAATCGCCCGATCCTCTTTTTTTGTGGCCCGCATTCCTGGTGGGATCGGATTTTAGAAGTTCCCGTCATCGAGCGTTACCGTCTGGACGAAATTTTATCACTTAAATCGAATAAAATGCTCAACCGTATATTTTTGGATGGCGAAAGCGATCAGGGGAAGGGCAGGGGATCCCTCCCTCCCTCTATTTTCGTTAATTGCAATAGCTTTTCCAACTCCATCCGCGATCAGAAACCCAATTTGGGGCCCAATTCTGACATGGCCGTTTTTCTTGAAAATTCCCCCTACATGGCCCTGCCAATGGCTACAAAAATGGTCTTTGGCAAATGGAACCGGCCCGAGGCATTCATCGAAATCGGACCTCCCGTGGCCGTTTGCCATGAAGAAGAGAAATCAGGCAAAATCGAGCCCGCGGAATTGGAATCGGCCTTCCGGCGCGTTCACGGGAAACTGTTGAGCCGCATTTCCCAACGCGATTTTTCAGACGCCATTTTGCATCTTGCCCCCAGGCGAATTGCCGGATAAATCCTATCTAAATAAATGACACCCTCTTTTGAAAAACTGCAAAAAGTCCTCAAAAAACTACCGGGGCTAGGTTATAGGTCGGCGGAAAAGATAGCCCTGCACCTCACAGTGGAAAAACCATCCCTGCTGCCGGAGCTGGCAAATGCTCTGGAAGAAGCGGCCGGAAAAATCAATCGCTGCGGCCAATGCGGAAACCTCTGCGAAGAAGATCTCTGCCCGGTCTGCCTCAACCCAAAGCGATTGCAGGATGTTCTCTGTGTCGTCGAGCAAGTGCCCGACCTGGCCGCCATCGAACGGTCGGGAGCCTACAACGGCCTCTACCATGTTTTACATGGAAAACTGGCCCCCCTTCAAAAAATCGGGCCGGACGACCTCAATCTGGAAAAACTCGGCCATCGATTGGCCCAAGGAGAAGTTGCCGAAATCATCCTGGCGCTCTCCAACGATATCGAAGGCGAGGCCACCTGCCACTACATACAGGAAACCCTCATTGGGGACCACCCGGTCAAAGTATCACGCATCGGGTTCGGCCTGCCCAGTGGAGGCGGCATCGTCTATGCCGATTCAGTCACCCTCAAAAGCGCCCTCGACGGGCGCCGCGATTTTCATTGAAAAATGCTATAAACATAGAAAAAGGAAGACAATAACCAAAACCTTTTTGCAGTTGCCAAACTGCCACCCAATTTTATTTGATGATAAACCCGAATAATCGACCGGAGCAAAAACCGACTCAAAACAAAAACGCGGGCGTGGTTTAGTGGTAGAACGTGAGCTTCCCAAGCTTGAAGTGGGGGTTCGATTCCCCCCGCCCGCACCAATTACAGATCGCATCTATGGCCTTTTTAGCCAGATGCCATCTTATTGCTTCATGCGTAAGTGATGATTGCTGATGTTTTGAATAATGATGTGAGTGGGGTTTAGAAGGCAGCCAATGGTGTTTTGTTGGCGGACTCTTATTTGTCTGCCAGGCGTTTATGCAGATTTTCCTCGAATTTTTGGACGTAAAGCTGGTCCAGAATCTGGACGGTAAAGATGAATACGCACATCTGGTTTAATTTCCGTTTGATGTGGCAATCGAAGAATATCAGTTTACTCATCCAGCGGCAATTACGAATCATGCGGTAGTTGAATATGCCGCTTTTTTCGATGGCTTTCCTGGATAAATAACGATCGTAAAGCTGATCGAGTGTTGGATAAATGCTTTTTTTTATCCACAAGGGTGGGGCGCAGTAGGGCCATTTTTCATGTTTGTATATTTCGTCGGTGATCTCGTCTTTAAACGCTTCCCGCAATACATATTTCTCCACCCCTTTGTGAATCTTAAAACGGTCAGGTATTCTGCGGACTTTATCGAATAGATGGTGATCGAGAAAAGGTGTGCGCCCTTCCACGGAGTGTCCCATTTCCTGCCGATCTCCAAGCATAGTCAGGATATAAGGCGCCAGGACCGTTTTGATGCAGAAGTATTGGATTTTTCTGACCAGGGACCGTTCGTCCGTTTGAGTTCGATCTATACGCCGTTTGAGCCATTCCAGGGGGTGGTTACCGGAAATCCGCGATTGTTGGCCGGGATGGAAAAGGTTTCTTATAAACTTCTGCCGCCCTTTGGTAAAGGAATCCGCATGCTCCTGCCAAGGCAGAAAGCCGATCGCCTCGATAATTGCATCGATATGAGGTCCGCTGGGAGCGCGCCGCGTCTTCAAGCGGTTTTCCATCTGGCAGGTGATGGCGCCTTTGCCGGGTTGAAAAAAGACATACCCCAAAAATATCTCGTCGGATCCTTCCCCGGTCAAAACCACTTTTACATGCTGTTGGGTCAAACGAGATAAAAGAAATTTGCCAACTCCGTGAAAATTATGAAAGGGCAATTCGGAAAGCCATAAACAATCCTCGGCATTTTCGAGCATTGTTTGGTGATCGCAGCTAACCGAATGGAATTCGGCCCCAATTTTTTTGGCCATATCTTTGGCCAATCGATACTCATTGAAATTTTCATCCCCGGGAAAGGATATGGTAAATGCCTTAATCCGCCCGGGATGCTGTCGGGCGGCCGATGCGGCCACAATCGCTGAATCAATGCCTCCACTCAAATAGACGCCGACGGGGACATCCGCACGCAATCGCAGACGAACCGCCTCGTTAAAAGCGTCACGGACGGTTTGGGCATGATGTTCGAGTTCATCGTCATCTTTGATTTCGCTTTCGGAGGGAAAATCCAAATCCCAGTATTGGTCGATCTGATGTTTTCGGCTATCGAGGTTTACCTTCATCAGGCATCCCGGCGGAACCACCTGAATATTTTCAAAAATCGAGTCTGGAATTACCCCGCTGAGAAAGTTTCTAACGGCAATTACATCAATTTTGGGTTGAAGGCATCCCGTCGCGAAAATCGCCTTGGCTTCCGAGGCAAAGACAAATTTCCCTTCATTCTCGTGAAAATATAAAGGTTTAATGCCAAAACGGTCGCGAACCGCTATGAGGACGCGCTTGCGTTTGTCGAGCAGCAAAAATGCAAATTCGCCCCTTAGGTGGTGGACGAATTCTGTTCCATACTCCCGATAGAGATGAAGGATTACCTCCGAATCACTTTTAGTATAAAATTCGTGCCCATTGTTTTCGAGTTCATTTCTGATCCGCTCGAAGTCGTAAATCTCCCCATTGCAAACCAGGATCAATTCATCATTTTGGGCGTAGAGTGGTTGAGCCCCGGTTTCCAGATCGATGATCGATAAACGCGCGTGTCCCAAACCTGCGTTCTCGTGCGGATCGACGTATATGCCGCTCCCGTCAGGGCCCCGGTGATGCAGGGAATCGACAGCCCTCTGCAGTTTCCCTTCATCAAATGAATGACCCGTAAATCCCACAATCCCGCACATATTAGCTGATTTTCCTGGTTTCCTTAAAATGTTCTATCCATGCATTTCAGCGTAGTTGAGGCTGAACCTTCCCCCCGAAGTCCTTTTATAATGAGCGAGGTCAGTAGCGAGGTCAGTTTTTGCTCATCTTCCACTACCAAGACATTCATTATCGGTGTTTATTGTTGGGGTTGCAGAAGGGCGAAAATCAGGGTTTGGTTGGTAGCTTTAAGTGAGAGGCACCCGTGGCTTGTCAGTCATTTAGAGGGCCGGAAGCCGATTTTCGGGAAGGGGTTTACCTGGCTACTGATAATGTTTTGCAGGTGCGAATTAATGCGTTTAAGCCATCTAATATACAACCCCAGAGAAACGGCTATGCCGGATGGAATGTCCGGGTCCTTTTCATCCACCAGGTCCATGAGCAATTCATCGGACCTGCGGTTGATCCAGAAATATTTATCAAGGAGTTTCCGGGATTTCTCGACATCGGGTTCTGCAAAGCCTTTGACGGTTTTTGCGTAGAGGCGTTTGACGGCTTTTTCTATGTTTCTGAGCTCTTTTTCAATTTTTTTGGCATCCAGAAGACGGGCGTGGTGGACGGCTAGATCGACGATGTTTTTTGTATAGTCTCCCAATCTTTCAATATCGATCACAATGCTTATCAGGACCATTCCATCAGGAAGCTCGTGGGGGGACTGCGCCGCCATGTGGGTCAAGACCATTTTTCGCACATCCCACACGTAGGCATTGACAATCTTGTCTTTGGCCCGGATTTCTTCCCGCACGCCAGTGGAGTCATCTTCCCGGAGAACGCGGACGGCTTCGAGGAACATGTCATGGGTGATTTTGAGCATTTCAAAAGAACGCTGCCAGGCTTGTTCCTGGAGGTTGTCTTTGCTCCATAAACTTAAAATTTCATTCCACATTATTTATTGATCGTTTTCTTGCTTCATTAACATACAATAGATTATTGGCGATTTTGGCAACTCCACAGTTGCATGCTTCTTTTTTAACATTAATTCACCCAGCATTTTTATATATGAATTCCTGGTCATAGTGATCACCAAAAAAGGACGAGAGCCAGGGGCACAAGGTATAAAATCAGGTAAGATAACGCAAATAGAATCAAGTTACGACGGGAGAGACTTGCCTTGCGGCCGATAAATTCCGCCAGGCCGATCGGGATGAATCGCAGCGGGTAGAATATAAAAATCCCGAAAACATTGAAAGTGAGGTGGGCGAAAGCCACCGTTATGGCAATTTCGTTTTGGGTGGCCAGGGCGGCCAGAATGGCTGTGCCGGTGGTGCCGATGTTGGCTCCCAGAGTATAGGGAAAAACCTGCCGCAGGGCCACCACTCCGGCCCCCGCCAGCGGGATGATGATGGATGTGGTAACGGAACTGCTCTGCACCACCAGAGTCATTAAAATCCCCATCGTCAGAGCCAATACATCATTTCGGAAAAGGTATTGATTGATGATGATCTCCACCTTGTCCAGAACCAGGGAGCGAATGGTTTTGATGAGAAAACCGAGAGCCGCGAAGAGCATTGCGATGGAAACGGCAGCCATGAAAAAGCCCTTGTAGGGGAAATATGAAAAAATGCCGTCAATAAGGCCGATGACAGGATTCAGCATCAACTTTAAAGGATTAAACAGATTGAGGCTCCCCGTTCCAGCCAATAACGTTACCAGAGCTGTGGCGGTTTTTTCGATGAAGTGAAACTTTATTTCGAGCGGAAAGAGCACAAGGACCGCGCAGATGTTGTAGATATCATGCACGATGCTGGCGGAAAAGGCCCTGCGGAATTCGAACCGCCGGTTTACGTGGGCCATGGAGACGAGGGTGTTGGTGATGGTCGTGCCGATGTTGGCCCCCATGATAATTGGAATCGCGCCGGCCAGGGTGAGAATATCTCCCGCCACCATGCCCACCACGATGGAGGTGGTGGTGGAGGAACTTTGAATCAAACTGGTCGCTGTTATGCCAATGAGCAATCCCGTTAAAGGATTTGAAGTCATTTCGATGAGGGATTCGGCAAATCCTCTGCCAAACAACTTAAAGGAGTACCCCAGCAGTTTGATGCTGAGAAGAAAGAAATAAACGGCCAGTAGGATGACAATGACCTGAATAATCTTTGATTTCGTTTTTTCGCTCATCCGAGTTTTCGTCTATGCTCTAAAAAAAAGGTAGATATAACGCCCTATGGCAACCGGTAGTTTGTCAAGATTTGTTAGATAAAGGAAATCCGCTTTGAAATTTTGGTTTGCTGGTGAATAGCTTATCGGCCGCTGTGCAGGTAGCGCACCCGCACGTGTTTTGTCTCCAGGCATTCCATTAGCCCTTCCGGTCCGTGTTCGTGACCCCGGCCGCTTTCTTTCCAGTCACCGTAGGGCGCGTTCATCACGCCGGCATCGACATTGTTGATGGCCACATTGCCCGCATTGATTTCCCGCGCCAGTTTGTCGGCCTCATCGAGGTTGTTGGTGTATCCGTAGGCTGCCAGGCCATAGGGCGTGTCGTTGGCCAGGGCGATGGCTTCGTCCAGATCGTCGAAGGCCATCACGCCGGCCACCGGGCCGAAGGTTTCTTCCCGCATGACTTTCATATCGTGGGTGGCGCCGGTCAGGATGGTTGGCTCGAAAAAATAGCCTTTGGCAAATTCCTGGCCCGGCGGTTTCTGCCCCCCGCAAGCCAGGCTGGCTCCTTTGCCGAGGGCGTCGGCGATGTGTTCCTTTGTCTTGGCCAAACCTTCAGCATTGGCCATGCAGCCCAAATCGCAGGGGATTGTCAGGAGGCCATTGCCGATTTTCAGTTTTTTGGCGGCGGCGGCAAATTTTTCCACAAACCGGTCGTGTATAGCCCTGTCCACATAAATCCGGTTGATGGAGATGCAAATTTGCCCCATATTGCGGAACGACCGGCGGGTGGCCCCCTGCACGGCGGCATCCAGATCGCAATTCCGGCTGATGATCATGGGGCAGTGTCCACCCAGTTCGAGGGAAACTTTTTTCAGCAATGGCCCGCAGTCCGTTGAAATCAAACGGCCCACCTCGGTTGAACCGGTAAAGGCCACTTTTTTGATGATGGGGTTTTCAATCAGTTGAGGGCCCACTATCGTGCCCGGCCCGTTGATCCCGTTGATGACTCCGGGCGGTAGGCCCGCATCCGCCAGGCATTCCATGAAGGCGAAGGGGGAGAGCGGTGTGAGGGAAGGGGGCTTGGCCACCATGGTGCAGCCAGCGGCCAGAGCGCCGCAGATTTTCCAGGCCAATAGCTCCACCGGGTAATTCCAGGGGGTGATGGCCGCCGCCGGCCCGATGGGTTGATAAACCACGCGGCTTTCAATATCCCTTTCGGGGTTGGCGATGATGCGGCCGTAAACCCTTTCGCCTTCTTCCGCATAATAACGCAGGGCGAGGGCGGCTTTCTCCACTTCGCCCTGGGCTTCCAGCAGCGGTTTGCCCTGTTCTTCGGTCATGAGGGCGCCGATTTCCTCGCGCCGTTCCATCACCTTGTCACTGGCGGCGCGCAGGTGGGCCCCTCTTTCCGCGGGGGAAAGCCTTGCCCATCCTGGAAAAGCCCGCCCGGCCGCCTGGATGGCTTTTTCTACATCCTCCCGCGCAGCCACCGCTGCCAGCGCGATTGTCTCACCGGTGGCCGGGTTTTTCACTTCGCCGGTTGCGCCATTGGAAGCCTCCACCCATTGACCATCGATCAATAATCGCTGCTTTCTCATCTCTTTAAAAATTTAATAGAGGAGCCAAGGCCCAAAGGGAAAACATCGTTTTTTCATCGCATGCAAGCTAACTTTTCCCAATCTGCAAGAAACATTGAAAATCTCTGGCTCCGGAGCCTCATCCTGAAATATGGAAGCGCACTTTCTTTATAACCCGGATAATCACGGATTTCATTGTCACGCCCCCACTTTGGTGGAGTCCCTTTCGGGTGATTATTTGGCGGCCTGGTATGCCTACCCGGAGAAGGAAACGGCCGGAGCGCGTCTGGTCATGGCCCGAAAATCCAAGGGCGCCCGGGTATGGAAACCCAGCCATCCGCTATTCGATTCGTTTAAATCTTCGGCCGGCAATCCAGTGCTTTTTCAAGACCCGAAGACCGGTATCCTAGAGGCTGTCCCAAAAATATAAAGATTTTGTAGTCAACTGGATGACGTTTATAAAAATAGCCGGAAAGAGCATTTTTTTGCTCGCTCCGGCTAAAAAAGGGTTCTATAATTGCGTTAGCGAAAATCAATATAGCCCTTTCTATGAAAAATATAGCCATCCAATGCCTCCTGCGTCCAGCTTTAACTGTGGTCGACCGTTGCCTCGATTACGATAACTTTCGCGCCACCATCGAGCGTATCGACCGGCTGCTGATCGATTCGGAGGTGGAATCGCAGGGCGTTGATCTGGCCTTGGAAAGAGGCCAGCCAATGAGTGTAAAGGCCCGGCAAAAGCGGGCTAATTTTGCCCTCAAGGCGTTGCGTATGGAAACGCTGCGTTATCTGCTCGGTGGGATTTCGTTTCGGCATTTGTCGAGGGCTCTGGGCAGCAGCGATCTGTTGGCTGACTTTTGTCGTGTCCGCCATATCGACGGCATAAGGGGCATCTCCAAGAGCACCCTGGAACGGGGCTCGAAGTTTTTCAGCGAAGAGCAGTTGAGGGCCTTGCACCGGACCTTGACTGAGGTTGTGGGCGATGCCGATCTGGCCCGGCAGGTGGTGGGATTGGACAAGCCGATAGACACCACCATTTGCCTGATCGACGGCACCTGTTTGGAGGTCAACATTCATTGGCCGACGGACTGGGTGCTGCTCAAGGATGTAGCGGGCACGCTGCTCAAAGCGATCCGGCTGATCCGTGAGAAGGCCGGTTTGCGCCATCGCATGCCGATCGAACCGGAGCCCTTGGCTCGGCAGATGAATCGGCTGTGCATACAGATGGACCCACAGCCGGCGGCGAAAGGACAGCGCGCGGCAACGCAAGGGTATCTTGAGGCAGATGAAAAAGCTGCTCAAACGGATCGGGGAGCATGCCCGCAGTCACCGGGAATTATTGCAAGCCTGCTGGGAGCAAAGCGATTACAGCGAAAAACAGGTCCAACAGATCCTTACCCGGATGGAGCGCATGAGCGAGCTAATCCCGGTGGTCATCAAGCAAGCGCACGAGCGAATCATTGGCGGCCGCCAGGTGAAAAACGCAGAGAAAGTTTTGAGTGTTTACGAACCCGATGCGCAGGTGATTGTGCGAGGCAAAGCGGGCCAAGAGGTTGAGTTTGGCAACACCCTGTTTTTGGGTGAAAGCGTTGAAGGATACCTGCTGGACTGGAAACTCTACGGCAGCCGGACGCCAAGCGAAAATGAACAAATGCAAGAGAGTTTGCAAAGACAGAACCGCTTCAACCTAGCCGAACCCATAGCGGCCATGTGCGCGGACCGGGGATTCGCCTCCCAGCGGGCCCGCCGGCAGTTAGCCCAGGAGGGCATCTACGATGCGCTCTGTCCACGCGATCCGAAGCAGTTGAAAAAACGGATGGAGGAACCACACTTCAGGCAATTGCAAAAGCGCCGGGCCAGCACCGAAGGGCGGATCGGGGTATTGAAGAATCGCTGGCAGGCCGGGCGATTGCGCAGCAAAGGCTTTGCCAACCGCTCGATCAGCGTAGCCTGGTCGGTCCTCTCGCACAATCTATGGAAAGTGGCCAAGATGCTGGCCCAGCAAGATGAACTAAAAACCAAAGCGGCGGCCTAAATAAAGAGCGGAAAAGCAAGGACAATACTTTTTCACAGGCCTACTGTCGGCCCATACAAAGAAAACCAGGCAAACGGACCCCAAAACCAGAATCCTAACGTCATAGGAGAGCAAAGTCACCCCCTCCCAAAAGAAAATACCACTAAAATGAACACTCTTCAAAATCCCCTCGCAAAAATCACCCTTTTGGGACAGCCTCTATCCTAAGTCTTCTTTTTGTGCTTATTAACCGGAATTATTGGGATGATGCGGAAATATATATTTCCTTCTCCGAGGACGACGGCCACACTTGGTCGCCATCGGAGAGAGTTGGCAAGTCCCGTGGGATTATGATTCGGCATAATCCTGTTTTTTGCGCCGATTCCACCCCACTGCTGCCCGCCCACGATGAAGCGGGGAGGCGCAGTGTGCTATTGAGAAAAACACAAAAGGGGAGAAGTGGATAAGCTGAAGAATTGCCATAGCTCCCGGCCAGACGATTCTCCACCGGCAATAAAGCCGACCAACCGGGAAATCATAGACGCCCTGGCCGGCTCCAGCGATGAAATGATCGAAATCCGCTACCAATACAACCTCAGCCGCCTCACCCTGGCCCGAGCCAAAGGAGACGTCCGCCGCCGCCTCAGCGATTGAGGCTTACCAATTTCATATCAAAAAGATCGACATGACCGGTTTAGAAAATCCATAGCGGTCAAGAGGATCGCCTTGATAGACGAAGTTTTTCCAAAAAACCCTCTAACTTGTAAACCAACAGCACAGACCAAAAAGAGACAAAAAAAGCAATCACGTAAGCCCAATTGGTAGCATCTGTCCAAAGAAATTTAATAACCAAGTATGTAAGTAATCCACCGATTAATGAGACAGTTGCAGCGGTATTATTGGGTTTTTCAAAAATAAGTGCAGCGACTATTGCCAGAAGAAGTATAGTAATCGCTTTAAATCCTTCAACAATTAATGGCACAACTTCTTTAATGGCCAAAGCCAGAACAAGTGCAAACGAAGAAACAGTAAAATTCGCAAGTATCGCAGGTAATGAGTTTTCTGTTTTAATAATTCCCCACGCCGTGGCTGTTTGAGATAGGAATGCACTTATAGAATTAAGAATAGTATCAGCACTACTAATAATGGCAGCCAGAAATGCCATAAAAGCAAGGCCATATAAGAAAGAAAATCCAAATGATTCTTTAATAATAAGATTTTTTTTGTAAAGCCAAAATGGATCTGGGTTTCCCGATATTGTAGAGTAGAGGCTGTCCCAAAAATAT
Source organism: Opitutales bacterium (assembly GCA_965226205.1). GTDB lineage: Bacteria > Verrucomicrobiota > Verrucomicrobiia > Opitutales > UBA2987 > JAJFLU01. The sequence continues at coordinate 6,698 of CBDDCJ010000015.1, read as the reverse complement.
AAAGATTTTGTAGTCAACTGGATGACGTTTATAAAAATAGCCGGAAAGAGCATTTTTTTGCTCGATCCGGCTAAAAAAGGGTTCTATAATTGCGTTAGCGAAAATCAATATAGCCCTTTCTATGAAAAATATAGCCATCCAATGCCTCCTGCGTCCAGCTTTAACTGTGGTCGACCGTTGCCTCGATTACGATAACTTTCGCGCCACCATCGAGCGTATCGACCGGCTGTTGATCGATTCGGAGGTGGAATCGCAGGGCGTTGATCTGGCCTTGGAAAGAGGCCAGCCAATGAGTGTAAAGGCCCGGCAAAAGCGGGCTAATTTTGCCCTCAAGGCGTTGCGTATGGAAACGCTGCGTTATCTGCTCGGTGGGATTTCGTTTCGGCATTTGTCGAGGGCTCTGGGCAGCAGCGATCTGTTGGCTGACTTTTGTCGTGTCCGCCATATCGACGGCATAAGGGGCATCTCCAAGAGCACCCTGGAACGGGCCTCGAAGTTTTTCAGCGAAGAGCAGTTGAGGGCCTTGCACCGGACCTTGACTGAGGTTGTGGGCGATGCCGATCTGGCCCGGCAGGTGGTGGGATTGGACAAGCCGATAGACACCACCATTTGCCTGATCGACGGCACCTGTTTGGAGGTCAACATTCATTGGCCGACGGACTGGGTGCTGCTCAAGGATGTAGCGGGCACGCTGCTCAAAGCGATCCGGCTGATCCGTGAGAAGGCCGGTTTGCGCCATCGCATGCCGATCGAACCGGAGCCCTTGGCTCGGCAGATGAATCGGCTGTGCATACAGATGACCCACAGCCGGCGGCGAAAGGACAGCGCGCGGCAACGCAAGGGTATCTTGAGGCAGATGAAAAAGCTGCTCAAACGGATCGGGGAGCATGCCCGCAGTCACCGGGAATTATTGCAAGCCTGCTGGGAGCAAAGCGATTACAGCGAAAAACAGGTCCAACAGATCCTTACCCGGATGGAGCGCATGAGCGAGCTAATCCCGGTGGTCATCAAGCAAGCGCACGAGCGAATCATTGGCGGCCGCCAGGTGAAAAACGCAGAGAAAGTTTTGAGTGTTTACGAACCCGATGCGCAGGTGATTGTGCGAGGCAAAGCGGGCCAAGAGGTTGAGTTTGGCAACACCCTGTTTTTGGGTGAAAGCGTTGAAGGATACCTGCTGGACTGGAAACTCTACGGCAGCCGGACGCCAAGCGAAAATGAACAAATGCAAGAGAGTTTGCAAAGACAGAACCGCTTCAACCTAGCCGAACCCATAGCGGCCATGTGCGCGGACCGGGGATTCGCCTCCCAGCGGGCCCGCCGGCAGTTAGCCCAGGAGGGCATCTACGATGCGCTCTGTCCACGCGATCCGAAGCAGTTGAAAAAACGGATGGAGGAACCACACTTCAGGCAATTGCAAAAGCGCCGGGCCAGCACCGAAGGGCGGATCGGGGTATTGAAGAATCGCTGGCAGGCCGGGCGATTGCGCAGCAAAGGCTTTGCCAACCGCTCGATCAGCGTAGCCTGGTCGGTCCTCTCGCACAATCTATGGAAAGTGGCCAAGATGCTGGCCCAGCAAGATGAACTAAAAACCAAAGCGGCGGCCTAAATAAAGAGCGGAAAAGCAAGGACAATACTTTTTCACAGGCCTACTGTCGGCCCATACAAAGAAAACCAGGCAAACGGACCCCAAAACCAGAATCCTAACGTCATAGGAGAGCAAAGTCACCCCCTCCCAAAAGAAAATACCACTAAAATGAACACTCTTCAAAATCCCCTCGCAAAAATCACCCTTTTGGGACAGCCTCTAGAGTAGGCTCCAACCATAATAAGGAGCAAAAAAACAACAAAAAGCAAAACGCCAGAACTGATATAAGCATTACGTGCTATCGCGTCAGTTTTTGCGGTAACGATACGCTGCCAATGATCCAATCTAAGTAGGAGACTAGGAAAAACAAATACTGCAAGCCATACGAAATAGCTGACTATTTTTTCGTTAGCGAAGGGATCCCAATAACTATTTGGCAATTTTGTCATATCAGGGATTCCTTCGGCAAAGAAAAGCGCCACTCCAAAGGTTAAAATTACACCAATTATTATCAACTGGATGATATCGGTCTTCAAAACAGCTAGGAATCCTCCGAGGCTAACGTAAACAAAAACCAAGAATGCGCTTGCAATGACAAGTAACTCCTGATTTATACTTACCCCTAATGCAGCAGTGACTTTAGTAATGGCTATATACTGAGCCGCTAAAAAAGCCACTATATACTGAGCCGCTAAAAAAGCCAGCTAAAAAAGCCACATAGATAATGGCGTATGTAAAAGAAATAATACCCCATGTTGATCGGTTATATTTTTTTGCTAATATATACGGAATAGATATTTCTCCATCATTATCAACAACGCCATATTTTTTGAAATTGTTCAATACCATCCCATAGGGGCGAGGCAAGCTTCGTAACCCATTGATAATCAATGTGAGTTTTTGACTTTTGGGGGAATCGAATTTTTGAAATTTTATCACATGTTTCTCTTTTATTGCTTTTGCCACCTTGTGCTGTCCCATAGGTTTTCAACCAAACCCAGGGAAATAGGCCTGCTGGGGAGTCGCTCGCATTCTAAAGCGTCCACCGGCTGTCCCATAGAAATCGAGCAAGTCCCGCAGGTTAAAGCGATCCCAAAGCACGCCTCTGACAAGTGTGAACAGGCGGACAAAACTATGCTCCCAGCGGCTCAACCAGGCCTGGAAGCGGAGCAGCACATAGAGCAGCAAAGCGCTCCAAATCTGCCAGCGCACGGCATTGGCGCTATGGCCGAGGAAATCGCACAAGTTGAGCGTTTGTTTGATCTGGCGGAAGAAGGTTTCAATGGACCAGCGGCAGCGATACAGTTCGCTGATCGTATGGGGCGACCACTGCAAATTATTAGTCAAAAATTCCATCACTCGCCACTGGCCATCGATCTCCACCCATGCCGTTACCCGGCGCATCGGCTGGGGATAATCCTGACGGGATTTTTTGTTCTTAAGGACCACCAGATCATCGCGCAAAATATTGCCCTTGGGCTTCTTGAGCAGCCTCTTGACACAGCGTAAGGCCATGTTCTCTTTGGCCCGGGTGACAAAGTAAATGCCCCTCGATGACAAGTCAAAGAGGTGGGTCAAATCGATGTAGGCCTTGTCAAACAATACGATTTCACCGGCTTTGAGGGCGGCGCACATTTCACGGGCTCGTTTGGCGTCATTGTCCCTGGCCGTGTCGATGATGGCAAACCGGGGCAGAAAACTTTTCAAATCCAGGCGCAAGTGACATTTGGCAGCCGCCTTTCGCCGACGATGTTTAGCCCAATCCATGCAGTTGGCGACCAAACCGATAGTGGACGAATCGACGATGTTGATAACACGTTTGAAACGTCGGGGAAACCCCTTGAATTTACCACCCGCAAACCCCGGAGACAACGACTGCAAGTGCTTGAGCACCGACCAAAACAGTTCTCCCGACATCGCGGCATCGCGATGCTTGTTGGCGTAGGAAAGCCCGTTGCGACTGGGAGCGCTGGCCCCCCGGATACTGGCCAGCAACCCTCTGTGATGAGCGAGTCCGTCACAGACATCATTAAGCCCAATAGCATGAGTGATCTGAGCATAGAGCAAACTAACGATATGGCTCCATGGACTGAAACTGCGAGCTTTCTTATCGACACCATACTGGCGGGCCAACTTGGCCACCAGATGTCCCGGAATAAAATTGCAAAGCTGTCGCAGAACGCACACCTTGCATTTGGCTGGATTTGCTTTTTGTTTTTTCATAGTAACCTGCTTCTAGTGAAACAGGCGAACAAGAGCAATTCCAGCCGTTTTGCGTTATTTCCTATGGGATGCTATTGGAAATTGTTTGCAAATAATCGAATATGCCGAGAAAGAAGGCCTAGGACTACAAATGAAATACAATAAACAACAGCAAGCAATACTCCAATAGAGCCATATGCTTGCCCAAAACCTATCAAACCCAAAATTAATCCTCCACCAACAGCTGTTGCAAGCAAAGTTGATAATAACTTCCAAAAGCCAACAGAATTAGGAGTGCCCTCGTGATCTTGAAGTATATTAGTTCGTTCAAGGTATGCAAGTATCAAAAATACTACAAAAATCCCAACAGTCATTCCAAAGTACATAATTTACTCCAATACCATCCCATAGGGGCGAGGCAAGCTTCGTAACCCATTGATAATCAATGTGAGTTTTTGACTTTTGGGGGAATCGAATTTTTGAAATTTTATCACATGTTTCTCTTTTATTGCTTTTGCCACCTTGTGCTGTCCCATAGGTTTTCAACCAAACCCAGGGAAATAAGCCTGCTGGGGAGTCGCTCGCATTCTAAAGCGTCCACCGGCTGTCCCATAGAAATCGAGCAAGTCCCGCAGGTTAAAGCGATCCCAAAGCACGCCTCTGACAAGTGTGAACAGGCGGACAAAACTATGCTCCCAGCGGCTCAACCAGGCCTGGAACCGGAGCAGCACATAGAGCAGCAAAGTGCTCCAAATCTGCCAGCGCACGGCATTGGCGCTATGGCCGAGGAAATCGCACAAGTTGAGCGTTTGTTTGATTTGGCGGAAGCAGGTTTCAATGGACCAGCGGCAGCGATACAGTTCGCTGATCGTATGGGGCGACCACTGCAAATTATTAGTCAAAAATTCCATCACTCGCCACTGGCCATCAATCTCCACCCATGCCGTTACCCGGCGCATCGGCTGGGGATAATCCTGACGGGATTTTTTGTTCTTAAGGACCACCAGATCATCGCGCAAAATATTGCCCTTGGGCTTCTTGAGCAGCCTCTTGACACAGCGCAAGGCCATGTTCTTTTTGGCCCGGGTGACAAAGTAAATGCCCCTCAAGGACAAGTCAAAGAGGTGGGCCAAATCGATGTAGGCCTTGTCAAACAATACGATTTCACCGGCTTTGAGGGCGGCGCACATTTCACGGGCTCGTTTGGCGTCATTGTCCCTGGCCGTGTCGATGATGGCAAACCGGGGCAGAAAACTTTTCAAATCCAGGCGCAAGTGACATTTGGCGGCCGCCTTTCGCCGACGGTGTTTGGCCCAATCCATGCAGTTGGCGACCAAACCGATAGTGGACGAATCGACGATGTTGATAACGCGTTTTAAACGTCGGGGAAACCCCTTGAATTTACCACCCGCAAACCCCGGAGACAATGATTGCAAGTGCTTGAGCACCGACCAAAACAGTTCTCCCGCCATACTGGCATCGCGATGCTTGTTGGCGTAGGAAAGCCCGTTGCGACTGGGAGCGCTGGCCCCCCGGATACTGGCCAGCAACCCTCTGTGATGAGCGAGTCCGTCACAGACATCATTAAGCCCAATAGCATGAGTGATCTGAGCATAGAGCAAACTAACGATATGGCTCCATGGACTGAAACTGCGAGCTTTCTTATCGACACCCTATTGGCGGGCCAACTTGGCCACCAGATGTCCCGGAATAAAATTGCAAAGCTGTCGCAGAACGCACACCTTGCATTTGGCTGGATTTGCTTTTTGTTTTTTCATAATAACCTGCGTCTAGTGAAACAGGCGAACAAGAGCAATTCCAGCCGTTTTGCGTTATTTCCTATGGGATGCTAATGAATTTACTCCTAATTTTCATATATCGAAACAAGACCAGTAGTAAGAAACCACAGGCTAAATATGCCAACATGTAAAGAGGACGCAGCAATGGTAGTGTATTAAGTAGGAATGGTGGCTAATTCTTGATTATATTGATGAATGAAAAGTCTCAGACAGGTTTCATGCATACTCTTAAGCTTGGAAAAGGAGAGGGTTTTGCGTGTGAAACGACCCAGTCGTTGGCGCAGGGTATTGTTCCATCGTTCCACATGGGCCGTTTCACCGGTTTCTTTTCCCACGGATCGGTTATGAGGAAAGACTTCATCATAAGTGGACCAAAAGTCGCTGTAGGTGGCACATCTTTTGTAGGCCCGTGGCAGGCGCTCGTAAAGTTCCCGGCAACGATACCAATCCCGAGGCCCAATGGCATAGGAGAGGATTTGACGGGTGCGTCGGCAAAGAGCGATCCAAACCCATTGGGCATCGCTCTTGCGCCCCACAAAAGACCACAGTTCGTCCAGTTCAATGACATCATGACGGCGGGCCGCAAGAATCGTGCTTTTGAGCGATCGCAGCGATTGTCGTTTTTTTTAACCAACTCAAAACGGTGTTGGGACTCACCCCGAAGGCGCGCTGTAAATCGCGTAGACTGCTGCGTTCCTGATAGACTCGAAGGATCATTTCTTTTTGCTCTTCGGTGTATTTCACTGTGGGGTTTTCGCGGCTTTGTTTACCACAATCATGGCAGCGGTAGCGCTGTTTATGGTTGGGCGTCTTGCCAAATTTAATGATATTTTCACTTCCACAGTGCCGACAATTAATAATTTTAGTAACCATGCACTAAAAATAAACTGCCTAACGCTATTTGTACAGCTAAAAATACAAAATAACATTCTTTTTTTATACACTACCGCAGCAAATTAACACTTTATCTGTTGTTGGGTTTGATAAAAATAACGTCATAGGTATAGCTAATAGTGAAACAATGCATAGAACAAGAGTGAGATACACGAGGCATTTGATAGAAAACTCTTTGGCCTGATAACTAGAGGCTGTCCCAAAGTTATAACCATTTG
>CBDDCJ010000014.1:0-13885 GCA_965226205.1 Opitutales bacterium | reverse complement strand
TGGCTTACAGATGTGGGCTGATTTAATTGACAGTACAGGCGATAAAAGGTTAAACTGGATGTATTAAAGAAGATCCGTGTAGGCTCCCCTAAACGCGGTGTCGGGTAACTCTATGAATGGATCGGGATAACACTGCTGGTTCAGAAGCGAATTCGCAGTTCCCTGGTCAGAAGCGAATTCGCAGTTCCTTTGGACCACGCAGAAAACCATATTCCCATTCTACAGGATTAGTAATCACTTGGTAGGCAGGAAACCTTCGGAGCAAAGTGTTGACGGCGATACTCATTTCCAGGCGGGGCGATTGGCGCGCCGATGCATATGTGAGGGCCAAATCCGAAAGCGACGTGCTTGTTCGAGGGCCTTTCGATATTCGAATGAATCGGGATCGGGAAATTGCGTTGGGTCTCGGTTGGCCGCAGCCAACATGAGAAGTAGCGTATGCCCCTTCTTGATCGTATTTCCATGCAAGTTTACTTCGATCTTTGCAACCCGTTGATCACGGTGAAAGGGACCGCAATACCTGAGGAATTCTTCGACAGCAGTATCGATAAGTTCAGGATTCTGGATCAGTTTGTTTCGCTGATCGGGGTGCCGGAATAATTCCAGTATTGTGGTGGTCATCAACCGGGTGGTCGTTTCATGGCCACCGATCAAAATAGTGACCGAGGTGCCAAAGAATCTCTTCCATGCTAAGGCGGCCTTCTCCTTCTTCTTCCGCTTGAACCATGAGCGTCAATACGTCATCTTTTGGTTCCGTTCGTCTCTTCTCCGCCTGGTCGCGAATATATTCACGCATTTCCACGAGAGCCTCTTGAGACTGCAGACACGTTTTAAATGTAGGTTGAGGCTCCTGCATGAATTTCACAATTTCTCCGGACCATCTGGTAAAAAGATGAGTTTCATCACTCGGTATCCCAAATAACTGGGCAATCACTGTGACCGGCAGAGGAAAGGCCAGGTCTCTGACGACCTCAAGTTCTTTCTGCTCATTACGGTGTTCGATCAGATCATTAACAAATTGTTGGATTTCCTGGCGGGAGTCTCTGTATTATGGAAGGTTTGAAAACTCGATGCAGAATTCTCCGGATGCGGGTATGATCTGGCGGATCGACGTTTAAGAGCCCGCGGGAATAGTGATCGATAAGGGGTTTTAAGGATTTTCTCTCATCTTCGGAAAGAAAATTATGAAACATACCCGACAGCCGGCCCACGTTGGAAAAACGACGAGCGTCAGCAAGAGATTCGCGCACATCATGAAAACGCGTCAATATCCAACAGTTCCACTTATCAGACCATTGTACCGGATCGGATTCACGCAGTTTACGGTATGCGGGGTAAGGATCGGAATGGAACAATGATGAACCCAATAACGTCGTCGAGTTTTAAACATCTCCGGCTTTGTTTCTTTGGCTAAAAGTTTTTTTGGATGAGGAGGAGTATTGGCAGGGATTATGGGTCGTTTTCCCTCAAGGACGAGGGCAACGTTCTGAGCGCACAAAAGCCGGGCAGGGCAGGCGGCCTTCGCGAGTTCCGCCCTCAATATAATATACGGCGTTAATATAACATTTGGGTAATTCTAACAGTTCTGAATTATCATCAGGTTCATTTTCAAACACATCCAAAGCTGCACCCTTGAGATGCCCGGATTTCAGAGCGTCTACCCAGTGCTTGTTCGTCGATTACTTTTCCGCGCGATAGATTAATTAAATAAGCGCCTCTTTTCATCAGCTTAATCGGTTCAGTGGTGGCCTGCATTGCCCTATGTGACGCTCTAACCTGTGTGAGGTTGATTGCGAGACACTACACATTTTTCATCTAATCGTTTGGAAGACTCAACGCAACTAGTTCTGCTGGTTTGGAGGCGCCGCCGATAGCAACCACGATGAATTGTTTCCCCTCAGCTAGATAAGTAATAGGGGAAACCATTTCGCACTTCCAGGCAAGCGTATCTCAGCCAGTTGCCGACCGTCTTCCTTGTCTAATGCCCACAGATAGTTAGCTTCCAACTCGTACTCCACTTCAACTGCGTTACCCCGGGGCGAATTCCCACGAACGACCCACTCAGACTGATGGGCGGCAAAGAGGAGTGTGCGGGTCAGCAGGGTAAAGTTGCGGTACGACCACCCCAAGGGTGGCAAATCTAGGTCTTTCAGCAGGGGGTGGTCGCGGGGACCGTCTCCTGTCGGAGTCATCCAGAGATGATCGCCCGGAATTCAGATCATTAGCAGTGATGCGCCCGTAGGGTGGTTTGAGCAATGGCAATCCCTTCGGGTCCGGCAGGCCCCGCCTCTAGCGTTACGACATAGTCGAACGGGGAGTCGGATTTGCTAACCCGATTCAACGCGACCATACATCGGATGGGTGACGGACGGAATATAAATGTGCCCATTTTCAGGATCCACCGCTGCGCCCGACCAGCTAGCTCCTCCAAAGACAGCTGGCACGTTTATCGTTTCCCGTTCGGACGGGGGGGTGTAGAGTGGACCATAATCGAATTCCTTGATGATATTGAGAGCCGCTTTCTTTAATTCGGGCGTAAAGTCGATGAGATCGTTGTGAGTCAGGCCCTGACGTTCAAAGGCGGCCGGCCGGGTGGGAAACGGTTGAGTGGGAGAAGTCACCTCACCAGTAATCTTTGATTGAGGAACAGGTCGCTCCTCGATTGGCCAGACCGGAGTGCCGGGTTTGTGCGGTCGAAGACGTAGCAGAATCCCTGCTTTGTGACCTGCGCGACGGCTTTGATCTTTTTCCCATCAACTTCGATATCAACAAGATTTGGCGCAGCGGGAGGATCGTAATCAAACACGGAGTGGTGAATCAGTTGGTAATGCCATACTCTTTCGCCGGATGTAGCCCGGATACAAACCAGACTATCGGCAAAGAGATTATCACCAAGGCGGCGCCCGCCCAAAAAAAATCATTGGTAGGAGTACTGACTGGAAGATAGACCAGTCCCAGGTCTTCATCCGCACTCATCAAGGTCCAGACGTTTGTAATTTCCGCTGGTCTTCCATGAGCCGTCCTTCCAGGTATCATTACCGTATTCGCCTTCCTGGGGAATGGTTTCAAATTTCCACAGCTGTGTGCCGGTAAGAACATCAAATCCCCTTACATCTCCGGGCGGCATTAACGGTTCCGGTAACTTGCCGACCGCAAAAGGAATCGAGGGACTACGCTGCCAACAACAATAACGCCGCGGCAGATGATTGGTGGTGAAGTAACCGCATATAGGGCTCGGTCTACAGGTCTTCGCAACCCCTGGGTCAGGTCAACTCTGCCTTTATCGCCAATTTCCGCGATAGGTTCACCGGTATCGGCATCAAGCGCGATGAGGTAAGCATTGCCGGTGCCCGAAGATAATTCGCCGACGGTCGCCCGATTCCCAATAGGCCACGCCGCGGTGAACGTAGCCCAGGTTTGCGGGCGTGCCTTCCTTATAGATCTCCGGGTTGTATATCCAGATGGTCTTACCCGTGGCGCCGTCAAATTGCCGCTACCTGATTGAGCGAAGTACTCGTGTAGAGTTTGCCGCCCACTGCGAGGGGGGTGGCTTCATTGACCATCGTCCAGAGCTTCGAATGCTTCTTTAGGACGGGTTCGTCAATCGATTTCCAGCACCACGCTACACGAAGCTGATCGACATTCTCCCGGTCAATCTGGTCGAGCGGCGAGTATTTTGAGCTGTCGGCTGTAGAACCATAGTAACGCCAATCACCCTGCTCGCCGTCGGTTCCCTCAAGTGCCCGTGTTGGCATACAGAGGATGAAACCGGTTAGGAGCAGAAGTAGCCGTATCGATGGAGGTCTGTTGAAGTTGGATTTTTTCATGGTTTCCATTGGCTTTGACGTTTGGATAGGCTGGGGAAGATATTTACTTCTGTTGGAATACCCCACTGCATTTGTTTCTTTTTATCGAAAAATTCTCTTCGTCACCCCGTATCGGGTGCCAGTTGCAATCGCTCAACTCGCCTATTTACTTGGTCAATCCATCGGCCGCTCATGTCCATCAGTGCGTGAAAAATCTCAGGCTTGGTTAACCTCTGTGTTTCAAAGCGGCTCATTTCAGTGGTCGAAGCCGCCGGTTGCCAATCGGCACAACCACCGACAATATTCCTCATAACGGGATCAAACCGCAGGCAATCCGCATCGTTAGTGTATTTGTATTCTGCCAGGCGACTGAAGGCAAACTGCCGAAGCAGGCCACTATGCCGAGCTGGGCGATGTCGGACCAGTCCCAGGAATGCCAACCAGTCCCAGGAATGCCAACCTTTCATCGGCTGGGATTTTACTCCATTCCGGTCTTGATATCGAAGCAGTACCTCGACGCTTTCCACGCTGAGGGACGGCTCGACTGCGGGGTTGCGCTTCCGCACCTCGACAAGCAGCTCGTTCCCTGCCTTGGCAAAGGATGGAACCAACCTCCCATTCCAGCCAACAGTCATTGTAGATGAGGCGGCAGGACGCCGATTCCCGATCCAGGGCATGCCCGTTTAGATGACAGGTGAGTTCGTCGCGGCCCGTTAGGTGAATGATCATTACCCGCAATAAGGCTGTGAAGAGCGCACCTTCACCCCTCGCCGTTTCCAGATCATCGGCCACATCCAAGTCGAATTCGGCCCTGTCACCAGCCACGCTCAGCTCTGCGGGAATGGGCCCGCACGGTGCGGTCAAATTCTCCTGCTCCCCGTCCATACCGGCCTTTACGCGCCGGTCATCAAGTAGGTAGTGTTTGTCTTTTCGTTCCAAAGTTTCCGGATCGGCGATTTCGTACCAGGAGGTTCGGGCGTATCCCGGATCCTGGGTGAAGGTAATGAGGTGGTCATTCCAAAGGTAAAGGCCGTCGACGCCTACCCGCCAGCTTGCGAGGGCTGAGGCCCGGCACATTTCCGGCGAGCAATATGACGGGCCACCCCATATCAACTTTGCCGAATTCGGTCTTCCGTTATTATAGTATCCAGGGTTTTGAGCGATTACCTTGACCCCCGAACTCGCCGCTGCCTCGACAAACTCCTCCATCGGCAAGCGCCGCATGTCTAACATCACCACCCCGGCGATAAGCACGTCGATCAACCCTTCCTCGATCCAAGTGCGCACGTCCAACCCGAAGGCAAGCGTAAGTTTAAAGGTCGGGGGAACCCGTACGGAAAGCTCCAGCGGTCTCCCGACTTGCTTGCTCTTTTCATCGAGACAACCCCTCAGCACGCGCAGCATCTCGGTGATCAGGTGGGCATTCTCCGGTCCGGTGTCTTTCGGGAAGAGGCGCGGAGCCCGTACAAAATCCCAGTCCAACCCATCCAGGTCGTAATTATTAATGGCCTCACGAGCCATCGAGATTTTGTAATCGCGGACCTCAGGAATGGCGAAATTATAGGCAAAACGCGAGAATCCGTAGTGGGGGATCCTTCCACGGTGTTCGCGAAAGCCCCAGAAGCCAATCCTTATGTTTCCGCTTCATCGGCGAAAGAAACGGATGATCGAGATCGCTGCCCAATCGCCCATCATGCATGTCGTTCACCCGCATGGATAAAAAGACGGAAAGCCCCGCGCGATGTCCGGATTCGATGACGACCTCCGGCGGGTCCGTCCCCTCTTCAATAAGTGCCTGGGTGTTTCTCGTAGATGCGCCAGGTCCCGGCGGAAGGGAATCGGGATCGATCGTCCCCCCAGCGATACCCCACCTCCGTTCGATGGGAATATATGTCGGAAAGCCGACTGTTAAAGTAGCCGCAATAGGGATCCGTCCCCAACTGCCAGTAAAAAGTATCGACGCCCGTCCCGCGCAACGGGTCAATGGTGAGCGCGGTCAGACCTTCGGCCCGATGGGCGCTTCCAGTGTCGGCCCGGCCAAAGTTCCTCCGTCGTTGCACAGAATCAAGCGGTGGGGCGGTTTCTCAAAACGATGGTGTGTCATGATGGTAACGCCTCGCTATCAATAATAATTTCAGCTTTTTTAATATTTGTTACAACCTTTTTTATAATTTTCTAAAATTACACTAAACCACGCTTCTCAACGATCAAGGATTACCCATTGGTTTTGTTTAGGGACTTATCAGCCACAGTTCCGCAATTATGAGGGGCCTGAAACAGTAGTTAGAGGCTGTCCCAAAAATATAAAGATTTTGTAGTCAACTGGATGACGTTTATAAAAATAGCCGGAAAGAGCATTTTTTTGCTCGATCCGGCTAAAAAAGGGTTCTATAATTGCGTTAGCGAAAATCAATATAGCCCTTTCTATGAAAAATATAGCCATCCAATGCCTCCTGCGTCCAGCTTTAACTGTGGTCGCCCGTTGCCTCGATTACGATAACTTTCGCGCCACCATCGAGCGTATCGACCGGCTGCTGATCGATTCGGAGGTGGAATCGCAGGGCGTTGATCTGGCCTTGGAAAGAGGCCAGCCAATGAGTGTAAAGGCCCGGCAAAAGCGGGCTAATTTTGCCCTCAAGGCGTTGCGTATGGAAACGCTGCGTTATCTGCTCGGTGGGATTTCGTTTCGGCATTTGTCGAGGGCTCTGGGCAGCAGCGATCTGTTGGCTGACTTTTGTCGTGTCCGCCATATCGACGGCATAAGGGGCATCTCCAAGAGCACCCTGGAACGGGCCTCGAAGTTTTTCAGCGAAGAGCAGTTGAGGGCCTTGCACCGGACCTTGACTGAGGTTGTGGGCGATGCCGATCTGGCCCGGCAGGTGGTGGGATTGGACAAGCCGATAGACACCACCATTTGCCTGATCGACGGCACCTGTTTGGAGGTCAACATTCATTGGCCGACGGACTGGGTGCTGCTCAAGGATGTAGCGGGCACGCTGCTCAAAGCGATCCGGCTGATCCGTGAGAAGGCCGGTTTGCGCCATCGCATGCCGATCGAACCGGAGCCCTTGGCTCGGCAGATGAATCGGCTGTGCATACAGATGACCCACAGCCGGCGGCGAAAGGACAGCGCGCGGCAACGCAAGGGTATCTTGAGGCAGATGAAAAAGCTGCTCAAACGGATCGAGGAGCATGCCCGCAGTCACCGGGAATTATTGCAAGCCTGCTGGGAGCAAAGCGATTACAGCGAAAAACAGGTCCAACAGATCCTTACCCGGATGGAGCGCATGAGCGAGCTAATCTCGGTGGTCATCAAGCAAGCGCACGAGCGAATCATTGGCGGCCGCCAGGTGAAAAACGCAGAAAAAGTTTTGAGTGTTTACGAACCCGATGCGCAGGTGATTGTGCGAGGCAAAGCGGGCCAAGAGGTTGAGTTTGGCAACACCCTGTTTTTGGGTGAAAGCGTTGAAGGATACCTGCTGGACTGGAAACTCTACGGCAGCCGGACGCCAAGCGAAAATGAACAAATGCAAGAGAGTTTGCAAAGACAGAACCGCTTCAACCTAGCCGAACCCATAGCGGCCATGTGCGCGGACCGGGGATTCGCCTCCCAGCGGGCCCGCCGGCAGTTAGCCCAGGAGGGCATCTACGATGCGCTCTGTCCACGCGATCCGAAGCAGTTGAAAAAACGGATGGAGGAACCACACTTCAGGCAATTGCAAAAGCGCCGGGCCAGCACCGAAGGGCGGATCGGGGTATTGAAGAATCGCTGGCAGGCCGGCGATTGCGCAGCAAAGGCTTTGCCAACCGCTCGATCAGCGTAGCCTGGTCGGTCCTCTCGCACAATCTATGGAAAGTGGCCAAGATGCTGGCCCAGCAAGATGAACTAAAAACCAAAGCGGCGGCCTAAATAAAGAGCGGAAAAGCAAGGACAATACTTTTTCACAGGCCTACTGTCGGCCCATACAAAGAAAACCAGGCAAACGGACCCCAAAACCAGAATCCTAACGTCATAGGAGAGCAAAGTCACCCCCTCCCAAAAGAAAATACCACTAAAATGAACACTCTTCAAAATCCCCTCGCAAAAATCACCCTTTTGGGACAGCCTCTATCTATGCGGATTCGGGATTAATTTTTGCCGTTTTTCTCCACTACATTTTGGATGATTTTGGGGCGGGTGGGCAGTTTTAGGCCCATTTTCTTGAGGAAGTCGGCACAGAGTTTTTCCGGTTTGCCTACCAGCCGTAAACGCGCTTCGCGTCCCCCTCGCAGCGGTGCCACCACGTCCATTGAGCGTAGATTTTCCAGTTCGTGCAACACTTGCCGCGCACAGGTGCCGAGGCCTTTGGCCTGCAGCCAGCTTTCCAGGGCGCGCCACATCGCCAGAGCCAGAAAACAGATCAGAATGTGCGCTTGCACACGCTCTTCTTTGTGGTGATAGACCGGCCGCAGCCCCAAGTCGCTTTTGGCGCAACGAAAGGCTGCCTCGGCCTGTGTCAGTTGTATATACCACCGCCACAGCTTTTGTGGGTCTTCCTCCTGGCAGTTGGTTCGCAGCAGATAGGTCCCGTGGGCCAGTTGGGCCCAATCGGCTTTGCTCTCGTCTTCGGTGATTTGCAATGCGCAGGCCCGTCCGGCGGCGTCGATTTGCACTTCTACGGTGAATATTTTTTCGGCCAGGGTGTGGCGGCCCAGCCAGCGGCCGATACGGCGTTCAACCGGATCGAGTTTCTGCCCTCGCCGACGCAAACTCAGGTCGATCTGGTCGAGCTTTTTGCGCAAACGCTCTTTTTGCTGGCTCAACATGGCGGCTTCTTTTTGACCCCGTCCCTGGCTGCGGCAAAGCACATATTGCTCGATCTGGGAACCGTCGGGATGTTTCACCAGTTTGACCTCCACCCCCGCCCGCACCTCGCAAAAATCGCCTTGCTCGAGCAGATCGAGGGCAAAGTTTTTAAGATGGCTCTTGGGCGTGCCCATGATGTAACGGGCCCCTTTGCCGCGCAGGTATTCGAGGTTGGCCTCGCTCACCATGCCGCGGTCCAGCACCCAGATGCGATCGGCCACCCCGTAATGCGATTCCATCAACTCGACCCTCTCCTGCACCGTGGTCACATCGGCGCGGTTGCCGTCGAAAATCTCGTAGGCCAGGGGCAGCCCTTCGGGGGTCACCACCAGTCCAAGACATACCTGCTTGCAATCCGGCCGCTGGTCCCGGCTGTAGCCGCGCTGAGCCTGGGCATTGCCCTCGCACTGGCCCTCAAAATAGGTGCTCGTTATGTCGTATAAAAGAAACTCGAAACGCGTCCCAAACCAGCTTTCATAGCGTCCTTTAAGATGACTGAACAGTTCCCGGCGCAAGGGCAAGACACGATCCAGTCCGCGATACAAACGGTTGTCATAGACCTCATCCACATCCACCGCCATCAAATCCTCCAGCGCCGTCGAGCCATACCAGCGCTCGGCCAGAGCCAGCTCCGAGGCCTGTTCGCAAAAACGCCCCAGCGCCAGAAATCGAGGCCACCTGGGCCCAGCCCACCGACTCCCGGCCCGGCGGCAAATGCTCCTCGAAGAAACGATGCAGCCCCAGCCGCCGCCACAGCGCCAGAGCCACATACACTTTGCCAAATTGACGCACCCGCTCCACCCGTATCCGACCCAGATTCACCTGCGCCCACAACAGAGCCTCCGGTTTATCCTCGGCAAATAAATCCAACTGCTCGGCCCCCGCAGCCTCATCATCGCCATCGAGGAGCCGACCGATCTGCTCCCAACCCAACCGCTCATCCTCATCGAGCCCCGGCTCCTTGCCAATGTGGGCCACGATGCGCTGGCGCGGCCCCTTGGCTGTGCGCACCGACTCCACCAGCGTCCAGTAATCATAATCCTGGCCCTTCTTACGACGACGGTTGCGACGCAAATACATCAACACCGACCCTGCACTACTTCTCCGAAAAGGCAATAGAGTGGTCTGCACTACACGGCATTTTCACACCCCAACCCTGACAACCATGCGCCCTACAGCACGAAAAACCCTAAAAATAATCGATTTACCCCCCCCCCCAACTGTCGAACTCAGGCTAACGCTGCAACCGACAAAAAGCACCGTCCCCACCGGCGGGGTGCAAAGTCCGATGCTCAGGTTCATGACCATGATAATGCCGAAATGCACCGGGTCGATGCCCAGTTCCGTCACCACCGGCAAAAATATGGGCGTAAAAATGAGAACGGCCGGAGCAATATCCATAAAAATCCCCACGCTGAGAAGCAGCGCATTGATGAGCAGCAGGACCATCAGCGGGTTCTCCGTCAGCGAAAGCAAAACCGCAGTTACATGATGGGGAATATTCTCGTAGGCCATGATCCACGACATGGCCATGGAGGCCCCCACCAGGAGCATGACAATCGAGGTCGTGGCGGCAGCCCGCAGCAATATTTGAGGCAGCTCGGAAAAACGCACCTCCCGGTATATAAAAACGGATAAAATTAATGTATAGAGCACCGCCACGGCAGCCGCCTCAGTGGCCGTAAAAATACCCGCCACGATGCCCCCAATGACCACAATGAGCAAAAAAAGACTGGGCAGTGCCCGGATAAAACAGCGAATCGTGGTTTTCAGCGGCAAAAACCTGCTCCGGGGATATTTCCCCCGATAGGCCAAAATGCCGGACACCACCATGAGCGAAAGACCAATCAAGATTCCCGACAGGTAACCGGCCAGAAACAGGGCCGTTATGGAGAGCCCTCCGGCGGCCAGTGAATAGAGGATCAGTATGTTGCTCGGGGGAATAATCAAACCGGTGGTGGCGGCCGTCAGATTGACCGCGGCGGAAAAGTTTTTATCATAGCCCTACTTCACCATGCGCGGGCCCATTACGCTGCCGATGGCCGAGGCGGCCGCCGTGGCCGACCCGGAGATGGAACCGAATAGCATCGAGGCGAGTATATTGACATAGGCCAGCCCCCCCGGGAATGCCCCCAGCAGGGCTTTGGCAAACTCGACCAATCGGGCCGCGATGCCGCCACGGTTCATCAACTCCCCGGCGAGAACGAAAAACGGTATGGCCAGCAGGGCAAAACTATCGATCCCCGTCGCCATGACCTGCGCCACGGTGGTCAACGAGGCCAGTGGCGCGATACTGGTCAGCATGGTGGCCAGCCCGATGCAAAAAGAAATGGGCACCCCCAGCCCGACCAGTATAAAAAAGGTCAGGGCCAGCACAACGATGGGAAACCAATCCATATTTCAGTATTTCCTAATTAATTATTCGAAAGAGACGCCGGTTGATGGTTTTTCCCGCTCCCCAATTTCCTCTTTACCCTTCGGCCATGAACGAGCAGTCTCCACCAGGGATAAACAGCAATAATGGACCATGATGAGGCCGCTCAGGGGAACCACCGCATAGACACACCCCAAGGGCATTCGCATGGCCGCCGACACCTGTTCGAGATGGAACGATATGTAAACCAGGCGGCCCCCTCCCACCACCAGGCCGAACAGGGCAAAGGTCAAAATGGCAGCGTCGATGAAGATCAGCAGAGCCTTCTTTTTCAACCCGCCCAGGCGGGCCGGCAATAGGTCCACCCCGAGATGGATTTTTTGCCCCACACCGTAACTGGCCCCCAGCAGGGACACCCAAACGAGTAAAAACCTGGCCAGTTCCTCCGTAAAGCTGCTCGAATCGCGCAGGACGTAACGCGAGAAAACCTGCCACAAAACGTCGATCACGAGCACGGCCATGACCACGCTGAGCATCCCTTCCAGCGCCTTGTCGGTGGCCTTTTTGACAGAAACTGGATCGGTTATTCTCATTCCGTATCCTGAATCTGCGCGATTAACGCGGATAATTCGGGCCGTTTCATGTACTCTTCATATAGAGGCAACATTTTTTCCCGAAAAAGCGCCTTGTCCGGAATAATTACCTCCACCCCGGCCTGGCGAATTTCTTCCAACGCTTCTTCGCTCGCTTGCTGCCAAATCTCTTTCTGGAATCGATAAGACTCCAGCGCCGCCTCCTGCAGCCAGTTCTGCTCTTCCGCCGTTAATCGCTCCCAGATGTGGACGCCCACCACCAGGATATCCGGCACCGTGATATGCTCGTCCAGGGTATAGAAACGGCAAACCTCGAACTGCCGAGAGGTGTAGAGCGTCGGGGGATTGTTTTCGGCCCCGTCAACCACTCTCTGCTGCAATGCGCTGTAGAGCTCGCCCCAGGCAATAGGAGTGGCCGAGCCTCCCAGTAGATTGACCGTTTTCAAGGCGGTGGGGCTTTCCGGCGTTCTTATTTTCAGCCCCTTGAGGTCGTCCGGCGTGCGGATGGCCTTGTCCTTGGTGTAAAAGCTGCGGCTGCCGGAATCGTAGTAGCAAAGCCCCCGCAGCCAGAAATCCTGGCACTCCAGGAGAAGCTTTTTACCGACTTCCCCCTCCAGCACGTTAAAATAATGTTCCCGGTCCCGAAAAAGATAGGGCATCGTAAAAACCTCATACGAGGGCGAAAATCCTTCCAGCACCATGGTCGTGGTTTTGGCGTTGCCGAGGCTGCCGATTTGCAGCAATTCGAGCAGTTCCCTCTCCGAGCCGAGCTGCCGGCTGGGATAGATGTCGATGCGCATTCTCCCGCCGGATTTTTCCGCCACCTTTTTCCGCCATATACACCATGGCGTGGTGGACGGGGTGCGAAATATCGAGCACATGCCCCAGTTTCACCACGGTCACATCGCGATGTCTCCCCCCGCAGCCCACCGCAATCAAGCTGACTAACACCGCAAATAAAATCTTTCCACAGGGTGACACGATAGCCTATACCTCAAGTTTCAAAAATTGGACCGCTGAAATAATATAAACTTTTAATTCTTTCTATTTCCACACAACCACCAACCATCACCAAAAACGAGGTTAAATAAATCTCCATTTTTTAATATCCGTGTCCATCCGTGTAATCCGTGGTTTAATTTAAAAAATGGCGACATTCAGGCAAGTTCCCTACGACGAATTTTGTGGAATACCCGGTGGAAGAAATGAAAACCCGGGCCGCCAAATTTTATGCGGCTGTCAAACGGCGGCGCACCATCCGCGACTTTTCCGACCGTCCGGTGCCCAGGGAAATCATCGAAAACTGCCTGCGCTCCGCCGCCACCGCGCCCAATGGGGCCAATTTCCAGCCCTGGCATTTCGCCGTGGTGGAAAGCCCTGAGGTTAAAAAGCAAATTCGCCTCGCCGCGGAGAAGGAAGAAAAGGAATTCTACGGCGGTCGCGCCCCCGAAGAATGGCTCAGAGCCCTCGAACCGCTCGGCACCGATGAAAGCAAACCATTTCTGGAAACGGCCCCCCGCCTCATCGCCATTTTTGCGGAATCCTATGTCCTTCGGGAAGACGGATCCAAAAGAAACAACTACTACGCCAAGGAATCGGTCGGCATCGCCTGCGGAATCCTCATCACGGCCCTGCACTGCTGCGGACTGGCCACCCTCACCCACACCCCCAGCCCCATGAATTTTCTCAACCAAATATTGAACCGCCCACCCAACGAAAAACCCTTCCTCCTGCTGGTCGCCGGCTACCCCGCCGAAAACGTCCGCATACCGGTGCTGACCAAAAAGCCGCTCGATCAAATATCCAGCTTCATTTGAGCTATCTCCCTATATTTTTTGCCGATAAAAATTTAGCCCCAAGCGCCAAATAAGGGGTTGATATTTAAAACCGGAAATGAATACTAGTCGCTCCTGAATCGCAAAAACCCAGCCCCGCTTTAGCAAGCCGGGCCCCGAATCAACGACCGGACGGAGAGATGGCTGAGCGGCTGAAAGCGCTCCCCTGCTAAGGGAGTATACCCTTTGTCGGGTATCGAGGGTTCGAATCCCTCTCTCTCCGCCACTCATGCGAGCAACAAATAAGGTGTGAGAGATAAAGAACCCGAGCAGAGGGTTTGACGAAGCGCAGATGGGACAAGCAGACCATAGGTCCGAAGGATCCCCCACAAAGTAGAAACGTCCTAAATCGGCGGCTGAGAGCTTCCAATTCTGAAAGCCTCCGAATCAACCATCAAGTTGCAATCCCTGCCAAATTTCTGATGCAGTCG
>CBDDCJ010000013.1:0-17767 GCA_965226205.1 Opitutales bacterium | reverse complement strand
TCTGCGTTTATCTGTGCAATCTGCGGTTTTATTATGAAATAGTAAGGCTATTACACTTGTTCGAGTCTTATCAAAATCGTTGTTTGAAATGGACGGGGAAAACTGGACAGTGGAATAAGGTGGTCTTGAACCACTAAATTCGCTAACCTATGAATGTTATTAAATCACGAAAGAGAAGACAATACAGTGCTGAGTTTAAAGCCCGGGTGGCCCTGGAAGCCATCAGAGGCGCTCATACCATCAACGAGATCGCCGGTCGTTTTGAGGTGCATCCCAACCAGGTGACCCAATGGAAGAAGCAGCTTTTGCAGGGAGCAACGGAGCTATTTTCGCGCCAGCGGCAGACTCTCAGCAAGGACAACGAGACGGAAAAAGATCACCTTTACCAGGAGATTGGAAAGCTGAAAGTAGAATGCGATTGGCTAAAAAAAAAGTCTGAACAACTCGGTTGGTGAGAGGCGCAAGATGGTGCAACCACTTCAAGGAAAAATCAGTATCGGCAGGCAATGTCAGTTGCTGGGGCTGGCCCGCGGCAGCTATTACTATCGGGCCCGTGCCCAGTGCGAGCAGAACGTTCTCTACATGCATCGCATGGATGAGCTCTACACCCAATATCCGTTTTTTGGTTCTCGCCGGATGACCCAGTGGCTGCGTCGAGAGGGCCATGCAGTGGGACGAGGCCGCATCCAGCGGCTCATGCGCCAAATGGGCCTGGAGGCTATTTATCCGCGTCGAAACTTGAGCCAGGGGCACCGGCAGCACCGCATTTTCCCTTATCTGCTGCGGGGTTTGGCGGTCGAGCGGCCCGACCAGGTATGGTGCAGCGACATCACTTACCTGCGGCTGAGCCGAGGATTCCTTTTCTTGACCGTGGTGTTGGACTGGTTCAGCCGCTACGTGTTGAGCTGGCAGCTTTCCAACACCCTGGAGAGCCGCTTCTGTGTGCTCGCCCTGGAGGAAGCTCTGAGGCGGGCCCAACCTCAAATCTTCAACACCGATCAAGGCAGCCAGTTTACCGGCAGCGAGTTCACCTCGGTGCTGGGGCAAGCCGGGGTGCGCATCAGCATGGACGGGCGTGGCCGCTACCTGGACAACATATTTGTTGAACGCTTTTGGAGAACCCTCAAGTATGAAGACATTTACCTGCGCGAATACGCCACGGCAAAGGAAGCCAGCGAAGGGATAGCCCGCTACCTGGACTTCTACAACCACCTGCGCCCCCACCAAGCCCTGGGCTACCGGACCCCGGCCGAAGTCCATGCAATCGGAGCAAAACCAACCTCCCCGCCAATACAGCTTGCGGGCACCTGCGTGCCCGTCTTTGGCTAAGGACAAAATATATTTTTAAAAAATAATATGAACACGATTTCCACCTTAATCCCACGTCAAAATTGTCCAAACAACCCCGTCCACTTCAGTTCTAACATTCCCTGATCCCTTTGCGCCTATGAAAAACCTTCCCCCCAATCTTTATCCGCTGGCCGGTTTTTTGGGGCATGTGCATCTGTTGGCGGACGGCAAGGAGTGCGTGCTCATCGATACCGGAATGCTGGGCGAATTGCGCCTGATCAAAAACCAATTGAGCAAGCTGGGTCTGGATTGGACTTCCATCAAGGCCATTCTGCTGACCCACGGGCACCTCGATCACGGCGGCAACCTGGCCGCCCTGGTCAAGCTCACGGGCGCCACCGTTTATGGCCACCCCGAGGAACAGATTCACCTCGACGGCCAATTCCCCTACCGCGGCGTCAATCGCGTCTGCGGCTGGCTGGAGGCCCTGGGGCGGGCCGTCATCCGCTATAAACCGGGAGCCATCCATGAATTTATTGAGGATGGGCAAATGCTTCCCTATTGGGGCGGGCTGCAAGTGATTCATCTTCCCGGCCATACACGGGGCCATTGTGGATATTATAGCCAAAAGCATGACTTTCTTTTCGCCGGAGACCTTTTCCTGAGCTATTTCTGTTTTCATTATCTCCCCCCGTTCATTTTCAGCAATTGCCCGGAACGGTTTAAAGAGAGTTTCCTAAAAGTTCTCGACCTCGACCCGGCCGGAATTTTGCCTTCGCATTATTTGAATGCGGACGGCCGCCGGTTCCGCCGGGGCTTGCATAAAATCTGGCAGCGAAAAATTGCCCGCGAATAGTTTTTCTAAGTCTGCCCGGCCTACGGTCGATTTATGTGGCAGGAATATGCATTTGAATGTTCCATCGGCGGCCCATTTCCGCTCCCACACAAAATCAGAATCGGTATCGGATAACAAAAAAGAAACCATGATTTACATCGTGTCAGGATTGCCCTGCTCAGGTTTGTCCCTCTTAGTCGAGATGCTGCAAGCAGGCGGCATATCCGTATTCGTTGACCAATCTGAAAAAACGGAGGAAGACTTTTTCAAAAGATCCCTCAATGGGAACAGTTACGAATACCTGGCCCGGTTTCCGAAAACTATCCGCAAAGCCAAAGGCAAGGTGTTAAAGCTTTATTCCATGTACCTCTACAACCTGCCGCCCGAAAAGGATTTCCGGGTGCTTTACATCAACCGTGACTTGCAGGATATCGTCGATGCCGGCCATGCCCTCTCTCTTAAAAATCCGCAAGCCAAGTATTTGCGCCTGACCCAAAAAGCCTATTTGCTCGGCGCCCACCGCCAACGGGTCAAGGATTGGATGGCTAAGCGCGAGGGCATTGAATTTCTCAATCTCCATTACGACAATTTGGTAACCGATCCCTTTTTGCAGTCCCTCAAAATCCGCAATTTTCTGGACCGGGAACTGGATATCGAGGCCATGTCGGAAATTGCGCGGGCGCAAAATGGAGCGCAAAATGCCGTCAATGCCGGGCAATTGGCCGCATCGGCCTGAATCCGGGAGAAAGAAAGACAAACAGAAAAGTTTACTCGAAGAAATATTCCCCGTTGCCTATTGCCATAGGGTATAAAATCCCTATATTCTTTAGATAAATTAATAAATAGAGATATACGGGGGGTACCACGCGTGGGACTGAGATTTGGGTGCGAATGAACGACCCTTGACCCTTTGAACCTGATCCGGATCATGCCGGCGGAGGGAGAGCATTGCCTGTTCGATTGACCGATCCTTTTGCCGGACGACCCGACAATGAGGACGAACATGAAAAAACAATCAGCGCTGCCCGGAAAACTGATTTTTCCAATGCTTCCGGCAGTATTTTTATTCTTTGCTCCGGGAGAAATGCTTTTCGGCCAGACCGGGATGGACGAAGACGATATTGCCTCCCTCCAGGAATTTGTGGTCAAAGAAATTTCTCCCCGGGAATCCATCATACCGCTGGCCGAAACCGTGGAATCGGTCTTCGGAAACGCCCGCAGCCTGATGGAGACGCCGCGCGGGGTCAGCGTGATTACAGAAGCTCTTTTGAGAAACCGGGGCATAGACAACGTGGCCGAGATGATCGAATTGAGCCCCGGCGCCTACTCCCCTTCCAGTTACGGAAACAACACCACGCCCAATATCCGGGGGGACGCGGCTGAAACTTATCTCAACGGCCAACGCCTGAGCGCTAATATTTTCGGCATCGATCCCAGTTTCAACAGCGTTGAATCCATCGAAATAGTGCGCGGGCCCGGCTCGGTCGTTTATGGTCCCGGTTTCGAAAGCGGCGGCTATATCAATTACGTGACCAAGAAACCGCGATTCGAGGAAACCTTCACATCCCTGACTTTGAGGCTGGGAACGCTCGTCCCAGGCCATTCTTCATTTTTAAACGGCGCATTCTCCATCGACCACAATCGTCCCCTGATTCCCGATAAACTGGCCCTGCGGATCAGTTACGACGGCAAGGAAAACGATACATTTTTTCATAAAAACGATGGCCGGGAAGACTATCAGGACCTTTTCCTGGCCCTTTCCTGGAAACCCAATGAGAAAATGTCTTTTGATTGGAATGCGCAGTATATCTGGCAGGCAGCCCCACAACTTCTGGGGGTCAACCGGCCCTACAACGGTCTCATCCGCGACAATCTATACCTCAATGGCGCCCCCACCGATCCGGCGCAAATCGCTCCCGATTTTTTCAGCATTCGCACCCACGTAACCGGCGTGACTGATTTTCAGCCCGAACAGACCCTGCTTTCGCGGGGCGATTTCAGCAATGCCAATATGTTCCGCACCCAATTGATTGCCACTTTTCAGCCTTCTCCCGGCTGGAAAATCGTCAACCGGACTCTCGTTGAAACCATAAACCGCCGCCGCCACCACGAATTTTCCTACACCGAATACGTTCGCCAGTTTACTTTCGAGAACCGCACGGAGGCGCACGGCTCTTTTCGATTTCTGGGCTTCGAGCAGGAGGGCATCGCCGGGTTTACCCTGCGCTATGAGGAGCGGAAAGCCTACATGAACTACTTCAACTACTACCCCTATGCCTATGATATAACGGGGGACGTCACTTTTCGGGCGGAGGATTTGTTCGGCCTTTACGGGCAGCCAGGACCGGGCGGGAGGCTCTTTTTCGGGGCCGAGGAGGGCCTCCCCGAAACCACCCACTCCAAGCTTTGGAACCCGGCCATTTTCTGGCAGCAGGAACTGGATTTGAGCGACCGCCTGAGCCTCCTCTGCGGTTTGCGGGGCAACGCCTACTTTGCCGATGTGACCGACCCCCTACCCCCCGCCGGGGCCACCGCCGCCTGGAACGACCGTCACGATTATTATTCCGCCGGCTTCAATGCCAGCCTGAGTTACCGGCCATCCAGCAGCCTTTCTCTCTATGGGACTTTCAACCGCACCCATGCCGTCAACGGGAGCAGTGGTGGAGGCGCCATCAGGCTCGACGATGGACAATTGGACAAAGAGGACTTTCGCACCCGCAGCGATCTTTACGAAATCGGGCTCCGTCTCGGTTTGATGGAGGACCACCTCTACCTCTCGGCAACGGCTTTCCGGCAGGACAGGAATCGCTCAGAATTGGGCGGCGGGCGTAGTGGAATCCGGGTTCGAGGAGTGGAGTTCGAGGCCGTTTATCAACCCAGCGAGCGATTCCACCTATTGGCCAACCTGGCCTATTCTCTTGGAAACTACCGCAATGCCTCGCCCTTTGTGCTGGGAGGTATCGACCTCAACGGCCTCTACGAAATCGGCGCTCCACAAGCCGCCGCGCCCGACCCGGCCCTTATCGGCCCTGATGGACAAGTCATTCCGGGAAACTACCGCATTTCCGGCTTCTCCAAATGGACCTTCAACGGCGGCGCTTTCTGGCGTTGGGAAAACGGCCTCGGTTTTCGATTCTGGAGCCGGGCGCAGTCTTCCCAAAACGGTAATTTGCTGGGACAATACGCCATCCCTGCCCAATATTCCCTCAATGCCGCTCTAACCTTAAAAAAATCCTCCTGGGAAATTACCCTCAACTTCCTCAACCTGACCGATGAACGCAATTGGAACCACAACGGAGACGAATTCGGCAGCAATGTCTTCATCGCGCGCACACTGCCCTTCCGCTTGGAAGGCGTCCTTGCCTATCGCTTTTAATTTGCTATATTGAAACGCTGAAACTTGACTATGAGCATTATTTCAAGCATCGGGGAATTAGTTGAGGGAACCCTCTTCATCGATACCCATGAGCACCTGATTGAAGAATCACGGCGGCTCGAGTGGCGCGGCAAAGAGGCCACGGTCTCGCCTTTCGACGGGTGGATGCCTCCTTTTTTGGGCTATAAACGCAACGACTGGCCCTACCTTTTTTTGCAATACTCTCTCGACGATTTGCTCTCCGCCGGAATGACCGCTGAGGAGACTTACAAGGTCTTCGGCCTTTCCCGCAACGAGGTCTCCTCCCGGGACAAATGGCGGATTGTCGAACCCTACTTTGAAAAAACCAAAAATACAGGATACCTGCAGGCATTGCGCATCACTTTTCGCGAGCTTTTTGATGAAGAGGAGGTTTATCAAGGCAGCGTCGAACGCGTTGACCGGAAAATGGAAAAACTGGTCCAAAAAGGATTTTACAAAAAGATTTTGCATGACTTCGCGGGAGTGGAGTCCGCCCAGGTGAATGCCCTCGACGCGGTGTTTTATGAAACCGAATATCCCGAATTGCTCTATCAGGACCTCTCCTTCGTGGCCATGAGCACGGAGCTGGATTTAACCATAGCGCAACCTGCCGGCATCGAACCAATTGCCATCGAGGACTGGCATTCCGTTATCGACTGGCATTTCGAAACCTATGGGCCTCGGGCCATAGCCCTGAAAAACCAGAGCGCCTACGTCCGGCGGCTCAATTATGCGCCTGTTTCCAAAAACGAAGCAGCTCCCCTTTTTGCCCGCTTAGCCAAAGGTAAAACTCTATCCGAAGTCGAGACGGAAGCCCTCGGCAACCATTTGTTCAACTACTACCTGCACAAGGCCGCCGATTACAAGCTGCCAGTAAAACTGCACACCGGCTATTATGCTGGCGTCAACCACATGCCGCTCGACCGCCTGCGCCGCAATACCAGCGACATCTGCCCCGTAATTCAGGCCCACCCCCAGGTGAAGTTCATTTTGATGCACATGGGTTATCCTTATCAGGACGAATACATCGCTTTGGCCAAACATTTTTCCAATGTTTACATCGATCTGTGCTGGGCCTGGATCATCAATCCGGTAGCCAGCGGCCGTTTTCTCAAAGAGGCTTTATTGGCCGCCCCAGCCAGTAAATTTTTCGCTTTTGGCGGAGATTACGTAGAGGCTGTCCCAAAGTTATAACCATTTGTTTTACAGTGAGTTAACTTGTTTATAAAGCTGTTATAAAGACCGTTTTTAGAGGATTTTGGGCAATTTCGATGTCTATAACACCGTCAGCCTTTCTCTTGTTTTGCATATTCAAATACAATTCTACCATAGACCTCTGTCTGACGCGATTATATTTATAACGAAAAGAGGCCTTATACAGCGTTTTTGACGGAATTGAATGACTTACGTTCCCATACAGTTCGGAGTCGAATATTTCAATTCGCAAAATTCGGGTTTTTGGGACAGCCTCTACGTATCCGTCGAGACGATTGTCGGCCATGCCCGCCTGGCCCGCGATGGGATTACCCGGGCCCTCTCCGAATTGGTCACCGATGGCTACTTTTCGGAACAGGACGCCCACGAAACAGCCCAACGCATCATGAGGGACAACGCTCTGGAGGTATTCGACTTCAAAGGTGCCCTGGCCGCCTGGCATTAGCTCAGCGGCGTTTATAGACCCGTATAAAATCGATTTGCATGCGGGCCGGAAAGGCCGTCCAACCACTCACCGGGCCGGGCCAATCGCCGCCCACGGCCAGGCTGGCCACCAGGAACATAGGTTGATCGGGTATGTGCATGGTGAAGCGGTTGACCTCTTTGCCATCGATATAATAGATGAGGGCGCCGGGCGACCACTCCAGCCCTAGGGTATGGAAACTGCGCGAAAAATCGATGCCTTTGTGGGAAGCGTTTTGTTTGCCCGTGCCGCCACCCGGTTCGAGATAAATGGAATTGAAGTGGGCACGGTCGGGCTCGCCGCTGAGCACGTCCAGAACGTCGATTTCGGGTGGGCCGTTTTTTGTGAACAACCAGAAAGCGGGCCAAAGGCCCCTGCCCTCCGGCACCTTGGCCCGGATTTCAAAATAACCATAAGCCTGCTCGAAAAGATTGTAGGTGTTGATGGCTCCTGTGGTATAGTCCAGATCTTGGCCCGCGTAGTTGATTGTCGATTGGGTCGCGGTCAGCACAAGGTTTCCGTCGGCTATGCTGACACCGCCGGGACTATAGCCACCCTGCTCATTATTGATGATTTGGCTCCAGGGCAATTTCGTGTTCCATTTGCCCGCGTCGAGGGTGGCGTCCTCAAACTCATCTCCGAAAACGACATCCCACAATACCACTGATGAGCCATCCGTTTGCTCTGCGCCGGATACGGGACGTCCTTTCGTGCCTTTGGTATTGCTGGAGGAGTAGGCACTCAATTGGTAGCCTTTTTTAGTTGAAGCGATGACATAGGTGCCGCCTTCGATCCAATCGATTTGTTTGTCCGTTTGTTTGCCCGATTTAACTTCTTTCCAACGGCCCACCTGGCCTTTTCGGCCAGCCAGGCTTTTTGCCCATGTGCTGATGGCCGATCCATCGGGATTCAATACAATTTTAAAGGGATCTCCATCCCTATCATGGACTTGCCAGACTTCTGCTCCGGCCGCTATTGAGCTGCCGGCAACTGGAGGAATAACGGGCAAATGGCCGAGCGCTTCCCGTTTTGCCTGAGCCTCCGCCAGCCGTTTGGCTTCTTCCTCCGCTTTGCGCTGAGTTTGCGCTTCAGCCAAGCGGCGGGCGTCCTCTTCAGCTTTCTTGCGCAACGCTTCCAGTTCAGCCAATTGGCGGGTGGCTTCCGTTTTGCGTTGGGCTTCCATTTCAGCCAATCGCCGCGCTTCTTCCTTAGTTTTGTTTTTTGCTTCCAGTTCGGCCATTCGCCGCGCCTTCTCATCCGCTATACGTTGGGCGGCCTCCATCTCGGACTTGCGCCGCGCTTCTGCTTTGGCTATACGCTGTTCTTCTGCCAAGGCGCGCTTGCGCTCCAGCTCCTCCGCTCTACGCTGGGCTTTTTCTTCGGCAATTCTTTTCTTTTTCTGAGCATCTTTTTGCCGAGCCAGATCACGAGCTTTTATGCGTGCGTCTTCTTCCGCCATTCGGCGCGCTTCATCTTCCGCTTGGCGACGGGCCTCGGCCAGCGCCCGGGCACGCGCTTCCTCTTGCGCAGCTTTCTTTTGGGCCTCCTCCTTGGCCCTCCTCAGGGCCAGTTCCGTCCTTTGTATTTTCAGCCGCTTTTCATCAACGGCGTCTTCAAATTCATCAAATGTCGCATTCGAGGCGAGGTCCGCGGGGATTTCTCTGAGGGGAATTCCGGAGATCGGGGCTCCGGGGGCAAAAGAGGATAATTTGATGCCTTGGGGTGTGATTCGCAGGGTGTCCTGGGTGCCATCTTCCCAGGTGATATGCACTCCATTGCTCAACATCGTCCAGCGGCCTGTTTCTTTGATGATGCCGCTGTCTTCAGTTTCTAGATGACGGGTGGCCTGGCTCCAGTGCCCCACTTCAACGTAATAAGTGTCTCCATTTTGGTCTTTCAAAGCCCAGAAACCGAGAAAGTCCACTGATGTGGAGGCTGGCCCAATGGAAATATTGAAATGATCCCTCGCGCTGGAGGCTTCCGTTTTTTCTAAACGGGTATCGTATTCTCTCCCACTTCCAACGGACCCGCGAAGGGTATAGCCATCGTTGTTTTTATCAATGAAATCCCGGCTTCCATCATTCCAGACAATATAAGCATTTTCCCCTTCAATCATCCAGTTTCCTGACTCCACATCCGTATCGCGCCGGCCGGGAATGGCTCTGGAGGCTCTTCCGCCTCGTTTGAGGTAAAGGTAAGAGGCCCCGCCGCGGCTCGATTTTTCCGTCCAGAACCCAATGTATACGCTCCGGTCCGGTGGCATTTCCTTTCCCCGGGCGACAGTATTCGAAAGATCGACTCCTTCCGGTATTTGCAAACTGCCAATGCGTTCTTTTTGCAGCCGGCGGGCCATAATTCCGCCCGCCCCGGAAATATCCGGCATGGCCGACGGCGGAAAAGTATAATACAAATACCGGTCGGAGGTCGATGCCAGAACATCTTTATAACCACCTTCCCAATTCAGGACGATACGGTTTCCCTCATATTTCCATTCGCCCTTTTCGACTCTGTTGCTCCCTTCTCCGGAAAAAAAGCTGGAGGTCCTGTTTTGCGTCTTGATGTTGATATAAAGGGCGTCGCCGTCGGGTTGTTGAATAATCCACCAGCCCACCCAATCCTTTTCCTCCTTTATCTTCGCAGAATTTTCGTCCTCCTGGCCGAAAAGGATGGCCGCAAGGGCAATCGCGGCGGACAGGCCAATCAGGAAACCGGGGCGCAGGAAGGGTAAAACCATATGCAATGGCAATAGGTTTATCGGGTCGCTAAATCAAGCCTTATGTCGGACTTATTTCAGCCAATGTTCATGGAAGCGCTCCCCAACTGAAAATATTTCCGGCCACAGCCACGCCTTCGAGGCTATTTGCTGCCCTCATTCGCCTCCCAAATTGGCAAAGCGTAGTACGCAATAGCTGATGCGGCGCGTTTTCAAACAATCCCAATCGCTGAGCATGGCATCGGTTCCCCTCAATGGGCCATGCTGAAAACGGAACTCAAATCGGCCCTCACCTGTTTCCTGGAATAGACTGCCGATCCGGTTGGGCGCGGGCGCGGTTCGCTCAACCGGCGTGTCCGGCCTCACCGGAAGGGGAAAATTCACATTGTGCACGGCAAAGTCTTCCGGCGGGGAATCGAGCAAATCTTTGGCCATTTTAGCGGAAAATTCGGCTGCGATCAGCAAGGATTCTTCTTTTTCAACATCCATCCACCCGCCATTCATTTTAAGTTCCTGATAAAGATCGTTGGGCACGGCTATGGAGGAGGCCAGGGCCGGAAGACCCCAGCAGGCGCCTTCCAGCGCCCCCGCCACCGTGCCGGAGGACAGGATCATGGGCAGCGTCGTATTCAGCCCGATGTTTATGCCGGATATAACGATATCCGGTTTTCCGGTTAATAGGTTGCCCAACGCCAGGTTGACGCAATCCGCCGGTGTGCCGCTGACGGACCAAGCAGGGCAAAGCAAGCCGTCATAAGGCTTCACGGCGACTTGCCCGATCCGGCTCATGGCCTTGCCGGTCCAGCTTTTTTCATCGCTGGGGGCGACCACGCAAAGATCGAATGTTTCGCTTAATGCCTCGGCAAATACCTGCAAAAAACGGCAGGATATACCGTCGTCATTGGTCAGTAATGCCCTTGGTTTGGCCATGCCACGGTTCGATGCAGACCCGCCTCATCGGCAGCCTCAATCACTTGTAAAAAACGGAGTCCGGAAATCAATCATTGTAGCGCCGGCGTTCCCTCCCGCCATCGCGCCCTCTGCCGCCATCGCGTCCTCTGCCACCATCGCGGCCGCCCCTGCCGCCATCGCGTCCGCCTCGGCCACGGTCATCACGCCGTGGCGGGCGGCTTTCCCTGCGCGGCGGCAGTTCAAAGACCGGAATCGGTTCACCTTTTTCAATGGCTTCGCGTTCCGCCATGGCAATGCGGCGGCTCAAACGCACTCGCCCGCGATCATCCATATCAATGCACTTGACCCACATTTCATCACCCATTTTGCAGACGTCCCCAACACTCTCGACGCGAAAGTCGGCCAGCTCGGAGATGTGCACCAGACCCTCCTTGCCGGGCAGGCATTCCACAAAACAGCCGAAATCCTTGACCCCGCGAACGATGCCATTGTAAATTTTTCCAACCTCTATATCGCCCGTGGATAGCTCGACTTCCTCCACCGCGCGGTCCATCGATTCTTTGCTCGTCGCATAAATCAGCACTTTTCCGCTGTTATCGTCGTCGATATCGATCTGCGCTCCGCTGATTTCCGTGATGCGGCGGATATTTTTCCCACCGGGTCCGATAAGCGCTCCAATTTTTTCAGGATCGATCATTACCTGATGGAATGCGCGGGGCATGTTCGTTCAACTCCTTGCGCGGCTCAGCGATTTCACCGGCCATGACGTCCAGTAATTTCATGCGGACATCCCGGTTGCGCAAAATCGCTTCCTTGGCGATATCCGCCCGCAGTCCATGGATTTTCAAGTCCAGTTGAAAACCGGTAATGCCTTTGCGGGTGCCGCAGATTTTAAAATCCATGTCCCCGAAATGGTCCTCGGCTCCGATAATGTCGGTCAGAAGAACATATTTGGCGATATTCCCGGAATCATCAATGTCGGCCACCATGCCGACGGAAATCCCCGCCACCATGTCGGTGATGGGCACTCCGGCATCCATCAGGGCCAGGCATCCGCCGCAAACCGAGGCCATCGAGGTGGAGCCGTTGGACTCCATGATTTCCGATACAAGCCTCACCGAATAGGGAAAATCCTCCTCCGTGGGCAGGACTGGCAAAAGGGAGCGCTCGGCCAGCGCGCCATGTCCGACTTCGCGTCTTCCGGGTCCGAAAAACCGGCCCGCTTCACCCACCGAATAAGGCGGAAAATTATAATGCAGGATAAATGACTTGGAGCGGGCGCCGCCCGTCAACCCATCCATATCCTGGGAATCTTTGCTCGTTCCCAGCGTCCCGATGACGATGGTCTGCGTCTCCCCTCTCTGAAAAAGGGCCGAACCATGCACACGGGGAATAACGCCGGTCTGGCATACAATATCCCGCAAATCTTCGCCCGAGCGCTCATCCACCCGGCGGCCGTCACTTAGGATATTGCTGCGAAAGACTTCCTCCTCCAGAGTTTCAAAAGCCATGCGGAGCTGGTCCGGGTCGTAATCGTCTCCGATTTCTTCCTCCAGGACTTCTCCCACACTGTCCTTAACCACGCCAACGGACGCCTCGCGCTGCAATTTATCCGACTGGAATACGGCTTCCACGAGTCGATCCCCCACCTCTTCGCGAACACGCTTCATAAAATCGGGAGGGCAATTGTAGAGATCGAATTCTCTTTTCGGTTTGGCGCACATGGCGGCCAGTTCCAGTTGTGACTTGATGATTTTCTCGACCTGAGTCTGGGCAAAATCGAGGGCCTCAAGAAAACGCTCTTCCGGGATTTGCTCCGCGCTTCCCTCAATCATCATCATTTCTTTGGCATTGCCCACATAAACGAGATCGAGACCTGAGGCGAATTGCTCCTCATTGGTCGGGTTGACCACAAATTCCCCGTCGATTTGGCCGATCCGCACACAGCCCACCGGTCCATTCCAGGGAATGTTCGATATGAGCAGAGCCGCCGAAGCGCCATTGACCATCAAGATATCCGAATCGTTGACCAAATCGGTGGATAGGAGCAGCCCGATGACCTGCACCTCATTCATAAAACCCTTGGGGAAGAGCGGCCGCAATGGGCGGTCGCAGAGCCTGCAAATAAGAATTTCCCGCTCGGAAGGACGGCCCTCTCTCTTGAAGTAGCCACCGGGGAAACGACCGGCGGCGGAAAACTTTTCCCGGTATTCCACTCCCAGTGGAAAATAATCCTGTCCGGGCCGCAGTTTGTCGGCGGCCGTGGCGGCGACGAATAATACCGTTTCTCCGGCAATTATGGTGACGGCTCCACCGGCTTGTTTGGCCAGGGTGCCTGTTTCAATAGTGATTCCCAGGTCTTCGACTGTTACTGAGTATTTTTGCTTAATCATTGTTTATTTTTTTGTAGATGCGATTGGCCCACTGGTTTTGCCTGGGCCGTTGCGGACAGATGCTGATCCATGTGACGCTAAACCGTGATAGAGATTGACCCTTGGTGGCGCTTATGGCCTGAGGGTCTCAATAACGGAGAGCTTGCTCCGATCGGTTCGGCGAGTATCCAGCCGGATTAATTCCCGGAAAACTGGATGAAAAAGCTGCCCCCGGATGACATTGGATAAGCCTGCTTTTAGCGGCGCAGGTTGAGGCGTTTCAGAAGTTCTTGATATTTTTCGAGGTCGTGTTTTTTTACGTAATCCATCAGCTTTCTGCGGCGGCTTGTCATAGATATGAGGCCGCGGCGGGAATGGAAATCTTTGCGATGGGTGCGCAAATGTTGCGTCAAATGGTTCACCCTCGCGGTGAGCAAGGCGATTTGCACCTCGCAAGATCCCGTATCATTATCGTGCTTTCGATAGTCCTTTATAATCGGTTCTTTTATTATTGTAGTTGTCATTTTCCTTACTCTATTTCACGGCTTGATGGGATTGGGTGGATACCGAATCCGTGTTCCAGCCAAAGCCGGAATCACCGTTTCATCCGGCCTCAAAAATTCAACCGGACAAGCCGCGGAAAAGCCCCTCAGGAGACGCTCTTCTCAACGCGAAAGTGAAGAAAATAGCTTTCCCGTCCCTCTTGGCAAGCAAATTTTTAAAAGCATTCCTTCAATTCAATAATGGACTAGGATTCCGCATCCCGCATCCAGTATCCTGCATCCTGTATCCAGTCCCCTCCCCCTATCCTGCCGTAAACGTCAGTTCTTTAATCCCCCCGCAACCGGGCAGGCGCCGAATGCGATTAAGAATCATGTGGCGGTGAAAGGAAATTTCCTGCCGCAGGGTGGCATTGGCCACGGAAACCAGCAGGCGGCGTTTGCGAATAATCTTCGTAGGGGAGGTGCGGGGAGCGTTCTCCGCCCCCATAATATGCTTCCAGTTTTCCAGGATTACCTGCTCAGGCTTCGGTTTGCCCAGATTGTGCCGCTCTAGAATGACCTCCATTAGAGTGTCCGCCTTAAACGGCTCATTGAGGCGGGATCGATTCCCGTCCTCCGGCAGAGACCGCAGGTTGGCTATGAGATTTTCAACCTTGCGTGAATATTTCATGTCAAATGAGATAATGAGAAACAGCTTTCGGTAAAAAAGGAAAGAGCATCCTCTAAACAGTTGCAAGCGGGATCGTCGGCGAATCCTAAGTCCACTCTCGCCAAAAGGACCCAAAAGCGCCTGCGCCGCCATCGGAGACACCACCAACACGGCGAGCCGGCTACAGACCCTCGCCACCCAGCTTGAGACCGACCTGGTCCTCAGCCAAGCCCTCATGCAAGCCGTGCAAGGCGAAGGCGAAAACCTCGACCCGGGGGGTATAATCCCGAACTTAAAAGAAGCAGGCCTCCAGAAAATCCGCGGAAAAACAAAACCCATCCAAGTGTGGGTGAGGAAAAATCAATAAATAAAGCCACTTCCAGACGCTGCAAATCTCCTGAAATAACGGGTTGAAATAGTAATTAAAGGAATTGCTACTAGTTTTCTACTAATTTTTACCATATTAGTAATTGACAATTTCTACTAAATTAGTATGAATTAGTAGAAAACTAGTAATTATCGATGAAAATGCCGAAAACACCTCCCCCACTATCTGGAATTTCAAGAGCAAACCTTGATAGTCAAACACTTGATAAAGTATTTGATATAGCTCAAAAGGCGGAAGAAAAAGGCAAATACTATCATTGGGATAAACTGCGCCATCTGACTCCGCCCGATGGGTTGAGGCATGAAGATTGGTAGTTTGGTATCAAATTACGCAGACTAAGCAAGGCGAGAAAAGTGCCTTTACGAGATAAAAAGGAACAGTTTTTCTGTGCCTGACTTGGTTTCCGAACAAATGCACAAGATCGATCTGGGATCGGTTGGGCAAATTGGAATGCCTGATCCAATTATCAACCCTCATACGCGCGATCAATATCTTGTCCGATCGCTCATTCGGGAAGCAATCACCTCAAGCCAATTGGAGGGAGCGGCCACGACACGGAATGTTGCCGAGGAAATGCTCCGCTCTGGACGCAAACCGAAAGATAGGGGCGAGCAAATGATCCTGAACAATTACATGACGATGCAAAAGATCGGTCAATGGAAAGATGAAGACCTCACCGCAGATCTTGTTTTCCGCATCCATCGAATGGTAACGCAACATGCTCTAGATAACCCCGAAGCATCAGGACGTTTCCGGACATACGATGAAAAAATAGCTGTCCAAAATGAGTTTACTGGGGAGATTTTCCACGAGCCCCCTCAGGCGACCGAACTAAGTGGGCGCATGGAAAAGATGTGCTCTTTCGCCAATGGGAAAACTCCGAAACTATTCGTTCATCCTGTAATCAGGGCCGTCATTCTCCACTTTTGGCTGGCCTACGATCACCCGTTTGCGGATGGAAATGGACGGACTGCCCGAGCCCTTTTTTACTGGTCGATGTTGAGACAGGGCTATTGGCTTTTCGAATTCATCTCGATTTCTGAAATTCTTCTCAAGGCTCCATCAAAATATGCATTGTCATTCCTTTATACCGAGACAGATGAGAACGACTTGACTTACTTTATCATTTATCAGGCGGAGGTTATCCAGCGGGCTATCCTCAGCCTGCACAATTACATAGAGACCAAGTCCAAGGAACTTGAAATTACAGAATCATTGCTCAAGACAGCGCCCGACCTCAACCATAGGCAACAAGCGCTTATCAGCCACGCACTTCGACATCCCGGAAGGCGATATCTGGTCGAGGAGCATAGACGCAGGCACCGGGTGGCTTATGAAACTGGGCGAAGGGATTTAAGTTCCCTGAAAAAGCTAGGGCTGCTCGATTGCCGGAAATCTGGAAATGCATTTGTTTTTATTGCCCCGAATAATTTAACGACTCGTTTGCGTAAGTAAAAATATTCAAGACACATTGTGGTTGGAGCCCGGAATTAAAGTGAGAATTTCAGTCAGAGTGTTGATGGATGGATATTCCCCGGGGGATGTTTCATGCTTGAGCAACCGGTATTGCCAGCCGGCGTTGGCGGCGCCTTCGGCGTCGTGGCGGGGGCTGTCGCCGATGTGGAGGATTTGTGGGGGGGACAAGTTGAGGGTTTTTTCAACGTGCCGGAATATTCTGAGGTCGGGTTTTTCCCAACCGATTTCGCCGGAAATAAAAATTGCCTCCACCAAGCCGGCCAGACCCATTTCCTTGAATACTTGGCGGAACCGGCTATCGGCGTTGCTGAGGATGGCCAGGCGGTAGCCACGTGTGCTCAACTCTTTCAAGGTTGGCAGGGCATCTGCGGCCAGTTGCCAACGGCTTGCCGAGGCGAAAGTGTCGTAGAGTTCATCGAATACCTTATCGAAAATATCGGGCGGAATATACCGACCCACACAGCCTTTTACCACTTGCTGCCAGAAGGCCCGTTCCGAGTCGTTATTGATCTTGTTATCGCTCCCCCTCCGGCTTGATGCTTTGAATGCGACCCGAAAATCTTTTTCCACTTCCCGTGGATCGACTTCGATTCCGAAACCGCCCAACACCTCGGTGTAAATCTCTCCCACCGATGGATGGGGCCGGATCAGCGTCCCTCCCGCGTCAAAGGTTATGGCCTGCGCATCCATCCACTCTTGAGGTCGAGTTCGAGGTATTTATCAAAAAAATCGAAATCCCTGGGGGGGGGGGGGGGGGGGGGGGGGGGGGGGGGGGGACGGCTGTTAAATCACCTTCTTTCGAAAGCGATCACGTTGTGCTGATAGGCGGCCATTTTAAAACCATCGCCGATCACCTCCTGCACCGCTTGGGCCGAGGTTTCGATTCCGTAAATCTGGTGGTGAAATTCCGCGATCACGATCCGCACCGACGGTGGAAAACAGGGAGGTATTTTTGTCCAGACCTCTTCCGCTCCTTCGATATCCATAACGACGGCATCGGGCTCCAGCGAGCAGTCCTGGCAAACGGCTTCGGCTGTTTCCCAGGGAATGTCGCGGCCCCCTTCGGCGCTAGGTTTGGCCCGCCCCAGACGGTTGTCCTCGGAAGGGAAATAAACCTTCAGGGCGGTCAGGGATGGCAGTTCGCTTTCCCATATGGGGCAGCAAAGGGCGTTGATCCAATTGGATTGATAGCCATTGAGATCCATTTGCCGCTCGAAAAACGGCTTCAGGTCGATATTCGGCTCGACGCTTACGAGGCGTCCGCCGGGATTGGTTTGCCGACCGATAAAACAGGCCACCACGCCGATTGAAGCGCCCAGCTCAAGCACCTCGTCTCCCGGCCGGAGGAACATTTTAACCATCTCCCTTTCCGGGTTTTCATATTGCCCGCGTCTCAAATGCCGACGGATTTTGCGGCTCGTGGGCAGGTCGTTGACGCGGACTTTTATGCCGTCAATTTCAACGATGTCCCGCTGCAATCCGGGAATGGATAATAAGGCTTTGCCTGGGCTCATGATTTAACCGTAAATGGATGTTTATGAAAGTCGGTTGTCA
>CBDDCJ010000012.1:0-82726 GCA_965226205.1 Opitutales bacterium | reverse complement strand
TCCGAAAGTATTGAGGTACCTCGACTGCGATTACAAGTTCGATTCCCACCCACGCGAGTCGAACATAGGTGCCCGTGGTGGCCAAAATCATCGCTTCTACCGTGCCATCGACGCGATCGTCCTACCGATTGATCTAAGTATCGGTTCGCACATTATCCCTTTCGGCTTTGCAGAGGATATTGAAAGCGCCCGCCAACAAATCTTGTCGCCCAAAGTCACAATACGCCTGAAGTTGCACAACTACACTCAACCCGATGAGTTCGATGTGTTCGTCAACGACCAACTCCTGCCGACCGAAACGCGCACCGCCCAGGCCCAGTACATAATGGACAACTTCACATGGATCACCTACCCCTTGCTCCCGGAGATACTCAACAATGGCGAAAACGAGTTGAAAGTCGACGTCAAACACCTCAATCCGGGCATCGAAGGCACTCCGCGTCTGGATCATGTTGAGATTCAGGTACGGTATAATCTGGTTTGAAATCATCGCACCGCCAAGTCGCCAGGGATTGGTAATTTCGGCTAAAGCGTCCGGGAAAACAACCTTGTAGCGTAACTGAGATGGAGGTGTCATAATGTTGACGTGGAAGGCAAATTATCCATGATAAAAGAAACCAAAATCAACAGACGCACCTTTTTGAGCACACTGTGTGGGGGGATGCTGTCACCTCTCTCGGCCTGTGGAACCTCGTCAAACCGAAACGGTTGGCCATCATTATCACCCCCAGTGGAGGCACATTTCGCAAAGAACTGCTGGGCCCCCGGAACTGTTCCACGCCCGTCATTGCCGTAGTCAAACGCTCTAGCAGGCAAACTCCTTCAGCCACCGCTATCCCAATCCCGAGCAAATGCGCGAAATGGTCGCGGAACCCGTGGTATATCGCTACGAGTATAACGACGGCCTGAAAGCAACGATGATGCTGATGAATGGTCTTGTCAGCGATTTCACCTTCGCCGCAAAGTTGAAAGGAAAGCCCGATCCACTGTCGACCCTCTTCTACCTGCCGCCAGGTCCCAACGTCGTATACTCTGCCGCATTAATGTCCAAGGTTGAAGATATGTTCCTCACCGGCAAGGCACCCTATCCCGTCGAGAGCACACTGCTGACTAGCGGCCTGGTGGAAGCCGGTCTCCAATCCCTAACCATTGGCAAGCGACTGGAAACACCGCACCTGGGCGTACGCTATCAAGCCCGCAAGAGTCACAATTTTGGCGCATGTAACCAACTTTGTC
Organism: Opitutales bacterium; assembly: GCA_965226205.1. GTDB lineage: Bacteria > Verrucomicrobiota > Verrucomicrobiia > Opitutales > UBA2987 > JAJFLU01. The sequence continues at coordinate 81,490 of CBDDCJ010000012.1, read as the reverse complement.
TTGCCCGTTGAAAGGACCAGAGACGGCAGGGATTGAGAGGACCAATGAACTGTCTCAACTTAAGCACTCAGGTTGGACAACCCTGACAGACAGTATTCAGAATTTAATGAGTTGGGAACCTGATCGACTTGACTTTCTAAATCCGTAGTTCTAACCGTCCACATGTTTTCGATTGAAGCCCAAACCTTAACTGACGAAACCGCTGATGACACTCGCCCCTTATCATCGAGCGAGACTGCCCGGGCTTTGCGTACTTTTCTTTTGACCAGCGGGGCGTGGGGCGCCTGGGCGCGCATCGTCGGCATCGGAACTGCGCCCTTCACGGGCTATGTGATCTGGCTGGGGGCGTCAGATGCGCAGATCGCTTTGTTAGTGGCCATAGTCCACCTCACGGGCCTGGTTCAGATCGCTTCACCTGCTCTCACAGCGCGGGTTGTCCGGAGGAAAGTGTTTATTCTTTTGCTGGGGAGCGGGGAAATCCTGCTTCGTTCCGCAATCGTTCTTATTCCCTTCTTCATGTTTGGAGAGAATCTTGTCTTTGCTATGGGTGTTGTTCTTGCGGTGGGATTGATCTGCGGTCAGTTGAAGGCTCCGCTCTACAACGAATGGATTGCCAACACGGTTCCCAACGATATCCGCGGACGATTCACCGGCCGGCAGGCGACCGCTCAATTGATACCGGGCATAGTGACCGCCTTTGCAGTCGGTTGGTATCTGGATCTGTTTGCGCATGACGAGCAATACTCAGGATTTCTCATCGTATTCGCAGTTGCCACGATACTAGGCCTGACCGGGTATTTTAACCTGATGCGTATTCCCTACCGGCAATCTACATCGAACCAGTCGGTAGGAAATCTATTCGATCCACTTCGCCACAAGGGCTTTCGCAATCTCCTGTTCTTCTTTCTGTCATGGAATTTCGCACTGGGTATCGCGGGACCGTTTTACAGTATTTTCTTGCTCAAAATGCTCGATATTGACTACGGAATAGTCGCCCTGCTGAACAGTATCTTCATGGCTTCACTGGTAATCGGTTACAAAGCATGGGGCGGTCTTGTGGATAGGTATGGAGGAAAGGCGGTTCTCCGGATTACGGTCGCCCCTACAGTGCTTATTCCGTTGCTATGGATTTTTAATACTCCCGGCAATTACCTACCGATCGCTGCGGCGATGTTTTTAAACGGCTTCCTCCAGGCCGGGATTCTTGTCTCCATCATCCCGCTCCTTTATTCGCTGTTGCCGGATCGCGAAAGCAAGACCACTCATTTTGCTACCTGGTCTTCCTCTATCCAATTCGCCTTATTCCTGTCACCCATTCTCGGGAGCATACTGGTCAAGATACTGGCGGACTTTGAGATGCACCTGTTAGGTTATACCATTGGAAATCTGCAAATGGTATTTTTCATAAGCGCAGCTGCGTTCACTGTGCCGATAATTCTTCTCAGAAACGTTGAAGACTCCAAGGATACAACACCGGGCCGCTTGTTTGCGCATATCGGTCGCGGCAATCTCCTCAGTTATATCTTCGGTTCGTTTACTTTTGATCGGACATTCAGCGTGCGCACACGGGCACGCGCCCTTCGGCGAATGGGTCGATCCAGGAGCCCCATGGCTCTCGACCGCCTTGTTGCAGCCTTGGCCGATGCCAGTCCCGAGGTGCGTCGCAATGCCGCTCACGGACTCGGGGAAGCACGGACCCTTGAAGCCATCCTTCCCCTGGCCGGGAAGTTGGCGGACGAGGAATCCGATGTCCGAAGTGAAGCTGCTGAAGCACTTGGAAAGATCGGCGATCCGGCTGTTATCGGTCCCCTTGTCGATGCGCTCGATGATTTCGACGGAAGAGTGCAGATCAGCGCCATTTCAGCCCTTTCAGAAATTGGCAGTGAACAGGTCAACGAACTCCTTTTTCAAAAATTCGCATCGGGCTTCGACCGAGTCACATTTCCTACCCTCGCGGGCGTTCTCGGCCGCACGCGCGACCATCGCATGGTTCGGCCCACGCTCGAATGCCTGCAACGTTTCCGATCAACCCCAAATCAGCTACAGCTTCTCAACAGTGTCTGTTTAGCCCTCGGCGCAGATGGTAGATTCTATCAGTTGATATCTCAGGATGAACTCTCGCGGGCGGAGGGCATCGAAACCTTGATCAAGGAGACGCTTCGCAGATTTCGGCGCAACCGTACCATCGACGAGGAAGCAAAATCTGCGTCTCTTAAAGATCTCACGGAAATCCTTCACGCCTACGAGGTGGATGATCCCGAGAGGTTCACCGAAGCGGTCCGCCGTTTAATGGTCGATCTCGAGGCCAAAATCGGGCAACGATCCGTGATGGCACTAGGGGAAGAGGCGGCATTTCGGATCAGTGCGATCGTACTCGCCGTAAACACTTTCCTGAAATGTGCCGCCGATAGACTGCCTCTGAATACACGAAAAACCTTTCTGGTCGTGTGCCTTTGGAGCCTGGGCGATACCATCCCGTCAATACGACCGAATGAGTGATGTGAAAGTTCCAAGTTAGAAACCCTATTATAGAGGCTGTCCCAAAAACCCGAATTTTGCGAATTGAGATATTCGACCCAGAACTGTAAGGGCACGTAAGTCATTCAATTCCGTTAAAAACGCTGAATAAGGCCTCTATTCGTAATAAATATAATCGCGTCAGATAGAGGTCTATGGTAGAAATTGTATTTGAATATGCAAAACTAGAGAAAGGCTGACGGTATTATAGACATCGAATTTGCCCAAAATCCCCTAAAAACGGTCTTTATGACAGTTTTATAAACGAATTAACTTACTGTAAAACAATTGGTTACAACTTTGCGATAGCCTCTATTATAGGTATTTTTCACCTTATCTTCAAGCTTGTTCCTAAACATGACCAAATGAAGACACTAGACATGCCCCCCATAATCACTTTATTTAATTTAATAAACAATGGAAAAAAATATAAAGTATAAAAATATTCTGTGGTTTACCTCAGATATGCAACGGTTTGACACAATTCATTGTTTGAACAACCCATGTATCCACACGCCGAACTTGGATCGACTGTGCTCGGATGGAGTTGCCTTTACGCATACTTTTTGCCAGAACCCAGTCTGCACACCCAGCCGGTCTAGCTTTCTCACAGGAAGGTATCCCAGTAGCATCCGCGCCTGTATGAATGGGCACGAGACGTTTTCCGATGCCGCGCCTCTATTACCCAAGTTGCTGGCGGATAATGGCTACGTTTGCGGCTTGTCCGGTAAGCTCCATCTGGCCGCCGTCTTCACAGGTCCTGAAAAGCGCGTGGACGATGGCTATAGCTTTTTCCGTTACAGTCATGCCCCACACAGTCGAGTAGAGCAGGGAAACGATTACATGAAATGGCTGATCGAGCAAGGCATGCCTCTCGAATCGATTTTTGAAAAAAAGGCCCCTGGTTTGGATACCGATTATGGCGCCTACCTGCCCACGGTGCCCCCTCAGTTACATCAAACCACCTGGTGCACGGACCAGGCCATCGAATTCATTCAGGATAACAAGGATCGGCCCTGGTTAATGAGCGTCAATCCGTTCGATCCACATGGACCTTTTGATCCGCCGCAAGAGTATAAAGAAAAATACAAAGCCAATGAAATGCCCAACCCGCATTTCAGGGAGAGCGACCTCGACCATGAAAAACGCTTGAGCGACATCGATTTTTGCGATCGTCAGGCGCGAAAAATCGACGAAATAGAGACTAAAGAGAATACGACGGCCTACTACGCCATGATTGAATTGATTGATCATAATGTGGGTCGGTTGTTGAAGCTGCTCGAAGAAACAGGGCAGCGCGAGAATACGCTGGTTATTTTCATGAGCGATCACGGTGAGTTAATAGGTGACCACGGGTTGACGGGAATAGGCTGCCGTTTTTACGAGGGGCTGGTGCGCGTACCTCTGATCATGAGCCTGCCGGGGCATTTTCAAAGCGGTTTGCGCAGCAATGCATTGGTGGAACTCATCGATGTGGCGCCAACGATACTGGAACTAGTGGGTGTTCCTTTGCCTGAGCGCATGCAAGGCCGTTCGCTGTTGCCGATTCTCGAAGGGAAAAAATCCCCTGATCACCATCGAGACTTCGTACGGTGTGAATACTACAATACCGTCGATAATTTCATAACCGAAAGTATATTGAATGGCAGCTATGGAACCATGATCCGTGGTCGCCGATACAAGTGCAATACCTACCATGGCCTTGACTATGGAGAACTCTACGATCTTGATGAAGATCCATGGGAGCATCATAACCTTTGGGAGAGCGAGCGGCATCTCTCAATCCGCGAAAGCCTGATTCGAGCGGCGTTTGACTCACTTGCCCTTTCGATTGATCTGGGGCCGCGGCGAATTGGGCGCTACTGAAGGCGCTACTGAAGTTGGTTCAATCTTTTAACCCTGATAATGAAAGAAAATTTATTATGAACTTTCAGCCAGAGCACATTAAATGAGCGAACAACCCTTTAAACTCATCTGGGAAGCGGAGTGGAATGACATTGTCTGCGCCGACTATCCGCTTACACCTAAAATATGGATTGACGAAAGTATCCGCCCGCTGGTTGGCACAAAGGTTGACACCCTTCTCTACAACCTCTGCTCCTCCGATGCGTACTGCTGCGGCCTGGAAAGCGGCGAGATCCTCTGCGATGAGTTCGATATAGTGTCCGACGCCTGGGTCTGGCGTTACCGCGAGAACACCAAAAAACTCATCGACGCCGACGCCAACCCGCCAAAGCTCGCGTGCGAATACGGCCACCGCCTTGGCCTGAAAGTCATCCCCATCGTTCGCATGAACGATCCGCACGACCAAAACCACAAGTATGAGGCCAGCAAATTCAAAATGGCCAACCCGCATCTACTACTCGGCTACACAGGCCCGGACTGGCAGCCACCGTGGGGCACAGGGTTTCGCGAACATCCGCACCCCGAGAGTATAGATGCTACCAACTGGGGAATGTTCGATTTCGCCCACAAGGAAGTCCGTGACCACAAGATGGCGATCATTGAGGAGTTCATCACGCGCTTCGATAACGACGGCATGGCTCTCGATTTCGAGCGTGACCCCCGCTACTTCAAACAGTTCGGCAACGAGGACAATCTCAAGCTGATCACCGACATGGTCCGCCAGACCCGCCAGTTGCTCGACCGCGTATCCAAGCAGCGTGGGCGACCGATGTATCTGCATGTGCGCGTATTGCCTGACTTAAACACCTGCTGGCAACGTGGCCTGGACGTGCGCGCATGGGTTAACGAAGGCTTAGTCGACGCCGTCTGCCCCGGCGCCGGCTACATGATGTTAACCCTTGATCTGCAGCCTTGGCTAGAACTAGTCGATGGGCATGATTGCTGGATTTACCCCTGTTCCAACCACTGGAAACGCACAGAGGTAACACGCGCATGGGCTAAGCTCATGTACCAGCGCGGAGCCCACGGCCTTCAACTTTTTAACTACGGTAACATGCTCTACGGCCACGATAAAAATACACCACCACCAACCCAAGATCGCTCTGGTACCGTCTGGCTAGACGACTTGCACCCGGACTACTTCCGCGTCCTGCACGAAATCCACGATCCGAAAGTATTGAGGTACCTCGACTGCGATTACAAGTTCGATTCCCACCCACGCGAGTCGAACATAGGTGCCCGTCGTGGCCAAAATCATCGCTTCTACCGTGCCATCGACGCGATCGTCCTACCGATTGATCTAAGTATCGGTTCGCACATTATCCCTTTCGGCTTTGCAGAGGATATTGAAAGCGCCCGCCAACAAATCTTGTCGCCCAAAGTCACAATACGCCTGAAGTTGCACAACTACACTCAACCCGATGAGTTCGATGTGTTCGTCAACGACCAACTCCTGCCGACCGAAACGCGCACCGCCCAGGCCCAGTACATAATGGACAACTTCACATGGATCACCTACCCCTTGCTCCCGGAGATACTCAACAATGGCGAAAACGAGTTGAAAGTCGACGTCAAACACCTCAATCCGGGCATCGAAGGCACTCCGCGTCTGGATCATGTTGAGATTCAGGTACGGTATAATCTGGTTTGAAATCATCGCACCGCCAAGTCGCCAGGGATTGGTAATTTCGGCTAAAGCGTCCGGGAAAACAACCTTGTAGCGTAACTGAGATGGAGGTGTCATAATGTTGACGTGGAAGGCAAATTATCCATGATAAAAGAAACCAAAATCAACAGACGCACCTTTTTGAGCACACTGTGTGGGGGGATGCTGTCACCTCTCTCGGCCTGTGGAACCTCGTCAAACCGAAACGGTTGGCCATCATTATCACCCCCAGTGGAGGCACATTTCGCAAAGAACTGCTGGGCCCCCGGAACTGTTCCACGCCCGTCATTGCCGTAGTCAAACGCTCTAGCAGGCAAACTCCTTCAGCCACCGCTATCCCAATCCCGAGCAAATGCGCGAAATGGTCGCGGAACCCGTGGTATATCGCTACGAGTATAACGACGGCCTGAAAGCAACGATGATGCTGATGAATGGTCTTGTCAGCGATTTCACCTTCGCCGCAAAGTTGAAAGGAAAGCCCGATCCACTGTCGACCCTCTTCTACCTGCCGCCAGGTCCCAACGTCGTATACTCTGCCGCATTAATGTCCAAGGTTGAAGATATGTTCCTCACCGGCAAGGCACCCTATCCCGTCGAGAGCACACTGCTGACTAGCGGCCTGGTGGAAGCCGGTCTCCAATCCCTAACCATTGGCAAGCGACTGGAAACACCGCACCTGGGCGTACGCTATCAAGCCCGCAAGAGTCACAATTTTGGCGCATGTAACCAACTTTGTCTTGCCCGTTGAAAGGACCAGAGACGGCAGGGATTGAGAGGACCAATGAACTGTCTCAACTTAAGCACTCAGGTTGGACAACCCTGACAGACAGTATTCAGAATTTAATGAGTTGGGAACCTGATCGACTTGACTTTCTAAATCCGTAGTTCTAACCGTCCACATGTTTTCGATTGAAGCCCAAACCTTAACTGACGAAACCGCTGATGACACTCGCCCCTTATCATCGAGCGAGACTGCCCGGGCTTTGCGTACTTTTCTTTTGACCAGCGGGGCGTGGGGCGCCTGGGCGCGCATCGTCGGCATCGGAACTGCGCCCTTCACGGGCTATGTGATCTGGCTGGGGGCGTCAGATGCGCAGATCGCTTTGTTAGTGGCCATAGTCCACCTCACGGGCCTGGTTCAGATCGCTTCACCTGCTCTCACAGCGCGGGTTGTCCGGAGGAAAGTGTTTATTCTTTTGCTGGGGAGCGGGGAAATCCTGCTTCGTTCCGCAATCGTTCTTATTCCCTTCTTCATGTTTGGAGAGAATCTTGTCTTTGCTATGGGTGTTGTTCTTGCGGTGGGATTGATCTGCGGTCAGTTGAAGGCTCCGCTCTACAACGAATGGATTGCCAACACGGTTCCCAACGATATCCGCGGACGATTCACCGGCCGGCAGGCGACCGCTCAATTGATACCGGGCATAGTGACCGCCTTTGCAGTCGGTTGGTATCTGGATCTGTTTGCGCATGACGAGCAATACTCAGGATTTCTCATCGTATTCGCAGTTGCCACGATACTAGGCCTGACCGGGTATTTTAACCTGATGCGTATTCCCTACCGGCAATCTACATCGAACCAGTCGGTAGGAAATCTATTCGATCCACTTCGCCACAAGGGCTTTCGCAATCTCCTGTTCTTCTTTCTGTCATGGAATTTCGCACTGGGTATCGCGGGACCGTTTTACAGTATTTTCTTGCTCAAAATGCTCGATATTGACTACGGAATAGTCGCCCTGCTGAACAGTATCTTCATGGCTTCACTGGTAATCGGTTACAAAGCATGGGGCGGTCTTGTGGATAGGTATGGAGGAAAGGCGGTTCTCCGGATTACGGTCGCCCCTACAGTGCTTATTCCGTTGCTATGGATTTTTAATACTCCCGGCAATTACCTACCGATCGCTGCGGCGATGTTTTTAAACGGCTTCCTCCAGGCCGGGATTCTTGTCTCCATCATCCCGCTCCTTTATTCGCTGTTGCCGGATCGCGAAAGCAAGACCACTCATTTTGCTACCTGGTCTTCCTCTATCCAATTCGCCTTATTCCTGTCACCCATTCTCGGGAGCATACTGGTCAAGATACTGGCGGACTTTGAGATGCACCTGTTAGGTTATACCATTGGAAATCTGCAAATGGTATTTTTCATAAGCGCAGCTGCGTTCACTGTGCCGATAATTCTTCTCAGAAACGTTGAAGACTCCAAGGATACAACACCGGGCCGCTTGTTTGCGCATATCGGTCGCGGCAATCTCCTCAGTTATATCTTCGGTTCGTTTACTTTTGATCGGACATTCAGCGTGCGCACACGGGCACGCGCCCTTCGGCGAATGGGTCGATCCAGGAGCCCCATGGCTCTCGACCGCCTTGTTGCAGCCTTGGCCGATGCCAGTCCCGAGGTGCGTCGCAATGCCGCTCACGGACTCGGGGAAGCACGGACCCTTGAAGCCATCCTTCCCCTGGCCGGGAAGTTGGCGGACGAGGAATCCGATGTCCGAAGTGAAGCTGCTGAAGCACTTGGAAAGATCGGCGATCCGGCTGTTATCGGTCCCCTTGTCGATGCGCTCGATGATTTCGACGGAAGAGTGCAGATCAGCGCCATTTCAGCCCTTTCAGAAATTGGCAGTGAACAGGTCAACGAACTCCTTTTTCAAAAATTCGCATCGGGCTTCGACCGAGTCACATTTCCTACCCTCGCGGGCGTTCTCGGCCGCACGCGCGACCATCGCATGGTTCGGCCCACGCTCGAATGCCTGCAACGTTTCCGATCAACCCCAAATCAGCTACAGCTTCTCAACAGTGTCTGTTTAGCCCTCGGCGCAGATGGTAGATTCTATCAGTTGATATCTCAGGATGAACTCTCGCGGGCGGAGGGCATCGAAACCTTGATCAAGGAGACGCTTCGCAGATTTCGGCGCAACCGTACCATCGACGAGGAAGCAAAATCTGCGTCTCTTAAAGATCTCACGGAAATCCTTCACGCCTACGAGGTGGATGATCCCGAGAGGTTCACCGAAGCGGTCCGCCGTTTAATGGTCGATCTCGAGGCCAAAATCGGGCAACGATCCGTGATGGCACTAGGGGAAGAGGCGGCATTTCGGATCAGTGCGATCGTACTCGCCGTAAACACTTTCCTGAAATGTGCCGCCGATAGACTGCCTCTGAATACACGAAAAACCTTTCTGGTCGTGTGCCTTTGGAGCCTGGGCGATACCATCCCGTCAATACGACCGAATGAGTGATGTGAAAGTTCCAAGTTAGAAACCCTATTATAGAGGCTGTCCCAAAAACCCGAATTTTGCGAATTGAGATATTCGACCCAGAACTGTAAGGGCACGTAAGTCATTCAATTCCGTTAAAAACGCTGAATAAGGCCTCTATTCGTAATAAATATAATCGCGTCAGATAGAGGTCTATGGTAGAAATTGTATTTGAATATGCAAAACTAGAGAAAGGCTGACGGTGTTATAGACATCGAATTTGCCCAAAATCCCCTAAAAACGGTCTTTATGACAGTTTTATAAACGAATTAACTTACTGTAAAACAATTGGTTACAACTTTGCGATAGCCTCTATTATAGGTATTTTTCACCTTATCTTCAAGCTTGTTCCTAAACATGACCAAATGAAGACACTAGACATGCCCCCCATAATCACTTTATTTAATTTAATAAACAATGGAAAAAAATATAAAGTATAAAAATATTCTGTGGTTTACCTCAGATATGCAACGGTTTGACACAATTCATTGTTTGAACAACCCATGTATCCACACGCCGAACTTGGATCGACTGTGCTCGGATGGAGTTGCCTTTACGCATACTTTTTGCCAGAACCCAGTCTGCACACCCAGCCGGTCTAGCTTTCTCACAGGAAGGTATCCCAGTAGCATCCGCGCCTGTATGAATGGGCACGAGACGTTTTCCGATGCCGCGCCTCTATTACCCAAGTTGCTGGCGGATAATGGCTACGTTTGCGGCTTGTCCGGTAAGCTCCATCTGGCCGCCGTCTTCACAGGTCCTGAAAAGCGCGTGGACGATGGCTATAGCTTTTTCCGTTACAGTCATGCCCCACACAGTCGAGTAGAGCAGGGAAACGATTACATGAAATGGCTGATCGAGCAAGGCATGCCTCTCGAATCGATTTTTGAAAAAAAGGCCCCTGGTTTGGATACCGATTATGGCGCCTACCTGCCCACGGTGCCCCCTCAGTTACATCAAACCACCTGGTGCACGGACCAGGCCATCGAATTCATTCAGGATAACAAGGATCGGCCCTGGTTAATGAGCGTCAATCCGTTCGATCCACATGGACCTTTTGATCCGCCGCAAGAGTATAAAGAAAAATACAAAGCCAATGAAATGCCCAACCCGCATTTCAGGGAGAGCGACCTCGACCATGAAAAACGCTTGAGCGACATCGATTTTTGCGGTCGTCAGGCGCGAAAGATCGACGAAATAGAGACTAGAAAGATCGACGAAATAGAGACTAAAGAGAATACGACGGCCTACTACGCCATGATTGAATTGATTGATCATAATGTGGGTCGGTTGTTGAAGCTGCTCGAAGAAACAGGGCAGCGCGAGAATACGCTGGTTATTTTCATGAGCGATCACGGTGAGTTAATAGGTGACCACGGGTTGACGGGAATAGGCTGCCGTTTTTACGAGGGGCTGGTGCGCGTACCCTTGATCATGAGCCTGCCGGGGCATTTTCAAAGCGGTTTGCGCAGCAATGCATTGGTGGAACTCATCGATGTGGCGCCAACGATACTGGAACTAGTGGGTGTTCCTTTGCCTGAGCGCATGCAAGGCCGTTCGCTGTTGCCGATTCTCGAAGGGAAAAAATCCCCTGATCACCATCGAGACTTCGTACGGTGTGAATACTACAATACCGTCGATAATTTCATAACCGAAAGTATATTGAATGGCAGCTATGGAACCATGATCCGTGGTCGCCGATACAAGTGCAATACCTACCATGGCCTTGACTATGGAGAACTCTACGATCTTGATGAAGATCCATGGGAGCATCATAACCTTTGGGAGAGCGAGCGGCATCTCTCAATCCGCGAAAGCCTGATTCGAGCGGCGTTTGACTCACTTGCCCTTTCGATTGACTTGGGGCCGCGGCGAATTGGGCGCTACTGAAGGCGCTACTGAAGTTGGTTCAATCTTTTAACCCTGATAATAAAAGAAAATATATTATGAAACAACCCTTTAAACTCATCTGGGAAGCGGAGTGGAACGACATTGTCTGCGCCGACTATCCGCTTACACCTAAAATATGGATTGACGAAAGTATCCGCCCGCTGGTTGGCACAAAGGTTGACACTCTTCTCTACAACCTCTGCTCCTCCGATGCGTACTGCTGCGGCCTGGAAAGCGGCGAGATCCTCTGCGATGAGTTCGATATAGTGTCCGACGCCTGGGTCTGGCGTTACCGCGAGAACACCAAAAAACTCATCGACGCCGACGCCAACCCGCCAAAGCTCGCGTGCGAATACGGCCACCGCCTTGGCCTGAAAGTCATCCCCATCGTTCGCATGAACGATCATCACGACCAAATGTTCAAGTATGAGGCCAGCAAATTCAAAATGGCCAACCCGCATCTACTACTCGGCTACACAGGCCCGGACTGGCAGCCACCGTGGGGCACAGGGTTTCGCGGACATTCGCACCCCGAGAGTATAGATGCTATCAACTGGGGAATGTTCGATTTCGCCCACAAGGAAGTCCGTGACCACAAGATGGCGATCATTGAGGAGTTCATCACGCGCTTCGATAACGACGGCATGGCTCTCGATTTCGAGCGTGAACCCCGCTACTTCAAACAGTTCGGCAACGAGGACAATCTCAAGCTGATCACCGACATGGTCCGCCAGACCCGCCAGGTGCTCGACCGCATATCCAAGCAGCGTGGGCGACCGATGTATCTGCATGTGCGCGTGTTGCCTGACTTAAACACCTGCTGGCAACGTGGCCTGGACGTGCGCGCATGGGTTAACGAAGGCTTAGTCGACGCCGTCTGCCCCGGTGTCGGCGACATGACATTAACCCTTGATCTGCAGCCTTGGCTAGAATTAGTCGATGGGCATGATTGCTGGATTTACCCCTGTTCCAACCAGTGGAAACGCACAGAGGTAACACGCGCATGGGCTAAGCTCATGTACCAGCGCGGAGCCCACGGCCTTCAACTTTTTAACTACGGTAACATGCTCTACGGCCACGATAAAAATACACCACCACCAACCCAAGAACACCGTAGAACCGTCTGGCTAGACGACTTGCACCCGGACTACTTCCGCGTCCTGCACGAAATCCACGATCCGAAAGTATTGAGGTACCTCGACTGCGATTACAAGTTCGATTCCCACCCACGCGAGTCGAACATAGGTGCCCGTCGTGGCCAAAATCATCGCTTCTACCGTGCCATCGACGCGATCGTCCTACCGATTGATCTAAGTATCGGTTCGCACATTATCCCTTTCGGCTTTGCAGAGGATATTGAAAGCGCCCGCCAACAAATCTTGTCGCCCAAAGTCACAATACGCCTGAAGTTGCACAACTACACTCAACCCGATGAGTTCGATGTGTTCGTCAACGACCAACTCCTGCCGACCGAAACGCGCACCGCCCAGGCCCAGTACATAATGGACAACTTCACATGGATCACCTACCCCTTGCTCCCGGAGATACTCAACAATGGCGAAAACGAGTTGAAAGTCGACGTCAAACACCTCAATCCGGGCATCGAAGGCACTCCGCGTCTGGATCATGTTGAGATTCAGGTACGGTATAATCTGGTTTGAAATCATCGCACCGCCAAGTCGCCAGGGATTGGTAATTTCGGCTAAAGCGTCCGGGAAAACAACCTTGTAGCGTAACTGAGATGGAGGTGTCATAATGTTGACGTGGAAGGCAAATTATCCATGATAAAAGAAACCAAAATCAACAGACGCACCTTTTTGAGCACACTGTGTGGGGGGATGCTGTCACCTCTCTCGGCCTGTGGAACCCCGTCAAACCGAAACGGTTGGCCATCATTATCACCCCCAGTGGAGGCACATTTCGCAAAGAACTGCTGGGCCCCCGGAACTGTTCCACGCCCGTCATTGCCGTAGTCAAACGCTCTAGCAGGCAAACTCCTTCAGCCACCGCTATCCCAATCCCGAGCAAATGCGCGAAATGGTCGCGGAACCCGTGGTATATCGCTACGAGTATAACGACGGCCTGAAAGCAACGATGATGCTGATGAATGTGAACGGTCGGTGAACTGCCTTGTTGACAGGGTATGCTGGTGGGTTGCTGGTGGGTTCGGGAGGTTTTGGCTATCAGGACGGAATGGTGTCCTTGATGGCTTGAGCGGGCTTCCAGTTGGCCGGCGCTAGTTGGCCGATTTCGGTAATCATCATGTCGGGGTAGGCGTTTGAGCACGTCGGTGAGGTATTCGGACGGTTCGTGGCCGTGCCTGCGGCAACTCTCGATGATCGAGTAGATTACCGCGCTTCGCCATCCGGCCTTGGGGTGGCCGATGAAGAGCCAGTTTTTCTTGCCCAGGGCGGTCGGGCGAATGGCGTTCTCGATCAGGTTGTTGTCGATCTCAACTTGGCCGTGTTCGAGGTAGCGGCAGAGGCTCGGCCATTGGTTTAAAGCGTAGCCCACGGCCTCGCCTAGTTTGCTCCGTGGCAGGGCCCTCCGTTTTAGCACCGGCAGGGCTTTGCGCAGCAATTGGACGGTCATCGCGCTGTGGCTTTGGCGATAGGCTTGGCGTAACGCAGGACCGGCCCGATGCTCCCGCAGATATCGCTCGTGGCGGTAAAGGGCGGCGATTTGGCGCACCACCCAGCCATCCAGTTTCGGGCTCTCTTCGAGCGCTTCGACGAACTTGCGCCGCAGGTGAGCCCAACAGCCGATCAGGGTCACTTCGGTGGCGTTTTTTCGGGCAAAGCTTTCGTAGACGCCATAACCGTCACTTTGCACCAGCCCTTGGTAACCGTTAAGGAAGCTTTGCAGGTATTCCAGCCCCCGGCCGGTATGCCAATCGAAGACCACCTCTCCGCCGGGCCGGCCGTAAACCCAAAGGTATCCTTTGCGGCTGCCGTTTTTCTTTCCCACATCGGGTTCGAGATAGCGAATGGGCGTTTCATCAACCTGCAGATAACCGCCTGTTAATAGTTGCCCTCGCATGTAGTTATAAATCGGCTTGAGCCATTCGGCCACCTGGTTCATCCAACCGAGCATGCTCTGGCGCGCCAGTTTCACCCCGTAGCGTTCCTGGTAGATGCGCTGCTGCCGATACAGCGGCAAATGGTCGGCGTACTTGCTCAATAAAATGTGCACCAAAAGCCCCGCTCCGGGAATCCCCTTGTCGATCAGCCGTGAGGGCAGAGGCCCGATCACCGGCGCTTCGGTGGGACGTTCCTTGGAGACATACTTTTTGCGGATGTAAAGGCGTTTGATAAACTTCGCTGGTATTAAATCCAGTTCCTCCGTCACCTCCTGGCCGATACAGCGCCATTTTTGCGGTTCCGCTTTGACCTCTTCGGGTTCGATGATGACCTCCTGCACTTCCAGGTGATCGGGCAGACGCCGACGCCGGGGCTTTGGGTGTTCCCGCTCTGGTGACTCCGCCGTTAGTTCCGATTCAGGGGTCGTCTTCTCAATGGCGATGGGCTCGTTTTCGGCGCTCGATAACCCCGCCAGCAATAGCTCCAACTGCTTCGGATCGATCTGTTCGCTTTTCCGGCCCCCGAAGTAACGCTTGATCAGCCAATCGACACGGGCCCGTAACAAACGGTTCTCCTGTTCGAGTCGTTGGTGGTCTTTTTGCAGCGATGCTATGTCTTGGGGAGACATGCATAGAAGATTAGACTAACTCTGATAAGATAAGCAAGTATTATTTCCGCTAAATCATCTTTTTTTCGCTTTTCTCAACGCTGATACCACGGTCGCATGGCCCCATCCTTCAAGTCGATTCCACTTAAAAGCATGCTCAAGGCCTCCGCTCGCAAAGGCAGCTTGCCATCCTTGAGCGCGAGGCCCCGCGGCCAACTGAACCGTCCCTTCTCCAACCGCTTGGCATAAACCCACAACCCGCTCCCGTCCCAGTGTAGAATCTTCACCCGGTCGCACTTGCGATTGCAGAAAACAAAGAGCGCTCCGCTCAAAGGATCCACTTTAAGTTGATTGGAGGCCAGGGCATAGAGCCCGTTAAAACTCTTGCGCAGGTCCGTCACCCCCACAGCCAGATAAATCTTCAACGATGCTGGAAAATTAAGCATAGCATTACGCTTTTCGTAGGGCCTTTACCAGAGCCGCTGCCTGTTCTGCCGCCGCGGACCCCTTTAGGCGGATACGCACCCCGTCATTCAAAAACACTTCGATCGAACCGGTGGGCTCGCCGCCGCTGGCCACCTTTACTTCGGCGAAGGTCGCTACGGCCATGTCCTCGACCCCGCTCTCGCCATTTTGCCGATCCTTGCGTAGCCAGCCGACAAAAGTCCCGAGGTTGATCCCATGCCGCTGGGCGAACGCCCGCTGCGACAAATCTCCGTGGCGGTAAGCGCCGATCAACCGCACACGCTCGCGGCGATTGCGCCGAACTATCCGTTTTCCCTTCGATTTATCAACCATCCAAACATTTTAACACATCGACCCGCCCTCCGCTACAAGGTAGTTCACCGGCCGTTTACCTTCCACGCTGCTCAGCACTCTCTTGTCCAGATGATCCCGCACCTAGCCTTCGTCGATACTGATAATCTTCCGCTCTTCTTTAGGTTCTTCTATTAATATTTGGTCCATCTTTTGTCTTTCTAATTTGGACCTCCCTTTTCATCCACAAAAAATGTGCGAAAGATATCCTACGTTATCAAGGCTGACGGTGTTATAGACATCGAATTTGCCCAAAATCCCCTAAAAACGGTCTTTATGACAGTTTTATAAACGAATTAACTTAGAGGCTGTCCCAAAAGGGTGATTTTTGCGAGGGGATTTTGAAGAGTGTTCATTTTAGTGGTATTTTCTTTTGGGAGGGGGTGACTTTGCTCTCCTATGACGTTAGGATTCTGGTTTTGGGGTCCGTTTGCCTGGTTTTCTTTGTATGGGCCGACAGTAGGCCTGTGAAAAAGTATTGTCCTTGCTTTTCCGCTCTTTATTTAGGCCGCCGCTTTGGTTTTTAGTTCATCTTGCTGGGCCAGCATCTTGGCCACTTTCCATAGATTGTGCGAGAGGACCGACCAGGCTACGCTGATCGAGCGGTTGGCAAAGCCTTTGCTGCGCAATCGCCCGGCCTGCCAGCGATTCTTCAATACCCCGATCCGCCCTTCGGTGCTGGCCCGGCGCTTTTGCAATTGCCTGAAGTGTGGTTCCTCCATCCGTTTTTTCAACTGCTTCGGATCGCGTGGACAGAGCGCATCGTAGATGCCCTCCTGGGCTAACTGCCGGCGGGCCCGCTGGGAGGCGAATCCCCGGTCCGCGCACATGGCCGCTATGGGTTCGGCTAGGTTGAAGCGGTTCTGTCTTTGCAAACTCTCTTGCATTTGTTCATTTTCGCTTGGCGTCCGGCTGCCGTAGAGTTTCCAGTCCAGCAGGTATCCTTCAACGCTTTCACCCAAAAACAGGGTGTTGCCAAACTCAACCTCTTGGCCCGCTTTGCCTCGCACAATCACCTGCGCATCGGGTTCGTAAACACTCAAAACTTTCTCTGCGTTTTTCACCTGGCGGCCGCCAATGATTCGCTCGTGCGCTTGCTTGATGACCACCGGGATTAGCTCGCTCATGCGCTCCATCCGGGTAAGGATCTGTTGGACCTGTTTTTCGCTGTAATCGCTTTGCTCCCAGCAGGCTTGCAATAATTCCCGGTGACTGCGGGCATGCTCCCCGATCCGTTTGAGCAGCTTTTTCATCTGCCTCAAGATACCCTTGCGTTGCCGCGCGCTGTCCTTTCGCCGCCGGCTGTGGGTCATCTGTATGCACAGCCGATTCATCTGCCGAGCCAAGGGCTCCGGTTCGATCGGCATGCGATGGCGCAAACCGGCCTTCTCACGGATCAGCCGGATCGCTTTGAGCAGCACCCAGTCCGTCGGCCAATGAATGTTGACCTCCAAACAGGTGCCGTCGATCAGGCAAATGGTGGTGTCTATCGGCTTGTCCAATCCCACCACCTGCCGGGCCAGATCGGCATCGCCCACAACCTCAGTCAAGGTCCGGTGCAAGGCCCTCAACTGCTCTTCGCTGAAAAACTTCGAGGCCCGTTCCAGGGTGCTCTTGGAGATGCCCCTTATGCCGTCGATATGGCGGACACGACAAAAGTCAGCCAACAGATCGCTGCTGCCCAGAGCCCTCGACAAATGCCGAAACGAAATCCCACCGAGCAGATAACGCAGCGTTTCCATACGCAACGCCTTGAGGGCAAAATTAGCCCGCTTTTGCCGGGCCTTTACACTCATTGGCTGGCCTCTTTCCAAGGCCAGATCAACGCCCTGCGATTCCACCTCCGAATCGATCAGCAGCCGGTCGATACGCTCGATGGTGGCGCGAAAGTTATCGTAATCGAGGCAACGGTCGACCACAGTTAAAGCTGGACGCAGGAGGCATTGGATGGCTATATTTTTCATAGAAAGGGCTATATTGATTTTCGCTAACGCAATTATAGAACCCTTTTTTAGCCGGATCGAGCAAAAAAATGCTCTTTCCGGCTATTTTTATAAACGTCATCCAGTTGACTACAAAATCTTTATATTTTTGGGACAGCCTCTAACTTACTGTAAAACAAATGGTTACAACTTTGGGACAGCCTCGAGCTAATCTCACCCTCAAAGTGGTACATTTTCAACTACGGAATGACATGATGGGTCAATTCCTGAGTTTTACACGTGAATACAAGCATCTCGCCTATAATCCTCCATCCGATTATCAGCGTCGCGCCACAGACATGACGCGCCCTACCGGTATAGGTGCGGCCCAAAATCGGCCTCATAAAAAGCCGAAACACTACCCCCGGGCGTAGTGACCGCATCGAGCCCGGCCCGGTCCTCATCAGTAATCTGCACGTCCAGTGCCTTGAGGTTGTCCTCCAGCTGCTCTATGGTGCGCGGCCCGATGATCGGACTGGTCACACCAGGCTGCGCCATTACCCAGGCCAAGGCAAATTGCGATGAGGGCACGCCTTTTGCTTCCGCTATGGTCTTTATGGCGGT
Source organism: Opitutales bacterium (assembly GCA_965226205.1). GTDB lineage: Bacteria > Verrucomicrobiota > Verrucomicrobiia > Opitutales > UBA2987 > JAJFLU01. Next base: position 63,209 of record CBDDCJ010000012.1, on the reverse strand, counting down.
GGCCGTATCCAACGCCGCATCGTTATAATGTGGCAGATGAGCTTTATTCGGATTCGCAAAGCGAGAGCCTCCCGGCGGAGTCCGTCCCTTGGCGTACTTGCCCGTAAGAATTCCTCCGGCAAGAGGACTCCATGGAATTATAGCCATACCATAGGTCCGCGCCATGGGCAGGAGTTCTCGCTCAATACGGCGGTCGAGTAAATTATATGGCGGTTGCTCGCACACAAAACGGTTCAGTCCCAGCTCCTTGGCCACCCACAGCGACTCCATTACTTGCCACGCCGCATGGGTGCTCGTTCCGATGTAGCGCACCTTGCCTGCGTGGATCAGGTCGTCCAGTGCTCGCAAAGTCTCATCTATGGGGATATCCGACTGGGGGCGGTGAATCTGGTAGAGGTCGATCCAGTCCGTCTGCAAACGCTTCAAACTGGCATCGCATTGCTCAATGATATGCCGACGCGAGTTCCCCTGCATGTTGGGATCATCGTCCGCCATCACTCCATGCACCTTGGTGGCCAGGAAAACACGTTTGCGCTGCCCGTTAAGCTTGAGCGCCTCGCCCGTGATTTCCTCACTCCGGCCCCGGCTGTAAACGTTGGCCGTATCCAGAAAATTAATCCCCGCATCGAGCGCGCGATCTATGATCCGGTAGGCATCCTCCGGTTCGGTTTTCTTGCCAAACATCAAGCATCCTAGGCATAACGGGCTTACTTTCACACCTGTACGTCCAAAATTTCGGTATTTCATAACATTAATTGGGATATGGATTGTTCCTTTACTAGAATAGTCGTACTGGCGTCACAATCGATCTGCGGATATGAGTTGGCCACTACATACTTGTTGCAACTGTATTGAATGAATTCAATACCATCCCATAGGGGCGAGGCAAGCTTCGTAACCGGCGAGGCAAGCTTCGTAACCGGCGAGGCAAGCTTCGTAACCCATTGATAATCAATGTGAGTTTTTGACTTTTGGGGGAATCGAATTTTTGAAATTTTATCACATGTTTCTCTTTTATTGCTTTTGCCACCTTGTGCTGTCCCATAGGTTTTCAACCAAACCCAGGGAAATAGGCCTGCTGGGGAGTCGCTCGCATTCTAAAGCGTCCACCGGCTGTCCCATAGAAATCGAGCAAGTCCCGCAGGTTAAAGCGATCCCAAAGCACGCCTCTGACAAGTGTGAACAGGCGGACAAAACTATGCTCCCAGCGGCTCAACCAGGCCTGGAAGCGGAGCAGCACATAGAGCAGCAAAGCGCTCCAAATCTGCCAGCGCACGGCATTGGCGCTATGGCCGAGGAAATCGCACAAGTTGAGCGTTTGTTTGATTTGGCGGAAGAAGGTTTCAATGGACCAGCGGCAGCGATACAGTTCGCTGATCGTATGGGGCGACCACTGCAAATTATTAGTCAAAAATTCCATCACTCGCCACTGGCCATCAATCTCCACCCATGCCGTTACCCGGCGCATCGGCTGGGGATAATCCTGACGGGATTTTTTGTTCTTAAGGACCACCAGATCATCGCGCAAAATATTGCCCTTGGGCTTCTTGAGCAGCCTCTTGACACAGCGCAAGGCCATGTTCTCTTTGGCCCGGGTGACAAAGTAAATGCCCCTCAATGACAAGTCAAAGAGGTGGGCCAAATCGATGTAGGCCTTGTCAAACAATACGATTTCACCGGCTTTGAGGGCGGCGCACATTTCACGGGCTCGTTTGGCGTCATTGTCCCTGGCCGTGTCGATGATGGCAAACCGGGGCAGAAAACTTTGCAAATCCAGGCGCAAGTGACATTTGGCAGCCGCCTTTCGCCGACGATGTTTAGCCCAATCCATGCAGTTGGCGACCAAACCGATAGTGGACGAATCGACGATGTTGATAACGCGTTTGAAACGTCGGGGAAACCCCTTGAATTTACCACCCGCAAACCCCGGAGACAACGACTGCAAGTGCTTGAGCACCGACCAAAACAGTTCTCCCGACATCGCGGCATCGCGATGCTTGTTGGCGTAGGAAAGCCCGTTGCGACTGGGAGCGCTGGCCCCCCGGATACTGGCCAGCAACCCTCTGTGATGAGCGAGTCCGTCACAGACATCATTAAGCCCAATAGCATGAGTGATCTGAGCATAGAGCAAACTAGCGATATGGCTCCATGGACTGAAACTGCGAGCTTTCTTATCGACACCATACTGGCGGGCCAACTTGGCCACCAGATGTCCCGGAATAAAATTGCAAAGCTGTCGCAGAACGCACACCTTGCATTTGGCTGGATTTGCTTTTTGTTTTTTCATAGTAACCTGCTTCTAGTGAAACAGGCGAACAAGAGCAATTCCAGCCGTTTTGCGTTATTTCCTATGGGATGCTATTGGAATGAATTCTCTAATAATTTCCAGCTGCGACCGCTCGAATAGACATTCGCCGAATCGAAAAAATTGCCGCCGTTGGCAACGTAATAATCGAAAATCTTTCTATCGACCACAAAACCTTTCGCACTCTTCATTGCTAACCGACTCCTCCGCATCGATTTAATGAACTAAAGCTAATAGACATCAACTAACATTCATTTCACAATGTCAAGGGTTTTTGATACTACCCAGTCCGGACGCGGGTTTTCAACATTCTCAGGAATATTATCAATAGCATTATACGCTATTATAAATGTATTTCTTGAAAGAGGGGACATGTTGTGACCCGAACCGTGAACAATATTGCAATCAAAGAATAATACGTCGCCAGGCTCTCCAATCACATGAATAATATCTTCATCTTTGACATTTTCTTTTAGAAAGTCGGTATTTAGACACCACTGCTTATAGCTTGTAGTATTTTCATCAAGATAATGCTCTTGACGGCCCGATTTATGAGATTTGGCTACTACCATCAAACACCCATTGTTCAGTGTTGCTTTGTCTAATAATATCATTACAGAAACAAACCGAGGCTTTTTAGCTCCATCCCATAACCAGTATCCATAATCTTGGTGCCATAGCCACACTGTACCTTCAAACGCGTCCTTAACGTTCATCTTTGAATGCCACACATAAACATCGTTGTTCAAAATCTGCTGAACAGGCATCAAAATTTTAGGGTTTCTAATAATCTCTTTGAACGGCTCAACGAATCTATGAGCTAGAAATACTGCTCTTACCGCCCCACTCTTTTCCTTTACACGATGTAAACTGGCGTACTTTTGATCATCATGTAGTATTTCCGGAACGGCTTCGTTCAGTAAATTGACCTCTTCTTTATTCAACAATCCTTTCACAAAATAATAACCATTTGCATTATATTCGTTAAGCTGTTCAATTGACCATTTGCCACTCATTGTAATTTTCCTTCCTTTATCTTCATTATTTGTGTTAAATTTCAAAAAGCATGACAGATATTGATCGTCAGAATCTCACATGCTCTAACATACTTGCCGATAAAATCTGGACATAACGAACCAGAATTTCCAGATCCACAGAGTAATTTTTCAGAATCTTCCTTTGCTCCTCTTCTGGCTCCGCCATGGTCTTTGTGGAAAATCGTGTAGGTAGCAAACTCATCCCTTGACCGCTCCACTGGAGAGCCCGCGAATAAAGAGCCTCATGGTGAAAAGAAAGAAAATGATAAGGGGAATGCTAGCAATCGTAAAGGAGGACATGATCAAACCCCAACGCTTGACAAATTCGCCATCAAGGTAGATCAGGCCAATGCCGACGGTGAATAATTCCTTGTCACGAATGACGATCAGCGGCAGCAAATATTCATTCCATGAACCGATGAGAATAAAGATGGCAAGGGAACCAATGATCGGAGCACAAAGAGGTACCACTATATAAAACACCTGCTGCCAATGGGAAGCGCCGTCAATCTCTGCTGCATCGAAGAGAGCCGTCGGTATGTTCTCGATAAAGTTCTTTAAGATTAGGATGTTAAAGGCTTGCCCTCCAGCCGTTTGAACGACAATAAGCGCCCACAAAGTATTCAGTAGGTTGAGATTCTTAAGGAGACTGAAGAGCGGAACAATATTTGCGATGGCAGGCATGAGAAGCAGAATCAGAAAGATGCCCCAGAATAGGTTCGAGAATGGCATTTTGTAGCGTGCGAAGAAATAGGCCCCTAGTACGGCAAGTACGAGCGTGCCGACAACGGAGAGAACGGCAACAAAGACCGTATTGATTAAGTAAGGAGCAATAAGTTTGATACCATATTGGTAATTGCTCCAATGCCAACTGCTGGTATCAATCTCCGTAAGCGCTGATTGGTCGGGAATCCATGGATTCGGCGGTAACCAGGGATTCTGGATAAAAGTGGTGTTATCCTTAACGCTGATCTGCACCATCATATAAAAAGGCAGTAACTCGACGCAAAGGATCGCAATAACGATGGCGTGTTTAACCCATTCAGCTCGATATTTCCGATGAAAGTGAGATATGCCGGCGGTCGTTTCCATCAGTAGTCTATACGAACATATTTGTTGCTTATCATAGTCAATCCCAAAATCACGAAGAAGAGGATCAAGCCTAGGGCGCAAGCATATCCAAACTCACCATTGAAGAAAGCGCGATTGAACATCCAGAGACCCGGGGTCATGCCTGCACGCGCCGGCCCTCCATTTTCACCGAGAAGGAGAAACTGTTGCCCAAAACCCTGCAGTGTATGGATGATGAGGAGAATCAGGGTTACCCGCACCTGGGTCAGGATCAACGGGAACTCGATATAAAAGAACTTTTGGAAAGGCCCCGCTCCGTCGATGTCCGCCGCTTCGTAAAGTTGTTTGTCGATACTCTGCAGACCCGCCAGGTAAATAAGTACGCCAACCGCTCCGATCCACGGGAACCCCCAGATGATAAGTGCCGGTATGATAAGCTCTGGTGTGCTCAACCAACTAACCGGCACATTATTATGGAATATTTCCCAACTGAAACGCTCATCAACCCATACCAACACATTTTTGAGGTGAGTTGCATCCAGTAAATAGTTAAGAACACCTAGGTTAGGATCATAAAAGAATTTCCAAATAAAGAGGATTACGATACCCGGAACCAACATTGGGATGACAACCGCCATCCGATACCAGTACTGAGCCCCTTTGCTCACCATACGGTGGATCAAAACCGCTAGGATAATTGAGGGAATCAGTTTGAAAATATTAGCGACGATAAGGATAGCGATGGTAATAAAGGAGTGCCAAAAAATCGTGTCGTTGAGAATCCGTTTGAAGTTTTCGAATCCGATGAATTCTTTTGTGTTACCGCCGCTCCAGTCGAAAAAACTGTGATATAATGCACTGAATACAGGAAAATAGGCAAATATCAATATAACCACTAGTGAAGGTAGGACGAAAAAATACAATCGCCACTCACGGAGGGCTTTTTTTCTTGAAACAGTTTGATACATCAAGCTATACGGCTGACGATGCTGCTATTCGCCAGCCGGACGAATGTTTAAAGCTGACTTGCCCTAATCACTCCGATCTTCGGATTTGTCAAGGATATCGTTCTCGCCAAAAGTGAAACAGCTATAAGGGGTTTGTCTAATGCCATATGTTGGTTATGTTTTGGAACAAATATTCCTATTATTTTACAAATCTCTTGCCGTATAGATTGAATTCATTTACGGAATTATATACTTCACAAACCCTGTATTGTCAAAATAATCAGCCCAATCAAATAAGGTATTGAATATCTGAAAGATAGACTCAGCGTTGCTCAGACGTATGAATCTACCATTTCACTTCTTGGTGCATCTGATCGCGGGCTGGGTGAACCGGCACCAACAGGCTGTTATCGAGTATCTGACTGAGGAAAGGCATATCTTGATCGAGCAACTCGGGGGAAAACCCAAAGCCTTCAATAATTCCCAGAGAATAAGGCTTGCTCAGAAAGCGAAAAAGCTGGGACGAAGAGCTCTCTTGGGGATTTCACCGATTGTGACGCCGGACACCTTGCTCAGATGGTACCGCAACCTCGTAGCCGCAAAGTTGACTTTTAAGTCAGAAAGAAAAAAGGGCCGACCCAGAATAGATCGCGATATCGAACAACTGGTCCTGAGGATGCTTGAGGAAAATCCACAATGGGGAAGTGATCGGATAGTCGGGGCACTTTCAAACCTTGGAATTCGAATCAATACCATCCCATAGGGGCGAGGCAAGCTTCGTAACCCATTGATAATCAATGTGAGTTTTTGACTTTTGGGGGAATCGAATTTTTGAAATTTTATCACATGTTTCTCTTTTATTGCTTTTGCCACCTTGTGCTGTCCCATAGGTTTTCAACCAAACCCAGGGAAATAAGCCTGCTGGGGAGTCGCTCGCATTCTAAAGCGTCCACCGGCTGTCCCATAGAAATCGAGCAAGTCCCGCAGGTTAAAGCGATCCCAAAGCACGCCTCTGACAAGTGTGAACAGGCGGACAAAACTATGCTCCCAGCGGCTCAACCAGGCCTGGAAGCGGAGCAGCACATAGAGCAGCAAAGCGCTCCAAATCTGCCAGCGCACGGCATTGGCGCTATGGCCGAGGAAATCGCACAAGTTGAGCGTTTGTTTGATCTGGCGGAAGAAGGTTTCAATGGACCAGCGGCAGCGATACAGTTCGCTGATCGTATGGGGCGACCACTGCAAATTATTAGTCAAAAATTCCATCACTCGCCACTGGCCATCAATCTCCACCCATGCCGTTACCCGGCGCATCGGTTGAGGGTAATCCTGACGGGATTTTTTGTTCTTAAGGACCACCAGATCATCGCGCAAAATATTGCCCTTGGGCTTCTTGAACAGCCTCTTGACACAGCGCAAGGCCATGTTCTCTTTGGCCCGGGTGACAAAGTAAATGCCCCTCGAGGACAAGTCAAAGAGGTGGGCCAAATCGATGTAGGCCTTGTCAAACAATACGATTTCACCGGCTTTGAGGGCGGCGCACATTTCACGGGCTCGTTTGGCGTCATTGTCCCTGGCCGTGTCGATGATGGCAAACCGGGGCAGAAAACTTTTCAAATCCAGGCGCAAGTGACATTTGGCGGCCGCCTTTCGCCGACGATGTTTAGCCCAATCCATGCAATTGGCGACCAAACCGATAGTGGACGAATCGACGATGTTGATAACGCGTTTGAAACGTCGGGGAAACCCCTTGAAATTACCACCCGCAAACCCCGGAGACAACGACTGCAAGTGCTTGAGCACCGACCAAAACAGTTCTCCCGACATCGCGGCATCGCGATGCTTGTTGGCGTAGGAAAGCCCGTTGCGACTGGGAGCGCTGGCCCCCCGGATACTGGCCAGCAACCCTCTGTGATGAGCGAGTCCGTCACAGACATCATTAAGCCCAATAGCATGAGTGATCTGAGCATAGAGCAAACTAACGATATGGCTCCATGGACTGAAACTGCGAGCTTTCTTATCGACACCCTACTGGCGGGCCAACTTGGCCACCAGATGTCCCGGAATAAAATTGCAAAGCTGTCGCAGAACGCACACCTTGCATTTGGCTGGATTTGCTTTTTGTTTTTTCATAGTAACCTGCTTCTAGTGAAACAGGCGAACAAGAGCAATTCCAGCCGTTTTGCGTTATTTCCTATGGGATGCTATTGATTTAATTACTCAACTTAGAAGTAGCGACTGGAAACTTATATTTTATCATTGGGAACCCGATGCCGACACAGGGGCCGCCTTTTTTACGAATGAAAATGGTATACGTAATGCATCTCAGGCTTCACACATTTCCCATATGCACGGAATCCATCTCGGAGATCTCCTCGACCGTCTGGCTCAATCGCTGAAAAAGGTTCATTTTATTGCGCATAGCGCCGGTGATTGGGTGGCGCGTGCCGCGGCCAGAAAGTTGTTAAGTAGAAATGCTAGTGTTGAGGTCCAGGTCACACTTCTTGATCCTTACATGCCTTCTCAAGCGGGTTCAGATTCAGTTTTAGGAGTGAATTTATGGAGTTGGTCCGGTAATATATCACAATGGACCGGATCGAATCGTATTAACAAACTTGAAAATTATTATGCGACTTCGGATGGTGCACCCGGAACGAGCAGTGAATTTAATTGGAGAACAGAAGATAAAAATAGGGAAGTCGGGGAAGGAGTTATATTATTTCCGACCGGGTTTTATGGTCACAGTGGACCTATAGAATATTATGCCAAAACAGTAGGGCTCGCTGATCCGTCAATTGACATTGTTCCTAATAACTCCCGATTAGATAGGAATCCTTCTCATGGCTTAGGTTGGGCTGAGAGCATGTTCTGGAATGAACTTGAAACGAACGATCCTTTTGCTGGCACCCCGATTGACGGCTTTGCCGCATGGCGTTCCTCTTTATGGTACGGCAACTACAATGTGGATAATTGGCCTTGGATTTACCACGATGAGCACGGCTGGCAGTTTGTTTCCGAGAATAGTGCCGAGGAGGTAATTTTCGTATGGGACTTCGGCTTAGGTGAATGGCTTTTTCTGAACGAAAACACTTATCGCTGGATGTTTATATTTGATGGAAATGCAGGGTGGATTTGGACTTTCGATACTAATGTTCCCGGCAGCCGCTTTTTCCAGAGGCTCGACGATGGAAGCTTTTTCAGCGTCCCGGCAGGGCTGCTTGTCGATTAAGGGCTGGATTGTGGAGGCGAGGGGGGCGGTCGTTGAAAATGAAACCTTGCCTTAATTGAATTGTCACCTTTATAGAGCGTGCCTTTTATTTGAACCTGAAAAAACCTTTTTCTTAAATGCAAGCGAATATCTCAGAAATCAACGACCGTGTGAAGGAGGCCTCGCAGTGGGTTCCTTTGCTGCGGCAGGAAATCAGCCGCGTCATCGTGGGCCAGAAATATTTGGTGGACCGCCTCATTATTGGCTTGGTGGCCAATGGGCATGTGCTCCTCGAGGGTGTGCCGGGGCTGGCCAAGACATTGTCCATCCGTACCTTGGCGTCGGCTCTGGACGCGCATTTTCAACGCATCCAGTTCATCCCCGATCTGCTTCCCGCCGACATCATCGGGACGCTCATTTACAATCCCCGGAAGGGTGATTTTTCGACCAGGAAGGGCCCTATTTTCGCCAACCTGATCCTGGCCGACGAAATCAACCGGGCCCCGGCCAAAGTGCAGAGCGCCTTGCTCGAAAGCATGCAGGAGCGTCAGGTGACGATCAGCGATACGACTTATCCGCTGCCCGAGCCGTTCCTGGTTATGGCGACGGAGAACCCGATCGATCAGGAGGGCACCTACCCTTTGCCGGAAGCCCAGGTCGATCGCTTCATGCTGAAGCTCAAGATTGGCTATCCGAACCGTCAGGAGGAACGCCAAATCCTCGATGCGATGGCCTCCACTTCGCCCGATCTATCAGTCAACACGGTCGTCACGACGGACAAAATCCTGGAGTCGCGCAAGGTCCTCAACGATATTTACATCGATGAAAAAGTGCGCGATTACATTGTCGAAATTGTATTCGCATCGCGCTATCCGGAGGAGCACAACCTGGCCGATTTGCGCGATTTCATACAGTATGGGGCCTCTCCCCGGGCGACCATCAACCTGACCCTGGCGGCCAAGGCGCAGGCTTTTCTGGAAGGGCGCGGATATGTGACGCCCAACGATGTTAAAACCATTGGCATGGATGTGCTGCGGCACCGCATTATTATCAGTTATGAGGCCGAGGCCGAGGACATGACCAGTGAGGATATCGTCACTAAAATTTTTGAAACAATTCCGGTGCCCTAATCCGGGCCGCGGTTTTAGATTTATCTATTGTTTGCGTTTCAACCTTTCGCCTCAAGGGTAACTGTTTTCATGTCAGAAACTGCTGAAATCACCAAACAAATCCTGAAAAAGGTGCGCCAGGTGGAAATCCGCAGCCGGCGCTTTGTGACCGACACCATGGTGGGCGCCTACCACAGCGTTTTCAAGGGCCAGGGAATGGATTTCGAGGAGGTTCGCGAATATGCGCCGGGAGATGATGTGCGCAATATCGACTGGAACGTAACGGCCAAGATGGACCGGCCTTTTGTTAAAAAATACCGGGAGGAGCGCGAGCTGACCATCATGTTGTGCGTCGATCTGAGCGCCTCCGGGGATTTCGGCTCGGTCGATCAGAGCAAACGCGAATTGGCGGCCGAGCTGGCCAGTGTGCTCGCTTTTTCAGCCACCCGAAACAACGACAAGGTGGGCCTCCTCCTGTTCACGGACAAAGTGGAAAAAGTAATCTTTCCCAAAAAAGGCCGCCAGCACGTCCTGCGGGTGATTCGCGATATTCTTTTTTACGAGCCGCAAAACCGGGGCACGGATATTCCCCTGGCCTTGCGATACCTCAACAGAATCCTTCGGCGTAGAGCCGTCACTTTTTTGCTCTCCGACTTCATCACGGAGGAATCCCTGTCCTGGATCCGGCCCACCACGGGGAAAAAAGACGAGCTTTACAAAACCATCGAACTGACCAGCAAAAGGCACGACCTCATTTGCATCGATCTTTCCGATCCGCGCGAATTTGAGCTTCCCAATGTGGGCATCGTCACGCTGGAAGACGCCGAAACCGGTGAGATGGTGGAAATCGACACGGCCAACCGTCAATTGCGCGATCTCTACCGACATCAAAACGCCAAGCGGCATGAATCGCTGCGGCGGGGGCTGCGTTCGAGCGGGGTGGACCACCTTTCCGTTTCCACTTCGGAGCCTTATATTACGGCCTTGCGGGAATTTTTCATCAAACGAGAGAGACGCCGATGATGCGCCGATCTTTTAATTATCCCAATAATCTGAGTACCGTTCTGTGGTTTCTCTTGATTGCGGCAACGGTCTCAGTAGGGCAAACCAACCTGCCCCTGGATTTGCTGCCGCCGCCGTTGGACGACGATCCCGCCCAGTCTTCTCCTCCGCCGCCAGCTGCTCCGGGACCGGGGGGAGGGGAAGCGTTGGAGGACATTCGCGATATTCACGGCCTGGTTTCCATTCCCAATCCCTGGATGCCTTTACTCATTGCCATTGGGGTTCTGGCGGGTTTGGGCCTGCTGATTTTTCTCGTTCGCCTGATTGCGCGCAAGCTGCGTCAAAAATCGGAGCCGATCCCGATCAGCCCTTATGAGCAGGCTTTGCAGGAGCTTGAGGCCACCCGAAACTTGATGAAATCGGGACAGGACAAAGCGTTTTCCATCGCGGTTTCCGATGCTGTCCGCTATTTTCTGGAACGTCAATTCGATATGCCCGCGCCGGAGAGCACTACTGAGGAGTTTCTCCACGACATCCATGACCATCCGCTGATCAAAGGCCCCCTGGCGGATAATTTTTCCCGTTTTTTGCAAATGTGCGACCTGGCCAAATTTGCCCGTTTTCCGCTGGGCCTGACCGGGATGGAGGACCTTTTGGGAACGGGCCGCAAGCTGGTTGAAGAAACCTACGTGAAACATAAAATGCGCCTGCGGCTCCTGGCTGAAGCCGAAAAAAGAGGCGCGCCCATGGGAGAGCCAAAACCGGCAGAGACCGAAAAGGAAGCCGTTATGGCCGAGTCATGATATAATATGATTTACCGATTTGAATCTCCCGAATTTCTCTGGCTCCTGCTTTTTGTTCCACTGTTGGCGCTGCTCAAGGGCCGCCGGGGCAGCGCCGCGTCCATACGTTTCCCCGCCACGGCCCTGGCCCGTCAGATTTCCGCCTTCGTGCGCAGCCGCCCGGGGAAGTTCCTCGTAAATATGCGGCTGGTCGCCCTGAGCCTTTTGATACTGGCCCTGGCGCGGCCGCAGATGGGCAACAGTTCAACCAACGAAATCGAGGAAAGCGGCATCGACATCGTTTTGGCCGTGGATCTTTCCACCTCGATGTGGGCTCACGATTTCAAAATCAAGGGCAAGCCGGTTGATCGGCTGACTGTGGTTAAAAACGTGATGGAGGATTTTATCGAAAAAAGACCCCATGACCGGATCGGGGTGGTCGCTTTCGCCGGGGCTCCTTATTTGGTCAGTCCGCTAACCTTGAACCACGAATGGCTCCTGCAAAACCTGGAGCGGCTCAAGATTGGGATGATCGAGGATGGAACGGCCATCGGCTCGGCCATCGGCATAAGCGTGAATCGTTTGCGGGCTCAAAAAGCGAAAAGCCGCATCCTCATCCTGCTTACGGACGGGGCCAACAACCGCGGGAAAATAAGCCCCGCGGCCGCCGCCGAAGCGGCCGCCGCCTACGGCATTAAAGCCTATACCATCGGGGTGGGCAAAGAGGGCGAGGTTCCCTTTCCGATCCGTCTTGACGGCGAGGGCAACCCGGTGCGGGACCGGCGGGGCAGGATCGTTCTGCGGCCCGGCCTATCCGATATAGATGCCGAATCGCTGCAAAATATCGCCGAAACGACCGGGGCGCGCTATTTCCGGGCCACGGATTTGGAAACCTTGGAAGATATTTACGAAGAGATCGACCGGCTGGAAAAATCGGAGATTAAAATCAAATACCTGGCCGCTTTTACGGATATGTTTAAATGGCCGGCTCTGGCTGGGCTGGGCATCCTCCTGGCCGAGTTGCTGCTGGGCCAAACCCGCTACCGAAGACTGCCCTAAGATGACCTTAGCCTCCCATTTCTGGATGATCCTCGGATTGCTGGCCCTGCCCGCTTTGGCTTTTCTTTATTACCGGTCGGAAAAGAATAAAACGAGGAAACTGGCCCATTTCGCCGCCGCCAAGCTGTTGTTGGATCTGGCTTCTTCGTTCAGTCCCGTGAAACGCAATATAAAGGCCACTTTGAGCGTTGCGGGAATTTTTCTCATCCTTCTAGCTTTGGCCAGGCCGCAGTGGGGCTATGTTTGGCAGGAGACCAAGGGCAAGGGGATCGATATCCTCATCGCCCTGGACACCTCCAAAAGCATGTTGGCCGAGGATATCCGGCCCAACCGTCTGGAGCGGGCCAAGCTTGCTATTCTCGATCTGGCCGAACGGGCCGATGGGGACCGGCTCGGCCTCATCGCTTTTTCCGGCAGCGCCTTTTTGCAATGCCCCTTGACGCTGGATTACGACGCCTTTCGCCAAACTCTGGAAACGGTGGACACCAGCATCATCTCGAGGGGGGGGACCAACATCGCGGCGGCCATTGCCGAAGCCCAGGTTTCCTTTGCCGAAAAAGACAACTTCAAGATTCTGGTGCTCATTACGGATGGTGAGGACTTACAGGAGGCGGGCCTCGAACAAGCCCGGCGGGCGGCCGGGGAGGGAGTTAAAATCTACACCGTCGGCGTGGGCAGTCTGGCTGGAGAGCTGATTCCCGTTCGCGGTGAAGATGGAGGCGTCGATTTTTTACGCGATGAACAGGGCAATATCGTAAAAACCCGTCTGGACGAGAGAACCCTGGTGGCCATAGTCGAGGCCACGGATGCGTTTTACACGCGGCTGGGCAGCACCGGGCAGGGGTTGGAACAGGTTTATACCGAGAGTCTGCAATCGATACCCAAGGAGGAAAGGGAGGCGCGTTTGCAGCAAATACCCCATGAGCGGTTTCAATGGCCGCTGGGCCTGGCCGTGCTCTTTCTCATGGCGGAGACTTTTCTGGGCACACGAAAGCGAAAAGTCTCTTATTCGCCCCTTCCATTGCGTTGGACGGCGGGGCTGGCGCTGGCCGCTTTGACGATTGTGGAGGTCGATTTGCGGGCTTCTACCGGCAAAGGGGAAAAGTATTATGAGGAAGGAGAATTCGACAAAGCCGGCCAGGAATATTCCAATGCCGCCGAGGACTCCCCCGACGATCCGCGAATACAATACAATTTGGGCGCCACCCAATACCGGTTGGGACATTTTGAAGATGCCGAGGACACCTTGCGCAATGCCCTGCAAACGGAAGACCCGATTTTGCAAAAGGAAACCTACTACAACCTGGGCAACACCCTCTACCGGCTGGGCGAATCGACATTGCCCATCGATCCTGTGCAAACCATTGAAATCTGGGAGGGAGGACTAACCGAATACGAAAACAGCCTCAATATCGATCCCGAGGATGAGGACGCCCAGTTTAACTACGAACTGTTGAAAAAGAGGATCGAGGAATTGAAACAGCAACAGCAAGAACAACAGCAGCAACAGGACCAGGACCAGGACCAGGACCAGCAGGAGAATCAGGACCAGGAGCAAAATCAGGACAAGGACCAACAGAAGCAGGACGGAGAAAACCAGGAGCAGGAAGGAGAAAAACAGCAGGGAGACGAGCAAAAAGGAGAAGAAAAAGAAGATGAGAAGCAAGGGCAGCAGCAACAGCCGCAGGCCTCAGAGGGCGACGAAAAAAAAGAGGCCGACCCGGAACAGGCCCAGGCCGCTGCCGGTCGAATGAGCCGCGAAGAAGCCAGACAATTGCTCGAAGCGATGAGAAATGATGAAAAGAAGCTCCCCGTCATTCAATTTGAAAAGGCGGACAGGAAGGAGCGGGAAGCCCCCTTCCGCGATTGGTGATGAAGTTTTTCAAAACAAGTCCCATTCTCCACCTGATATGGGCGGTATGTTTTACGGCATTTTGTCAGGTCGCCGCCGCTCAACAGTCCAGGCCGGTCAGCCAGTTCAATCCCGCCAGTATCACCCTGGGTCAAAACGCCCAGTATGTGGTCACCTTGGCGGTGAAATCCAGCCGCACATTCAAACCGCCGGTGCCGGCCGGGCTGGAATTAACTTACCTGGGTCCGTCCCAGAGTTCGCAGAGCATTTATGCCAACGATAAATTTGAAACCAGGGTGCAGACTTCATTTACTTTTCAAGCCAAGGTTCAGGCGACGGGAACTTATAAAGTGCCCGCCTATTCGCTCAAGCTAGAGGGGAAAACCTATAGTGTGCCCGCCGCCACCCTCACCGTGCTTCCGCCCGACGGCAAAACGCAGGTTACTTTGGAGGAGGCGGCCTTTCTCAAGCTGGTTTGCCCGGAATCGCCCATCTATGTCGGGCAGGTGGCCCGATGCGTCCTTAATTTATATGTGCTGACGGCTTTTTCCGGTTCGCGCAATACTCCGCCGACACAGTTGGGCGATGCCTTTGCCCAGGGCGCTGTAGATGAAAAAGGAGTCCAGAGCGGGGAAAGAATCAAGGATCTCAATTACAACAAAGTTGGCTGGCCGGTGACCTTCATTCCCCTCAAATCGGGGCCTCAGACTATCGAATATCAAATGGTGGTCGAAATCACCGTGCCCCGGACCGCCCGCCCGTCCCGCTCTTCCCGCAATGACTTTTTCGACAGTTTTTTCAACCCGCGCAGCCAGAGGCAGCAGTTGAACGTGACCACGCGGGAAATTACGCTCGATATCCTGCCCCTGCCGGAGGAGGGCCAGCCGGAGAGTTTTTCCGGGGCCCTTGGCAAGTTCAAGGCTACCCAGAGCCTTTCGGCTGAGGAGATGAATGCCGGCGACCCGTTAACGTTGACATTGAAAATATCCGGGCAGGGCAATTTCGAGCGCATCCAGGCCCCTGAGATCGAGGTGGGGCAAAGTTGGAAAACTTACACCCCCAAAGCTGAGTTTTCCCCCCGGGATTCCTTGAATTTCCGCGGATCGAAAACGTTCGAATATGTGCTCATCCCCCAGCATGAGGGTATTGAACAAACACCGGAAATCCATTTCAGTTATTTTGATCCCGAACTTGAAAGTTATGCCGAAATGGCCATTCCCGCCGTGAGCATAACGGTGAATCCGGCTCCGGTGGGAACGGCCACCATTACGGCCATCAAGGCCGAATCGAATGAGAGATTCCGGGAAAAAACCTTGCTGCCCATTGAATTGTTTCCGGGAAACTGGGTGGCCACCCTGCGGCCGGTATTTCTAAGGCCGCAGTTTTTAGGCTGGCAGGCGGGCCCGTTGATTTTTTTGTCGGGTTTTATCTACATTCGCAAAAGGCAGCTCCGGCTGCGGGAAGACTTTCATTACGCGCGCAATTTACGGGCCGGAAAATCCATGCGCAGGTGGCTTGCGAAGTCGAAAAAAGCTGCTTCTTCCGACGATGCGGAGGCTTTCTTCGCGGCCGCCCAGCGTTCCATCCAGGAGAGCCTCAGCCGCCATTTCAAACAGAGCCCCGATACCTTGACGCAGTCGGAAATCCTCGAATTCCTGGATTCGAAAGAGGTGGAAAGTGAGTTGGCGGGGGAGGTGGGGCAATTTTTTCAAACGGCCGACGCCTTGAAATTTGCAGGCGCCGCAGCCGATTCGCCCTCCCTTAAAGAGAGGGAAAAATCGTTGGCAAAACTCGTCAGTCAACTAACCGGCGTGAAATGAGATTGCCACGAAATTTTATTATAGGCGCGACCTTGTTCGCTATTTGCCTGCCGGGGGTATGCGGGCAGGAGGGGCTTGGGCCGGATCGCCTTTTCAGTCAGGCGAACGAAGCTTATAGCCGGGAGGACTTTGGGGCAGCCATCGAACTCTACGGGCAATGCCTGCAATTGGCTGAATCCGCCGCCTTGCACTACAATTTGGCCAATGCTTATTATGAATTGGGCGATATCGGCCGGGCTGTCTTGCACTATGAAAAATCGCTGGCCATCGAACCCGCCAATCCGGATGCGGCGGCCAACCTGAGTTTCGTGCGCGAGGCGGCCGAACTACCCGCGCCTTCCTACGGATTGGCCACCCGGTTGGGCAAAAAGCTGCCCGTCAATATTTGGGGTTGGCTGGGCGCCATTGGGTTTTGGGTATCTCTGGCGTTGCTGCTGCTGCCCCGGCTTTACGGTGGATCGCGGGCATTGCCCCGGCTGTTGTTATGCGGCGCGATTCTCGTTACGGCCGCCTCCGGGATTGCCCTCGCGGGTTATCATAAAATTAGCAAAGACGCCGTAATATTGCTGGATGACACACCGCTGCGGGTGGCCCCCTCGCCGCAAAGCAATGAGTATGGCTACCTCCAGGCCGGTGAAATTATCACGATTGAGCAAGAGCACCAGTCTCACATCTTTATCGACAACCATAACGATAAATCCGGCTGGATTAAAGCCGGGGAAGCGGGCCGCATCTGGGAGTAGGGTTGGAAAATAGCGCAACCTACTCGGTATCTGTCTAGCGTAAATTTAGTTAAGTTCGGTTAAGGCAGTAACACCGATTCCCGACGTTTAGAAAATGAACCCGATGCCTTTAAAATGCTACTTCCTGCCGCAAGCGACGAGGAATGATCAAGTTCATGATGTGGCTATGCACACTGAAAGTGTTCTATTCGATAGCCCCGGGTGCAACCCGGGCAGATTCCCAACACACCTTATATTGCACGCTGAAAGTGTGCTATTCCTTACATTAAAAAATCTGACATATCTATTGTTGTGTTCGACAGGTTACCGGATTTTCGTGCCGAAGATGAAATGAGCGGCGATTGAGGTATGGCGGCAATTTCCAACCTATAAGATAAAGAATGAAACCCATTCAGGGTTTTAATAATAATACATGGGCCCGGGTGTCCAGGGGTTGCACCCCTGGCTGGCGAATGTCACCCTTTCAGGGTCTTTTGAATGTTTGCTGCCAACGCTGCACATATTATGTGCATTATGTGCAAAGTCAATACCTCTATGGGCTCACCTCAAAGGATTTCCGCGCGACCTGAAAAATCCCTCTATCAAAAAGTGTCAAAATAAAACTTTTATAATATGTCCGCAGCTTTGACCGGAACCGCCCTGATTTCTTTTTTAGGACCTCTTTTAATCAAGGTATATCCGCTTTTTTCTCCCATGTCTGCATAGACTAAAGTGTGTTTATCGTCGGGGTTTTCTGCCATCGCAGAGGCTACGACTTTATTTATTTGATCTCTGATAAGTTTGGCCTCATCTTCTTTCAATGGAGTGCCTCGTTTCAATTTGGTTTGAATTGTATGAGGATTTAATCCAACCGCTTCCGCGACACGAGAGATTTTCAGGTATTGTGAAGCAGCCCGCAGAGATTGAGAAGTAGGAAGCGGGTGCTGCGCCGGTTCGGGAAATGGTTCATCATCTTCATCATATACGCCACGTAACACTTCGAAAGTTTCTTCCAGTGCGGAGAGAGCTTTTTGGGGAGTCTGGCCATCGGCGGCGCAGAAGTGAACGTCCGGGATGTTGGCGATCCAGGCTTCGTCGTCATCACTCCAAGCGAGGTGGATAGAATAATCTTTAAAATGTTGGGTCATTTTTCCAGGGATTCTAGGTATTGGCGTACTTGTTTGATTTGAAAGGGTTTGCAGGCTCCGTCTTTTTTTGGTTGCAAGTTGAGTTTACCGGGAACGCCTTTTCGGGTAAATATATGATGACTGCCCCTGATTCTGTAAGTCAACCCGATGCTGAGCAAGAGAGAAACGACATCATCAAACCGGATATTTCTGTCATGCCTGCCGGAAAGGATACGAGCCTTTGTTTTGTCGGGCTTGCCCATTTATATATTAAATTATGACTGATAAAAATCATAAAATCAATCATAATGAATAAAAAAAATCACATTTCTTAATTTTTGCAGCCTGAACTCATTTACGAAGAATATGTCAATGGCCTGGTTTTTCATACCGCAGGTTGGCCATATCGTTATGGGTGGATAAGCAGCAGCTCAAGATTCACGATACAGGGAATTCGCCTCAAAGGATTTCCGCGTAACTGGCGGAGTCGAGAAGGGATGCGGTCTGGCTCGCCACTGCCTCTTCCACTTTTATTTTAATCATCCAGGCCCGTCCGTAGGGGTCGTCGTTGACCAGTTCCGGAGCTTCTTCCAAATCCTCGTTAATTTCGATGATTTCCCCGCTCAGGGGCATGAACAGGTCGGAGGCGGCCTTGACCGATTCGACCACCCCAAAGGTATCGCCGCAGTCGAAAGAATCCCCCGGTTGGGGAAGTTCCACAAAGGTGATGTCGCCCAGGCTCAGCTGGGCGTGATCGGTGATCCCCACGGTGGCCACGTCATCAATGAGCCGCACCCATTCGTGGTCCTCTGTGTAGAGCAAGTCGATGGGTATCTTATTCATCTTGAATTTTTGATCATTTTTTCGAAAACGAAATGCCTATTTGTGCAAGGGAGGTTTTTTGACCCGGAGGGGAACTATATGTCCGCGCAAATCCACCTCCAGGCTCTGGAGATCGGTTCCATTAAGCGAAACCAGAGCGGAGCCGATGGGCTGGTTGAGGATGGGAGAAAAACTGCCTGAGACCACTTCGCCCACTTTTTTTCCACTGAAAACCACCGGGGCGCCGGGGCGGGCGATGCGGCGGCTGTCGAGGTGAAAAAACACGATTCGCCGTGTGGAGCCGCGGGCTTTTTCCGCCGCCAGGGCGTCCTTGCCGATAAAGTCGCCTTCCTTATGCAGTTTAACCGCCCAGCCCAGCCCGGCTTCGAGGGGCGAAATGCTCTCCGTGATCTCATGCCCGTAGAGGGAGAAACCGGCTTCCAGGCGCAGGCTGTCGCGGGCGCCCAGGCCACAGGGGCCGACGCCGAGGTATTTCCCGGCGTCCAGGATGCTGCGGGCGATGGTCGAGCCTACATCCCAGGGGCAGTAAATTTCCACTCCTTCCTCGCCGGTATAACCGGTCCGGCTGATCATGGCGGGGACTCCGGCGACGATGGCGTCAATGATAGTAAACGGAGGCATTTCTTCCAGCTTGACCACGGTCAGGGGGGCCAACACGGAGAGGGCCAGGGGGCCTTGCAGGGCCAGTTGGGTATAATCGGTGGAGACGTTTTCGATCTCGCAACTGAAGGGGGCGGCATTTTCCCGAATCCATTCGTAGTCGGATTCCGTATTGCCGGCATTGACGCATAGCATGTAGGAATTTTTCCCGCACCGGTAAATGAGGAGATCGTCCACCACGCAGCCGTTTTCATTGCACATTACGGTGTAGAGGGCTTGCCGGACTTTCAAATTCGAAACATCGTTGGTTACCAAGTAATTCAAGAATTTCCCGGCCATCGGACCGGTCACGTTTACCTCGCCCATGTGGCTGACGTCGAAGAGGCCGGCAAACCGGCGCACCATGCGATGTTCCTCGAGGATACCGGCATATTGCACCGGCATTTCCCAACCGCCGAAATCCACAAAACGGGCCCCCTGCTCCCGATGAAAGTTATAGAGGGCCGTGCGTCTGGGAGAACTCATTTTATCTGATTCGGGAGTTTTTTAGTTGAATAAAATTTTCAGGCCGATTTCCAAGGTTCCACAAACTCCTTTTTTGCCCGGATCGAATTGGTAAAAAATTTTGAAAGATAAACGAACTGCCGATCGAGGATACGTCAAGAAAGAAGCGGAAACATTCACTCCCCGAAAATACCCTGGAAAAAGAATTTCTTGAGTTTTGAAGGTAAAAGTGTTTTGTAATGTTTTTTCGGGCTGCCACCTAAACTTATCGGCAGCCTGTTCTCATGACAGCGCTTGTACTTCCCGTCTGCTTCACGCTTTTTGTATCGGGCATTTGCTCCCTACTGGAAGCCTTTATCCTAAGCATCACGACGGCGGAAATAGAATCTTTGGTAAAAAGTAAGCCCCGGCGGGGGCTTTTGCTGGAAAAATTCAAGCGCGACATTGAGTTGACCAGCTCGGCCATCCTGACCCTCAACACCATCGCCAATACTCTGGGGGCTATGTGGGTGGCCACCGTGGCTTCACGAGTGGCCGGTAATCTGGTGGGGCTGATCACATTCGGCATGGTCATGGGAATTCTTTTTCTTTCCGAAATTCTTCCCAAGAATATGGGGGTTATTTACCGCAAAGCCCTTCTTGCCCACCTCGTATATCCACTGCAACTGGTGCGCTGGGGCATGTATCCGCTATCTTATTTGGCCATGCGCTCGATACGGCTGATGGTCGACCGCGACAGCATCGAGGAAGAAAAAGAGGAAGAGGAGGAAATTATACTCCTGGCTGAGAAACATGCCAAGGAAGGGGCCCTCTCGACCAGCGAGAGGGATATGATTTTGAATGCTTTGAGCCTGGACGATGTGCAAATCCACGAAATCATGACCCCGCGCACGGTGGTCCAGGCCATCGAATCCCATTTAACGGTGGACGAAGTATTCAAGGAGATCAGGATACTTTTTTTCGGGCGGATGCCGGTATTCGATGATAATATTGACAATATTGTCGGGCTGGTGCGCAGGCGCGATCTACTGCAGGCGCGGGCCGATGACGAAGATGGGAAAAGGGTTTCGGAAATGATGATCGACGCCATCTTCGTGCCCGAAACAGCCACCGCGGCCGACGCATTGCAGCATTTTCTCAAGGCCCACCAGCAATGCGCCATTGTGGTCGATGAATTCGGGGCCACGGCCGGTGTGGTTACGATGGAGGACATCATGGAACATATCCTGGGCAAGGAAATTTATGAAGACACCGATCTGGCTGTCGATATGCGGGAATTGGCCCGCGCCCGGGTCCAGGAGCAAGCCATTGAAGAGAGCTATTTGCCGGAAGAAGATGAAGATAATCAGCCTTCGGTCAAAGCCGGGGCCAAATCCCAACCGGCCAACTCCTGAGTGGGAATTGCGCCAAAAAACCGTATTCTTTGAGGGATGTTTGCCCAGGCGCCCAACAACCAATGGCCGGAATACTGGCTGCATGACCTGAGCCCGTTCATCATCCGGTTCGGCGAAAATTTTGGGCTACGCTGGTATGGTATGGCCTATGTGCTGGGGTTTTTAGCGGCTTATGGGCTGCTCGCTTTTTACTACAAAAAGGGGCGTTCACCCTGGGATGCGGACCAACAGGCGACCGCTTTCTGGGCCATTATTCTAGGGATTGTGCTGGGCGGCAGGCTTGGCTATATGCTTTTCTATGACTGGGGAAACTTTATGCGCAACCCCCTCATTATCATCCGCGTGTGGGAGGGCGGCATGGCCAGCCACGGAGGATTCATTGGTAGTTTGCTGGCCGGGATCTGGTTTGCCCGCCGAAACAAGACGCCCTTTCTCAAAACCGCCGATATATTTTGCACGCTGCCTCTGGCGGGAATTTTTTTTGGTCGCATTGCCAATTTTATCAACGGAGAGCTTTGGGGAAAAGTAACGGATGTGCCTTGGGCGGCGCTTTTTCCGGCTAGTCCGCATCCCTTGAGCCCCCGGCACCCTTCCCAATTGTACGAGGCTCTGCTGGAGGGGCTATTGCTTTGCCTTTACACCCAGATTCGCTTCTGGACCGGCAAACCGCAAAAGCGGCCCGAAGGGCAGCTTTGCGGCGAGTTGTTTCTGGCTTATGCCCTCGTTCGCATCCTTGGGGAAGCCTTTCGGGAGCCGGACGCTTCTCTCATTTTCGGCCTCAGCCGCGGGGTGTTTTATTCCCTTTTTCTTGCCGCAGGGGGGCTGGGCATGATTTTCTGGGCCCGGCGCAAAGGAAAATCCGGTTCTTGAGAGGCATTTCTAACAGGAGCCGGAATATTGTTTAAAAATGAAGACTATTACATTGGAAGAGCCGGGCCGATTCTCCCTCAGCGACACCCCAGTACCTCTGCCTCCGGCCGAAGGCGAGGCCCAGGTGCGGGTCCATCGCGTGGGCATCTGCGGCACCGATATTCATGCCTATGGCGGAACCATGCCTTATTTCACCTACCCGGTCATTCCGGGGCACGAACTGGGCGTCGAAGTGGTTGCCACGGGAACCGGCGTATCCCATGTGCGGGTGGGCGACCGCTGTTCGGTGGAACCCTACCTGAACTGCGGGCGTTGTCATATGTGCATGGCTGGGCGCACCAATGCATGCCCGGAACTCAAAGTCCTCGGCATCCACACCGATGGGGGAATGCGCGAACTCATCAATGTTCCCGCGCGCAAGCTGCATCCTTCGGGCAAATTGTCCTATGAGCATTTGGCTTTGGTGGAAACGCTCGGCATCGGTTGCCATGCGGCGCAGCGAGCCGGTTTAATTGAAGGCGAAAATGTCCTCGTGGCCGGGGCGGGACCGATCGGGTTGACCGTAATGGCCTTTGCCCGGCTGGCCGGGGCGCGGGTTTATGCCATGGATATCAATTCGGAGCGGCTGGGGTTTTGCCGGCGGGAAATGCAGGTCAATGGAATCATTTTAGCCGGAAAAGGGGAGCCGGGAGGAGAATTAAGGGAAATGCTAGGTGGAAGTCTTCCCACTGTCGTCTTCGATGCCACCGGTTACGGCCCTTGCATGGAGGCTTCGCTGCACCTCGTCAATCCGGGAGGACGCCTTGTTTATGTGGGTGTCTGGAATGGTTCGGTGGGCGTGGACGACCCAGAGTTGCACCGCAAGGAGCTGACCATCCTGGCATCCCGCAACGCCCCATCGGGCGATTTTCCATTTATTATCGAAAAGCTCGAATCCGGTGAATTAACGGTAAATTCCTGGGTCACCCATCGCTGCCGGGAGGACGAATTAATGGAACGATTTCCGGCCTGGCTGCAACCGGGCTCCGGCCTGCTAAAAGGAGTGGTGTCCTTTGGGTCTTAAAAAAAGATATTGTCAAAAGGCTGGTTCCATTTAAAGATTGAGGCTCGAAGTTGACAATCAATTGAATTATAGAACCATTATAGAAAGAAATAAAAATATGAAAATCCAAGCCTATCTTAAACCACAATGCGGATGGAGCAACGGCGTGCGCGCCATCCTGGCCAAATACGAACTCGAATATGAGGATCGGGATATTATCAATGATTCGGAAATCTATGCCGAAATGGTCCATAAATCCGGTCAAACCCTATCTCCGTGCGTGGAAGTCGACGGCATTATGCTGGCCGATGTGAGCGGAGAAGAAGTGGAGAGTTATTTGCTTAGCAATGAACTGGTAAACCAGAGCGAAAATAATACCGATGTGCCCCTCAATGCGGCCTGCACCGACGAGGAGCATGAGAAGATGCGTTCGGATACCATCCGGTTTTTTTAAAATCCGTATTCCAACCCATAGGCTGGCCCGCCTGGGAGCGGAAGCCGTAAAAAGGTTACAGGCGCCGGGTTTCAGGGCTCGACAGTCTTTAAACCATCCCTGCATTTTCCAATCCTGACACCCGAAACCAGGAATGTACACACAATTTCCATCACCGCTTTACCGGACGGAAGACGATCATGACGCTTGCGGCGTTGGATTCGTTGCCAATGTTGATGGGAAAAGGTCCTACGATATCATTGAAAAAGCGGTTACGGGCTTGAAAAACCTGGCCCACCGGGGGGCTATCGACGCCGATACGGTTACCGGCGACGGGGCCGGCCTGCTCACGCAAATACCCTACCCTCTTTTTGGCGAATACCTGAAATCTTTGAGAAAGCCTCTTTATAAAAACACCGACCTGGCCGTCTGCATGGTGTTTCTGGCCCGGGAGGACGAGGAGGCCCGCAATTCAGGAAAACGCGTTGTCGAGGAGGCCATTTTGGCGGAGGGGCTTTCATTTTTGGCCTGGAGGGAAGTCCCGGTCAAGCCTTCCTGCCTGGGAAGAAGAGCTGAGGAGACCCGGCTCGCCATCCTGCAAGCCCTGGCTGCGCGGAGGGAAGAAATTTCCAGTGAGGAGTTCGAGCGAAAATGCTTTCTGGCCATGAAATCGGCGGAAAGCCGGGCTGCAGAGGAAAAGGTTAAGGATTTCTACATTGTCAGTTTTTCCAGCCGCACTCTGACCTATAAAGGACTTCTCAACGCGAACCAATTAAGGCGTTTTTTTCCCGATTTGCGCTCGCCTCTCTACACCAGCGCTTTTGCCATTTTTCATCAACGGTTCGCCACCAACACCATGGCCGACTGGCGGAAGGCGCAGCCCTACCGGATGGTCGCCCACAATGGGGAAATCAATACCATTGGCGGCAACCGCAACCTTATGCGGGCGCGGGAATCCTCCTCCTCTCATGGTGTCTGGGGGGGGCGGTTCAAGGATTTGAAGCCAATTGTGCAGCCTCAAATGAGTGATTCGGCCAGTTTCGACAATGTCCTCCAGCTCATCACACTGTCCGGCCGTTCCTGCATCCAGAGCGCCTCCATGATGCTGCCCCACTCGTGGGAAAAGGATGTCGGACTGCAGGAAAATATTCGCGATTTTTACCGTTTTCACTCGACCATCATGGAACCTTGGGACGGGCCCGCGGCGATGGTTTTTTCCGATGGCCGGTATGTTGGAGCGGCCCTTGACCGGAGCGGCCTGCGGCCTTTGCGCTACAAAGTTTACGAGGACGGCACGGTGGTTATGGCCTCCGAAACAGGGGTGGTGCCGGACTGGGGTTCACCCGTGGTGACCAATGGGCGGCTGGGACCGGGCCGAATGGTGGCGATTGACCTGCGGGTGCGCCGTATCCTGGAAGACGAGGATCGCAAGGAATACCTGGGCAACCTGGCCAACTATGGATGGTGGTGCCGGGAATCCATCCACAATCTGCAAGAGATGGCGGGGACCCCCGCGGATTGGGAAAAAGCCTCCACCGCCTCCGATGATTTGACGGCCCTGCAAGTGGTGTTCGACTACGATCAGGATGAAAAGGAGATCATTCTTCAGCCCATGATTGAAACAGGTTCCGAACCCCTGGGTTCGATGGGCGACGATACGCCCCTGGCCATCCTTTCGCGCCGCCCCCGCCTGCTCTATAGTTATTTCAAGCAGCTTTTTGCCCAGGTGACCAATCCGGCCATTGATCCCATCCGGGAATCCATCATCATGTCTCTGTCTATGTATCTGGGCGGCAGGTATGGGTTGTTCGAGGGAATTACCCACAGTCGCGATTTTCTCGAGCTGGAGTCCCCTCTACTTTTCGATCACGAATTTGAGAAAATTCATCATGTCCCGTTTTTTCAAAAACGGATTTTCAAACTGGAATGCCTATTCGACGCCGTTCAAGGGGCGGATGGGATGCGTACGGCCGTGCGGGCGCTTTGCGGAGAAGCGCGGCGGTTGGTGCGGGATGAGGAAGCCCGCATCATCATACTCTCCGACCGGGGGGTAAATGCTGAGAGGGCGCCCATTCCCATGTTGCTGGCGGTGGGAGCGGTCAATCAATCTCTCACCAGGGCAGGGCTGCGGCTCAATGCCGACATCGTGGTGGAGACGGGGGAGGCCAGGGATGTTCACCAGATTGCCTGCTTGCTTGGTTATGGGGCCAATGCGATTTATCCCTACGTGGCATTGGAGGTGGTGCGCAGCCTTTGCCGCGAATCGTCGGGCGCGAGCCCGCGCGACCCGGAAAATGCCCTTAAAAATTATCGTTTGGCGATCGATCAGGGGATTCTCAAAATCATGTCCAAAATGGGCATCAGTACGCTTTTCAGTTACCACGGGGCCCAGGTATTCGAGGCTGTTGGTCTTGGCCACGAGCTGGTCAAGGAATGCTTTTTCGGCACTCCATCCCCGATTGGCGGAATTTCCTACCGCGAGGTGGCCGCAGAAGTTCTCTGGCGGCATGGGGCCGCCTTTGCCTCCACAGAATTAGTCGCGATTGGCTCCCACGGCTATTATAAAGTCAACAAACGAGGCGGTGGAGAATTTCATGGTTGGAACCCGAAAGTGGTCTCCGGCATGAATCGATTTATACGTTCGGGCAATATCGAAAAATTTAACCAGGCGGCCGAGAAGCACCCACCGGCCGGGTTGAAAAATCTCTTGCGGCTGCGCCCGGCGGCGGAACCGGCGCCTTTAACAGAAGTTGAGTCCATCGAGGACATACGACGCAGGTTTACGACGGCAGGAATGTCCCTGGGAGCCCTCTCTCCGGAGGCCCACGAATGCCTGGCCATTGCCATGAATAGGATCGGGGGAAAATCCAATTCGGGCGAAGGGGGGGAGGATCCGCGCAGGTTCCATCCGCGGGAAAACGGGGATAACGCTAACAGCGCGATCAAGCAGGTGGCCAGCGGACGATTCGGGGTGACAGCGGAGTATTTGGCCAATGCGCGTGAAATTGAAATTAAAATCGCCCAGGGGGCCAAACCGGGCGAGGGGGGGCAGCTTCCCGGCCACAAGGTCTCTAAAATGATTGCCCGGCTGCGCCACAGCGTGCCCGGCGTGACCCTCATCTCTCCGCCTCCCCACCATGATATTTATTCCATCGAAGACCTCGCCCAGCTCATTTTCGACCTCAAGGAGGCCAATCCCAGAGCGAAAGTATGCGTTAAACTGGTGGCCAGTTCGGGGGTCGGCACGGTGGCGGTGGGCGTGGCCAAAGCCTACGCCGACATCATCCTGGTATGCGGCCACGAAGGCGGCACCGGAGCCAGCCCCGTTTCCTCGATCAAAAACGCCGGTTCGGCCTGGGAGATCGGCATTGCCGAGGCCCACCAATTGCTCCTCATGAGCGGCCTGCGCGACCGCGTGACCCTGCGCACCGACGGTGGTTTCAAAACCGGGCGCGATGTCGTCATCGGGGCCTTGCTGGGGGCGGAGGAGTTTAATTTCGGCACGGGTGCCCTGCTGGCGGCGGGATGCGCCATGTTTCGTGTTTGTCACCTCAATAGCTGCCCTGTCGGGGTGGCCACCCAACGTGAGGATTTGCGGGCCAAGTTCAAAGGCAAGCCGGAAAATGTGGTCAACTATTTCAACGCCGTGGCCGAGGAAGTGCGGCTGCTCCTGGCCGAACTCGGTTATCGGTCCATTAACGAAATTGTGGGGCGGACGGAGCTCCTGAAGTCTATTGACGATCCTGAAAATCCCAAGAGCCAATGCATCGATCTCTCGGATTTGCTTTTCGATCCCGATCCGGGCGGTGAAAATGCCCGTTACAATACTCGAGGCAGCAATGACAGCCCGGGCCATGCGGGCACACTCGACCACCTCATTTTGCAGGACGCCCGAGAGGCTCTTTTAGGTAAAAGAAAGCGGTTTTCCGGCATTTATAAAGTGAGGAATATCCACCGCAATATCGGCACCCGTCTGTCCGGTGAAGTGGCCTATTTAAAAGGCGACGGGGGGTTGGCCCCGGGAACCCTGGACCTCACCTTCAAGGGCAGCGCGGGTCAGAGTTTCGGCGCTTTCCTGGTTCCCGGCATACGTTTGAAGTTGATCGGGGAAGCCAACGACTACGTGGGCAAGGGAATGCATGGCGGGGAGATCATCGCCTTCCCCGATGAGAAGACCAAATATGAATGGCACGAAAATTTCATTGTCGGAAACACCTGTCTCTACGGGGCCACCGGTGGATTGTTTTTTGCCGCCGGGCGGGCTGGGCAGCGGTTTGCGGTGCGTAATTCCGGAGCCACCGCGGTAGTAGAGGGCGCTGGCGACCATGGCTGCGAATACATGACTGGCGGGACGGTGTTGGTCCTGGGGCCGACGGGACGCAATTTCGGCGCGGGCATGAGCGGGGGGCTGGCCTTTGTCTTCGATTCGGACGAGACCTTTAAATGGCGTTATAATCCCGATATGGTGGGCATCGAATCGCTTGAGGTGGAGGAGGAAATCGACTCCCTATATAAACTTTTGGAGCTTTATCAGCAATTGACCGGCAGCCAGAGAGCTTGCCAAATTCTGGATAGTTGGAAGAAATCGGTGCCGCGATTTTGCAAAGTCGTCCCGCACCCGCCGTCGCCCGATATACCGAAGTCGCTCTTCCGGTTTGGCCTGCAGCATCTGGCCGCCGTTATGTAAATTAATTCAGTTAAATTCGACCACCAGCAAATCGTCCAACTGAGCCTGGCCGATTATTTGCTTGCGGGAGAGAGGCGAATCTTCTTTCAAACGAGTATTGCGGCCCGGACCGACGTGATAAAAATGGACCAGCGCGGCCCGGTCTTCTTCCAGGATGCGCCGCAGCCAGGGGTCGCCGATTGCGGTCAACAGGTGTCCCTCTTTTCCACATAGCCGGTTGATGAGGGCATCCGATTTGCCGGCAAAAAAATCGATTGTTTTGCGCGCCAGTCGCCGGTTTTTGAAGGTTGCCTCCACCTGGTAGGGCCGGGGCGGCTTTTGACGGCTCAAATGGATGGGTAGCAAATGACGGTCCGCCGTGGGGTTCATGCGGCGCCAGAACAGCCGGTAAAGGGCCGTCAATCCGCGCCGGGCGGGGGAGCTTTTGAAGGCCCCGAAGAGATGAGTTTCGGATCCCTGAGAAGAGAATTCGCCCTCGATATTGGAATAATCCACTTCCAGGCGGCCATCGGTTAATTTGATCTGGATAAAAAGATGGGATTCGGGGTGGGTATTGGCCGAATTAAAAGTTGGCCGGTGGTGACGCAGGAGGGCATTTTCCCGAAGCCGAGCCGCGGTAGGGTTGGGAAATAGCTCTATTTCGATGGCAGAGAGCCGGGCGATGAGGCGGATCACTTTGCGGGATGCAGTCTCCGGACGGACGTAACGGTAGAAGGAAAGCCGCTGGCGCAGGTTTTTCGATTGGCCCACATAGAGGACGCGCCCTGCCCTGTCCCGTATCAAATATACGCCCGGACTTTGGGGCAGTCCGAGAAAGAAATCTCTGCCGAGGCGTTCGGTGAGGGGGTTTTTCCAGGGAAAGAACCAAAGCTGGGGGCCTGCCACGAATTTTTCCATGATGCGGGTATCAGGATACCGGACTCGACATTTTATGGAAAGATCAATCCTGTATCTTGTATCGTGAATCTCGTTTTACGAAGTTTCCCATGAAAATTGTTTCTATTAAATGCGCCTCGGAATCCATTCGCTCGGATATTCGCAATGCCTTTGTCGATTTTTCCGAAATGACGGCCGGGGTGGTGGCTATCGAATCGGATGTCGTCCGCCGGGGGAACCCGTTGGTTGGTTATGGATTTACTTCCAATGGCCGCTATGCGGCCACGGGCATCGTCAAGGAGCGCCTGATCCCGCGTTTGTTAAAGGCGCCCGGGGCGGACCTTTTGAACGATGAGGGTAGCAATTTCGATCCCTTCAAAGCCTGGAATATCATGATGCGGAATGAAAAACCGGGAGGGCATGGTGAGCGATCGGTGGCGGTGGGATCGATCGACATGGCCCTTTGGGACCTTGTGGCGAAGATTGAAGACCTGCCCCTTTACCAGGTATTGGGCAATCGGTTTAGGGGCGGGCAGGTCAACCGCCGGGTTTATGTTTACGCCGCCGGTGGTTATTATTATCCGGGCAAAGATTTGCCGTCGCTGCGGGACGAGATTCGCGGCTACCTCGATTCTGGTTATGAGACGGTGAAAATCAAAATCGGGGGCGTTCCGCTGGACGAAGATCGCCGCCGGATCGAGGCGGTGGCCGAAATAACGGGCGACCCCGGGCGGGTGGCGGTCGATGTGAACGGAAAATTCACGGTGGGGGAAGCTGTTCGGTGGGCCCAGGCGCTGGCCCCCTACGGATTGAAATGGTATGAAGAACCGATTGACCCGCTCGACTTCGCCGGACATGCCGAGATCGCCAAAGTTTATGAGGGTCCGCTGGCGACCGGGGAAAACCTCTTTTCCACCATCGACGCCCGGAACCTGATCCGCCACGGCGGGCTGCGCCCCGACCGCGATTATTTGCAAATGGATCCCGCCCTCAGCTATGGCCTGGTCGAATACACCCGCACCCTGGAAATGCTGACCGCCCATGGTTGGTCGCACAAACGCTGTATCCCGCACGGCGGGCACCAGTTTTCACTCCATATCGCGGCCGGTCTGGGAATCGGGGGCAACGAATCCTACCCCGGCGTATTTGGCGCCTTCGGCGGTTTCGGGGACAATGCGCAACCAGTGGCAGGCACCATAGAAATGCCCGATGCCCCCGGTATCGGCATCGAAATGAAAGCCGACCTTATTAGGATTTTCCGGAGTCTTTGATTGGATCCTGGCGTATTATTTTAACCTGCGGTTATTTTTTGCAGGGTTGATGCGTTTGTTGATTTGGTTGATAGCCCAATGGGCGTGTTCGGCTATGAGGGGATCGGGATCTTGGGCGGCTTTTTCCAGTGCCGGTAGATCGTCCGGGCCGCCGATGTTTCCCAGTACCACGCAGATATTGCGCAGCCAACGGACGCGTTTGAGTCTTAAAATTGGGGTTTGCCGGAAATAGCTTCGGAAATCTTCATCATTCCAGGCCAGCATTTCGCGCAAATCGGGATATTGGCGGGCGGCGAATTTTTCCTCGCGGGTGGCCTGGGCCCAGCGGTTCCAGGGGCAGACGTCGAGGCATTCGTCGCAGCCGAAAAGGCGGTCTCCGATGGCTTCGCGATATTTTTCCGGTATGGTGCCCTTGTGTTCAATGGTAAGATAGGCGATGCAGCGGCGGGCATCCAGTTGATAGGGGGCGGTGATGGCTCCGGTGGGACAGGCGCTTATGCAGGCCGTGCATTCCCCACAGTGGTCCGAAATCCTTTCGTCGGGGGGCATTTCCAGGGTGGTGAAAATTTCTCCCAAAAACAGCCAGTTGCCCATTTTTGGATGGATGAGCATAGTGTTTTTAGCTTGCCAGCCGAGACCAGCCAAAACAGCCACCGGTTTTTCCAGAACCGGTCCGGTATCGACATAAGGTTTGTTCTGCCCGCCCCTTTGCCGGAGCCAATGGCAAAGTTTTTTCAACCGCTTCATCATGAAATTGTGGTAATCCTGGCCCAGGGCGTATTTGGCGATGCGCCCCCTGCGTTGCGGTTCGGATTGGTAATAATTGAGGCCCAGGCAAATGATGCTGCGCGCTTCGGGCAGGATTTTTGCGGGATCGAGCCGCCGTTCGGTGTTCCTTTCCAACCAGGTCATGTCGCCATGCCGCCCCTCGGCGATCCATTTGAGGTAATATTCCCGGCGCAATTCCGGTTGCACGGGAGCCACTCCGCAAACGGAAAACCCGAGATGGGCGGCTTCTAGTTGAAAAGCTCCTTTCAGATCGACGCCCGCTGTTGTTGGCGAAACCATGACAAACCATCATTTTTCCCGTAATGGGGAAACATTCAATACTTTAGACTGAACTTATTCCGGGGTCAGAGTGTCCGTAATAAACGGAACCGTTGGTGAAAGTCGTTCGTGAGCTTGCATTTAGCCAAGGTATGCAACATTATTTAGGAGAAAAATGTTCAAACGTTATTTAATCGGGATACTGTTTGCCTCCCTCCTTCTTTTCGCTTCGGGGGGAATTTCAGAGGAAGAACCGGAACCAGTGGAAACAGCGGAGACCGAAGAGGTTGTCCCCGCTGAACCGATGGATGAACCTGAAGCCATTGTGGCGAAGGATGAAGATGAGGCAATGCCGGGCATTGAAGAGCCCAAGCCCAAGCGTCCCGCCAGGCCGGTTTCGGTTTATGTAGTCCCCGTTCAGGAGGGAATTGGCAAACCCATCCTCTACATTGTCCGGCGCGGTCTTAAAGAAGCCATAGAGAACGACATCGACACGGTAGTGCTGGACATCAAAACACCTGGCGGGCGCCTGGACGTAACGCTGGAGTTGATGCAGATGCTGGAGCGTTTCGAGGGCGATACCATTGCCTATGTTAACGACGAGGCGATCTCAGCGGGGGCTTATATCTCAATGGCCACGGATGATATTTACTTTGCGCCTTATGGAGTGATCGGGGCTGCCGCCGTGGTGTCTGGCAGCGGCGAGGATATCGACGAGACAATGAAGTTGAAAATCAACAGCTACCTGAGAGCGAAGGTGCGCAGCATGACGGGCGAATACCGCTATCGTTCGGATGTTCTGAGGGCTATGATGGATGCAGATTTCGTTTTTAAGGTGGAGGGAGAGGTTCTCAAGGATGAGGATGAGCTTCTTTCTTTGACGGCGAACGAGGCCATGAAGGAATACGGCGACCCTCCCGAGCCATTGTTGGGAGCAGGCATCGCCGAGACGGTGGAGGAGTTGCTCGACCACAAATATGGCTCTGGAAATCATGTCATCAAGAAGTTTGAAGTCACCTGGTCGGAATTGCTGGCGCAGTATATGGAGACGATTTCCCCGGTGCTTTTGGGCATCGGGTTTTTGCTTCTAATGATTGAGTTTAAAACCCCGGGGTTCGGGCTCCCGGGGATCAGCGGCATCGTTATGCTGCTGATCGTTTTTGCCAGCAATTATGTGGCGGGCCTGGCCGGTAACGAGGCACTGATCGTTTTCTTTGTGGGTATCGTCTTTATCGGCCTGGAACTCTTCGTTCTGCCCGGCACTATTTTTTTCGGACTGCTGGGGATGTTAATGCTGTTTGGCTCCCTCCTCTGGTCCTTGGCCGACATCTGGCCGGATGATTTCAAGGATACGGGCGAGGGTATTCCCTTCGATCCGGCGGTGCTTTGGGGCCCCGTTTACGATATAACCTTTGGCCTGGTCATAGCGTTGGTCGGTTTCGCTTTGCTATGGAGGTATTTGCCCAAAACAAGCATCTGGGACAAGCTGGTCCTGCATGGCGCCACCGCCGATGTCGATCCGGTCATCGCCAAGGGTGGAGCGATTACGGGATCGGGAGGCAAACTACCCGAAATTGGATGCCTGGGAAAGGCCATGACCGACCTGCACCCGCTGGGCGAGATCGAGATCGATGGTATTCGCTTCCAGGCCACCTCTCCCCTCGATGTGATCGAAATAGGTGAAAACGTCAGGGTGACGGGTTATAAAAACTTTGCCTTGCAAGTGGAAAAAGAGAAAGGTTGAGAAGAGATGACTTCCATTATAGTATTGTTCGTCCTGGCTCTGTTGCTGTTTTTTCTGGAAATTTTCGTTCCCGGTGGAGTCCTCGCCATATTCGGCGTCATCCTGCTTATAATTGCCTGCGTCCAGGGCTATAACGATTATGGCGGGGCCACGGCAATGGTCATCTTCTGCCTTTCGGGAACTTTGGCGCTGATCATGTTTTTCGTGGAAATCTGGCTTATCCAGCACAAGCGTTTTGGAAAATTCATCCGTTTGGATAAGACGATCAGCGGATCCAGCCTGGAGCCCCAGGCAAAAGCGGAAGAGATCGTTGGAAAAAAGGGGAAAGCCTTGACAATGATGGCCCCCACCGGCATGATTTTAGTCGATGGGAAAAAATACGAGGCTTTCTCCCAGTCCGGCCTGCTGGAAGAGGCGACACCTGTCGAAGTGGTCCGCGTTGATAACTTTAGATTAATCGTTAAAAAGACATGAATATGACTAATATCACTCATCTCCCCTTGGCTCTAACCCCCATGCAACTTTTATCTCTGGGCATAGCCTTTGCCTTTATCGTGCTTGGGTTCATCATTTTCTCCTTCATCAGCGTATGGTTGAAGGCCCAGTCATCGGGCGCTCCGGTTTCGCTTTGGAACCTCGTCGTGATGCGGTGGTTCCGAAAACTCCCCTATAACCTGATTGTGGAGGCTCGCATCGCCGCCGTCAAAGCCGGCATCAATGTGGAAATCGACGAACTGGAAACCCATTACATGGCCGGGGGAAACATCATGCAGACCACCCTCGGCCTCATCAACGCCAAAAAAGCCGGCATCGATATCGATTGGAACCGGGCCTGCACCATCGACCTGGCCACCAAGGGGACGGAAAAATCGATCATGGAAGCCGTCCGCACCTCCATCAACCCCAAAGTCATCGACGTGCCGGGGGCCAGCAGCGGCCGGGCCACCATCGACGGCGTGGCCAAGGACGGCATCCAGGTAAAAGTCCGCTGCCGCGTGACGGTGCGCAGCAACCTCGAACGCTATGTCGGCAGCGCCCAGGAAGAAACCATCATCGCCCGTGTGGGCGAGGGCATCGTGACCACCATCGGCTCGGCCGATACCTACAAATGGGTGCTGGAAAACCCCGACTCCATTTCCAAAAACGTTCTCGCCCGCGGGCTCGACACCGGCACGGCCTTCGAAATTCTTTCCATCGATATTGCCGATATCGATGTGGGTCAAAACATTGGCGCCGCGTTGCAGGAATCCCAGGCCGAGGCCAACAAAAACATGGCCCAGGCCCAGGCCGAAATCCGCCGCGCGGCCGCCGTGGCTTTGGAACAGGAAAACGTAGCCAAGGTGCAGGAAATGCAGGCCAAACTGGTGGAAGCACAGGCCGAGGTGCCCCTGGCCATGGCCGAAGCATTCAGGGCCGGCAACATCGGGGTGATGGACTATTACAAAATGATGAATATCCAGTCCGACACCGAAATGCGCCAATCCATCTCCAAACCCGAAGATGAAGATACAACAGAAGACGGCGCCTGATCGGCCATTTGAATTAATTTAAAAGATACTGGATACTGGATGCTGGATTTCCGAGTCCTGAAATATTTATCGTCTATCACGTATCCAGAAAGAAAGGTTAAGCTTTGGAAAATGTGACTGAATGGATCATGCCTCTGGTTTTTCTTGTTATCTGGGCGCTATCCAAGATGTTCAGGGGAAAGAGGGAAGGGGAACAGGGTGAACCTGGCTCCTCTTCGCCTCCAGTCGAGGGGGACCGGACCCGGGAAATACAGGAGGAAATCCGCCGCCGCATAGCCCAGCGAAGGCAGACCCAACAGCCAGCGCAGGCGCAGACCCAACAGCCGGCGCCGGCGCCGGCCCAAACCCAGGCTCCAGCTTCCCCCTTTCAGCCGGCACAGGTCCAACCTGAAACTGAAACGCCTATTCATGCCCATTCCCGGTGGGAGCAATCCCTCTCGGCCCAGGAAGTATTGGATGAGCAACAGCAGCTAGAAAGACAGTTACAAGAAATGCGGGAAGCTAAAATCCATGTTGAAAGGGGCAAATCCTGGGGAAAGTCGAGAAAATCAACCGCACGGGGACGGAAAAACATTCGGACCGAAGTGATCGACTCCCTGCGGGATGCCAGTGGCCCGCGCAAAGCCATCATTTACATGGAAGTGCTCGGCGCCCCGGTCAGCGTCCGCCAGGATAGCGGTTTCCTCCACTTCTGGGAACAGCGGTAGGGGTTTAACGGATTTTAACCGAGTCCTGTTCCTGCCTTTGCTTTAGCCATTTCTGCAATGGCCATTTCTGCAATGACTTCTGGCTCTCCCGCGATGGACGACCCACGATCAAGCTCTCGACGCTGATATCCTCATCCAGGTCTTCCCAGTGAAAACCTTCGCCCTGGCCTATAAATCGCCAATTATTCCGCTCCGATACTGTTCCTGAGAGCAAACGCGGGAACCAGGACAACGGAACAGAAATAGAGCGCCCGTCCGTTAAATCCACGGACAGAGAATCCTCTGAAAAAGACATTTTTTGCGCCAATGGGGTAAAATTCTCAACCGCTAAAGCACTCATTCCATTTCTCAATTATTATTAGAGATAATGCTTCGAATTTCAAGCAATTCCGCTGGTCTAAAACGGCCACTTCGGTTCAACCTGACAGGTTCCATCCAAAATTTTGCAACTTTATCCTCTCTTTCCACATGAACATAATAGAATTACAATTCTATAACTTTTTTTCAAATCCATCCAACTAATCTCAATTTCGAGATGAGGGTATATTGCGGCCTTTGCGGTCAATTCACTCGAGGGTGCTGGAGCCTACTCCGGGTTTGCCCATTTTGTATTTTGTGCCGCCTTTTTGCACGATGAGGTTGTCGCCTTCGGTGAAGCCGATGCGCACGGGGCCTTTTTTGGTCAGGGTTTGGGTTTCGCCTTTGGCCAGGGTGCCGGAAAACAGGGGGCTGTTGTCGCTCGTTTGCGTGACCGTGACGGTGACGTCGTCGAGGGCGATGAGGATGATTTGTTCTTCCTCGTAACCGTCCTGGTTGTTTTCTGCTGTTATGGCCTCGCCTTCGCGCAAGCCGGGGTTGATTTGGGGCGTGGCGCCGGGGAGGATGAGTTTTACGATCAATACCACGATGGCCACGACCAAGACCGCGCCTCCTAAAAAGAGGGCCACTTTGAGGTAAGGCGTCCAATCGACATCCTGGGATTTTGCTTGGCTGAATTTTTTACCTGTTAGGTTGGGGGCGTCGCTGAGGGATTCCTTTTCCGGCAATTCGATGCGCCCGAGCAGGTCCCGATGCATTTCTTTGGCGCCTCCACCTTGGCCTTGGCCCCGGCCCAATTGGATGGCATTGTAATCGGTTAATAATTTCGCCGGGTCCATTTTCAGGAATTTGGCGTAGTTGCTGAGGAAGCCGCGCCGATAGACTTCCTCCAGCGGGATGTTCATGGAGTCGTCTTCGAGGGCCGCCAGAAATTCACCTCGTATCTTGGTGGCATACGCCGCCTCCCGCAGGGATATGCCCTGTCGTTTGCGGGTTTCTTCCAATCGTTCTCCAATGCTCTGCATCCGTTATTCCACTTCTTTTCTTATTCTATTATGCGATAAAGGAAATTTGTCCGGCATTCAATGAGGATTATAAAAAATTCAACACTTTATTATTTGTGGGCAGGCAGGGAAGGCCGGTTGTCCCGTTGGCTGTTATATTTATTTAAAGTAAATCGGGGTCGATGAGTATCTCCCGCGGCTTGGAACCGTTATCCGGGCCGACAATCCCTTTGTCCTCCAATTGCTCCATGATGCGGGCGGCCCGGTTGTAGCCGATTTTTAATTTGCGCTGCAGCATGGAGGTGGAGGCCCGTTTGGTGTTGCGCAATACGTCGACGGCGTCGGGCATGAGTTTATCGACATCTTCATCGAATTTTTCTTCATCGCCTCCCCCGGCTTCCACCGTTTGGTGAAATTTTTCATCCATATTGGGAGGTCCGTTTTGTTTGAGAAAATCGACGATGTTTTTGATTTCCTCGTCGGCCACAAAGGCTCCCTGGGAGCGCACCATATCGGCCGATCCTGGGGGCAGGAAGAGCATGTCTCCATTGCCGATGAGTTGGTCGGCGCCCATGGAGTCGAGAATGGTGCGGCTGTCCACCTTGGAGGCCACTTTGAAGGCGATGCGGCTGGGGAGGTTCGCTTTGATGACGCCGGTGATGACGTTTACGGATGGGCGCTGGGTGGCGATGATGAGGTGAATGCCGGCCGCCCGGGCCAGTTGGGCGAGGCGCGCGACACAGGTTTCGATGTCTGCCGGGGCGACCATCATGAGGTCGGCCAGCTCGTCCACGATGCAGATGATGTAGGGGAGTTTGTTGGGAATTTCGATATCGCTGTCCCGGCGCACGACGGCCATGCTGACGGCGGCCCGTTCTTCGGGGGTCATGTCGGCCTCGCGGGATAGGGCTTCGGCCTGGGCTTTTTTGTCCTTGGCCCTTTTGGCATTGAAGGAGGCTATGTTGCGGACTCCTTCTTTGGCGAAAATCTGGTAGCGGTTTTCCATTTCGCCGAGGAGGTATTTCAATGCGCCGGGCACTTTTTTGGGATCGGTCACCACGGGTATGAGCATATGGGGCAAGTCGTTGAAAAACTGCATTTCGACGATTTTCGGGTCCACCATGACGAAGCGCAGGTCTTTCGGACTGGAGTGAAAGAGGAGGGAGGTAATGATGGCGTTGATGCAGACCGTTTTGCCCGCACCGGTGGCCCCGGCGATGAGCAGGTGGGGCATTTTGGATAGATCGGTGACGAGGGGTTTGCCGCTTACTTCCCGGCCCAGGACTATCGGTATTTTCGCTTTGCTTTCGGCCCAACTGGTTGATTCGAGTATTTCCCGCATGGTTACGGTGGCGGCTGTTTTGTTGGGCACCTCGATGCCCACGCAGCCTTTGCCGGGGACGGGGGCGAGGATGCGCACCGAGGTGGCTTTGAGCCCCAGGGCGATGTTTTTGTCCAGATTGATGATTTTCTCGACTCGCACCCCAGCCGCCGGATGCACATCGTAGCGTGTGATGACCGGGCCGGTGTGGATTTCTCCAAGAGTGACCTTGACGCCAAATTCGGTCAAAATCCGTTCCAGGTTAAGGGCTGTGGCCTGAAAGTCCTCGGCGGCCGATTCGGGAAGTCCGGGTGGTTCCTTTAGGAGATTCAAGGGCGGGAACAAATAATCCCCCTTTTTTTCGGGACGGCTGACACTGGCTTTTTTCGGTTCTTCCCCGGCTATGATTTTCAGTCCGCCGGTCTTATTTCCAGTATCGGCTTTGGGTTCAAGTTTTTTCTTTGGGGCGGATTTTTTGGCACTGCCGAAAGAAGCCAGAACATCGTCCCCGCCGATATCGGGTTCAAATTCTTCCTCCTTCTGCCTGGATTCCGAATCAGGGCCTTTTTTGAATTTAGTCGTTGAGGAGGCCGGTTTTGCGGTCACCTTGGGTCCCGGTTTGGGGGATGAAACAGTCTTTTCGTCAGCTTCTTTTTCTTTAGCCGCTTGCGCTTCCCCGGCCTGTTCGGTTTCTATTTTCTTTTCGTCTTTTTCTTTTTTCCTCGTTTTCCAGGTTTCGAGAAATTTTCGTGGCGAGATAACATTTTTACCCAGGTTGTCGCTTAATATTACACCGGCGCTGGATATGAAGAGGAGGATCAATATTAGAAAGCTCCCGAAATGCCCCATATTATTTTCCAGCAAACCGCTGAAGAGGAGGTCGCCGAAGAATCCGCCGGAGGAACCTGAGGTGTAATAGTTGGGGTCGAGGTTTTGCAGGTCCAGGGCATCCAGGAATCCGGCGCCTGAAACCAATCCAAGGACAATTGCGCCCACCTTTATTTTATCGACTTTGTGGCGTTGTGAAAAAAAATACATGTAGCTGCCCCACATCATGTATATAGGTAGGACCCAGGCCATTACCCCGAGGAGTTGAAAGGAAAAAACGGTAAAGTAAACGCCGAATTTGCCCACCAGGTTTTCCATCTGATCATTCGAGGCCACATGGTATTGTTCCGGCTTATAGTCGAGCAGCGAGACCAGCATTAGCACGCCGATGATCAGTAAAATAAATCCAACCACTGGCCGCGGGCGGGCGTCCTTCTCGTGAAAGGTCGGTTTTTTTTGCGGTCGTTTTTTGGGCGGCCGCTTTTTTTTAGCTCGTTTAGCTCGCTTCATCAGTTGGTTGAATCGGCTAATATGAAGCGGTTAATGGCAGTTGACAAGACAGATTGCAGGTTGACCCTATTTTCCAGGGGGAATAAGTTCGGGTGAATGAGTGAAGTTACTCTTTTCCAACCAATTTATCAAGAACGAGTTTGGGGAGGCAATGGACTGCAAACACATCTGGGCCGGACCCTGCCGGCAGATAAATGCATTGGAGAATCCTGGGAAATTTGCGACCGTCCTGAAGCCAATTCCGTTATGGTGAGCGGAAAATTAAAGGGTCAGACTTTGGGCCAAGCCCTGGCCAGGGATAAATACGCCCATTATTTGATGGGGCCCGCATACCGCGCCGGGCGCTCTTTTCCGTTATTGGTAAAATGGCTCGATTGCGGCGAACGGCTCAGCCTGCAAGTGCATCCCCCGGCCGAGGCAGCCGCATCCCTGGGCAGCCAGAGCAAAACGGAAAACTGGTACATGGCAGCCGCCGAGGACGGAGCCAATATTTTGGCCGGTCTGAAAAAAGGGGTCACGAGAGCCCAATTTGAGGCCGCTTTTCGCAGTGACGGGCTGGAAGAGCTGGTTCACAAAATCAGCGTTGCGGTGGGTGATTCCATGTTCGTGCCAAGCGGTCGTATTCATGCCATCGACGCCGGGAACTTGATTCTTGAAATCCAGGAAAACTCGGATTCCACCTACCGGGTATATGATTGGAACCGTAGCGGACTGGACGGGAAACCGCGGCAGCTCCATATCGAGGAATCTCTGCAATGCATCGATTGGGACGATGTTGAACCGCAAATACTGCATCCCGGCAAGCAGGGGAGGGAGCAGACTTTGGCCGATTGCGGCAGTTTTCGCATTCGCCTGTTCCACTTGAAGCCTGGAGAGGAGGCGATCACTTTACCGGCCAGGGAACAGGCCCGGTTGATCCATGTCGTATCCGGTTGCCTGCGGGAAATGGAATCGGGCAGACTGTTGAAAAAGGGTGACAATGCCTTGCTGCCGTACGAAGAATCCTTTTGCTTGCAACCTGCCGAAGAGACTGTGGCTTTGTTAACCGACAACTTTTCCGATTCCTGAAATGATATTCACCATCGTCAGAAAAACAATGGGCTGCCTGTTCAGCCTCTTATTCCTCGTTTTGATATTAACGGGCGCCCTGGCCGCGGCCGTGTATTTCTTGCTGCCCACCTACCTTGAATACAAGCTGGAAAACCAAACCGGGTTCCGGGCCGATTTCGGAGATATAAGCCTGGATATCATGGAGGGCGCTCTGGAAATCAGGGATGCCAAAATTGAAAACCCAGATTCCTTTCCGGAACCGGTTTTTATCGATTTCAATCGCATAAAAGTGGATTTGCGTCCCATGAGCCTTTTTGGCGAGCGTTGTATCTTTCAGGCGGTGATTGTGGAGATTAAAGAGGGCGCTTATGTTACCAGGTCCGATTCCGAAAATAATATTGCCGCCTTCATCAAGGCGCTGGAAACGACTGCCGAGGAAGGGGATGGCGAGGAGGTGGAGAAAGACATTGAGGTGGAGGAAGAACCTTTTCAGTTCCTCATCGAACGTTTGGCGATTAAAGTGGATTCAGTAAAAGTGGCCAACTACTCCGGGCAGCCGCCGCGCGTACAAAATCACGATGCCGGCATCGACATCGAATTGCGCGATGTTACGGCCATTAAAGAAATCGTAAGGCCTCTGGTGGCGGAACTCTCCAATAAGGGCTTGGTCTTTGTGATCAAAGGAGTGTTAGAATCTCTGAACCAGGATGAAAGCTACAAGGGGTTGCTCCAATGGACTGTCGAAGCTATTGAAGATAGCGTTAAAACTATCATCGACGGCGCCGATGAAACGAGCCAGGTATTGAAAAAAATATTTGAAAAACTGTTGAAGAAATAAAGACAGGCCGGGTTTTAATTATTCCAGACATGTGCGAAGAGAAAACAGAAAACCAAGTCGAAACAGAAAATTCCTCAACCGGGGAAGCCGTTGAAGCAACTCCGGAAATAGCGGAGGATCTTCATGGCGGGTTGCTTAAGAGACTGGACGAAGCCCAGGCAGAGGCTCGTGAAAATCAGGATCGTTATTTGCGCGCCGTGGCGGAACAGGAAAATTTTCGCAAACGGGTGGTGCGGGACAAAGAACAGCTTCGCAAATATGGCGCGGCCCTGTTGCTGGAAGACATGCTGCCCATTTTGGACAGCCTGGCTATGGGCCTGGAATTATCTAGCAAGCATCCCGAAGCCAAACCGGTCGCGGACGGCTTCTCCATGATATTCAGCCAGTTGCAATCGCTATTCAAACAGCATGGAGTCATCGAACTCAATCCTTTGGGTGAAGAATTCGATCCCCATTTTCATGAAGCCATGGCGCATCATGGGAGCGAGGAAGTGGAAGAAGGCAAAGTAATGGCCGTTACCCGTATGGGTTACCGAATGCATGACCGGCTTCTGCGGCCGGCCACTGTTGTGGTATCCTCCGGGGGGTCCAAGCCTGAAACCGAGGAAACCTCTAAAGCTTAATTAAGGCGCCCCTATTATGGCCACGGATGATTATTACGACCTTCTGGGCGTTTCCAAAGACGCCACCACAGAGGAGATTAAAAAGGCTTACCGCAAAAAAGCGGTTCAGTTTCACCCGGATAAAAATCCTGGAAAAAAAGAGGCCGAGGAGATGTTCAAGAAAATTTCCGAGGCTTATGAAGTCCTCAAGGATGCGGATAAACGGGCCACTTACGACCGTTATGGCAAGGCCGCGTTCCAGCGTGGCGGAATGGGGGCCCGAGGGGCGGGGGGATTCCATGATCCTTTCGATATTTTTCGCGAGGTCTTCGGCGGCGCCGGCGGCGCCGGCAGCGGCGGCATTTTCGAAGAATTTTTCGGGGGCGGAGAAAGTTCCCGGGGTGGCTCCCGGCGCGGTTCCGACCTGCGTTACGATCTGGAGATAACATTGAGCGAAGCTGCCAACGGAGCGGAAAAGAATATTTCCTTTCGCCGCGCGGTGGCCTGCGATGTGTGCGGCGGCTCCGGGGCCAGCCCCGGTTCCAAGGCGACCACTTGCGGGACTTGCGCCGGGCATGGCCAGGTCATGTCACAGCGAGGGTTTTTCAGCGTTCGCCAAACCTGCCCGGTCTGCTCCGGTCAGGGAGTGGTGGTGGAAAAACCCTGTAAGAATTGCCGTGGAGATGGCCGGTTGACCAAGAACAGCCAGATCAAGCTGCGTATTCCCAAGGGGGTCGATACCGGGTCGAAGCTGCGTTCGGCGGGCAATGGAGAGGCCGGCATAAAGGGCGGTTCGGCGGGTGATTTATACGTGATTATCCATCTCAAGGAGCACGAAATATTTGAGCGGCATGGGGACGATTTGGTATGCGAAATCCCCATCAAATTTACTCTCGCGGCCATCGGCGGGGCCATCGACGTGCCTTCGCTGGAAGGCAGGGTTTCTTTAAAAATTCCCGCCGGCACCCAAAGCGGGACGACCTTTCGGCTCCGAGGGCATGGCATGCCCAATCTCCGTAGCGGGCGCAAGGGGGAACAATTCGTCCGCGTGCATATCGAGGTGCCGACCAAGCTCACCACTGAGCAGCGCGCCCGGCTGGAAGAATTCGCGGTGGCCAGCGGTGACGCCGAGAACCCCGTGGGGGCTTCTTTTTTTGAAAAAGCCAAAAGGTTTTTTGATTAATGCCGAATGAATCCGGTGAAAAATCTTCCCAACGACAAATGGCTGACCCTCGAGGAGGCCGTCGAAGGCCGGAGGCAATTAAAAAAGGATGGCCGGAGCCTGGTCATCACCAACGGCGCCTTCGACCTCCTGCACACTGGCCACCTTTACTATTTGCGGAAGGCTTCCGGCCTGGCGGACCAGCTATGGATTCTTCTCAATGGCGACGAAAGCGTAAAAATGCTCAAGGGGCCCAACCGGCCCTTGCAAGTTGAAGCGGAGCGCGCCTATGCCCTCGCCGCCTTGGAGTTTGTTGACGGTGTGATCACGTTTCAGACCATGAGGCTGGCGGCGGAAATCGAGGCTTTAAGCCCGGACATTTACGTCAAAGGCGGCGATTACACCCTGGATACCCTCGACCCGGACGAACGCCGGGCGCTGGAAAAAATTGGCGCTAAAATAGAATTTCTCCCCTTTCTGGAAGGCTACAGCACGACGAAACTGCTCGAAAAAATTCATCGGGAGTCAGGAAATGAGTAAACCCAGAATTAAAGATTATGGATGTGTTTGAGGCTATCACGGGCCGGGCATCGATCCGCGCCTTTTTAAAGAAACCTATGCCGAGGGAATTGATTCACAAAATCCTCGATGTTTCCCGTTGGGCCCCTTCGGGCGTTAACCCATCTTCGACAGTTCAAAAAGTTAAAGGGCTTATCTATGCGGATTCGGGATTAATTTTTGCCGTTAGTCTGCACTACATTTTGGATGATTTTGGGGCGGGTGGGCAGTTTTAGGCCCATTTTCTTGAGGAGGTCGGCACAGAGTTTTTCCGGTTTGCCTACCAGCCGTAAACGCGCTTCGCGTCCCCCTCGCAGCGGTGCCACCACGTCCATTGAGCGTAGATTTTCCAGTTCGTGCAACACTTGCCGCGCACAGGTGCCGAGGCCTTTGGCCTGCAGCCAGCTTTCCAGGGCGCGCCACATCGCCAGAGCCAAAAAACAGATCAGAATGTGCGCTTGCACACGCTTTTCTTTGTGGTGATAGACCGGCCGCAGCCCCAAGTCGCTTTTGGCGCAACGAAAGGCTGCCTCGGCCTGTGTCAGTTGTATATACCACCGCCACAGCTTTTGTGGGTCTTCCTCCTGGCAGTTGGTTCGCAGCAGATAGGTCCCGTGGGCCAGTTGGGCCCAATCGGCTTTGCTCT
This sequence comes from Opitutales bacterium, assembly GCA_965226205.1. Taxonomy (GTDB): domain Bacteria; phylum Verrucomicrobiota; class Verrucomicrobiia; order Opitutales; family UBA2987; genus JAJFLU01. Next base: position 18,787 of record CBDDCJ010000012.1, on the reverse strand, counting down.
CGTCTTCGGTGATTTGCAATGCGCAGGCCCGTCCGGCGGCGTCGATTTGCACTTCTACGGTGAATATTTTTTCGGCCATGGTGTGGCGGCCCAGCCAGCGGCTTTCGGCCATGGTGTGGCGGCCCAGCCAGCGGCCGATACGGCGTTCAACCGGATCGAGTTTCTGCGCTCGCCGACGCAAACTCAGGTCGATCTGGTCGAGCTTTTTGCGCAAACGCTCCTTTTGCTTGCTCAGCATGGCGGCTTCTTTTTGACCCCGTCCCTGGCTGCGGCAAAGCACATATTGCTCGATCTGGGGGCAGTCGGGATGTTTCACCAGTTTGACCTCCACCCCCGCCCGCACCTCGCAAAAATCGCCTTGCTCGAGCAGATCGAGGGCAAAGTTTTTAAGATGGCTCTTGGGCGTGCCCACGATGTAACGGGCCCCTTTGCCGCGCAGGTATTCGAGGTTGGCCTCGCTCACCATGCCGCGGTCCAGCACCCAGATGCGATCGGCCACCCCGTAATGCGATTCCATCAACTCGACCCTCTCCTGCACCGTGGTCACATCGGCGCGGTTGCCGTCGAAAACCTCATAGGCCAGGGGCAGCCCTTCGGGTGTCACCACCAGTCCAAGACATACCTGCTTGCAATCCGGCCGCTGGTCCCGGCTGTAGCCGCGCTGGGCCTGGGCATTGCCCTCGCACCGGCCCTCAAAATAGGTGCTCGTTATGTCGTATAAAAGAAACTCGAAACGCGTCCCAAACCAGCTTTCATAGCGTCCTTTAAGATGACTGAACAGTTCCCGGCGCAAGGGCAAGACACGATCCAGTCCGCGATACAAACGGTTGTCATAGACCTCATCCACATCCACCGCCATCAAATCCTCCAGCGCCGTCGAGCCATACCAGCGCTCGGCCAGAGCCAGCTCCGAGGCCTGTTCGCAAAAACGCCCCACCGCCAGAATCGAGGCCACCTGGGCCCAGCCCCAGCCGCCGCCACAGCGCCAGAGCCACATACACTTTGCCAAATTGACGCACCCGCTCCACCCGTATCCGACCCAGATTCACCTGCGCCCACAACGGAGCCTCCGGTTTATCCTCGGCAAATAAATCCAACTGCTCGGCCCCCGCAGCCTCATCATCGCCATCGAGGAGCCGACCGATCTGCTCCCAACCCAACCGCTCATCCTCATCGAGCCCCGGCTCCTTGCCAATGTGGGCCACGATGCGCTGGCGCGGCCCCTTGGCTGTGCGCACCGACTCCACCAGCGTCCAGTAATCATAATCCTGGCCCTTCTTACGACGACGATGGCGACGCAAATACATCAACACCGACCCTGCACTACACGGCATATTCACACCCCAACCCTGACAACCATGCGCCCTACAGCACGAAAAACCCTAAAAATAATCGATTTACCCCCCCCAACTGTCGAACTCAGGTTAATGTGCAGCCCTGGCATGTCGCGGTGGCCACCGGGGCGGTCAAAGTCCGTATCGGCAGGGCTATCGTGGAGGCGATAGAGTCCGGGCAAAAGCACAATCCGGATTATCAATACTACTGCGATAAATTTTGGGAGCCTTATAGGACCCGCCGCTTCCAGTGCGGGCTGGCCTTATATGGAGCGCTCGGCATCGATCGTAAAGATGTTGAGAAACGCAAGGAACAGTGGATGAAGAATTACGATGGCTTCGGCGCTCCGGTGGAGTTGTTTGTTTTTATCGATAAAGATTTTGCCAAGGGATCGTGGACCGATATGGGTATGTTTATCCAGAATATTATGCTGGCGGCCCGAGGCTGTGGTTTGGAAACTTGTCCCCAGGCCTCAATGGCGGAATATCCCGATATCGTTCGCGGCCTCCTGGAAATCCCCGAAAACCTTAGCCTGATTTGTGGAATCGCGGTGGGTTATGCGGATAAAGCCGATCCGGTCAACAACTACCGGACGGAACGGGATTCCGTTGATAGTTTCACTCAATGGCATGGTTTCGAGGATGCATCGGGGGGGAATTAATATCCGATAGTGGATTAATTTTGACAGTTAATAAGGATTTTTTGAAGATGATTGCGTTATGACTGGAGAAGAAATTCGAAAAGCTTTGCATGATGGCCGGCGTGTTTACGGAACCGCCATCCTTTCTACCTCACCGCGGTGGCCTGAAGCGGTCGCCCGAATCGGACTGGATTTCGTTTTTATCGATACGGAACATATCCCTATAGACCGGCATCAGCTCTCATGGATGTGCCGCGCCTACCGGGCCTTAAATGTGGCTCCCATTGTGCGGGTGCCGGCTCCCGACCCTTATTTGGCATGTATGGCCCTGGACGGAGGAGCGGTTGGGCTCATCTTCCCCTATGTGGAATCGGCGGATGAGGTTCGCTCGCTTTGGGAAGCCGTTCGGCTGCGTCCCCTTAAAGGCAAGCAGGCCCACGATGTAACCACTGGCAAGTCTGTTCTATCACCCGTCCAAAAGCGTTACCTGGATGATTTTAACCGGCATAACGTGCTCATTGTGAATATTGAAAGCCGCACCGCCATGGACGCTCTCGACGACATTCTCGATGTTGACGGACTGGACGCTTTATTGATTGGCCCCCACGATTTATCCATTAGTTTAGGCATTCCCGAGGAATATGGTCACCCGGATTTCGATGCCGCCGTGCGGGAAATTATTGGCAAAGCGCGCGCCCGCAATATTGGGGCCGGCATCCATTTTTCGAATGGCTTTGAACCGCAGGTCGAATGGGCGCGGGCGGGATCGAATTTGATAATCAACTCGAGCGATTACACATCGTTTATGCAAACTATCGGAAGTCAAACCAAGGAAATGAGGCGGCGGCTTGACGGTTCCGAGCCGGAGGCGGAAACCACTTCCGCGGAAGATGCTATTTGAAGGCATTTTTTTCATTTCATGATAAGAATATAATATATACCAATACCATCCCATAGGGGCGAGGCAAGCTTCGTAACCCATTGATAATCAATGTGAGTTTTTGACTTTTGGGGGAATCGAATTTTTGAAATTTTATCACATGTTTCTCTTTTATTGCTTTTGCCACCTTGTGCTGTCCCATAGGTTTTCAACCAAACCCAGGGAAATAAGCCTGTTGGGGAGTCGCTCGCATTCTAAAGCGTCCACCGGCTGTCCCATAGAAATCGAGCAAGTCCCGCAGGTTAAAGCGATCCCAAAGCACGCCTCTGACAAGTGTGAACAGGCGGACAAAACTATGCTCCCAGCGGCTCAACCAGGCCTGGAAGCGGAGCAGCACATAGAGCAGCAAAGCGCTCCAAATCTGCCAGCGCACGGCATTGGCGCTATGGCCGAGGAAATCGCACAAGTTGAGCGTTTGTTTGATTTGGCGGAAGAAGGTTTCAATGGACCAGCGGCAGCGATACAGTTCGCTGATCGTATGGGGCGACCACTGCAAATTATTAGTCAAAAATTCCATCACTCGCCACTGGCCATCAATCTCCACCCATGCCGTTACCCGGCGCATCGGTTGAGGGTAATCCTGACGGGATTTTTTGTTCTTAAGGACCACCAGATCATCGCGCAAAATATTGCCCTTGGGCTTCTTGAGCAGCCTCTTGACACAGCGTAAGGCCATGTTCTCTTTGGCCCGGGTGACAAAGTAAATGCCCCTCGATGACAAGTCAAAGAGGTGGGTCAAATCGATGTAGGCCTTGTCAAACAATACGATTTCACCGGCTTTGAGGGCGGCGCACATTTCACGGGCTCGTTTGGCGTCATTGTCCCTGGCCGTGTCGATGATGGCAAACCGGGGCAGAAAACTTTTCAAATCCAGGCGCAAGTGACATTTGGCGGCCGCCTTTCGCCGACGATGTTTAGCCCAATCCATGCAGTTGGCGACCAAACCGATAGTGGACGAATCGACGATGTTGATAACACGTTTGAAACGTCGGGGAAACCCCTTGAATTTACCACCCGCAAACCCCGGAGACAACGACTGCAAGTGCTTGAGCACCGACCAAAACAGTTCTCCCGCCATACTGGCATCGCGATGCTTGTTGGCGTAGGAAAGCCCGTTGCGGCTGGGAACGCTGGCCCCCCGGATACTGGCCAGCAACCCTCTGTGATGAGCGAGTCCGTCACAGACATCATTAAGCCCAATAGCATGAGTGATCTGAGCATAGAGCAAACTAACGACATGGCTCCATGGACTGAAACTGCGAGCTTTCTTATCGACACCATACTGGCGGGCCAACTTGGCCACCAGATGTCCCGGAATAAAATTGCAAAGCTGTCGCAGAACGCACACCTTGCATTTGGCTGGATTTACTTTTTGTTTTTTCATAGTAACCTGCTTCTAGTGAAACAGGCGAACAAGAGCAATTCCAGCCGTTTTGCGTTATTTCCTATGGGATGCTATTGAATATATACTTAAAATTTTATGGCTAAAAAAAGAAGAATTAGTAAACCCCAGCTCAAGCTTTGCGCGGCGGCATGGACTTTGACCGATTATCCTTCGGCGGAAAAAGAGTGGACGGTGGATCGTAAGGCGCGGGCGGCCAAAAAAGCTGGATTTGCAGGATATAGCGCGAGGGCCGAACCGGCTGTTGCGGAAGCCTGCGGGAAGTATGGCCTTGAGTTTATTGGGGGCGTTGATGTCGGCAGCGCGGCGGAGGCGGAACCAAAACTGAGGGCTTTCAAGGAGAATGGGGCGACCCATGTAAATGTTCAGCTATGCGATCACGACACGCTTATTCCGAAGGCGGTAACCGTTGCCCGAAGTGTAATGCTTGCGGGTAAAGCGCTCGGTCTCAAACCGGTGATCGAGTGGCATCGCGATACTTGTACCGAGACACCGGAGAAGGGCCTCGCCCTGGCGGCGCAATACGAAAAGCGTTATGGCCAAAAATTACCGGCCAATTTCGACCACTCACACCCGGCCATTATCAAGCAGATGCGCCCGGCTGAATTTTGGCCACGCATTGCCGGGTATCGTCTCGATTTGCTCCAAAGCAGCGAATTGATCCACTTGCGGACATTTACGGGCTCCCATTGCCAGACGCCTATCACTAATGGGCGGGGAAAGCTCGACCTGGATTTTATCACTTGGCGGGATATGTTTTTGCGCAAGATGCTGGCAGCCTGGCTCGAGAAGGCGCGTTCGGGCAAAGTTTTATGGGCCGTGGTGGAATTGGGTCCGAAGGGTTCCGGTTATGCGCTGGATTGTTTTCCGAATGTTTGGAAGGACGCGATTGTGGCGCGTGAGGAGATCGAAAAAGTCTGGAAAAATTTGCTTAGAAAGTGGAAGAAGTAGGTTCCTCGATCTCGCACCGGCAGCGGGTGGCTCTCTCTTTCTATATGTATGAACCTCGGATTGGGGATTGAGGCGCCGGTATTTTTTCCCCCACCGGTTAGAGGGATAAAGAAATTGCCTTTCTCGCGTTATGCAACAAATTGTCCGTGATTATGCCGAAGATGACCGGCGCTAGATTCATTGCCGAAACTTTCAAGGGTTACGGTGTGACGCATGTTTTTTTCATGCCCGTTGTGATGCCGGGAACCATTATGGAAATGGAAAAAATCGGCATCCGCTGCATTATGGCCCATAGCGAGAAGCCGGCCGTTTATATGGCTGACGCCTATGCCAGGGTCCGCCGGCAAACCGAGATCTGCATGTCCCAATCCGTGGGCGCGGCCAACCTGGCCGCCGGGCTGCAGGACTCCTGGTTGGCGTGCACGCCGATCATCGCCTTGACCGGCCGCACCGCTCAGATCGGGCAATACCGCAATGCTTACCAGGAGGTGGATCATTTTCCTTTTTTTGAGGCGGTGACCAAACATAATCGACTGGTGGGCAATACGGAGCAGCTTCCCTTTGCTTTGCGCCAGGCCTTTCGGGAGGCGGCCTCGGGAACCCCCGGACCGGTCCACCTGGATTTGGAGCACATTTTCGGGGATTTCATTTCGGATGGTGAAGCCGATATGGAGGTGGTGGTGGAGGAGCCTTTTACGCACCTTCCGCCCTTTCGGCCGGAACCAGAATTGGAGAAAGTCCGGGCAGCCCTTTCCTTGCTGACGGAGGCGAAACGCCCCATTATTGTGGCCGGTGGCGGAGTGACCGCCTCGCAGGCCCAGGCCGAGGTGGTGGAGTTGGCGGAAAAATTGGCGGCCCCGGTGGCCACTTCGCTCAATGCCAAAGGAACGATTCTGGATACGCATCCCCTCTCGGTGGGAGTGTGCGGTTCTTATTCCCGCAGTTGCGCCAACAAGGCCGTGGCGGAGGCGGACCTGGTTATCTTTATCGGCAGCCGCACGGGAAGCCAGGTGACTAACGAATGGACGTTACTTGCGGCCGGAACAACCGTCATACAAATCGACATTAACCCGGTGGAAATCGGCCGCAGTTACGCTACCAAAGTTGCCATGCAGGGAGACGCCAAAGCGGCCGTGGCCAGATTGCTGGCCAATATGGGACCTCAACCGGGTCGGGCGGAATGGACCCAACGGACGCAGCAATTGGTTGGCGAGTGGCGTGAAGCGGTGGCCCCGCTGGCAAACTCCGATGCCGTGCCCATCCGCCCGGAACGCTTGTGCAGGGAAATTACCGAATACCTGCCTTCCGACGCCATCCTCGTTTCGGACACCGGGCATGCGGGTATTTGGACCGGCGCCATGATTGACCTGAAATATCCGGGGCAAACCTACATTCGGTGCGCGGGTTCGCTCGGTTGGGGTTTGCCGGCTTCATTCGGGGCAAAATGCGCCGCGCCGGACAGGCCTGTTCTTTGTTTTACGGGTGATGGCGGCATGTGGTATCACCTGCCGGAATTGGAAACCGCTCTGCGTTATGGCATCAACACTGTAACCGTTGTAAACAACAATCATTCGCTCAACCAGGAAAAAGAGCTCTTCGAAAGGGCGTATGGAGGCAGAACTCCCAGCTCCGATGCTTTGTGGGTTTTTCCCGATACCGATTTTGCGGCTGTGGCCCGATCGTTGGGGTGTTTCGGCATACGGGTGGATAGACCAAGCGATCTCCACGGCGCGCTCGAGCAGGCATTGGCCTCGGGAAAACCCGCCATCGTCGATGTAAAAACCGATATCGAAGGCATCGCCCCTCCAGCCTGGCGTCCTCCGACGCCGACAGACACAATATGAAATATGAACATTGACGTTTTTTAAATTAAATAAATAAACCATTAAGAAAGGATATTATGAACGAACAGGAAATGCTGGAAGCCCTCAGAAAGATCGATACGCCGACGATTACCAACGTCGTGGCCACTTATCCGGACGATCCGCTTTGCCTGGGCCTCTACAACCCTTGGTCGGAAAACTGGTACACGGATCAATCGCTTAAATGCTGGTATCCGGAGCTGGGGGCCGTTGCCGGTTATGCCGTTACCTGCGTCTATAGCCTGCCCGACCCGAATTATAATAAGCTTACGTTTATGGATGTGCTGGAAGCCATGGAGGCCTCGCCCAAGCCGTCGATATTCTGTTTCGAGCAGAAATTCCCGCCCGAGTTGGCTGACAAAGTCGGCCTTTCCGGAGGCAAAATGACCTCCGCAATGAGGGCAGTGGGGGCGATCGGAGCGATCTCCAATGGCCCGTCGCGGGACATCCACGAAATCCGGCCCATGAATTTTCAGTACGTTACAAGCGGCATCTCACCCGGACACGGAGCGCAGGCGGTGCAGGCGGTCAATGTGCCGGTGCATATCGCGGGCATGGATGTGGCCCCCGGTGAAATCGTGCACATGGACGAAAACGGGGCCTGCAAGTTTCCCGCCGACAAACTGGCGGCGGTCCTTGAAAAAGCGACCGAGTTACTGGCCACGGAAGACGATCGAGTGGGAAGATTGTTAAAAGCGAAGGGCCTCGACGAAGTGAAGGCGATTATGGCGGGCCATCAATATGTGAAGAAAGAGGGTGAGTGAGCCCCACTATTTTCAACCGCGGAAACTGGAAACTAATACTCTAAAAATTTAACCACAGATTACACTGATAAACGCAGATGGAGAAAGCGGCATTTAACAAATTGTATGTGTAATCCGTGGTTAAAAAATTGGAGAAAAATTAGAAATCGTATTTGCCGCGATTTCCGGTGAGGCGTTCGCCTGTTTCGGTGTTTTCGTAAACGGGGTTGGGGGCGCTGTTGGGTATGTATTTGAGCCATGCTTTTTTCTCATCGCTCCACATGAGGGGGTACTTTTCCCGTGAAGTCCAAAGGTGACCCAGGCTAATGGTTTTGAACCAAAATGAATCGGTGGCGGCGCCCTCATCGTAGCAATAAAGCCAGCCGTGGGATTGATGGTAAACAGCCGGAAATTTATAAATTTCCAAAGAGCCCAGCCAGGGTGAATGGATGGTGTGTTGGGAGAGGGATTCGACTTCACCGAAATAATTGGCCACGCCGGTCTGGAACTCGTTGACCTCGACCGTTACGGGTATGCTGAGATTCTGGCTGCCTTGGCGGGGAAAAGCCTCCGTCCCGCTCTGGGTTAAATCGAACTCGATGGTGTAAGGGCCGGTTTTTGCGGGAGCGATTTGCATAAGCTCAAAATGGGCGGTTTGGCCCGGATGGCAGTCTGCCGGCAGGTTGGCCCAATGGGTTTTTAGAACGCCTTCCGCTTCATCTAACCAGTAATATTTCAATCGAATCCAATATTGCAAATTGCTGGCTCCGATACTTCTCCAAAGGCAATCGCTGGTATTTTTTACATGCACCTCAACGGAAAATTGTTGGTATTTATAGACAATCCAGTCCGCTTGATCGGTTGTCATGGTTGCTCGATAGCCATTTTGGGGTAATTTTTTGACGAAATCCGAGCGATCAAACTCGCGGACTTTTTCATTGGTTTCGAGGAATTGCGTCTCCCATTGTGAATTAATTTCAGTTCGAGTGGGAATAAAGCCAAGCTCGTCCAAGGGAGGGATATTCTTGCATGGCAGGCCGAGAAAATCCAGAATTTCAGTTAAAGTCTTCTCATAGCCGGCAATCAATTCTTCATAAGTGATTTCGTAAAAGTCGAAATTTCCGTTATTGAGAAATGACTTCCAGTTCAATTCCTGTTTCTCAAGGTTGCGCATAAGGGCTTTGATTTCGAAATAATCGAAGCGCAGGGCCTTTTCCTCGACAATGAAATCACGGTTATTGTGCCAGACGTTAGATTGTATGGACTTGAATAAGGAAATCGCTTGTTTCAACCGGTCTTCCCGGCGGATAAAAATCAACTTAACCTCAGGAAAAACCCCGGCCAGCAGACTTGGCATGCTCAAGTTTTCCAACGGTTGGGAATTTAATCTCAAACTGGAGATTATATCCTCCAGTTGATACCACATCATTTTCTGCCCGAAGACGCCATTGGCGGTGCGGGTCGCGGCAACCACTCTGCTAACGCATTCGGCCAGAGGGGCGTCCCGCGGCAGATCAAACCGGCCTTTCCAAACGGCGAGGGTATCCTCCTTGAAAAATTCCTGCGGATTGCCAGCCAGACCGGTTTTGGCCAGGGCCGCGCCCAGCAAGGTGCTGCCCGACCTCGGCAGAGAGCAGATGATATAGGAATTCTTTATCTGCATGGGGTTGTCCTGGCGTGAAACTGGAGTCCAGGCCGAGGCTATTTGCCCATTTGGTTTTGGGAACGAACGAATCGCGTTCCGAGTATGCGAGCCAGGTTGAGGTAGATTTTGGTTGCCAGGCGAGGCGAGGTGCGCTGGATTTTTTCGAGGGACTCCCAATCGATGGAGAGCAGTTTGGCATCGGTCCGGGAGTGGATGTCGGCGGTTCTTTTGCATCGCGCCATGAGCGCTATTTCGCCGAAGGCATCGCCCATTGTCAAATTGTTGATGATGACTTTTTTGCCCTCGAAGGTCTTGGAAACTTCAAGATCGCCTTCTACCACGACATACATTTCGTTGCCCCATTGACCATCGACAATGATATGCTGGCCCGCTTTGCAATCGGTCAATTGGGAGAGGAGGAGAAACTTTTTCACTTGCATACTGCTCATTCCCTGGAAGAGGTCGGAGCTTTCCCGGAGTGATTTTCGAAGCTCCAGGCCGAGGAGGTCCCAAATGGTGATGAGGCGAATGGTGGATAAGAGGGCGGGGGTGAGGATAATATCGACGATGACCGCCAAAATGACCACAAATGCGCTCAATATGCCGAATTGCTGGACGGGAACGAAACTGGAGAAGCCCAGGGTGAGAAACCCGCCGGAAAGCCCCAACGATGTGACCAGGACCGGAATAAGCTCATCCTTGAGGGCTTGGTGGAGGGCTTTTTTCTCGTCTTTGAGGTTTTTCAGTTCCTTGTTGTAGCGCACCATCAAGTGGAGGGTGTCGTCCACCCCGATGCCGATGGTGATGGCCGCCACCATGCAAGTGCCGACATTGAGGGGAATGCCCAGAAGCCCCATGATGGCAAAGAGGATGACGACCGAGAACATGTTTGCCATGACCGCGTAAAGACCGCAGCGCAGGGAGACGAAAAGAACGCAGATGATGATAAAAAGCAGGCCCGCGATGCTTCCCAGGGAGGCGATTTGACTGACGGCGATTTTATCCACGGCGGCCGAAACGAGGACTGCTTTGCCCGTGATGGTGTAAATTTGCGGTCCGTAGTGGCCGCCGTCGATGAGTCGGCGTATATCATCCATCAGCCGGTTAAAATGGGTGCTGTTGCTTACATGGGTGCGAATGACCATGTTGGCCTGCGAGTAATCGGCATTGACCATGTTCTCGATGTCGTTGCGATGGAAAAAAAGGAGGTATTGGGCGATGGCCGAATCTTTTTCCGGTATGGCATAGCGTTCCAAGTCACCGCCGAACATTTCCTGGTTGACGAGGCAGATGTAATCGGCCAGCGAGGTAACGGTGTCGAACTCCTTGATGGATTTGAGGCTTTCGCCGATATCTTTGAGTTGTTTGAGCTTTCGCGCTGTTTTAAAGTCTCCGGCGTTGCCCTTAAAGGTTATATAAACGACTTTCGAGCCGGACAAGCGCTCCGTTGCGGTGTTGATTTGGCGGACGGTTTCGGAGTCTTGCCGGAGAAATGAGAGGAGGTCGTTGTTCAGCTGAACGGTCGAGGCAAAGTAAAACGCCGGTATGGACAGGTCTATGAATATAAGAATGATGCGGATCGGGTGAGTGGCAATTTTTTCGATTATGCCGTCGGCCATACGATCTGTATTGTGCCGCAGCCATTGGTCTTTGGATCTGCCCTCCTTTCGGGGTTTTGCAGGAAAAAATCTCTCCGACATGCTGAGGTAGGCGGGAAGAAAAAAGACCGTGGTGAGGAACCGGAAAAAGAGGCCCATGGCGGCGGTGTGGCCAAAATGCTGCAGGCCGCGTATCTCCGTGATACTGGTGGCGGCAAAGCCGAAGATGGTGGTGCAGGCTGTCAGGATGAGGGTGAGGCCTACCTTGTGGCTGGTCAGGAGCACGGCGTCTTTTCCACTTTTTTGACCGCTTTCCCTCTGCTCTTTGTATTCAGCCAGAAAATGGACATCTTCGGTTGCTCCAACGATAAGGATGATGGCCGGAACGATGTAATTGAGCATATTTGAATGGGACATCCAGCCAGGTCATCATGCCGGCGGTCCACAATGCGCTTATTGTGGCATTGAGCAGAGGCAGTACCATGGAGTAGAAATTGCGCAAGGCGGAACCAATCAGGATGGCGATGAGCAACCCGGCCAGAGGCAGCAGAAACCAGATGTCCTGTTTGATATATTCTTTCATTCGCATTTGCAGCGCGGGCGAGCCGATCTGGAAAATGCTGTCAAAATCATCTTCAAAATCTTCCAGGATGCGCTCCACTCCGGCATATAAGTCCTCGTCCTGGCTGGTTTTAGTTTCTTCTGGCCCAGCTTCGTCGTCCTTGCCACTAGTTTTTTTGTTTTTGCCCAGGTAGAGGGTGAGTATGGTCGCCTGGCCGTCTTTCGAGATGACGGTTCGCAGGAGCAGCGTGTTGGTTATGGCTTGCTGGCGTTTTTCTTCCAAATCGGCGGCATCGTCTGAAACCCGCTCCAGCAGAGGGCCCGTCTCCAGCCATCCGTCGCTTCCTTTTATATGATTAACGGTAAAAATGCTCTCGATCCGCTCAACCGAGGCGAGACCCTCCTCATCGCGGTCGGAAAGCCGATTGTTCAACTCCTGAAGGCGTTTCAAGGGACCGGGCGTGAAGAGTTCGGCGTCCTCGACGTAGACGGCCGCGATTTTGTCCGAGCCAAAGGTCTCCAGGGAATCCTGGTAATCTTTTCGCAGAGGGCTTTCTTTGGGCAGGAGCTGGTCGGAGCTGACCTCGAGCTTAAAATTTCTGGCCATGTAAGCGCCCGCGGCAGTGAGCATGGCGGTAGCGAGAATCATCGGCAGTGGGTGCCTATGGCTGAATGTAAGCAATCTCCACATAGATGAAATCAGGAATTAACGGACAGGCCGCTTGGCTGCTTGTCAGTGGGGTAGATTGAAGATTGCCTCAATTTGTTCATCATTTTCTGTTTTCCAGTTTTGGAGCGATTCGGTGCGCAGGAGATTTTCAATTTCGACGGATTGGTAAACCCCATTGGTCACCACGATGAGGGAGGTGGTATCTTTCAAGTGGTGGGTCATTTCGGCCCGGCTGGCCATGGAGGACCCTATTTTTCCGGGAACTTTTTTATATTGGGTAAACCGGAGGGTTTTGAGCAGTTTTTCTTCACCGATGTAGAATTCGATTTTTAAAATGGTATAGTCTTCGCGGGAAATCCATATTTCTCGTTTTGCGTAACCGGTGCTGTCAGTGGACTCTTGGTCGATCGGGCGGGCCGTGATTCTAAAACACTGAACATCATCAAGATAGTCGTCCAGTCCGCGTGCGTAATGGTATTTTCGGGAGTTTTCCGGGAGGAGGTCTTCATAGGCGAAATCGGAGCCCATAAAATAACCTTTTTGGCCGGAACCGGAAATTTTCCTCAATTGGCCGAGAGCGGGCAAATAGAGGGTTTGCTCGTAGGCATTTCCGGTCTCTTGTTTGCTCAGTAAAGCCACCCCGCGAATGGCCTCCGGGTTGATGAAGCGCAGCATTGAATACTGGGTTTTGCGGTCGTCTTCATGAAAGAGGCGGAGGATTTCCCGCGTTTCAATATTCCCCCGGCTGTCAATGGTGACCATTTTTATATTCTCAACTTTTGTGGAGAGGCCATGCCGGTTTAAATATTCGTCGATAATATTTCGCGCCGTTGTGCTTTCCCTGCGAAAACCGGTTAAAAACAGGGTGCAGGCTGTGGCCAAAGCCACCAAGACCAGAAATAGGGGGGCGTTTTTTCGGGGTTTCATTCTATCGGCATGATGAAAGCTGATTGATCTACTTTACACTGTCCCTCCGCCATTTCAATATTATTGAGGCCCTCTGGAGATTTCTATTTTGTACCTCTGCCGGGGATGGGGGCGTTGAAAAAACCCTTTACGGCGGGGCACCTGGGTTCATACTCCCAAATTTATGAATCTTCTTGAAAATAAAGTCATCCTGGTGACCGGCGCGGGCCAGGGAATTGGCCGGGGAATCGCATTGGCAGTCGCGCAAGCGGGGGCCAAAGTAGCGGCCGGCGATCTGCATCTTGAGGGGGTCGAAGAAACGATTGCCCTGGTGGAAGAAGCGGGCGGAACCGGGTTGGCTTTTTTTCTGGATGTAACCAAAGCGGATACGATTGCGGCGGCTGTGGAGAAAGTTGTCCATGAATTCGGCCGGTTGGATGGATTGGTCAACAATGCCGGGGTGGTGCGCATAAATCCGGCTCTGGATTCTCCACCCGGGGAGCGCGCCTTGCAGTTCGATGTCAATGTGGAGGGGGTTTTTCTATGCAGCCAGATTGCCGCCCGGCAAATGATTTCGCAGGATAGCGGCGGGGCCATGGTCAACATTGCCTCGGAAGCAGGCAAAGTCGGCCACATGGACATGGCGGCCTATAATGCCAGCAAGGCGGCCGTAATTAGTATATCCCGATCCTTTGCCCTCGAGTGGGCCCGCTACCGCATCAACGTAAATGCTGTCTGCCCCGGCGGTGTGGAAACCCCAATGCTGCTTGATGTGGCCAAGTGGATCGCGCAGCGGGATGGAGGAGACCCCCATGAAATTGTTAAAACCCTGCATCCGCCTCAGTTGGGCCGAAACATACAACCCATAGAAATAGGCCGCGTAGTAGTCTTCTTGCTTTCCGCTGAGGCCGTCATCATCCGGGGTCAGGCGGTAAATATTGATGGGGGGGAGACTCCTTATTAGGGGATTCAGGTGTCAGGTTTCAGGTGTCAGAATGTGTCGATTCCTGACACCTCATGAAATGCCAGATAATTTAATGTTTATTTATTAGATGAAGGCCGCTCTCCTTGTGATTGATAGTTTTGGTATTGGGGCGCTGCCGGATGCCGGTGATTATGGCGATGAGGGCTCCAATACCGCTTTGCACATCTGCCAAAATGTGCCGGTGGTTCATCTGCCCAACTTAACCCGGCTTGGCTTGGGCAATTGCTCCGGGATTTTGGGCAATCCGCTGCCGGGCGTTCCGGCCCAGTCCGCCCCCCTCGCTTCCTGCGGTGTGATGCGGGAAATGTCTTCCGGCAAGGATACCACAACCGGGCATTGGGAACTGGCGGGCATTATTCTGGATAAGCCTTTCCATACCTTTCCGGCCCAGGCGCCATCCTTTCCGGAAGAGATTTTAGGGCCTTTCCGGCAGACTTTCCGGTTGGATGTTCTGGGCAACAAGTCTGCCTCGGGGGTTGAAATAATTGGTCGTCTGGGCGAGGAGCATGCGCGGACCGGCCATCCCATCATTTATACCTCGGCCGATTCGGTTTTGCAAGTGGCAGCCCACGAGAAAATCATTCCATTGGAGAGGCTTTATGAGATGTGCCGGGTCCTGCGGCGGCTGTGCGATCCACTGCTCGTCGGGCGGGTTATCGCCCGGCCGTTTGTGGGTGAACCGGGAAATTTTGAACGCACGATCAACCGCAAGGATTTCAGTCTGCCCCTGCCCCAACCGACCATTTTCGATTTGTTGAGCGAACAATGCGTCAAAACCATAGCGGTTGGGAAAATCGGGGATATTTTCAATGAGCAGGGGATCGATGAAAGTTTTCATGATAAGGGGAATCCCGCCTGTCTGGAGCGGACCTTGAAGATTTTGCAGGAAAGGGATAATGAAAGGGAATCCTTTTTCATGTTCGTCAATTATGTCGATACGGATATGCATTACGGGCACCGCAGGGATGTTCAGGGCTACTACGAGGCTCTGGCCGAGATCGACCGCTGCCTCGGCCAGATGTTCGAGACCTTGCACCGGGGGGACCTCCTCATGGTGACCGCGGACCACGGCTGTGATCCTACCTTTGGCGGTTCCGACCACACGCGCGAATATGTTCCCATGCTGGCTTATCGAAAGGGATGGCCGGGGCGGAATATCGGCATCAGGAACAGCTTTTCCGACTGCGGCCAAAGCGTGGCGGCCTATTTTGGCGCCAACCCCCTTTCCCATGGGGTAAGTTTCTTTTTGTAAAATAAGTTTTTTACGTTATTAAACCAGGATAATGTTTCCGCAGGATATCATTAGAAAAAAACGCGACGGGGACGCCCTTAGCCGAGAGGAAATTGCAATTTTTATCGATGGGGTCGTTGATGGTGGTTTTAAGGATTATCAGGCTACGGCGCTTCTCATGGCCATATTTTTGAAGGGTATGACGGCCCAGGAAACGGCCTGGCTGACCACTGCGATGATGAATTCCGGGGAGGTCATCGACCTCAGCCAGATCGACCGGCCCAAGGCCGATAAGCACTCGACCGGCGGTGTGGGCGATAAAGTATCCCTTATTTTAGCCCCTCTGGCCGCATCTGCGGGGCTATGCGTGCCCATGATGAGTGGGCGGGGTCTGGGCCACACGGGGGGAACCTTGGACAAACTCGAAGCCATTCCGGGGTTCAACGTCAATCTCGACATCCCGGAATTCAAACGCCTTTTGTCGGAAATCGGGGTGGCCATGATCGGGCAGACGGAAACCCTCGTGCCGGCGGACCGGAAGCTTTACGCCCTTCGCGATGTCACGGCCACGGTTTCCAGCATTCCTCTGATTTGCGCCAGCATCATGAGTAAAAAAATGGCCGAGGGGACCGATTCGCTGGTTCTCGACGTCAAGTTCGGGTCGGGGGCCTTTATGAAAACGGAGGCGGCGGCTCGTGAGCTGGCTGAGGCCATGGTGGCTATCGGCAAAGAGATGAACCGCAACACGGTGGCGCTGCTTACCGCCATGAACGAGCCGCTGGGGCGCAAATGCGGCAATGCCCTGGAGGTCGTGGAATCGATCGAGTGTCTTCAGGGAGAGGGGCCCGGCGATCTTATGGAGGTGACATTGGCGCTTACTGCTCAAATGATGGTTTGCGGTGGTTTATCCGCGTGCAGGGAGGATGCCGAAGCGATTTTGAGGGGAAAAATAGAATCGGGCGAGGCGCTGGAATTTTTTCGAAAAATGGTAGAGGCCCAGGGTGGCGACCCCCGCGTGATTGACGATTTTTCGATTTTACCGACCGCCTCCGCTATTGAGGATATTTGCTGGCGGGGGGAAGGCGGTTTTGTGAGCGAGGCGCATGCCCTTAAAATTGGCCAGGCTCTCATGGTATTGGGGGCGGGGCGGGAATCGGTCGATTCCGTTCTCGATTTGGCGGTGGGCATCAGCGATCTGGTCAAGGTTGGGCAGGCGGTTGAGGCCGGGGATGTTTTGTGCCGTTTGCATGTCACCAAGCCGGAGAGCCGGGAGCCGGCGGAGAGGTTGATCCGGGAGGCTATCAAAGTGCAATCGGCTGCCTCCCAGCCGGAAAAACTTATTCTCGATTTTATTACGTGAACCTGAACGGAGACTATTCACATGCAGTCAGCCATCGAATATATTCAATCGAAAATTAACGGTTTCCAGCCCTCAACCGGTCTGGTTCTGGGCTCCGGCCTGGGATTTTTTGCGGATGACCGCATGAAAGAAACCATCGTCATTCCCTACGGGGAAATCCCCAACTTTCCGCGTTCCACGGTGGAGGGGCACAAGGGACAATTCGTATTCGGGCAGGTGGACGGCCACAGGGTGGTCTGTATGCAGGGGCGTTTCCATTATTACGAGGGCTACCCGATGAGCGAGTTGATCAAGCCGATTCGCATAATGGCCCGGCTTGGAGTAAAGACGCTCATCGTTACCAATGCGGCCGGTGGCATCAACCGAAGATTTAATGAAGGCACCCTTATGCTGATTACCGACCATATCAATTTTCTGGGTGATAATCCCCTCATCGGGGCCAATGATGATTCCCTGGGAACTCGTTTTCCCGATATGTCCAATGCTTATGATCCCGAATTGCGGGCGCGGGCCGAGACGATTGCGGAAGGGCTTGGCATTGCCGTGGCCAAGGGCGTTTATCTGGCCGCAACCGGGCCTTCTTATGAAACTCCGGCCGAAATCCGGGCTTTCGAAACCCTGGGAGCGGATGCCGTCGGCATGTCCACGGTGCCCGAATGCATTGCCGCCAACCATGCCGGGCTGAAGGTGTGCGGCATCTCCTGCATTACGAACAAGGCGGCGGGCATTTCCGATAAACCCCTTTCGCACGACGAAGTGGCTGAAGTTGCCGGCCGGGTGAGAAACCAGTTCGCCGATTTGCTGGAACATTTGATCCCCGCCTTTAACGCCTGATAATGATGTTTTTCAAAAAAACCCCTCTCCTCACAATATCCCTGTTTTGATTGCCCTGGAAGAAAAAATTGGTCCCGGCACGGCCTTGGTGTGCGGCGTCCAGCATGTCCTCGCTATGTTTGTCGGCATTATCACGCCGCCCCTCATAATTGGCGGGGCCCTTGGTCTCTCGACCGCGGACGCCGCCTTTTTGGTCAGCATGGCGCTGTTTACGTCGGGCGTAACGACTTATGTTCAGGTGCGCCGTTTTGGCGGCATCGGTTCGGGATTGCTCAGCGTGCAGGGAACCAGTTTTACGTTTGTCCCGCTGGCCCTGGAAGCGGGCAGGGCGGGAGGCATTTCCCTCATCCTCGGCCTGACCATGCTTTGCGCTCCGGTGGAAATCGTTTTCAGCCGCTTTATTGGGCTGATGCGAAAACTATTTCCGCCCGTGGTGACGGGCTCCGTTATCATGATCATAGGCATAAGCCTGATACGGGTGGGGATGTTCGACCTGGCCGGTGGAGTGGGGGCGGATGATTTTGGTTCTTTTAAAAATATCGCCATGGGATTCTTTGTCATGGCGGTGATATTGATTTTGACCGTATTCGGGCATGGATTTCTGCGTATCATTTCCATAGCCTTGGGGCTGGTTATAGGTTATATTCTGGCAGCCGTGCTCGGCTGGATCGATTTTACACCCGTCAGAGAGGCGGAGCTTTTTACTTTTCCCACGCCTCTTTATTTCGGACTCGATTTCAATTTGATTTACCTGTTTCCCTGGATTGTGGGTTACGCCGTTACTTCTATCAAATCGATCGGCGACCTCACGGCCACGTCCGCCGTTTCCAACGAACCGGTGAAAGACCGCGTTTACCTGGACCGGCTGCAGGGGGGCGTGCTGGCCGACGGGTTGGGCAGCATTTTCGCGGGATTCTTCAACGCCATGCTGAATACCACCTTTTCGCAAAATAACGGTGTCATCAAACTGACCGGGGTGGCCTCCCGGCGGGTCGGACTGGTGGTGGCGCTGCTTCTTACCCTGCTGGGACTGTTTCCCCAAATCGCGGCTATTATCAGCGTTATGCCTAAGTCCGTATTGGGTGGCGCCACCATCGTATTATTTTCCACGGTTGCGGTGGCCG
>CBDDCJ010000011.1:0-36918 GCA_965226205.1 Opitutales bacterium | reverse complement strand
CTCACATACCTCATTGATTTGAAATTACGCCGGTTCTTTTTCCAACTCAAAGGCATCGTGGACCAGACGCAACCCCTCGTCCGCCCTATCGACGTCGATGGCAACCGATATTTTGATCTCCGAAGTGCTGATCAATTGTATGTTGATGCCCGCCTCGGCCAAGGCCGTAAAGAGTTTTGCGGCCACCCCGCTATGGGTGCGCATGCCCACCCCCACAACCGATAATATTGCAATCGGATCAACCGCTGATACCTTGCCACCGCCCATTTTTTCAATAATTTCCCCAACCGCTTTTTCTGCCCGGTAAGCGTCATCCAGGGGAGCCGAAAAAGTTAAATTGGCGACGCCGCCATGCCCAATATTCTGGACGATCATATCCACATTTACACGGGCATCGGCCAGGGCCTGGAAGACCTTGGCGGCCGTTCCCGGCTGGTCGTGCACTTGGCTGACGACAATCTTTACCTGATCCTTGTCCACGGCTGCGCCGCGCACCACAACATCTTCCATGGAGGCTGATTCTTTTTTCACAATAGTTCCCTGTTGGTTGCTAAAACTGGAGCATACTTCGAATTCGACATCAAATTTTTTGGCGAATTCCACCGCCCGCGACTGCATGACTTTGGACCCCAAACTGGCCAGCTCGAGCATTTCATCATAACTTAACTGCGGAATCTTGCGGGCATTGCCCACAATGCGCGGATCGGCCGTAAATACTCCCTCCACATCGGTGCAAATCTGGCAATTGTCCGCCTTTAGCGATGCAGCCAGAGCAATCGCGCTGAGGTCGGAGCCGCCCCGTCCAAAAGTCGTAATCTGGTTATCCTGGCTGACTCCCTGGAATCCGGCCACAATGACCACATTGCCCTGGGAAAGTTGTTCCCCAATGTCACCCATGCTCACTTTGACAATACGCGCGCGGGTGTGGGCAAAATCAGTATGGATGCCTGCCTGGGCGCCCGTTCTGGAAACGGCGGGCACGCCAATGCTATGCAGCGCGATAGCCATGAGGGCAATGGTTTCCTGTTCGCCCACCGTCAGGAGCATGTCCATTTCGCGTTCATCCGGATCGGGATGCAGGGCATGGGCATCGCGTATCAGACGATTGGTCACCCCGGAGCGCGCGGAAACCACCACCACCACCTCGTTGCCCGCATCCCGCGTACTTTTTACGCGGCGGGCGACATTTCGGATTCGCTCCAGATCGGCCACGGAGGTGCCGCCATATTTTTGCACAATGAGCGCCATGATAGTAAAAATTTAAAGTTAAGGATTACCTTTATTCCTTGAAATCCATAATTCGCAGCAGAAACGGCGCGTTGAGGACGCTTTTTAGCTTATTCAGGCTTTTGCAGGTATCCTGAATGATTTTCTCATTGCTGATGTGCGTGGTGAGGATGAGGGTGGCTTTTTTGCCCGGCGTCACTTTGGGTTGAATAACGCTGGCAATGCTGACGCCTTTTTCCGCCATCAGGGCGGCCACCTCGGCCAGCGCCCCGGGTTTGTCCACCACGCTCAACCGAATGTAAAATTGACCGGATATTTCCGATAAATCAGCCCATTCCACTGCTGAACTAGATGCCGGTTCAGCGGTCAACTCCTCATCAGCTGGAAAAGTGGAAGACTTTCCCAATAATGCGGATACGGCATCCATGATATCGCTGATGACGGCGCTGGCGGTGGCGTCCTGCCCGGCTCCACGACCGATATGGACCGTCGTTCCGACAATATCTCCAGTCACGCTGATGCCGTTGTAAACATCGTCCACATGGGCCAGAATATTGTCCTTGGGGATCATGGTGAGATGAACTCGAATGAATATTTTCCGGTTCTTAGCCTCTCTCGATAGGATGCCGAGAAGTTTGATCTTGTAACCGAGATCGCGTGCCCACCGGATATCTTCGAGAGCGATTCGTCGAATTCCCTCGACTGGGACTTGCTTCAGATCCACCCATTTTCCAAGGGCGAGATAACCCAGAATAACGGCTTTATGGGCTGTGTCCCAGCCATCCAGATCGAGGGATTCATCCGCCTCCACATAGCCCAGGCGGCGGGCCTCTGCAATAGTCTCTTCGAAAGTCAGGCCCTCGCGATCCATGCGCGTCAGGATATAGTTGCAGGTGCCGTTGAGGATGCCGTAGATAAGGTTGAAGCGGTTGGCCACCAAACCTTCCCGAATGACTTTGATGATGGGAACGCCCCCGGCCACGCTGGCCTCGAAATAAAAATGACCCCCGCCCTGGCGAGCGGCCTGGAAGAGCTTTTCTCCATTCAGGCAAAGCAGGGTCTTGTTGGCCGAAACCACGATCTTCCCGCAGCCAAGGGCTGCCAAGGTCGCTTTTTTGGCCAGAGTGTTGCCGCCCATCAATTCGCAAACAATATCCACCTTGGGATCGGTTGCCACCGACATGGGATCGTCACACAATTTCGAAGCAGAAATGCGCACCGGGCGTTTTTTGGAGACATCCCGGACGGCCGCCCGGTGCAGAACAAGGCGGGCGCCCAGCCGCCGCTCGAGTTCGGCCCGGTTGCGCTGGATATGCTTCCAGACGCCCTGCCCTACAATGCCCAGACCTATAAAGCCAATATGAATGTTTCGTCGTTTTGACATATCGCTCAGCGATTAAGAATAAAAAACGAGCCCAAGCAAGCGCTTAACTTTGTTTTTTACGCTCGGACCGGTTCTCCGTGCCGGCCAGCAGCCTACCGATATTCGAGCGGTGGCGGATGATTATTAGCGCGGCCAGCAAAATAGACAAAAGAATTCCTTCCATTGGCTGGTGCAGCGCCCAACCGCTCAAAGGCAAACTGAGGCCCAGCGCCATGGAGGCCAGAGAAACATAGCGCGAGGCGAAAAACACGGCCAGCCAAACCAACAGCCCGATAAGCAAAACCCAAGGCATCAAGACAAGAAGACCACCCATGGTAACCGCCACTCCCTTGCCACCGCGAAAATTGAGAAAAAGAGAAAAACTGTGTCCCATAATAGCGGCCAGGAGACCGATTATGCCAAGTATCAAAGGATTGGAGACGCCCGCCAAGACCACTTGAGGCCAACCCGCGGCCAACGTCCCCTTGAGGGCATCAAGCACAAAACAGAGATTGCCGGCTCCTTTGCCAACGGCCCGTTTGACATTGGTGGCTCCAGGATTGCCACTGCCCGCCTTGAGGATATCGACGCCTTTGACCCGCCCGATAATGACGGCGAAAGGAACCGAACCCAAAAGGTAGCCCGCTCCTGCCACTGCCAATATATTCAATAAAGTCATTTCCATTTTGCCCGGTTGGATTTAAGTGAAGGTGAATAAAATTGCCCTCTTTGGAAAAACTCGCAATC
Source organism: Opitutales bacterium (assembly GCA_965226205.1). Taxonomy (GTDB): domain Bacteria; phylum Verrucomicrobiota; class Verrucomicrobiia; order Opitutales; family UBA2987; genus JAJFLU01. The sequence continues at coordinate 33,581 of CBDDCJ010000011.1, read as the reverse complement.
CATTTGTGAAACGCTCAATCGAATTGGGGAATTGAATTCATTGTTAGAACCGGATTATTTGTAGAGGATTTTATATTGAAACCCAAAAAGGAAATTCCAAATTCTTTGTCCTCTACCGCGGCAGAGAGTTATCGCCTTGGTTTGCAGGCCTACAAAGAAGGACATCTCAACGTTGCATTTACCCATTTCTCCTCCGCGACTGATTTAAATCCCAATTTGGCGGACGCCTTCAACCATATCGGTCTTATTTATACAGAAATGGAAGATTTCGATTTGTCCGAAAGATTTTACAATATGGCCCTGGGGGCCGACCCCAATCATTTCGGGGCGAAAAGAAAACTTGGCCTGGAAAAAGATTCATCCGCCAAATCTCCGGTAAAATAACGGATACGGACTTTTATTATCATTTAAAGAAAGAAGGCACCCCGGAAGCGATTAAGATTATCGAGAGCCTGGAAAAAATGGATTTTGGACTCGATTTGAAACCACGTTCTCAAATCCTGGAAAACCTCCTGCGGTTCATCGCAGCCACCCTTAAACTTCTCGTGCCGGCCGCCCTGGCCGGATTTTTCATCGGCATGGGCCTGAGCGCGATGGGGTTTGGATCGTTGCTGATGATAGCCCTTTTATCCGGGTCAATTATTTTCTTGGTCCAGGTGATCGAAAAATTCAGATAAACGGTATTTTATATTTTACTGCCGGATCATTCGCTAAAATAGAGGCTGTCCCAAAAGGGTGATTTTTGCGAGGGGATTTTGAAGAGTGTTCATTTTAGTGGTATTTTCTTTTGGGAGGGGGTGACTTTGCTCTCCTATGACGTTAGGATTCTGGTTTTGGGGTCCGTTTGCCTGGTTTTCTTTGTATGGGCCGACAGTAGGCCTGTGAAAAAGTATTGTCCTTGCTTTTCCGCTCTTTATTTAGGCCGCCGCTTTGGTTTTTAGTTCATCTTGCTGGGCCAGCATCTTGGCCACTTTCCATAGATTGTGCGAGAGGACCGACCAGGCTACGCTGATCGAGCGGTTGGCAAAGCCTTTGCTGCGCAATCGCCCGGCCTGCCAGCGATTCTTCAATACCCCGATCCGCCCTTCGGTGCTGGCCCGGCGCTTTTGCAATTGCCTGAAGTGTGGTTCCTCCATCCGTTTTTTCAACTGCTTCGGATCGCGTGGACAGAGCGCATCGTAGATGCCCTCCTGGGCTAACTGCCGGCGGGCCCGCTGGGAGGCGAATCCCCGGTCCGCGCACATGGCCGCTATGGGTTCGGCTAGGTTGAAGCGGTTCTGTCTTTGCAAACTCTCTTGCATTTGTTCATTTTCGCTTGGCGTCCGGCTGCCGTAGAGTTTCCAGTCCAGCAGGTATCCTTCAACGCTTTCACCCAAAAACAGGGTGTTGCCAAACTCAACCTCTTGGCCCGCTTTGCCTCGCACAATCACCTACGCATCGGGTTCGTAAACACTCAAAACTTTCTCTGCGTTTTTCACCTGGCGGCCGCCAATGATTCGCTCGTGCGCTTGCTTGATGACCACCGGGATTAGCTCGCTCATGCGCTCCATCCGGGTAAGGATCTGTTGGACCTGTTTTTCGCTGTAATCGCTTTGCTCCCAGCAGGCTTGCAATAATTCCCGGTGACTGCGGGCATGCTCCCCGATCCGTTTGAGCAGCTTTTTCATCTGCCTCAAGATACCCTTGCGTTGCCGCGCGCTGTCCTTTCGCCGCCGGCTGTGGGTCATCTGTATGCACAGCCGATTCATCTGCCGAGCCAAGGGCTCCGGTTCGATCGGCATGCGATGGCGCAAACCGGCCTTCTCACGGATCAGCCGGATCGCTTTGAGCAGCGTGCCCGCTACATCCTTGAGCAGCACCCAGTCCGTCGGCCAATGAATGTTGACCTCCAAACAGGTGCCGTCGATCAGGCAAATGGTGGTGTCTATCGGCTTGTCCAATCCCACCACCTGCCGGGCCAGATCGGCATCGCCCACAACCTCAGTCAAGGTCCGGTGCAAGGCCCTCAACTGCTCTTCGCTGAAAAACTTCGAGGCCCGTTCCAGGGTGCTCTTGGAGATGCCCCTTATGCCGTCGATATGGCGGACACGACAAAAGTCAGCCAACAGATCGCTGCTGCCCAGAGCCCTCGACAAATGCCGAAACGAAATCCCACCGAGCAGATAACGCAGCGGTTCCATACGCAACGCCTTGAGGGCAAAATTAGCCCGCTTTTGCCGGGCCTTTACACTCATTGGCTGGCCTCTTTCCAAGGCCAGATCAACGCCCTGCGATTCCACCTCCGAATCGATCAGCAGCCGGTCGATACGCTCGATGGTGGCGCGAAAGTTATCGTAATCGAGGCAACGGTCGACCACAGTTAAAGCTGGACGCAGGAGGCATTGGATGGCTATATTTTTCATAGAAAGGGCTATATTGATTTTCGCTAACGCAATTATAGAACCCTTTTTTAGCCGGATCGAGCAAAAAAATGCTCTTTCCGGCTATTTTTATAAACGTCATCCAGTTGACTACAAAATCTTTATATTTTTGGGACAGCCTCTAAAATAGCTGTCAAAATCGATTTTTTCGGAACTGAGGACCAGTTCCCGCCAGGTATCCATCTCGTATGCGGGTGATGTGTATAAATCGAAGAACGATGCCAATTGCTCGTCGTAATGAAAATCTCCACTGCCCGACATTTCAATATTGTTTCCGATCATTGATCCGAAAGCTTCCATGCTTCCTCCCAGATCAATAGTTGAATTAGGCGCATAAACAGCCGCATAGAGCGATGAATTGCCGGTTAGCTTAATTGTGGAAGTAGGATCCGTTGATGTGCTGTAAATGACAAAACTGGATGGGGCCTGGGTCGAATTGATAATTCCCCCTCCTCCAAAATCGGCGTTGCCATTGACGAATATGGCGGCAGAGCCAGTAGAACTTATCTGGATTTTCGAGCTACCCCCCGTTCGGATATCGTTATCAACCTTCAAAACAACGGGCCCTTCGATTGCAAGTATATCGTTGCCCCCCAATGAAAGGCTGCTTAAGTGGTATTCTTCAGGAGACGATGGGGTGCCGGTCGTCCCTATTGTGATGACACCTCCCACCTCTGTGGGTAGCGAGGTGGCGGGAGAAGACATGGCGGGAGAAGACATGGCGGGAGAAGACATGGCGGGTGGGTCCATGTCGGGAAAATCCGCATTGAAATCCATGGTTACCCGATCGGGGTAAATGAGAATTTCCGGGGGCGTTTCCACGCCATAAACCATGGAGCCTGAGCCAAAAGTTGGAGCGCCCCCGCCTGTGCCGACATACCCGTAAATCTCCGCATTCTTGACATTTATAGCCCCGTCAGCAGTAGAGGGAGTTGCCACAGACATTTTATCCGATCGGTTTAAAAATACATCGTAGGGGCCTAGGGAGGAATCATAGCTGTCCAGCTTGACTCCGCTGGCAAGTAACAGGGAGTTCTTGGAGACCATCCCATTGGCGAAAAGAGAACGGCGGGTCAATTCGAGTTTCAACTGTTTGGAGGACTCGTCCCCGGCGGGAGTATTGACACGACCTTCAATATACACCGTAGGGCTGGTCGTATAATTTTCAACGACTGTCGAGTATATGCCGGTCTTGTTGGAACCAAGGTCGAAAGTGGATGACCTTTTCACCGCATAAGTGCCGGATTCCGTCCAGCCCGTCCAATCGTCTGCATTCAATGCCCAAAAAGCCTCATCGGCGCCGGCTTCGGCAAGATTCAAGGCGGAATTGGAAAGCAGGCCATAGGTGGACATTTTATAGCCGGTGAAGGCCAACCTTAAAAAGCTCGCCACCATAAGACCCATCGCGGTGGCGAAAAATAAGGCCACTATAATGGATGCGCCCGTTTCAGGCCGCCCATCCAATCTGCTAATGGTTCTTATATACATAATCCGATTGGAGGTTGGGTCAGGTGCTTACTTTACGGTTGCGCAGCATGAATTTCGCCGAAACGATATTTGTCGTATTTTTGACTTCAAAGACCGTTTTTTCCAGCAAAGCTTCAAGCTGAATCTTTTTTACTTCCACCGGGTTGGTCGTAGTATTTCCCAAAAGATTGTAATAACGAAAACTCAGAGACTCTATGTTGCTAATGACCGTCAAGTTCCAGGAGCCATCGATTCGATTCAGGCTCTTGCTGCTGGAATCATAAATATACTGAACGGTGCTGGTTCCTGATTCGCCCTGCACTTCCAAGGTAATCGCAGTCGAAGTTGCCGCTGAAACATCGACCGCCATACGCATATCGCGTCCGAAGCGTTCCAGGCCGATTTGGCTTTGGGTGCTCATTTCAATATATTGGCTCATTCCCAGAGAGCTTTTAAAAATGAAAATGTAGCTCGAAGTAATCCCTGACATGAATACGCTCGAAATGGATACGGCGATGAGAACCTCAGCAAGAGTAAAACCTCTTTTGCGGGAGCGGGGCTTTTGCTGTGTTTTAGTAAGAGCGGCTATAGAAGTCATTGAGACCCTCCTTGGTAAAGTAGGTTACAAAGTTAGTAGTGAAATCCATAGCGCGTGAGTTGGTCCAGGAAACGGTCAGAACAACCTCCAGTTGATTCGCTTTGGGCGCGCTGATGACTCGCACGCAAGTGTATCCGCTATTCTCCTCGAAGAAGCCACCCGAACTTTCCAAAGCTTCAATGGCGGGCCAGTTCATGGTTCTCAGGCTTTCCATCTCATCTTGAAGAACTTGCGAAACCCGAGTATTATTGCGGGTGCTCTCAAGAAGATAAAAACCCTGTTTCATAGCCGTATAAGTGCTGGCCAGAATGATCCCCAATATCATCATCCCAACCATAAGCTCAAGCAGTGAGTACCCAGCCTGGTCAACCATACCTGAACGGTTTTTTAAGAGACTTTCGGTCTCGCGATTGTTTTTTGTTCTCTTCACTAGGTTAAATAATCAGCTTTTTTAATTTACATTATTAGTTAATTGGCCAATTTTAGTTAATTTCAAGCTTTAAATCGTTGATTGTCAAAGTTTAACATTTTATTGATACTTTCTTGATAATAATTTTACAATATGCGGTAAAATCCCTTTGAATGCCGTCGAATGGGGTTTTAGCCGATTTTGAAAATGATCCCTGCCCTGAGCGAAAAGCCGCCGGAGGAATCGACATTCAGCGCTATGATGCCCTACCTAAAAACCTTGCGGTTTCAAAAGATAAGCGCCGCCACCGTCGTGGCCGTCATTCCAGGGATTATAGGCGCCGCCGGATATCAGCCGCCAACGGCCGTTTTCCATCTCTATGAATTTTTCCACGACTGCCTGGTTTTCCTCCTCTTCCAAACTGCACGTGCTGTAAACGAGCCGGCCTTGCGGGGAAACAAATTGGGCGGCTCTCTGGAGCAGTTTAAGCTGCATTTCCGCTGCCTGCCCTATGTCTGCGGGTTGTAGTCGCCAGCGGACATCCGGCCGCCGCCGGATAACGCCCGTGTTCGAGCACGGCGCGTCCAGGAGGACGGCGTCAAATCGGTCAGGCAGCCCTTTGAGCGCAAGATCCTGCGGCCTGGTTTCAAGCAAATCGGCTTCAACTATTTCCCAATGCGTTTTTTCAAAACGGGAAAGATTTTCCCGCAATCGGATGATCCTGGGGCCCGGCCGATCAAGGGCTGCCAAAATGCCGACGCCGCTTTTCAACCGGCCCGCCAAAATAGAGCTTTTTCCTCCGGGGGCGGCGCAAAGATCGAGAACTTTTTCGCCCTGGCGGACATCGAGCAAGTCAGCCGGTCGGGCGCTTGCCGGATCCATCACGATGATCCGGGAATCCTTTGCCATAGCCCCAATATCGCTCCCCTTCCCTTTTGCCATTTCATAAACCCCGTCCCATTTGGCCGGTTTCAGTTCTGGAAATGCATCGGCGGCGCAGTCACCGGAAAAATAAACGTAAATGGGCGGCGGAATTTGATTCCACTTCAGGAGCCGCACCGTCACATCCTGGCCGTAAGTCTGCAACCATTTTTGCGCCAGCCACTTGGGATGGCTGTAGAGGATGGCCAGTCGTGCCCGATAATCGTAATTCTCCAGCAAAGGCCCTGGGGCTTTCAATAGCGGCGCAGCCTTGCGCAAAACCGCGTTGGCCAGCCCTGCCTCGGCCGAGCTGAGAACGCTTTTGGCGCATTCAACTGCATGGTTTATTATTCCGGCGGCTCTTTCTTCATCACTATTAATAAGTTCTGCCGCGGCCACAAATAATATTGACTTCAATCCTGCTCTCGGTTGTTTTTTCAGGAAAACCGAAAGCACGAAATCGATTCGTGATAAATTGCGTATGACACCTAGAAACAGGAATTGGCATCGCCGTCTATGGGACGGCAGCAAAGAACGGGGTAATTTCCCCAGGAAGGAATCCGTCTTCCCCGGGCGCTTGATATAAGCCTCGCACAATTGCGCGGCCAACATCCAGCTATCCTTCTTTATTTCTGACATGCCGATAATTCCCGACGTGGGGATTTTGTTGACCTCGAAGGGCAAATACCGTCAATAGTTAAATTATATTTCTGGAATTAAAACGGCATGAATAAAGAAGCAATCGATTTGCTCATACGGCAACAACCAAAATTAAAGAGCTCCCGGTCAAAACTGGAAGCTATGCAACCCGGTTATTACTGCATTCACCGCAGTTGGGGGCTGGGCCAGATCAAGGATTACGATGAAAAAGAAAACAAACTGATCATCGATTTCGAGGAGTATAAAACCGGTCACGCCATGGATCCCGCCTTCTGCGTCGATAAACTGGAGATTTTACAGCCGGACAATATAATCGTGAGGCACAGGGAAGATCCCGAATTGGTGGGGGAAATACTGAAAAAGAAGCCCACGGACATCATTGTGGATATCCTCGGCAGTTCTGAAAAAGGGGCGGCCCCTACATCGGAAATTGAAAAAATTCTTCAACGCCTTCTCGGCCAGGACAAATATAAAAAATGGTGGACGGCCACAAAAAAGCTGCTCATCAAAGATCCACGAATCGCCGTGCCCGGGAAAAAGACCGAACCCTACATATTGCGGGCAGAACCGGTTAAAGCGGAAGAGGAGATTCTGGAAGAATTTTTCTCCATCCAGGCCCCCAAAAAACAAATACTGCTGGCGGAAAAACTCCTCGCACTCTCCATCACCCACGAAGAATTAAAGGATCATTTGCACGATATTTTGCAGACTTTGACCAAAGGGCTGCAAGAGTCGAAAATCCTCAATCAAGGGGAACGACTGCAAGGCCTGTGGGTGCGCAACGACCTGGCCCGCTTTATTCATGAAGATGTGGAAAACCTCACCCCAACTTCCTCTTCGATCCTGGAGGATGTTCGCGATTTTTCCAGCGTCGCGGCTCAAATCCCCCCCACCTATTTCAAACGCTTTCTAGACCTCATCTTTCGCACATACACGGAGCGGTGGGAAAAAATCACTTTCGATCTACTCAAAAGCAGCAGCGGCAAGTTCACTACCGAATGCATCAATTTTCTGATCGAAAACGGCCTGGAGGAAGATCTCGACCATATCCTGCATCGGTGGCTGGAAGAGCAAATTATCAAAGGCCCTCTTCTTCTCTGGATTTTGAAAAATCGCCATTCTCGCAAATATACCAGAATGTTGAGCAAACTAATTTCCCCGCGCCTTTTCAATGCCATGTTTTACGCCATCGACTACGAGGCATTGCACAGTGCTGGAACCAGGCGGATTCCTCTATCCGACATTCTGAGCGACGATACCGAGTTGATCTCAGAATTACTATCGCAAGCCACGCAGGAAACGGCCCAGGACCTCGCCACCACCCTCCTGCTCAACCAGGGATTTGAAGACCTCACCAAAAAATCCCTTCTGGCCAGGTTTATCCGGCTTTTTCCCAACGTCCAAAACCTTGTCAGCGGCCCCCGCGACGAGTCCGAAGAAATTGACAAAAGCGAATTGCTCATCGTGTCCAAGGAAAGCCACGAAGCGTATAAAAAGGATTACGAAATTTTATTGACGGAAAAAATACCCGAAAACAAAAAAGCCATCGCCCTGGCCCGCGAACACGGCGATCTCAAGGAAAATGCCGAATATAAGATGGCACGGCAGGATCAAGACACCCTGCTGGCCCGCAAGGCTCATTTGGAGCGGGATTTAATCTTGGCTAGCGTCAGTGATTTCAAAGACGCCCCCTCCGATGTGGTGGGAGTCGGAAATGTGGTCACATTAATTGAAGGCTCCACCGGCAATTCCGTCACCTACTCTATTCTGGGCGCCTGGGATAGCCACCCGGAAGAAAACATACTTTCTTACAAAACTCCCTTGGGTCAAAGCCTCATATCAAAAAAGAAGGAGATGTCGTCAAAACGGTAATCGACGATACGGAAGAACTCTGGACGATTCAAAAAATTTCCCGCTGGGTCGATTTGCAAAAATAACATTTCAGAGGAGGGAGACCAGAGCCTGTCCGCCTCAATATTCCAAGAAACCGCCTGAAGAGTCGGAAAGACTGCGATGGACCCCCCCCTGGAGACAATCAAGCTTCTGGCCGACTGGACCCGCTTGAGGATCATTTCGCTGCTTCGGGCGGAGGAACTCTCGGTGGCCGAATTACAAGAAATTCTAGGCATGGGCCAGTCCCGCATTTCCTCCCATCTGGCATTACTCAGGCAGGCCGGCATGGTTTCCCACCGCAAGGAGGGCAAACGAAGCTTTTACTCACTCAATACTAAAATAACTGGGGACGACAGCCTCATCGACAGCGCCTGCAAAGCCATATCACAAGAAACCGGAATTCTTGAGGATGAAAGTAATTTGCGCCGCATACTCGCTAAACGCAGAAAAATTGCCGAAAAATATTTTAACGATGTGGCCGGAAGCCTGGGTAAAAAATATTGCCCCGGCCGTTCATGGAAAGCCATTGGCCATTTCCTCCTGCACTTAACGCCCCCCCTCATCATAGCCGACCTCGGTTCGGGAGAGGGAGAACTGGCTCAAATACTGGCCCGCCGGGCCAAAAAGATTTATTGCATCGATAATTCTCCCCGCATGGTAAAGGCTGGAACCGAATTGGCCCGCTCCCACGGCCTGAAAAACCTTCACTATAAATTGGGAGATATCGAGGATGTTCCCCTGCAGGCGGATTGCTGCGATATCGCTCTGCTCAGCCAATCGATTCATCACGCTCCCAATCCCCAGCGAGCCGTCAATGAAGCCTTCCGCATTTTAAAACCGGCCGGCCGGGTAATCATTCTCGATTTGAAAAACCACAACTTTGAAAAGACTCGGGACTTATATGCCGACTACTGGCTGGGATTCAGTGAAAACCAGATTTACCAGTTTCTCTGCCAAGCCGGGTTTGAGAATGCGGAGGTCGATATCGTTCTTCGTGAAGAGAAAGAGCCGCATTTCGAGGTCATCCTGGGCAGCGGGTTAAAGCCGTCCTGTATATCCAGGTAAAGATTCCGGTGTATTCCCGATATAAACCTATTATCGAGGCAGGATGAAAGAGGAAATTGAGGAGCCTATTTTTAAATTATATATAAATACAGGGCTTTTGTTAAGTTAACAAAGTATTAGACCGATTTTCAGGGCAATTAGCGACTATTCACATTACTCGGCAAGAAACTACGCCCAATGTTTAACAGGAAATTGGACCGATACCGGGTCGTTGTTCGAAAAACTGGAAAAAAATTATCCCTTCGCACCCACTATGAATAGAATTTTGGAAGTTCAGTCCGGGGAAACTATTATTGAGCAAGACGAGCCGGGAGATGGGTTTTATGTTTTGCTTTCGGGAAACCTGGAGGTTTACAAGGACAAGATTTATTTATGCTCCCTGAATCGACGCGGAACTATATTCGGTGAAATGAGCGGCATTTTGTGCGAGCCCAGAACCAGCTCGATTATTGCAAAAAACGACGTTGAAGTCATTTTTGTTTCCAACAACGACATGATTGAATTTATTAAGGAAACGCCCGACATCGGAGCCAAAATCATCAAGACCTTGGCCAAGCGATTGTCCACCACATCGCAAAAATTTGTCGAAACTGTGGAAGTGCAAGTCCCGGCGTCGGTGGAATTGCGCGGACGGCGAATCAAGGAAAACGTGCTGGACAGCTTGAAAGGCCTCGGGTCGGCCCGTCGAAGGGCTCTCGACCTAAAATTCGAGACCATCGACAACTTGAAAGAGGCCAGCCTCGAAGATCTCATGCAAGTCGAGGGCATCGGCCCGAAAATGGCTCAACAATTGCATAAAGTTCTACACAAACTTTAAAGATAATTGGCCACGGCTATGGCCAGGCAGAGTATTCCGGTATCTTGAATCGATTTCCCTAATTTCTTGCCAACCGCATGGCAGATTATTTATGGTGGGGTTTTCCGTCCGCCGGAATTTAATTAAAACCTTCAGATTTTAAACAACGATATGAGACGATCCGGCAATCCTACCCTGACGGCCAAGACCTTCACTCTGCAGGAAAGAGTGGGCTCGACGGCGCAAATGACAATCCAGGGAACCGTCAATAAAACCGGGTTCCTACTATTCCTGGTATTGATTCCGGCAATCTGGACCTGGGACCGCTTTATCTCCACCGGTAATCCGGCAAGCATTGCTCCCTATATCATCGGAGGAGCCGTCGGTGGCCTCCTCATTGCCTTCATAACGGTTTTCAATAAAACCTGGGCGCCCGTCACGGTGCCGCTTTACGCCCTGACGGAAGGGTTTGTGTTAGGAGGCATTTCGGCTGTTTTTGAAAGTATTTATCCAAATATCGTCTTCCAGGCTGTGGGCCTGACCATGGGCGTTCTGTTCAGTCTCCTAATGGCTTACAAGAGCGGCTTGATCAAAGTGACGGAGAATTTCAAACTGGGCATTGTCGCCGCCACCGGTGGGATTATGATGGTTTACCTTGCCAGCATGGTTCTCGGCTTCTTCGGCATGGCCGTGCCGTTCATTCACGAGAACGGGTTGATGGGTATCGGATTCAGCGCATTTGTCGTCGTCATTGCGGCCCTCAACCTTGTCCTGGACTTCGATTTTATAGAAGCGGGGGCAAAAAACGGCGCCCCCAAATACATGGAATGGTATGGCGCGTTCGGGTTGCTGGTTACATTGATCTGGCTCTACATAGAAATACTCCACCTGCTGGCCAAACTACGCAGCCGCTAGGAGACCTCTCCAACCCTGTTCAAGGCAACGAATCGGAAAATTTGAGGTTGGATACAGGATGCCGGTGATAGATTTCGGCAAATCAACGGGAGGACGATCCCGTATTATGCATCGATCAAGACCGGCTACATCAATTCGGCGATCAATTTATCGAACTGCTCCTTGCTGATGCCGAGCTCGCGGTAGGCCAGAGGCCCGCCCTTGTCGAGAACGGGCTCCAGTTGATCGAGAGAGGGAAGGTCATCGCGTTTCCAAAATAGGCCGATGGGAATCTCATCTCCCCATTCATAACCCCTTTTCATGGCTTGGTAAAAGTCGGAGGTGTCGTGCCCTTCGTCTTCCAGTATTTTAATTCGAGGGGCAAACCACTTATAGGTATTGTCCTTGTTGTAAGTGACGCAGGGGCTGAATACATTGACGAAGGCAAATCCTTTATGGGTGATGGCGCCCTTGATTAACTCGACGAGGTGCTTTTGCTTTCCGCTGAATCCGCGGGCCACGTAGGTGGCTCCGGCGACCAGGGCAAGAGGGATGGGGTTGATGGGGTTCTCCACGTTGCCATGGGGGGTGCTCTTGGTTTTCATGCCGACAACGCTGGTGGGAGAAGTCTGCCCCGTCGTCAGCCCGTAAATCTGGTTGTCCATGACCAGATAGGTCAAATCGACATTGCGGCGCATGGTGTGCATGAAATGATTGCCCCCGATGCCAAAACCATCTCCATCGCCGCCGGTGGCGATTATCTTCAACTCATGATTGCCCAGAGCGGCCCCAGTGGCCACGGCCAGGGAACGCCCATGAAGCGTGTGCATGCCATAGGTATTGACATACCCTGGCAGGTTGGATGAGCAGCCGATGCCGCTGATAGTCATTACCTGATGCGGTTGCAATTCGAGCTCCAGGAGTGCTTTTTGCAAAGCCATTAATACGGAAAAATCCCCGCAGCCCGGGCACCAGTCGGGATGGATCTTGCCCTTGTAGGAGGTTTTATCGACCGCTTTATCGGAAACGGGAAGTGTTAATTCTGCTGTTGTCATTGTATCAGAGTGTCAAATGTTAAACGGAGATTTCGTGTTCGGGTACCGAGAGCGTTTCTTTCCCGGCGAGTTGGTCTTTGACGGCTTCGGCGATATGATGGGGCATAAAGGGTTCGCCGTCATATTTGCGAATAAAACCGGATGCCGTGAAGCCGGTTTCCGAGCGCAGGTAGCGGGCGAATTGTCCGGAATAGTTGATTTCCACAATAATTACTTTTTTGCATTGCTGGAGGATTTCCGTAATGGCCTCGGCATGAAAAGGGACGATCCACTTGATGTGCAATTGATTGGCGGCAATACCCTCCCCGGCCAATTGCTCGATGGCTTCCAGAATAACCCCCCGTGTGGAGCCCCACCCGACCAGGGTCACCTCGGCGTCCTTGGCCCCTTCCAGGCTGGGAGCGTCAACATCGCCCAGCACGCTGTTCATTTTGCGGGCCCGCTTCTCAACCATCATGCGCCGCACCTTGGGATTGGTGTATTCGTCGCTGATGATGGTGCCGTCTTCGTCGTGTTCGTCGGTTGCGGCGACGAAGATTTTGCCGGGAACTCCCGGGACCGCCCTGGGCGAAATTCCGCTAGAGGTGTTCTCATAGCGCAAATACGCGCTGTCATTATAGCCCCCGTAGGGATTTTCCGTGTTTCCATTGGGAAAAATCATTTCCCCGCGGTCGATCTCCACCTGAAAATCGATTTGCGCCGGGTCCACACTGACGGTGCCTTCGCCTATGAGTAATTCAGAAAGGACGAGGCCGGGGCATTGATACTTGTCGGTCAAGTTAAACAGTTCCGGTATGGTATTAAACATATCGATCTGATTGCACGGGGCTACGATGATTTTGGGAAAATCACCCTGTCCGGCGCCCAGCAATTGCCACAAATCCCCCTGTTCCGTTTTGGTGGGCAGACCTGTGGCCGGCCCCCCCCGCTGCACATCCACGCAGACAATCGGGGTTTCGATGATGCCGGACATTCCGATGGCCTCGGTCATCAAGGCGAAACCCCCGCCGGAAGTGGCCGCCATGGCCCGGCAGCCGGTATGGGCCGCGCCGATGATCATGTTCATGACTCCGATTTCATCTTCCACCTGGCGGACCATGATGCCCAGCTGGCGGGCATGGGCAGCCATGTACATGAGAACCCCGGTCGAGGGAGCCATCGGATAGCCGGCATAAAATTTCACGCCGGCGGCGATTCCTCCCATGGCGGTGGCCTGGTTGCCGGTCCACACCGCTAATTGCTTGTCGCCTTTGGGCACTTTAAAGGAGAAAGGATTGAAATGCTCGGCAGCGTAATCGTAGCCGTTGCGGGCAATTTCCACATTCTGGGCCACAACCTCCTCACCCTTGCGGGAAAAGATTCGTGTGAGGGCTTCCTCCAAATCTTCAAAATCGATGCCGAGCATTTGCAGAGCTGCTGCTACGGAAACCGTATTGGCGGCCAGTTTGTTGCCTTTGGAAAGCTCTTTCATTGGCAGTGGAGAAATTTGCACCCCTTCAGCCGAGTTCCCGAGCTTGATGGAGCCCTCATCATAGAGTATGCATGCGCCCGGCCCGAGCAGCCGGAGGTGCCGGTCCATAGTATCCTGGTTAAGTGGAATTAACAGGTCCAGCCTGTCGCCCATGCTATGCACGGGGCCGTCACTGGCCCGTACGGTAAGGAATGTATGCCCACCCCGGATGAGGGATTGGTATGCGTTGTAGGCATTCAGGTGAAGACCTTGCCGGGCGAAAATATGCGCTAAAACACTGCCTGGAGTGGCAATTCCCTGTCCAGCGGCCCCGCCGATGCCAATTGCGAAATCTACAGTTTTCATAAAATATCGAAAAAGAAAGCAGTTTTTTGAAAAATTAAACAAGGTGCAAGTCTATTTTCCCCTCAAAATACCTTCTATTGCTTCTCTTCTCTTTGTAATTTGCTCTCAAAAAAGACTCTCATTTTGATCTTAAAAGATATAACCTATTTACTATCAACCTATTAAATTTTATTAAAAATTAAAAACCGACCCATTTACTCCCCCCATAATTCGGTTTAACCAAATAACTCTTGAGCCCGCACATCAACCTGTAATCATCTTTACCATAACAATCCCCATTGCAAAGGGCGCGTCCCGTCGTCCTGCGGGTGCTATAGGCGCGTCCCGTCGTCCTGCGGGTGCTATATTAATACATAGTCTGGTTGTTTGTCTTATAATCCCTGAGGACATTTTGCACCACCTCGATTTTGCGATTCTCCAACTCTTCCACCCAATTTACCGGCTTGGGGCCCTCATCAAAACCAATTTCCTCGGCTGCGCTAGCCGGCGCCCCGCAGACCAGTCTCCGCAATCCAGCCCAAGGTAGGGCTCCATAGCATTGGGCGCAGGGCTCTGAACTGGAAACCAATTCATATTTCCCCGATCCGGCGGTACTTAAATCATAGGGCTTCAACATTTTCTGGGCAATCATGATGGCCATCATTTCGGCATGAGCCACCGAACAGGTGCAGGGCACCACAAGGTTCACTCCGGGGGCCTGCAATTGCCCGGTTTCCATGTCGAAAATGGCTGCTCCGAAGGGCCCTCCTCCTCTTTTCGAGTTTTCCTTGGCAAGGTGAATGACCAGTCTCATTTTTTGCTCCGAAGTCCGGAAATAACTGTTTTTGCCGGAAAAAACTCCACTCACCCAGGCAGGCAATTCAAGCGAAATAATCGGAAATTTCATTTATTCGAATTAATAAAAGGCGGCAGGTTAAAAATAAATCCGCTCCCCTTCAATATTTTAAATAAAGGCGCTGGCAGAAGTATCGAACCCAAAAACCTGCGGCAATGGCAATGTTTGCCCTCGTTAAAAACCTTTCCGCCTCAAAATCAGTTCGCGGATTTCGTCTCCGGTTCTTCCTCTTCCCTGCCGTGAACGATCCATTTTTGTAGCGATACAGCCTCGTCCCGCGTAAGATCGACTTCCCTCTCCCAGCCCCTTTCCACGGCGCCCTTCAGACCAATCAAGCCGAAGTGGTCGATATTGCGAAATTCATACACCCGAAAAACCCGAAATGGATAATTCCTCGAATTCATGTCTCCGATGTCGCGGTCCTCCATCATGGTTTTGAAACTTTCCACCTGCTTTTCACCAATTTTCAACGCCCGTGGGAAGTTGCCGCTGGCTTTGACCAAAAAAACCTTCGCCGCCTCCTTCTTTTCTTTGTCCCAAACCACCAGGTCGAGGACACCGGCTTTTTTCCCGTCCAAATCCTGGAAATCGATACCGTTCAAAATTTCAAAATCCGGCCTCTTGAAATCCTTCCTCAATTCGAGCAAAGCCACCGCGGAGAAAACATTGCCAATCTTGCCGTAATCGAAATTCAGGTCCCGGATTTTTTCATAATACTCATCCACCAAATCCTTCCGCAATGCAGTTTCTGTTTCCTCCTCAGTCGAAGAGTCCCTCTCTTCCAACGCTGTCTGCTGTGCGCCACCCAATACTGGGATGAACAGAAGAGACGTCAGCAAAAACTTTGGGAAAAGAGTTCTCATAAGGAAAATCTACCTGCTGACCAAAATACTGTAACCTCGGTTAAATAATCGAACGCGATGAAAACTCGTAGTTGCGTAGTGTTCAATAATAATTATTTTTCATATCATGCCCATTTACTTCAAAAATCGCTTCGGCCATGAACAAAAAAGTGCCAATCCCCCCCTCCGAAAATTTTACCCCGCTCAAATTGAACGAGGCGGCCAACGTGCAACGAGGCCGATTGCAAAGTGAACTGAAAGCGCCTGAATACCTATTGCAAACGAGCGGGTGGGCGGCTTTTCGAGGCATTCCCTTCGATATGGGAAAACCCGGAGAATCCAATGCCGTGCTGCTCGACAAAAATGATGTCTGGCTGCCGATGGGCAAAATTCGCGCCAGCTACCTGGTTTTTTTGCACCTGGTCGAGAATCGTGCGTCCGTTTACGCCAAAAATTTTGCCGACGGCTTGATTGGCGGTTATGACATGGGCGACCTCGTGTCCGATTATATTTTGCAGTATGCCGACGGCCAATCGCATACCCATCCCATCCAACGCCGTTTCGCCATCCAGCAGTCGGAAATTCGTTGGGGGGCCAGCGCCTTCGCGGCGGCGCCCGCAAAAAGCGACAGGGCTTATCGCTCTACCGATGAGGGTATTGGCCTCGAGCTCGCGCCCAGGGATTGGGGTAAGGGCGAAAGCCGGGCAATATCGGGTCGCGACGACGACAAGGAAAAAGTCTGGCTCTATGCATTGCCCAACCCGCATCCGGAAAAGGAAATCAAAGCCCTGCGTCTTATCCCGAGGGAAGAGCGGTCTGTTATTTTCGGCATTTCCGCCACAAATCTGCGAGAACATCCGCTCCGTTATGAAGCGCGCCGGAAACTTGTCCTCCATCTTCCCAGTGGGTTGAAACTGAACGCCATTGGCGAACTCGACGATATTGGCATCGACATGGGCCAGGTGATATCCGCCCGGCGGCAATTCATCTATCCACAGGATCGATGGAGCGAGGACGAAGTGGATGTGCAGCCGCGCCTGGCGGAAGATAAAATATTGGTTGAATACGCCGCCCACCCCAAAGCGAAACTCTATGTCGGGCTGGAGAGGGAAAATCCCCAGATTTACGATCTTGAAAAGTTCACCGATGATTCCACTCTGGAGGTCGCTGCGGCCCGGCGGCCGGTCAAAATTACAGTCATTGACAAAATCACCAGACACCCAGTTGCCGTGCGTCTCCACCTCCACGGCCGGGCCGGGGAATACCTGCCGCCCCGCGGACATCACCGCAAGGTGAATCCAGGCTGGTTTCAGGACAATTACGCGGAGTTCGTCAACCAGCACAACCAGTACGCATATATCGACGGCGCCTGCGTGGCGGATTTACCGTTGGGCACGGTTTACATCGAAATCACTCGCGGTTATGAGGTAAATCCCATCCGGAGCAAATTCGAAGTAAAACCGGAAACCAGGAACATAGAGTTCGAGTTGGAGCGCGTCTTGAATTGGCGCAGCCGGGGCTGGGTAACGGCCGATACCCATGTGCATTTTCTCAGCCCCGTGACGGCCCAACTGGAAAGTTCCGCCGAAGACGTCAACGTAGTCAATCTCCTGGCTAGTCAATGGGGCGAGATGTTTTCCAATGTGGGGGATTTTGACGGGAAAAGCACTTATGGTTCGATTGAAAGCGGATCGTCGGGGGAATTCCTCGTGCGGGTGGGCTCGGAGAATCGGATGCAGGTCCTCGGGCACATTTCGCTCCTCGGTTATTCGGGCGAGCTAATACATCCTTTATGCAGCGGCGGCCCGACGGAATCAGCCTTGGGGGACGCCCAGGAAGTAACCATGGCCGAGTGGGCCCTAAAATGCCTCGACCAGGGTGGACTCGTCGTCATGCCCCACGCCCCCGACCCCCAAGGCGAGCGCGCAGCCGATATCGTTTTGGGGCTGGTCAACGCCGTTGAGATGATGACCTTTACGCCCTACGATATCCAGATCAGGCCCTATGGACTGGCCGACTGGTATCGCTACCTCAACCTAGGCTACAACCTGCCGGTGGTGGGCGGAAGTGACAAAATGAGCGCGGCCGCACTGCTCGGCGGAGTCAGAACTTATACCCAACTCGGCGAACGCTCCTTTAACTAGAGGCTGTCCCAAAAATATAAAGATTTTGTAGTCAACTGGATGACGTTTATAAAAATAGCCGGAAAGAGCATTTTTTTGCTCGATCCGGCTAAAAAAGGGTTCTATAATTGCGTTAGCGAAAATCAATATAGCCCTTTCTATGAAAAATATAGCCATCCAATGCCTCCTGCGTCCAGCTTTAACTGTGGTCGACCGTTGCCTCGATTACGATAACTTTCGCGCCACCATCGAGCGTATCGACCGGCTGCTGATCGATTCGGAGGTGGAATCGCAGGGCGTTGATCTGGCCTTGGAAAGAGGCCAGCCAATGAGTGTAAAGGCCCGGCAAAAGCGGGCTAATTTTGCCCTCAAGGCGTTGCGTATGGAAACGCTGCGTTATCTGCTCGGTGGGATTTCGTTTCGGCATTTGTCGAGGGCTCTGGGCAGCAGCGATCTGTTGGCTGACTTTTGTCGTGTCCGCCATATCGACGGCATAAGGGGCATCTCCAAGAGCACCCTGGAACGGGCCTCGAAGTTTTTCAGCGAAGAGCAGTTGAGGGCCTTGCACCGGACCTTGACTGAGGTTGTGGGCGATGCCGATCTGGCCCGGCAGGTGGTGGGATTGGACAAGCCGATAGACACCACCATTTGCCTGATCGACGGCACCTGTTTGGAGGTCAACATTCATTGGCCGACGGACTGGGTGCTGCTCAAGGATGTAGCGGGCACGCTGCTCAAAGCGATCCGGCTGATCCGTGAGAAGGCCGGTTTGCGCCATCGCATGCCGATCGAACCGGAGCCCTTGGCTCGGCAGATGAATCGGCTGTGCATACAGATGACCCACAGCCGGCGGCGAAAGGACAGCGCGCGGCAACGCAAGGGTATCTTGAGGCAGATGAAAAAGCTGCTCAAACGGATCGGGGAGCATGCCCGCAATCACCGGGAATTATTGCAAGCCTGCTGGGAGCAAAGCGATTACAGCGAAAAACAGGTCCAACAGATCCTTACCCGGATGGAGCGCATGAGCGAGCTAATCCCGGTGGTCATCAAGCAAGCGCACGAGCGAATCATTGGCGGCCGCCAGGTGAAAAACGCAGAGAAAGTTTTGAGTGTTTACGAACCCGATGCGCAGGTGATTGTGCGAGGCAAAGCGGGCCAAGAGGTTGAGTTTGGCAACACCCTGTTTTTGGGTGAAAGCGTTGAAGGATACCTGCTGGACTGGAAACTCTACGGCAGCCGGACGCCAAGCGAAAATTAACAAATGCAAGAGAGTTTGCAAAGACAGAACCGCTTCAACCTAGCCGAACCCATAGCGGCCATGTGCGCGGACCGGGGATTCGCCTCCCAGCGGGCCCGCCGGCAGTTAGCCCAGGAGGGCATCTACGATGCGCTCTGTCCACGCGATCCGAAGCAGTTGAAAAAACGGATGGAGGAACCACACTTCAGGCAATTGCAAAAGCGCCGGGCCAGCACCGAAGGGCGGATCGGGGTATTGAAGAATCGCTGGCAGGCCGGGCGATTGCGCAGCAAAGGCTTTGCCAACCGCTCGATCAGCGTAGCCTGGTCGGTCCTCTCGCACAATCTATGGAAAGTGGCCAAGATGCTGGCCCAGCAAGATGAACTAAAAACCAAAGCGGCGGCCTAAATAAAGAGCGGAAAAGCAAGGACAATACTTTTTCACAGGCCTACTGTCGGCCCATACAAAGAAAACCAAGCAAACGGACCCCAAAACCAGAATCCTAACGTCATAGGAGAGCAAAGTCACCCCCTCCCAAAAGAAAATACCACTAAAATGAACACTCTTCAAAATCCCCTCGCAAAAATCACCCTTTTGGGACAGCCTCTACCTACGAAAACTGGATGGACGCGGTGCGGGCCGGCAACACCTTCGTCACCGTCGGACCGCTGGTGCATTTTAAGGTCGAGGGAAGATCGCCGGGCGGAGGGACGGTTAACGTATCCTGGCTGGTCGAGTCGGTTCGCCTGCCCCTTGAGGAAGTGGAAGTGATTGAGGGCGGTTTGGTAAGCCATGAGCAAACCGGAAGCGATGGATTGCAATTGAGCGGCAGCGTGGAATTGAAGATCGAGGAATCGACCTGGTTGGCTTTGCGGGTGCGGGGAAGTTATCAAAACAGGCCCGGCGATGTCGCCGCCCACAGCAGCGCGGTACAAGTTCTAGTTGGTGAAAAACCGATTTATTCCCCCAAGGACGCCACCGAGGTGCTCCGCCAGATCGAGGGCGCGATGGCCTATATCGACACCATCGCCACCCGCCCGGAGGCGGACCGCTACCGGCGGGTGCGGGCTTCTCTGGAGGCCGCCCATAATCGTTTGCACCAGAAAATGCACCGCCAGGGAATCTACCATAAACACACGACAGTGCACGACCATACGGAGCGCCATGAGCATTGAATCATCCTTTTTAACGACCTCATTGACACGATATTTAAACCTTGTCATAAATTGGTAACGGATTTTACTTTTAAAAAAGCTAATATAATTCAAGGCCAATTGGAGGATTTTAAAATGGGTAGATTATTGGCGTTAGCGTATGGTTTGGTTTCTTACGCAATTTTTTTCATATCATTTCTATACGCAATTGGGTTTGTATGGAATTTCCGGGTTCCCAAAGGCATCGATGGCGGCGCTGTGGAGCCTTTTATGATTTCCCTGTTGATCAACCTGGCCATTCTGGGCTTATTTGCCGTCCAGCACAGTGTCATGGCAAGGCCCGGCTTTAAAGAAAAATGGACGAAAATAGTGCCTAAACCGGTTGAAAGAAGCACTTATGTTCTCTTTACAAGCCTTATACTGTTATTGCTTTACTGGCAATGGAGACCCATGCCTGATCCTATATGGAGTGTGGAAAATACGATCGGAACAAATATTTTATGGATACTCTCGGCTTTGGGATTTCTGCTGGTCTTGCTGGCCACCTTTGCCATCAACCACTTCGACCTGTTCGGCCTCAGACAGGTTTACCTGTATTTCAAGGGAAAAGAATATACCGATGTGGAATTCAAGACTACATTATTATACAAGCTCGTAAGGCACCCCATTATGTTAGGATTTATCATCGCGTTTTGGGCCACGCCGCAAATGTCTGTCGGGCATCTGATTTTCGCCATCGGGACCACCGGTTATATTTTTATCGGTATATTCCTCGAAGAGCGCGACCTGCTCAACCACCTGGGTGAAAATTACCGCGACTATCGCAGGCGGACACCGATGATTCTGCCCGTCCCCGGCAAAAAGTAAACTGTTCCTGTTGCGATTTATCGCAAGGATAGGGAACTATCCACGTCCATTAACAAAGACCGGGTTCTGCGAATCCGGCCTTTACAAAATTTCGGGCAGCTTCTAGTAGATCGGTATTTCGCCGTTGAGACTTTCAATTTTTTAACAACCTACACAACTAATTAACAACCTACACAACTAACAATGAGATTTTCCACCAGAGCCATTCATGTCGGTCAGGAAACTGAAGAGGTCACCGGGGCCACCATACCGCCCATTTTCCTCACTTCGACCTACAACCAGGAGGCCCCCAATGTGCACAAGGGCTACGATTATTCGAGGGCCATCAACCCCACGCGCAACAACCTCGAAGCCTGCCTGGCCTCGCTCGAAGGAGGAGAAGCCGCCGCCGCCTTCTCCTCCGGCATGGCCGCTATCACAGCCGTTTTCCAGACCCTGCGGCCAGGAGACGGAGTCGTTGCCGGACACGATCTTTACGGCGGCACCTTTCGCCTGCTGGAAAAGCATTTTATCCCCTGGGGCCTGCAAGTCGTCTATGCCGATGGGGAAAGCCTGGAGGATTTTGAAAAGGCCATCGGGCAGCTTTCCCGGCCCCGCATAATGTGGCTGGAAACCCCCACCAACCCCCTGCTCCACATCAGCGACCTGCGCGAACTGTGCGGCCTGGCTAAAAAACACGACATGACCGTGGCGGTGGACAATACCTTCGCCACGCCCTACCTGCAACGGCCGCTCGAGCTCGGGGCCGACATCGTGGTCCACAGCACAACCAAATACCTGGGCGGCCATTCAGACGTCATAGGCGGGGCCGCCATCACCCGCACCGCCGGGCAGATGGAGCCCATCCGCTTTCTCCAATTCGCCGCCGGAGCCATCCCCAGCCCATTTGACTGCTACCTCGTGCAAAGGGGCCTCAAAACGCTCGCCCTGCGCATGGACAAACACTGCTCAAACGCCCAAACAATCGCAGAAAAACTCCTCAATTATCCGCAAGTTAAGGAAGTGCTCTACCCCGGACTACCCTCCCACCCCGGATACGGCCTGGCCAAAGAGCAAATGAGCGGGTTTGGCGGCATCGTCTCCTTTCGTTTAAACGGCGACCTCGAGAAAACCAAACGCTTCTGCTCCAGCCTTAAAGTCTTCTCCCTGGCAGAAAGCCTCGGCGGCATAGAATCCCTCTGCAACCACCCCGCCCTCATGACCCACGCCAGCATCCCCCAAGAAATCCGCGAACAACGCGGCGTAGGAGACACCCTCATCCGCCTCAGCGTAGGAATCGAAGACATCCAAGACCTCCTCCAAGACATCGAACAAGCCCTGGCCAACATCACTTGAACACCACGCGACGGGTCCATAGCGCTTAAAGGGCTACAAAAAAACAATACCATTGACTTGATTAAGATCCACCACAGTATCCGCGGATTCAACAGAATTTAAGGTAAATACAGATTAAATAAACCTACACCTTTATTTAATTTCAGATACCCCGTAGCTTGCTACGGGGAGCGGTAACTTTATAACAGAGATGAATGAGCGAAGAGAAACGGGAGCATTTGAGGCGCGCGAGCCATTGCGTGTGGCAGATCCACTACCATATGGTGTTCCCTGTGAAGTGGTGTTCCCTGTGAAGTATCGGAAGATGCTCTTGGAAAGGCGGGTGCAAGAGGTGCTGAAAGAAACAAGCGTTGGGATAGCCGAGCGCTATGAAATAGAGATGGAAGCACTGGGAATGGATGGAGACCATGTGCATTTGCTGTGTGGAGCGCATCCGAAAGAAGCACCCGGGCGAATCGTTCAGAAATATAAGAGCATAACGGCGCGGGAGATCTTTCGGCGCGAACCTTGGGTGAAGGAGAAGCTGTGGGGAGGGGAGTTTTGGAGTGACGGGTATTATGTTGGAACGGTAGGGGAGCGTGGGGATTGGGCCAGTGTGGAGGCCTACGTAAGAAAACAGGGCAAACCGAAGAAGCAGTTGCAACAATTGATGCTGTGGTGATCATGAATTTCTTTCTTAGATAGAGGCTGTCCCAAAAACCCGAATTTTGCGAATTGAGATATTCGACTCCGAACTGTAAGGGAACGTAAGTCATTCAATTCCGTCAAAAACGCTGTATAAGGCCTCTATTCGTTATAAATATAATCGCGTCAGACAGAGGTCTATGGTAGAATTGTATTTGAATATGCAAAACAAGAGAAAGGCTGACGGTGTTATAGACATCGAATTTGCCCAAAATCCCCTAAAAACGGTCTTTATGACAGCTTTATAAACAAGTTAACTTACTGTAAAACAAATGGTTATAACTTTGGGACAGCCTCTAGATACCCCGTAGCTTGCTACGGGGAATTTCATTAAGCAAAAATTCTGTAAGCCATTGATAATTAATATTTATCCAGGGCGAGATAGCTCAGTCGGTAGAGCAGAGGACTGAAAATCCTTGTGTCCCCAGTTCGATTCTGGGTCTCGCCACCATTAATAGTCAATGGGTTATGGAATTATAAAGGAAGCTGTAAAATTGCTTTGGGTGCATAAATTAATCTTTACACTGGATTGTCTGAGGCCATCCATAGATGTTTTAGAGGGCCTACGGGGGGAATCCAAACGCGTAACTTGCGTAAATACCCACACGAATTTTTGGCCCAAAATTGAGCAAGTTTCTACTGAGCGTGCTTGAATGGATGGAATCTTGTTTTATCGGCTTTATCCCTTTTCGGCAATCTGTCGCTAGAACGAGGTTGGGTGTCATCCATTGCTGTGTGAAATGGACGGGGAAAACTGGACAGTGGAATAAGGTGGTCTTGAACCACTAAATCCGCTAACCTAGAGGCTGTCCCAAAGTTATAACCATTTGTTTTACAGTAAGTTAACTTGTTTATAAAGCTGTCATAAAGACCGTTTTTAGGGGATTTTGGGCAATTTCGATGTCTATAACACCGTCAGCCTTTCTCTTGTTTTGCATATTCAAATACAATTCTACCATAGACCTCTGTCTGACGCGATTATATTTATAACGAATAGAGGCCTTATACAGCGTTTTTGACGGAATTGAATGACTTACGTTCCCTTACAGTTCGGAGTCGAATATCTCAATTCGCAAAATTCGGGTTTTTGGGACAGCCTCTAACCTATGAATGTTATTAAATCACGAAAGAGAAGACAATACAGTGCTGAGTTTAAAGCCCGGGTGGCCCTGGAAGCCATCAGGGGCGCTCATACCATCAACGAGATCGCCGGTCGTTTTGAGGTGCATCCCAACCAGGTGACCCAATGGAAGAAGCAGCTTTTGCAGGGAGCAACGGAGCTGTTTTCGCGCCAGCGGCAGACTCTCAGCAAGGACAACGAGACGGAAAAAGATCACCTTTACCAGGAGATTGGAAAGCTGAAAGTAGAATGCGATTGGCTGAAAAAAAGTCTGAACAACTCGGTTGGTGAGAGGCGCAAGATGGTGCAACCACTTCAAGGAAAAATCAGTATCGGCAGGCAATGTCAGTTGCTGGGGCTGGCCCGCGGCAGCTATTACTATCGGGCCCGTGCCCAGTGCGAGCAGAACGTTCTCTACATGCATCGCATGGATGAGCTCTACACCCAATATCCGTTTTTTGGTTCTCGCCGGATGACCCAGTGGCTGCGTCGAGAGGGCCATGCAGTGGGACGAGGCCGCATCCAGCGGCTCATGCGCCAAATGGGCCTGGAGGCTATTTATCCGCGTCGAAACTTGAGCCAGGGGCACCGGCAGCACCGCATTTTCCCTTATCTGCTGCGGGGTTTGGCGGTCGAGCGGCCCGACCAGGTATGGTGCAGCGACATCACTTACCTGCGGCTGAGCCGAGGATTCCTTTTCTTGACCGTGGTGTTGGACTGGTTCAGCCGCTACGTGTTGAGCTGGCAGCTTTCCAACACCCTGGAGAGCCGCTTCTGTGTGCTCGCCCTGGAGGAAGCTCTGAGGCGGGCCCAACCTCAAATCTTCAACACCGATCAAGGCAGCCAGTTTACCGGCAGCGAGTTCACCTCGGTGCTGGGGCAAGCCGGGGTGCGCATCAGCATGGACGGGCGTGGCCGCTACCTGGACAACATATTTGTTGAACGCTTTTGGAGAACCCTCAAGTATGAAGACATTTACCTGCGCGAATACGCCACGGCAAAGGAAGCCAGCGAAGGGATAGCCCGCTACCTGGACTTCTACAACCACCTGCGCCCCCACCAAGCCCTGGGCTACCGGACCCCGGCCGAAGTCCATGCAATCGGAGCAAAACCAACCTCCCCGCCAATACAGCTTGCGGGCACCTGCGTGCCCGTCTTTGGCTAAGGACAAAATATATTTTTAAAAAATAATATGAACACGATTTCCACCTTAATCCCACGTCAAAATTGTCCAAACAACCCCGTCCACTTCAGTGGGATTTTCTAATAGCACAGAATCACTTTCCCTCTTTTCGCCGAAAAACGCCCAAATCCTCAACGAATAATGATTACCGTCAATTTAACTGATGCCTGCCAAGAAAAAGCCATTGCCGTAGTGTATTATATTTCGTGATCGGAGCTGAGACAAATCCTGATGATTAAATGACTTCTTGGGTTCGACTAAATGAGTCCAGGCATCCAGAGGAGAGTCATGGAGATTTCATAGGTGCCTAATACTCGAACTTCTTCGGTTAGCTCAAAACCGACATCCAAGTCTTCGTTGGGGAACCATGTTTCGCCTTCAATATCTTCCGGGTCGCAAAGGGCTATCCCATGATTGAGGCATTCCGCTGTTTGAGAATTTTCAGGCAGTTTTGTGCCAGGGTAAATAAAAAACCTCCTGCTTGCGTCGCTTTGGCAGGTCCATAGAGTTGCCCTGTCTCGCATGGACGATACGACCAATATGACAGGATGATGGGAGATTTCTGCCAATCGTCGTACTGCGCACATTAAGCTCACACCACATATTTTAGCAATTTGTTCGGCGAAAGCAAAGTTAGGGTCTCCTTTAATGATGCGTCCTGGAATACATATTTTTGGCACAAGCAACTCGGTTGCGAAGAGATTCGCTTCAATTTCTTCTTTTGATTCATGGTAATCCACCATGTCTGAGGCGACACTGAACTTTTGTGTCAATCGAGGGTGCAGTAGCCAGTGCCCAATTTCATGGGCCAGAGAGAAACGTTGTCGATTAGGATTGCTGCCAGCTTTCAAGCGAATAATACCCTCATTTCCGTAGCGCATCAAGTAGGCCTCGTAGTTGACCAGGTCACTAATTTCTACCTCAATACCCAAATACTCCGCAACATCCATTAGAAGGAGATCCGAGGGTTCTTCTATTCCTAGATCTTCCCTCAATTTATAAGCGATCTTCTGAATCCTAATCCAATTAATTTTCGGTTTCACCTTTGTTGTCCCGCTTCTGCTTCAACGGCCGAAGATCTTTCAATATTAACCGCAATTCTTGATCATCAGCTTCGCAGGTTCTGCGGGCCGCTGTTGCAAATTCTGAACTCAGTTCCTCCTGTAGATTGAAAATCTCAGCTTCTATTTCTTTTCGAGTATCGGGAAATTGGATAACATCAGTAGTCTTCCTGTCTTGCCTCCCCCGGCGGCGCATACAGGCCTGTTTCATTGCCCATTTTCCTGCAAACTTTTTGCGAATAAACTCAATCGACGCATTTACTTCCTCGATGTGGAGCCCCATCTCAGTTAACATGGAATTCAGCTCTTCGATCGTCTCTTTCGATTCAGATGCTTCCAAAGATTCACTTGTCAAAAGAGCATGGAGCGTTCGTGTTTTTTCTGCCATTAATTTTTCGTTATTTGCCATTTTTTAAGGCTTCCTTTTTCTTAATTAATTTAGAAGCTGCGCGTTGAATTCGTTTCTTGGCTCGGTCGAAAACCTTGGGATTCATACCGGTGAGTTCACAAACTTCACTGCGCTTGTAAAATTGATTCTCGAAAGCGTCGATGATGCTCAACTCCTCTTCCTTATCGGAAAAATGTTCTTTGAGACGGTCGAAAATTTCAATCGACGTCTTCTCTTTCTCCCGCGTTTCGGCGGCAAGGGCGGGATCTTCGGTTGCAGTATCTTCAACTCCTTGCCAATAAACAGACCACATTTCATCATCACTTCCGACGGTGGTTTCGATACGCACTTTTGGTGATTTTTCAAGAGTTCGAATGTGATTCCTGATGTAGTCACGAAGTGCGAACTGAAGTGGACGGGGTTGTTTGGACAATTTTGACGTGGGATTAAGGTGGAAATCGTGTTCATATTATTTTTTAAAAATATATTTTGTCCTTAGCCAAAGACGGGCACGCAGGTGCCCGCAAGCTGTATTGGCGGGGAGGTTGGTTTTGCTCCGATTGCATGGACTTCGGCCGGGGTCCGGTAGCCCAGGGCTTGGTGGGGGCGCAGGTGGTTGTAGAAGTCCAGGTAGCGGGCTATCCCTTCGCTGGCTTCCTTTGCCGTGGCGTATTCGCGCAGGTAAATGTCTTCATACTTGAGGGTTCTCCAAAAGCGTTCAACAAATATGTTGTCCAGGTAGCGGCCACGCCCGTCCATGCTGATGCGCACCCCGGCTTGCCCCAGCACCGAGGTGAACTCGCTGCCGGTAAACTGGCTGCCTTGATCGGTGTTGAAGATTTGAGGTTGGGCCCGCCTCAGAGCTTCCTCCAGGGCGAGCACACAGAAGCGGCTCTCCAGGGTGTTGGAAAGCTGCCAGCTCAACACGTAGCGGCTGAACCAGTCCAACACCACGGTCAAGAAAAGGAATCCTCGGCTCAGCCGCAGGTAAGTGATGTCGCTGCACCATACCTGGTCGGGCCGCTCGACCGCCAAACCCCGCAGCAGATAAGGGAAAATGCGGTGCTGCCGGTGCCCCTGGCTCAAGTTTCGACGCGGATAAATAGCCTCCAGGCCCATTTGGCGCATGAGCCGCTGGATGCGGCCTCGTCCCACTGCATGGCCCTCTCGACGCAGCCACTGGGTCATCCGGCGAGAACCAAAAAACGGATATTGGGTGTAGAGCTCATCCATGCGATGCATGTAGAGAACGTTCTGCTCGCACTGGGCACGGGCCCGATAGTAATAGCTGCCGCGGGCCAGCCCCAGCAACTGACATTGCCTGCCGATACTGATTTTTCCTTGAAGTGGTTGCACCATCTTGCGCCTCTCACCAACCGAGTTGTTCAGACTTTTTTTTTAGCCAATCGCATTCTACTTTCAGCTTTCCAATCTCCTGGTAAAGGTGATCTTTTTCCGTCTCGTTGTCCTTGCTGAGAGTCTGCCGCTGGCGCGAAAACAGCTCCGTTGCTCCCTGCAAAAGCTGCTTCTTCCATTGGGTCACCTGGTTGGGATGCACCTCAAAACGACCGGCGATCTCGTTGATGGTATGAGCGCCCCTGATGGCTTCCAGGGCCACTCGGGCTTTAAACTCAGCACTGTATTGTCTTCTCTTTCGTGATTTAATAACATTCATAGGTTAGCAAATTTAGTGGTTCAAGACCACCTTATTCCACTGTCCAGTTTTCCCCGTCCATTTCAAAGTAAGGTCGCTTTCCTTTGTTTCCCTCATTTATTAGGCGTTCCAGGGCCAAACAAACTACTTCGTTTACAGTAAGGCGCGCAAGTTCTCCTACATTTCCCGCTGAAATACGTGCCGCCGCCAGTTTCTCGGTGGCGAGAATGAGCAGCTTCCTAAATACAACCTCAAAACCGCCGTCTCCAGCAAATAACTGTTCGAAATCGGGGATAGGATCACGCATTCGAAAGTAGACTCTAAGAAAAGCCGGATCGGGGGCAAGTTATTCTCTAATCAAAGAATGACATGGTTTGTACTTCCATACAATACTCGGGACTAAACCTTCCTGAACCTGCCGGAATTTATTTTTTATTTCAAAAAATGCGGCGGAAACTGCGTTCTACCCCATTGTTTCATAAATTCAATCAGATTCAAGACTGTGATCCGCATAAACAAAGGGACTAACGTGCAAAAAAGGTATATTGCTGAACTTCACAAAAAGTGAAGATACAAAAATGGATTGATAGAGCGTTATTATGGTTGTTTATGCCGCATTCAGAAGGTTTTTACTCAATATTTATGAAACAATGGGGTTCTACAGTCCACAAGGTAACATAAAGGAAATCTATCATGTGCAAGCCGAAAGAAGTAAAACGAAAAATCAAGTCTGAAGTCGAAAGGGTGCTCTACGCCCGGTCGGCTGGTCGCTGTGCATTCGATGACTGCAACAAATCGCTGTTGCGGTCTTCAGTGACTCAAGAGCGGGTCAATATTGGGGAAATGGCACATGTCTGGTCATTTTCCAAAGGTGGCCCACGAGGACAAGGCCCATTTCAACAGGATCCATCGGGAATTAACGACCCAGAAAATTTGCTCCTTATTTGCCGTGAGTGCCACAAGCTCATTGATGCCGATAGAGAAGGAAAGCTATATTTCTCGGAATTACTCCTGGAATTCAAGCGAAAGCATGAAGAACGAGTCGAGTTCCTCACAAGTATACGGATTAGCAAGCGATCTCACGCGGTCACTTTCATTGCGCCTATTGGAGAGAATCTGCCCCTCATTAGCCAATCTGAAATATTCGATGCGATGCTCCCTGAATGGTATCCAGTGCATGAAAGAGCGGTAAATCTTTCGATGATTGTGGCGGACGAAGATGATGTCCCAGGGTTTTGGGTCACAGGAGAACGGCATTTGCAACGAGTTTTCGAAAGGAAAATCCGTCCACTGATTGAAGAAAACATACCATGTCATTTTTCAATTTTTGCGATTGCTCCCCAGCCTCTTCTCATCCTGCTAGGGAGTCTTTTTACTGACCTCGCTCCCACCGAAGTTTATCAACGTCGACGAGAACCTCCCACTTGGAAATGGCTCAAGAAATGTGAGGAAACAGTATTTATCTTAAATCGGCCTATTAAATTCGATTATGCCCCAGCACTACTGCTTTCACTCTCGGGTCGGATCAGCCACGATCGTGTTCACCAGATTTTGGGGAAGAAAGTTGCGATCTGGGAGATAACTATAGAGGAACCCCACAACGATTTTCTGAAGTCACGAAACCAACTCATCTTATTTCGGGAAACAGTAAGAAAGGCTATTTCCGAGATTTCCGCAGCGCATGGAAACAATAACCCATTGGCTATATTTCCAGCAATGGGTGTAGCCTTCTCAGTTGAGCTTGGTCGTGTGCGGATGCCAAAATCCGATATGCCTTGGGACATTTTCGATGAAAACCGCAAAAAAGGTGGTTTCACAAAAACATTAACAATCCGAACAACAAACAAATATGAATAATGAAGAACTCAAACGGGCAATTGTCCTGAAAATAGCCGAATCCATTGACATCCCGGATTCCGCTTATGATGCCGCCGCAGGACGTTACAGTGATCTAGCAACTTGGTTTTGTGATAGTGAAAATGCTAAGAGCGCTGGGTACGACCCTCATATTTTTCCTCAGGGTTCATTTCGCCTTGGATTGGTAACCCGTCCAATAAATAAGGAGGAACAGTTCGACCTCGACATCGCTTGCAATCTAATGAACGGCATCACCATGCAGACCTCTACCCAGGAGCAACTCAAAAAACTAATTGGCGCAGACCTTGAAAATTATCGCAATGCCCGTCATATCCAATCACCTTTGGAGGCGAAACACCGTTGCTGGACGTTGGATTATCAGGATCAGATTGGATTCCATATGGATATCATTCCTTGCATTCCACAGGACGCTACAGAAGTAGCCAAAGTCCGGCAACGGATGCTCGATGTCGGCCTTTACGAAAGTTTGGCCAACAGTATTGCCGAGTTGAGCATCTCTATCACAGATGATCGGAAACCGAGCTTCAGAGTCTTCTCCGAGGACTGGCTTATCAGCAATCCCGAGGGTTTTGCCTGTTGGTTTGAATCTCGAATGAAGCTAGCCTGAGTTCGACAGTTGGGGGGGTAAATCGATTATTTTTAGGGCTTTTCGTGCTGTAGGGCGCATGGTTGTCAGGGTTGGGGTGTGAATATGCCGTGTAGTGCAGACCACTCTATTGCCTTTTCGGAGAAGTAGTGCAGGGTCGGTGTTGATGTATTTGCGTCGCCATCGTCGTCGTAAGAAGGGCCAGGATTATGATTACTGGACGCTGGTGGAGTCGGTGCGCACAGCCAAGGGGCCGCGCCAGCGCATCGTGGCCCACATTGGCAAGGAGCCGGGGCTCGATGAGGATGAGCGGTTGGGTTGGGAGCAGATCGGTCGGCTCCTCGATGGCGATGATGAGGCTGCGGGGGCCGAGCAGTTGGATTTATTTGCCGAGGATAAACCGGAGGCTCCGTTGTGGGCGCAGGTGAATCTGGGTCGGATACGGGTGGAGCGGGTGCGTCAATTTGGCAAAGTGTATGTGGCTCTGGCGCTGTGGCGGCGGCTGGAGCTGCATCGTTTCTTCGAGGAGCATTTGCCGCCGGGCCGGGAGTCGGTGGGCTGGGCCCAGGTGGCCTCGATTCTGGCGCTGGGGCGTTTTTGCGAACAGGCCTCGGAGCTGGCTCTGGCCGAGCGCTGGTATGGCTCGACGGCGCTGGAGGATTTGATGGCGGTGGATGTGGATGAGGTCTATGACAACCGTTTGTATCGCGGACTGGATCGTGTCTTGCCCTTGCGCCGGGAACTGTTCAGTCATCTTAAAGGACGCTATGAAAGCTGGTTTGGGACGCGTTTCGAGTTTCTTTTATACGACATAACGAGCACCTATTTTGAGGGCCGGTGCGAGGGCAATGCCCAGGCCCAGCGCGGCTACAGCCGGGACCAGCGGCCGGATTGCAAGCAGGTATGTCTTGGACTGGTGGTGACGCCCGAAGGGCTGCCCCTGGCCTATGAGGTTTTCGACGGCAACCGCGCCGATGTGACCACGGTGCAGGAGAGGGTCGAGTTGATGGAATCGCATTACGGGGTGGCCGATCGCATCTGGGTGTTGGACCGCGGCATGGTGAGCGAGGCCAACCTCGAATACCTGCGCGGCAAAGGGGCCCGTTACATCGTGGGCACGCCCAAGAGCCATCTTAAAAACTTTGCCCTCGATCTGCTCGAGCAAGACGATTGGAGCGAGGTGCGGGCGGGGGTGGAGGTCAAACTGGTGAAACATCCCGACTGCCCCCAGATCGAGCAATATGTGCTTTGCCGCAGCCAGGGACGGGGTCAAAAAGAAGCCGCCATGCTGAGCAAGCAAAAAGAGCGTTTGCGCAAAAAGCTCGACCAGATCGACCTGAGTTTGCGTCGGCGAGGGCAGAAACTCGATCCGGTTGAACGCCGCATCGACCGCTGGCTGGGCCGCCACACCCTGGCCGAAAAAATATTCACCGTAGAAGTGCAAATCGACGCCGCCGGACGGGCCTGCGCATTGCAAATCACCGAAGACGAGAGCAAAGCCGATTGGGCCCAACTGGCCCACGGGACCTATCTGCTGCGAACCAACTGCCAGGAGGAAGACCCACAAAAGCTGTGGCGGTGGTATATACAACTGACACAGGCCGAGGCAGCCTTTCGTTGCGCCAAAAGCGACTTGGGGCTGCGGCCGGTCTATCACCACAAAGAAAAGCGTGTGCAAGCGCACATTCTGATCTGTTTTCTGGCTCTGGCGATGTGGCGCGCCCTGAAAAGCTGGCTGCAGGCCAAAGGCCTCGGCACCTGTGCGCGGCAAGTGTTGCACGAACTGGAGAATCTACGCTCAATGGACGTGGTGGCACCGCTGCGAGGGGGACGCGAAGCGCGTTTACGGCTGGTAGGCAAACCGGAAAAACTCTGTGCCGACCTCCTCAAGAAAATGGGCCTAAAACTGCCCACCCGCCCCAAAATCATCCAGAATGTAGTGCAGACTAACGGCAAAAATTAATCCCGAATCCGCATAGATAAGCCCTTTAACTTTTTGAACTGTCGAAGATGGGCTAGCGGACCAAGTTATGTTCGAAGGTCGAATAGTCTCTTTGGCCGCAAAGATTGACGATCTGCCCACCCATCGCTGGAAGACCCCTCTTCAGCAAGGCGTTCAGTTTTTAAAGCGGCATCGTGATGTGATGTTTGAAAAGAACTCAGAAGTGAAACCCATCTCAGTGATCCTTACCACTCTTGCGGGCCGTGCCTATAAGGGAGAAAGCGACATCTACGAGACCCTCAAGGGAATCCTGTCCCGGATGGAAGGTTTCATCCAGCCCTTTAGTCCCCGAATTGCTAATCCGGTAAATCCCAAGGAAGATTTCGCCGACAAATGGAACACGCGGAAAGGACGTGAGTTGGGTCTGGAACGAAACTTTAGGTTATGGGTTCGCCAAGCGAAATCAGATCTGGAACTTCTAGGACAAACCAACGCGGACCGTCTCATTGAACAGGCTCATGATAAATTCAAAGTCGGGTTGCCTCTTAATGATATCCGTCGATTTCCGGGAATCGAAACTGAGAGTAACCGCCCCAAGATGGTAAACATCACAACATCCGCCAAACCCTGGCGTCGATAAAATCTTGGCAAACTGGGACATAACCGGTCTTGAGGATTTTCTGTCCAAGTTTGACAGG
>CBDDCJ010000010.1:0-84597 GCA_965226205.1 Opitutales bacterium | reverse complement strand
TTATAACGAATAGAGGCCTTATACAGCGTTTTTGACGGAATTGAATGACTTACGTTCCCTTACAGTTCGGAGTCGAATATCTCAATTCGCAAAATTCGGGTTTTTGGGACAGCCTCTAGTTATTGGTACCGCGGGAAAAAAAGCTACCACGGTGGAGGCGTCATCTGGTAATGTGCGATCTATGACATCAGAAAATAAACTCATCGTATAACTCGCCTTAAAAATATTCCATTTTTCTCAAAAACCGCCAAACCGCAAGATGATATATAGTTAGGACAAATTATTGAGAAGGATAAAACTATACGCCTTTTTCCAGGGCGTATTTTATTTATTGTGGTACCAAGAAATATATCTTCATATAATGGCACTGGAGAAAGGACTTTCGTTTCTAGCTTTGGTACAAGCCAACAACCATTTGCAACTAATGAGCGATATTCATCTATACCTTTCCATGGACCATCCACAGCATCTTCGAGAACAATTCTGTCAAACATTACGATCAATGACTGCTCTATTGCCAGATTAATTAAGTTGATGCTTGCATATGGCATAGGTACCTTGGTAAATGGATAATATTTAAGTCGCACACATACATCTGACGTAAGAAGAGATCTCCCGCATAGACCTGAAACCATTCGATATTCATCATGGTATGCAGATAGGGCATCCCATATTTCAGTGCCGCCGTATGGCCTTATATCTAATGCATAATTTTGGTTCATTGTATATCTGATGTTTTGACGCCTAACATGTTGTAGGCAGCGTCTACATAGCCTCTGATTGCGGACGATAAAATTTTGACCGAATTTTGCAAGTAATTTTGTAATTATTTGGCGGGGAAGAGAATTTGTCGGCATTTCGTAATTAATAGCTTATTTTTCAACCACAGATGACATGGATGGGGGATTCTGGATGCAGGATGCGGGATTTAGGATGAGAGATGTGATTTTAGTGGGACATTTTGGCGCAATTTGGTGGTTTTTTTGGTTTTTTTTGAAGTTTAATCAAACGCATCAAACGCAGCCAACCTATCTATTTACTTTTTTTGGTTTTTGTGGTATGGTGGCGGCGGTTGCCTGAGTTGGGGTTGACTCGCCTCGGTGAATGAGAGGTTTTTGCTTTGACTCCGGGTGGCAAGCTCTTTGGCTGGGGCGCTTTATATCAATTCATATCTTTTTTAATCATCATGTTTTATAAAACCGCAGATTTCGCAGATAACCGCAGATACTATATAGAATGCGGCTTTCTAATGCTATTTAACAAATTATCCGTGCTCATCGGTGTAATCCGTGGTTAAAAATTGGAGAATCAATTAGCCTCATTTTCAGTAAAATTATTGGGTTAAAATTGGCAGATGTCGCAGATTTCTAAAGTTTATGATCCCAAGACGGTAGAGTCGAGGTGGTATCAAACCTGGCTCGAGGGCAAGGCTTTTGCCGGGCGGCGCACGGGGAATAAGGAGGAGGCTTATTGCATCATGATTCCTCCGCCCAATGTCACGGGTATGCTCCACATGGGCCATATTCTGGATAATACTTTGCAGGATATCTTCATCCGGCGGGCGCGTTTGGAGGGGAAGGGGGCCCTTTGGTATCCGGGGACCGATCATGCGGGCATCGCCACCCAAACCAGGGTCGAGCAGGAATTGAGGAAGGAGGGGAAATCCCGGCATGGGCTCGGGCGCGAGGCTTTCGTGCAAAGGGTGTGGAAGTTCCGCCAGGAAAAAGGGGAAATTATTCTTAATCAGCTCAAGCAACTAGGCGCTTCCTGTGATTGGGACCGCACTTCGTTTACCCTCGATCCCGCTTACGCCCGGTCGGTCCTGACGGCTTTTGTGAAACTCTATGAGCGCGGCTACATTTACCGCGGCAAGCGCATGATCAACTGGTGCCCGGCCAGCCTGACAGCCCTCAGCGATGAGGAGGTGGAGGTGCGGCCGCAAAATGGCATCCTTTATAAAATGCGTTACGAGATCGTGGAAAAGCCGGGGGATTTTTTAGAAATCGCCACCACCCGGCCGGAAACCTTAATGGGGGACACCGGGGTGGCCGTGCACCCGGAGGATGATCGCTACAAGGACCTCGTCGGCCTGCATTGCTGGCGGCCTTTCCCTAAGGCGAAAATCCCCATCGTGGCCGACGATTATATCGACCGCGAATTCGGCACGGGGGTGCTCAAGGTGACTCCCGCCCATGACAAAGCGGATTTTGAAATCGGGCAACGGCACGGGCTGCCCGCCATCGATGTTTTTAACCCGGACGGCACACTGAATGCCAATGCGGGCGCGGATTTCGATGGAGTCGAGCGTTTTGCGGCCCGCAAAATGGCTGCCAAGAAACTGAGCGAGATGGGCTTGCTGGTGGAGGAAAAGGCCTACGAAAACCGGATCGGGTTTTCCCAAAGGGCCAATGTGCCGGTGGAGCCGCGACTCTCCGAGCAGTGGTTCATGCGTTACCCCAAAGTGGAAGAAGCCAAGACCGCGGTTTTGAAGGGCATTATCAAATTTCATCCCAAAAGATGGGAAAACGTTTATTTGCACTGGCTCAACCATATCAACGATTGGTGCATCAGCCGCCAACTCTGGTGGGGGCACCGCATTCCGGTCTGGTACAAAAAAGGGGCGGACCGGGCCGACGAGGCGAATTGGCATGTTTCGGTGGACGGCCCGCCCGACCCGGAAAATTGGGAGCAGGACGAGGATGTCCTCGATACCTGGGCCTCCTCCAATCTCTGGCCCCTGGCCAATTTCGGCTGGCCGGAGCCGAATGCGGAAGAAAAGCGAGACCTCGATTACTTTTACCCAACGAGGGTCCTGGTGACCGGTTGCGACATCATATTTTTCTGGGTTGCCCGCATGATAATGGCCGGCCTGGAGTTACACGGAGCGGAAAAAACGACATTGAGCGATGAGGAAATCCGGGAGCGCATCCCGTTCCGCAACGTTTACATTCACGGGTTGATCCGGGACTCCAAAGGCCGTAAAATGTCCAAAACCCTGGACAATTCGCCCGATCCGCTCGATTTGATTAATAAGTTCGGGGCGGACGGATTGCGGTTCGGCATCGTCAACATAGCGCCCACGGGGCAGGATATCCTATTCAATGAAGACCGTGTGCAGATGGGCCGGAATTTTTGCAATAAGCTTTGGAATGCCGCCCGGTTTCGCCAAATCTCCGGGCCGATGGCCGATAATTCGAGCCTTGGAGCCATCTGCGCCCGCCTCGAAAAGGAACAATTCGACGAGTACGACCACTGGATATTAAGCCGCCTCCTGGAGGCCACCCAACAGGTTAAATCGTTCTTCGACGCCTACTTGATCGAGCGATTGCCGGGAGTGATTTATGAGTTTTTCTGGGGCGATTTTTGCGATTGGTATGTGGAGATTTCCAAAAGCAAATTACGGGATGAGCGATTGCGCGGTAATTGCCTGGCCATTCAGGACTTGGTTCTACGGCAGGTTCTATTGCTGCTGGAGCCGATTTGCCCGCACATCGCAGAGGAGCTATGGAAAGACCTCGGCTACGCAAGCGCCGAGGGCGTATTACTGCAGGACACAGAAAATCCATGCGTCGGCGATGAAAATGAACTCAAAAAATGGATCGAGATCGACGGTTTGAACATTGATGGCGAAGCAGCCGCGAGGATACTCGATCTGCAAATTTTCGTGATGAAGGCGCGCACCTTAAAAGCCGAATACGGGGTGGCCAATGCAAAGGATGCCACTTTTTTTTACACGGTTTCGCATTCGCAGCGGGATTTTGTGGAATCGCACGCCACCCTTATCAAGATTCTGGCCGGCGCCAGCGAGCTGGTTTATACCGAATCGAAGCCGCAGGGATCGCCCGCCGCCGTCACTTCGTTGGGGACACTTTATCTGGACCTCTCCAGCGCCCTCGACATTTCCGCCGAAAGGGACCGGCTGGAGCGGGAATTGGCCAAGCTGGAAAAAGTAGTGGCGATCGGTGAAAACAAGCTCCGCAACGAAAAGTTTCTCCACAATGCCCCCGCCCATATTGTCGATGGGGCCCGCAAACAATTGGAAGAAAGCAGGGGGAAAAGAGAGAAATTAGCCCGCCTGCTGGCAGAATTGAAATGAAAGAAACTCTGTTGCTAATCGGCAAACCCGTGCCACCGCATCCGAGCTTAAGATTTAAGCGCTATCGCTTTAATGCTTTTTTTTTCGGCTCCTTGACGGTCCAGAGTAGATTTCTTTCCGAGTCCGCCAGTTTTTTCGTGGTTTGCTCGAGACGATTCGCCAGGTCGCGAAGGATTTGTTTTGTTAGGTCCGGATTTTTCTTCACCGTTTCATCGATGCCGTCGGCGATGTGTTCCACCGTGCTTTTCGTTTTCGCGACAATGTTACAGGTTCGCGGTTTATTCAGGAGATCGCTCATTTCACCAAAGATGGTATCTGGCCGGTTGATTTCGGCAATGCGCACCTTGTTCTTGTAAACCTCCAGGCGGCCGCTTCTTAGGATATAGAAACCATTGCCCATAACGCCCTCCTTGATAAGAACCTGCCCCGGTTTGAAAACGATTTGTTTGCCCATGGTCGTTGTCATATCAAATAAAACGCGTTCCTTACAAGCCAACTTTTTTCCTAATGTGCCTGCTTTCTTGAATCGATCCTTAAGAAAAGCCGCGCCGGGCTTAATTGAAGCGGAATGTCCGATCCTCAGACGCTATCAGCAGAGAGATTATTTCCACTTTGATTTCAGCGGGAATGAATCGGCGGCCATCCGCATTGCGAAAGCTTGCCAGCGCTACATTTACGCTTTCACCGATGGGCAAGGGCTTGTCAATAGCCAATATAAAAGGCCCTTCTTCGCTGTATCGATTTAGTTTTACGACTAGATGCGGCCAATCCCAGTTGCCCGTATTTTCGATTTGCAGGACGGTTCCGCCGGTTTTGAAACTTGCGTTGATTTGGTTGCTGGCAAATTTCGAGCACCCGCAGATTCCTGCCAATAGAGGGAGCCCAAGGATAGCCCAAAAAAGTATCCTCGGCCATCCTTTTACCCGGCCCCGAAACGAGTCTGGAGTTGTATTTTCCGACATTTCTTTAAAAACCTGGTTTCTTCTTCTTTCGGACGAAATCGGGAAAAACCAATGAATTTATTACTTATGCGGAAAAATATTTGGCAGGCCCTCCGGGGACTTTCACCCCGGCTTTTGTTTAATTCCTCAATTTCCTCAATATCGCCGGGAGAATGTTGTTTTCGTTAATTTTTTGGAGGTTCGGGAGGTTTAGGTGGGTTGGGAGAAAGTTTGGACTCGCTGTCACGATTTTTTTTTGAGAACGATACCTCCGTTGATGGATTCGAGTGAAATGAGGACTCCGCCACCGTTCAATTTCCCGCTGACGGTTCGCGGTCCGAATTTAAAGGTGTGGGCGTGGCGGTCCCGCTTTTGAGTATCGTATTCAATGTCGAGATTTGTGCGGATATCGCTATTGAGCGATTTCATTTTGAGATTGGCCCGAGTGTTCGCTGGAATGCTCACGACGGTGTCGCCATTGAGGTTGGTTATGGAAGTGGGTGCATCTTGGGAAATTTCTGAAAAACCGACCACCAAATCACCATTCATATTGTGCAGAGTGGTAGTGTATAAAAAAAGAATGTTATTTTGTATTTTTAGCTGTACAAATAGCGTTAGGCAGTTTATTCTTAGTGCATGGTTACTAAAATTATTAATTGTCGGCACTGTGGAAGTGAAAATATCATTAAATTTGGCAAGACGCCCAACCATAAACAGCGCTACCGCTGCCATGATTGTGGTAAACAAAGCCGAGAAAACCCCACAGTGAAATACACCGAAGAGCAAAAAGAAATGATCCTTCGAGTCTATCAGGAACGCAGCAGTCTACGCGGTTTACAGCGCGCCTTCGGGGTGAGTCCCAACACCGTTTTGAGTTGGTTAAAAAAAACGACAATCGCTGCGATCGCTCAAAAGCACGATTCTTGCGGCCCGCCGTCATGATGTCATTGAACTGGACGAACTGTGGTCTTTTGTGGGGCGCAAGAGCGATGCCCAATGGGTTTGGATCGCTCTTTGCCGACGCACCCGTCAAATCCTCTCCTATGCCATTGGGCCTCGGGATTGGTATCGTTGCCGGGAACTTTACGAGCGCCTGCCACGGGCCTACAAAAGATGTGCCACCTACAGCGACTTTTGGTCCACTTATGATGAAGTCTTTCCTCATAACCGATCCGTGGGAAAAGAAACCGGTGAAACGGCCCATGTGGAACGATGGAACAATACCCTGCGCCAACGACTGGGTCGTTTCACACGCAAAACCCTCTCCTTTTCCAAGCTTAAGAGTATGCATGAAACCTGTCTGAGACTTTTCATTCATCAATATAATCAAGAATTAGCCACCATTCCTACTTAATACACTACCAAAATTTGGATTTAATCGAAACAAAACCCCTCCAAATTCGGCGTTTACAGCGTCCCGCCATGCAATCAGGATTCCATTCCATCAGAAAGCACACATACATACGAATCTTAAAAAAAACCTCAATTAATCATGCGGCCTACCATTATCAATACCATCCTCAATAAAACCCTCACCCTCGCAATCCTTCTGGCGGGGACCACGGCCACGGCCACGGCCCAGGCGGAGCCGGAACCAGGCCAAATGCAAGACCAGGACCTTCAACTCCAGTGGTTTAAAGGCAACACCCACACCCATTCCAACAACCGGGGCGGCGACAGCACACCCGGAGAGGTGGCCCAATGGTACCGCCAGCACGATTACGATTTCCTCGTTATCAGCGACCACAACTACCTCGCCAACATCGGCATCCTCCAACAAGAAATAGACCGCCTCATTAAGAAAGAGGAAAAAAAACCATTCCTCCTCGTCCCCGGAGAAGAAGTATCCAACTCCATCACCATCCAGGAGCGCCGCCACGTCATCCATGTTAACGGCATCGGCACAAACAGAACCATCGGCTCGCTCGAAGGGGATTCTGTTCGCCACCTGATGCAAATAACCATCGACGAGGTGCACGACGCCGGCGGCTTCCCCCACGTCAACCACCCCAATTTCTACTGGTCCCTCACCGCAGACGACCTCTACTCCATGAAACGCCTGCGCCACTTCGAAATCTTTAACGGCCACCCCGCGGTCAATGTTTACGGCGGCGGCCAACAACCCAGCCTGGAAGAACTCTGGGACGACCTCCTCAGCCGCGGCCGCATCTACTATGGCGTGGCCACGGACGACGCCCACGCCTTCAAGGAATGGGGCCGCCACCTCTCCAATCCCGGTCGCGGGTGGATCGTCGTGCGCGCGCATGAATTGTCCCGAAAAGCCCTCATCGAAGCCATGCGCGCGGGCCATTTTTACGCCTCCACCGGTGTCCAACTCGACGATGTCTCCATGACGGAAAATTCCCTCCGCCTAAAAATAAAACAGGAAGAATTCAGCGAGCCCGGAAAAAGCCAAAACGCCGCCCATTACCGCACTTATTTTATCGGACAAGGAGGCAAAATTCTCAAAATCGATGAATCCCTCGAACCCTCCTACCAACTCCAACCCGAAGACCTCTACATCCGCGCCAAAGTAGCCTCCAGCAACGGAACCCACGCTTGGACCCAACCCCTCTTCACCCCCAGCCAAGGCGTCTTCGAGTAAAACGCCCATAACCCATAGCTAAAATAAATCGACCTCTGATAATTCGTCAACTTAACAACAACACTACCTGGCATTTGATAAACAAATGCGAACATGTAAAATTATCACTGTTTAATTGCGAAATTAACAATACGAATTAACTATTTAATAATAAAACGATCTAGTCCAAAATATTTAATCACAAATGACGCTGATAAGCGCAAATAAAATTTAGAGCAACAAATTATTTTGCCTTTAACAAAATTTGGGTTTTCGAGCCGGATAGTTATTTAAATCCGTGTCCCTCTGTCTCTGCGGGAGACTTCATAATGGACTCATATTTATTCAACCGCAGATTACGCGGTTAAACACAGATAACGTGCTAAATAGCTCTTGAATATCACTTTATTCATCCGTGTAATCCGTGGTTAAAATATATCTCTATCATGCCTCCCGAATCCGGGGTTGAATATATGAAACTAATGGATCAATTAATTCAATTATAACCAACCATGATTCAAGTACATAAAAAATATATTTTCAAATGGCTCTGCACGAGCCGTTTCGATTGTTTTTCCCCATCGGCGTTGGGGTGGCTTGATTAGGGGTCGCTTTGTGGCCTTTGTTTCACTGGGAAGTGATAAACTGGGAAGTGATAAATTTCTACCCCGGCTTCATTCATGCCCGCTTGATGTCGGCCGGATTTTTTGGCGCATTCGTCATTGGTTTTTTAAGCACTGCGGTTCCACGGTTCTTAAGCGCTCCACGATTGAAAAATAAAGAGGTTGTTTATTTGCTTTTATTACACGCATCCACCTGTGTTTTATATGTTAGCGGTATGCTCGTTTATGGTGATGCCGCTTTCCTCCTTACGCTTGTATATTTGAGGATACTTTTGTTTAAAAGATTCAAGAAACGCAAAGATATGCCGCCTCCCGGAATTATCCTGGCCATGGGCGGTTTTTCGATGGCTTTGGGCGCATGTGTTATCTTTCTCTTAAACGATTTTTTCGGGATCGGCTTAACCCTTCACCGGGTGGCTCAATTATTTCTTTACGAGGGTTTTATTTTATGTCCCATTCTGGGAATCGCTCCTTTTATCTTTCCCGGTTTCGGGAGTCTTCCCAACCGCCAGGATTTTCCCCAAAGCCGCGCGCCCAACGCCGCCTGGAGGGCCAAGGCATGGCTGGCCGGACTGGTTGCCCTAACCATTGCGCTTTCCTATTTGCTCGAGGGATTCGGTTGGGGTTGGGTGGGAAGTTGTGTCCGCCTGGCCGCGGTTGTTTATTACCTCATAATGGAAATTCCTCTTCGATTTTCGTCTAAAACTTCGGGAAGTTTGGCCCGCCTGTTGCAGGCCGGTATGCTCAGTTTGACGATTTGGCTTATATTGACGTTTTTTTTGCCCGCTTACCGGGTCACCTGGGACCACCTCCTTTTTATCGGAGCCTTTTCCTTGATCGTTATCGGGGTGGCCAGCCGCGTGATTTTGGGACACAGCGGCCAGGGCCATCGGCTGCGCCAGAGAATGCCTCTGGCCTGGATCATTTTGTTCCTCATTTTATTGGCTGTGGCTTCCCGCATTACCGCGGATTTGCTTCCCCAGGAGCGAATTTCGCACCTCGATTATGCTGCCATCGCGTGGATTTTCGGGCTGGGCCTTTGGGCCTCGACTATTCTCCCGGCAGTAGCGATTCCAGATGCCTAAGAGTAAAAACGGACCAAAATTGAGTTGATTGACTCAACTCCCCGTGGCCCGCCGCAGCCGTTCATTGATGACCGAACCGAGGCCGCCTTCGGGTGCCGCTTCAATCAAAATCCGGTCGAAATTCAAATCATCGACCACATGCAGAAGGTGAAAAAGATTCCGCGCCGCCTCCTCCAGTTCCCCGCTTTCGGTCAGCCAAAAAACCTCGTCCAAACCGGAAACATCCCCCGCTTCCGGTTTTTGAAATGCGATAAAAGCTATCCGTTTTTGGTCTTGGTCTCGGCCTCGGCCCGATCCCTTCGCGATCCGCAATTCCTCATGCCACCCGGCCCCGGCCCCGGCTATGGCTATGGCAGTCCGTGGGCTGTAATGCTTGTGCAGCAAACCGGGAGAAATCATCCCCTTTTTCTCATTTTCAATCCCGGCGGGAAGGATTTGCGGTTTCTCAACAACCTCAACGCCAAGAACGTCCGAAATCGAACGGCTCGCGATCGCCCCAAGGCGCAAAACCACTGGCAATGGCCCGTCCCCACCCCCGCCGCATAGATCGACCACGGTCGATTCCAGCCCGATTTCGCAAGCCCCTCCATCGACCAAATGCTCCAATTCGCTGCCAAAGGAATCGAGAACATGCCCGGGACGGGTCGGACTGAGGTAACCGAAAGGATTGGCGCTGGGGGCCGCAAGTGGTAAGTTGCAGCATAACAACAATTTACGAAACAAAGGATGACGCGGCATACGCACCGCGACAGTATCCAGTCCCGCCGTCACAATGGGCGGAACGAGACTTTTTTTGGGCAAAACGAAAGTCAGCGGCCCGGGCCAAAAAGCTTCCGCCAACCGATCCGCGAACCCATTCCAGACGGCCAGGGTTTTGGCCCCCTCCAGGGCATGGACATGAACAATGAGAGGGTCGATCAGAGGGCGGCCCTTGAGGCTGAAAATTTTCCGGCAGGCCGATGGGTCGAGAGCATTCGCGGCGAGGCCATAAACGGTTTCCGAAGGCACGGCGACTACGCCACCCGCCACCAGCGCATTGGCGGCCTGCGCGAGATCATCCTGACCGGCCCCGTAAATCCTGGTCACCCTATGCCTGTGCCTGAAATTAACTGATTTGCAACCTGGGAAAAAGCAAAACTACCGCAACGAAAAAGCCAGGTAAAAAAAGACCATTTTAACATCCGGCACCCAGCATCATGCATCCCGGCAATTCACGACATCAGGAGCAAATTTCTAGATCGTTTGATCAATTTCGTTATGCGCCGCTGCTGCTTGGCCGACAACCCCGTTATGCGCCGGGGCAGCATTTTGCC
This sequence comes from Opitutales bacterium, assembly GCA_965226205.1. Lineage (GTDB taxonomy): Bacteria > Verrucomicrobiota > Verrucomicrobiia > Opitutales > UBA2987 > JAJFLU01. The sequence goes on along the minus strand of CBDDCJ010000010.1, from coordinate 73,955 downwards.
AGTTCCGGTAACAAAACGGGACAGAGGCGTGGTGTCCGTAAAATCAAAATCGCTCGGATTTCTGGACCGCGCGGGCTGGCTGGAAGCATCTGAAATGGTTGACATGGTGGTGGAAAAAAAGGTTTCCAGGAACAAAGGCAAGAAGTTTTTTCAAATTATAAGGAAGCCGCAGGCAGAGAACGATCTAGCCCCAAGCCGCTCCAGAAACGTTATGGCGGGACATTCGGCCACTGCCTGCCCCAATCAAAGCCGGGCCCGGGGACCATCAGAAAAACGATTTTTTCCCTCCCTATAACAGGCCGCAAAATCAGTGCAATTTAGGGTTGCTTTTCACATATTTTTTACTACTTTTACAAGCTACTATAAACCGCCTCCAAAATAATTTAACATATTGATGAACGGAATATTGTGAATTTTCCCCACTCCCGGCGATCAATCTGCGCCCCACTCCCGGCGATCAATCTGCGCGACTGCGATTGATTGCCAGCCGGAATTAACCCGCCAACAACCACCTTTTTTCAACCCATTCCACGATCATGCAGAAGAAAATAAACAACCCTGCGACCCCACAACCAACCCTGCGACCCCACAACCCAACTCACCCATGAGTAACCTGCCGAGGCTCCCCTCAAAGGGCCAAAAAACAAAAACGTTCCGGCCATTTCTAACGGCTATCAACGCCACTGCGGCTCTCCTCCTGGGGGCTGCCGCCCTAACCCTCCAGGCCCAGGAGGCGGACATCACCTACCAAGGCCCCTTCCCGGCCATGGCCGGCGAGGCCCCCGCCACCGCCCGGGCCGCCGTCGCCAGCGGAAAACGGTTCGACATCAATGCCGTCGTGGTGACGGGCGACCGCATACCGGTTTACAGCCTCGAAAACTGGGAAAGCTACGAAAACAACGCCCTCTACGAACCCATGTCCGAGGCCGATATCGAAGCCTACCGCCAGCACCTGCTCAAAGACCTGCAGGACCAAGGCTACCTCTTTGCCACCGTCAACGTTTACCGCCCATCCCTCAACCTCGGCTTCCTCAAGCTTCGCGTTCACGTTGGCCAAAAAGGCGAAGTCACCGTCATCGGCAACCGCTGGACATCCGCCGAGCAAGTGCTCGAATCGGTCGAGTGGGAAACCGGCGGCTCCTTCAACTACCGCAGCCTCTACCAAGACCTTTTCGCACTCAACCTGCAACCACGGGTCGATGTCGTGACCAACCTCAAGCCACGCATCGATGCCGACGGCAAACGAGTCGTCGATATCGAATTCGAGGTCAAAGACCGCTTCCCCCTGCACCTCGCATGGAGCATGTCCAACGCCGGCACCCTGCATGTCCAACGCCGGCACCCTGGAAACCTCCAACTGGCGCTCACGCCTCAACGCCCAACTCGTCAACCTCCTCAAACGCGATGAAATCTTTACCGTCGAGTGGTTCGCGGACCCCTTCAACGTGTCCAACGTAATCGCCGTATCAGGCAGCTACCACATGCCCCTCGGCAATAAATGGAGCATCCTCGGCTTTGGCGGTTTTTCCCGCAGCGAGCTGGACGAAATCATCCCGGATTTCGACATCACCGGCAAAGGCAGCTACTACGGCTTTCAATTAAACCGAAAACTAAAAAATACCGACTCCTATTCCCTCGACATCTCCTTCGGCTGGATTTTCCAGGAATCGCAAAACATCAACCGCCTGGCCGTAGGCACAGTCCTGGCCAACGGCACAGTCCTGGCCAACGGCACCGTCCTCACCGAACCCTCCGTCATCGCCGACCGCACCGTAAAGCTCAGCATGCCCCGCATCACCCTCGGATATGCGGCCAGGCAATACGACAAATTCGGCGGGCGCAACATCTTCAACAACACCCTCATGTTCAGCATCGGCGAGCAATTCGGCTCCACCGGCGACGCAGCGGCCGAAGCGGACACCCCCAACGCCCAAGGCACCATCTACATCGACCGCATATCCCTGGCCCGTTTCCAGAAACTCTTCAAACCCGAAAGCAATATGGGCCAATGGAGCCTCTTTGCCCGCATTGAAGGGCAAGTCACCAACGACACCGTGCCCTCGGCCCTGCAAAAAGCAGCCGGCGGCCACGACACCGTGCGCGGCTACCGCGAACGGGCCGTCGTCGGCGATTACGGATTCAGCGCCTCCCTCGAATTCCGCACCCCACTCTTCGAAAACTTCCTCCCACGCCTCAGGCGCGACCCCGAATACCTCAAAGAGCACCCCAACGACTGGGCCATGCACCGCGCCCAATTCGTCATGTTTTACGATCAAGGCTGGGTCGCCTATCATAACCCACTCTTCGGCCAGTCCGACGATACCTACATCGCCAGCCTCGGCCTCGGCCTACGCATGGGCCTGACCAAATACTCACAAATACGCTTTGATTACGGATTTCAACTTCAGGACATCGCGGAAACGGATGAGACCGGGGAAGCCGGGCGCGCCCACATCTCAGTTCAACTCCAATACTGATTTGATATTTTGATTGCTAACCAAACCCAACCAAACCCAACCCGCCGCCCCAACGCTGGCGGCGACACACCCCGGCCAAAGCCCAAGCCCAAAACCTGCCCAAAGCCCAACCAAATCCAAACTTTATCCCTCCAAAAAAAATTATGAATTTTTTAATAAACGCGCCTATTAAAACCATGAATAAAACCAACCCACCCCGTAAAAAGGCAAAGGCCCTGCGAAAGTTAAAACCAAGGGAGAAGGCGCCACCGCCGCTCAAGGTTCACCCCCTCCAGCGACTCGGCGCCTTCATCATAAGCGCCGTCATGGCCTTCTATCCCTTCGCCGGATACGCCGCCACAGCCCTGCCCACAGGCCCTGACATCGTCCAGGGCGGCATCACCATCGGCGAAAACGGGGCCAAGTCATGAACATCGACCAAACCACCGCCGCCGCCATCATCAACTGGCAAACATTCGACATCGGCCTCGAAAACTCCGTCATCATCACGCAACCCGCAGACACCTCCACCCTCCTCTCGCGCATACTGGGCGGTGACATCTCGCAAATACTCGGCAACCTCCAAGCCAACGGACACTTCTACCTCGTCAACCCAGCCGGCGTCTACTTCGGCCAAAACGCCACCATCGACACCGGCGCCCTCATCGCCAGCACCCTCGACATCACGGACGAAGACTTCATGGCCGGGCGCAACATCTTCGCCGGCATCTCCGAAGCCTCCATCATCAACGACGGCGTCATCCTCGCCCACGACTTCGCCAGCCTCCTGGCCAAAATCGTCACCAACAACGGCGCCATCCAGGCCGCAGGCGGCACAGTCGCCCTCGGCGCCCGCGAAACCACCTTCGAGTTCGACAGCGTCTACGGCTCCAGAATCACCATCGACCTCTCCGGCTTCACCGCCGGCGACGCCATCAACACCGGCTACATCAACACCACCGGCCTCGCCAACAACAACGGCGGCGCCTCCTCATCGAAGCCGAAAACATCGACAACTCCGGCATCGTGGCGGCCCGGGGCGCTGGCGGCGGCCACGGCGGCTTCATCCAGTTCGACTCCGGAGACACCGGCACCACCCTCATAACCGGCGCCGGCACAGTGGACGCCTCCGGCGAAACCGGCGGCGAAGTCCGCCTCCTCGGCGATACTGCCTCTGTCGACGTTTCCGGTGAAACTGGCGGCGGCACTGCCCTCATAGGCGGCGATTTCCAAGGTAATAATCCCGAAATCCGCAACGCCTCCCAAACCTTTGTAGGAAGCGATGTCACAATAACCGCCGATGCTGGTTCCAATGGCGACGGTGGCACAGTCATCGTCTGGGCCGATGGGCTGACTCAGTTTTATGGCACAATATCCGCCACTGGCGGCCTCATTAACGGTGATGGTGGCTTTGCCGAAGTTTCTGGCAAACAGGCTCTTCAGTTTGCTGGATTTGCGGACCTCACCACAACCAAAGGAGAGGCAGGCACCCTCCTCCTCGACCCGGCGAATATTACCATAAATGACGCGGGAATTGATGATCTTGAGCAAAGCGGGGATCCAATAACCTTCCAAGAGGATACAGCTGTTGCGACGAGCCAGATAGATGTCGATACGATCAACAATGCTCTGTTCTTGGCTAACGTTATCATCACGACCGAACTTGGTTCGGGCACGGCGACAGCGGCTAACTCGGATATCACCTTAAATGCGCCAGGAAAGACTATCTCACCACCTGTCGCCAACCCCGATGGCGACAACCTGCCTAACCTCGTAGAATACTTCATGGGATTGAACCCAACTACCAACGATGAGGCGGGCGCGATTACGCTAACGATCAGCGGAAACACCATACTCTACACCTACCAAAGGGCCCTGGATGCCCCCGATGCTGTTGGCGCTGTCGAATGGTCCGAAGATTTATCCACCTGGTCCACCACCGGAATTACAGAAGAAGTATTGAGCGTCAGTGCGGAAACTGAAACGGTGCGGGCAACCATCACAATCAACGGCGGCGAAACGGCAGTATTCGTCCGCCTAAATATTGACCAGCCTCAACCCTGACAACAACCGAAGCCATTTTGACATAGCCATCTAATTTCAAATACCAGAATAATCAAAAAACACGAATTAACTACCATCCACCCCAGCCCCCATAGTTCAACGGATAGAACTGCGGTTTCCTAAACCGTCAATCTGGGTTCGAGTCCCGGTGGGGGTACCATTATATTCTAAAAATCAAAGGGTTCCGCTTATTTAAAGAGCTTTCTCAGGAACAATTCGCCGAATTGGTGGACCTTAGCAAAAAATTATATTGGCAATTTAGAGCGTGGAGAGCGCGAGGTAACCATCTCTACCCTCGATCAGATAGCCAATGCATTGGGAAAAAGGCATCGAGCCTAATTAAAGAGGCGGGTTTTTGATCGCCAATGCAATCCGCTATTAATGGGTGGAGAATACGGGTTGGCTGATTCGACCGCTCTTTTCTGGCGAGCTTTTCTTGGATACAAATATTTACTCTCGACCATTTGGGGCAGAACAATTAGGCGGACGCCCATCGCCGAGCAACGACCAATTCCTCAAAGAACGGTAATTGCCCCCTATTCAACTGGCTGATACCGAAAACAATTGCCATATCACCAAGTATGTAGTAATTTGGATCTAATTATTGGAAAGTAGCTATTTTCAATGATTTAGGATGTTTATATGGGAAATTTTGGATATTGGAGGATCCTTTCACATTACTCGATTTGTCGAAAGTGTCTTATTTTTCAATACCATCCCATAGGGGCGAGGCAAGCTTCGTAACACATTGATAATCAATGTGAGTTTTTGACTTTTGGGGGAATCGAATTTTTGAAATTTTATCACATGTTTCTCTTTTATTGCTTTTGCCACCTTGTGCTGTCCCATAGGTTTTCAACCAAACCCAGGGAAATAAGCCTGTTGGGGAGTCGCTCGCATTCTAAAGCGTCCACCGGCTGTCCCATAGAAATCGAGCAAGTCCCGCAGGTTAAAGCGATCCCAAAGCACGCCTCTGACAAGTGTGAACAGGCGGACAAAACTATGCTCCTAGCGGCTCAACCAGGCCTGGAAGCGGAGCAGCACATAGAGCAGCAAAACGCTCCAAATCTGCCAGCGCACGGCATTGGCGCTATGGCCGAGGAAATCGCACAAGTTGAGCGTTTGTTTGATCTGGCGGAAGAAGGTTTCAATGGACCAGCGGCAGCGATACAGTTCGCTGATCGTATGGGGCGACCACTGCAAATTATTAGTCAAAAATTCCATCACTCGCCACTGGCCATCAATCTCCACCCATGCCGTTACCCGGCGCATCGGTTGAGGGTAATCCTGACGGGATTTTTTGTTCTTAAGGACCACCAGATCATCGCGCAAAATATTGCCCTTGGGCTTCTTGAGCAGCCTCTTGACACAGCGTAAGGCCATGTTCTCTTTGGCCCGGGTGACAAAGTAAATGCCCCTCGATGACAAGTCAAAGAGGTGGGTCAAATCGATGTAGGCCTTGTCAAACAATACGATTTCACCGGCTTTGAGGGCGGCGCACATTTCACGGGCTCGTTTGGCGTCATTGTCCCTGGCCGTGTCGATGATGGCAAACCGGGGCAGAAAACTTTTCAAATCCAGGCGCAAGTGACATTTGGCGGCCGCCTTTCGCCGACGATGTTTAGCCCAATCCATGCAATTGGCGACCAAACCGATAGTGGACGAATCGACGATGTTGATAACACGTTTGAAACGTCGGGGAAACCCCTTGAATTTACCACCCGCAAACCCCGGAGACAACGACTGCAAGTGCTTGAGCACCGACCAAAACAGTTCTCCCGCCATACTGGCATCGCGATGCTTGTTGGCGTAGGAAAGCCCGTTGCGGCTGGGAACGCTGGCCCCCCGGATACTGGCCAGCAACCCTCTGTGATGAGCGAGTCCGTCACAGACATCATTAAGCCCAATAGCATGAGTGATCTGAGCATAGAGCAAACTAACGATATGGCTCCATGGACTGAAACTGCGAGCTTTCTTATCGACACCATACTGGCGGGCCAACTTGGCCACCAGATGTCCCGGAATAAAATTGCAAAGCTGTCGCAGAACGCAAACCTTGCATTTGGCTGGATTTGCTTTTTGTTTTTTCATAGTAACCTGCTTCTAGTGAAACAGGCGAACAAGAGCAATTCCAGCCGTTTTGCGTTATTTCCTATGGGATGCTATTGGAGAGATTTTACTAATGATGAGGAGGACGAGGAGGATTAGAGCTATGGAATTAGGAATAATGAAGATTTAAAAATCACCTTCTTTGACGGATACTAAAAAGATTATTCTCATTCTCGGTGGATCGTTATTCGGGCCTATATTAAATTTTACTTTTTTTGTTACAGTGGCTAGATTTGTTGATTATAGAGTTTTTGGTATAAGTGTTACCGATTTCGGATTAGCTTCAAGTGTGTCGCTAGGTGTGTTGCTATTTTCCTTTCTGCCAATAACATCTGTTCAGAAAATAGTTTGGGGAATTTTATACATAATTATATTTACAAAATTTCTGTTTTTATATGAACTTATTGCGGTTGGGTTTTTATTTGGTTTGTATTTAGAGGCTGTCCCAAAGTTATAACCATTTGTTTTACAGTAAGTTAACTTGTTTATAAAGCTGTCATAAAGACCGTTTTGGGGGATTTTGGGCAATTTCGATGTCTATAACACCGTCAGCCTTTCTCTTGTTTTGCATATTCAAATACAATTCTACCATAGACCTCTGTCTGACGCGATTATATTTATAACGAAAAGAGGCCTTATACAGCGTTTTTGACGGAATTGAATGACTTACGTTCCCTTACAGTTCGGAGTCGAATATCTCAATTCGCAAAATTCGGGTTTTTGGGACAGCCTCTATTTATGAAAAGAGGGCACACCGATAGAGGGCACACCGTAGCAAAGGAGATGCCAATGATTGGCGAAACCTTGATGCTAGCTTCTTGGGGTGGTTGCTCCTTGAGTGCCTACCTCTACTATCCAGACACGCAACACAAGGTCCCTCCGCCTCCATGTGCTGTCCCTAGCGCAACCAGGATCATTGCCAACAATCCTCAAAGCTGGTTAGGCATGCGACTGACTCAAGTATGTATGTTGCGGCAATCCTGATACAGCCATCTCCGCTGGCAAATATAAATATTAAACCCGTGACGAGGGATTATTTCGGAGAGTTCGTGAACTTTTAATAATTGTAATATAGAGGCTGTCCCAAAGTTATAACCATTTGTTTTAAAGTAAGTTAACTTGTTTATAAAGCTGTCATAAAGACCGTTTTTAGGGGATTTTGGGCAATTTCGATGTCTATAACACCGTCAGCCTTTCTCTTGTTTTGCATATTCAAATACAATTCTACCATAGACCTCTGTCTGACGCGATTATATTTATAACGAATAGAGGCCTTATACAGCGTTTTTGACGGAATTGAATGACTTACGTTCCCTTACAGTTCGGAGTCGAATATCTCAATTCGCAAAATTCGGGTTTTTGGGACAGCCTCTAATATATTGATAAACAAATAATTACAAATATGGCGGAGAGGGAGGGATTCGAACCCTCGGTACCATCTCTGGTACACACGATTTCCAGTCGTGCACATTCGGCCACTCTGTCACCTCTCCTCTCCTCTCCACATTTTTGAGGGTTTCGGAAAATGGGGCCGAATGAGTCTCAGGTCAAGCCCGACTCATCGGCCTATTGAGACTAAATTTCCGTTGGCTGGGAAAATCCGGTTGAAAACAGGTGACCGAAGTTGGTGGCAGCCAGCCTTAGGCTCCTGCTGTTTTTGCCATTAGACGGTCCAGATGGGTGAAGGTTTCTTGGGGGAAGCCGAGGGCGCGTTTGAATTGGTAATCCCGCTCGAGGATGTTGTCTTCTTTTTCCCATTTGCGGTATTCGCGCCAATTGAGGCGGCCGCGCAGCCATGGGCCCAGCCCGCTGACGGGTATGGGGTAATCACTGCCGTGGAGGATGCGGTCGTTGGCGCCTGGTCCCAAAGCGGCTTTTAGGGTCCGGCTGCGGATGGGGCTGCAGAGGGCGCTGTTGTCGGCATAGAGTTTGGGATAACGGGTAAACATTGACAAAAGTGATTCGGTGTAATCGGGGTCCCAAAGGCAGCTTCGCCCGGCGCAATGGGCCGCGATGACCGTTAGTCCGCATTCGAGGGGAAGCGTCAAGGTGAGGGGGTCGGCGTATTTGGCGTTGACCACGGGTAGTGACATTTCGCCGCCGGTGTGGGCCAGCAGGATCATGCCGGCCTCGGCCATGCGAGTCCAAAAGGGCGCAAACTTTTTCTCGTTGCAGTCGATATTCTGGCAATTGGGCAGGCATTTCATGACCCGCGATCCAGCCTCAAGGCATTTATCCAGCTCCTCCAGGGCGTCAGGGCGGGCCGGGTGTATGGAGACGGCGGGGATGAACTCGGCATGTTTCCGGCAAAGCCGCAAAAGGTAATCGTTGGGCACGTAAAATGCCCCGACGCCTTCCATTTCCCTGCCGTGGGAGTCTCGGGGCGTTTCCTGGGCCAGGAGCAGTATGGCATCGAGGCTGGATTCTTGCGTCTGTTGCAACAGCCTTTCCACATAAAGCCGGTCTAGTTGGCCGTTTTTGAGGACGGATTGCGGGAGCCCGATTTCTTTGATCAATGTGTGGGCCAAAACCCGGCTCCAGGGGCCTTGCAGGCGAAACCAGCAGCCGCTGCCGCTGGAACCGTCCCCCAAAAGGTGCACATGGCCGTCGATCTTGCGATAGGCCATTTCCATTTTACCAGCCGGAATTTTTGCCTGGGTCCATGATGGAATTTACCGATCGAGGGCGAGCCGTTCGACTCCTTTCAGGTCGAGCTTGCCGGTGGCCAAACAGGGAATTTCATCGACCTCCTTGATAATCTTGGGAATCCATAGATTGGGCAATCCGGCCCATCTGAGCCGTTCCCGAAGGACGGCTGAAGAAATCTCGATAGCGCTCAGCAGGACCAGGGTTTCACCCTTGGCGGGATCGGCAATGCCGGTAACGGCCACCATTGGCCGCTCGCTGTCTTCCAGATCGAAAGCGGTAACAATGTGGTTCTCTATGGTGCCGTGGGGAACCATCTCCCCGCCGATTTTGGAAAAACGCGAGATTCGGCCCTCGATAAATAGAAATCCTTCTTCGTCGAATCGAGCCAGGTCTCCCGTCACAAACCAGCCGTCTATAAAAACTTTGGCCGTTAGTTCCGGGTTGTCGAGATAACCGGAAAATACGTTTGGGCCTTTAACATGGAGAATGCCCACCTCGTGGATCGGCAGAACCTCGCCCGATTGGGGATCGACGATGCGGGCGGAAATTCCCGGCATCAGGCGGCCCACGGAACCCGTGCGGTTTCCAACCTTCCCTTCGTAAGGGCCCTTTACGCGGGAGTGGCCGGGAAGGTTTATGCTGACCACGGGAGAAGTCTCCGTCAATCCATAGCCTTCCAGGTAACGACTGCCGAAATGATCTTCCCATTTGCTGGCGAAACCGGCGGGGGTTTTCTCCGCCCCAGCCGCCACAAATTTTAAACTGCGTAATTGGGCCGCATCAATTCTTTTAAAATAAGGGCGATAAAACGTGGGCGTTCCAAAAAGCACCGTGGCTTTTTCTTCCTCAATGGTTTTGGCGATTCGTTTTACCTCCAGCGGAGAGGGCAGCGTGACCACTTTCACTCCCGTCAAAAGTGGAAGCCATAATGCCGTATTGAAGCCGAAACTGTGAAAAAGTGGCAGACAGCCGAGAAGGATTTCCGTTGGAGGCAACAAATGCGTTTCATCAATCTGCCGGCAATTACCGATGATATTGCGGTGGGAAAGGGCGACTCCTTTGGGTTCGCCGGTGCTGCCGCTGCTAAATAACAGGGCGGCCTCATCATTGTCCCCTTGTTGGGGAATGTTTAAACGCCGTGATAACCATCCCGATGGGCAAACCCAAATCGCCGCCAGCAGACCTAGGATTTGCGCCTTGGAGAGAGACGCCAGTTCGAGCAATAAATCCCGCGTATCTTCGGCCCAGGGGAAATTGGGAAGTTTTTTCTTGACCGCCGCGGCCGTCAGCACGGTTTCGACTCCCGCCTGTTTCATGCTGGCCCCGATAGTGGCCGGACCCATCGAGAAATTTAAATTGACCGGAATTTTTCCACATAGGACCAAGGCCAGATTAGTCAGAGTTCCACCGATTCCGGGAGGGAAAACGATCCCAACGCGTTTTCCGGGAATCGTCTTCCTCCATTTGCGGGACAAAGCCAGGGATACGGCCAATATCTTCCCGGCGGTGAGTTCTTTACGCCCCGTCGAGCGGTCAATGATTATCACTCGCCCCGGATGATGCCCAAGGGAGCGAAAACAGGCGTATCCAAGGTGTCTCTTCAACTCCTCGCGCTCCTGAAATTCGCTGTAGCCGAAATCGATAACGGTCGGGCCTTTTTCAACTTGGGCTGTCTCTTTCGCTGACATGGTGATTATTATAGACAATAATTCCCTCCCCCCAGAGTCAAGCTCGACCGGCTTCACCTTTCATTCTAATATTCGGAAGAGAAAACATTTCCGCAGTGGACAATCCGATCACGATGCCGGTATGAATGTTGGGCATATCTCGTTTGCTCCAGAATGGTGATTTTTTCCGCTCATAATAATGTCCCGCAACCAGCTAAGTCTCGATTTCGATTTAGAACAAGGCCGCCAAGAAAACGTGCGTTCTCCCCGGGAGTTTTTGGCGGAACTTCGGGATTTTCACGAATTCGGCAAAGAAACCATCGTTGAACGGTTTCCAGACCCGAAAATCGAGACGCCAGTCTTCGTCAACGAATTTTGGACCTCCCGGCAACGGGCCGCCCACTCGCTCCACGAAGTCTCCTACCGGGCCTGCTTCAAGCCCCAACTGCCGAGGTTTTTCATCGAGCGGCTGACCCGCCGGGGCGACCGGGTTTACGATCCATTCGCCGGACGGGGAACCACATTGATCGAGGCGGCCCTGCTCGGGCGGATCCCTATCGGTTGCGACATCAACCCGCTCAGTGAAATATTGGCCGCCCCACGTTTGCAACCGCCTTCCATTCCGGAGATCGCGGATCGGCTCGCGCGGATTGATTTTCATCGGAAAACGGAATTTAAAAACGACCTGCTCGTTTTCTATCATCCGAAAACCATGCAAGCCCTGACGAACCTCCGCCGTTACCTGCTGCGAAAATTAAAATCGGGAAGTCTGGACAACATTGACGCCTGGATCCGCATGGTGGCCACCAATCGTTTGACCGGCCACTCTCCGGGATTTTTCTCCGTTTACACCATGCCTCCCAATCAGGCCGTATCCATAAAATCGCAGCAGAAAATCAACCAAAAACGCCGGCAAATTCCACAAGAGAAAAACGTCGCCGAAATTATAATCAAGAAAAGCCGCTCCCTCCTCGGCAGTCTGGATGCGCGGCAAGCGGACTCATTACAAGAAATTGCCATGAATGCGCGCCATTATACGGGCTCTTGCGATTCAACTCCCCAAATCGAAAACGATTCCATCCAACTCGTGGTCACCTCTCCGCCTTTTTTGGACGTTGTCGATTATAAGACGGACAACTGGCTGCGCTGCTGGTTCAATGGCATCGAGACTGAGAAAATAAAAATCTGGCAATTGCGCAAACCGGAGCATTGGCAAGCCAAGATGAGTCAAGTTTTCCAGGAACTGCGGCGGGTTCTCGTACCGGGTGGCCACATCGCCTTCGAAGTTGGGGAAATCAAAGGAGGAAAACTCCCCCTCGAAACCCTCGTTGTCCCGGCTGCCCAAGAAGCGAGCCTGACCCCCGTGCTCATCCTCATCAACGATCAAAAATTCACCAAAACCTCCAACTGCTGGGGCATAGAAAACCTAAAAAAAGGAACCAACACCAACCGCATCATCCTGTTGCGAAAAGAATAGCCGAATCTCAATGTTCATTCCTATGATAGAGGCTGTCCCAAAAGGGTGATTTTTGCGAGGGGATTTTGAAGAGTGTTCATTTTAGTGGTATTTTCTTTTGGGAGGGGGTGACTTTGCTCTCCTATGACGTTAGGATTCTGGTTTTGGGGTCCGTTTGCCTGGTTTTCTTTGTATGGGCCGACAGTAGGCCTGTGAAAAAGTATTGTCCTTGCTTTTCCGCTCTTTATTTAGGCCGCCGCTTTGGTTTTTAGTTCATCTTGCTGGGCCAGCATCTTGGCCACTTTCCATAGATTGTGCGAGAGGACCGACCAGGCTACGCTGATCGAGCGGTTGGCAAAGCCTTTGCTGCGCAATCGCCCGGCCTGCCAGCGATTCTTCAATACCCCGATCCGCCCTTCGGTGCTGGCCCGGCGCTTTTGCAATTGCCTGAAGTGTGGTTCCTCCATCCGTTTTTTCAACTGCTTCGGATCGCGTGGACAGAGCGCATCGTAGATGCCCTCCTGGGCTAACTGCCGGCGGGCCCGCTGGGAGGCGAATCCCCGGTCCGCGCACATGGCCGCTATGGGTTCGGCTAGGTTGAAGCGGTTCTGTCTTTGCAAACTCTCTTGCATTTGTTCATTTTCGCTTGGCGTCCGGCTGCCGTAGAGTTTCCAGTCCAGCAGGTATCCTTCAACGCTTTCACCCAAAAACAGGGTGTTGCCAAACTCAACCTCTTGGCCCGCTTTGCCTCGCACAATCACCTGCGCATCGGGTTCGTAAACACTCAAAACTTTTTCTGCGTTTTTCACCTGGCGGCCGCCAATGATTCGCTCGTGCGCTTGCTTGATGACCACCGAGATTAGCTCGCTCATGCGCTCCATCCGGGTAAGGATCTGTTGGACCTGTTTTTCGCTGTAATCGCTTTGCTCCCAGCAGGCTTGCAATAATTCCCGGTGACTGCGGGCATGCTCCTCGATCCGTTTGAGCAGCTTTTTCATCTGCCTCAAGATACCCTTGCGTTGCCGCGCGCTGTCCTTTCGCCGCCGGCTGTGGGTCATCTGTATGCACAGCCGATTCATCTGCCGAGCCAAGGGCTCCGGTTCGATCGGCATGCGATGGCGCAAACCGGCCTTCTCACGGATCAGCCGGATCGCTTTGAGCAGCGTGCCCGCTACATCCTTGAGCAGCACCCAGTCCGTCGGCCAATGAATGTTGACCTCCAAACAGGTGCCGTCGATCAGGCAAATGGTGGTGTCTATCGGCTTGTCCAATCCCACCACCTGCCGGGCCAGATCGGCATCGCCCACAACCTCAGTCAAGGTCCGGTGCAAGGCCCTCAACTGCTCTTCGCTGAAAAACTTCGAGGCCCGTTCCAGGGTGCTCTTGGAGATGCCCCTTATGCCGTCGATATGGCGGACACGACAAAAGTCAGCCAACAGATCGCTGCTGCCCAGAGCCCTCGACAAATGCCGAAACGAAATCCCACCGAGCAGATAACGCAGCGTTTCCATACGCAACGCCTTGAGGGCAAAATTAGCCCGCTTTTGCCGGGCCTTTACACTCATTGGCTGGCCTCTTTCCAAGGCCAGATCAACGCCCTGCGATTCCACCTCCGAATCGATCAGCAGCCGGTCGATACGCTCGATGGTGGCGCGAAAGTTATCGTAATCGAGGCAACGGTCGACCACAGTTAAAGCTGGACGCAGGAGGCATTGGATGGCTATATTTTTCATAGAAAGGGCTATATTGATTTTCGCTAACGCAATTATAGAACCCTTTTTTAGCCGGATCGAGCAAAAAAATGCTCTTTCCGGCTATTTTTATAAACGTCATCCAGTTGACTACAAAATCTTTATATTTTTGGGACAGCCTCTATGATAAATAGCCCACTATTCAGTCATTAACCCCTCTGGATCACTGAACAAACTTCCATCGTCAAATCGCTGAAAAAAGCGGTGGACCGGGGTGTTGTCAGGGAATGTCCAGACCCAGCCAGGATTTTCCCCGTAAATATATATCCATCTATAGGATATAGGATTAATAAAAAGCCATTTTCCCAGTCCGAGGGCCCAAATATATAGGCCATCTATTGAGTCGTCCTCTAAAATGAACTGCCACCCATGCTCTAAATGATTAATCCATGGGTAACTAGAGGCTGTCCCAAAAGGGTGATTTTTGCGAGAGGATTTTGAAGAGTGTTCATTTTAGTGGTATTTTCTTTTGGGAGGGGGTGACTTTGCTCTCCTATGACGTTAGGATTCTGGTTTTGGGGTCCGTTTGCCTGGTTTTCTTTGTATGGGCCGACAGTAGGCCTGTGAAAAAGTATTGTCCTTGCTTTTCCGCTCTTTATTTAGGCCGCCGCTTTGGTTTTTAGTTCATCTTGCTGGGCCAGCATCTTGGCCACTTCCCATAGATTGTGCGAGAGGACCGACCAGGCTACGCTGATCGAGCGGTTGGCAAAGCCTTTGCTGCGCAATCGCCCGGCCTGCCAGCGATTCTTCAATACCCCGATCCGCCCTTCGGTGCTGGCCCGGCGCTTTTGCAATTGCCTGAAGTGTGGTTCCTCCATCCGTTTTTTCAACTGCTTCGGATCGCGTGGACAGAGCGCATCGTAGATGCCCTCCTGGGCTAACTGCCGGCGGGCCCGCTGGGAGGCGAATCCCCGGTCCGCGCACATGGCCGCTATGGGTTCGGCTAGGTTGAAGCGGTTCTGTCTTTGCAAACTCTCTTGCATTTGTTCATTTTCGCTTGGCGTCCGGCTGCCGTAGAGTTTCCAGTCCAGCAGGTATCCTTCAACGCTTTCACCCAAAAACAGGGTGTTGCCAAACTCAACCTCTTGGCCCGCTTTGCCTCGCACAATCACCTGCGCATCGGGTTCGTAAACACTCAAAACTTTCTCTGCGTTTTTCACCTGGCGGCCGCCAATGATTCGCTCGTGCGCTTGCTTGATGACCACCGGGATTAGCCCATCTTCGACAGTTCAAAAAGTTAAAGGGCTTATCTATGCGGATTCGAGATTAATTTTTGCCGTTAGTCTGCACTACATTTTGGATGATTTTGGGGCGGGTGGGCAGTTTTAGGCCCATTTTCTTGAGGAGGTCGGCACAGAGTTTTTCCGGTTTGCCTACCAGCCGTAAACGCGCTGCGCGTCCCCCTCGCAGCGGCGCCACCACGTCCATTGAGCGTAGATTTTCCAGTTCGTGCAACACTTGCCGCGCACAGGTGCCGAGGCCTTTGGCCTGCAGCCAACTTTCCAGGGCGCGCCACATCGCCAGAGCCAGAAAACAGATCAGAATGTGCGCTTGCACACGCTTTTCTTTGTGGTGATAGACCGGCCGCAGCCCCAAGTCGCTTTTGGCGCAACGAAAGGCTGCCTCGGCCTGTGTCAGTTGTATATACCACCGCCACAGCTTTT
This sequence comes from Opitutales bacterium, assembly GCA_965226205.1. Taxonomy (GTDB): domain Bacteria; phylum Verrucomicrobiota; class Verrucomicrobiia; order Opitutales; family UBA2987; genus JAJFLU01. The sequence continues at coordinate 58,139 of CBDDCJ010000010.1, read as the reverse complement.
GTGGGTCTTCCTCCTGGCAGTTGGTTCGCAGCAGATAGGTCCCGTGGGCCAGTTGGGCCCAATCGGCTTTGCTCTCGTCTTCGGTGATTTGCAATGCGCAGGCCCGTCCGGCGGCGTCGATTTGCACTTCTACGGTGAATATTTTTTCGGCCATGGTGTGGCGGCCCAGCCAGCGGCCGATACGGCGTTCAACCGGATCGAGTTTCTGCCCTCGCCGACGCAAACTCAGGTCGATCTGGTCGAGCTTTTTGCGCAAACGCTCCTTTTGCTTGCTCAGCATGGCGGCTTCTTTTTGACCCCGTCCCTGGCTGCGGCAAAGCACATATTGCTCGATCTGGGGGCAGTCGGGATGTTTCACCAGTTTGACCTCCACCCCCGCCCGCACCTCGCAAAAATCGCCTTGCTCGAGCAGATCGAGGGCAAAGTTTTTAAGATGGCTCTTGGGCGTGCCCACGATGTAACGGGCCCCTTTGCCGCGCAGGTATTCGAGGTTGGCCTCGCTCACCATGCCGCGGTCCAGCACCCAGATGCGATCGGCCACCCCGTAATGCGATTCCATCAACTCGACCCTCTCCTGCACCGTGGTCACATCGGCGCGGTTGCCGTCGAAAACCTCATAGGCCAGGGGCAGCCCTTCGGGCGTCACCACCAGTCCAAGACATACCTGCTTGCAATCCGGCCGCTGGTCCCGGCTGTAGCCGCGCTGGGCCTGGGCATTGCCCTCGCACCGGCCCTCAAAATAGGTGCTCGTTATGTCGTATAAAAGAAACTCGAAACGCGTCCCAAACCAGCTTTCATAGCGTCCTTTAAGATGACTGAACAGTTCCCGGCGCAAGGGCAAGACACGATCCAGTCCGCGATACAAACGGTTGTCATAGACCTCATCCACATCCACCGCCATCAAATCCTCCAGCGCCGTCGAGCCATACCAGCGCTCGGCCAGAGCCAGCTCCGAGGCCTGTTCGCAAAAACGCCCCAGCGCCAGAATCGAGGCCACCTGGGCCCAGCCCACCGACTCCCGGCCCGGCGGCAAATGCTCCTCGAAGAAACGATGCAGCCCCAGCCGCCGCCACAGCGCCAGAGCCACATACACTTTGCCAAATTGACGCACCCGCTCCACCCGTATCCGACCCAGATTCACCTGCGCCCACAACGGAGCCTCCGGTTTATCCTCGGCAAATAAATCCAACTGCTCGACCCCCGCAGCCTCATCATCGCCATCGAGGAGCCGACCGATCTGCTCCCAACCCAACCGCTCATCCTCATCGAGCCCCGGCTCCTTGCCAATGTGGGCCACGATGCGCTGGCGCGGCCCCTTGGCTGTGCGCACCGACTCCACCAGCGTCCAGTAATCATAATCCTAGCCCTTCTTACGACGACGATGGCGACGCAAATACATCAACACCGACCCTGCATTACTTCTCCGAAAAGGCAATAGAGTGGTCTGCACTACACGGCATATTCACACCCCAACCCTGACAACCATGCGCCCTACAGCACGAAAAACCCTAAAAATAATCGATTTACCCCCCCCAACTGTCGAACTCAGGTTAGCTCGCTCATGCGCTCCATCCGGGTAAGGATCTGTTGGACCTGTTTTTCGCTGTAATCGCTTTGCTCCCAGCAGGCTTGCAATAATTCCCGGTGACTGCGGGCATGCTCCCCGATCCGTTTGAGCAGCTTTTTCATCTGCCTCAAGATACCCTTGCGTTGCCGCGCGCTGTCCTTTCGCCGCCGGCTGTGGGTCATCTGTATGCACAGCCGATTCATCTGCCGAGCCAAGGGCTCCGGTTCGATCGGCATGCGATGGCGCAAACCGGCCTTCTCACGGATCAGCCGGATCGCTTTGAGCAGCGTGCCCGCTACATCCTTGAGCAGCACCCAGTCCGTCGGCCAATGAATGTTGACCTCCAAACAGGTGCCGTCGATCAGGCAAATGGTGGTGTCTATCGGCTTGTCCAATCCCACCACCTGCCGGGCCAGATCGGCATCGCCCACAACCTCAGTCAAGGTCCGGTGCAAGGCCCTCAACTGCTCTTCGCTGAAAAACTTCGAGGCCCGTTCCAGGGTGCTCTTGGAGATGCCCCTTATGCCGTCGATATGGCGGACACGACAAAAGTCAGCCAACAGATCGCTGCTGCCCAGAGCCCTCGACAAATGCCGAAACGAAATCCCACCGAGCAGATAACGCAGCGTTTCCATACGCAACGCCTTGAGGGCAAAATTAGCCCGCTTTTGCCGGGCCTTTACACTCATTGGCTGGCCTCTTTCCAAGGCCAGATCAACGCCCTGCGATTCCACCTCCGAATCGATCAGCAGCCGGTCGATACGCTCGATGGTGGCGCGAAAGTTATCGTAATCGAGGCAACGGGCGACCACAGTTAAAGCTGGACGCAGGAGGCATTGGATGGCTATATTTTTCATAGAAAGGGCTATATTGATTTTCGCTAACGCAATTATAGAACCCTTTTTTAGCCGGATCGAGCAAAAAAATGCTCTTTCCGGCTATTTTTATAAACGTCATCCAGTTGACTACAAAATCTTTATATTTTTGAGACAGCCTCTAACTAGAGGCTGTCCCAAAAACCCGAATTTTGCGAATTGAGATATTCGACTCCGAACTGTAAGGGAACGTAAGTCATTCAATTCCGTCAAAAACGCTGTATAAGGCCTCTATTCGTTATAAATATAATCGCGTCAGACAGAGGTCTATGGTAGAATTGTATTTGAATATGCAAAACAAGAGAAAGGCTGACGGTGTTATAGACATCGAAATTGCCCAAAATCCCCTAAAAACGGTCTTTATGACAGCTTTATAAACAAGTTAACTTACTTTAAAACAAATGGTTATAACTTTGGGACAGCCTCTAACTAATCATATTATAGAATTGATACCAAGGAGATTCCCATACCCAAAAATCCCATTCTATACCGAAATCCACATATACTATATTTCCCCTTAAGGAATCTATTTTTTGACTTCCAAATAAAACTCTTGTGCCGCTGTCCATATAGGAATCAATAATACCACGCGTCTCTGAACTTTTGTTCAGATCAAGCAAATTTCCACTAATAGTGAGAAGCCTGAGTTTACTAAAATCCGCCAAAGCGCTAATGTCGCCAATTTCATTATTACTTAGCCAGAGTATTTCCAATTCCGTTGATTCACGCAAAGAGCTAACGTCAGTAATTTGGTTGACTTGTAGGGACAGTTCCGTCAACTCGGTAAAATCCTCCAATGCCTCTATATCTAGAGGCTGTCCCAAAAATATAAAGATTTTGTAGTCAACTGGATGACGTTTATAAAAATAGACGGAAAGAGCATTTTTTTGCTCGATCCGGCTAAAAAAGGGTTCTATAATTGCGTTAGCGAAAATCAATATAGCCCTTTCTATGAAAAATATAGCCATCCAATGCCTCCTGCGTCCAGCTTTAACTGTGGTCGACCGTTGCCTCGATTACGATAACTTTCGCGCCACCATCGAGCGTATCGACCGGCTGCTGATCGATTCGGAGGTGGAATCGCAGGGCGTTGATCTGGCCTTGGAAAGAGGCCAGCCAATGAGTGTAAAGGCCCGGCAAAAGCGGGCTAATTTTGCCCTCAAGGCGTTGCGTATGGAAACGCTGCGTTATCTGCTCGGTGGGATTTCGTTTCGGCATTTGTCGAAGGCTCTGGGCAGCAGCGATCTGTTGGCTGACTTTTGTCGTGTCCGCCATATCGACGGCATAAGGGGCATCTCCAAGAGCACCCTGGAACGGGCCTCGAAGTTTTTCAGCGAAGAGCAGTTGAGGGCCTTGCACCGGACCTTGACTGAGGTTGTGGGCGATGCCGATCTGGCCCGGCAGGTGGTGGGATTGGACAAGCCGATAGACACCACCATTTGCCTGATCGACGGCACCTGTTTGGAGGTCAACATTCATTGGCCGACGGACTGGGTGCTGCTCAAGGATGTAGCGGGCACGCTGCTCAAAGCGATCCGGCTGATCCGTGAGAAGGCCGGTTTGCGCCATCGCATGCCGATCGAACCGGAGCCCTTGGCTCGGCAGATGAATCGGCTGTGCATACAGATGACCCACAGCCGGCGGCGAAAGGACAGCGCGCGGCAACGCAAGGGTATCTTGAGGCAGATGAAAAAGCTGCTCAAACGGATCGGGGAGCATGCCCGCAGTCACCGGGAATTATTGCAAGCCTGCTGGGAGCAAAGCGATTACAGCGAAAAACAGGTCCAACAGATCCTTACCCGGATGGAGCGCATGAGCGAGCTAATCTCGGTGGTCATCAAGCAAGCGCACGAGCGAATCATTGGCGGCCGCCAGGTGAAAAACGCAGAGAAAGTTTTGAGTGTTTACGAACCCGATGCGCAGGTGATTGTGCGAGGCAAAGCGGGCCAAGAGGTTGAGTTTGGCAACACCCTGTTTTTGGGTGAAAGCGTTGAAGGATACCTGCTGGACTGGAAACTCTACGGCAGCCGGACGCCAAGCGAAAATGAACAAATGCAAGAGAGTTTGCAAAGACAGAACCGCTTCAACCTAGCCGAACCCATAGCGGCCATGTGCGCGGACCGGGGATTCGCCTCCCAGCGGGCCCGCCGGCAGTTAGCCCAGGAGGGCATCTACGATGCGCTCTGTCCACGCGATCCGAAGCAGTTGAAAAAACGGATGGAGGAACCACACTTCAGGCAATTGCAAAAGCGCCGGGCCAGCACCGAAGGGCGGATCGGGGTATTGAAGAATCGCTGGCAGGCCGGGCGATTGCGCAGCAAAGGCTTTGCCAACCGCTCGATCAGCGTAGCCTGGTCGGTCCTCTCGCACAATCTATGGAAAGTGGCCAAGATGCTGGCCCAGCAAGATGAACTAAAAACCAAAGCGGCGGCCTAAATAAAGAGCGGAAAAGCAAGGACAATACTTTTTCACAGGCCTACTGTCGGCCCATACAAAGAAAACCAGGCAAACGGACCCCAAAACCAGAATCCTAACGTCATAGGAGAGCAAAGTCACCCCCTCCCAAAAGAAAATACCACTAAAATGAACACTCTTCAAAATCCCCTCGCAAAAATCACCCTTTTGGGACAGCCTCTATCTATGATCGAGTTACTGCTTAAATGAAGTTCAATTAAGGCTTTTGAATTTCTTAGTGGGCTTATGTCGCTGACTTTATTATTACTGAGATCAAGAGATTGAAGAGCCGTCATTTTACTCAATGCGCTAATGTCGCTGATCTGATTGGATCGCAAATCAAGGTGCTCCATGGCGGTCATTTCACTCAATGAGCTAATGTCGCTGACTTGAATTGAGGGAAGAGTAAGCCTGGTCATGGCTGTCATGTTGGCTAAAGCGCTGATGTCTGTAACAAACGTCCTGGTGAAGCTTAATGACTCCATTGCGGTTAATGTCGCCAGGGGAGTTAAATTACTAACTTGCGTATCATTAAAGTATAAATTCTTCAGTGTTTTCAACTCACTCAAAGGGCTTAAATCGTCTATTGGGGTATCCCAAATACTTAGGGTGGCCAAGCTAGGTAAACCGGCCAATGGACTCAAATCGGAGACGTCGTTTTTCGCAATGCTCAGATTGGTCAAGGAAGTTATTGTGCTTAATGGGCTTAAATCGCTGAACGAATTGACTGCCAAATTCAGGTTATTCAAAGCCGCCAATCCACTAAGAGGGCTTAGATCTGTGATATGGTTGCTGGAAACCCACAGTTTGTTCAGGCTGGATAAACTGCTCAATGGATTTATGTCCCAGATATTATTGAGCATTAAATATAGATCGGTTAAAGCCGTTAAATCACTCAGGGGCTCCAGGTCCCTGACCCAATTGGAGGCCAAATCCAGTTTGGTCAAAGACGTCAATCCGCTCAAAAAACTGATGTCGCCTATGTTGGTATGCCTCAGATTCAATTTGGTTAAAGCCGTTAATGCGCTTAAAGGGCTATGGTCTTCAATCGGGTTGAACCAGAGGTTAAGATCTGTCAAGCCAGTCAATCCAATCAGGGGGCCCAAATCACGAATTCTATTGAAATTCAGATCAAGAGTAGTCAAAGACATTAATCCATTTAACGGACTAATGTTCTCAACTTTATTTCCACCTAATCTAAGTTCTGATAAAACCTTCAGTGCGGCCAATGGACTTAAATCGATGGTCCCATTAATAGAGCCCCTAAAAGCATCGTAGGAAAGATCAAGGAACGTCAAATTTACCGCCGCATCCAAACCGGTGAGGTCCGTAATATTTGAGGACCGGGCATTTAGGGTAGTCAGCGATTCCATGTCCGCCTGGGTGATTTCGCCGGTTGGTTTGTTTAGCTCGTTGCGGATGGCTGCTTCAAGGGCGGGGTCCGGTATTTCGACCGAGTGGACGGCTTCGGCGCTTAGAAACAGGAATAGCGCCGCAAATAGAGAAGCGCGGACGCGGCCAAAATGAAAAAGTGAGTGTTTTTGCGGCATCGGGATTGCCTTCTGGTTGTGTTTTACAGTGGTGGCCAGCTTTAGGTGGAAATGACCCTAGCGTCAATAGTAAAATCGAATTTTCAGGATGGATTATTCTTCCTTTTGAGCTTGAGAAGCAGGCGCGTCGATGAGTTTGTTGACTTTTAGGCGGTGGGAGCCGGTGCGTTTGGGTGGATTGAGGATTAGTATTATACGGTTGCCGGGATGGAATTCGAAGGTGTTGGTGAATACGATTTGAGGGACTTCTTTGGATTCAACGGCAAAGCCGATGGGTATGAAAAACAGGTTTTCTTCTAAATCATAGTAATCCCGCATCGAGAACGTTTTGGAAAAACCGTGAGGAAAAGCGGTGTTCTCTTTTCCCACCCTGCCAATCAGTTTTTCGGTAGTGGCGTTGAATACAACCAAACTTTCAACTGGAAAGGCGGCGAAACTATCATTAATGGAGAATAGTTGGAACTCTTTAGCGGACTCATTCTTATTGATTATAGGCACAAAAAATAACAGGTGTTCATTCGCGCCGTTGGGCAAATGAACGGTTGCCGCCGGCAATCGGGTAACGGTGTTGTTTTTGTTGATAATTTCCCGGAAAAATACCGTCGGTTGCTCCCCTGCGTATTCATAAGGAGCTGACCTCCTGTAGTTTAAAAATTTTATGGAGACAACTTCATCCGGCGCTGTTTCGACTTTGAGCCCGATGGGTTTGACGGAGCCGATGAAAAAAACTCTAAAGATAAGCGCAGTTCCCTCCCCCGCCCCATCTGCCAATAACGAGGCGTTGAGTAATGACAAGCCAAATAGCAGGACTAATCCGCTTGAAATTAAATATCTGATGCGTCTAACCATCGGAAATGAATTATCTGGAAGCGTCGGCCGAAATTGCCTGGCGGTTCATTATAGTCTTCGGAAATTAATTCAGGATTCGTCTTATCGCGCAACTCGACCGGTTCTGGAATTCTCTGCACAAGAGCTTCGCACCATGCCTTAGCCTGGGTTTGTTGAATGATGGGATTATAGGCATCGCCATAAGCGCGAATTAAGAAAGTGTCCGAACGCATTTGCGCAAACGGCGCTATGCTGGAAAGAATGTCGGCTTGGGTAAGAAAAGAAGGCGCGTTGAAAGGAATGCGGTTGTCGTTAAGCGCGGAATCGTAATTCGAGCCATCGACAGTGTTAATTGTAGTGGCGTTAATAGCCTTTTGCAATAAGGCCGAATTAACGAATAATTCCATCGAGTAAAATGGTTTTCCTCTTTCCCGAAAAAGGCGAACTATTTCTAATGCTAATTCATGGACTTCTCGCTCGGTTAATTCGCGCATGCCGGAGCGGTAGGCATTTTTCCAGTCTTGTTGGGGACGCTTATACCAATCCTTTTTATCTTGAGGCGTTATATCTGGATATTGAGGATATATTTCAAAAGGATGCGAAAATTGGCGATCGGCGCCATGAGGAAGACGAAACAAACCATTTTTCACCCTCGGCCTGGTGATAGGCGGGAGCGGTTCGGTAAATGTAAAATCATCAAATCGATAGGTCCAGTCGTAAAGTTGAAGCCCGGAGAGAATCGATTTCCATGCATAAACGGAAGTGGAATTAATATTGAAGGTGCCTTCCACTAAAAAATTGCGGGACGAATATTGATTTTGAAATGCCGCTTCCGGCACAGATTTTGAATAATTCTGATGCACTTTCAGAAAAGTATTGGGAAGACGTTCCAACGGATTCCATATTTCATTTTCCGCCGGGATGGTGGAAAAGAAATAACGATCAAAGACAGCATTGCGGAAACCGCCCCAAGGATTCCCAATGCTGAATGGGCGTTCCTGCAATACCTGCAAGTGTTGCAGCGAACCAACCGAAATCGGGTCCACGGCGGGAAAATCATATATTCTGAAATAATTTCCGGCTCCATCGTCCAGCAGGGCGGTATCATCAAAGAATACTTCAAAATGGAGGGCGGAAGGATCAGCCGTTAGCCAGAAAAGGGAGGTGTGCAGAAGATTATCCCCGGGGTCCAGATGAACGGAGCGAAAATCGAGATCGGAGAGCCATTTTTCCATATCCGATTTTTGACCTTCGGCAAGGGAAAACGGATTGTCTAACAATTTGTAGTGAAATGCGAATTGAAAGTGTTTCGGGTTTGTCCTGGATGGAGTCGCGACACGGCTGAGACCGTATTCGTTCGTATTAAAAGATTCAAAATGAAGGTTGCGAACCTCTCTCAGCAATTGCCCGGAAGCGTTGAAATATTGCACCGTTAGAATACTGGATGGCGCGGAGATGGAAACAACATTTTTAGCCGGGTTGTTGACCGTGCCGAGTGGCATTGATGCCTCAAGCACATGGCTGATTCTGGCAATTCGGGTTTTAACCTCCCCCTCGGCTAACGGTATTCCAAAATTAATTATAAACTCGTCTTGTAAATCGTCCAAATCGATGGAAAATGTGCCAATGCGGTTATTGTTCTGGCCGCGGTTGGCTTCCCAATCTACCTGAATTACCGGTAGGCCGCTAATCTTGATTACGAGATCATTGTCCGTATCCAGATCGAAGGCCATGGGGAAAGAGTACGGATTCCACAGTTCCGACCAGTAGCCCAATTCGAGCCGAAAAAGGTCGCTTTCGAGACTGTTTTTGAAGATACCGACAAAGAGGGCGAATTCTGTCGTCAAGGGTGAGGGCGCGTTGAGAAAATCTCCTGAATCGAGATTGGCAGGCTGTCCGAGGCCGGGGTATTGAACAAATCCATCCTCGTTAATACGCCGTTGGGAAGCTCTTTGCAAAGAATCCAAAAAAGGGAAACCGGAATCCTGAATATCGGCGGCGCTTAAATCTCTTTTCAGCCCGCCATCGGCTGTGTTGCTGAGGACTCCATAGGAAATATGAGTGGCATCAAAGAAAATCTCCTCCAATTCATCGCTGGGGAAGCCGGGCAGGTTTGCGATTTGACCGAAGGTGGCTGTCTTGAGCAGGCCTTCCCGAATTACTTCGCGGTCCTCATTCTCAAGATCGGGAAAAAACACTTCGCGCCGATGGCGGACCGGGCTCAACTGCCGCAATCGTTTGCGAAATAGTTCGTTGTAGCGTATCGCGCTTAATTCATCGACACGGTCTGTTTTGGCCAAACTTGCTTTGCCCCCTTCGCCGCTCACCCAATATGCGTAATTCCCATGCCGGTTATCAGTTGGATTTGAAGAGCCGTCCGGTGAATTTCCCGGCTGAACCGAAACAAGAGCGGCTGTGGCTCCCTGGTTTTCGGCCGTATTTTTCGCTAATGGAATGCCCGCAAATTGATTGGATGGGTCCGGATTTCCGCCCGAAACCAACTAAATCGTTTTACCGTTAGCTTCTTCCGTTGACCAAACGCCTGTCCAATAGGGATTTTCCAAGTTTTGGCCCTGAATATCCGCCCTGGCCGTAACGCGCCGGTCCGGTCCGGCGAGCTTTTGCAATTCTCCCAAGGCAATTTGCAAACTAAGCAAAGCGTTCTGACGCGCTTGCAGGCGATGTGAACGAGCCTCGTTTATCCCCGTTTGCAAACGACCCAATGTTGTCATGGCCAATAAAAGAAGCAAGACAAAGGCCGTCAATCCGAGGGCAAGAATCAGGGCAAAACCTTCTTTACCCCGCTTCCGGTCAAACGCATTTAAATTAGCAGGAGTCAAATATTGGGACCGAATTTTTTATTCAGGGTTTTACGGTTAGGCATATTTTATTGTCTTCGGTTAGCCATTTACCGGCAAAGTTTTTCAAGTCCTCGATTGTAAGGCCGTCGATACGCTCATCGTAGTATTTCCAATCGTTAAGTGGAAGTCCGTAAAGCGCATTCAAAGTCGCATGCATAGCTCTGGCCCCAATTGTTTGCAGTCCCTGGCGTTTGGCCGCTTTAAGGCGAGTTTGACAGCGGGTCAATTCATCCCCGGTCACCTTGCCGGCGGCCACTCTGGAAATCTCGGTCTCGAATTCGGCATAGAGTTCCCCATAAAGATCGGGCTGGGTTCCGGCGCAAAGGTAAAACATGCCCCTATCAATACCAGCCAAACGGTTGGCGCCGACGAAATATGCCAGACTGCGTTCTTCCCGCACACGGGTGAACAACCGGCCCGACATTTCGTTGAAAATCTCGGTTAATAATTCACCGGCAAAATAATCCCGCCCGGTTACACCGCAATCGGGATAGGCTTGAAAGACAACCGCCTGCTGCCGCGGTAAAATCTCAACGAAAGAACCCGCGGTTTCTGGCTGCGAATATTGCAAGACGGTTTTCGAGAAGGGCTCGGAGGGCAGCTTTTTCAGCATCTCGATTAAAGGCGCCAGAAACTGATCGGTCTGAAAATCGCCCGCCACGCTGACGACGACGTTGGAACCCAAGATGAGGCGGCGGCGCAATTCTTCGACATGAGGCATCTCAATGGCATTGAGCGTTTCTACCGTGCCGAAGGCATCGATGCTGAATGGGTGCTCTCCAAAAAAACGTTTTCTCAATTTATATTTCCCAAAACTAACGATGTCGTCCAAAGACTCCTTGACGGAGGCGATCTGGCCCTCTCTTTCGCGTTCAAATGTTTCCTGGTTGAATTGGGGCGCGAGCAGAGCCTGGGCAAAGAGATCGAGGAGAATATTCCCATCGGCAGACATGGTTTCGAGGCAAAAACCGAAGGAATTATTACCGGCAAACTCACTGAAGTTTCCACCGATACTTTCAATTAATTCGGCCACCTGGGAAGCGTTTCTGGTTACCGTATCGCGTGCCAAAAGAGTGGCCAGGAGGCCGGTTATTCCCCGCAATTGATCCGATTCGTAGAGTGGGCCGCCCAAGGCCGCCATGCGCAGATTTATTTTGGGATGCCGGGCGTCCCTCTGGACAAGAAGACGGGCCCCGTTTGGCAAAACCTGCATTTCAAAATCGGGAATGCCGGGAGAAGCTTTGGTCACAGATTGCGCTGGCCGGTTGGCAGGCATTGGATTTAAGGATACAGCGGTTAAACCTTCGGTCTTGAGATAATCGCGGGCCAGGTTTGGCAAATCCGCCGAACCGACTTTGTAAAGTTTTCCGTAGTATTGGCGGGGGTAGGCCAAATCTCCCACCACAACTTCCGCCAGACCGAGACGGGAGGCCTGGTCGCTCATAGTTTTGCGAGTGTTTATTTCACCGATGAGCGCCTGGCGGATCGCTTTTTGCAACCGCTTTTCGTCCACCCCGTGGCGGATCAATTTTTGAATTTCCTCGAGGATGGCCTCCTGAGCCACCGCGCGTTTGCCTTCGTCACAGATATAGGAGATCCAAAAAAGGCCGCCATTGCCTGGATTCCAGCAGGTGGCGTCGATTTGATGGACCAGTTTTTTCTCATCCCGCAGGCTCCGCCAAAGGATCGAGCTGTGCCCCACCCCGAGAACCGAGGCCAGCAGATCGAGGCCGGGGGCGTCGCGATGCTCCAGGCCGGGTATCTTAAAACCGAGGCCCGCCCGGCATATTTGCACGTCGCCAAAAAGATGATCCTCGCGCATGGCCAATTGCTTGGGCTCGGGCGGCACATAGGGCTGGGATTCCCCGCCGCGCTGGCTGGCCCCGAAGTGTTTTTCAATCACTTCGAGCAAGGTTGAGCTTTCGATATCTCCGACCACGACCAGGGTCATGTTTTCGGGCACATAGCGGTCCCGATAGTATGAAAGGAGTTGGGAGTGGGAAAGATTTTCAAACAACTCGCGATGGCCGATCACCGGCAAGCGATAGGGATGCTCCCTAAAGGCGGTTTCAAACAAAGCTCGTGATACCTGCCGATCGGGATCGTCCAGCCCCATATCGATTTCGCGCAGGATGACATCGCGCTCTTTGACCGCCTCCTCCTCGGGAAGGAGTGAATTGAAGGCGGCATCGGCCAGGAGCTCCACCGCCAGAGCGGTTTGCTCGCTCAGTCCGTTGATGAAATATACGGTGCGATCGAAAGTGGTGTAGGCGTTGATGCCACCGCCGGCGGCCTGCACCTGGCGGCTTATTTCGTTACCGAGGCGTTTTTCGGTGCCCTTAAAGAGCATGTGCTCCAAAAAATGGGAGACCCCGGAACCGAGCATGGACCCTTCGTGCAGGCTCCCCGTCTTGACCCAGAGCTGCACTGAGGAAAGTTGGTTGGAGGGATCTTCCTTGAGAATAACCGTTAGTCCGTTGGCGAGCGTCCGGCGGTCAACCCGTTCCGACAGAATTTGCTCCAGGACAGCCGGAAGCCGCCCATCACTTTCAGAAACCTTTTCCATACCGTAAACGTAAAATATTCAAGCTCCCCAAAACCCCGGCTTGAGAAAAGCCACCGGCCCGTCAGTTTTTCCCATCTGGAGAGTCATCTTGCAGTTTTTCAGTTTTGCCACCGTTGGAACCGGATGCTGATCCGGCTCCCAGATTGCCCTTGGGCATAAAGGGTTCCAGGAAAGCCTCCCGGAAATCATACACTCCTTTGAAATCCTCAATGTCGTCGTGTTCGGTTTTCCCGAAAATGCCGTATTCGACAAGATTGAAAACAATTTGACCGAAATCCGAAGTTTGATTCAATTGCCAGTTTTCAAAAAGGGTGTAAGACATGGGTCCGAATTGCTTCAAGGCGTAATCGCGGATGCCTTCCAGCAATTCTTTCCCGGATACATGATAGCCCTTTTCCGGAGTGGCTTTCTTTTTCAAACCTTTCAGTGTGTGATCAAGGGCCTTTCTGACAAAAAAGTAGGCAGGCTTGGGATAACGCGGGTCCTCCCTTACAATCAGCTTAACCACCTCTGAAAAATCCTTGCCGCTCATTGCTTTTTTTTCTCCCATAGTTCCATCGTGTCGTGTAGAGTCAAATTGCTTTCCCCCGGCAGTCAAATTCTTTAAAGCGATAAATCGAGAAGAAGTTAAGAGTCAGAATACAGAAGTGTCGAGTCCTGAAATCTGAAACTTTTATCAGGCCAGTAGTTGGCGCAGAACCTGGTCCACGAGGGCTGGGTTGGCTTTACCCCGGGTCGCTTTCATGACGCCCCCTTTGAGCGCGTTGATGGCTTTTTCGTTTCCGGCCTTGAATTGCTCCGCCGGTTTGGGATTTTCGAAAATAATTTTCGCGCAAATGCTTTCGATTTCCGCCCGGTCGGTGGATTGGCGCAGTCCCTTTTCCTCGACAATCGACAAAGGGCTGCGGCCGGTCCGAAACATTTCCGGAATCAGGTCCTGCGCGATTTGCTTCGAGATGACGCCGTCGTCCACCAGTTTCACCAATTCGGCCATTTGGGCGGGCTTGATGAGCATTTCTGAAATTTTACGAATCCCCCGGCCACCGGCCCCGGCCCCGGCCCCGGCCCTTGCCGTGGAAAGCTCCCGCAATAAGTCATTGGCGACCAGGTTGCCAATCTGCGCCGGCTTGTTGTGAGCGCTTACGGCCTCCTCGAAAAAATCGCCCAAGGCCCTGTCCCGGCACAAGACGGAGGCGGTCGAATAGGGCAAATCGTAATCCTGCAAAAACCGACGCTGGCGGTCGTAGGGGCGTTCCGGAATTTCCTCCCGCAGACGGTTCAGCGTGGCGGGGGAAATCTTGACCGGCATGAGGTCGGGATCTGGAAAATAGCGGTAATCATGGGCTTCCTCCTTGGAGCGGAGCGCCACCGTGTAGCCCTGTTCGGCATTCCAGCGTCTTGTTTCCTGGACAACTTGGCCGCCTTTTTCGAGCACCCGGATTTGTCGGCGGATTTCATAGGCGACCGAATCCCTTGTTCCGGCGATGCTGTTGAGGTTCTTCATCTCGGAGCGGATGCCCAGGGTATCGCTTCCCGTCGGCCGCACACTGACATTGGCGTCGCAGCGCATCTGCCCTTTTTCCATGTCGCAATCGGAGAGGCCGGCATAAACCATATTGAGGCGGATGGCGTTGAGGAATGCCACTACCTCGCCGGTGGAAAAAAGATCGGGCTCGGTCACGATTTCGAGGAGGGGTATTCCGGCCCGGTTGAAATCGACCAGGGTGTCATTTTCAAAATGAGTCAGCTTGCCAACGTCCTCCTCCAGGTGGATGCGGGTCAGGCGCACCTTACGATGCTCGCCCATGACATTGCGGGCCGCGTCGGGCAGCTCGATTTCGACCGCCCCACCCAGGCACAGCGGCTGGTCGTATTGGGAAATCTGGTAATTTTTAGGCTGATCCGGGTAAAAATAATTTTTGCGGTCCCATTTGCAGATGGGGGCGATTTCGCAGCCGAAAAGGAGACCGGTCCTGATGCTCAACTCGATGGCCTCCTTGTTCATCACGGGCAGGGCGCCGGGCAGGCCCATGACAACGGGATTGGTCAGGGTATTGGGTGGTTCCCCAAATTTACAGGCAGCGCGGGTGAACATTTTGGAGTTCGTTTTCAACTGCACGTGGACTTCGAGCCCGATGACCGCCTGGTATTGCATTTTTAGTCGAGTCAAATAACGGGCTGCTTCATGCCGTAGCGATGGTTGGAGTCGTAGAGATGGGCGATGGATAGCAAATCCGCCTCCCGGTAGGGTTGGCCGATCAACTGCGCCCCCACGGGCAAATTTTCGGAATTGAAACCGCAGGGAATGGAAATTCCGGGCAGGCCCGCCAGGTTAACCGAGAGGGTGTAAATATCGCTTAAATACATGGAAAGCGGGTCGTCCGATTTTTCCCCGATTTTAAAGGCGGCGGTGGGCGACACTGGGGTAATGAGGGTATCGACACGTTTAAAAGCTTCCAGAAAATCGTTCCGAATGAGGGTGCGGACCTTTTGCGCCCGCAGGTAATAGGCATCGTAATATCCGCTGCTGAGCACATAAGTGCCCAGGATGATGCGGCGCTTCACCTCGGAGCCAAAGCCTTCCCCACGGGATTTAAAATAGAGGTCCACATGATCGCCCGGCTGCTCACTGCGGTGGGTGTAGCGCACGCCATCGTATCGGGCCAGGTTGGAGGAGGCTTCGGCGGGCGCCAAAATATAATAAACGGGCACCGCAAGACCGGTATGGGGCAGGGAGACCTCCACGATTTGGCAGCCTTCGCTTTTGTAAAAATCGATCACTTTCTGGACAGCCGATCGTATCTCCGGGTCCAGACCGTCGCCGAAATATTCCTTCGGCAGGCCCAGTTTCCAGGGTTTGGAAGGAGATTTAAGGGCCGAGGCGTAGTTGGGGACTTCGGCCTGGCAGGAGGTGGAATCGAGGGCATCGTAACCGGCGATGGCTTGCAGAAGGATGGCGTTGTCCTCCACCGTGCGGGTGATGGGCCCAATCTGGTCGAGAGAAGAGGCGAAGGCGGCCAATCCATAGCGCGAAACGATGCCGTAAGAGGGTTTCAGCCCGACCACTCCACAGAGCGAGGCTGGCTGGCGGATCGAACCCCCGGTGTCGCTGCCGAGGGCGGCGATGGTTTCCCCGGCGGCGACGGCGGCGGCGCTGCCACCGCTGCTCCCTCCCGGTATGCGGGCGGCATCCCAGGGATTGCGGGTGGTTTGATAAGCCGAATTCTCGGTCGAAGAGCCCATGGCGAACTCATCCATATTCATGCGCCCCCAGAGGATGGCGCCATTTTCCTTGAGATTGGCCACGCAGGTGGCGTCGTAGGGGGAAATGTAATTTTCCAGAATCTTGCTGCCGCAGGTGAGGCTTTGGCCCGATTCACATATCAGGTCTTTGAGGCTGACGGGGATGCCGTCGAGGGGGCCACGGGAATTCCCGGCGGAGCGCCGTTCGTCGCTCTGGACCGCTTCGGCCAGGGATTTTTCGGGATCGAATTTTAGAAAAGCGCGGATTTTTTCTTCGACCTTTTGCGTTCGGCCAATGACCGCCTGGGTCAATTCCAGTGAGCTGATTTCTCCCGTTTGAAGCAAACGGCTCAGTTCAGCCAGGCTTTTGTAAAAAAGTTCGCACATGGGCCATCATCAAGCGTTTTCGACCACCTTGGGAACAACGATTTGGCCGTCGCGCCGGGCGGGGGCGTTGAGGAGGGCTTGCTCCGGGGAAAATCCGGTTTCCACAATATCCTCCTGCCAAACATTGTAAACGGGAAAGGCGTGGGCGGAGGGCTCGATCCCCGAAACATCGACCGCTTTGAGCTTTTCAAAATAAGCGAGGATATCCACCAGTTGGGCGGAAAAACGGCTTTTTTCCTCCTCGCTCAATTCGATGCGGGCCAAGGTGGCCACATAATCGATGTCAATGGTTGTTTCCTTGGGCATTATCCTATTTTCACGAAATCGCGCAATAATTACTGACGAATGGCATAGCCGCCGGCCACTATGGATTTTTGAATGGCGTCAAAGGCGCGATTGACTTCTTCATCGGTCAGGGTGCGTTGGAGGGAGCGGAAAACCAGATTAAAGGCGAGGCTCTTTTTCCCCTCGGGCAAACCTTTGCCCCGGTAAACATCGAATACGTTGATGGACTCTACCGTGAAATCGCCCGCGGCAGCCTCCCTGGCAGCGGATTCGAGGGCTTTATTGACATTTTCAGCGAAGAGGCTCTCATCAACCACCAGGGCAAGGTCCTTGGTAATGGGCGGATATTGGCTGATGGGGCGATGGGAGGGGCGGCTGCGCGGATTTCTTAAAAATGCCGGCCGCAAATAAACCGCCCCGGCCAGAACCGTGCCCTCGATGTCCCATTTTTTGAGCATGGAGTAGTTCAGGATGCCGGCCTTGGCCTGGCACCCCATGGCGTAATCGCAAATAGAGGCGGCATGGCCTTCCTGCCATGAGTCCTCGGTCTGGATGGGCTCAAAGGGTATGGCATCCGTTTCGGCCCCGGCCAGTCTGAGAAGATTTCTGACTATTCCGGCCACCTGGAAAAAATCCGGAGGCTGGCGCTCAATCCACTGGCCACTGGCTGACGCCGAATCCTGCACCATAAGGAAGGCCACGGAAAAAAGCTCCCAGAGGCGGCCGTCGCGCTCCCGCCAGACGTTGCCGGTTTCGAACAGCCGCAGGGGACTGTTGCCCCGATAGCGATTGAGCCGCAGGCTATCCAGCAAACATGGAATGAGGGACGGGCGCAGGTGGGATTGATCACTGGCCAGGGGATTAGCTAGTTGCAGGGTGGAAGCGGCGGCATGGCTGAACCACAGGTCAACCTCTTCCGCGCTGCGCATGGAATAGTTCAGGCATTCATTGAAGTGGCGTCCGCAAAGATAGGACGCCGATTTTCTTTTGAAAATATCCACCGGATCGTCTTTGTGCAGAAGGCCGGGGGCCACAGGCCGCGCGGTGGGTATCTTGTCCGTTCCATAAATGCGCAGAAATTCTTCCACCAGATCGATGGGCCGCTCCAAATCCAGACGAAAACTGGGTATGCCGACATTCCAGTAAATGGAACCGTCCGCATGGCGGCGTTTTTGCACATAAAGTCCGAGCGCCTCGAATACCTCGCCAATGGAGGCATCCTCGACATCGAATCCCAGCCGGCTGCGGATGTAGCGGGGCCCGATTTCGATTTCCCTCTCCATCAGGGGCGGCTCGCCGACCACAAAGGGCGGACCTTCCAGTTTCCCCCCGGCTATTTCGAGAATTAGATCGATGGCCCGCAAGGCGGCAAATTCCGTCCCCTTGGGATCGACGCCCCGGGCGAACCGGTAGGAGCTGTCCGAGACAAGGTTCAATCGCCGGGAAGTCGAGCGTATGTTGGATGGATTGAAATAAGCGGCTTCCAGCACCAGGTTGGTGGTCGAGTCATCCACCTCGGCATCGATGCTGCCCATGATTCCGGCCACCACGAGGGCGCGTTCGGCGTCCGCAATAACGGTCATGGGGGGCGCCAGGGTTCGGCGTTTGTCGTCCAGGGTGACGATTTCCTCCCCCCGCCCGGCTTGCCGGATGACGAGTTTGCCGCGGCGGATTTTGGAGGCGTCAAAAGTGTGCAAGGGCTGCCCCAGTTCCAAAAGCACGAAGTTGGTGATATCGACGACATTGTTGATGGGGCGAAGACCCGCCGATTTCAATAAGCGCCGCATCCATTGGGGGCTGGGGCCAATTTTTACGTCCCAGATGCAATAAGCCCGATAATGAGGGCATTTCTGCGGAATCTCAACGATCATTTTGTCCAGCAGAGGGGGAAGGGTTAAGGCGGCGGCAGGTTTCGAGCTTCCAACGATTTGGGGAAAGTCGAGGGGCAGGCCGAAGCGGGCCGACAGTTCGCGGGCAATCCCGAGGTGGCTGAGGCAATCAGGGCGGTTCGGCGTAACCTCGATGTCAAAAACCAAATCCGTTTCCGGAAAAACCTCATTGATGGGTGTGCCGACGGCGGGACGGTCTTCGAGGATGAGAAGGCCGCGATGGTCATCGCCCAATTGCAGCTCGCGGGCGCTGCACATCATGCCGTCGGAAACCACGCCTCGCAGCTTGCTTTTCTTGATTTTAAAATTGCCTGGCAGCAGGGAGCCCGCCAGGGCTACCGGCACGCGATCTCCCACTTGGTAGTTTTTGGCTCCGCAGACGATGTTTTTAGTCTCTCCGCCCTCGCTCACGGATACCTCGCAAACCGTGAGCCGGTCCGCATTGGGATGAGGTTCGCTGGTCAGGACCTCTCCCACCACAACCTTGTCCAGCAAGGGCAGCCCGATTTCCTCGACACCCTCCACCTCGAATCCGATGAGGGTGAGGGCCTCCTCGATTTCCTCCCGTGAACGGTCGAGGTCGATATACCGTCTTAACCACTGTTGGCTGACTTTCATTAATTAATTAAGATGGATTGGAAATTTGAATTTTCTGACGGAAACGAGAAGCAAAAGGCTCAGGCAAATTGGTGTAAAAAACGTAAATCGTTCTGATAAAAATAGCGGATATCATCGACTCCGTAGAGGATCATGGCAATTCGCTCGATGCCCATGCCGAAGGCATAACCGGTCCACACCTCGGGATCATAACCGACGGCTTCGAATACGGTGGGATCGACCATCCCGCAACCCATGATTTCCGTCCACTCGGCCTTCACCTTGGCGAGGTGCCCGGAGTGAAAATCGACCTCAAAACTGGGCTCCGTATAGGGGAAAAAATGGGGCCGGAAACGAGTTCTGGCATCTTTTCCCATGAGGGACTGGAAACAGTAGTCGAGGTCTGCCTTGAGGTCTTTGACGGTTACGTTTTTATCGACGTAGAGACCTTCGATTTGGTGAAAATTGGCGCTGTGGGTGGCGTCTGGGGTATCCCGCCGGAAGCAGCGGCCGGGGGAAATGATGCGCAGTGGGGGTTGTTGCTCCTGCATGGCCCGGATTTGCACGGTGGAGGTGTGGGGCCGCAGCGCATAGCGTTCGTCATGGCGCTGCGGTATGTTGGCAAAGTGAATTTTTTCTTGCAGGTAATAAGTATCTTGCAAATCCCTGGCGGGATGACCGGGGGGCGTGTTTAGGGCGTCGAAACAGAAAAACTCGGTTTCGACCTCTGAACCTTCAGCCACGACGAACCCTATCTGCCGGAAAATGGAGCAAAGCTCGTCCCTTATCTGGGTCAGCGGGTGGAGGGAGCCGGGCAACTGCTCAGGACTGGGCAAGGTGGGATCGATGGCCGCCCCGAGGCGGGAGGATAATTCCCGCTGTTCAATCCGGTCGAGAATTTCCGCCAGCAGCTTTTCCAGGCGGTTCTTGGCCTGGTTGATTTTTTTGCCGAAAGCGGGCCTGTCTTCTTTGGGGATTTGGCCCATCTGTTTGCGCACCTGGGTAAAAGAGCCCTTGGGCCCCATCAGGCCGGCCTTGAAGGCCTCGAATTCGGCTCTGGAAACTACTGCTTGGCCGCCTTTTTCGGCTTCAGTGATAATGGTGTCGAGAGTTTCCTGCATCTGCATGGTTGTCCGGATTTGTTATTGCAATTGAATATTCCCATTAAGGAGCGGCCGGTCCATCAAATCCGATGACCGGGAGCATCCGTGGAAAAGGCAGACTGGAGCGCCTCAGGCAGCGCTGATTGCGGATTTGGCCTTTTCCACCAGACTGTTAAAAGCGTCCTTGTCGCGCACGGCGAGTTCGGAGAGGGCTTTTCGGTCGAGATCGATGCCGGCTTTCTTCAAGCCATTCATAAATCGGCAGTAGGTGATGTCCTGCTGGCGGCAGGCCGCATTGATACGGATGATCCAAAGCTGGCGCCATTGGGATTTTTTTTTGCGGCGGTCGCGGTAGGCAAACTGGCCGGCGCGGTCGACGGCGTCCTTGGCAAAGCGGTAGAGGCGGGATTTGTTGCCCCAGTAGCCGCGGGCCTTGTTAACAACGCGTTTGCGCCGTTTATGGGTTGCGGGAGTGTTGGATGCTCTTGGCATGTTTCGATTTCCTTAGTTGTTTCTCCAAACGGCCAGACCTCCTGTCGGGGTTGCCGAATCTATTTCCTGAACGATTGGAGGGGCAAAGCTTAAAATAGGTTGGGGGCAGCGATTCTAACTTGCCGGGCGAGCCCGGGAGCCACGGATTTGTCCACACTTGCGCGGCGTTTTTGTTTTTTGCTTAGTTTGCGCAACATATGGCGGTGCCCCGGAGTACGGCGCAACACCTTGCCGGTGCCCGTGACCTTAAAGCGTTTCGCCATCGATTTGCGAGTCTTGTGCATGATTTTAAAGGGAAAGGGGGAAAAGAAAACGCTTTCCCGCACTAATGTAAAGCGTCAATTCAAAAATAAATCGCTTTCGGAATATTAGCTTCAATTTGATGAAACCTGGTATAGAAATGAGAATCAATTTGCAAGACAATGGCAGGAAGACAAAAGCTTGACGAGGACAATGGGGCCAGCCAAGGTGGAATGTTTGAAATGGACGGGGAAAACTGGACAGTGGAATAAGGTGGTCTTGAACCACTAAATCCTCTAACCTATGAATATTATTAAATCACGAAAGAGAAGACAATACAGTGCTGAGTTTAAAGCCCGAGTGGCCCTGGAAGCCATCAGGGGCGCTCATACCATCAACGAGATCGCCGGTCGTTTTGAGGTGCATCCCAACCAGGTGATCCAATGGAAGAAGCAGCTTTTGCAGGGAGCAACGGAGCTGTTTTCGCGCCAGCGGCAGACTCTCAGCAAGGACAACGAGACGGAAAAAGATCACCTTTACCAGGAGATTGGAAAGCTGAAAGTAGAATGCGATTGGCTAAAAAAAAAGTCTGAACAACTCGGTTGGTGAGAGGCGCAAGATGGTGCAACCACTTCAAGGAAAAATCAGTATCGGCAGGCAATGTCAGTTGCTGGGGCTGGCCCGCGGCAGCTATTACTATCGGGCCCGTGCCCAGTGCGAGCAGAACGTTCTCTACATGCATCGCATGGATGAGCTCTACACCCAATATCCGTTTTTTGGTTCTCGCCGGATGACCCAGTGGCTGCGTCGAGAGGGCCATGCAGTGGGACGAGGCCGCATCCAGCGGCTCATGCGCCAAATGGGCCTGGAGGCTATTTATCCGCGTCGAAACTTGAGCCAGGGGCACCGGCAGCACCGCATTTTCCCTTATCTGCTGCGGGGTTTGGCGGTCGAGCGGCCCGACCAGGTATGGTGCAGCGACATCACTTACCTGCGGCTGAGCCGAGGATTCCTTTTCTTGACCGTGGTGTTGGACTGGTTCAGCCGCTACGTGTTGAGCTGGCAGCTTTCCAACACCCTGGAGAGCCGCTTCTGTGTGCTCGCCCTGGAGGAAGCTCTGAGGCGGGCCCAACCTCAAATCTTCAACACCGATCAAGGCAGCCAGTTTACTGGCAGCGAGTTCACCTCGGTGCTGGGGCAAGCCGGGGTGCGCATCAGCATGGACGGGCGTGGCCGCTACCTGGACAACATATTTGTTGAACGCTTTTGGAGAACCCTCAAGTATGAAGACATTTACCTGCGCGAATACGCCACGGCAAAGGAAGCCAGCGAAGGGATAGCCCGCTACCTGGACTTCTACAACCACCTGCGCCCCCACCAAGCCCTGGGCTACCGGACCCCGGCCGAAGTCCATGCAATCGGAGCAAAACCAACCTCCCCGCCAATACAGCTTGCGGGCACCTGCGTGCCCGTCTTTGGCTAAGGACAAAATATATTTTTAAAAAATAATATGAACACGATTTCCACCTTAATCCCACGTCAAAATTGTCCAAACAACCCCGTCCACTTCAGTTCACTTAAAAACTTTCTCGCAATCCTGTTAAAATGCCGGGAAAAGCAGGATTTAAGGCATACTTTGGTGAGAGAAAACGATATGATAAAAAATTACTGATGAAAATTTCGCAATTTGCTAAAATGGCAGCCTTGGGCACAACTTTGACCGCTTCTGCCGGCAGCTTTGCTCAATATTCGAGCCAAAACATTGAGGAACCCCCCTCGATGATCGAAAAATGGGTGAATGCAAGCCAACTTATCTCCCAGGAATCCAGCGCCTGGCGGGAGCAGAAGGTGATCATGACCTTCAAGATCAACCTGCTGTTAAAGGAAATTAAAGCTCTCGAAGAGCAGATTGAGGAGTCCCGCAAAGATGTGGAACTAGCCGATGCAAAACGCATCGAGATGGAGGCCGAAGAAAATATTTTGCGCTCGGCCTCCGAGGTGGTTGAAGTTGCCATACCCCGCTACGAAGAAGCCCTCCGGCAACTGGCCAAGAGTTTCCCCGGGCCCCTCCTGGAAAAAACCTCCAACCTCCTGGCGCAGATTCCCGTGGATCCAGAAAATACGTCGCTCAAGGATTCAAAACGCGTCAATATTATTCTGGGGATTCTCCATGAGGTGGACAAATTCAACGGGGCCGTGACCGTAGCAAGCGAATTAAGGGAAATTGAAACCGATAAAACGGTGGAAGTAAAAACGCTCTATCTCGGGCTGGCCCAAGCATTTTTTGTCGATTCCCACCAAAAAGTCGCCAAGGCCGGGAGACTGGAAGACGACCAGTGGGTGTGGAGGGAGCAAAACGAGTATGCGCATGATATCTGGACCGCTATTGCCATGTATGAAAACGTCGTCAAGCCAGCTTTATTTATGGAGCTGCCGATTACTATCAACTGATTCAGACAGGTCCATCCCACCCAAAAAATTTTTAAACACATGAAGAAAGCGATTATTCTCCTCTCCATCTGGTGCGCACTGCCTCTGAGCGGGCAAAATCTGGTTACGGGCAACTCGATTGGGGCCAGCGATCTGCAAAAAGCGCTGCGGAATCTTTCCGTCCTGAGGGCGGAAATTGAAAGGGAAAGAATTCCCTTGGCCAAGGAATTGAACATGCTGGAAAAAGACGCCCTGGGCAAACGCATGGAAGCGGACCGCAACAAACGCATCCGGGAAAATAATGAAGTCAATATCAACACTATGGAAGAGCGCATCTCGAGTTTGCGAGAGAACAACAGCTACCTGGCAAGCCAATTGGCGGAATATATCAACCGTTTCGATGTTAGCATCCATGTTGGAGAGCAACAGCTTTACAGGGCTAAAATCAATGACGCCCACAGGGCTGTGGAAAGCACTACGATAAGCGAAAATGAAAAGTTGGCCACACAACTAGTCGCCATAGATGCGGCTTTTGCTCGTTTGGATAATGTTATCGGCGGCCATATTTTCGAGGGCAGCGCTGTCACCGCGGCCGGCAGTTATGAAAAAGGGAAATTTATCATCATCGGGCCGGTCAGTTATTTTTCAAGCGACTCCGGAATCGCCGGAATCGCCCAAAGGGAAATCAATGCCACCAATCCGGTGGTGACGGACATCGGCCAAAAATTTTCGGCCACGATCAGCGATTTAGCCTCGACCGGGGCCGGCCGGATTCCGGTGGACACCACCATGGGAGATGCCATCAAGCTGGCCGCCACGAATGAAACCTTAGTCGAACATATTAAAAATGGCGGCATTGTCATGTATCCCATTCTGGGGCTGGCCACCTTTGCCTTTATCGTAGCTATATTCAAGTGGTTCGAAATCGGCTTGGTAACCCGCGCCCGTCCCCGGGACCTGGGCATTATTCTCGATTTTTTGAAAGCCGGTGAACGGGAAAAGGCTTTGGGCCATGCAAAATCCGTGAAAGGGCCCGTGGGCAGGATGCTGACGGCCGCGGTGAGCAATTCGGAGGCGGATAACAGTTTCATCGAGGAGGTTCTTTACGAGAAAATTATCGAGACCAAACCCCACCTGGAAAGAATGCTGCCCCTGATCGCGGTAACCGCAGCCACGGCCCCTCTGCTGGGTCTGCTGGGCACGGTTACGGGAATGATTAAGACGTTTAAACTCATCACCGTGTTCGGAACTGGCGATGCCAGCAATCTGGCCAGCGGTATCTCGGAAGCTCTTATTACAACGAAATTTGGCCTCATCATCGCCATACCCGCCCTCATTTTGCACGCCTTGCTCAGCCGCAAGGCAAAAGGGGTGGTTGCCAGCATGGAGCAGACCGCAGTCGGTTTCATCAACGGGTTGAGCGAATTTAAAAGGTCATAGAACCTATCTCAAATTCGATGATGATGATGCAGAGAGCCATTATGTGTTTGAGCAAGGCGCGCCGGGGCTTGCCGGGCTGGAAGCCCTGGTGCCCCGACGGAACGCCGCTCAAACTCATAATAGCCTCTGTCCGAAGGATTTGTGCGGCACGGCAGCCCCTGCGGCGTTGGTTCGCGCCCGAGGGGCTCCCAGCCCATCGGACGCGAAGCCGCCTGGCATCTGCCACCGTGGCGCTACAAACATCATTCATCCGCGAATTTGAGATAGGTTCTAACGAACTGGGCGCTGAAAAACATTCTTCCCAAAACGCACCTTACTTATGAAAAATAAAAGTGTTCTAGCCGGAGGTGAGCCGGAACTGAGCGAAATCAATATTTCGCCCATGATCGATATGGTGTTCATTCTCCTCATCTTTTTCATCGTCACCACGGTGTTCGTGGAGGAGCCGGGGGTGGAGGTTAACCGGCCGCCCTCGATAACGGCCCGCAATCTGCAGAAAAACAGCATTCTGATCGCCATAACATCGGGCAATCAGATCATTTATGGCGGGCGCGAGATTGGAATTGCCGGCATTCGACCTATTGTCAAACGACTCAACCTAAAAGACAAAATGCCGGTCATTTTGCAGGTTGATGAGTCATCCTCCGCCGGCCTGGTGGTCAGAGCCATCGATGAAGCGAAATTAGGCGGAGCGGAAATTGTCAGCATATCGACGGAACTATAAAGCCGCTCAATGAGTCTGACTGAGAGACTGAGGTATTGAAAAAAGCGGAAAGTAGAAGATTGCCTGCTGCAAGTTAGTCAGGGCGGCCTCAGCCGGCGGTTTGGAAATTTAAACTCCAGGTTAAAAATTATGAAAGGCAAAATTCAGCATGGGAACCGGCACACTCAAAATATAAACAGCCGCCGGGACGGTTTTTCCCTCATTGAAATTCTCATCGTGCTGGCCCTTATCGCGTTGCTGGCAGGAGTGGTGGTGACCAATTTCACCGGTATTTTTGAGGGAGGTCAGGAATCGACGGCCAAAATCTTCGTGGATACCGCCGTGGATGCCCCTCTTCTCAAATACCGTATCGACACGGGCAGTTTTCCCACCACTGGGGAGGGGCTGGCCGCCCTGCTCAAAGCACCCGGCAGCAAAGCCGCCAAATGGAAAGGGCCCTACATCGACAACCTACCCGATGATCCCTGGGGAAATCCCTACAAATACCGCAATCCCGGTTCCAAGAATCCGAACAAATACGACCTTTATTCCCTGGGGAAAGACGGCACGGAGAGCGCAGACGATATCGGCAATTGGGAATGAAGTGGGCTTTCCGCTACTTGCCATTTACGGTTCATAAACCGGTTTGAAACATTTCTGCGTCGATTTGGTTTATTCATTGGTAATAAACCCCTTTCAATTTCACGAGAATTGGAATACCAAGATTTGTCAGGGTATTGCTTTGGCTTGGTATTTCCCGCACTTAATTGCTTTCCCGGCGCAAAGCTGTATTGGTATTCAAATTGATTGTGAAGAAAATCAGGAAAAATTTATCAGGCTTTACCATCATTGAAATAGTAATGGTTCTGGGCCTGCTGGCCATGATCTCCGGACTGGTGATCATAAATGCCAACGCCATTTTCCGGGGATTCGAGGAACGGCCCCTGCCCGAAATATTGCGCAAAGTGGTGCGGGACGCCCGCTTCCATGCGGCTAAAAACCGGGAGCCGGTTTTCCTCGAATTCAACGTGGAAAAGAGCGAATTCCACATCACCAATCGGGAATATAATGTCCTCCAGGCAATTTCCACCGGCTACCCGGTTGACGATCCGAACCTGGAAATCGTTTTTTACCAAATATTGCCCGAAAGGGGAACGAGCTCTTTTCGGAACTTCTCCTCCGACCGGCAAAAGACCCCCTACTTGATATTTCATCCCGATCGTTCCTCGACGCCTTTTGTGGTGGAATTGGACTACGATGAAGAACATTCCGTCCATCGTTTCGATCCTTTCTCGGACACGGAAATCGATTTTTCCTCCCTTTAATCCTGAACCATGAAAGACTCAGCCAAAAAGATCGAGGATTCCGGTTTCACTCTCATGGAAATCACCTTATCCATTGCTCTGTTTGGCATGGCCATGGTCGTCATTACGCAGGCATTTGTGAACACTATGGTCAGTCTCGACTCGATTGAGAGCGAATCGGATGTGCTGTCCGATGTCAGGTTTGTGCGCACCATCGCCCTGGAAGAACCGGATCGGGATGATTTTGAGGATGGGGGCAAAGTGGAAACCCTCTCTTCGGGCGCCGCAACCTGGGGCGCCACGGTGGAAGAAACCAGGGTAAGCGATTTGTTCCTGGTCGAACTGACTATTGAATTAACTCCACCCAATGAGATAGGGCAGCAAATCTTTGTCCAGAACCTGGTGGTTCTGCGGCCCACCTGGTCGGACCCGGTCGAGCGCAGCCAATTGATTGCGGAAGCCCGTGAGCGGCTGATGGAAAAACGCCAGCGTAACCAATATCGTTGAAACGGTAAAATGAGAGGACAGAAAAAACAACCCGGTTTTACCTTGATCGAAGTCTTGCTCGCGCTGTCGATCGGCGGAACCCTCATGACGGCGATCCTGGTGCATGTTTTCTCTCTCTCCAATATCTGGATCAACAGCACCGGGAATGATTTTTTCAAGCAGCATGTGGACGGAGTGACCCTCTTTCTGAAAAACGCCCTGGCCCTTTCCGAGGGACTCAACGACGAAGAAAAAGCGGCCCCCGTAAATTGGGATCGGCCCCCCGGTTATAGCGACCTGGATGAGCCGCTGCTGACCTTCCGGTTGAAGGAATCCCCGGCTCTGTATGTATGGGAAGGGCTGCCCAGGCCAGCCGTCACCAGCCATATATATTTTCGCGAGCGGGACGGGCTTTCAATCTTGTGGTATTCGCGGCTGGACGAAGTGGAGGACCTCAATGATGTGCGCCGAACCCATGTTTCTCCCTATGTGACTCAAATAACTTATTGTTATTACGACAGAGAGACGGACAATTGGGACTTGTATGAGAGACCGGAAAAAGACGACGACGGCCAATACCTCCTGCCGGACTTTATTAAGTTGAAATTCGAGTATGAGGAGGAGGTCAAAGAGATTCCCTTCTACTTGCCGCAAAGGAGCCAGGATGTTCCCATTTTTTAATAATAGAAATCGACACAGGCCGCGGCCACGGCCAGTCCGCAGGCGCGGAAGCATTCTCATTGGGGTGCTGGCCCTGACCGCCTTGGTGTCCTTCATCCTGCTCGAATTCATGGAGGAGGCCACGGCCAAAATAAAGTATTATGGTCTTTTCTATAATCGCGACGATTTGCGGACCGAGGCTTATTCTGTCATGGAAACCGCCCTGGCCGTGATCGATGAAATCCATGAAATCGACAGCGCCCTCCATTCTCCCACCCAGGGCTGGGGCAATCCCTTGCAATACGCTCAGGTGAAGTTCGATTCAAGCCTCGATATTAAAATCCAGGTATCGGACGAATCGGCAAAATTTTCCATGGCCCTGGCTCAGGAAGACCCACTGCTCCTTAAAATGATTTTTGAGGTAATGGGCATTTCGATGCAAGAGGCCGAAACCCTTTCCGATTCCCTCCTCGACTGGGTTGACGAGGATGACCTGGAGCGCCTCAACGGGGCCGAGAGCGATTATTATGAAAACGGCGAAGATTGCTACCATCCACCCAACGAGGCCCTCCAAAGTTGGGAGGAATTGCGCCTGATCCAGGGTTTCGATGTTTTGTTTTTTGATGAAAGGGGCCGCCCGACGGCCTATTTCAAAAAGTTCAAAAATGCGGTTTCGCTTGATCACAACAGCCCGGTCAACCTCAATTCGGCCACCAGTTTCGTTCTCACGGTACTGGCCCGGATGTCCGGTTTCGACCAGGAAGCGCTCGACGATTACTTAAACGGATCGGACGGAGAGCGGGGCACTGCGGACGACCAGATGATCAACTCCCGCAATGATCCTTTCTTCCCCTCCAATATCGCATCCGGCGGCGCTATCGCCGATCTGCAAACACAGGTTCTTAAAGTAGTGGTGGATGTGCACCGGGGAGAATCCAGTTTCCTGCTATCGTCGATTGTCTCCTGGAGCGGCGCCGATCCCAGCGCCAAGACGAGCAAAATGTATGTGGAAACCGTCTATTCCCCCGATGGAAAAATAATCGGGGGCCGCCCCAAACGCGGGGGAACCAAGGCAGGGGGCGATACCGGAGCGGAACTGGGCTATCCGTTTAAGGTCAAACGCATAACAGAGAACTTTAAAATATGATCGACAGAATGACCCTTGAAATAGTATATAGAACCTATCTCAAAATCGCGGATGAATGATGTTTGTAGCGCCACGGTGGCAGATGCCAGGCGGCTTCGCGTCCGATGGGCTGGGAGCCCCTCGGGCCCGAACCAACGCCGCAGGGGCTGCCGTGCCGCACAAATCCTTCGGACAGAGGCTATTATGAGTTTGAGCGGCGTTCCGTCGGGGCACCAGGGCTTCCAGCCCGGCAAGCCCCGGCGCGCCTTGCTCAAACACATAATGGCTCTCTGCATCATCATCATCGAATTTGAGATAGGTTCTAGTAAGTGAATATAAATGATTAAGGCGCTCTCCAGATTTGAAGAGAAAATAAAAAGCAAAATCCCGCAGCGCACATTGTTGCTGCTGCCGGGCGAGTTTTTCTTTACCCAAATGGCAGAATTGCCCGATGGCATCGAAGACAAAGATATCGAGCAGTTTGCTGAATTTTCGCTGGAAAGCGTCTCCCCTTTCCCTCTGGAACACCTATACTGGGGGTTCCAGCACCATGAGGATTCCCCCCATATTTTGATTTATGCCGCTTATAGGGAACGGCTGCGCAAAAATGGCTATGAAAATCTGGAAAAACACGATCATGTATTTCCAGACTTCGTGGCGGGGCTGCCGGAGACGCGCGATCAACCGGAGATTTCCTTTTTAAACCACGAGGCCAGCTTGAGCGCGCTCTATTTCAAGCCCGGCTGCCGTGTGCCCGTCAATGCCCGTTCCATGCCTCTGCCAGAGGCCGAAATGGAGGATGAGGAGTTGTTGCAACAACGGGAGGAACTGCTCGCATCTATCGATCCTGCCGGATTCCAGGCTTCCGGTGAAGTCCGCTCCATCGCCATCACTGAAGGTAAAGCGGGCCGAAATCCCGAACTTTTCAGCCGGACCATAAACGGGACGGACACGGATACGAGCGCCCCATGGCGTCATGATGATTCCTTTCCGGCACTTTCGGAAAAAGGCTGCTGGGAGGCCGATGTGCGGGACAAGAATTTTGTGCAGAGGGAGCGCAAAGCCTTGGCCGCCTCCAAAAAAGTCTGGTTTGCGGCGATGGGGGCGGGAATCGCCGCCGGATTGCTCCTGCTTTTGCAGCTTGGGGTTATGGCCGGGAACATGTGGGTAAATAACCGGGAGAATATCATTGTCCGGCAAGCTCCCGAGGCCGCTAATGTGGAAGAACGGCTAAGCTTGCTGGAAAAAATCGACCAGTATGTGCAGCAGGAATTGAGGCCATTTGAAATGCTCAGTCTGCTCAATGCCGGGCGGCCCAAAATTATTCATTTTACGGAAGCTGCCTCGAACGCCTACAACCAGATGGAGGTCGAGGGCGTTGGCAATAACGTGGAGGCCGTCAACGGTTATACCCAGACTCTGCGCAATTCGGCACGTATTTCGTCCGTCGAGACGCGGGTCCGATCCAGTGGCGGCAAAGCCCCTTTCACCTTGGTGATCACATTCCTCGACGAGCCACAGTCGGAGGAGGACGAAACCGACCCCAGCCAGGTGGTGGCGGAGGTGGAGAGCAGCAAATAACGGGTATAAAACTCACTATTTTATTTTAAAATGTTAAAAAATATATTCCAGGCCATGTCGCTTCGCGAGCGTTTCCTGCTCACGTTGTTTATTTGGGTTTGCCTGTTTGTGTGGGGGGGATCGGTGATGCGATCCGGGAAAGCCTTTCGGAGCGAGTTATCCCGGACCGGGCATGAATTGACCATGCAGCAAAACCTGATGGAGGAACGCGAGACGATTGAAATGCGCCTGCAGGACCAATTGCAGCGTTTGGATCCTAAAAAAACCTACAACAGTTCTCAACTGGTGGGAAAACTGGACTTATTCGCGCGTAACGCAAATTTGAGATTTGACACCAACACCCCCCAAACTGAACCGGGAGACATCTTTAACATCCACACGGTTCGCATCCAGGTACGGCTGGCCGGAATCAGCGAATTAATCGACTTTGACAATCAGATAAAAGAGGGCGCTCCCTACCTCGGGCTGGAAAGGGTGAAACTAACCTCCAACAAATCGGATCCTCGTCTTCTTAACGCTCAATTTGTCATTTCATCCTTTGAGCTGAAAGAGAACGCGCTATAATTTAGAGATGCCTGCCGCATCGCCGACTGGATTATGAATATTCGCATTCGCATAAAATCATTCCTGTATAATTGTTTCCGGGCCTATTTGGGGCTGGGCTTGATGGCAACGTTTTTAACCACGGCATTGCCGGCTCAGCATACCGAAGTCCCCAATCCGGACGAAACAGTGGGCGTCCTGCGCCTGAGCGACTTGGGGTCCAACGAAGTCCTCGACATGATGGAGCGGTTTACGGGCAAGCCCATTCTACGGCAGCAGAGCCTCCCAACGGTGAAGATAAATTTTTCCAGCCAGGGGCCCATGACCAAAGCCGAGGCCGTTTTGGCTCTGGAAAGTCTGCTCAGCCTCAACGGGATCGCCATAACAGATGTGGGGGAAATTTTCCTCAAGGCAGTGCCCTCGGCCGCTATCGGAACACAGGTGCCTCCCATGATCGAAAACAGCACCCTGGGGGCCATCCCCAGCCAGAAGATATATGCCAAGTTTTTCCGCCTCAATTATCTTCAGGTGGCCGAAGCGCTTCCCCTCCTCCAGCCCATGCTCACCCAGGGAACGCCGGTGGCATTCGATAAAAGCAATTCCCTCATGATCGTCGATGCTCTCATCAATCTGCAAAGGATTGAGAAAATCCTTTTGATAATCGATGTCCCGGCGCCTATGGACACGGCCATATATTTCTTCACCATGAAGCATGTGACGGCCTCGGAAATCGTCACCCGCTTGCAGACCATGCAGCAAGGCAGCCTACGGCGGTATTTTGAAAACAATACGACATTCGATGCCGACGATCGCACCAACCAGATCATCGTGGTCACACATCACAGCAACAAAAAGATTATCACCGATTTGATTGAGAAACTGGATATCGATGTTGCGCCGTTAACCCTGACGGATGTGTTTCGCCTCAAACATGCCGATGCCGAGGAAGTGGTCAGTCTGATTGAGCAAGTCATTACGGGCCAGCAGCAGGCCCGTGAGAGCCAGGCCGGGACCCCTAAAACGACCAGGCGCCAACAGCAAACCACTCAGCAACAACAGCAGCAGCAGGCCCGGACCAAAATAGCCGCCACCCTCGCCGGCAGTGAAGAGAACCTCCAGTTCAGTGAGTACATGCGCATCGTGGCCGATCCGCGGGCCAACGCCATCGTCGTCTACGGCACCCACGGCGATCTGAAGGCATTGAAGGAATTGGTGGAAAAAATTGACGTTTTGCTGGCCCAGGTGCGGATCGAGGTGGTTATCGCCGAAGTTACCCTCTCGAAAGACTTGGTGCGAGGCATCGACGCATTCGGGTTCTCCTATAACGCCCTACAAAGTACTGATGGCGAAGGTAATACCCCAACAGGCTCAACCGATCAGTTCGCATACTCTATAACACCGGCCAGTTCCAGCATAGGTTCTAAAACCATTTTAGATATCTCAAGGGGAACTATAGATCCGTTTTCAATTGCCGCAGTCATTAATAAAGCCCGGCAAAACAATATGGTAAAGGTGCTCTCGGCTCCAACGATACTGACCACCCACAATCAGGAAGCCACCATAAATGTTGGCGAGGCCCGCCCGGTTATCACCAGCTCCATTGGAGCACAATCCGGCTTCGCCGCCCGCAGCACGGTGCAATTTCGCGACATTGGGATCGAGTTGAAAGTAAAACCCCTCATCGGCGCCAATGGCGTTGTGCAGATGGAAATCGAACAAAAGGTGGAAAGCGTGGTCGACCAGATTTCAGTCGACGGCAATTTTCAACCCATCATAGGCACCCGTAATGCAACCTCATTTATCAGCGTCAGGGACGGGGAATTGGTTGTTCTGGGAGGATTGCAGGCAATTGATGAAACGGAAAGCAAGTCCAGACTGGCCTTTTTTGGTTCACTTCCTCTGTTGGGTCCCCTCTTCGGTTCCAAATCGATTGTTCTTAAGAAAACTGAATTACTCATATTCATCCAACCGCATGTCCTCACTAGCACCCAAGAGGCTCACGAAGACGCGGAAAAACAAATCGATCTTCTTCAAAGCAACGAGGAAGTTCTCCACTATATCGAAAAGGGAACCTTCAAACCGAAGGAAGATGAGAAAGAGGTAAAGTCTTTCTTGAAACCGAAGAAGAAAAAAAAGAAGGTGAATGACGAGTAAGGGAATAGAGCGCATTTATGCAAGAGATTCGATCCGCCAGGTAGTCAGAACGACAGCTTTGGTAATCTTTATCGCGGTTAGAGGCTTTTTCCTGCAAGGGGCAGGGGCCAACCTGGTGGACAACTCGCCATTTATTCCAGACAGTTTCAATGCCCGCCAGCAGGCTAAAAAACCCCTACCCAAGAAAGCCGCCTCGGCAGTCCTCGAATTTGAATTTCGCGGCGTTTATTCTTTGGGTGGAGAATACCAGTTCAGCATTTACAATAAAAAGTCACAAAAAGGGGAATGGGTTAGCCTGGGGGAAAGCGGCTCGTCTTTTGAGGTAACCAGTTATGATGAAAACTCCAACAGCATCCAGTTGAACATCGATGGCAAAATCGAGGAAATGGCCCTGCGGACACCCGATAACAAACCCATTCCGGTGCAAACCGCCCGAAGTGGAACGACCAAATCAAGAAAGGAGTTGGCCGCGGCCAACCGGGCGGCCAGGGCCAAAAAAAAGAAACCGGTCGTTCGCCGCCGGGTAATCGTGCCCAACCGGAAAGCTCCGGCCGCCAACCAGTCTAAGTACCAGGCAAAGCCAACGCACCAAAGGCAGCAATTTCCAGGCAACACTCAAAGAAAAAATTACAAAACGCCAAAGGAAGCTCAGGATTTATTGAAGGAACTGCAAAACCGCAGAAACCGATCTCCAAATAAAAAATAATTATCCAATTTTTTTAATTACAGTTTCATAAAACATAGGACTAAAAAATCATGGTTGCCGATCTTGAAAATGGACCCTTGAAGGAACTGACCCGCAAATTAGACGAGGACCAGCGGGCTATGCTGACGGAAACCCAGCGGCAGGACCGCCTGCCTTTGCTGACCCAGTTCCTGCGCTCCGATGAATTGGACACCGTTCAGCGGATCGGCGAAGCCTGCCAGATTCCCGTGGCCGAGACTTTCGAGCTATTGCCCAAAGCCACCGAGCAGATACCGCTGCGCCTGATCCACGAATACCAATGCCTGCCCATCCAGGGGAAAAATGAGGAAGAGTTGGAGCTGATTACCCTTTGGCCACCGGAGGATCGCATGAATGAATGGATTTTCGCCGTCTGTGGCAAAAAACCGCATTGGCGCCTCGGCCCGGCCAAAGCGGTGACCAATTGCATCACGCAAAACTTCGGGGTCGGCTCCGACAGCCTGGGCGATTCCCTGATCGCGGACGCCGATAACACCGGGCGCGAAATCGAGGAGCGCGAGGATGAAAATGCCGCCCTCATCCGATTCGTCAACGAGGTTATCCAAAAAGCGGTCGAGGATCGCGCCACCGACATTCATTTCGAGCCGCTCAAGGAATCCTTGCAAATCCGTTACCGTATTGACGGCGAGTTGGTGCCCATCCGACTTCCCGACAACCTCATCCAATACCAGGGAGCCATCATATCCCGCCTCAAGATCATGGCCAAGCTCAACATTTCGGAAAAACGCCGGCCGCAGGACGGGCGCATCAATTACGGGACGGGCAACAGCGAACTGGATATCCGCATATCCACCATGCCCACTATGTATGGGGAGAGCATCAGCCTGCGCCTGCTCAACCAGAAGAACCAGCCGCTTAATTTCGAGGAACTGGGTCTTCTTGCCTCCGATCAGGAAAAAATCCAAAAGGTTCTTGATTTGCCCCACGGGATCATTCTGGTGACCGGCCCGACCGGTTCCGGTAAATCGACCTCCCTGACCGCCTTTATCCGGGACATCAACACGCCTGGAAAACGCATCATTACGATCGAGGATCCGGTTGAATACGAAGTGCCGGGTGTCAACCAGACGCAGGTGCGGCCGGAAATCGGTTTTACCTTCGCGGGAGCGCTGCGGCATGTGCTGAGGCAGGACCCGGACGTCATCATGGTCGGCGAAATACGCGATATGGAGACGGCCGATATCGCCATACGGGCGGCGCTAACCGGGCACCTCGTATTCAGCACGATTCACACCAATGACGCTCCTGGCGCCCTCACCCGGCTCATCGATATGGAAATCGAGCCTTTCCTGATCGCCTCGGCGGTGGAATTGATTATCGCCCAGCGTTTGGTGCGCCGACTTTGCAAGCGCTGCAAAACCCCCGACACAAGAGGCCGTGGATACCTGGAAGAATGCCTGCGTGCGCTTCAGGTCAATTACACGGATGAAGACCTGAACTCGACGGTTTACGTGTCCGATGGCTGCGAGCATTGCCGCAACCTGGGTTTTCGCGGCCGGGTCGGGTTGTATGAAATTCTTCGCATCAATGACGACATTCACGAAATGATCATCCAGAAGCTTTCGGCCAAGCAAATACGGTTGCAAGCGGTTAAAACAGGCATGGTCACCTTGCAGGAGTCGGGCTGGAACCAGGTCAAACTTGGCCGCACATCCTTGAGCGAAGTCATGCGCTTTTCCAAAATCAGCGATGAGGGTTGATGCGGTGTTGATCGCAAAAACCCTGCACCGTAGATTTTTAGTTACCGGTTAAAAAGTATCCACCCCCCATGCCCTCTTTTACCTACAAAGCTATTGCCGAAAATGGCGAGTCTGTCAGCGGCACCATTGAAGCGCGTGATCGCAAACAGGTCGTGCAGCAGCTTTTTGCCCGCAATTTCAAACCGGTCGCGATTAACCAAAGGGACCAGGAACAGACCGATATCACGGAAATTTCCTACGATTTTTTCCAGAGCGACCGCAAAGCCAAACCAAAACTGAGACTGCCCGGGGGAGCCGCCAAAAAGAACCTGTCACTGCAATTTTTCCGAAAACTGCTGGAACTGCTGACCAGCGGGATGCCTCTGGGAGACGCCATCAAACTGCTCTATATGCGCTTGAATGACCCGGAGCAGAAGGGATTGGCGGAGTCTCTCTGGCGCGATTTGAGCGAGGGGCGCACCTTGGCCGCCTCCATGGCCGTGCATAAGGATATCTTTGACTCATCGAGCATCCATTTGGTGGAAGCGGGCGAGACAACGGGGAACCTTGTGCCCATTCTGGAAAGGATTGTCGCCTACAAGGAGGAAGCGGCTGAATTGCGCGCCCGCATCCTGGCCAGCCTGGCCTATCCGGTATTTATCTGCATCGTGGCATTCGGGGTGGTCGGCTTTTTTCTTTTTTTCCTGCTGCCCAAGATTGAAAACATGCTGACCACCCTGGGTGGGGAAATGCAAATTCTGGCCCGGTTGCTCATCGGCAGCGCGCATTTTACGGTCAATTTCGGGCCATTCATCGTTGTTGGGCTGATCTTTGCAACCGTGGCTTTGGCCCAATGGCGCAAAACGCCCAATGGAAGGAAAAAAACCGATTTCTGGCTCCTGAGGCTCCCTTTTATCGGGAGGATTTTTCTTTATTCTGAAATTTACCAGGCCACCAGTTTGATGGCCACCTTGATGGAGAGCGGGATCAATACCACTGAAACCCTCCGCCTGGCCGAGCGAACTCTTAGTAACACCCAGTTAAAAGCCAAATTCCGAATTTGCCGCCGGCAGATCCAGGAAGGGGCGTCCCTGGCCTCCGTCTTCCGGCAAACCTACTTCATGCCGGACATCGCCATCGACATCCTCACGGTGGGTGAAAACACCGGCAACATTGTCAACAGCCTGCGTGAAATCACGAAAATGAACCGGCGCGATCTCACCGGCTCCCTCACCTTCCTGACCAATTTCATTTCCTCCGCCGCCCTCATTTTCGCCTTTCTGCTGGTTGCCATGATCGCCCTGAGCATCATCTTCAGCGTCCTCAACATCAGCCAGACACTGACCCATTAAAAAAAGAAATCTTCGTGTCCCGTCTCCATCTTTATTCACCGAGCGAATATAAAAATCTCACAAAGAAAGATAGTTGACTCTGCTGATCCTTCTGCCGGTCCCACTTTTTATCTGCTCCTAATCAAATAAAACCAAAACGCTCCGGTATTTAACCGGAGCGTTTTGGTTTAAAATTTTGTAGGAAAGGATAGGGTCGGTTGTTAGCCGGTAGAAAAGCAGTTATTTATTTCTTCTTGCGGCCGCGGCCATAACCGGCAATCAAAGCCAAACCCCCAAGAGCCATTAAAGCATAGGTAGAAGCTGTCCCAAAAATATAAAGATTTTGTAGTCAACTGGATGACGTTTATAAAAATAGCCGGAAAGAGCATTTTTTTGCTCGCTCCGGCTAAAAAAGGGTTCTATAATTGCGTTAGCGAAAATCAATATAGCCCTTTCTATGAAAAATATAGCCATCCAATGCCTCCTGCGTCCAGCTTTAACTGTGGTCGACCGTTGCCTCGATTACGATAACTTTCGCGCCACCATCGAGCGTATCGACCGGCTGCTGATCGATTCGGAGGTGGAATCGCAGGGCGTTGATCTGGCCTTGGAAAGAGGCCAGCCAATGAGTGTAAAGGTCCGGCAAAAGCGGGCTAATTTTGCCCTCAAGGCGTTGCGTATGGAAACGCTGCGTTATCTACTCGGTGGGATTTCGTTTCGGCATTTGTCGAGGGCTCTGGGCAGCAGCGATCTGTTGGCTGACTTTTGTCGTGTCCGCCATATCGACGGCATAAGGGGCATCTCCAAGAGCACCCTGGAACGGGCCTCGAAGTTTTTCAGCGAAGAGCAGTTGAGGGCCTTGCACCGGACCTTGACTGAGGTTGTGAGCGATGCCGATCTGGCCCGGCAGGTGGTGGGATTGGACAAGCCGATAGACACCACCATTTGCCTGATCGACGGCACCTGTTTGGAGGTCAACATTCATTGGCCGACGGACTGGGTGCTGCTCAAGGATGTAGCGGGCACGCTGCTCAAAGCGATCCGGCTGATCCGTGAGAAGGCCGGTTTGCGCCATCGCATGCCGATCGAACCGGAGCCCTTGGCTCGGCAGATGAATCGGCTGTGCAGACAGATGACCCACAGCCGGCGGCGAAAGGACAGCGCGCGGCAACGCAAGGGTATCTTGAGGCAGATGAAAAAGCTGCTCAAACGGATCGGGGAGCATGCCCGCAGTCACCGGGAATTATTGCAAGCCTGCTGGGAGCAAAGCGATTACAGCGAAAAACAGGTCCAACAGATCCTTACCCGGATGGAGCGCATGAGCGAGCTAATCCCGGTGGTCATCAAGCAAGCGCACGAGCGAATCATTGGCGGCCGCCAGGTGAAAAACGCAGAGAAAGTTTTGAGTGTTTACGAACCCGATGCGCAGGTGATTGTGCGAGGCAAAGCGGGCCAAGAGGTTGAGTTTGGCAACACCCTGTTTTTGGGTGAAAGCGTTGAAGGATACCTGCTGGACTGGAAACTCTACGGCAGCCGGACGCCAAGCGAAAATGAACAAATGCAAGAGAGTTTGCAAAGACAGAACCGCTTCAACCTAGCCGAACCCATAGCGGCCATGTGCGCGGACCGGGGATTCGCCTCCCAGCGGGCCCGCCGGCAGTTAGCCCAGGAGGGCATCTACGATGCGCTCTGTCCACGCGATCCGAAGCAGTTGAAAAAACGGATGGAGGAACCACACTTCAGGCAATTGCAAAAGCGCCGGGCCAGCACCGAAGGGCGGATCGGGGTATTGAAGAATCGCTGGCAGGCCGGGCGATTGCGCAGCAAAGGCTTTGCCAACCGCTCGATCAGCGTAGCCTGGTCGGTCCTCTCGCACAATCTATGGAAAGTGGCCAAGATGCTGGCCCAGCAAGATGAACTAAAAACCAAAGCGGCGGCCTAAATAAAGAGCGGAAAAGCAAGGACAATACTTTTTCACAGGCCTACTGTTGGCCCATACAAAGAAAACCAGGCAAACGGACCCCAAAACCAGAATCCTAACGTCATAGGAGAGCAAAGTCACCCCCTCCCAAAAGAAAATACCACTAAAATGAACACTCTTCAAAATCCCCTCGCAAAAATCACCCTTTTGGGACAGCCTCTAGGTAGAAGGTTCGGGAACCACCTCAAGAGTAAATTCATCAGTACCATCATTAAAAGATCCAGCAAACGAAGTAAATGTAGCTGTGCTATCTAAATCTAAAATATCACTTGATGCGTCACTACGCCCAATCCATTCAAAGGCACCAGTTGTAACTATATCTCTCCACAATCCAAATTCCGAATCACCGAAATTCGCAAATAGAAAAAGTTCCACTGAAGTGGACGGGGTTGTTTGGACAATTTTGACGTGGGATTAAGGTGGAAATCGTGTTCATATTATTTTTTAAAAATATATTTTGTCCTTAGCCAAAGACGGGCACGCAGGTGCCCGCAAGCTGTATTGGCGGGGAGGTTGGTTTTGCTCCGATTGCATGGACTTCGGCCGGGGTCCGGTAGCCCAGGGCTTGGTGGGGGCGCAGGTGGTTGTAGAAGTCCAGGTAGCGGGCTATCCCTTCGCTGGCTTCCTTTGCCGTGGCGTATTCGCGCAGGTAAATGTCTTCATACTTGAGGGTTCTCCAAAAGCGTTCAACAAATATGTTGTCCAGGTAGCGGCCACGGCCGTCCATGCTGATGCGCACCCCGGCTTGCCCCAGCACCGAGGTGAACTCGCTGCCGGTAAACTGGCTGCCTTGATCGGTGTTGAAGATTTGAGGTTGGGCCCGCCTCAGAGCTTCCTCCAGGGCGAGCACACAGAAGCGGCTCTCCAGGGTGTTGGAAAGCTGCCAGCTCAACACGTAGCGGCTGAACCAGTCCAACACCACGGTCAAGAAAAGAAATCCTCGGCTCAGCCGCAGGTAAGTGATGTCGCTGCACCATACCTGGTCGGGCCGCTCGACCGCCAAACCCCGCAGCAGATAAGGGAAAATGCGGTGCTGCCGGTGCCCCTGGCTCAAGTTTCGACGCGGATAAATAGCCTCCAGGCCCATTTGGCGCATGAGCCGCTGGATGCGGCCTCGTCCCACTGCATGGCCCTCTCGACGCAGCCACTGGGTCATCCGGCGAGAACCAAAAAACGGATATTGGGTGTAGAGCTCATCCATGCGATGCATGTAGAGAACGTTCTGCTCGCACTGGGCACGGGCCCGATAGTAATAGCTGCCGCGGGCCAGCCCCAGCAACTGACATTGCCTGCCGATACTGATTTTTCCTTGAAGTGGTTGCACCATCTTGCGCCTCTCACCAACCGAGTTGTTCAGACTTTTTTTTTAGCCAATCGCATTCTACTTTCAGCTTTCCAATCTCCTGGTAAAGGTGATCTTTTTCCGTCTCGTTGTCCTTGCTGAGAGTCTGCCGCTGGCGCGAAAACAGCTCCGTTGCTCCCTGCAAAAGCTGCTTCTTCCATTGGGTCACCTGGTTGGGATGCACCTCAAAACGACCGGCGATCTCGTTGATGGTATGAGCGCCCCTGATGGCTTCCAGGGCCACTCGGGCTTTAAACTCAGCACTGTATTGTCTTCTCTTTCGTGATTTAATAACATTCATAGGTTAGCGGATTTAGTGGTTCAAGACCACCTTATTCCACTGTCCAGTTTTCCCCGTCCATTTCACACATCCGCAAGGCCCGTAAGGTTTGAGCTATTGATTAAGACCCTGCCATCTTCATTGGCTAATACACCAAATACAGTGGTACTAGAGGCTAAAAATGTCGCATTATCAATAATATCAGAAAATGAAGTACTCCCAATGGTGGGAGAAAATCCACTTCCATCAAATGTAACTAGAGGCTGTCCCAAAAACCCGAATTTTGCGAATTGAGATATTCGACTCCGAACTGTAAGGGAACGTAAGTCATTCAATTCCGTCAAAAACGCTATATAAGGCCTCTATTCGTTATAAGTCATTCAATTCCGTCAAAAACGCTGTATAAGGCCTCTTTTCGTTATAAATATAATCGCGTCAGACAGAGGTCTATGGTAGAATTGTATTTGAATATGCAAAACAAGAGAAAGGCTGA
Source organism: Opitutales bacterium (assembly GCA_965226205.1). Lineage (GTDB taxonomy): Bacteria > Verrucomicrobiota > Verrucomicrobiia > Opitutales > UBA2987 > JAJFLU01. The sequence goes on along the minus strand of CBDDCJ010000010.1, from coordinate 16,924 downwards.
CGGTGTTATAGACATCGAAATTGCCCAAAATCCCCTAAAAACGGTCTTTATGACAGCTTTATAAACAAGTTAACTTACTGTAAAACAAATGGTTATAACTTTGGGACAGCCTCTATATAAGGCCTCTATTCGTTATAAATATAATCGCGTCAGACAGAGGTCTATGGTAGAATTGTATTTGAATATGCAAAACAAGAGAAAGGCTGACGGTGTTATAGACATCGAAATTGCCCAAAATCCCCTAAAAACGGTCTTTATGACAGCTTTATAAACAAGTTAACTTACTTTAAAACCTTTGGGACAGTCTCTAACTAAGATTACAGAAATACCATTTGTGGGTGTCCCACTTGAATCTTGAAATTCGCCATTAAAAGCACCAGTTTGAAAATTTACAAAAAAAGCCTCAGCCGTTGAAAATGTTAGGCTAAGTATAAAAAAGGATATGTATATTTTTTCAATACCATCCCATAGGGGCGAGGCAAGCTTCGTAACCGAGGCAAGCTTCGTAACCCATTGATAATCAATGTGAGTTTTTGACTTTTTGGGGGAATCGAATTTTTGAAATTTTATCACATGTTTCTCTTTTATTGCTTTTGCCACCTTGTGCTGTCCCATAGGTTTTCAACCAAACCCAGGGAAATAAGCCTGCTGGGGAGTCGCTCGCATTCTAAAGCGTCCACCGGCTGTCCCATAGAAATCGAGCAAGTCCCGCAGGTTAAAGCGATCCCAAAGCACGCCTCTGACAAGTGTGAACAGGCGGACAAAACTATGCTCCCAGCGGCTCAACCAGGCCTGGAACCGGAGCAGCACATAGAGCAGCAAAGCGCTCCAAATCTGCCAGCGCACGGCATTGGCGCTATGGCCGAGGAAATCGCACAAGTTGAGCGTTTGTTTGATCTGGCGGAAGAAGGTTTCAATGGACCAGCGGCAGCGATACAGTTCGCTGATCGTATGGGGCGACCACTGCAAATTATTAGTCAAAAATTCCATCACTCGCCACTGGCCATCAATCTCCACCCATGCCGTTACCCGGCGCATCGGCTGGGGATAATCCTGACGGGATTTTTTGTTCTTAAGGACCACCAGATCATCGCGCAAAATATTGCCCTTGGGCTTCTTGAGCAGCCTCTTGACACAGCGCAAGGCCATGTTCTCTTTGGCCCGGGTGACAAAGTAAATGCCCCTCGAGGACAAGTCAAAGAGGTGGGCCAAATCGATGTAGGCCTTGTCAAACAATACGATTTCACCGGCTTTGAGGGCGGCGCACATTTCACGGGCTCGTTTGGCGTCATTGTCCCTGGCCGTGTCGATGATGGCAAACCGGGGCAGAAAACTTTTCAAATCCAGGCGCAAGTGACATTTGGCGGCCGCCTTTCGCCGACGATGTTTAGCCCAATCCATGCAGTTGGCGACCAAACCGATAGTGGACGAATCGACGATGTTGATAACGCGTTTGAAACGTCGGGGAAACCCCTTGAATTTACCACCCGCAAACCCCGGAGACAACGACTGCAAGTGCTTGAGCACCGACCAAAACAGTTCTCCCGACATCGCGGCATCGCGATGCTTGTTGGCGTAGGAAAGCCCGTTGCGACTGGGAGCGCTGGCCCCCCGGATACTGGCCAGCAACCCTCTGTGATGAGCGAGTCCGTCACAGACATCATTAAGCCCAATAGCATGAGTGATCTGAGCATAGAGCAAACTAACGATATGGCTCCATGGACTGAAACTGCGAGCTTTCTTATCGACACCATACTGGCGGGCCAACTTGGCCACCAGATGTCCCGGAATAAAATTGCAAAGCTGTCGCAGAACGCACACCTTGCATTTGGCTGGATTTGCTTTTTGTTTTTTCATAGTAACCTGCTTCTAGTGAAACAGTCGAACAAGAGCAATTCCAGCCGTTTTGCGTTATTTCCTATGGGATGCTATTGAATTCGAATAACTGATTCGACCGTCGATAACATTAGAAAACGCAACGGGCTTGACCCGGCACCAATGAGAAGTACGAAAATCAATTGGGATACATTTCTCAAAGCTCATTGGGAAGGACTACTGGCGGCTGACTTTTTCACAACTGAAGTGATGTGTCTGAGAGGGATGGTCAGGTTTTATACCCTTTTCGTAATCGAGCTTTCAACCAGATCCGAATACATTTGCGGCACTTCAGTTTCACCAGACGGCGACTGGATGAAGCAGGTAGCCAGGTAGCTCACAGATACTTTCGATGGCATTTGCCTCGGCAAGTCACGACTGATTATTGATCGGGATACAAAATTTACTGAATCGTTTAGACAGTTACTGAAGACCTTTGGGGTCGAACCTGTGCTGTGTCCGGTCCGAGCTCCGAAGTGTAACGCTTACGCGGAGCGGTTCGTAAGGTCTATCAAATATGAATGCCTGAACCGTATTATCCCTTTGGGCGAGAAACATCTGGAACTGGCTATCAACCAATACTTGAAGCATTACAATGCCGAGAGGAACCACCAGGGCATCGGAAATCAGCTGATCAGACCCGAGATTCTAAGCAGGGACGGGGACATATCCTCAAAGAAACGCTTGGATGGCATGTTAACCCATCTTCGACAGTTCAAAAAGTTAAAGGGCTTATCTATGCGGATTCGGGATTAATTTTTGCCGTTAGTCTGCACTACATTTTGGATGATTTTGGGGCGGGTGGGCAGTTTTAGGCCCATTTTCTTGAGGAGGTCGGCACAGAGTTTTTCCGGTTTGCCTACCAGCCGTAAACGCGCTTCGCGTCCCCCTCGCAGCGGTGCCACCACGTCCATTGAGCGTAGATTTTCCAGTTCGTGCAACACTTGCCGCGCACAGGTGCCGAGGCCTTTGGCCTGCAGCCAGCTTTCCAGGGCGCGCCACATCGCCAGAGCCAGAAAACAGATCAGAATGTGCGCTTGCACACGCTTTTCTTTGTGGTGATAGACCGGCCGCAGCCCCAAGTCGCTTTTGGCGCAACGAAAGGCTGCCTCGGCCTGTGTCAGTTGTATATACCACCGCCACAGCTTTTGTGGGTCTTCCTCCTGGCAGTTGGTTCGCAGCAGATAGGTCCCGTGGGCCAGTTGGGCCCAATCGGCTTTGCTCTCGTCTTCGGTGATTTGCAATGCGCAGGCCCGTCCGGCGGCGTCGATTTGCACTTCTACGGTGAATATTTTTTCGGCCAGGGTGTGGCGGCCCAGCCAGCGGCCGATACGGCGTTCAACCGGATCGAGTTTCTGCCCTCGCCGACGCAAACTCAGGTCGATCTGGTCGAGCTTTTTGCGCAAACGCTCCTTTTGCTTGCTCAGCATGGCGGCTTCTTTTTGACCCCGTCCCTGGCTGCGGCAAAGCACATATTGCTCGATCTGGGAACCGTCGGGATGTTTCACCAGTTTGACCTCCACCCCCGCCCGCACCTCGCAAAAATCGCCTTGCTCGAGTAGATCGAGGGCAAAGTTTTTAAGATGGCTCTTGGGCGTGCCCACGATGTAACGGGCCCCTTTGCCGCGCAGGTATTCGAGGTTGGCCTCGCTCACCATGCCGCGGTCCAGCACCCAGATGCGATCGGCCACCCCGTAATGCGATTCCATCAACTCGACCCTCTCCTGCACCGTGGTCACATCGGCGCGGTTGCCGTCGAAAACCTCATAGGCCAGGGGCAGCCCTTCGGGTGTCACCACCAGTCCAAGACATACCTGCTTGCAATCCGGCCGCTGGTCCCGGCTGTAGCCGCGCTGGGCCTGGGCATTGCCCTCGCACCGGCCCTCAAAATAGGTGCTCGTTATGTCGTATAAAAGAAACTCGAAACGCGTCCCAAACCAGCTTTCATAGCGTCCTTTAAGATGACTGAACAGTTCCCGGCGCAAGGGCAAGACACGATCCAGTCCGCGATACAAACGGTTGTCATAGACCTCATCCACATCCACCGCCATCAAATCCTCCAGCGCCGTCGAGCCATACCAGCGCTCGGCCAGAGCCAGCTCCGAGGCCTGTTCGCAAAAACGCCCCAGCGCCAGAATCGAGGCCACCTGAGCCCAGCCCACCGACTCCCGGCCCGGCGGCAAATGCTCCTCGAAGAAACGATGCAGCCCCAGCCGCCGCCACAGCGCCAGAGCCACATACACTTTGCCAAATTGACGCACCCGCTCCACCCGTATCCGACCCAGATTCACCTGCGCCCACAACGGAGCCTCCGGTTTATCCTCGGTAAATAAATCCAACTGCTCATCCTCATCGAGCCCCGGCTCCTTGCCAATGTGGGCCACGATGCGCTGGCGCGGCCCCTTGGCTGTGCGCACCGACTCCACCAGCGTCCAGTAATCATAATCCTGGCCCTTCTTACGACGACGATGGCGACGCAAATACATCAACACCGACCCTGCACTACTTCTCCGAAAAGGCAATAGAGTGGTCTGCACTACACGGCATATTCACACCCCAACCCTGACAACCATGCGCCCTACAGCACGAAAAACCCTAAAAATAATCGATTTACCCCCCCCCAACTGTCGAATTCAGGTTAACTTACTATTATCGACAAGCCGCCTGAAATCAATGACTTACAGATGTGGGCTGATTTTTTTGACAGTACAGGCACACCGGCCTAATACTCAGTCCGAACCGGCGATGACGGCGGTTTCGCCGAGACCTTCTGGTCCCATGGAACAGTAACCGCCGTCGACCATTAGGTGAACTCCGGTGATGAATGAAGCATCTTCGCTGAGGAGGAAGAGAGTGGGGCGTGCTACTTCTATGGCGTCTCCCATCCGCCGAAGCATGTGATATTGCCCCCAGATCGGTCCCCATTTTTCACGTCCACCGCCGTCCATATTGGAGGCCTTGTCTGTTTCGTTCGACCAGATCCAGGCGGGGTCAACGCTGTTTACGCGGATATTGAATGGGGCCAGGTCTAGCGCCTGGCAACGGGTGAGTTGTTTCACCGCGCCTTTGGAGGTATTATAGGTCCAGCGTTCCTTCTGGGCGATGTGCGCCGAAATACTCGACATGTTCACGATGGCACCGCCCCCCACCTTTTTCATTTGGGGCACAACATTCTGGACCATGCGGGCGTAAGCAAGGGGACCGGCAGTGAAGCTGCGCATCCAGTCTTGGGTGGTGCCGTCTAGGGCTTTGGCGGTGAAGGCAAAGGCGTTGTTGACGAGATAATGCAAGCCTTTGTAGACCTCGACGGAGTGGTCGACAGTGCGTTTGCAAAATTCCTCGTCGGCCATATCGCCGTGTAAAAAGGTGGTTCGGTATCCAGATTCTTCGAAGGCAGCTTGGGTGGCTTCGCCGGTATCACTGATTCCAGTGAAAAGCACGCTGCCGCCTTCCTTGCAGAATTCTTCGACGATGGCGCGTCCAATTCCGGAGGAGCCACCAGTGACGATGGCGACTTTGTCTTTGAATCTATCGGATGTGTGTGAATGGGTCATGGGAATTAGAGATTTAGAATTATGGACTAAGAATGAAGGCGATTGTGTAAATTGGTCAAATGTTTTTCATTGTTCAGATGGCGTTTGAGATCGCGCTCGCGCCGCCCGGGCTTTATTCTACTCTGTGTGGATCTTCGGTCGATCGGCGTCCTCAATTTCCACCGTGGTGGTGTCATTTGCGTATGTTCGTTCCGGCAGTGCGACGAGGATGTTGGTCGGCCTTTCGTTAAGTGCGAATGGTCCGTGGTGCCAGGTGCCGGGACGCATCACGACCATAGTACCGCAGGGGACTTGAAAAACGCTTATGCGGTCGAGTTCCGGTCCGGTGCCGCTCGGCGTTGCGGGGGCGACCTGCAGAAGAATGTCGTTGTCCAGAGGCAGCATGCATTCAGCCGTCTTGGAGTGACATTCGAGGTTGTCGATGATAGGCGCTCGCGGTTCTATCCTGCAATTGGAATAGGAGACGGTGGAACATGTCCCCAAGTCTTGCTGAACAAGATCGCGGAAGAATTCGATCGGCGGTTCACCCAGTTTCGTCGCGTCAGTTTCCAGCATGTTGGCATAGAATCCGAACGGGAGGAATTCCTCCAACGTCAGTGGTATTGGTTCGAGTGCGTGTTTCATGTTATCCTTTTTTATGTTATTTTTTCTTATCCAATCCGGTAGAATGCGGCGGCGGTGTCGTGAAAGATTTTGCGGCGATCGTTGTCGCCAAGGCCGGACGTGACTTGATCAGCGGCATTCAGCCAGCGCTGGTAACTCGAGGTCCGAAGTGCGTGCGGCCAGTCGCTTCCCCAGATGAGACGGTCCGGGCCGAACGTTTCGATGACGGCATCGGCAAACGGGCGCAGGTCGTCGATCGTCCAACTTTCCAGGTCCGCGTTGCATACAAAGTTCGAGAACTTGCACGGATGGGAAACTGACGCCGCAAACTCCTTCAGGTACGTCGCCCATGGTTCCATCTGTTTGTCTGCGATGTTCGGATTGCCGATATGGTCCAGCAAGAAACGTGTATCAGGGCATTTTTCGATCAGCCGCATGACCTTCGGAAAATGCGATGGCGCGATTGTGAGTTCAAAGTGCAGATCATGATAGGCAAGGAGCTGCACACCGCGGACAAAATCAGGCTGAACGCAGAAGTCGGGGTTTGATTCAAACTGAATGATCCGGCGGACACCTTTCACCCGCGAGTCTTTCGCGATATCAGCGAGTTCTTGCTCCACGGCATCTCCGGTCTCCAGCGGAGCCCAAGGTACTATCCCTTTGATCCGTTCATCCTTGTCAGCAAGCGACTGCACCCACACGAGTTCGGCCAGGTGCTGGTCGGGCCGGCACTCCGCCTGGACAAACACCATGGCAGTGATCGGTTGTTCGCCTCGTGCTTCATCGTAGTCCTTAAGTAGGAAGTCGCGGTTAATCACGGGGACATCCGACAGCCACGGGTATTCAAGCTTGTTCAAGTCCCATATATGGAAATGGGTATCGATGATGGGTAAATCAATCATGTGAATTTTTTAGTCTGTGGGCTTGCCCAGGAAACGTAGACACTTGTAAGACGAGATGTTGAGTTGCTAGTTTGACATTAGTTCAAAGTCAATGGGGGAATGATCGGACCCCATCTTTGCTACCACTTTAAGTGAGAGTATTTCCGTAGGTTTGATATCGTAGGTTTTGTAGGGGGTGGCGGAATGAGGCCGTAGGCCGAATGGAGCCAGCCGCTGCTTTGTTGATTGTTCGCCAGAGTCTGGCAAATGTATCGGGGGATAGAAAGCCTAATCGGCTGTGGGGATGTCCCGCGTTATATCGCTGTCGCCATTGTTCGATCACCACACGCGCTTCGGTCACGCTCAGGAACAGTTCCTGGTTGAGGCATTCATCGCGCAGACGATTGTGAAAGGACTCTATATGTCCATTTTACCAAGGGCTTCCTGGGTCAATGTATACGATGTCAATCTTCTGGCGCTGCAGTTTCCCTTTGACTTTTGGGGCTATAAACTCCGATCCGTTGTCCGAGCGGATGCACTGGGGTTTGCCGTTGTCCTTTATGGCTTCGTTCAAGACCTCCACCACGTCGGCACTTTTCAGTGAGCGCGCAACCTTAATGACCAGGCATTGACGGGTATGCTCGTCGATCAATGTCATGAGCCTGAGCGGACCACCCCGATCGGTGCGATCCGCCACGAAGTCCCAACTCCATACATGGTTGGGCCGCACAGCCCGTGTCGGGGAAGCCGTAGATTGACCCTGCCTACGGCGGCGCTTGCGTGGCGGGCGCACACCTAATCCTTCGACACGACGCATTTTTTGGACAAATTTGCGACTCACTTTCCAACCTTCATGGCTCAACAAAGCGCGGATTCGACGATAGCCATAGCGAGGATGTTTCTTCGAAAAGGCAATGATGCGTGCCACCAGTTGATGCCTATACTCAGTAGCTTCCTTGGGTTCATACTGGTAGGTTGAGCGGTGCAACTCGAAATATTTACAGGCCCGACGCAGCGAGCACAGCCCTCGGGCCCATACATGCTTCACCGCTTCCTTCTTCTGCCTCGGGCCTACCATTTTTTTGCGTTCACCTCCTTGAGCACCCGATTTTCCAGCATCTGCTCGGCTACTATCTTTTTTAACTGCGTGTTCTCGCGCTCCAGCTCCTTCAGTCGCTTAGCATCACGCAACTCCATGCGACCATACTTTTTTCGCCAACGATGGTAGCTTTGAGGACTGATATTGTGGGACCGACAGACATCCTGGATGCCTTTACCTGCGTCCACTTCGCGCAGTATCGTTATGATTTGTTCAGGTGTGTATCTTTTTTGTTTCATATGTCTTTCCGGTAATTTTCACAGAAAGACTCTCACTGGCAATGGCCGTGTTTTTGGCGGTCACATCAATTTGCCTCGGCAAGTCACGACTGATTATTGATCGGGATACAAAATTTACTGAATCGTTTAGACAGTTACTGAAGACCTTTGGGGTCGAACCTGTGCTGTGTCCGGTCCGAGCTCCGAAGTGTAACGCTTACGCGGAGCGGTTCGTAAGGTCTATCAAATATGAATGCCTGAACCGTATTATCCCTTTGGGCGAGAAACATCTGGAACTGGCTATCAACCAATACTTGAAGCATTACAATGCCGAGAGGAACCACCAGGGCATCGGAAATCAGCTGATCAGACCCGAGATTCTAAGCAGGGACGGGGACATATCCTCAAAGAAACGCTTGGGTGGCATGTTAACCCATCTTCGACAGTTCAAAAAGTTAAAGGGCTTATCTATGCGGATTCGGGATTAATTTTTGCCGTTAGTCTGCACTACATTTTGGATGATTTTGGGGCGGGTGGGCAGTTTTAGGCCCATTTTCTTGAGGAGGTCGGCACAGAGTTTTTCCGGTTTGCCTACCAGCCGTAAACGCGCTTCGCGTCCCCCTCGCAGCGGTGCCACCACGTCCATTGAGCGTAGATTTTCCAGTTCGTGCAACACTTGCCACGCACAGGTGCCGAGGCCTTTGGCCTGCAGCCAGCTTTCCAGGGCGCGCCACATCGCCAGAGCCAGAAAACAGATCAGAATGTGCGCTTGCACACGCTTTTCTTTGTGGTGATAGACCGGCCGCAGCCCCAAGTCGCTTTTGGCGCAACGAAAGGCTGCCTCGGCCTGTGTCAGTTGTATATACCACCGCCACAGCTTTTGTGGGTCTTCCTCCTGGCAGTTGGTTCGCAGCAGATAGGTCCCGTGGGCCAGTTGGGCCCAATCGGCTTTGCTCTCGTCTTCGGTGATTTGCAATGCGCAGGCCCGTCCGGCGGCGTCGATTTGCACTTCTACGGTGAATATTTTTTCGGCCAGGGTGTGGCGGCCCAGCCAGCGGCCGATACGGCGTTCAACCGGATCGAGTTTCTGCCCTCGCCGACGCAAACTCAGGTCGATCTGGTCGAGCTTTTTGCGCAAACGCTCCTTTTGCTTGCTCAGCATGGCGGCTTCTTTTTGACCCCGTCCCTGGCTGCGGCAAAGCACATATTGCTCGATCTGGGAACCGTCGGGATGTTTCACCAGTTTGACCTCCACCCCCGCCCGCACCTCGCAAAAATCGCCTTGCTCGAGTAGATCGAGGGCAAAGTTTTTAAGATGGCTCTTGGGCGTGCCCACGATGTAACGGGCCCCTTTGCCGCGCAGGTATTCGAGGTTGGCCTCGCTCACCATGCCGCGGTCCAGCACCCAGATGCGATCGGCCACCCCGTAATGCGATTCCATCAACTCGACCCTCTCCTGCACCGTGGTCACATCGGCGCGGTTGCCGTCGAAAACCTCATAGGCCAGGGGCAGCCCTTCGGGTGTCACCACCAGTCCAAGACATACCTGCTTGCAATCCGGCCGCTGGTCCCGGCTGTAGCCGCGCTGGGCCTGGGCATTGCCCTCGCACCGGCCCTCAAAATAGGTGCTCGTTATGTCGTATAAAAGAAACTCGAAACGCGTCCCAAACCAGCTTTCATAGCGTCCTTTAAGATGACTGAACAGTTCCCGGCGCAAGGGCAAGACACGATCCAGTCCGCGATACAAACGGTTGTCATAGACCTCATCCACATCCACCGCCATCAAATCCTCCAGCGCCGTCGAGCCATACCAGCGCTCGGCCAGAGCCAGCTCCGAGGCCTGTTCGCAAAAACGCCCCAGCGCCAGAATCGAGGCCACCTGGGCCCAGCCCACCGACTCCCGGCCCGGCGGCAAATGCTCCTCGAAGAAACGATGCAGCCCCAGCCGCCGCCACAGCGCCAGAGCCACATACACTTTGCCAAATTGACGCACCCGCTCCACCCGTATCCGACCCAGATTCACCTGCGCCCACAACGGAGCCTCCGGTTTATCCTCGGTAAATAAATCCAACTGCTCGGCCCCCGCAGCCTCATCATCGCCATCGAGGAGCCGACCGATCTGCTCCCAACCCAACCGCTCATCCTCATCGAGCCCCGGCTCCTTGCCAATGTGGGCCACGATGCGCTGGCGCGGCCCCTTGGCTGTGCGCACCGACTCCACCAGCGTCCAGTAATCATAATCCTGGCCCTTCTTACGACGACGATGGCGACGCAAATACATCAACACCGACCCTGCACTACTTCTCCGAAAAGGCAATAGAGTGGTCTGCACTACACGGCATATTCACACCCCAACCCTGACAACCATGCGCCCTACAGCACGAAAAACCCTAAAAATAATCGATTTACCCCCCCCCAACTGTCGAATTCAGGTTAACTTACTATTATCGACAAGCCGCCTGAAATCAATGACTTACAGATGTGGGCTGATTTTTTTGACAGTACAGGCACACCGGCCTAATACTCAGTCCGAACCGGCGATGACGGCGGTTTCGCCGAGACCTTCTGGTCCCATGGAACAGTAACCGCCGTCGACCATTAGGTGAACTCCGGTGATGAATGAAGCATCTTCGCTGAGGAGGAAGAGAGTGGGGCGTGCTACTTCTATGGCGTCTCCCATCCGCCGAAGCATGTGATATTGCCCCCAGATCGGTCCCCATTTTTCACGTCCACCGCCGTCCATATTGGAGGCCTTGTCTGTTTCGTTCGACCAGATCCAGGCGGGGTCAACGCTGTTTACGCGGATATTGAATGGGGCCAGGTCTAGCGCCTGGCAACGGGTGAGTTGTTTCACCGCGCCTTTGGAGGTATTATAGGTCCAGCGTTCCTTCTGGGCGATGTGCGCCGAAATACTCGACATGTTCACGATGGCACCGCCCCCCACCTTTTTCATTTGGGGCACAACATTCTGGACCATGCGGGCGTAAGCAAGGGGACCGGCAGTGAAGCTGCGCATCCAGTCTTGGGTGGTGCCGTCTAGGGCTTTGGCGGTGAAGGCAAAGGCGTTGTTGACGAGATAATGCAAGCCTTTGTAGACCTCGACGGAGTGGTCGACAGTGCGTTTGCAAAATTCCTCGTCGGCCATATCGCCGTGTAAAAAGGTGGTTCGGTATCCAGATTCTTCGAAGGCAGCTTGGGTGGCTTCGCCGGTATCACTGATTCCAGTGAAAAGCACGCTGCCGCCTTCCTTGCAGAATTCTTCGACGATGGCGCGTCCAATTCCGGAGGAGCCACCAGTGACGATGGCGACTTTGTCTTTGAATCTATCGGATGTGTGTGAATGGGTCATGGGAATTAGAGATTTAGAATTATGGACTAAGAATGAAGGCGATTGTGTAAATTGGTCAAATGTTTTTCATTGTTCAGATGGCGTTTGAGATCGCGCTCGCGCCGCCCGGGCTTTATTCTACTCTGTGTGGATCTTCGGTCGATCGGCGTCCTCAATTTCCACCGTGGTGGTGTCATTTGCGTATGTTCGTTCCGGCAGTGCGACGAGGATGTTGGTCGGCCTTTCGTTAAGTGCGAATGGTCCGTGGTGCCAGGTGCCGGGACGCATCACGACCATAGTACCGCAGGGGACTTGAAAAACGCTTATGCGGTCGAGTTCCGGTCCGGTGCCGCTCGGCGTTGCGGGGGCGACCTGCAGAAGAATGTCGTTGTCCAGAGGCAGCATGCATTCAGCCGTCTTGGAGTGACATTCGAGGTTGTCGATGATAGGCGCTCGCGGTTCTATCCTGCAATTGGAATAGGAGACGGTGGAACATGTCCCCAAGTCTTGCTGAACAAGATCGCGGAAGAATTCGATCGGCGGTTCACCCAGTTTCGTCGCGTCAGTTTCCAGCATGTTGGCATAGAATCCGAACGGGAGGAATTCCTCCAACGTCAGTGGTATTGGTTCGAGTGCGTGTTTCATGTTATCCTTTTTTATGTTATTTTTTCTTATCCAATCCGGTAGAATGCGGCGGCGGTGTCGTGAAAGATTTTGCGGCGATCGTTGTCGCCAAGGCCGGACGTGACTTGATCAGCGGCATTCAGCCAGCGCTGGTAACTCGAGGTCCGAAGTGCGTGCGGCCAGTCGCTTCCCCAGATGAGACGGTCCGGGCCGAACGTTTCGATGACGGCATCGGCAAACGGGCGCAGGTCGTCGATCGTCCAACTTTCCAGGTCCGCGTTGCATACAAAGTTCGAGAACTTGCACGGATGGGAAACTGACGCCGCAAACTCCTTCAGGTACGTCGCCCATGGTTCCATCTGTTTGTCTGCGATGTTCGGATTGCCGATATGGTCCAGCAAGAAACGTGTATCAGGGCATTTTTCGATCAGCCGCATGACCTTCGGAAAATGCGATGGCGCGATTGTGAGTTCAAAGTGCAGATCATGATAGGCAAGGAGCTGCACACCGCGGACAAAATCAGGCTGAACGCAGAAGTCGGGGTTTGATTCAAACTGAATGATCCGGCGGACACCTTTCACCCGCGAGTCTTTCGCGATATCAGCGAGTTCTTGCTCCACGGCATCTCCGGTCTCCAGCGGAGCCCAAGGTACTATCCCTTTGATCCGTTCATCCTTGTCAGCAAGCGACTGCACCCACACGAGTTCGGCCAGGTGCTGGTCGGGCCGGCACTCCGCCTGGACAAACACCATGGCAGTGATCGGTTGTTCGCCTCGTGCTTCATCGTAGTCCTTAAGTAGGAAGTCGCGGTTAATCACGGGGACATCCGACAGCCACGGGTATTCAAGCTTGTTCAAGTCCCATATATGGAAATGGGTATCGATGATGGGTAAATCAATCATGTGAATTTTTTAGTCTGTGGGCTTGCCCAGGAAACGTAGACACTTGTAAGACGAGATGTTGAGTTGCTAGTTTGACATTAGTTCAAAGTCAATGGGGGAATGATCGGACCCCATCTTTGCTACCACTTTAAGTGAGAGTATTTCCGTAGGTTTGATATCGTAGGTTTTGTAGGGGGTGGCGGAATGAGGCCGTAGGCCGAATGGAGCCAGCCGCTGCTTTGTTGATTGTTCGCCAGAGTCTGGCAAATGTATCGGGGGATAGAAAGCCTAATCGGCTGTGGGGATGTCCCGCGTTATATCGCTGTCGCCATTGTTCGATCACCACACGCGCTTCGGTCACGCTCAGGAACAGTTCCTGGTTGAGGCATTCATCGCGCAGACGATTGTGAAAGGACTCTATATGTCCATTTTACCAAGGGCTTCCTGGGTCAATGTATACGATGTCAATCTTCTGGCGCTGCAGTTTCCCTTTGACTTTTGGGGCTATAAACTCCGATCCGTTGTCCGAGCGGATGCACTGGGGTTTGCCGTTGTCCTTTATGGCTTCGTTCAAGACCTCCACCACGTCGGCACTTTTCAGTGAGCGCGCAACCTTAATGACCAGGCATTGACGGGTATGCTCGTCGATCAATGTCATGAGCCTGAGCGGACCACCCCGATCGGTGCGATCCGCCACGAAGTCCCAACTCCATACATGGTTGGGCCGCACAGCCCGTGTCGGGGAAGCCGTAGATTGACCCTGCCTACGGCGGCGCTTGCGTGGCGGGCGCACACCTAATCCTTCGACACGACGCATTTTTTGGACAAATTTGCGACTCACTTTCCAACCTTCATGGCTCAACAAAGCGCGGATTCGACGATAGCCATAGCGAGGATGTTTCTTCGAAAAGGCAATGATGCGTGCCACCAGTTGATGCCTATACTCAGTAGCTTCCTTGGGTTCATACTGGTAGGTTGAGCGGTGCAACTCGAAATATTTACAGGCCCGACGCAGCGAGCACAGCCCTCGGGCCCATACATGCTTCACCGCTTCCTTCTTCTGCCTCGGGCCTACCATTTTTTTGCGTTCACCTCCTTGAGCACCCGATTTTCCAGCATCTGCTCGGCTACTATCTTTTTTAACTGCGTGTTCTCGCGCTCCAGCTCCTTCAGTCGCTTAGCATCACGCAACTCCATGCGACCATACTTTTTTCGCCAACGATGGTAGCTTTGAGGACTGATATTGTGGGACCGACAGACATCCTGGATGCCTTTACCTGCGTCCACTTCGCGCAGTATCGTTATGATTTGTTCAGGTGTGTATCTTTTTTGTTTCATATGTCTTTCCGGTAATTTTCACAGAAAGACTCTCACTGGCAATGGCCGTGTTTTTGGCGGTCACATCAATTTGCCTCGGCAAGTCACGACTGATTATTGATCGGGATACAAAATTTACTGAATCGTTTAGACAGTTACTGAAGACCTTTGGGGTCGAACCTGTGCTGTGTCCGGTCCGAGCTCCGAAGTGTAACGCTTACGCGGAGCGGTTCGTAAGGTCTATCAAATATGAATGCCTGAACCGTATTATCCCTTTGGGCGAGAAACATCTGGAACTGGCTATCAACCAATACTTGAAGCATTACAATGCCGAGAGGAACCACCAGGGCATCGGAAATCAGCTGATCAGACCCGAGATTCTAAGCAGGGACGGGGACATATCCTCAAAGAAACGCTTGGGTGGCATGTTAACCCATCTTCGACAGTTCAAAAAGTTAAAGGGCTTATCTATGCGGATTCGGGATTAATTTTTGCCGTTAGTCTGCACTACATTTTGGATGATTTTGGGGCGGGTGGGCAGTTTTAGGCCCATTTTCTTGAGGAGGTCGGCACAGAGTTTTTCCGGTTTGCCTACCAGCCGTAAACGCGCTTCGCGTCCCCCTCGCAGCGGTGCCACCACGTCCATTGAGCGTAGATTTTCCAGTTCGTGCAACACTTGCCACGCACAGGTGCCGAGGCCTTTGGCCTGCAGCCAGCTTTCCAGGGCGCGCCACATCGCCAGAGCCAGAAAACAGATCAGAATGTGCGCTTGCACACGCTTTTCTTTGTGGTGATAGACCGGCCGCAGCCCCAAGTCGCTTTTGGCGCAACGAAAGGCTGCCTCGGCCTGTGTCAGTTGTATATACCACCGCCACAGCTTTTGTGGGTCTTCCTCCTGGCAGTTGGTTCGCAGCAGATAGGTCCCGTGGGCCAGTTGGGCCCAATCGGCTTTGCTCTCGTCTTCGGTGATTTGCAATGCGCAGGCCCGTCCGGCGGCGTCGATTTGCACTTCTACGGTGAATATTTTTTCGGCCAGGGTGTGGCGGCCCAGCCAGCGGCCGATACGGCGTTCAACCGGATCGAGTTTCTGCCCTCGCCGACGCAAACTCAGGTCGATCTGGTCGAGCTTTTTGCGCAAACGCTCCTTTTGCTTGCTCAGCATGGCGGCTTCTTTTTGACCCCGTCCCTGGCTGCGGCAAAGCACATATTGCTCGATCTGGGAACCGTCGGGATGTTTCACCAGTTTGACCTCCACCCCCGCCCGCACCTCGCAAAAATCGCCTTGCTCGAGTAGATCGAGGGCAAAGTTTTTAAGATGGCTCTTGGGCGTGCCCACGATGTAACGGGCCCCTTTGCCGCGCAGGTATTCGAGGTTGGCCTCGCTCACCATGCCGCGGTCCAGCACCCAGATGCGATCGGCCACCCCGTAATGCGATTCCATCAACTCGACCCTCTCCTGCACCGTGGTCACATCGGCGCGGTTGCCGTCGAAAACCTCATAGGCCAGGGGCAGCCCTTCGGGTGTCACCACCAGTCCAAGACATACCTGCTTGCAATCCGGCCGCTGGTCCCGGCTGTAGCCGCGCTGGGCCTGGGCATTGCCCTCGCACCGGCCCTCAAAATAGGTGCTCGTTATGTCGTATAAAAGAAACTCGAAACGCGTCCCAAACCAGCTTTCATAGCGTCCTTTAAGATGACTGAACAGTTCCCGGCGCAAGGGCAAGACACGATCCAGTCCGCGATACAAACGGTTGTCATAGACCTCATCCACATCCACCGCCATCAAATCCTCCAGCGCCGTCGAGCCATACCAGCGCTCGGCCAGAGCCAGCTCCGAGGCCTGTTCGCAAAAACGCCCCAGCGCCAGAATCGAGGCCACCTGGGCCCAGCCCACCGACTCCCGGCCCGGCGGCAAATGCTCCTCGAAGAAACGATGCAGCCCCAGCCGCCGCCACAGCGCCAGAGCCACATACACTTTGCCAAATTGACGCACCCGCTCCACCCGTATCCGACCCAGATTCACCTGCGCCCACAACGGAGCCTCCGGTTTATCCTCGGTAAATAAATCCAACTGCTCGGCCCCCGCAGCCTCATCATCGCCATCGAGGAGCCGACCGATCTGCTCCCAACCCAACCGCTCATCCTCATCGAGCCCCGGCTCCTTGCCAATGTGGGCCACGATGCGCTGGCGCGGCCCCTTGGCTGTGCGCACCGACTCCACCAGCGTCCAGTAATCATAATCCTGGCCCTTCTTACGACGACGATGGCGACGCAAATACATCAACACCGACCCTGCACTACTTCTCCGAAAAGGCAATAGAGTGGTCTGCACTACACGGCATATTCACACCCCAACCCTGACAACCATGCGCCCTACAGCACGAAAAACCCTAAAAATAATCGATTTACCCCCCCCCAACTGTCGAATTCAGGTTAACTTACTATTATCGACAAGCCGCCTGAAATCAATGACTTACAGATGTGGGCTGATTTTTTTGACAGTACAGGCACACCGGCCTAATACTCAGTCCGAACCGGCGATGA
>CBDDCJ010000009.1:0-29979 GCA_965226205.1 Opitutales bacterium | reverse complement strand
GAACCAGGAAAATAATGCAGAAGCAGAAATTAAATATAAGAGAAGCCCGTGTCCAGTAAACTCAGTGCACTTCAAAACTGAGCGGGATTCCATATCGTTGCCGCGATGTGCTGCTCGTAATTTTTTTCGCTCCCAAAATAGTAAATGGTAACGATTTTGCCATCCTTCCGCACGACGGAACGAGGATAGCCGAGATCGTATTTACGGCCATCATCCCGCAGGATGATCTCCCTGCCCCAGCTCTTGCCATTGTCGTCGCTCAAGCGGGCGCGTATGCCGTAGGGAACCCCCCGGTATCCATAAGTGACTGCCAAACGGCCATTGGGCAAACGCACCATAGAAGGTGGATTGCCATTATGCAGGGTGGTGTCGGTATAGGCCACCCGGCTGAGGAATTTCCAGAATCTGCCGTTGTCGGAAGAACCGTAGGCGTCCACCCAATTGACATCATTACGAAATTCGGTATTGAGATCGATCCGCCGCCTCAGGACGGATACCAATTCCGTTTCCGAAACGCGCACCGTCGATGGCATAACCGAACGCACTGTGAGCGGTTCACCGGTCATCCAGGAAAGGAACTCGGCATTTTTGCCCCCATCCTGCAAACGGATGCAAAAAGCGCGATCCTGCAAGCTCTCCTCGGTTCGCACCATCTTTTCCCTGGACGACAAAAAAACGAGGCAGGTGTCCCTGTCTTCAACAAGGTAGTCCGTGCGAGAGGTCAGTTGGAGGCCCATGCCGAGGTCCGGCAGCTTGTAGGGTGCGCTCCAATTGTGGCCGCGGTCATAGGAAACCTGAAAATACACCCGGTTGACGACCATGGCAAAATCGGGATGAGCAAAATTGATCCCGCCGGGACAAGGCATCGCGCCTTCTCCATTGAGATCGTCACGTTCTTCAGTGGTCCAGGTTTCACCACCGTCGAGGCTTCGGCCCAGCGCGCTGTGGATCGGTTTGTTTTTGTTGATGGAGTGGTTGTCCTTTTTATCCTCAAAATAGCCCTTGCCAAAACCGACCAGGATTTCGTCCCCCCAATTCCAGGCGCCGGAATTAGCCGGCCAACCCCCGAACCGCCCCGGCTCGTAATAGACAATGACGTTCTTTATTGCCTCGGACTCTCCCGTCACCGCATCGTTCGGGAAAAATCCAGCTAAAAACAACAAACCGGTTAATAAAATATCCGCCCTTAAAAAATTCATCTTCATATTGCCTAACCTCCTGCTTTACTTTGCATACAGTTTGGAAATTGTCCCTTGAGAATACAAAACAATATGCAACAGACTGACGATCAGCCTCAACTACTTTTTATTTCGGCCTAACAGAATAGCCGGAAAATCTCGATGAGAAAACTGAAATCCGGTTCAGCTCACACTCTTGGAAAAAGCAGGGAGCAAAGAGACTTTAAAGGGACCGGTAGGAGTAGTCGAAAAGACCATCCTTGGTGTAGTAGGTGACATAATCTTGCGAGTGTCTCCTTCCCCTCAAATCTGTCCAGCCTACTTGCAGGCGAAATTGCTTCTGCGAACTTCCTAGTGAGGTTACGAAGCGAGAGCAGGTGTAGTCGCGCAAAGGAATGGTTGAGAAGTTTTTAGTCGGATCAAATTCGCCTTTTGCCGGAATGCTTATAACTTCAGTCCAATTCAAAAGGTGGATTTCATCCATTTCGCTTTGTAAAAGTTGCGAGGCGAAATTGGCGCTCTGGACATTCTCCTCGATCAACATGGCTTGCCCCAAACCGCTGAAACTGCCCGCCAGGACAAGGGCCAGGACGGTCGAGCCAACCATCAATTCGACTAGCGAAAATCCATGTTTTTGTTGGGTCGAAAGCGATTCGTTTCGCTCTTGTGACAACCCGTATTTTTCCAACCTTTTCATTTAATTTCAGATACCCCGTAGCTTGCTACGGGGAGCGGTAACTTTATAACAGAGATGAATGAGCGAAGAGAAACGGGAGCATTTGAGGCGCGCGAGCCATTGCGTGTGGCAGATCCACTACCATATGGTGTTCCCTGTGAAGTATCGGAAGATGCTCTTGGAAAGGCGGGTGCAAGAGGTGCTGAAAGAAACAAGCGTTGGGATAGCCGAGCGCTATGAAATAGAGATGGAAGCACTGGGAATGGATGGAGACCATGTGCATTTGCTGTGTGGAGCGCATCCGAAAGAAGCACCCGGGCGAATCGTTCAGAAATATAAGAGCATAACGGCGCGGGAGATCTTTCGGCGCGAACCTTGGGTGAAGGAGAAGCTGTGGGGAGGGGAGTTTTGGAGTGACGGGTATTATGTTGGAACGGTAGGGGAGCGTGGGGATTGGGCCAGTGTGGAGGCCTACGTAAGAAAACAGGGCAAACCGAAGAAGCAGTTGCAACAATTGATGCTGTGGTGATCATGAATTTCTTTCTTAGATACCCCGTAGCTTGCTACGGGGAGTTTCATTTGTTGATATAATAGATAGGGTAATTCCCCTAATTGTAAAGCGAAAACATTGTAAAAAAAGTGTGAAAATTATTACAAAAGCAGGTGACTGTAAAGAACTTAGGTGATTTTTTTACAGTTTTTTAACAACTCGCCCATAATGAGCAAAAGTGATTGATTTTTTTAACGGGTTTCTATCAATTTCGTTAATTTTACGACTGCAATAAATACCCTATGCATTTTCGTTTGCCCTGGCTCAACCGATTTTTCTAGCCTTGCAGCATTTAATACATGACGAAATATAATCAAATGAAGAAAAATGGAACATGGATAAGCGGATCGCGGATCGGTTTGCTTTTTCTCACAATGTGCTTCGTTTTCGGCCAACTGGAAGCCGGATGGGGTAAGAAAAAGGAGAGAGAAAAAGAAAAACAGGCCGAGGAAAAATTGGTGCTCCCCAAAAATCCGCAAAACGGCCAAAATTACATTCTCGAACTGCCGGGGGGAGTAAAACTGGAACTCCTCTGGGTTGCCCCCGGGAAATTCAAGATGGGCTCTCCGCGCCATGAACAGGAAAGAGGTAGCGATGAATTCCTCCACCAGGTTGAATTGACGAGCGGTTTCTGGCTTGGGAAATTTGAAGTTACCCAGCTACAATGGGAAGCGATTATGGAGAAAAACCCGAGTAATTTTGCCGAAGCCGGTAAAAACGCTCCGGTAGAAAAAGTCAGTTGGAATAATGCATTGCAGTTTTCCCAAAAGGTGACGGAACAGGAACGCGGCGAAAATCGTCTTCCTGCGGGCTTTGAATATACTTTGCCGACCGAGGCGCAATGGGAATATGCTTGCCGGGCTGGAACGGTAAAGGCCCTCTATACTGGAGACTTAATGGTCGAGGGCGAGCGCAACGGCCCGGAACTCGATCCAATCGCCTGGTATGGCGGCAACAGCGGTGTAGACTACGATGGCGGCCATGACTCCAGCGCGTGGAAAGAGAAACAGTATGACCACAGCAAGGCTGGAACTCATGCGGTTGGAATGAAGCAGCCCAACAATTGGGGGTTCTATGATATGATAGGCAATGTTTACGAGTTATGT
Source organism: Opitutales bacterium (assembly GCA_965226205.1). Classification (GTDB taxonomy): domain Bacteria; phylum Verrucomicrobiota; class Verrucomicrobiia; order Opitutales; family UBA2987; genus JAJFLU01. The sequence continues at coordinate 26,469 of CBDDCJ010000009.1, read as the reverse complement.
TACGACTGGAAAGGCAAATACCCCAAGGGGCCGGCCCTCGATCCCCAAGGACCGCCGAAGGGCAGCAAGCGAATCATTCGAGGCGGCGGCTGGTTCAGCAAAGCCGGGAAATGCCGATCCGCCAACCGCAATGATCGCATACCGGTATTTGGGAACAGCTCAGTGGGCTTCCGCCTGTCTTTGAGAAAATTCCAAAAAAAGGAAAAAGAAGACAAGCCAACAGTAAAAACAGTGGATGTTTGATTTTTCCTCAAGATTTTATATAGTAAGTTCCTTTCACGCGCTATATTTATAAATATCCGTGTTTACCCGTGGTTGAATAATTGAAGAATCATTTAACTTTATTTTCAGTGACGATTTAAAATAGGTAACTAGAGGCTGTCCCATAAATATAAAGATTTTATAGTCAACTGGATGACGTTGATAAAAAGAGCCGGAAAGAGCAAGTTTTTGCTCGATCCGGCCAAAAAAGGGTTCTATAGTGGCGTTAGCAATAACAAAACTATCCCCTTTTATGAAAAATATAGCCATCCAATGCCTCCTGCGTCCAGCTTTAACTGTGGTTGAGCGTTGCGCCGATTACGAAAACTTTCGCGCCACCATCGAGCGTATCGACCGGCTGCTGATCGATTCGGAGGTGGAATCGCAGGCCATCGAGTTGGCCTTGGAGGAGCGCCAGACGAAGGGTCTGAAGGCTCGGCAAAAGCGGTCCAGTTTTGCCCTCAAGGCGTTGCGTATGGAAACGCTGCGTTATCTACTCGGTGGGATTTCGTTTCGGCATTTGTCGAGGGCTCTGGGCAGCAGCGATCTGTTGGCTGACTTTTGTCGTGTCCGCCATATCGACGGCATAAGGGGCATCTCCAAGAGCACCCTGGAACGGGCCTCGAAGTTTTTCAGCGAAGAGCAGTTGAGGGCCTTGCACCGGACCTTGACTGAGGTGGTGGGCGATGCCCTTCTGGCCCGGCAGGTGGTGGGATTGGACAAGCCGATAGACACCACCATTTGCCTGATCGACGGCACTTGTTTGGAGCTCAACATTCATTGGCCGACCGACTGGGTGCTGCTCAAGGATGTAGCGGGCACATTGCTTAAAGCGATCCGGCTGATCCGCGAGAAGGCCGGTTTGCGCCATCGCATGCCGATCGAACCGGAGCCATTGGCTCGGCAGATGACCCACAGCCGGCGGCGAAAGGACAGCGCGCGCCAGCGCAAGAATATCTTGAGGCAGATGAAAAAGCACCTCAAACGGATCGGGGAGCATGCCCGCAGGCACCGGGAATTATTGCAAGCCTGCTGGGAGCAAAGCGATTATAGCAAAAAACAGGTCCAACAAATCCTCGCCCGGATGGAGCGCATGAGCGAGCTAATCCCGGTGGTCACCAAGCAAGCGCACGAGCGAATCATTGGCGGGCGCCAGGTGAAAAACACGGAGAAAGTTTTGAGTGTTTACGAACCCGATGCGCAGGTGATTGTGCGAGGCAAAGCGGGCCAAGAGGTCGAGTTCGGCAACACCCTGTTTTTGGGAGAAAGCGTCGAAGGATACCTGCTAGACTGGAAACTCTACGGCAGCCGGACGCCAAGCGAAAACGAACAAATGCAAGAGAGTTTGCAAAGACAGAACCGCTTTGCCGTGGAAGAGTCCATAGCGGCCATGTGCGCGGACCGGGGATTCGCCTCCCAGCGGGCCCGCCGGCAGTTAGCCCAGGAGGGAATCTACGATGCGCTCTGTCCACGCGATCCGAAGCAGTTGAAAAAACGAATGGAGGAATCACAGTTCAGACAATTGCAAAAGCGCCGGGCCAGCACCGAAGGACGGATCGGGGTATTGAAGAATCGCTGGCAGGCCGGGCGGTTGCGCAGCAAAGGCTTTGCCAACCGCTCGATCAGCGTAGCCTGGTCGGTCCTCTCGCACAATCTATGGAAAGTGGCCAAGATGCTGGCCCAGCAAGATGAACTAAAAACCAAAGCGGCGGCCTAAATAAAGAGCGGAAAAGCAAGGACAATACTTTTTCACAGGCCTACTGTCGGCCCATACAAAGAAAACCAGGCAACCGGACCCCAAAACCAGTATCCCAACGTCATTGAAGAGCAAAGTCGCCCCCTCCCAAAAGAAAACACCACTAAAATGAACACTCTTCAAAATCCCCTCGCAAAAATCACCCTTTTGGGACAGCCTCTAACTATGAAAACTTCGCTAAAATTACCTGAAATTATTCAAGGTGGAATGGGGTTTGGGGTGTCCAATTGGAGACTTGCCAAAGCGGTTTCCCAACAGGGACAAATGGGCGTGGTTTCCGGTACAGGTCTGGATACCGTTTTTGCCAGGCGGCTTCAATTAGGCGATCCCGGGGACGATCTTCGCCGGGCTTTGTCCCACTTCCCCTGGCAGGATACTGCTCGAGAGGTGTTGGACACCTTTTTCATTCCGGGCGGGAAATCGCCGGAGGACTCTTACAAGTTAATTTCCATGCCGGCGTTGCCATTGAAGCGGGAAAGCATCGATTTGTTCATTGTGGCCAACTTCGTGGAGGTGTTTTTAGCCAAAGAAGGACATGATGGTCTGGTTGGCATCAATCTTTTGGAAAAAATTCAGATTCCAACCTTGCCCTCCCTGCTTGGCGCCATGTTGGCAGGTGTTGATTTCATATTGATGGGGGCGGGCATACCACTATCCATTCCGGGGGTTTTGGATGGCCTTTCACGCTGGGAAACCGTTGAGATTAAAATTCACGTTGAGGAGAATAACGAAAACCGGAGTTTTTCGCATCGTTTCGACCCAACAGATTTCTGCCCCGGAAAATTACCGGAATTGAATCGCCCCGGCTTTCTGGCCATAATCTCTTCCGATATTATTGCCAAAACAATGGTCCGCAAAGCCACCGGACGAGTGGACGGTTTTATCGTCGAGTATCACACCGCAGGGGGGCACAATGCCCCACCCCGCCGGGCAAAATCAATGAACGGCGATACATCATCGAAATTCGGCCCCAAAGATATTCCAAACCTTGAGCGCGTTAAAAACTTGGGGAAGCCTTTCTGGCAGGCTGGTGAATATGCCAAACCCGCAAAATTGAAAGAGGCCTTGGATACTGGGGCAACTGGCATCCAGGTGGGCACAGTATTCGCATTCTGCCAGGAATCCGGGGTCATGCCGGAGATAAAACAGGAAGCCCTTCAACAAAGCCTTAACGGGAAAATTAAAATCTCTACCGATTTCCAGATATCACCTACTGGCTACCCCTTCAAACTCGTCCATCTCAAAAATACCATTTCCGAGATAGGAAACGGGATGGAAAGAAAACGAATTTGCGATATCGGTTACTTGCGCCATGTCTATTGCAACAGCGATAATGATTCTAACCCCGGCATGGGATACCGCTGCCCCGGCGAACCCATTAAAAACTACCTCAATAAAGGTGGGTCTGAAGAGGAGACCATCGGAAAACAATGCCTCTGCAATGGCTTGCTGGCCACCATCGGCTTGGGGCAAACACGCCACAATGGTTCCGAAATTCCAATCGTCACGGCGGGAGAAGATTTCACCGCCATTACCGAAATCATAAAAACCGCAGGAACAAAATACAGCGCAAAAGATGTCATCAACTACCTGACAAGATAAATTATGAATCGATTTTCAGGACAAACCGCAATAATTACTGGGGGCGCCCAAGGCATCGGTTTCGCAATCTGTAAAAAACTGTCTGCTGAAGGCGCTAAGGTGTGGATTTTTGACCGGAGCGAGGAACTGGCCCAGGAAGCCGTCTCAAAGCTCACCGAACTGGGTTGCCAGGCATCCTGCTGCCATGTTGACGTAACCGACGAAGCCAGTGTTCAGTCGGGATTTTCACGCCTCGCCGAAGAGGGTGACACTTGCTCGATAATGGTCAACAGCGCGGGTGTTGTCGGTCCCAATAGCCTTAAAACCGAGGATGTGGCTCTGCAGGATTTCGAGTTGACCTGCCGGGTAAATTTAACCGGATCGTTTCTCATGCTCAAACATGGGCTTCGAGCCATGCTTCCGCAAAATTATGGCCGCATCCTCTTGATCGCCTCCATCGCGGGCAAGGAAGGCAATGCCGGCATGTGCTCTTATTCCGCTTCCAAGGCCGGTGTCATCGGCCTGGTTAAAGCAACGGGCAAAGAATACGCCGAGTCGGGGATCACCATCAATGCAGTGGCCCCGGCCGTGATTAAGACACCCATGGTAGAAAATATGGCGCCCGCTCAGGTCAAGTATATGACCGATAAAATACCCATGAAACGCTGCGGCACTTTTGAGGAAATCGCTAACCTGACGGCCTGGATTGTTTCTCACGAAGCCAGTTTCAATACCGGATTTACCTTCGATATGACTGGCGGCCGTGCTGTTTATTAAGGCGATTAAAGGAATCTCACCATGAAACCTCGTTTTTCTTGCGCCGATTTTACGTTTCCCCTGCTTTCGCACGATCAAGTGTTGGCCCTGCTTCATCTGCTGGGATTCGAGGCGGTGGACCTGGGTATTTTTGAAGGGCGCTCGCATTATTCACCAAGCCAGGTAAATGCGGACCCACGCGGGTTGGCCAAAACAATAAAGACGAGCCTGGACGCTAATGAAGTACTGGTGGCGGATGTTTATTTGCAGACGGGGGCAGAACCTCCCGTCGAGGCGGTAAACGATCCGGATTCGGCGGTTCGAAAACGAAACCGGCAATGGTTTGAAGCCATGATTACTTTTGCTCAGGAATTGGGTTGCCGCCATCTTACAGGATTACCAGGTGTCCTCCACACGAATACTCCCCTGGAAACGGATTGGGCCCTCGCTGTGGAGGAAACCGGTTGGCGCGCGCAATGTGCCAAGAAGGCGGGTTTGATCTACTCTAGAGGCTGTCCCATAAATATAAAGATTTTATAGTCAACTGGATGACGTTGATAAAAAGAGCCGGAAAGAGCAAGTTTTTGCTCGATCCGGCCAAAAAAGGGTTCTATAGTGGCGTTAGCAATAACAAAACTATCCCCTTTTATGAAAAATATAGCCATCCAATGCCTCCTGCGTCCAGCTTTAACTGTGGTTGAGCGTTGCGCCGATTACGAAAACTTTCGCGCCACCATCGAGCGTATCGACCGGCTGCTGATCGATTCGGAGGTGGAATCGCAGGCCATCGAGTTGGCCTTGGAGGAGCGCCAGACGAAGGGTCTGAAGGCTCGGCAAAAGCGGGCCAGTTTTGCCCTCAAGGCGTTGCGTATGGAAACGCTGCGTTATCTGCTCGGTGGGATTTCGTTTCGGCATTTGTCGAGGGCTCTGGGCAGCAGCGATCTGTTGGCCGACTTTTGTCGTGTCCGCCATATCGACGGCATAAGGGGCATCTCCAAGAGCACCCTGGAGCGGGCCTCGAAGTTTTTCAGCGAAGAGCAGTTGAGGGCTTTGCACCGGACCTTGACTGAGGTGGTGGGCGATGCCCTTCTGGCCCGGCAGGTGGTGGGATTGGACAAGCCGATAGACACCACCATTTGCCTGATCGACGGCACTTGTTTGGAGCTCAACATTCATTAGCCGACCGACTGGGTGCTGCTCAAGGATGTAGCGGGCACATTGCTTAAAGCGATCCGGCTGATCCGCGAGAAGGCCGGTTTGCGCCATCGCATGCCGATCGAACCGGAGCCATTGGCTCGGCAGATGACCCACAGCCGGCGGCGAAAGGACAGCGCGCGCCAGCGCAAGAATATCTTGAGGCAGATGAAAAAGCATCTCAAACGGATCGGGGAGCATGCCCGCAGGCACCGGGAATTATTGCAAGCCTGCTGGGAGCAAAGCGATTATAGCAAAAAACAGGTCCAACAAATCCTCGCCCGGATGGAGCGTATGAGCGAGCTAATCCCGGTGGTCACCAAGCAAGCGCACGAGCGAATCATTGGCGGGCGCCAGGTGAAAAACACGGAGAAAGTTTTGAGTGTTTACGAACCCGATGCGCAGGTCATTGTGCGAGGCAAAGCGGGCCAAGAGGTCGAGTTCGGCAACACCCTGTTTTTGGGAGAAAGCGTCGAAGGATACCTGCTAGACTGGAAACTCTACGGCAGCCGGACGCCAAGCGAAAACGAACAAATGCAAGAGAGTTTGCAAAGACAGAACCGCTTCAACCTAGCCGAACCCATAGCGGCCATGTGCGCGGACCGGGGATTCGCCTCCCAGCGGGCCCGCCGGCAGTTAGCCCTGGAGGGAATCTACGATGCGCTCTGTCCACGCGATCCGAAGCAGTTGAAAAAACGAATGGAGGAATCACAGTTCAGACAATTGCAAAAGCGCCGGGCCAGCACCGAAGGGCGGATCGGGGTATTGAAGAATCGCTGGCAGGCCGGGCGATTGCGCAGCAAAGGCTTTGCCAACCGCTCGATCAGCGTAGCCTGGTCGGTCCTCTCGCACAATCTATGGAAAGTGGCCAAGATGCTGGCCCAGCAAGATGAACTAAAAACCAAAGCGGCGGCCTAAATAAAGAGCGGAAAAGCAAGGACAATACTTTTTCACAGGCCTACTGTCGGCCCATACAAAGAAAACCAGGCAAACGGACCCCAAAACCAGAATCCTAACGTCATAGGAGAGCAAAGTCACCCCCTCCCAAAAGAAAATACCACTAAAATGAACACTCTTCAAAATCCCCTCGCAAAAATCACCCTTTTGGGACAGCCTCTACTCTATCGAGGCCCATGTGGGCTCCATTCTGCCGGACCCGGTTACGACTCTGCGGTTTTTACGGGAGATCCCCAACCTGACTTTAACCCTGGATTATGGACACTTTATTTACCAGGGAATGAGCAATGAATCCGCTCACCCTCTCCTCAAGCACGCCTCTCATTTTCATGCCCGAGGAGGAGCCAAAGGCCAGCTACAGTCAACCGTCAAGGATAACACCATCGACTACCAGGCCGTAGTTGAAGGATTGGCGGCTGTCGATTATGAGGGTTATTTGAGCTTGGAGTATGTTTGGATCGATTGGGAAGGCTGCAACCGAACCGACAATATTTCGGAAACACTTTTATTGCGGCAACAACTCAAATCCTTCGCCATGAATTTGGGATAAATGCTTTTGCTACGCTTCCGGCAGGCTTTCACGGTATTGTTGATTGATGGCTTCCCATGCTGTTTCTCGAGTGATTTTTTTGCGTAAATAGCGTTGCAAAGGAACACCCGCCTTCTCCTGGAGGGGCACGAATCCGTCGTAGCGGGGTCGAACTACAGCATTTTCATGCGAAGTGCGGCTATTCGAGAAAAACCGATTACTGAAGAGATCGAGAGCCTCGTCCTCCCAGGCCTCACGGTGGGCGGGTTGACCTCCGGCATAGGCATAGACGCCTTTTTGCACCTTGGCGGAGGCGCAAAACAAGGCGAAATCCAAAGCGGTTTCAAGCTCCGGGCAATGCCTCGTTACCGCCAGACCGGTTCCGCCGATAATGCTGCGAAGTTCAGTCCCATTAAAAAAATGCGCGAGTTCGCCATAACAAAGCGGATGCTCGACGAATGAAGGCCGGCAATAGTTCCCATAGCTGTAGGCAAATGCGCAATAGGCTATTTCATCCGTTCGGATCATCAACTCGGCCAACCGGATCGGATTCGATTCGTAAATCGCCTCCGGCATGTTTTCAGCCATACGCCGCAATAGGTCCAAGGCTTCGTGAGCGGGTTCGGTTTCGGCAATTTGATCCCGTCTGGCATAAGGTCGTGCATGCAAAGCCTCCAGTAGCATGCTCCAGTTGAGAAAAAGGTCCGCTGGAAAACCCGGCATCACGGCGAGCCCCCTGTCGGCCAAGGCCAGTAAATCGCTCCAGGTTTGAGGGGGTTCTGCCCCTAGCTTCTGCATCAAGTCGGGCCTCCAACTCGGCGTCGGGGTGGCAGCGTCGATGGGAATGGCAAGGAGTTTATCCTCGTATAGATAACTCTCAAAAGAGCAACCGATGAAACTCGTTCGCAGCCTCTCCCAACGGTCAGCCGGTATTAATGGTCGCAAATCATGGACCAGCCCGCGGGCAAAGCAATACCCAGCCCATGGATGATCGATGACAATAAAATCATAACGATCTGCCAGGACATCGATAGGCATATGGCCAAATTCATGAAGGGAACGCTTTTCCCAGCGGATCCGCCTGCCGGGGTTGAGTTCCTCATAGCGTTGGGAAGCGGCCACGAGGGGTGGAAGCGCCCTGCTGTGGTCCCAGGCAATTCCAGAAAGTTGAAAAGAATCGTCCTTAGACATGGATGATATTTGTAAATTATTCCACAACGCAACGCCAGCTTAAGAGATTTTATTGTAACTAGAGTTACGGATTGCCTAAAACGACGAATCTTTAGATCAACGCCTTGCAACAATGGATGCCAAAATGAAAGCCGGACTCGTCTCCATCACCTTTCGTCAACTCTCCGCGGAAAAAATTATTAGCCTCGTTTCGGAGGCGGACCTGGACGGGATTGAGTGGGGCGGCGATGTCCACGTGCCCCATGGCGATGTGAAAAGAGCCGACCAGGTTAAACGAATGACGCTCGACTCTGGCCTCAATATTTCCGCCTTCGGTTCCTATTATAAATTCCAGGAGCACAACCCCGATTCTGCCGCCAAGGGACCGCGAATGGAGGCCGTCCTCGACACAGCCGAAGCGTTGGGCACTCCCTCCATCCGGATATGGGCCGGCGAAATCGGCGCAGCCGAGGCCAGTAAACCCTGGTGGGAAACGGTTGTGGAAAAGACGCGAAATTTTGCCCACGAAGGAGCGAAGCGCGGCCTCCGAATTGATTTCGAGTTTCACGCAAACACGCTGACCGATACCAACGAATCGACCAAAAAGCTCCTCGCGGACATTGACCATCCCAATCTCCAAACCCTCTGGCAGCCATCTCTCGGGGTTTCCCAAAATTACCGGTTGGAAGGTTTAGGTATGCTCCACAATTTCATTTCCAACATTCATTGCTATTATTGGGGTCCGGGTGGATGGCTCGACAAACGTCTGCTGGAGGAGGGGCAATCCGATTGGTCCGATTACCTTGAATTACTCGGCCAAACCGGTCGGGATCGTTGGTTCAGCCTGGAGTTCGTGAAAGATAATTCGGTTGAGAATTTCGTCAAAGACGCGGAAACCATCAAGCGTTGGCGGAGAGATCACTTTTAACATAGCGCTAACGTCTGAACTGATTTAATGAACGAATAATGGATTCCCCCTTAAACTCACTGAAGCTTCCCTGCCTTATGGAGGAAGTTGACTGGTTTCTCTCCACCCCTCAGAAGGGAGCCATTAATACTTTGCGAAACCTCAAGGGTGATATATTGGTCCTGGGAGCGGGGGGAAAGATGGGGCTGCATCTTTGCCTCTTGTTGCGGCGCGCAGTGCGGGAATTGGGGCAAAACAACCGTATTTGGGCAGCCTCCCGTTTTCAGAGCCTCAACACCACGGAATCCTATGAAGGGCATGGTATCAAAACCCTGGCAGGTGATTTTTGCGATGCCTCATTCACGGCCTCGCTTCCCCCTTGCCCCACCGTATTTTATCTGGTTGGCGCAAAATTCGGCACCAAGGATAATCCCGAATTACTGCGCCGGATCAATGTCGGGGTGGCTGCCCGAATGGCCTCTCAATTTCGGGATGCCAGGATTGTGGCCTTTTCCACGGGCTGCGTGTATTCTTACGTTACGCCCGGTTCCGGTGGTTCCCATGAAGATTCACCCATTGATCCACCGGGTGAGTATGCCATCTCCTGCCTGGAAAGGGAAAAACGTTTCGAAGCGGTCTCCACCCAGTCGGGCACGCCGGTGGCGCTCATCCGCCTGAATTATTCCGTGGAATTTCGCTACGGGGTTCTTGTCGACGTCGGAGAAAAAGTGTTGCGGGGCGAACCCGTCGATATATCAACCGGCCATGTAAATGTGATTTGGCAAAACGATGCCTTGAACCACATCATCCAGGCGCTCGGAATTGCTCAGTCGCCCGCTCTGCCCATAAATATTACGGGGCCGGATATCGTCAACATCCGCGGCCTTGCCGAGAGATATGGAAGTCTGTTCGGCAAAAAGCCCCAATTCATTGGAACCGAGGCGCCCACTACATGATTGAGCAATGCTGCCCACTCCCATGCCCTTTTTGGTAAACCTTCCGTCTCCCTCCAAACCATGATCGCGTGGACTGCGGCGTGGTTGATTAACAGTGGGACATCGCATGGCAAACCCACCGGCTTCGAGCGCAGAGACGGGCGGTTTTAATAAAACTAAGGCAGTTTTACCGCATCAAAGATTCGCTGCATATTGCGGCCGAGGATATTGCGCTTATCCTCTTCCGTGATATCGGCGTAAACCACCCATCCAAATTGCGGAAAAGGATCGCGCATGGGAGCGTCCGAGCCATAGATGACCCTTTCCGAGCCGACCTCTTCAACCATGTATTCGATGGCGCCATTGGTAACGGCGGTAAAGGTGATTTCCAGGAAACAATTCGGATATTCCTTGGTCAGCGCGACGTGTTGGCGGGCGATCTTCCAGGACCAGCCCGAGTGCGCCAGGAGAAAGTTCACGTTGGGGCAGCGTTTCGCCAGGTCGTGCATTTCCACAATGAAATTATCCGAGGGGTGCATGAGCGCAAATAGGTGATGCTCGTTGCCATATTCCCACCAAGGCCCAAACCGCGGGTCGTTATAGGGAATTCTCATTCTGGGAAAATAGGGCTTCATCCCGCGAAATCCCTTTTCCTCATAATAATATCGTAGTTCCGCATCCCAATCCTCCACGTAATTCGGGTCGAGAACGGCATAGCCCACAATTTCATCGGGAAAATCCTCCATCCCCTCAATCGTATCCTTGTTGCCAAGCCTATAATCGGTCCAGATCGCGGTCCACGCGCTGACGCAGGTCTGGTTGACGCCCAACTTTCGGTTGCGGGTAACAACACCCTCGGCATCGCCCTCAATCATCGCTACGCGTTCGGCCCCGGCGGATCCTTTTTTCGCCATATGCGCATGCCCGTCGATCACCTTCATATCCTCAATCGGCAACCCTTCCAATACACGGGCCAAAATGGCGTCAACCTTGCGCGGTTTTTCGTATGGCGTCGGAAGTTCGAGGCTCAGTAGCCGGGCCAGGTTGCCCCCCGCGATGGCCTCTCGCTGCTCCTCCGTTAAATCCGAATAGTCCACATAGGCCCGCGCCGCTCCCAATGATTTATCCAACGCTTCGGTTCCGAAAAGAAGCCTCTCATGGCCGATTATTTCACACCAGTATTCCAGCATGCGATTGCCCTGATAACTGGAAAACTCAAAATAGAGCCTATCGAAACACTGGGCCAGGGGGGACAATCGTCGCGTTGAATCCCACCGGACTCCGTGTAGAAGCAGAGGCAATTGCGGGAAACTTTCGCAAATCCACTGAATTTCTTCCCATTCGATCTGGGCGTCCTGTCCGCGATCAACGATCAGCAGCAGCCGTTCTTCCTCCAATACCTTGAGGAGCGATCCCATCGTCGCCTGATTAACATTATAATGATAAATTCGCGAATAAATCTTGAGGGCGCGAACCCCTGCGGATTTCAAAATGGCAGGCAGTTCATTGGGATGGGGAAATTCGCCGGTATGATGGGGAAGCCCAACCCAACAGGGGTGGAGGCGTTCGTGTTGCCGGCACAAATCCAAAACGATGGGATTTCCCACATCGGGATGAGTCTCCTTGGCTGCGTGAGCGAACACCAGGGCCCCGTGAATGGAGCAGCGCTCCATTTCGTTGAGGAGTGTTTCGGTTCGCCAAGGCGCCAGGATGTCCTTTCCCGCGCGACGGCCAACAGCCGCAAAACAATCGAAATAAATCGTGTCTTTTCCCATTTTAAGTCAATTCCTTCACTGCTTCCCGCATTTTATCCAGAGTTTCGTCGATATCGCATGCCTGATGGGAGTAGCTGATAAACCATTCGTTGTTGGCGAATATTCCTTTTTCGTACAATATATTAAAGAATCCACGCCGACGGTCGGAACTTTGCTCACCGCTGCCCTCGAAAGCGATCGTAACCGCCGGGGCCAATCCCACTGTATGTGCAGGGAAATCAAACTCATCGAAAATACCGTCAAAACCCTTTCTTAGCCGGTCGCCCATAGCGAAAATATGCTCGAATACCGGCTCGCGTTGAAAAACCTCCATTACGGCCTTTGATGCGGCCAGCGAGAGCGTTTTCCCCGCATAGGTGATCGTTATGATCATCTGGTTCAACGTATCCATATAACGGGCTTTTCCGGCGTAGGCGGAAAGCGGATACCCGTTGGCCATTCCTTTGGCGTAAGCCGACAAATCAGGCGTTATGCCAAAATACTCCTGCGCCCCCCTCTTGCCCGGGCGAAACCCCGTCAGCACTTCGTCGAATACCAGCAGTGTCCCATATTCGTCGCATTTGGCCCGCAATTTTTGCAAATACTCTGGCGAGGGTTCCAGATGCCACTCCACTGGCGCGATAAGCGCTGCCGCCAACTGCTCGCCCCACCTGTCGAATATGCGGTCTATGGCCTCCAGGTCCCCATAATCAATAGAGTGGACGTAATCATTCAGGCTCTCGGGCACGCCGGAGTTGGGTTGGGCCAGGGCGAACCAATCCTGATAGCCGTGATAACCGCTGGTCAACAAATGGTCGCGCCCCGTAAAGCTTCGCGCCAGGCGCAAACAGCAGGCGCAGGCATCGGCCCCGGTTTTCATAAAGCGGATTTTATCGGCCCAGCCAACCGTCTCCAGAATCGCTTCCGCCGTCTCGGTTTCGAGCGGACTCGCCATGCTGAAGAGCGTCCCCTTATCCATCTGCGCGCGAACGGCATTGTCGATTTCGGCATATTGATAACCTAGAATAATGGGACCCAAAGAGCACCGGAAATCGATATATTCCTTGTTGTCCAAGTCCCACATACGGCAGCCCTTGGCTCGTTTAATAAAAGGCGGGCGGGCCGCTATCATACCCGCATCGTAACGCTTGGCATTGGTCTGGGTCGCCCATGGGATCACCTTCAGCGCCCGCTCATAAAGCGCTTCATGACTCGCCGTCATACCAGTAATTGGGGTTATTGTCTTCATCCTCCTCTTCGTCTTTTCCTATCTTTCTCCCATGATTTGTGTAAAACAGTGATCTTTAAATATACAAAAACAATTAATCTGTGCCCATCCGTGTAATCTGTGGTTAAAAAATCCAGCACCCAGCATCATGAATCCAGTATCATGTATCCAGCATCCTTGCTCATCTGTAGTTTCCATGTTTAATGATAAGTGAACACCAGAACACTATTTTAACTATATTGCAAGCTTTTTTTCAAAAAAAAACAAAATAATATTTCCTATTAACTCGCCTTGATAATCAATGAATTAGAGCAATTTTAAACCCGGAGTTAAGACCTGCGGTAAGAGCAGAAATTAAATTTATCTGCGTTTTTCTGTGTAATCTGTGGTTTTAAAATCAAGAACCCTGTGGCAGAGACCACAGGGTATGTGGGTCAAAAGAGCCACATTTGCAATGATTCCTCCTTCGGCAAGCCTTGATCACGCACATATTTCTCCACCACCGACCAGTCACCCCTCTCCCCTACTGTTGCCACATAGTACTCGTCACTCCAAAACTCCCCGCCCCACAACTCACGACGCAGCTCGGGTATCCGACGAAACAACTCCTTCGCACTCACGCTTTTGTACACCCGCACCAACTGCCCGGGCGCATACTTCGGATGCGAGCCACACAACAAGTGGATATGATTCTCGTCACAGCCCAGCCTTTCGATTTCCAATTCGTACCTCTCTTGTATCTGAAGGCTTATCTCCTTCAGTTCTTTCACAACGGCTTCGTTCAGCAATGCCTTGCGATACTTCACCGGAAACACAATGTGGTAGTGTATCTGATATGCGCAAGGATGCCCTTTCTTGACTTCCACACATACTATCCTCCATGAAAACCTGCGGTTTTCAAACTTTCCCTTCAGTCACCTCCCTGCGGCAGAGACCGCTGGGAATAACAAGTTAAAAAATGAGGCAAAAAAATTTCCTTATTTTGCATAATAATATCGCGTCGGCTCACTCGGCTGCGGCCAAATAATAAACTCCGTGTTCTTAGTGCCTTAGTGAGATAATTTCTTAAGTTTCAGATTATTAAATGAAATCAAAAAAAAGTTCTGGATCACTTGAAAGAAACCGATAGATCAATCCCATCAATTACCTCTGTTTCAAAATCCAGATAGCGGCTTTCTTCGACCTGCGCCACGGTAAATGGAATACTTCCTTGCCCACCCGTCACACTGTGGACTATGGCCCCAATCGGGAGGAGTAGGTGTATCCCGGCTTCAGTTTGTTCTGCTTCGATGGATAGAGAAATTCCATTGGGGCTCTCCCGGTAGGAATAAGCAACCGATGCGCACGAGATCTCATAGCCCACCCGGACTTCGGCCTCAGACACCCCGGCGGCATGCCAGCGCGGGCTCAAGGCCACATTTTTAAAAAGTTGGGACTTATCCTGCACCCCAACCAAACCCTCGAAAAAGCCATAGAGCATCGAACTGGAGCCCCAGCCATCGGTGGGCATCGCATCCGGGCTCGTGCTCGTGTCAACGGACGAAGGCGAGCCATCGGGAAAATACCACAGAAACGTTTCGTTGTTCTGGGAGATAAGATTGTAATATTTGCGCAGGGTTTCGACCCCCTCGGATTCTAAACCCGTGCTGGAAATAGGCGCGGGCCAACTCCCCGCCCACGAGGGGCATGATGCCGCCATTGCAGTAGGCGCCGCCGACCAGCTTTTCGTCTCCAAAGACTCCATTGGGAAACGAAGGCTCAATGGAAAACCATTCCGCGAAGGCCCTGGTAGCCGCGCCCCGTTTCCGGTATTCCCGCAATATGGAGGAGGCCTGCTCATGAGTGGTTACGCCGCGATTGATATTCATCGGATTACTGAAACTCAACTGCTCGCTTTCATCCACGCCCGGAATGGTCACGGGCGTCAATTTTACAAAATGGGTATAGAAGCGCTCATTCCAGCAAACTTCGTTCATGCGCTTTTTCAACCCTTCGGCAAATTGATGCCAATACCCGGCCCGATCGGTTTTGCCGAGATGGCTGTAAATTGACGACAGACTGCGGCAGGCGTCATAATAACCACTGTTATCGCCGTGCAGAATCCCCCAAAAAGTGTTCTCATCAATTTGAAATTGCAGCCAGTCATGTTTGCCCGCGGTGTAGGCAAAATCCCAGGAATCGATGGTATAAGCCCGTTTCACAAGCTGCCGTTCGGAATCCCATCGCCAAGGATGGGAAAAGGCGTATGCCAACGCTTTTTCCAGACTGGGCAGCAGAGAGGCGATCCAGCCATCGTCTCCCGTGGTTTGCCAGGCCAGAAACGCCGCTTTGACAAAGCGGTATTCCACGTCGGCTTTCACCGGCACGCGCACGTATTTTGTCCAGTTTTCCCGCTCACACGGAAGTTTTTCCGGCCGGACCGTAAAATAGTCGAAAATGCGGCCATTGCGGGCCTGGGTCTCGGCAAAATGGCCCACCGCGGAGGTCACATCTTTTTCAAAATAGCGAAACTCCCGCATCATGTCGCTATGGTCCCGTATCCAGACCGATGGAGCATCCGGCGACCTATAACCGCGAACCGACTCCCCATCGATAACCATATCCATCGTGTCCTGCTCGAGAAAAGCCCGGATGCGGGGATAAAGCTCGTCAAATTCGGGCTTGCCGGTATTAACGTAAGTCAAATTAGAATCAGAAATTGGACGCGGGACCGTTCAGGTTAATAGTTGAGTTGTTGCCAAAGTAAAGTTTGGCTCCTTTTGCCCAATTCATTGTCCATTTTACTGTATATCGCTCTCTTTGGTTGTTTTGGATCATTCGGAGACCTAAGCAGTATCTGCTAGTAGCATATAGCGTGGCATAGTCGATTCATCAATCTCTATAGCATGGAAATATTTGGCCTTCATATCCTGGATGTTTTTGTTATCCTGATTTACTTCGTCGTTATCCTTTGGATCGGGAAAAAAGCCGGTGAGAACAATACCGACACCTCGGACTTCTTTTTGGCGGGGCGTTCGCTCGGAAAATTCTACCAATTCTTCCTCAATTTCGGCGCCTCGACCAATGCCGACCAGGCGGTCGCCGTAACCCGCGAAACCTATCGCCAGGGCGTCGGCGGCATGTGGATACAGTTTCTCGTTCTTTTCATCACACCCTTTTACTGGTTTACGGCGCTTTTTTTCAGACGGGTCAGATTGACCACCATTGGCGATTTTTTCACGGAACGTTTCCAAAGTAAATTTCTGGGCGGCAGTTACGCTGTTTTTTCTCTCCTCATGGCATTCGTCGGCGGCGGCGTAGGCTACATGGTGGCCGGAAAAACCATGATGGCCCTAACCCCAAAACCGATGGAGGCATTGTCCATTGTGCAGCGGGTTGAAGTGGAAGAATTCCGGGAGTTACAGGAATTGAAAGGATTAACCTTCAACGAGCGCACGGAGGAGCAGCATGAGCGTTACGAAGTGCTCCATCAAAAGAGCCTCAAAGGGGAATTGCATTCCTTTTTTTCCTATACCGAATCCATCGTTTTTTATATCGCTTACGGTCTTATAGTGGCGGTTTACACCATGATGGGCGGTTTCAGGGCGGCTGCCATAACGGACGTAATTCAGGGTTTTCTGATAGTCATTTTCTCCCTTATCCTGATACCCCTCGGTCTGGCAAAATTAGGTGGCTTTTCCGGACTCCACGCCTCGGTGCCGGATTTTAGATTTGAACTATTCGGATCGGTTACCCTCAGCGAATATGGCTGGTACACCATTATTGCCATGTTCTGCTCCAATCTGGTGGCCATTGTGGCAGTGGCCGGCGGCATGCAAACCGCTGGCTCCGCCACGACAGAAAATACGGCCCGTTTCGGCATGATTACGGGCATGTTTTTCAAACGCTTCCTCATGCTCTCCTGGATGCTGGCCGGATTGATCGCCCTCGGCCTCTACGCGGGACAATTGCATGATCCGGACCTGGCCTGGGGTTTCATGAGCCGTCAACTCCTGGCGCCCGGAGCGCTCGGCCTCATGCTGGTGGGCATTCTGGCCGCCAATATGTCCACCCTGGATGCCTCATCGGTGGCCAATTCAGCCCTTTTTATCCGCAACCTATACCAGCCATTGCGTCCCGGCCATTCGGAGCGGCATTATATCATGCTTGGCCGCGTGGCCATCGGGGTGACTCTGCTTGGCGGAATCGGCGCGGCATTATACATCGATAATCTGCTCGAATTGTTCAAATACTTCATCTCTATACCGGCCATTTTTGGCGCCCCCATCTGGCTGGGTTTTATCTGGCGCAGGTTGACCAAAGCAGCCGTCATTATCGAAGTTGTGCTCTGCTTTGTGCTCATTGCCCTTATTCCCAACGTTTTTCAAGGCCTCCATTGGGCCCGCGCCAACCCGGCGTTTTTAGCGCAAACCAAACTTACAACGCACACCTATAAAGCGCCCGCTTTGAAAGAAGATGTGGAACGCGGCCGGGCCGAAAAAGTCGCCCGGCAAAACCCCGAAGACCCCGATTCTCCGCTCATCGGCATTGGCCGTTTCGAAGCCGAATTGTGGGCATTGAGCTGGTTTGGAATCGATTTCACACAATTTAAAAAATCACAACTCGTGGCGGTCCGCTTTTTCACGGACGCATTTCTCCTTTTGTTCGTGTTTTCCTGCCTGACCCGTCCGGTGGGGAAGAAACACCTGGATTATTTCTTCGGGAAAATTTACACCGCGATTCAGCCAACCCCCGAAGAGGACGAAAAAGCCGTTGCCCACGCGGCCGAAAATCCAGACCAATTCAAGAATAAAAAGATGTTTCCCCGCACAAACTGGGAAATTGCCAAACCCGACCGCTTCGATATCCTCGGTTTTGGCGGCAGTTGGTTGATGGTGGGAGTCGTCCTCCTCACGCTCTGGTTCCTGGTCTCCATAAAATAAAAACCCAACGCATTGCTGCCCCTCAACCATTCACCGCAACCAAAGTCAGGCCGCCCCGCTTTTGCTTTTTACTAAAGGGCTTCGAACGCTGGAACCATCTTGCCATTCTCCCCGGATTAGGGTGATGGCGGGATTATCGGTGGGCCCCAACTGTTCATGGGCCAGTTTAGTTTTGAGTATGTCGATAGCCGTAGCGCCAATCTTTCGATAACCCACCTGCACCTGGGCGATTTCCCCGATTTCCTCTATCGCCGGGGCCAGCGCGGCAAAGCTGATATCCTCGGGAATCCGCATCCCGGCATCCTGGAGCCAGTAATAATGGTCCACATTGAGGCTATAAACCACATCCGGCTGATGCTTCTCTATCCATGCCGTCAAATCGCCGGGAGTGATTTCGTCTTTGGCCAATGGCGGTATTCTATCCTCTTCTGGAATGCTTTTTTGGTACCACGACAGATAGCACTCGTAGAGATGGTTGGATCGTTCATCTTCTTCCGCCGTAACGCAAAACCCGATACGCTTGAATCCCTTTTCAATCAGATTGTAAATCCCGATATGCATCGACTGGTAGAAATGCGGATGCACCTGATTGAAACCAAGTTTAGCCGCCACCGCGCAAGTGGCCACGCCAACGAAATTCTCCTGGGGCAGAGAAAAAACATTTTTCAACTTCTCAACCGGCAGCACGACAATTCCATTGATGCCGCGCGCCTGCAATATCTGGACCGGCCGCTCAAGCCGCATACCAGGTTCGAAAAGCCAAAAATCCTGCGTTTTAAAACCCAGCATTTCCGCCCGCTCTTTGGCCCCCTGGCGGACCAACAGGGAATCCTTGTCAAATTCTTTGAGGGGACGATGTTTCCCATTCAAGAGGGCGATCACCGGCTCATCTTTGCTGATATCTCGCTTCCGTAGATACCGCATCAATTCGATCAGATTAGGATCCGGTGTATAACCTTGTTCGATGGCGATCTCCTTAATTCGCCTCTTGGTGGCCTCAGCCACTCGGGGATGATCCCTCAAGGCCATGGAGACGGTCATGCGGCTGACCCCCCGCAACCTGGGCTATGGTCTTGCATGAAGGGCGTTTAGGTTGCATAAACTTTGTCCGTATTCTGGTTGCTGCTCAATAGATGCAGTATTACCCTATTTTTTCCAAAGTCAAGAATTGTGGATGTTTGCAAATCTACCTCGCAGAGCTTTCTATCTTCTCAATAACAGGCGGCCTTTCGGCTAGGATCACACTTTGGCCGGATTCGTGCGAAGCGAGCAAAGCGTCCAGCACAACCGTGCCGTAATAAGCGATTTCCGGCGTCACCTGAAATGGTTCATCGTTCAACAGGGTTCGCGCCACATCCCTGTAAATATCCGCCTCATCTCTAAATATTTTTCCCGTGATAGGAAAAACGGTGCGCTTGGCCTCTTCGCAACCGGCCGGATCCTTTTGCAAAAGAACGACCTCATTCTCGTCGGATCGAATCATTCCCAACTTTCCTTGCGCCAGAAACATGGGCAGTCCCTCGATCGCCTCCGTGAACTCTGCCACGGCCCGTACCCCATTGGCGAATTCCATTACGGCGATAAAATTATCATCTGCATCCCCCGGATTGATCACCCGCTGCAATTGTCCATAGACTCGTCGAACCCGGCTTCCGGCCAAGGCCAGAACCGGCTGCACGATGTGCATTCCCCAATTCAGCAAATAGCCGCCACCGTAGCGACGTTCCGTCTGCCAACTGTTTCGACGCCAAAAAGCCGTGATATAACGGCGGATGAGAAAGACTTCGCCGATCGCGTTGGACTCGATTAACTGGCTGATTCGCGTAAAATCAGGAGCCCAATACATCGGCACCCAAGGAAAAAGGTGTTTTCCGCTGGAACGATGGGCCGCCATCACTTTGTCCGCTTCCTCCGTATTGAGGACCCAAGGTTTGGTTACCAAGGTGTCAACTCCCGCTCTCAGGCAATCACACGCCATGTCGCAATGGGTGTCCGAACGCGTCACAATGCTGACCAGATCCAGTTCCTCGGCCTCAAGCATTTCACGGTGATCGCTATAAGTGGCGCACCCGTGTTCTTTGGCCGCCTCCTCACGCCTTTCCCCCGAAACATCGCAGATGGCGGCAATCTCGAATTCCGCATTGGCGCGAAGTCCGGCCCCATGAGATAACCGGCCACTTTCACCATAGCCGATGATGGCCGTCCGAATAAGCTTCTTTGATGATTCCATCTATATTTATAAAATTATAAATCCCTGTTAATCCCTTATTCCCAGGTAGAGATTCCTCCCGGCGGCAAGGGCAGACATCTTGCGGTTGGCGATGGAACGTTTCAGCATCCAGAATCCGCAATCCGGATGGACGTATCGCAAACGCCCCTCACCTACGGTTTTCTCTATTTTTTCAAGACGGCGGGCAATTTCCTCAGCCGTTTCAACATGGTTTATTTTTACGTCAACCACCCCAACCCCAAGCTTAATGGAAGGATCGATTTCTTTCAAACCGGCAAGGTCCTCCTCCGGCCGGTGGGCCAGCTCGAGCGCCAAATGGTCCACCTTCAGGCCATTTAAAAAGTTGGTCAGGCTCAACCAATGGCCTCTTTGAATGGTCTGGCCGCCATAATTGCCAAAACACAGATGCACCGCCCGCTCCTTGCCAACGACTTTGTTGAGTATCCGGTTAATGGCTTCCTGGGCCAAAAGTCCGTCCTCCGGATTGCCCGGAATATTGGCCTCGTCCACTTGCACGCAACTACACGGAAGATCGACCACCTGCTCGGCCAAAACATCCGCGATGGCCAGCGTCAGCTCATCGAAATTGCCGTAATGGCGATCCAGTAAAGTACGGGCCAGCATGTAAGGGCTCGTCACCGTAAATTTAAAAGGGCCTCCCGCCACATCCGCCGCTCGACGGCAATCCTCCATCAAATTGAGAGAACCCTCCTCAATGGCTCCATCCACGACTCCGGCTGGCTTGGCCCGGAACTGCATATGCTTTTCAGCGGAAAAAGCCTCCCCCAGCGACCGCCCAACCTTGTCGGAAATGCCCCCCAGCCTGCCCGTAAAATAATCGATCATCCCATTGGTGCCCGGGTGATTGCAGTCGAATCGATACAACTCCCCATCGGTCGGAAGGTCGATGCCGCATTGCCGCTGGGTTGAGAAAATGACCTGCGTGGCGTCGATAACGGCTTGCTCGCTCGGCAGCGCCGCCAACCAGTCCGGAACGGGATAAGAACCAACCGTGGTAGTCAGGATGCGGGGACTTCTTGGTATTTCAAACATAACAAGTGCGAATACTAGGAGTTGGCATCGATTGGTGAAATATTGTGAGTTTAATACCGTAAAGCACCACCGGTCACCGATGACTCAAAGGCATGCTTGCTGCGAGGCTGCAGACAGGCCCAAGGCAGATACTACTTCAGGACTGGAATTCTAGAACCTATCTCAAATTCGCGGATGAATGATGTTTGTAGCGCCACGGTGGCAGATGCCAGGCGGCTTCGCGTCAGATGGGCTGGGAGCCCCTCGGGGGCGAACCAACGCCGCAGGGGCTGCCGTGCCGCACAAATCCTTCGGACAGAGGCTATTATGAGTTTGAGCGGCGTTCCGTCGGGGCGCCAGGGCTTCCAGCCCGGCAAGCCCCGGCGCGCCTTGCTCAAACACATAATTGTTCTCTGCATCATCATCATCGAATTTGAGATAGGTTCTACGCGCTGGTCTTTACTGTAAAGCACAAATGGGATAGCTTGAAAGGGCTGAATTCCTTTTCAATCATACTCGTGCACAAACATGATCTTAATGGAGGCAGCGTGCTTCCCTTCGCCCCATGCTTTGGAATATGTGAGAAGGCTGAAGATGAGGCGCGCCATGACCAATTATATTTCATTGGCCATGCTGAACCCCACGGTGCCTTACCTGTGGAATAATTACCAACATACTTACTTAACTAAACCCATAATCCAATACTACACATGAAACTAATTAATCTATTCAGACTGGCTCTCCTGCCATGTTGCTTATTCGCGGTTTCGAACCTCTCTGCCCAAGAATCAGAAGATGAAGAAGAGGAAGAAATCATCTCTCTTTCCCCCTTCGTTGTAGATGGCAGTGATGACATCGGCTACCGCGCTACCAACACATTGGCCGGCTCGCGGATCAATACCGACGTCCGTGACCTTGCCACCTCGCTCGCCATTGTCACCGAGCAATTTATGACCGATACCAATGCCACCGATCTCGCCGATATTTTGAGCTACCAAGGCAACACCGAGGTCAGCGGCATTACCGGCAACTTTTCCGGTTCCCAGGGCTTCGGGGCCGGTGTGGTAATTGGCGAGCTTGCCCGTGATCAAAATTCCGGCGGCCTTACCCGCATCCGCGGTCTGGCCGAGGCTGAATTAACCCGTGATTACTTCCAGACCTGGATTCCCTTCAACACCTACAACATCGACCGCGTCACCATTCAGCGCGGCGCCAATGCCGTCCTTTTCGGTCTGGGCCTACCCGGCGGCGTCATCAACAACAACATGTTGGGCGCTCAAATGAAAGATTACGGGCGATTCAAATACCGTTATGAGCAGTATGGCAGCCATCGGCTCGAAATCCGTTACAACAAGGAGATCATTAAAGATAAATTGGCTGTCGTCATTGCGGCCGTTCGCGACGACCAGAGTTTTGAGTAAAAAGAGGCCTTTGGCATGGACAAGAGAATTTACCTCAATGTTCTCTGGGAACCGGTTAAAACCTTCAGGGTTCGCTTCGGTTGGGAGAAAGGCGATATTTTCTCGTCCAAGCCGAAAGTCATGCCACCGGGGGATTTGATCTCACTTTGGTTCGATCTCAACAACAACGCCACCGTCACGAGTACGAATCCTGACTTTGTCGTGGATCCTTCAGGTCCTTACATTGTCACGGATCCTTTGATGGCCGGGTTTTTCCGGTCCAGCACCACTACGCTGCGTGGCATATCTCACCCCACTGGGCGTTTAACCCAGTTTCCCGGCGGCACCACCGGTCCCACCGTCATGTGGATGGACCCTAATAGCAGCGAGCCCCTCAATACATCTTACCGCACTCTACAACTTCATCAGGATATTGATGATTCCCTCCCCTTTGGCACTACGCACCGCAGTATGGTCGGCATTCGGCCCGCAAGTACCATCAGAAGGCTGGAAGGCATCAATCCGGATGGAACTCTCGTTTTTCCCGGCAGCGGCGGCTTGTACGATCGATGGACGGACTTGCAAATTATCGACCGCAGTATTTTTGACTATCGCAAACACCAACTGGACGGTGGTTTGAGCACTCAATGGGCCAATTTTAACGATATCATAATAGCCGTTGAAAAAACCTTCTTCAATGATCGCGTGGGCATAGAATTCGCCTATCACGATGAATCCTTCGATGAAGGGCAATTGAACCAGTTGCGCGGCGATCCGGCTGGTGAATCGATTATGCTCGATTTCAACCGTGTTCTCGGCACTGGCGATCCAACTCTCGGCGAACCGCTTATTCCCAACCCCAATTTTGGAGGCCTCGCCGTGGCCAGCCGCGCCGAAAACAGTGCCAGCTTCAGGCGGCGCGATTCCTGGCGCTTCACCGCCTTTGCAAGCCTCCGGGCCGACGATATATTTCCCGAGGATAGTATGATTGCCAAGGTTTTGGGCCGCCTCGATGCTACCGCCCTCCATCAGCGCAGGCATGTTTCCTTTTATCAAATCTATTCGCGGGATACGCCTACCATTTCCGATTATTTGGATAACCTCACCGTAAACGGAAGCTCGTCTGAAATTAATTTGCACTTCTCTCGCATCGGCCAGTACCATGCTTTGGCCATGCCCGGGCTTCCAGCCGGCACCAATCTTACCGATTTCACCAGCCTCGCCGATTTGGTAGGCGCTGATATCCAGCCCATCAACGGTTCTCAGGTAATGCCGAAATCCCAAAATTTCCGCCTCTGGAATATAGCCACCAACGCCTTTCAGGATCAGGTCCTGGGCTTGAATACCATTCTCGACGGGGACGGTGTGCCAGCAGCTTTCTTCGCCTCCAAATCGAGAGAACAAATTGATTCCACAGTATTGAACGGCCTTTTTTATTTTATGGATGACATGATCGTTTTTCAAGCGGCCTTGAGAAAGGACAATCAAAAGTCCTGGAACACCAGCGCCCCCAACCTGCCGGAATTTACCCGGCGGAAAGACCTCCTCAATCCTGATTTCAAGATCGACGCCAGCGATGCGCCCGGATCGACATTTGCAAGTCAAATCACTACTTGGGGCATCGTCGTCCACACGCCCAAATTTCTTAAAGAGAAACTGCCCTGGGGCCTTGAGGTTGACTTCCATTATGGCGAAGCGCAGAACTTTTCGCCCACTTCCGGGCGTAAAAATGTCCTCAATGGCGACATCCCCGCGGTCTCTGGCTCGACCGTTGAAAAGGGTTTCACCGTGGCCTTCGGTCAAAAACTCTACGCCAAGGTAAATTGGTATGAAACCGGCATTCGCAACAAGTCCTTCGATAATGGCGCTTTCAGCGCTGCCGAGGGCATCATGCTCGGCCTGGCAAGGGAGGTGTTCAATCCGATCAATGTCGCCAACGGTTGGACAGGCGCCGATGCGGAGGCCGCCCTGCCCTCCCTGGCGGTCCAAGATCTCCAAGGTGTTATGCTGGACTTCGTTAACGGAACCGGCGAGTCCAACCCAAACCCTAGCCGCCAGGGCAGTCAGGACTTTGTCTCCAAGGGGGTGGAAGTCGATATAATGTTCAACCCAACCCGCAACTGGACCATGGCCCTTAGTCTGGCCCGCCAGGAAACCGTCACCGCCAACACCGCCAAGGTTTTGAAACAGTGGTTCGACGATTTTGTTGCCCCCACCTGGATCAACAGCTCCTTCGCTCAGAGTTACGTCATTGACCTGGAGGGGACGGAAACACTGGCTGACAGGGCCCAGGCCAACATCGGAGACGTCCTCACCGCCTCCCTTGACCAGGATGGCTCGCCTACCGTCGAACAGCGTCAATGGCGCCTCAGCGCCACCACCAGGTATCGTTTTGAAAACCTTTTCCAATCGACCGAATGGATCAGCAACCTCGCCGTCGGCGGCAGTTTCCGGTGGCAGGATCGAATTGGGGTTGGCTTTCCCGTTATGAAAAATGAATTCGGCACCACCGTGCGCGATATCTCCAATCCCTTCTACGGAGAGAAACAGGGCTTCCTCGACCTCTTCGTCAATTGGGACACTAAGATATTCGGCCGCACCACCACCTTCCAGGTTTATATTCGCGACCTCACCAACCACGACGAATTGATCCCGGTTTACGCCAACCCGGACAACAGCCGCACTTATCGCATCATAGAAGGCCGCATGTTCTCCATATCGGCGACCATCAACTTCTAATCTATCGAACACATTACTAAATTAAGTAATTCTGGTTTTTAAAAAAGAACCGGCCCCTCGCAAAAGGGACCGGTTCTTTTTTGCTGGAAACTCACTCCGGCGAACTCAATTTCAGGCCCCATAGCGCTCCAGCGCGACCGCTAAAAATCCAAATTGATCGGTCAGCAATCCCTCGTATCCACAGGCACGTCCATCCCAAAAGCGCCAATCCACCCCGCTTTTACAACCTCCATAGACCAGGCCGTCGGCCACCCCTGCGCTCAGTTCATCTAAAAGACGATCCGCCTCCCTCGACAATCCGGCGGCGTAGAGTCCTCTCAGAAAATGCCGCGTTTGGGCATGCGATCTACCCCCATTTTGGTAATACCCGAAAGGATAACCCTGAATGATGTCGGAAAGGTCTTCATCGGGAATAGGAAGCAGGTTTCCGGGCAGACCCAAATGCGCGCTCGGCATCTTGACCCGCTTCATTTCATCTAAAAGACCGCAAAGGATAACTCTCCCCTTTTCCCCATCCGCCAAACCCGCCGCAACCGCGCAGCCGTTCACCGGTAGAAAGGCATAGTCGTGCATTTTCCCCTCTTTGCAAACCCATCCAACGAACCGCTTATTCTCCGCATTATAAAAAATATCCCAATAGGAAAGCTTCAGTTTATTGGCCCAATCGGACAATTCGGGCGCCCAATCTGCTAAAGGGCCACCCGCCAAAGCCCTTTCTAAGATGCGCAGTGCCTCATAGAGGATGGCATTGCTAAAAGCGTCCTTCCAGCCATAGGAGATGACATCCCACCAACAGGTGCTCCACTGGCCGCTGCCGGAGGTTCCCGTGCGGTAATGACTTTCGATCAAACCATCTTCGTCGAAATCCCTCGCTTTCATTTCGGATAATTTCTTTCCAATCTGGCCTTCAAAGCGCGCCAGCCAACCTGCTGGGGGCTCATTATCCAAATACTCCGCCAGGCCCATCAGCGCGGCCGAACCCGTCATCAAATATTCATCTTCGGCTGAATGAATTTTTCCCTCCACCTTGAGGTTGCCGCTCGCATAACCCGGACCTTCATCCAGCCAGCGTTCGAGAGAATAACGCAATAATTCATTGGCCGAAAATCCCGGCAGGA
>CBDDCJ010000008.1:0-48533 GCA_965226205.1 Opitutales bacterium | reverse complement strand
GTCATTTTTTCAATCAGAAAGATGCGCGGGGTCTCATCAGTACGTTGCAGGGGCGCAACCGGCTTCTGATCCAGTTAAGGGTCTTGCACGATGCCGGGGAGATCCACCTCGGGGGGAGGGGTTTGAGCAGCCGGGACCTGCAAAAAGCGGCGGAAACCTATGCCCGGCATTTCGGCGGCATCAAGGATAAAAGCAACTTCAATGTGTTTACCCAAAACCCCTGGTATCTAGGGCGTTTGGCCGGCACCATCGGGAAGCTCCCCTTGCGGAAATTAATCGATTTTCAAACCGGGTTCCTGGGGGCCTTCGAGGAGATCGTGCGTCGGCCCAATGAGCAGGAAGCCGTTATGCGGGACCTCGCCGTGCGCTGTTTGCAATTATAATTATGAAAAAAGAGTCCTGGCTGTTTATAACTTGCATCGTGGCATTAACGACTACGTCGTTTGGATTTATCGTTAGAGCCTTTTTAATAACTGAATGGGGTGTGCGGTTCAATTTATCGGAATCGCAACTGGGGTCGTTGCAGGGGGCCGGTTTATTTCCCTTCGCGCTTAGCATTATTTTTTTCAGCCTGGTCATCGACCGTTTGGGTTATGGGCGCACCATGGCCATTGCCTGGGTGGGGCATGTCACTTCGGCCATCATCACCATAACGGCCACTAATTAGAGGCTGTCCCAAAGTTATAACCATTTGTTTTACAGTAAGTTAACTTGTTTATAAAGCTGTCATAAAGACCGTTTTTAGGGGATTTTGGGCAATTTCGATGTCTATAACACCGTCAGCCTTTCTCTTGTTTTGCATATTCAAATACAATTCTACCATAGACCTCTGTCTGACGCGATTATATTTATAACGAAAAGAGGCCTTATACCAATACCATCCCATAGGGGCGAGGCAAGCTTCGTAACACATTGATAATCAATGTGAGTTTTTGACTTTTGGGGGAATCGAATTTTTGAAATTTTATCACATGTTTCTCTTTTATTGCTTTTGCCACCTTGTGCTGTCCCATAGGTTTTCAACCAAACCCAGGGAAATAAGCCTGTTGGGGAGTCGCTCGCATTCTAAAGCGTCCACCGGCTGTCCCATAGAAATCGAGCAAGTCCCGCAGGTTAAAGCGATCCCAAAGCACGCCTCTGACAAGTGTGAACAGGCGGACAAAACTATGCTCCTAGCGGCTCAACCAGGCCTGGAAGCGGAGCAGCACATAGAGCAGCAAAACGCTCCAAATCTGCCAGCGCACGGCATTGGCGCTATGGCCGAGGAAATCGCACAAGTTGAGCGTTTGTTTGATCTGGCGGAAGAAGGTTTCAATGGACCAGCGGCAGCGATACAGTTCGCTGATCGTATGGGGCGACCACTGCAAATTATTAGTCAAAAATTCCATCACTCGCCACTGGCCATCAATCTCCACCCATGCCGTTACCCGGCGCATCGGTTGAGGGTAATCCTGACGGGATTTTTTGTTCTTAAGGACCACCAGATCATCGCGCAAAATATTGCCCTTGGGCTTCTTGAGCAGCCTCTTGACACAGCGTAAGGCCATGTTCTCTTTGGCCCGGGTGACAAAGTAAATGCCCCTCGATGACAAGTCAAAGAGGTGGGTCAAATCGATGTAGGCCTTGTCAAACAATACGATTTCACCGGCTTTGAGGGCGGCGCACATTTCACGGGCTCGTTTGGCGTCATTGTCCCTGGCCGTGTCGATGATGGCAAACCGGGGCAGAAAACTTTTCAAATCCAGGCGCAAGTGACATTTGGCGGCCGCCTTTCGCCGACGATGTTTAGCCCAATCCATGCAATTGGCGACCAAACCGATAGTGGACGAATCGACGATGTTGATAACACGTTTGAAACGTCGGGGAAACCCCTTGAATTTACCACCCGCAAACCCCGGAGACAACGACTGCAAGTGCTTGAGCACCGACCAAAACAGTTCTCCCGCCATACTGGCATCGCGATGCTTGTTGGCGTAGGAAAGCCCGTTGCGGCTGGGAGCGCTGGCCCCCCGGATACTGGCCAGCAACCCTCTGTGATGAGCGAGTCCGTCACAGACATCATTAAGCCCAATAGCATGAGTGATCTGAGCATAGAGCAAACTAACGACATGGCTCCATGGACTGAAACTGCGAGCTTTCTTATCGACACCATACTGGCGGGCCAACTTGGCCACCAGATGTCCCGGAATAAAATTGCAAAGCTGTCGCAGAACGCACACCTTGCATTTGGCTGGATTTGCTTTTTGTTTTTTCATAGTAACCTGCTTCTAGTGAAACAGGCGAACAAGAGCAATTCCAGCCGTTTTGCGTTATTTCCTATGGGATGCTATTGGCCTTATACAGCGTTTTTGACGGAATTGAATGACTTACGTTCCCTTACAGTTCGGAGTCGAATATCTCAATTCGCAAAATTCGGGTTTTTGGGACAGCCTCTACCTAATTTTGAAGGTTCTATATTGAGACTACACTGGGATGAATACGATCTATTCAATATGATTTGCAACAGAGTAAAGTTTGCATTTGATATTAAATAGAGGCTGTCCCAAAAGGGTGATTTTTGCGAGGGGATTTTGAAGAGTGTTCATTTTAGAGGTATTTTCTTTTGGGAGGGGGTGACTTTGCTCTCCTATGACGTTAGGATTCTGGTTTTGGGGTCCGTTTGCCTGGTTTTCTTTGTATGGGCCGACAGTAGGCCTGTGAAAAAGTATTGTCCTTGCTTTTCCGCTCTTTATTTAGGCCGCCGCTTTGGTTTTTAGTTCATCTTGCTGGGCCAGCATCTTGGCCACTTTCCATAGATTGTGCGAGAGGACCGACCAGGCTACGCTGATCGAGCGGTTGGCAAAGCCTTTGCTGCGCAATCGCCCGGCCTGCCAGCGATTCTTCAATACCCCGATCCGCCCTTCGGTGCTGGCCCGGCGCTTTTGCAATTGCCTGAAGTGTGGTTCCTCCATCCGTTTTTTCAACTGCTTCGGATCGCGTGGACAGAGCGCATCGTAGATGCCCTCCTGGGCTAACTGCCGGCGGGCCCGCTGGGAGGCGAATCCCCGGTCCGCGCACATGGCCGCTATGGGTTCGGCTAGGTTGAAGCGGTTCTGTCTTTGCAAACTCTCTTGCATTTGTTCATTTTCGCTTGGCGTCCGGCTGCCGTAGAGTTTCCAGTCCAGCAGGTATCCTTCAACGCTTTCACCCAAAAACAGGGTGTTGCCAAACTCAACCTCTTGGCCCGCTTTGCCTCGCACAATCACCTGCGCATCGGGTTCGTAAACACTCAAAACTTTCTCTGCGTTTTTCACCTGGCGGCCGCCAATGATTCGCTCGTGCGCTTGCTTGATGACCACCGGGATTAGCTCGCTCATGCGCTCCATCCGGGTAAGGATCTGTTGGACCTGTTTTTCGCTGTAATCGCTTTGCTCCCAGCAGGCTTGCAATAATTCCCGGTGACTGCGGGCATGCTCCCCGATCCGTTTGAGCAGCTTTTTCATCTGCCTCAAGATACCCTTGCGTTGCCGCGCGCTGTCCTTTCGCCGCCGGCTGTGGGTCATCTGTATGCACAGCCGATTCATCTGCCGAGCCAAGGGCTCCGGTTCGATCGGCATGCGATGGCGCAAACCGGCCTTCTCACGGATCAGCCGGATCGCTTTGAGCAGCGTGCCCGCTACATCCTTGAGCAGCACCCAGTCCGTCGGCCAATGAATGTTGACCTCCAAACAGGTGCCGTCGATCAGGCAAATGGTGGTGTCTATCGGCTTGTCCAATCCCACCACCTGCCGGGCCAGATCGGCATCGCCCACAACCTCAGTCAAGGTCCGGTGCAAGGCCCTCAACTGCTCTTCGCTGAAAAACTTCGAGGCCCGTTCCAGGGTGCTCTTGGAGATGCCCCTTATGCCGTCGATATGGCGGACACGACAAAAGTCAGCCAACAGATCGCTGCTGCCCAGAGCCCTCGACAAATGCCGAAACGAAATCCCACCGAGCAGATAACGCAGCGTTTCCATACGCAACGCCTTGAGGGCAAAATTAGCCCGCTTTTGCCGGGCCTTTACACTCATTGGCTGGCCTCTTTCCGAGGCCAGATCAACGCCCTGCGATTCCACCTCCGAATCGATCAGCAGCCGGTCGATACGCTCGATGGTGGCGCGAAAGTTATCGTAATCGAGGCAACGGTCGACCACAGTTAAAGCTGGACGCAGGAGGCATTGGATGGCTATATTTTTCATAGAAAGGGCTATATTGATTTTCGCTAACGCAATTATAGAACCCTTTTTTAGCCGGATCGAGCAAAAAAATGCTCTTTCCGGCTATTTTTATAAACGTCATCCAGTTGACTACAAAATCTTTATATTTTTGGGACAGCCTCTAATTACACCGGTCTCTATGTCGGCACATTGGTTTTCGCACTGGCTAACGGCGCGGTGGAGGCGACCATTAATCCGGCCACGGCGACTCTCTTTCCGAAGAACAAAACGCACTACCTCAATATTCTCCATGCCGGGTGGCCGGGGGGGGTTGGTTCTCGGCGGCATTCTGGCTATCAGTATGAGCGGGATTGAGGCGGATTGGGCCTGGCGGCTGAAAATCGGTCTTTTTCTGCTCCCGGCGATCATCTATGGCGTCATGTTGCTAACGGTTAAATTCCCAACCCAAGAGCGGGTGGCGGCGGGGGTATCCTACCGGGATATGCTGAGGGAATTCGGATGGGCCGGTTGTTTTATTTGTTGTTTTTTCATCGCCTATGCCATTGATGAAATCCTGGGTGTCTTCGGGATGGGGCTGTCCGGTGGCGTGAAGTTGATCATCGCTGTTGTCCCAACGGTTTTGTTCGCCGGTTTTTACAGGAGTTTCGGGCGTCCGCTCTTTGTGTTTTTGCTCTGCGTGATGGTGCTTCTGGCGACCACGGAATTGGGCACCGACAGTTGGATCGCGGCGCTGCTGACCCCGGTGTTGGAAAAATTCGGCAGCAACGCCGGAAACTGGGTCCTGGTTTACACTTCGTTAATTATGTTCATTTTGCGATTTTTCGCCGGACCGATCATCCGTTATATTTCACCATTGGGTTTGCTGGCGGCCTGTTCCGCCATTGCTGCCATAGGGCTATTCTGGCTCTCGGCTTCGAGCGGGGCGTTGATGATCTTTTTGGCGGCCACGGTTTACGGAGTGGGTAAATCTTTTTTCTGGCCGACCACTTTGGGGGTGGTATCGGAACAGTTTCCCAAGGGCGGCGCTTTGACCCTCAACGCCATTGCCGGGGTCGGCATGATCTCAGTCGGAGTTTTGGGCAATCCCTTTTTGGGCGCGCTTCAGGACAATGAACTTGAACTGCGTTTATACCAGGCCGATGCCGCTCTTTACGCCAAAGTAACGGGGCTTCCCCAGAAAAAATTCGGCATGACCTACCGGGTCATCGACAAAAGGATGGTCGAAGAATCGTCGGAGGAAGAAAAGTCCGTCATCAAAGAGGCGCGCAAGGCAAACAACCAGGGAACCTTGGCCAAAGTCTCGATTTTGCCTGTTATCATGTGCGTTTGTTTTATAGCCATGATTCTTCATTTTCGCTCCAAAGGCGGTTATAGGCCCGTTTCTATTGGGGAGCAAATTACGAACGGCAGTGAGGATGGTTAGGGCTTTGGCAGCCTGGTGATGGCGGTGAGGCCGCCGCGGGCATCCGGTAATTGCAAAGCCCATCCCATTCCTTCGTGGATTTCACAAAATGACTCCATGGCGGGCCTGTCCAGAATCATGAAAGCCGTGGACAGGGCGTCGGAAAGCGCCGCCGTTGGGGCCAGCGCCCAGGCTTGTTTTTGTATCCCAACGGTATTCCCCGTGCGCGGATTCACGATGTGTTCGCCTTTGACGGCCAAGCCGGAACCGCTGAACGAATTTTGACGGAGGCTCACTTGGCGCACGTTTTTGCCGTTTCCAAATTGAATGGCCCAAGCTTTTTCCCCAACGGGCGCATTCATAGACAGGGCGGTGCTCCCACCGGCCAGAAGCAAAGTGCGTTTGAGCTCCCACTGATCGAGGATTGCAGCCATGCAATCGAGGGCGTAACCTTTGCCGATGCCTCCCAAGTCTATGCTCAGCCCCGTCCGATTGAGTGTCACCGATAATGTTTCCTCCGCCAGGTCGATATCATCAAAGCCGCCATCCGGCGCCGTTACATCGAAAGCTCCGTTTGTTTCGCGGCTGACCCATAAAGCGACCCTGAGGCAGGCAAAGGCATCGTAACTGACAGCAACCGGGATTCCCGCGGAAGCGCGGTTGATCTGCGAAACGTCGCTGTTTTGACGGAAGCGGCTAAGTTTGGATTCCAAACGGTGAAGTTCCCAAAAGGCTTCCATGGCGGCCTGGCCCGCGTAACTGGAATCGTCCGCATTGATCAGGATTTCAAAGGTGGTGGCCATGGCTTCGTGGGCATAGCGATGATAAGCAGCCTTATTTCGCGAAGTCATGATGATCCTGAAATTTTTTGAGATAACGGTCCCAAAGTTTCTGCTCGACGTAAATAAGAAGGATAACACCGGGGCGCAGACCGCGGTATTCGATCTGGTATTTTTGGGAAATCCTTGTTTCCAGGTTCTGCTGTAGTTTTGCCGATACAATGATGACGGAAGCATCGGGGGCTTCCGGAATATCGTTCCAATAACCGGAATTTTCGTAATGGCGAAGGTACCAGGGAAGCGGCCAGTATTCTTCGCTGATTACCTTTATGGATAATCTTGGGCCGTTCGGGGAGACCTCGGCCAAACCGTTTAACCTTTCCTCGATTTTCAATACATCGGTATTGGGATGAACATAGGCGTAGGGATTGCGGGGGTCAGCAGAAAAGCGGAAATTCGTTAAATAGACCCCTCGAAGAAGAAGCGCTAATGCTATAATTAGCAGAGTGGAAATGCCCACACGCGCGAGTGATTTTGGGTAGCGATCGTAAAGAGCCTGCAAGCCCGATCCCGCCAATAATGCCAGGCCCAATAACAGACTGAGAACCAGCCACGGTGTTTTGTAAGGGATGAGTGAATAAATGATAAACAAGATGAGGGTAAAAGAGGCCAGAAAGCGCCGTAATTGTCCGTTGGGCGTCATTAACCAGTTGCGGCGAAAACCGATAAAGGCGGCACTCAGGGCAATCAGGACGACGGCCCCTTCGCCGGCCAGGATTCCGAGGCCGCCTTTCAGCCCGGTCAGCAATGCCATGTAATAGTAAAAAGGTTTTTCATGGCCCGATTCCAGGGAGTAAACAAATGGAGAAATGATGGCGTCTGCGATGCCTGAAGGATTTGTCAAAAATGAAGAATAAAATACGGCCGAAATGAGAGCCGCCGAAATGAGAGCGGTCAATCCCAGGCGGATGGTTTGAGGCGTTTTCAGGTTGAAGGAGATGGCGCCCCGCGACCTTAGGGCCGTTATCCAACAAACCATAAGGGCCGCTCCAAATGCGAACAGGCTGATCAGGCTCGACTCTTTGGTGGCAAGCATGAGGCCCGCGAAAATCCCCGTTGCGAGGGCCCAAATCATCTTGGGATTGCGGTAAGAGCGCCAGCCGCAGGCCAGCGCGCAGGAGGTGAAAGTTACTAATAAGGGCTCCTGAATATAATACCGGCTGTAATAGGCCAGGGCGGGGGAAAATGCCATCAATGCGCCCGTTAAAACCGTTCCGGCCGGTCCCAGACCGTCCCGCATCCAGAATAACGATAAAATCAAGACGGACCCGAAGAGGGCGGAGACCAGGCGCACGGTGATTTCGTCGATTTGGGGCAGGTTTTCCTGACCGCGTATCCAGGCCACCGGCAAGGTAAAATAGTAAAGCGTTGGGCCATGAAAATGTTCAGGATTGTAATTGTATTCACCCGTTTCCAGAAGCTGCCCGAATTTTACAGCCTGCACCGCTTCATCAGTGTGCATCGGTCTGGCGTCCAAAGAATAAGTGCGGATGCCCAGAGCGAGAACGAACTCCAGCAGAAGGATGGCCAGGACGTATTTGGAGCCGGATTTCATTACAGTTAAACCGTCGAGGTTTTAGAGTTTTTGCGGTTGGATAGCGATTAGAAATGGTGCACACTTCTGGCAGTCAGTCGAGCTAGTGAAGTGGACGGGGTTGTTTGGACAATTTTGACGTGGGATTAAGGTGGAAATCGTGTTCATATTATTTTTTAAAAATATATTTTGTCCTTAGCCAAAGACGGGCACGCAGGTGCCCGCAAGCTGTATTGGCGGGGAGGTTGGTTTTGCTCCGATTGCATGGACTTCGGCCGGGGTCCGGTAGCCCAGGGCTTGGTGGGGGCGCAGGTGGTTGTAGAAGTCCAGGTAGCGGGCTATCCCTTCGCTGGCTTCCTTTGCCGTGGCGTATTCGCGCAGGTAAATGTCTTCATACTTGAGGGTTCTCCAAAAGCGTTCAACAAATATGTTGTCCAGGTAGCGGCCACGCCCGTCCATGCTGATGCGCACCCCGGCTTGCCCCAGCACCGAGGTGAACTCGCTGCCGGTAAACTGGCTGCCTTGATCGGTGTTGAAGATTTGAGGTTGGGCCCGCCTCAGAGCTTCCTCCAGGGCGAGCACACAGAAGCGGCTCTCCAGGGTGTTGGAAAGCTGCCAGCTCAACACGTAGCGGCTGAACCAGTCCAACACCACGGTCAAGAAAAGGAATCCTCGGCTCAGCCGCAGGTAAGTGATGTCGCTGCACCATACCTGGTCGGGCCGCTCGACCGCCAAACCCCGCA
The DNA here is from genome assembly GCA_965226205.1 of Opitutales bacterium. Taxonomy (GTDB): domain Bacteria; phylum Verrucomicrobiota; class Verrucomicrobiia; order Opitutales; family UBA2987; genus JAJFLU01. The sequence continues at coordinate 39,819 of CBDDCJ010000008.1, read as the reverse complement.
GCAGATAAGGGAAAATGCGGTGCTGCCGGTGCCCCTGGCTCAAGTTTCGACGCGGATAAATAGCCTCCAGGCCCATTTGGCGCATGAGCCGCTGGATGCGGCCTCGTCCCACTGCATGGCCCTCTCGACGCAGCCACTGGGTCATCCGGCGAGAACCAAAAAACGGATATTGGGTGTAGAGCTCATCCATGCGATGCATGTAGAGAACGTTCTGCTCGCACTGGGCACGGGCCCGATAGTAATAGCTGCCGCGGGCCAGCCCCAGCAACTGACACTGCCTGCCGATACTGATTTTTCCTTGAAGTGGTTGCACCATCTTGCGCCTCTCACCAACCGAGTTGTTCAGACTTTTTTTTTAGCCAATCGCATTCTACTTTCAGCTTTCCAATCTCCTGGTAAAGGTGATCTTTTTCCGTCTCGTTGTCCTTGCTGAGAGTCTGCCGCTGGCGCGAAAACAGCTCCGTTGCTCCCTGCAAAAGCTGCTTCTTCCATTGGGTCACCTGGTTGGGATGCACCTCAAAACGACCGGCGATCTCGTTGATGGTATGAGCGCCCCTGATGGCTTCCAGGGCCACTCGGGCTTTAAACTCAGCACTGTATTGTCTTCTCTTTCGTGATTTAATAACATTCATAGGTTAGCGGATTTAGTGGTTCAAGACCACCTTATTCCACTGTCCAGTTTTCCCCGTCCATTTCACTAGTGCCAAACTTATCCATAGTTATACCCGCATTCAACGAGGAAGCCGCCATTGCGAGGGGAAATCTGGCGCTGGCTGCCAATTGGCTGCATGAGAATTTTGAGGAATCCGAATTGATCGTGGTGAATGATGGAAGCGAGGATGGAACGGAGAAACTGGCTTTGGAAGCGGCGGACCGGGTGATCACCATTCCGCATTGGGGCAAGGCCGCGGCCATCATGGCGGGCATTAAAAAGGCAAAGGGAGAAGTCGTTCTGTTTACGGATATGGATTTGGATACGCCCATTACGGAAGCTGAAAAATTATTGGAAGCCATCGGCCGGGGGGCTGACATTGCCATAGGCGGCCGGGGCAGCCAGAGGCGGGGCGCGCCCTTCCATCGCCGTCTCCTGAGTTGGGGCCACACTTTTTTGCGAAAACTGCTGCTGAATCTTGATTTGTCCGACACCCAATGCGGTTTCAAGGCTTTTAAACGCGAGGCGGCTCTGCGAACGCTCAGTGAAATGCGGGTTTACGGCAGCGAATCGATGCTTCCGGCCCCGGCCGGCGGTTTCAGGGTGAACAGCGGATTCGATCTGGAATTTCTCCATGTCGCCGGACTCCTGGGGTTTAAGATTGTGGAAGTTCCCATTGTCTGGAATTTTTCCCGAGGCGGGCGGGTGCGTTTTTTTAGAGAAGCATTTTTCGGATTTTGTGATATGGTGAAAATGGCAACCTGCAAATATGACCTATGAACTATGAAAAAATTAAAACATACCTGTTCGTAATTATTACCGTAACGGCGTTGTCAATCGCGTCCGGCGCGGAGGAGAAGGAGGGCGCATGGCTAATTCTATTTAACAGGAAGAACCTGGATGGGTGGGTCCAGCATAACGGCACGGCCACTTATAGAGTGGAGGATGAAGCGGTTGTGGGCAAGACCTCGGAGGGCAGCCCGAATTCTTTTTTATGCACAATAGAGGAATACGGCGACTTCGAGTTAACGTTTGAAGTAAAAGTCGATCATGAACTTAATTCAGGCGTGCAGATAAGGTCCAAGAGCTTGCCGGAATTCAAAAACCGGCGTGTGCATGGGCCGCAAGTAGAGATCGCGACGAACGGCTCAGCTGGCTATATATATGGTGAAGCGCTCGACACTGGTTGGTTGAGCAAGAAAATAAACCATGATCCGGCGCTATCCCCTTTTAAAACCGGCGAGTGGAACCGCTATCGAGTGATGGCTGAGGGCCGGGTTATAAAAACATGGATTAACGGAGTTTCCGTGGCCGACCTGACCGATGATATTTCAAATATGAGCAGAGGATTCATCGGGCTGCAAGTCCACAGCATCAAAGAAGGCACTGGCCCCTATGAGGTGCGCTGGAGAAAGCTCAAACTACGCAAGCTGACCCGGTAATACCGGATGCTTGATAGTGGATGTTTCAGGGTTGGCCGAAGACTTCGACTTCGATGTAGTGGTTCATGGCATCGGTTGTGTTTCCGTTGCTGTAGAGACGAACATAACGCCCCGTTATTCCATCGACTTTGATGAGGCGGCCCTCGTAGGTTTCAATATAAGCTTTGTCCCGACCGACGCCGAAACGGGCCGAATTGTCGTGGTCGTTATTATAGACGGTATGCACTTCGGTCTCGAACTTTGGATCGTTGGAAATTTGCGTGATAATATCGTGGTAAACGCGGGGTTGTCCGTGGTAATGCCAGATGAGGATGGCATAAATAGCCGCCGGATTTTGCAGATCGATCTGGATTTGCTGAAGTTCGGGACCCAGCTCGACGTAATAACCTTCCTCGCCCTCTTTATCGCCATCGGTGACAAATTCAAGTTCCCCAATGACCGGCCAGTCATCGCTCGAAGTAACGGTTTTGCCAGCCGCCAGGTTGATCGTTCCGGCCGGAATCATGAAGGCGGGTCGTTTTCCTTTGCGGGGTTTTTCCAGGTTGGCGACTTTGAATGGGGCCGGCGTACCCGCAAAAAGCGGCTTGGGGAGTTTGCTTTGAAGGGGAATTTTATCCTCCGCCAAAATCGTGCCGAGTGAAAGCGGAAAAAGGATTGCCAGTAAAAAAATGAATCGGAAAGTCATCGTTAGAGTAGGCTCAGATGGCAAAGTCTTCCGGCTTAAAGTAGAGTTTTTTGCCTGCTTCGATGGCTTCGTTGACCTTCAACACGGTCACTTCGGTTTCATAGGCGAGTTCCGGCGGACAGTTGAGAGGAACGCCTTTGCGGATGGCATCGAAAAAGTTTTCGAGGTGCGGCTGGTGGATGGGTTTGTTCAGTTCGACGGGAATTTCCCAGGCGACCAGATCGGCCGTTTCGCGGATATCGACAACGGCGCTTTTTGATTTCTCCCAGGGCTTGAGGTCCTCGATTTGGTAGTGTATAAAAAAAGAATGTTATTTTGTATTTTTAGCTGTACAAATAGCGTTAGGCAGTTTATTCTTAGTGCATGGTTACTAAAATTATTAATTGTCGGCACTGTGGAAGTGAAAATATCATTAAATTTGGCAAGACGCCCAACCATAAACAGCGCTACCGCTGCCATGATTGTGGTAAACAAAGCCGAGAAAACCCCACAGTGAAATACACCGAAGAGCAAAAAGAAATGATCCTTCGAGTCTATCAGAAACGCAGCAGTCTACGCGGTTTACAGCGCGCCTTCGGGGTGAGTCCCAACACCGTTTTGAGTTGGTTAAAAAAAACGACAATCGCTGCGACCGCTCAAAAGCACGATTCTTGCGGCCCGCCGCCATGATGTCATTGAACTGGACGAACTGTGGTCTTTTGTGGGGCGCAAGAGCGATGCCCAATGGGTTTGGATCGCTCTTTGCCGACGCACCCGTCAAATCCTCTCCTATGCCATTGGGCCTCGGGATTGGTATCGTTGCCGGGAACTTTACGAGCGCCTGCCACGGGCCTACAAAAGATGTGCCACCTACAGCGACTTTTGGTCCACTTATGATGAAGTCTTTCCTCATAACCGATCCGTGGGAAAAGAAACCGGTGAAACGGCCCATGTGGAACGATGGAACAATACCCTGCGCCAACGACTGGGTCGTTTCACACGCAAAACCCTCTCCTTTTCCAAGCTTAAGAGTATGCATGAAACCTGTCTGAGACTTTTCATTCATCAATATAATCAAGAATTAGCCACCATTCCTACTTAATACACTACCCTCGATTTCACCTTTACGGCGAATGTATTTACGGCGTTTCCACACCTCCCAATCGGGTGCGTGGACCTCTCGAAAAGCCCGCGTGAATTTCGGATTTTCGGACATCTTGATGGCGCCCTCCGTGCCCATGAAATACTCGAAATACCCTCCGCCCGCGCTGGTCGTGGTGAGAACCTGGTAAAAGGCGCGGACGGTACCCTGCGGGATGGCGTATTCGTAAATGGCCATGGCGTTGTCGTGCCAATCGCGGTTGCTATAGTAGTCGAGACCGCCGTCGGCCGTAACGGCTTTGAGGGTAGTTCCGAGGAACCAGTTGAAGATGTCGATCTGGTGAGCGCCGAGATCGGAGATGGGGCCGCCGCCGTATTTTTTGAACCAGCGCCAGTTGCGGAATTCACGCATATTGCCGTAGCCGTATTTCTCCAGGGTGGCCTGTTCGAGGGGGTATTTGCGCGGCCACCCGATGTCTTCGCTGACACCGCGATTCCATTGGCCGTTGGCATGGGTGATGCGGCCCAACAATTTGGCCTCCTCAAGCAAATGGTTTTTAACGTGGATGTATCGCGGATTGGAGCGGCGCTGGTGCCCGATCTGGAGAAGTTTACCGGTATCACGCGCCGTCCGGATCATGGAAATGGCGCCCTCGTGGGAGTTGGACATCATTTTCTCGCAATAGACGTGGAGTCCGGCCCGGAGGCAGGCTGTGGTGTGTTTGGCGTGAACGAAATCGGGGGTCGCTATGAGGACGGCATCGAGATCGGGCTGGGCCGAGAGCATTTCCTCGTAATCGGGGTAAACTTTGACCGTGTGGCCGTATTTGCGGAGGATACCTTGGCCGTAGCGCTGGCTGTAGGGCCAGATGTCGCAAACGGCCTGGAAACGAATATCGGGGATTTTCAGGCAGGACTCGATGAGCACGCGGCCTTGGGCGACGAGGCCTATTATGGCGACATTGAGCTGGCCGCCGGAAGGGCTGGCAGCGGTCAGGTTTGAGGGGCGCGTGAACAGCAATCCCATGCCGGCGGCAAGGCCGGCGCGCAAGAAAGAACGGCGGTCGAGGGAATCATTGGGCCAGCCGGTTTTAGGAGTGTTTTTTTCCTGCATGGATTTGAAAATTTAATCCTTCCAGAGGGCCAGACGGCTGTGCTCGACGAGGCAGAGGGCGCCGCAGGTCAAGGCAAGGTGGACGCCGAGGAATGCGATTCCTTCGTTCTCGGCCACGGCCATGAGGCCAAAACTGAGGGAAATGAAAAGCAGGCCGCTGAGAACAAGGGAGATGCGGGGTTTGATACCGAGCAGTAGGGTCGCCCCGACCAGAATAAGGAGGTAGCCAAGGGAATGCGCGTAAAACCGGGTCAGGTAGAGGGGCAGGAAGGAGGAACCGGTTATGCCTTCGGCCATACGGCCCATGTTTTCGTAATAATATTCAAAACTGTATTGAAAATCTCTCTCGAACTTTTCAATCCCCGCCATGAACAAGCGCAAGCCGATGAAAAGACGAAGAAGGAGGAAGGCCCAAACGGGTCCGGTCCAACCTTGAAAAAAGGATTTTATTTTAGTCACTGAATTAGCTGCGTGTTTTAAAGATTTTCGACCCAAATATTGCGGAATTGGACCAAATCGCTGTGGTCCTGCAGCATGAGCGGGCCGGTGGGGACTTCGTTTTCGGCCACCGGACCGCCGGTGAAGGTGGGAAGTTCAAGGTCCTCATGGATGAGGATGCCGTTGTGGTGGACCGTGATGCGGGCGTTTTCCGTTTTTACGCCTTTGCCGTCAAACCGCGGGGCGCGAAAAACTATATCGTAGGTTTGCCAATGAGCGGGCGGGGCGCAGGCATTGACGCGGGGTCGGGAAACCTTGTAGATGCCGCCGCACTCGTTGTCGCGGCCTTCCAGACCGTAACTGTCGAGCACCTGAACTTCATAACGGCCATGAAGATAGACGCCGCTGTTGCCGCGTTTTTGTTCCCGATGGTCCGGCATGAAGGGGGTGCGGAATTCGAGATGGAGGCGGTGGTCGGCGAAGCTTTTTTTCGTAATAATGGAGCCTGTTTCCGGCGCCACCTCCATGGCTCCGTTTTCGAGAATTTTCCATTGGGCTTTTTTCACTTTTTTGTGGGACCATTGGCTTAAATCGCTGCCGTCGAACAAAATTTCCGCCTGGGAGGCAGGATTCGCCCCGAGGGTGGGGGAGGCGCGATCATATTTTTGGAGGGAAAAAGCAACGTTTTCGCGGCCGTTAAAGCGACCGTTAAAATGTTCGGCATCTGCACTGCCAGTCCATAGGGAAGCCGCGATGAGCAGCCCGTGGGCGGTTATCTGGAGGACTTCCTGGCCGCCGCGGCCGATGGTTTTGGCAAAATTAATGGAACCATTCTGAGCTGATCCGTAAAAGTTCACTTGGGCCGTGGAGCGTTCTTCCAGTGTTTCGTAAAGGAGGGATTGATAACTGCCGCCGCCGAGCGCGATTATTTGCGCGTATAACGGTTCCGTGACGCCATTCGCCAGGATGCGCTTACCTCTCCAGTCGCCCATGAAGGGATCGGGTGATGTTTCGGCATCGGCCTGGACCGAGGCGACGGTCAACAGAAGAGTCAATGTGGTGATCTTAAGCAGCATTTTCATACTCCCCATCCTTTCCGGTATTGATAGGTCGAGCCTATGTATTGATTGGCTTCGGGAACATTCGTGATTTTCATATTGGGGCCGTCCCATTCGATCTTGCGGCGGGCGCGAATGGCTGCATTGCCGAGGAGAACGGCTTCGGTGAAAGGACCGGCGTAATCGAAATTGGAACCGCATTTGGGGCCTCCCTTGCAGGCTCGTATCCATTCCTGGCGCGGACCGCCTTTGACTCGGGGAATGGTTTTTTCCGGAAAAAGATGGCGTAGTTCCTTCATTTTTACCTCCGGAACAAGACGGGGACTGCCACCATAGGCGCCGGCCCTGATAGTGGCATGCTCCCCGATGATGAGCGTGCCATTATCCTCTATTTCGTAATCGGCAGCCACCTTGGGAGGGAGCATCGGTTTGAGACCGCCGTCGGACCAGGTAACTTTGACCGGCGGCATATCGCCCCGGGCCGGAAACTGAAAGTTGACGACTGAAGACATGGGGGCCGTGTGTTTATTGAATTGAGTGGAAATCGCCTCAACCGATGTGGGATGACCGAGATTGAGGGACCAGTAGGCGGCATCCATAATGTGACAGCCCATATCGCCGAGGGCGCCGCAGCCGAAGTCCCACCAGCCGCGCCATTTGAAGGGGGCGTAACCGGGATCGTAGGGGCGTTCCAGGGCCACTCCGAGCCAGGCCTCCCAGTTCATGGAAGAGGGGACGACGGGAATAAAACCGGAGTGATCGGGGGCGTCCAGATTCTGCGGCCAGATGGGGCGATTGGTCCAATGCTGGACTTCCCGCACTGAGCCAATAAGGCCAGCCTCGATCCATTCGCGGATGATGCGGGTGCCCTCCTGGGAGTGTCCCTGGTTGCCCATCTGGGTGATGACGCCGTATTTGCGGGCGGCCAGGATTATTTCCCGAGCTTCCCAGATCGTTCGGGTGAGGGGTTTTTCGACATAGACATGCTTGCCCAATCGCATGGCCCACATGGCGATGGGGAAGTGCATGTGATCGGGCGTGGAAATAATGACGGCATCGATCTTGCTTTCCATTCCGTCGAACATTCGCCGGAAATCCTGGTAGCGCGGAATATTTGCCTGGAGGTCGAGAAGCTTTTGCCTTTCGGAATAGGCTTCCGTTTCGCCCTCGGCGATGTCATCCATAAGTCTATCCAGGGCCCCATCGACGCGGGCCAGATCGACATCGCAAAAGGCGACTATATTTTCACTTGCGACGGCTTCAACGGCGCTTCTGCCGCGGCCCCCAACACCGATTATGGCAATGTTCAGCTTGTTGTTGGGGGTATGAGCCGCAGCGCCCCCGGCCGTTTTTGAATAGATACCGGATGGAAGGATCAGAAAGGAGGCCCCGGTGGCGGACACGCCTTTTATGAAATCCCGGCGGCTGACAGCTTTATCCTGAAGGTTGATTTTTTTCATAATCTAGCAACAGCTGATTCCCAGGGATGATTTGCCCGGTCAGGCTGCCATCAATTCTGGTGGCAATTTCGTTTTGGGTTGGCGCAGTCTTTGATGGAGACGGGGAGGTCGTCGGAGCCGAGTTCGATCATGGTCTTGTTGCACCAACAATGGGGAGATTCCGCTGGATAATCCCGTTCCACCAAGGCTCGCTCAGCCTGGGCGGGAATATACATTTTTTTGGTCCGAAGAAATCTACAGGGGGTCTCTTTCATGAAACTTCCTCATCGAAATTTTTACCGTTCAACTTGAATAATGCCCTGCCAATGAGGGCGCGGGCGATAGGCATTTTATAGCCGTTATGCTCCTGCGGAACCGCCTCTTTCAATATCATTTCGGCTGCCATATTGGCAGATCTTCGATCCAGTTCGCGTCCTTCCAGGAATTCGTTCGCTTCCTCCACTTCGTGAACCATAGTGGAAATCGCGCCCAGCGCCACCCGCACATTACGCAGTGCTTTTCCCTCCACATCGGCGGCCGCGGCACAACTGACCAATGCCCAGTCGAAATCGCTTTTTTCGGAAACTTGCAGGTAAACGCAGGGTCGTGTTTTGACCGGTATGTCGATGTGGAGAATGAGGTCCGCCGGCTGCAGAGAATTATGGGCGTAGGGGTTGAACCAGGCGTTCATATAAAATTCGCCCATGTTGAGATTAATATTCTTCTTGCCGCGCTGGATATTGGCGGTCGCGTCGAGGGTGGCAAGGATCACCGCCATGTTGGACACGACGGGGCTGATGCAGGGATTTCCTGAAAAAAGGCTGTGGTATTTGTTCTCCGCTTCCCGGGCGTAACAGCGGGAGGCGCCATTTTTCAGGCATTGCACATCGCGGTGGCGGTAATACCAGCAGCGGGAGTGCTGGGCCAGGTTGCCCGCCAGGGTGCCCATGTTGCGGATTTGGGGCGATCCGACCTTGGCGGCCGCTTCGGCCACCCCGGGCAGGTTTTTTTGAAGGCCCGCGTGTCCCGCGATTTCCGCAATGGTCACATTGGCGCCTAATTGCCATCCGTTTTCGGTTTCAACAATGTCCCGCGTGCCCGGAAGCTGTTTGATATTAACCAACCTGCCCGGTTGAGACACGTAGTCCTTGATTTCACCGAGAAGATCGGTGCCTCCGGCCAGGAATTTGTCTTTTTTCCGGCAGAGTTGGAGCGCCCTTTCGGTATTGGGGGCCGTCACGTATTGAAAAGCTTTCATTAGTGTCCCGCCTCCTGTGTCTGGGTGGGTTGAAAATCATCCCAATGGAGTTGTTTATGAAAATCCTTCCAATTTCCAGCCAGTGAATGGGCGGGTTTGTTGGGCACTTTGCCGAGGGCGGCGAGCACTTTGTCCGGGGTGATGGGGAGGCTTGGGATGCGGGCCCCGAGAGCGTTGGCGACGGCGTTTGCAATAGCGGCGGCGGTCGGGATGGTGGCCGGTTCCCCTATTCCGATGACACCGCGCTCGGGCATATCGAGCAGGAAAATATCGATTTGGGGTATGTCCTGGGCGCCGGGCAGCTTATAGGTCTCAAAATTAGGATTGAGAACCACGCCGGAAAGCGGGTCCATCACGCGCTCCTCGAACAAGGCGTAGCCGATGCCCATAATGACGCCACCATAAGCCTGGCTTTCGCAGGTCAGTTTGTTGACCACCAGACCGCAGTCCTGCACGCAGACGATCTTTTTGATTTTGACGACCCCGGTTGCGGTGTCCACGGCGACTTCCGCCATCTGCACGCCGCCCACTCCGCGAGAGGAGAGGCCTTCCACCCAGCGCCCCTGCGCAACGAGGGGCTGGATGCCGATTTTCCGGCAGGCCGCAGGCCAATGGCTCCCCGTGGGGTCTTCCATGCCGCTCATCTCCCGTAATTCCTGCAAGGCATTGTGGCAAACATTGTGAATGGCGGGCGAGACCGATGCGGCCGTGGTGCTGCCGCCGCTGCCGCCGGAAGGCGGAAATAGGGTGTCTCCCAAACGGGCCGTGATCTGGCTGGGTTTAAGGCCGAATATCTCCGCCGCGATCAACGCCATGAGAGTGCGGGTGCCGGTTCCCAAATCCTGGGTGCCACAGCGCAATTCGACCGAACCGTCGGCATTGATCTGGCATTCGGCCTGAGTTCCGCGTCCACCCCCGCCCCAGGTGCATCCGGCCAGGCCGATTCCTGTTTTTATGGTTCCGGGGGAGCTGCCCGGTGGCCGGTACTTCTCTTTCCAGCCGAAACGCCGGGCCGCTATTTTCCATTCTTTTCGGCGAATTTCCGCCGGCAGCGAGTCGTGGGTGTCGTTTATCAAACGAAAATCAAGAGGGTCCATTTTCAGCTTGAGGGCCATTTCGTCCATCATGGATTCCATGCCGAAGCAGGCTGGGGGTGCCCCGGAGCCCGGAAAGCCCGCGCCGATCCGGTATTCAAGGCGACTCCCGCCTGGCGAACTCTGGTATTGGGTATGTCGTAAATATAGGGAGCTGGAAATCCCGACCGGCCGCCGCCCCCCGCCGTGCCGGAGCCGCTGGCGAATCCCGCGCAACCGAAGGCGTTCATTTCAAATGCAATGATTTTGCCCCCGGCGTCCGCGCCCATACGGATTTGCTGAAATGAGGAGGGGCGATTGCCGACCGCTTTCGCCTCGTCATAGCGGGGGAGCATTAGCTTGACCGGAAGACCGGTTTGGCGTGTCAGGCGGGAGACGAGGACGCCTTCCACGCCGGGGCCGAATTTGGAGCCGAAACCGCCCCCCATGAATTCGCTGACAACGCGCACCTGGTTTTGCGGAATGTCGAGGTTATTGGCCAATCCGTCACGAACGCTGAAAACCCCCTGGGTGGAAGCCCAAACCGTGAGGGTGTCCCCCCGCTGGTGAGCGGTGTTGCCGTGAGTTTCCAGGCTGTGGTGCATTTGAATCTGGGTGGTATAAAGCCCTTCGACGACTGCCGCGGATTGGGCAAATGCTTGATCCACTTCTCCGTGTTCCCGCACCTTTGGTTCGCCGATGTTGGGAAAATCTGAAAAAACCCGGACCGAATCTGGATTTACAGCCGTTGCCTCATTGACGACATGGGGCAGTTCGGTGGCTTCCACTATGATGAGCGCGAGGGCGTCGATACAGGCTTGTTTGCTTGTTGCGGCCACGGAAGCCAGTTCCTGCCCGTAATAATGGGCGACGAATGCATCATCCCGCACTTTGATGGCGGCCTTGACGCCGGGAGATTTGAGGGCAGCCGATAAGTCGATGGAGTGAATTTTGGCATTGGCCCATTTGGATCGCAGGATCATCCCGTAAAGCCAGCCTTCATTATGAATATCGGAGGAATAGCGGGCGGTGCCGGTCACCTTGTGCGGGCCATCCACGCGTTGAGTGAATTTACCCAGGTATTTGGGGTTTTTTGGCCACTCAGGCATTGAAGATTTCCTTTGCTGATAAAATTTGCATCCGGCTTTTTGGTTTCATCCCGGCAGCTTTGAGGGCGGCTTCAAATATGCGGGGATAGGTCCCGCAACGGCAGAGGTTTCCCGAGCAGGCTTCCCTGACCTCGGCTTCGGTGGGGCGGGGATTGTGGTCCAGTAGAGCCGTCAGATTGACCACGAATCCGGGGGTGCAATAACCGCACATGAGGGAATCACACTCGACAAAAGCTTGCTGCACTTTGTTGAGCTTGCCGTTGGGAGAGAGGCCCTCGACGGTGGTGATTTTTTCATCCTGCGAGTCAATGGCCAGCTTCATGCAGGAATATTGGGGAACGCCGTCCACCATCACGGTGCAGGCTCCGCAGGTGCCCCGGTCGCAGACTTCTTTTTGCCCCGTCAGGTTCAAATGCTCCCGGATGGCCTCCAGGAGGGTGACTCTGGGCTCGAGGACGAGCCTTCTTTTCTGGCCGTTGATATTGAGCGTGACCGGGGCCCCTTGCGGTCCGGCGATTTTTTCGTCGTTAATTTCCTTTATCTGGGCCGCCAATTGCTCCGCTTGAGTCGCCGCCGCAGCAACGGCGGACGTGCCCATACCCTTTAGAAAATCGCGCCGTGAAAGGGAGTTGGGGCCGCTACTGGTGGAATTTTTATTTTTTTTCGGCATGCAAGCAGTGGCGGGCTGGGTGCGGGGAGTGGGGGACGAGAATTTAAATTTGATTGAATTGCTTCAACCTTCTGTCTTGTTGAGTGCGTAGGGGGGGAATTCCTTGCCAAAACTCCCCATAAATACGCTTTTGGCGAGGTGACTGTTCCAGGCAAGTTTGAGCCCTTTCTCCCGCACCATGGATTTGCGGTTGAGAAGGACATTGAATGAATTCATGGGGGAGCGAGGGCTGTGCCATAGCATTCCGGCGCAATGTTCGGGACCGGCCGCAACCAAAGATTGCGTCTCCAATGCAATGGACTGGCCGATTTTGAGGGAAACCGTCTCACCGGCCCCGGAAATTTCGATGGGAGATATTTTTTCTTCGACCGTTCCAGCAGAGATTTTTGGGTGTATGGTTTTGAGCCAATCGACCAGAGCCATTCGCTGCTCCTGGCTGCTTTCCGGTGGTAGATAAATGACGCTCCCCGTGGGAAGGGTGGCGGGGAAGGACAGGTTGGCCTTGGCGACTTGCAGGAGGGCCACTTTTAAGCCGGTAAAATCTTGCCCGGCATGAACGCCTTTTTCAAAGTTCCAGACCCGCAGGAGGGAACGGCCGCCGAGGGTGGATTCGGAGGAGGCGATGCAGCCGCCGGCAATCAGTTCGCAGTCGTGCAATTCCAATACTTTGCCGCCGGGAATACCTTCCGAGGCGGTCAATGAAAGAGCACAGCCAGAGGTGATCAAGGCGGCAATATAAAGACTTTTTATTTTCATTTTTGAGAGTTTGGGGGCTTTGAGGTTGATCGAGGAATACACATAATAAATGGCTTTGTTTGCTTGGATGACGCGTTTTAACCCAGCAATTTGATGAAGGAAAGCAAATCCGGGTTTTGGACAAAATCTGGTACCTTCTACGAGTTTAGAAGCCTGTCGCGTCCAGGTATTCTTTTTGTATTTTTTCCGTCAATTCGTTCAATTCCTTCAGTCCTTCGGTGGCGACATTGCCGATGACCACCCGCAATGGCCGCTGCCCCACCGGCATTTCGATGAGGTCGCTGATACCATCGGCAACTTCTTTTACGTCGGGAACATCGGGGCCGCTGAATTTTTCCGCAAAATAAGCGTATAGGTTGGATGCGGGGTTGGTCCCCACGCCGTAACCGTCCTGGCGGTCGGAATCGGCGGCCGCTATGCAGCTTCCACCAAGTTCGGTTGGAAAACCGCCCGGTTCGATGGACACGCAGTCGATGCCGAAGGGGGCCAGTTCGCAGGAGTAGGACTCGACGAGTGCTTCGAGGGCATATTTGGTTGCGCTGTAAATGTTTAATCCGGGAATAAAAAGACGGCCGGTGGTGCTGGTTATGTGAATGAGCAAGCCGGATTTTCTTTCGCGCATGGAGGGCAGAACGGCGCGGTTTACCCGCAGCGGCCCGAGCATGTTGACATCGAAAATGTGACTGACCTGATCTATGGTAAAACCTTCCAGGTAGCCGCTGGAGCCGATTCCGGCATTATTGACGACCACGTCAATATGCCCGGCGGTGGCCAGGATGCTTTCCACCGCCTCGTTGACCGAGGAATCATCCAGCACATCCAGCTCCACCACTTCGAGTGCGACGCCTTCGCTCTGGCTCCATTCCACAAGTTCCCGGGCGACGCCGGAGTTTTTGCCATCGACATTCCGCATAGTGGCAAAAACCCGGTGGCCTTTTCGGGCCAGGGTCTCAACAATCGACCGGCCAAAACCGCTGGTGCTACCGGTTACGAGAACGTTCAACCTATTCGCATTGGTATTTGTATCCATAATTGTGCTTTCTCAGTAAAATAATTTCGGTTCGGTAAAATTCACGCTCATCCTAATGTTTCATAATAAAACCACGGATGCAAGATGCAGGATGCTGGATTGATCGGACCCCATCTTAGCTACCACTTTAAGTGAGAGTATTTCCGTAGGTTTGATATCGTAGGTTTTGTAGGGGGTGGCGGAATGAGGCCGTAGGCCGAATGGAGCCAGCCGCTGCTTTGTTGATTGTTCGCCAGAGTCTGGCAAATGTATCGGGGGATAGAAAGCCTAATCGGCTGTGGGGATGTCCCGCGTTATATCGCTGTCGCCATTGTTCGATCACCACACGCGCTTCGGTCACGCTCAGGAACAGTTCCTGGTTGAGGCATTCATCGCGCAGACGATTGTGAAAGGACTCTATATGTCCATTTTGCCAAGGGCTTCCTGGGTCAATGTATACGATGTCAATCTTCTGGCGCTGCAGTTTCCCTTTGACTTTTGGGGCTATAAACTCCGATCCGTTGTCCGAGCGGATGCACTGGGGTTTGCCGTTGTCCTTTATGGCTTCGTTCAAGACCTCCACCACGTCGGCACTTTTCAGTGAGCGCGCAACCTTAATGGCCAGGCATTGACGGGTATGCTCGTCGATCAATGTCATGAGCCTGAGCGGACCACCCCGAGCGGTGCGATCCGCCACGAAGTCCCAACTCCATACATGGTTGGGCCGCACAGCCCGTGTCGGGGAAGCCGTAGATTGACCCTGCCTACGGCGGCGCTTGCGTGGCGGGCGCACACCTAATCCTTCGACACGACGCATTTTCTGGACAAATTTGCGACTCACTTTCCAACCTTCATGGCTCAACAAAGCGCGGATTCGACGATAGCCATAGCGAGGATGTTTCTTCGAAAAGGCAATGATGCGTGCCACCAGTTGATGCCTATACTCAGTAGCTTCCTTGGGTTCATACTGGTAGGTTGAGCGGTGCAACTCGAAATATTTACAGGCCCGACGCAGCGAGCACAGCCCTCGGGCCCATACATGCTTCACCGCTTCCTTCTTCTGCCTCGGGCCTACCATTTTTTTGCGTTCACCTCCTTGAGCACCCGATTTTCCAGCATCTGCTCGGCTACTATCTTTTTTAACTGCGTGTTCTCGCGCTCCAGCTCCTTCAGTCGCTTAGCATCACGCAACTCCATGCGACCATACTTTTTTCGCCAACGATGGTAGCTTTGAGGACTGATATTGTGGGACCGACAGACATCCTGGATGCCTTTACCTGCGTCCACTTCGCGCAGTATCGTTATGATTTGTTCAGGTGTGTATCTTTTTTGTTTCATATGTCTTTCCGGTAATTTTCACAGAAAGACTCTCACTGGCAATGGCCGTGTTTTTGGCGGTCACATCAATGGCCAGTGGCGAGTGATGGAATTTTTGACTAATAATTTGCAGTGGTCGCCCCATACGATCAGCGAACTGTATCGCTGCCGCTGGTCCATTGAAACCTTCTTCCGCCAGATCAAACAAACGCTCAACTTGTGCGATTTCCTCGGCCATAGCGCCAATGCCGTGCGCTGGCAGATTTGGAGCGTTTTGCTGCTCTATGTGCTGCTCCGCTTCCAGGCCTGGTTGAGCCGCTGGGAGCATAGTTTTGTCCGCCTGTTCACACTTGTCAGAGGCGTGCTTTGGGATCGCTTTAACCTGCGGGACTTGCTCGATTTCTATGGGACAGCCGGTGGACGCTTTAGAATGCGAGCGACTCCCCAGCAGGCCTATTTCCCTGGGTTTGGTTGAAAACCTATGGGACAGCACAAGGTGGCAAAAGCAATAAAAGAGAAACATGTGATAAAATTTCAAAAATTCGATTCCCCCAAAAGTCAAAAACTCACATTGATTATCAATGGGTTACGAAGCTTGCCTCGCCCCTATGGGATGGTATTATAATTCAAATGGCTTTTGGCGCGGATGACAAAGTAGGCCATCGCTTCGCTAAAGAGGAACAAGCGGGCAAAATCGACATAGCCGCGATCAAGCACATAATAGGCTCCAGGCTCAAGAACAAGGGCATCAAGCATGTTTACGTCGTGAACTTTTCCCGGAGTGATCTCGATAAAGGTCGGAATCGAACCGCGCAAATCGATCTGCGTGTGCAGCTTTACCGCCGCTTTGGTTGTACGAAAATGGGCCCATGGAAAGAGGCTCAAACACAAGTCAATGGTCGTGGCGTCTAAAGCATAAACGGTCTCTTCGAGTTCAAAGTCCAACGCTTCATCGGCATAGAGCCTGCGAGCCTTTTTAATGAGCACGTATGCCAAGTCCGCATAGATGCGCCAGTTGCGTTGTTCATTGGCATCGGCCAAAGTACTCTTGGCGATATTACTGCGAATGCCCATAGAAAAGAGTTTGTCACTATGGGCACACAAACAGGTAACGATATCGTTGAGACTTTCACGTCGAGTCAATTGAGCGAAGGCCATGCACAAGAATTGATCCCGGCAGGAAAAGGAACGGACACGCTTGTCCCCACTATAGCGTTTGACGCATCGTTGAAACTGTTCACGATGCAAAAGGTCAAAAATTTGGGAGAAAACCATACGTTGTTGATTCATGATCAACAAGATACAGAATTTATACCCCAAAATATAGTGAAATTGTTGGAAGTTCAAATGCGTCACACTAAAAATAACTCACAAGTTTATAAAAATTAACGATTTACAAAGTTTTAAATTCAGGTTAACCGGACAACTGTGAAATTTTATACGTTTGAAGGCAATAAAATATCTTATGGAAAAATAAGTGCGGAGGCAGATCGCCGAGGCAGATCGCCGAGGCAGATCGCCACTTGAAAAAAAGATGGTATCAAAAGCAAGAACCAGCAACATCATCGGTATTTAGAGGCTGTCCCAAAAGGGTGATTTTTGCGAGGGGATTTTGAAGAGTGTTCATTTAATTTCAGATACCCCGTAGCTTGCTACGGGGAGCGGTAACTTTATAACAGAGATGAATGAGCGAAGAGAAACGGGAGCATTTGAGGCGCGCGAGCCATTGCGTGTGGCAGATCCACTACCATATGGTGTTCCCTGTGAAGTGGTGTTCCCTGTGAAGTATCGGAAGATGCTCTTGGAAAGGCGGGTGCAAGAGGTGCTGAAAGAAACAAGCGTTGGGATAGCCGAGCGCTATGAAATAGAGATGGAAGCACTGGGAATGGATGGAGACCATGCGCATTTGCTGTGTGGAGCGCATCCGAAAGAAGCACCCGGGCGAATCGTTCAGAAATATAAGAGCATAACGGCGCGGGAGATCTTTCGGCGCGAACCTTGGGTGAAGGAGAAGCTGTGGGGAGGGGAGTTTTGGAGTGACGGGTATTATGTTGGAACGGTAGGGGAGCGTGGGGATTGGGCCAGTGTGGAGGCCTACGTAAGAAAACAGGGCAAACCGAAGAAGCAGTTGCAACAATTGATGCTGTGGTGATCATGAATTTCTTTCTTAGATACCCCGTAGCTTGCTACGGGGAGTTTCATTTTAGTGGTGTTTTCTTTTGGGAGGGGGCGACTTTGCTCTTCAATGACGTTGGGATACTGGTTTTGGGGTCCGGTTGCCTGGTTTTCTTTGTATGGGCCGACAGTAGGCCTGTGAAAAAGTATTGTCCTTGCTTTTCCGCTCTTTATTTAGGCCGCCGCTTTGGTTTTTAGTTCATCTTGCTGGGCCAGCATCTTGGCCACTTTCCATAGATTGTGCGAGAGGACCGACCAGGCTACGCTGATCGAGCGGTTGGCAAAGCCTTTGCTGCGCAACCGCCCGGCCTGCCAGCGATTCTTCAATACCCCGATCCGCCCTTCGGTGCTGGCCCGGCGCTTTTGCAATTGTCTGAACTGTGATTCCTCCATTCGTTTTTTCAACTGCTTCGGATCGCGTGGACAGAGCGCATCGTAGATGCCCTCCTGGGCTAACTGCCGGCGGGCCCACTGGGAGGCGAATCCCCGGTCCGCGCACATGGCCGCTATGGACTCTTCCACGGCAAAGCGGTTCTGTCTTTGCAAACTCTCTTGCATTTGTTCGTTTTCGCTTGGCGTCCGGCTGCCGTAGAGTTTCCAGTCTAGCAGGTATCCTTCGACGCTTTCTCCCAAAAACAGGGTGTTGCCGAACTCGACCTCTTGGCCCGCTTTGCCTCGCACAATGACCTGCGCATCGGGTTCGTAAACACTCAAAACTTTCTCCGTGTTTTTCACCTGGCGCCCGCCAATGATTCGCTCGTGCGCTTGCTTGGTGACCACCGGGATTAGCTCGCTCATACGCTCCATCCGGGCGAGGATTTGTTGGACCTGTTTTTTGCTATAATCGCTTTGCTCCCAGCAGGCTTGCAATAATTCCCGGTGCCTGCGGGCATGCTCCCCGATCCGTTTGAGGTGCTTTTTCATCTGCCTCAAGATATTCTTGCGCTGGCGCGCGCTGTCCTTTCGCCGCCGGCTGTGGGTCATCTGCATACACAACCGGTTCATCTGCCGAGCCAAGGGCTCCGGTTCGATCGGCATGCGATGGCGCAAACCGGCCTTCTCGCGGATCAGCCGGATCGCTTTAAGCAATGTGCCCGCTACATCCTTGAGCAGCACCCAGTCGGTCGGCCAATGAATGTTGAGCTCCAAACAAGTGCCGTCGATCAGGCAAATGGTGGTGTCTATCGGCTTGTCCAATCCCACCACCTGCCGGGCCAGAAGGGCATCGCCCACCACCTCAGTCAAGGTCCGGTGCAAAGCCCTCAACTGCTCTTCGCTGAAAAACTTCGAGGCCCGCTCCAGGGTGCTCTTGGAGATGCCCCTTATGCCGTCGATATGGCGGACACGACAAAAGTCGGCCAACAGATCGCTGCTGCCCAGAGCCCTCGACAAATGCCGAAACGAAATCCCACCGAGCAGATAACGCAGCGTTTCCATACGCAACGCCTTGAGGGCAAAACTGGCCCGCTTTTGCCGAGCCTTCAGACCCTTCGTCTGGCGCTCCTCCAAGGCCAACTCGATGACCTGCGATTCCACCTCCGAATCGATCAGCAGCCGGTCGATACGCTCGATGGTGGCGCGAAAGTTTTCGTAATCGGCGCAACGCTCAACCACAGTTAAAGCTGGACGCAGGAGGCATTGGATGGCTATATTTTTCATAAAAGGGGATAGTTTTGTTATTGCTAACGCCACTATAGAACCCTTTTTTGGCCGGATCGAGCAAAAACTTGCTCTTTCCGGCTCTTTTTATCAACGTTATCCAGTTGACTATAAAATCTTTATATTTATGGGACAGCCTCTATTTATCGATCTCGGAAATAAAATAACGGATTGGATAGAAAAAAAAGGAGCTTAATAGAATTCTTGTCTTTTAGTCCATACTTCCAAAATCGCAGCTAACCGTTGCTTTTTTGTGCCTTATCCGGACCCATCTGCGGAATCCGTGGTCAGAGATTCCGGGAAAATAATCGCACTTTCTTGAAAAAAGTTCCCATGCAGGCCGTGGAGTTCGTCTAAGCCTAACAATTGGTAGCTCTCACGGAAGGACGGGGATGCGGGAGGATTGATGCAGGATGGGTGATGTTTTGTGGGACATTTTGGCGCGAATTGGTGTTTTTTGCGGTTTTTTTTAATATTTAATCAAACGCATCAAACGCAGCCAACGTATCTATTGCGCTTTTTCGGAATTTATGTTATGGTGCGCGCATGTTGGAAGATAAAAGACAGGAAACAGGAATTTTTAACCACGGATTACACAGATGAACACGGATGCTGGATGCTGGATGCTGGATTCTGGATGGTCGGTGCTGGATTATAATTTTAACCACGGATTACACGGATGAACACAGATGCTTGATGCTGGATGGTCGGTGTTGGATACTTGATGCTGGATGGGGGATGGTGGATGATGGGTCGGTGTTTTTGGTTTGGGGTTGAAGTGGCTGGCGGATTGTGTCTTTTTGCTTAGTAGGGTAGAGTGGATTAACTTTTTACTTTTTAATTTTCGATGAAGAAGATGAATTTATTTGAGAAGGTGTGGGCGGCTCATAGCGCGGGGCGGTTGTCGAGCGGCAGCACGCAGTTGGTTGTGGGGACGCATTTGATTCATGAGGTGACGAGTCCGCAGGCTTTTGGGATGTTGCGGGAGCTTGGGCTGGGGGTGCGTTGCCCGGAGCGCACTTTTGCCACGGTGGACCATATCGTGCCGACTGATTCGCAGTCGGAGCCGTTCAGCGATCCTTTGGCCGATGAGATGATTCGGGAATTGCGGCGTAATTGCGAGGATTTCGGGATCACTTTTTTCGATTTGCCGTCGGGGAAACAGGGGATCGTCCATATCGTGGGGCCGGAGTTGGGCATCACCCAGCCGGGCACGACGATTGCCTGCGGGGATTCGCACACCTCGACGCATGGGGCGTTTGGGGCCATCGCTTTCGGCATCGGGACGACGCAGGTGCGGGATGTGCTGGCCACGCAGACCATCGCCATGGAGAAGCTGAAGGTGCGCCGGATCAATGTGAATGGGCGGTTGGCGCCGGGGGTCTATGCCAAGGATGTGATTTTGCACATCATCCGCACTTTGGGGGTGAAGGGCGGGATCGGGTTTGCCTATGAATATGGGGGGGAGGTTTTCGAGCGTTTCTCGATGGAGGAGCGTATGACGGTTTGCAATATGACCATCGAGGGAGCGGCCCGGTGTGGTTATGTGAATCCCGATGAGACCACTTTCGAGTATTTAATGGGGCGGCCGTATTGCCCCACGGGGCAGGATTGGGAGGCGGCGGTCGAAGGGTGGCGCTGTATGGCGTCGGATGCGGGCTGTTTCTACGACGATGTGGTGGAAATCGACGCTGGGGACATTGGGCCGACGGTTACGTGGGGGATTAATCCCGGGCAGGCGATCTTTATTGATGAAAATATTCCCGACCCGGATACCCTGTCCAATGGCGATTGTGAGACGGCCCGAGAAGCCATCGCCCATATGAAACTGAGGCCGGGGCAACCGATCGCGGGAACGCCCATCGATGTGGCTTTTATCGGAAGCTGCACCAATGGGCGTATTTCGGATTTGCAGGAGGCGGCCCGTTTCTTGCCGGGGCGCCATGTATCGCCGGGGGTCAAGGCCATCGTGGTGCCGGGATCGCAATTGGTCAGCGCGCTGGCCGAAAAGCAGGGCCTGGACAAGGTATTTATCGAGGCCGGTTTTGAATGGCGCCGGGCGGGCTGTTCGATGTGCCTGGCCATGAATCCTGACAAGTTGGTGGGTGAAGAGCTTTGCGCCAGCACCAGCAACCGCAACTTCAAGGGGCGGCAGGGCAGCCCGACGGGCCGCACAGTGTTGATGAGCCCGTTGATGGTGGCGGCCGCCGCGGTGACAGGGAAAATCAGCGACGCGCGGGAGGTATTCGGAATTCCCGAAAGGGCAACTGTTTAAGATGACTGCCATTGAGGAGAAAAAAATAAGCTTGAAGTTATACGTAAAATACGCATAATACGTAAAATTAAACCATTATGACTACGATAGCATCCACTCAGGCCCAGAAAAGTTTCGGTAAATTGCTCGACACTGCGCAGCGCGAACCGGTCACCATTCAAAAGAAAGGCCGCTCGGTGGCTGTGTTGGTATCCAAGAATGAATATGATGATTTGCAGAGAATTAAATTCGAGAAGCTCAAGGCGGACATCGCCATTGGAATTGAGCAGCTTAGCCGTGGAGAAACAGTGCCGGGGGATCAAGTATTCGACGGGTTAGAAAAACTCAGCCTATTGAAAAGGAGGAGAAACACGCCGGAAACGCGGTGAAAGCGGTTTTTTCTCGCAGTGCGGAAAGCGACCTCTCAGAAATCTGGCATTATATTGCTGAAGACAATATTGATGCCGCTGACAGGGTTATCGTTTTAATCAAGGAGAACGTAATTTTGTTATCGAAGGTACCTAAAATGGAAAGATCGAGAGATGAAATTCACGGCGGCCTTCGCAGCTTTCCTGCTGGCAACTACATCCTATTCTATATGGAATCAAAGGATGTTGTCGAAATTGTGCGAGTGTTGCATGGGGGGAGGGACGTTGGCATAGAACAATTCTCAATTAAGTAATTTTACTCATATTAATCATGGCTTTAGCGAAAATAACGGAAATTACTGGACGGGGTATTCATTTGGCGGGTGACGAGGTCGATACCGACCGCATCATTCCGGCGCGTTATCTCAAAAGCATCACTTTCGATGGTTTGGGGGCATTCGCATTTTACGACGAGCGGTTTGATGGAGAGGGCCGTGAAAAGCCGCACCCGATGAATGACGAGCGGTTCAAGAGAGCGTCGATTCTTCTCGTGGGGTCCAATTTCGGCTGCGGCAGTTCGCGGGAACATGCGCCGCAGTCGTTGTATCGCTACGGTATCCGGGCCATCCTGGGGGTGAGTTTTGCGGAAATTTTTTACGGAAACTCCATCCAACTGGGGATGCCCTGCCTGACCCTGGCGAAAGAGGATATCGAAAAAATCGCGTCCGCCGTGGAGGAAAATCCAGATTCGCGGATCCGGGTCAACATCGCTGCTGCCGCCGTTTCGTGCAATGGCGAGGATTTCCCGGCAGGTTTGCCCAAGGGGTCGCAGTCAAGCCTGGTCGAAGGCCGCTGGGACCCGATCGGGGAGTTGCTCGAAAATGGCGAGAGTGTTGACAGGGTAATTGGCTCCCTTCCATATATGAATTAATTTACGAGGAATCGTTTCCCGCCTATCGGCCCTTTTTTCAACGTCCCTGTCTCTTTATCCATGAGCATCCAAACCGAAGCCTCTTGCCATGATTAATCTGATCGAGGGCGCGGGCATTTTTATCTGGCCGTTGGGACTATGCTCCCTGTTTGGCGTATTTATCATTGTGGAAAGGTTTTATGCCTTATTGCCGGGCAAGATAATGCCGCTTCATATTGTGGAGAGCCTGATCGATGGCATAATCCCGGAGATAGGCGACGATTCTGTGGGAGGCCGTATTTTGCAGTATTATTTGCGGAACAAGCCCGATGCCGAGCAATTGAAGGCTTTCGCCCGGTTGGAAGTGACCCGTATGGAGCGGGGGTTGTTTATCCTTGAGATCGTGGTCTCGGCGGCGCCCTTGATCGGTTTGCTCGGCACGGTGACGGGCCTGGTTAAAGTGTTCGCCAATATCTCCATCGATACCGGGATGCCCGATCCCGGAGCCTTCATCGAGGGCATCGCCCTGGCATTGACCACCACCATGTTGGGCCTCTCCATCGCCATTCCGGCCCTCGTCGGCAACCACATGCTGATTCGGCGGATCGATACTTTGGCGGCGCGGCTCAGCGTGGGCGTCGAGCGTTTGATCGATTTGGGCAATCGCAAAAATGAAGAGGACGCGGAATGAGCCTGGTCCTGCGCCCACATCGGCGCAAGCCGGAGATCAACATCGTGCCGCTGGTCGATGTGCTCATTGTGCTGATATTCTTTTTCCTGGTTTCAATGCAGTTTCGCAACCTCACCACCCTCAATTTGGTGCTGCCCAAAATCGAGACGGCGGGAAAAAACAAGCAGGTTGAGCAAATCGAAATTGCGGTCGATGCGGAAGGCCAATTCTATTTCAGCGGCAGTGTTGTCTCCAAAGAGGCCCTGCGGGCGGCCGTAAAAATTCAGGCCGGCATCGACAAAGAGGTGCCGGTTCTGGTCATGGCCGATGAGGAGACTTACCTCAAAAGCGTGACCTTTATCATGGATATTTGCCGGGAGGCGGGACTGGAGAAAATCCGGCTGCAATCGCGCTGAAGCTGGCAGGTAGGCAGGAGTCAGGTTTCAAAATCCAATTCCGGGTCGGTCTCGGCCTCATAATCGACCCCCTCCAGCCCGAAACCGAAAAGCCTTAAAAAATCTTCCCAGTATCCGGCGAAATCGGAGAATTTATCGAGGTTCTCCGTATCGGCCTCGTTCCATAGGTCCTGGGCCATTTTCTGCACCTCGGGCCTCATTTCCAGGTCGTCCAGGCGCACCCGCCCGGCCTCATCGAATTGGGGCTTGGAGCCGTTGAACAATTGGTCCCGGTAAAGACGGTAAATTTGCTCGATGCAGCCCTCGTGGGCGCCATTTTCTTTCATCACCTTGAAAAGTATAGAGATGTAGAGGGGCACTATGGGGATGGCGGAACTGGATTGGGTGACGACCGCTTTGTTGACGGAGATAAAAGCGCCGCCGCCGGCCTTTAACCGGTTGTCGATATTGCGGGCGGATACCTCCAAATCCTCCTTGGCCATGCCGATAGTTCCATTTTTGTAAACCGGCCAGGTGACTTCCGGCCCGATGTATGAATAGGCAATGGAACGGGCGCCTTTCGCCAGAACGCCGGCATCGGAAAGGGCGGATATCCACATCTCCCAGTCTTCGCCTCCCATGACCGCTTTTGTGGCCGCGATTTCCTCCTCGCTGGCCGCGTCGATGGTCACATCGACGATCCTCTTTTTGTCCGTATTGAGGGTCTTGGCCGTGAATGACCGGCCAATCGGTTTGAGGACGGCTCTGAAAGTTTTTCCTGTTTTAGGGTGGGTGCGCAGGGGAGATGCCAGACTGTAAATGACCAGGTCCACCGTGCCCAGACCATTTTTAATTACATCGATGGTTTGGTTCTTAATCTCGTCGGAAAACGCGTCTCCGTTAACGCTGGTAGCGAACAACCCGGCTTCTTTCGCTTTTTTCTCAACGGCGATAGAATTATACCAGCCCGCCGTGGCCGTTCTACCGTTGATGGAAGGGCGCTCGTAAAAAACGCCGACCGTGCCCGCCCGGCAAGCGAAGGCGCTGGCAATCCTGGAAGCCAGCCCATAACCGGTGGAGGCCCCAATGATTAACACGTTCTTGGGTCCCCCGGTGAGAGGACCTTGCTTTTTAATGTAATCGATTTGTTCCTGCACATTGGCGGCGCATCCCTCGGGATGGGCGGTCACACAAACAAATCCGCGAATTCTAGGTTTGATGATCATAACGCTGACGACTTCCAGTTTCCCCTAAGTTAGAAAATATGCCGCTTATTACAAAGGAAAAGATACTTGACTAAGACCGGCGGAAAGCCAACAGTCGTCCCAGCCGCCAAAAGATTCGATTTGCGACTGTCTATCCTGATGAAACCGGAAATTCTAAATCCCCTCCGTTGGAAATTTCACTGGCAAATACTGGCCGCTCTGTTTCTGGCCGCTATCTCGGGCTCTGTCCTGAACGGGGTCGATCCTTCGACGAACGCCATGGCAGGGGGGTTCCTGGAGACCTGTTCGTTTCTGGGCGACCTTTTCATGAACGCGCTCAAGATGGTCGTCGTTCCCCTTATAGTCTCGTCCATTATCAGTGGGATAATGAGTCTGGGATCGGAACGCAATTTTGGCCGCATGGGCCTGAAAACCTTGGTTTATTATTCCGTTACCGGCCTGCTGGCCATTTGCGTGGGGTTGATCGCTGTCAACACCATACGGCCGGGAAATGTCGATCTCGCCACGGCCGAAAAAATTATCGGGCAGCAGGAGGTTTCGGATACATTTTTAGCTAAATTCGAGGGCCGCAGCAGCGGGGAAATGGTCGATATCTTCAAACGAATGCTGCCGCCCAATATCTTCCATGCAGCCACCGATAATGGACAGTTGCTGGGGTTGATCTGCTTCAGTCTCCTGTTCGGCTATTTTATCGGGAAATTGCCCGGCGCTCAGCGGGAATTTCAAAAAAACCTCTGGGAAAGCATCCAGGGGGTCATGATGATGGTCACCAATTTGATTATCCGATTTGCCCCCATTGGCGTGTTCGGATTGGTCACTCCGGTCATTGCGAGGACCGGATTCGAGGTATTTCAACCCCTGGCCTGGTTTCTCCTGACGGTTCTCATTTCCCTTGGATTCCATCTTTTCGTGACCTTGGGTCTGCTCCTGAAATTTGTCGGGAAAATCAATCCGGTTAAACATTACAAAGCCATGGCCCCGGTCTTTTTAATGGCATTTTCGACCGCTTCCTCTGCCTCCACCCTGCCGATTACCCTGGAAACGGTGGAAAAAGACGCCGGGGTCTCCAACCGCACGGCCAGCTTTACCCTGCCCCTCGGAGCCACCGTGAATATGGATGGGACGGCCCTTTATGAATGCGTGGTGGTCATTTTTATCGCCCAGTTTTACGGTGTCGTGCATGGATTTGAGATCGGGTTTGCCCAACAATTCACGGTGGTGCTGCTGGCCTTGCTGACCTCTGTGGGGGTGGCCGGGATACCGTCGGCCAGCCTTGTCGCCATTACGGTCATATTGGGCGTGGTGGGGCTGCCGCTGGAGGCCGTGGGACTGGTTTGGGTAACGGACCGCATTCTGGACATGTGCCGGACTTCCGTCAATGTATTCAGCGACACCTGCGGCGCGGTCATCATCGGCCGGACGGAAGGAGAAACCGGCATTTACCCAGATACAGGTTGATCCGGGCCGGGCCACGGGTCAGCATTTTCCGCATGTATGTCGAGGCAATTTGAGCTCCGGGCCGACTATAAGCCCACCGGTGATCAGCCGGAGGCCATTGAGGCGCTAGAGCGCTCGATTAAAACGGGCCATCGCTACCAGACGCTGCTCGGGGTAACTGGCTCGGGCAAGACCTTCACGGTGGCCAACGTCATCGAGCGGACGCAGCGGCCAACCCTCGTTATTTCCCATAACAAAACCTTGGCCGCCCAGTTGTATTCCGAGTTTAAAAACTTTTTCCCCCACAACGCAGTCGAATATTTTGTCAGCTATTACGATTATTACCAGCCTGAGGCCTATATTCCGCAATCCGACACCTATATCGAAAAGGATTCCTCCATTAACGACGAAATCGAGCGGCTCCGCATCTCCGCCACCAGCGCCCTCATCAGCCGGCGGGACGTCATCGTGGTGGCCAGTGTCTCCTGCATCTACGGGCTCGGTTCTCCCGACGATTTCAAGGAAATGATGATTGCCATCAACCCCGGCGCCGAGCTGCCCAGGGACGCCTTCCTTCAGCGGCTGGTGGAAAATCTCTATCAGCGCAACGACATTGCCTTCGAGCGGGGCTGCTTCCGTGTGCGGGGCGAAGTGGTGGACGTCTTTCCCGCCTACATGGAAAGCGCCATCCGCATCGAGTTTTGGGGCGAGGAGGTGGAAGCGGTTAAGGAACTCAACCCCCTGACAGGTGAAACAGGGGCCGTTTTGGAGCATTTTCACCTCTATCCGGCCAACCAATACATTACGCCCAGAAACAAGATCGAACAGGCCGTCGGCGCCATCAAATCGGAACTTGCCGAGCGGATTAGCTATTTTGAGAGGGAAAACAAGCTGATCGAGGCCCAGCGCATCCGTATGCGCACCGATTACGATCTCGAACTTTTACAGGAAATGGGTTTTTGCACCGGCATCGAAAATTACTCCCGCCACCTCTCCGGCCGCCAAGAAGGGGAGCGGCCTTTTTGCTTGATCGATTTTTTTCCAAAGGATTTCCTCCTCGTGATGGACGAAAGTCACGCCACCCTTCCCCAGATCGGGGCTATGTACAAGGGCGACCGATCGCGCAAGGAACGGCTCGTCGAATACGGTTTCCGCCTGCCTTCGGCCCTCGACAACCGACCCTTGCGGGCGGAGGAGTTCAAGGCCGTCACCGGCCAGACCGTTTTCATGTCCGCCACTCCCTCGCCCCGCGAGCTGGAACTCTCTTCCGTGGTGGCCGAGCAGGTCATCCGCCCCACCGGATTGCTCGACCCGGAACTCGAAATCCGCCCCTCTGAAGGGCAGGTCGAGGATTTAATCGGAGAAATTTATCAATGCGTCGAGGAAAAGGAACGCGTCCTTGTCACCACCCTGACCAAACGCATGTCGGAAGACCTCTCCGATTATTTGCGGGAACGGAAAATCCGCGTGGAATACCTGCACAGCGACATCGACGCCATAGAGCGCATTGAAATCCTCCGCAACCTGCGCCGGGGCGATTTCGACGTGCTGGTGGGCATCAATCTTCTGCGCGAGGGCCTCGACCTGCCCGAAGTGGCCCTGGTGGCAATCCTCGACGCCGATAAAGAGGGCTTTCTACGCAGCCGTACCAGCCTCATCCAAACCGCTGGCCGGGCCGCCCGCCACGAGAAGGGCCGCGTCATCTTCTACGCCAACAAAATGACCGATTCAATCCTTGCGGCGGAGGGCGTCACCCTTGGCCGGAGGGAAAAACAGCTCGCCTACAACCGGGAACACGGCATTACTCCCAAAGGCGTCAAACGGGCGGTGCAAGCCAGCCTGCATTACGGCCGCAAAGAGGAGGAGATCGACCCCATCTGCGTTGCCGAGGCGGGAGGAGACGAGGAGGTGGCCGTCGTCATCGCGGAATTGGAGGAGGAAATGATAGCCGCCGCCAACGACCTCCAATTCGAGCGCGCGGCCCTCCTCCGCGACCAAGTGGAAGCCCTCCGCAAAGGCGATTTCGGCGACGGCAAAGCCAAACGCCGCTATGGCTCGACCTATCAAAGAGTCCCCACCAAACGCCGAGCCAAAAAAGTCCACAAAGGTAAAACCTACAAACCGGGACGATTTTAATGAAACCTAATCTAAATCAAATTTAGCTTAAAGTTTATCAAAAATTACAATACTATATATTGTGTTTCGAAGTCGTTAGACACCCAATATATTGTGCAGAAATATTTCTACTGAATAATCTTGCTTCAAAACTCTTTATACTTCAAAGACTTACATAAAGTAGGAGGCTCCCTGTCCAAGTAATCCTTGAATAGGAAGCCTCCCATGAAGGGCCAGTATCAAAGGCATAATGCAGATTAGGCTACTTTGATACCAGCCGAGGGCCAAGTGCGGAGCCTATTCATATAGACTTCGCCTTGGCTCTTATCTTTTACTCTTACGTCGTCTTGCCTTATTCGGTGCCTGAGTGAGAGCGGAGCCAGCAACTGATAGTATTGCTGCTGGCGTCTTCGGATTGCACAACAGCTTTGCAGCTTTGCTGGCAACCTTTCTCGATGTTTGTTCGTTTCGGCTCAAGTTGCCTCCTGATTTTAGTTGCTTGGAGTTTCCTGATCCCGAACATTGGTGTTCGAGGCCTTTTCCAAGTAATAAAATTTTCGGATACTACGCAAACCCCTGTCAACAAGGAATTATTGGTTTTATTCACTTTTTATTCACACCCCGTTGTTATTATTTAACCGGCACTTTGTGAGTGAGTAATGCTTCATTTGAAGTTTAGCATAGATCGGATTTAGCGACAAACCTAGACTGCCTCTGGAGAATGATGGTGAAATGCCTTGACTTGTACATAATTGAGTACATTATTGTAAAACAATGAAGTTCATCAGTGTCAGGGATTTACGGAGCAAGATGTCTTCTTTGTGGAAGCTGTTGCCTGAGGAGAAGGAATTGGTGGTGACGCGCAACGGGCGGCCCATTGCGGTTTTGACGGCGGTGGATGAGGATCGATTTGAGGAATCTCTTGCGGCCATCAGACGAGCGAAGGCCATAGAGGCGGTGGCCCAGCTTCAGCGAAATTCCACCGCCCAAGGCAAATCGGAGATCAAGCGGACGGAAATCGACGCGGAAATCAAGCGAGTGCGCCGGGCCAGGGCGAAAGTCGCCAGGTAGTCGAGCACTGTGAAGGTCGTCCTCGATACCAATGTGGTCGTCTCCGGTCTGTTGTCTCCCTACGGCCCCTGCGCGGATATTCTACGGTGGGTGGCGGACGGGAGCCTGAGGCTGGCCTACGATGGGCGCATTATTGAAGAATACCGCACCGTCTTGCTAAGGCCGAAATTCGGTTTTGAGACCAACCTTATCGAATGCCTTGTGGACAACATTCAGCAAGAGGGTAGCCTGGTCACAACGCAACCGCTCAAGCAGCGCCTTCCCGACGAGGACGACGAACCGTTTCTGGAGGCGACTTTGGCGGGTGAAGTTGACTTCCTGGTGACCGGAAACAAGAAACATTTCCCACAAAAGTTACGAAGCGGAGCCAAAGTGGTCGCCCCCCAGGAATTTCTGAACTGCTACCGGAAATGGATCGGTTAAAAGGCATGAATTTTGACTCAATCCGTCTCATCTCCACCGCATCATTGGCCTCCACTGGTGAAGTGTTAAACGCAGGATACCTTACTTTAGAATTGCCACAATCAAATTTCGGTTTTGTTGTTTCCGGCGTAATCGGCGCTGATGCCCTACCGCTAACCTAAAAAGATGAAGAACCTGGAAAAACCTTTATGGAAGCGTCCGGGGCGGTGGGTTTCTTTTGTGGGCGTGTGTTTGGGGGTTTGTTTGTTTTTCTGGGCGCTGCCGGCGAATCCTGCGGTGGTTCCAGAGGGTAGAGTGGTGGGGCATTGGTGGTCCGTTCTGCCGCCGTTTTTTGCCGTTGTGGTGGCATTGCATTTTCGCACTTTGGTTTGGGCGCTTTCTTCGGCTTTTGTCCTGGGGACTTTTTTGTCTTATGCGCCGGATTATGTCTCGGCCCTGCCGCTGGGGGTGAAGAATTTCATCTGGGTAAATTTTACCCAACAGTTCAACCTCTACATTTTCGCTTTTCTGTTTTCGCTGGTGGGGCTAATCCATGTGGCATACCGCTGCGGGGGCATTCATGGGCTGGTGGTCAAGATCAATCGGGTGGCCAAGGGGCCGCGATCGACCAAGCTGGCCACTTCGCTGGCAGGACTGGCCATTTTTTTCGACGATTATTCGAATACCGTGGTGGTCGGCTCGACCATGCGGGCGCTGTCGGACAAGTGGAAGATTTCCCGGGAAAAACTGGCCTACCTGGTCGATTCGACCACCGCGCCCATCGCGGGGGTGGCCCTGCTATCCACCTGGATCGCTTTCGAGGTGCTTCTTTTCAACCAGGTATCCAGTCATTTGGGTCTGCATGAGGGCGGCTATGCCATGTTCGTGAAAATCCTGCCCTATCGTTTTTATTGCTGGGGGACATTGCTATTCGTATTTTTCACCTCGGCTCTGGGGAGGGATTTCGGGCCCATGTATCAGGCGGAAAAACGGGCCGCCCTGGAAGGCAAAGTGATCGCCGACGGGGTGATCGCCGACGGGGCCCGCCTGCTGACCCATGAAAAAGGCGGCGCGCTGGAACCGGTTGAGGGCAAACCCCAACGCTGGATCAACGCGGTCCTCCCGTTAATCATCGTGATCGGCGGAACCCTCGGTGGCATCCTGTTGGTCGGGCGTTCCAAGGTGCTGGCCGACGGGGGCAGTTTTTCCTTTTCCAGCATGGGCGATTTGCGGGCCGCTTTTGGCATGGTGACTGATCCCTACCGCACACCGGGCGGAGCCATGAAAATTCTATTTTTTGCCTCGTTTAGCGGAGGAGTAGTCGTTGTGGCCATGGCCATGAGCCAGAAAATCCTGTCCTTTCGGGAAGCGGGCAAAGCCTATATGCAGGCCCTGCCAACGCTCTGGATGGCCTTTTTCATCCTCATCATGGCCTGGGGAATGAGCAAAATCTGCACCGACGGCGTGCATACCGACACTTACCTCATATCTCTTTTGGGCGGGCGCATGGAACTGGTTTTTCTGCCCTTGTTGGTATTTCTGGTGGCCTCTGGAATGTCTTTTGCCACGGGCACGAGTTTCGGCACAATGGGGATACTGATTCCGGTCATCTTGCCGCTCTCCCACGCCCTGGGCGCTTATGAGGAAGGGAACCAGATCATTTTCTGGCTGACGGCGGCGGCCATCATGGACGGGGCTATTTTCGGCGACCATTGCAGCCCCATCAGTGACACCACCGTGCTCTCCTCGATTTCGGCCGGCTGCGACCATATCGACCACGTCAGCACCCAAATGGCCTATGCTTTGACTACAATGGTCATCGCCGCATCGGGCGGTTACCTGGCCGTGGCCGCAGGTATGCCGGGATGGATTTACTTCCTGATTTTCCCCACCTGCACCCTGGGGTTGCTCTTCATCATCGGGAAAAAAGTGCCTGCGCCTATCTTCGACAATACCTCGAAGCTGTAGATTCTCCAGTCCAACCATCGCTGGATTGCCGGGAGTGTCCGGCCCATTGCGCACGATCACCGCAGCCGGGGAGGCGGCATAACCATCCCCATAACGATCAAAAACACATCCCGACTGGACAACCTTCCTTCTGCGCCCAAAATACGGCTCCACTGAAGTCTTTTTCAACATAGGCCGACAGTATATAGCAAAACGCAAAAAAAGTCAATGGATAGGTTGGCTACGTTTGATGCGTTTGATTAAACTTCAAAAAAAAACCAAAAAAAACCAATTTCTCCCAAAAAACACCCTCCCGACAGATAAAAAACCGGGATGAATTAAAAAAACTGTTTTTACTTTTATCTGTTGTTTTGGCAACCGCCATTCAGTCCCTAGTCCAGGCCCAAAGCTTTCCGAATTTGTCGTAGTACATGAAAAATATATTTCGTTAAAAAATAAAATATTTTGTCAGGATAAAATAATATACCGACTAAGAAAACAAAAAGATAAATTCTTAACTACAATTGAACTAAATAATCTGAACTGATTAACGATCATGATGAACACATTAACTCAATCCTCAGCAAAAAGGGGAATACCAACAATAGAGGCGATGGAAAATTCCCACCCAACCCAGACAGAAGAGAAACATCCTGACTCTCCGCCCCTCAGCAAAAGCATATCGACTGAGCCTGTGGTTGATCCCGAGCAGGCTTCCGCTCCCATTCCCGATTGGCGCCCCTACCAGGCTTCGCTCATGAGCGGATGCGGTTCCCGCGTCCTTTCCTATTTGGGCACATCAGCGCTGACTGTATTCATATTCCTGGCCTTGCCAATTACTCAACTGCTTTCCGAAAAAGGGGTGCCCGCCAGCACTGTTGTAATGGAGAGTGTTTCCATTCCGCCACCTCCGCCACCTCCGCCCGATCCTCCCTCCGAAAAAGAGGAAATAGCCGAGGTAGATATCCCGGAACTGGAAAAGGATCTACAACCATTGGACTTGAGCCAACTGGATATCGCCCTCAACCCGGGAGTCGGCGGCGCCCTCAATATGAGCAATGCCCTTTTCGGATTCGGTGTCACTCCGGACACCATTGCCCAGATGGATATATTCGAGCTGAATGACCTCGATAATGATCCACAGCGGATTGTGGCGATTCGCCCGATTTATCCCTTCGCGCCCAAACGCGACAAAATCAATGGATGGGTCAAGCTGATCATCATAATTGACGAACGCGGCAAGGTGATCAAGGCGGATGCGGAATCCTCCTCTCACCGGGAATTCGAAAAATCCGGCATAGAAGCGGTCTTGCAATGGTGCTTCGAGCCCGGCACCCGCCATGGCAAACCGGTCAAAGTTCGCAAGCGGCAGGGTATAACTTTCCAGCTTGGTTAGGTAGAGGCTGTCCCAAAAACCCGAATTTTGCGAATTGAGATATTCGACTCCGAACTGTAAGGGAACGTAAGTCATTCAATTCCGTCAAAAACGCTGTATAAGGCCTCTATTCGTTATAAATATAATCGCGTCAGACAGAGGTCTATGGTAGAATTGTATTTGAATATGCAAAACAAGAGAAAGGCTGACGGTGTTATAGACATCGAATTTGCCCAAAATCCCCTAAAAACGGTCTTTATGACAGCTTTATTAACAAGTTAACTTACTGTAAAACAAATGGTTATAACTTTGGGACAGCCTCTAATATAACTTCTACTTATTTGTTTTATTATAACCGAGATTTCCCATATGAACATTCATAATCGTTGAAAATTGGTACTTTCCAATATTTCGATCCAATTTTTTGCTTTCATTGTGATTTGGCAATCTTATCCTTCGTTATTTGATGATCAAATCGGCAGTATTTAACAATTATTGCTGATTTTCCCTTTGCTCGGTCAAACATGGGAAAGGTCTTTCCCTCTGTTGGAGGTTCCCTCAGCATTGGTTCCTTTTGTATCGAAAAACTTTCTGCTTCATCCCGTATCGGGTGCCAGTCGCAGTCGCTCTACTCGCTGGAGCATGGTTCGAAACATTTCTCTTGAGATGGCCACCTCAGCCATCTGGAAAGTGATATACTTGGCATGGTGGACCACCTTTGCTCCGATTTTGATGAGTTTCTCCCGTAGAGAGCTCAGCATCCAGTGCTTCACTTTTGGGGGAAGGATCAATCGGCGCATGAAGTTGCCCAGATTGTAGGCTAAACCGAAGAGTTGAAGCCGAACGGCGTTGTCCTCAAAGTCATGGCAGGACAAGCGGGTCCAGTGGATGGCATGTTTGCCCTCTTTGATCCACTGCTCTGCGGTGCCCCGGTGGTTGTAAAATTTCACTACCTTCCTGGGTGGCCAGTTCAGATTTGTTACGATGAAACCGACCCGCGCAAATAACTCTCCGGCGTGCCACTCGACCTTGGCCACCATCCGGCGAGCTCTCTGCCAACTGGCGGCTTGATACGGAAAACTCTCCCTACTCCTCTTTTGCTTGTTTGGTTTGGGCGATGACTTTTTTTTCGAGGTCCCTTTGCATTTCTTCGTAGTGGCTGAACTCTTCGCTGTGGATGCCTCTGCCGCCGGTGAGTGACCGCAGGGTGGTCGAGTAGCGGTAAATTTCCATTTGGGGCACCTGGGCGTTGACTATTTGAAATCCATCTTTGGAGTCCATGCCCTGGATGCGGCCGCGCCGGGAAGAAATGTCGCCCATGACGTCCCCCAGGTTTTCTTCCGGGACTTTTATCTCGATATTGTAAATGGGCTCCAGAAGATAGGGTTTGGCGCTCATGAAAGACTCCCGAAAGGCTTGTTTGCCCGCGATCTGGAAGGCGACATCCTTGGAATCGACGGGGTGCATTTTTCCATCGTAAAAATTGACTTTTATATCCACCACCCGGAAACCGGCCAGTATGCCCTCCGTGGCGGCGGAGTTGACGCCTTTTTCCACTGAGGGGACAAAAACCCGGTCCACATTTTGGCCGACCAGCGAATGGGTAAATTCCAGGCCGGTATCGCATGGTTTGGGCTCGATACGCATCCATACCTCGGCGAATTGCCCGGCCCCGCCGGTTTGTTTTTTATGCCGGTATTTGGCCGCCCCTGGGCCTCGGATGGTCTCCCGGTAGGGAATCTTGGGCTCGATCAGCGCGATGGACACTTTGAAGCGCCTTTTCAATTCGTCGATGATTACCTGGAGGTGCAGTTCCCCCTGCCCGGAGAGAATGGTTTGCCGTATTTCGGGGTCGGCGCGGTATTGAAAAGCCGGATCCTCCTTGTGCAAGGTGGCCAGGCCGTTGGCAATTTTGTCCTCGTCTCCCTTGGATTTGAGGACCAGCGCGCCGTGAATGTTCGGGTTTGGATAATCGGCGCGGGGTAGGTCGAGGACGTTTTTGGAAGTGCAAAGGGTATCGCCGGTGTGGGTGTTTTTGAGTTTCACAAAGGCGCCGATGTCGCCGCCGTGGAGCACATCCACATTGGTCCGGTTATTGCCGTTCATGATAAAAATCTGTCCGACGCGCTCGGTTAAATTATGGGCGCTGTTGTAAAGCTCGATTCCGCTTTTGATCGTTCCAGAAAAAATACGGAAATACGACAGGTCGCCGACATGGGCTTCGCTGACCGTTTTGAATACCTGCGCCACGGGTTTGGCGCCTTTCAGGTCAATTTCCACTTCTTCCTCGTTTTGATCGCGGGCAACGGCCTTTCCATGGTCGAGAGGGCTGTGACCGAATTTGGCGATAAAATCCATTAAGCGGGCAACGCCGATGTTGGTCTCCCCGGCGGTGGCAAAAAGCGGGATAAAAGACTCGTTTTTGATGGCTTCATGCATGCCGGCCCGCATCTCGTCCTCGGATAGTCCGCCTTGATCGAAAAACTTTTCCAGCAATGAATCGTCGGACTCGGCCACATACTCGATCAATTCCTGGTGGAGCTGGTCAACTTGATCGGCCAAATCATCGGTGGGGTCCGACTCGCTGTATTTTCCGCTGCCGTTGGTTGGATAGGTGACCTCCTTGCGTCTGAGCACATCAAGTGTTTGATTGAATCCAACACCCGCATTGATGGGAACCGTCATGGGGAACACCTTTTTCCCGAAACGGCTTCTGATGCTTTCGACTACCGATGCAAAATCGGAATGTTCGCGGTCGAGGGCATTGACAATCAAAATTCTGGGAATGCCCTGGCGTTTGGCAAAATCCCACATCTGGCTTGCGCCGACTTCGACCCCTTGGCCGGAATGAATGACTACGAGGGCAAAATCGCTGATTTGGAGGGCAGCGAGACCATCGCTCAAAAAATCCAGATAACCGGGGGTGTCGGCAAAATTCAATTTTTTACCCATCCACTCGGTATGAAGGAGGGAGGTGTGGATCGAAATTTGCCTCTTCCTTTCCTCCTCGTGATAATCGGAAACGGTGGTGCCGCTGAGGGTGCTGCCCAATCTGTTAATGACTCCGCCGCAGGCGAGCATGGATTCGGCCAGCATGGTTTTGCCCGAGGATCCATGACCGACAAGGGCAAAATTCCGCAAATCTTCTGTTTTGTATTCGTTCTTCAAATCAGTCTCCCGTGGTTTTAGTTGTCAGGATGCTGGTTTAAGCAAATACACGGTTTTTAAGAGGTTTCTTGTCCAGGCGGTCGGTGAAACTTAAAATTTTCGGCTGCACCAGGCGTTCAAAGTCTTTATAGGCCATTTTGACCAGGTCTGTGTGGGAACCGGCATTGAAGGCGATTTCCTCGTCTTCGGTCAGACTTTGAGCGACATATACATCGATCCCGTATAAATTGCCGAAAGGGGGCATCGCTCCGACCTCACAATCGGAAAATTTTTCTTTGAATTCGCTTTCCAAAGCCAGGTAAACATCGAATGTGCCCATGGCCAGGGCGAGCCGATTGAAGTCGATATGGTAACTGGCGGGGAGCACTGCCATAGCCAGTTCGCCCTTTACGTTTACCATCACCGGTTTAGCCATTTCCCGCCCCGGGATATGCGTCAGGGCAGCGATTTCCTGTGCGCTGAACGAGGCCGAGTGGCTGATAACTATATATTTTACAGAATTTTCATCTAGGTATTTCCTCAGTTTTTTTATGACCATAATTTCAAGTATTGTAATTGATTGATGAGTTTCGGTGGTTCGTTGAGTGTTGAACCGGAAAATTCCCGAGTGGACCGGCTAGCGGCGCCTCGCTTGTCATAGGCGAATTTTTCGGCCTTGGTATGCCTACTGAGACCTGGTGCGGCAGGCTCGTTTTCAAAAAGATGATGTTTGCTCTCGCGACCACAAATAATGACAAGGAGAAGCCATTTTGCCCGCCGTTTCGCTGAAGGCAAATTTTTTTTCAAAAAATATCCTCATATCGGTTCCATGCGGTGGGATTTTGCAAATCCAGGCGCTATTCTCAATCAATCGGATATAATTTCGGAACTGTCTGGTAACATTTCCCGGGCCAGCAATTTGTCTTTCAGGAAAATCAGTTCTTTCCACATTTTGCGGTCAAATTTCCAGGTCATGGCAAGAGTAAGGAACGCAAAAAGCCCGATGCCAATGACGATTTCCGCAACCCACCCGGTGGAGCCCGGAGGTATGGCCCATTTTACTGGCAGGTAAAGCAGCGCCGCTACCGCGGATGCCAGGAGGGGAAGCCAGAATATATTGGCCAGCGCCAAGAGGCTCCCCTTTCTAAAACCCATGGCCAGCAACATGCTAATGATCGGGCTGATGGTGTAAACCAAACAGATGGCGATAACGAATTCCCACAGGCCGATATGCACCGCTGGCCAAATCAGCAGGAAAAACAAAATGCACTGGATGATGCTGGCCAGGAGGAGACGGCGGAATTTTTTTTGTGAATTCAGGTAGGACCCCGCGATGCTGCCGGAAGGCCGGAAAGCCATGCTCACCGCCATTATTTGCAAAAGGGGGATGGCCGACAGCCATTTGTCCGCATAAATGAGACGAATGAGAGGATCGGCTATGGCGGCTATGGCAAAACTTACAGGAATCGCCAGCAAAGCCAGGATGCGGCTGACCCGTAGAAAAGCCTTCCGCTGCCGCGCCGGATCGTTTTGAATTTTGCTTAATACGGGAAACAGAATGCTGGATAAATTGTTGCTGATCAGCATGATGGATTGCACGGACAAGGAATAGGCGAAAAAATAAAGCCCCACCGTTTTGTTATCGTAAAAGGCGCCCAAAATGAGTTTGTCTCCCATTGTGACGATCTTGCCGAATACCCCCGTGAATAAAACAAGGACCGACAGTCGAAAAATCGATCGCCAATACGAAAATTGAAACCGCCAATGAACGGGTGGCCGCACCAGCAAAAATAATATCAGGGCGCGCAATGGATTTGTGATGAGAAAGGGCAGGACGAAACTATATGCCCCAAAACCCCGCCATGCGAACAGGACCGACAAGGCCATGCGGCCAACCATGAAAAACATATTGAATAATGCTATGGTTCGGAACCTGAAATCCATCGACAAACGCGCTCCGGAAACCGTCCCAATAGCCTGGAAAGGAGTAGCGATTGCCATAATAATGAGCATACCCACCAACTCCGGGCTGTTCAGCAAACGGGCAGCCAGGGGGCCGCAAAACAGCATGAACCCGGCCGCCGCCAGGTCCGTAAAAAGGGAATACCAGAAACTGGCGTTGGCATAGCGGCCGTATTCATCCTGCCTGGCAATAAGGAATATCCGCACGCCGGTGGTCTGCACGATTTTGGCGAGACCCTGGATGGAATAGGCCATTCCTATGATGCCGAAGTGTTCCGGCTCCAGCAGCCAGGCAAGGGCCAGCTGGGTGGCTAATGCCGCTCCCCGGGTTACCGCAGACTTGCTCAACATCCACAGGAAACCGTGCATGGTACGCTGTGTCAGCGATACCTGTTTTTCTTTTTCCTGTTGCAAAGACGACCTGTGGATTAGAATTCGATTATATTTTTCCGCCAGTTGCGAAATTTCTGATCTTGTTTTGTTGCAAACTTCCTTTAATGGGTCAAAAAAAATTGCAGATGCATAAAAACACGATCATAGGTTTAAAAAAAGCGCCTACTCCATTTTCTGCCATGATTAATAAAACCAGACCCAAAGCCCTCGCCTTGCTTCACCAATACACCAAAGGGGAGAGCCTGATCAAGCACGGCCTCGCGGTGGAAGCGGCCATGCGCTGGTACGCCCGCCATTTTGAGGTGGACGAGGAAGAGCAGGAATTGTGGTGCGTGACCGGCCTCCTGCATGATTTTGATTACGAGCAAAATCCTTTTCTAGGTGATAACGGCCACCCCTACGTGGGTTGCCGGATTCTGCGCCAGCAAGGCTACCCGGAGATCATGATTGAAGCCATTCTGGGCCACGCCACCTATTCGGGAGTGCCGCGCAAGACCCAAATGGCCAAGGCGCTTTTTGCCTGCGATGAATTGACCGGCCTGCTTACAGCCTCAGCTCTGGTCAGACCGGACAAATCCTTGCACTCGTTGAAATTGAAATCGGTTAAGAAGAAATTCAAAGACAAGGCCTTCGCCAAAACGATCAATCGGGAGGACATCCGCCTCGGGGCCGAAGAGCTGGGCATCGAACTCGGCCAGCACATCGAAAACGTGATCGCGGGAATGCGAACCATCGCAGCCGGCCTCGGGCTGAACGGAGTAGAAGCCGCCCAATAACATAACAAGCTTGATTTCCCCGGAACCTCAACGCCAGCCGCGCTGGCCGGTGAGGCCGCGATTGGGGGGAGGGTTGAAATTCTTTGTCCGGCTCTCCTGTCAATTGATTCGATGCAGACGTTTTATATGCTTTACTCAATAAAAGAAAAGCCGCTGAACGATCTCAAAATCAGGCTCGACTTTGGAAGCAATTTGGTTTTTTTATATTGTTAAAACCGATATGAAGCCTAAGGGAGATCAGATGGAGCCAGTTGTTCTGGATGCAATAATGCTTTCTGACGGCACAATTCGAGAAGTGGGTACTGGTAAAATCAGCTTAATCGGTTGTTTTTCGTTTTCCACGCATCGGGCTTTCCATTTCCCGCACCAAATTTTTTTGTAACCCCGTTCATTACAAATCTGAGTGGAAAACAGAAGCGCATTAACGTAACAATTCG
>CBDDCJ010000007.1:0-43534 GCA_965226205.1 Opitutales bacterium | reverse complement strand
TCGAATTTTTGAAATTTTATCACATGTTTCTCTTTTATTGCTTTTGCCACCTTGTGCTGTCCCATAGGTTTTCAACCAAACCCAGGGAAATAAGCCTGCTGGGGAGTCGCTCGCATTCTAAAGCGTCCACCGGCTGTCCCATAGAAATTGAGCAAGTCCCGCAGGTTAAAGCGATCCCAAAGCACGCCTCTGACAAGTGTGAACAGGCGGACAAAACTATGCTCCCAGCGGCTCAACCAGGCCTGGAAGCGGAGCAGCACATAGAGCAGCAAAGCGCTCCAAATCTGCCAGCGCACGGCATTGGCGCTATGGCCGAGGAAATCGCACAAGTTGAGCGTTTGTTTGATCTGGCGGAAGAAGGTTTCAATGGACCAGCGGCAGCGATACAGTTCGCTGATCGTATGGGGCGACCGCTGCAAATTATTAGTCAAAAATTCCATCACTCGCCACTGGCCATCAATCTCCACCCATGCCGTTACCCGGCGCATCGGCTGGGGATAATCCTGACGGGATTTTTTGTTCTTAAGGACCACCAGATCATCGCGCAAAATATTGCCCTTGGGCTTCTTGAGCAGCCTCTTGACACAACGCAAGGCCATGTTCTCTTTGGCCCGGGTGACAAAGTAAATGCCCCTCGATGACAAGTCAAAGAGGTGGGTCAAATCGATGTAGGCCTTGTCAAACAATACGATTTCACCGGCTTTGAGGGCGGCGCACATTTCACGGGCTCGTTTGGCGTCATTGTCCCTGGCCGTGTCGATGATGGCAAACCGGGGCAGAAAACTTTTCAAATCCAGGCGCAAGTGACATTTGGCGGCCGCCTTTCGTCGACGATGTTTAGCCCAATCCATGCAGTTGGCGACCAAACCGATAGTGGACGAATCGACGATGTTGATAACACGTTTGAAACGTCGGGGAAACCCCTTGAATTTACCACCCGCAAACCCCGGAGACAACGACTGCAAGTGCTTGAGCACCGACCAAAACAGTTCTCCCGCCATACTGGCATCGCGATGCTTGTTGGCGTAGGAAAGCCCGTTGCGGCTGGGAACGCTGGCCCCCCGGATACTGGCCAGCAACCCTCTGTGATGAGCGAGTCCGTCACAGACATCATTAAGCCCAATAGCATGAGTGATCTGAGCATGGAGCAAACTAACGACATGGCTCCATGGACTGAAACTGCGAGCTTTCTTATCGACACCATACTGGCGGGCCAACTTGGCCACCAGATGTCCCGGAATAAAATTGCAAAGCTGCTGCAGAACGCACACTTTACACTTGGCTGGATTTGCTTTTTGTTTTTTCATAGTAACCTGCTTCTAGTGAAACAGGCGAACAAGAGCAATTCCAGCCGTTTTGCGTTATTTCCTATGGGATGCTAATGAACTGAAATCGATGTTTCCATCGGCTAGCAGCTTGACCAGTCCCGGCGAGTAGTGGCCCTCTTAGAATTCGAATTGGCCAGAGACCAGAATCGAACCGTCGATCAATTCCACGGCACCCATAAATCCGGCCAGCGAGGGGCTGAATACAGCTATTTGCAAGACCTCATTGTTGCGCTCGGGATCTATCAAAGTTGGAAAATCCAAATTGAGTTCTCCACCCTCAACATTGCTGGATACAAAGCTATTATCCAAAGTGCCGTCCGAGTTCAACCGCACCAATTGCATACCTCCAGATTCGTTGGGAACCATCAGGAGCAGTTTGCCTCCAGCCAGTTCTGCCAACACTCTCACCGGGGCGGTTGTAATGGAATCGATGGGACCGGAAATCCCGGCGTCGATATCTGCCTGGCTTTGGTCGAACCGGACCACCGATCCGATATTCAAAACGGGTCCGGCAAAACTGCCGTCTATGGCGCCATCAAGATTAACGCGCTGGAAACTCCCCAGGGCACCATCGAGAACTGATTGAGGATTGTCACTCGTGTAAATGATGGATCGATCATCCGCTAATACAAAAATATCGGTTCCACTTATCCCAACATCCGGTATAAAATCGACATTCCCTGCCGTGGTATCGGAGGCTGTCCCGTCATCCGGCGTGCCATCGGCGTTGAGCCGGCCATAAACCTTACCGGCATCGGTGTCCGCTATGTATTGCAGCCGGTC
This sequence comes from Opitutales bacterium, assembly GCA_965226205.1. Classification (GTDB taxonomy): domain Bacteria; phylum Verrucomicrobiota; class Verrucomicrobiia; order Opitutales; family UBA2987; genus JAJFLU01. The sequence continues at coordinate 41,423 of CBDDCJ010000007.1, read as the reverse complement.
GTCCGAAAGCATACCGGCATCGACCACGGCAATAAGATCGGGATGTGTCACCGAAAGATCGTAAGTGCCATCAAGGGTGCCATCGGTCTCAAAACGGGCCAATCCATCCCTCCGCTCGTTCTCCACGAAGTCATAGTTATCCCACACCACGACACGGCCATCGCTTTGCGCCGCGAACCCTTCTGGATACCATTCTGTCTGGAAATTTCCGGGGGTGAAGGTTTCGTCAAAGGTGCCATCGGTTGTTAATCGGCCCAAGCCCGATAATGCCACTCCATTAACCTCTGGAATATCATTGATCCCACCCGGAAATACTACCGAATCATCGGGAAGAAGGACCAATGAGAATGCCTCGTTGTAAACAGTTGGATCTCCCAATGCTGGCTGGGCGAAGGTCCCGTCCAGGCTTCCATCGCTGTTGAAACGGGCGAAGGTAGTGCCGACAATTACTATTTTATCATCGGAGGCTATTCTCAGATTGCGGGTTTGCGGAAAAACTGGGGCGACGGTATCGGCCACATCAAATCGTGAAGTCAATACGAAAGATGGATCAAAATCACCATTCGGATCCAGCCAAATGAGCACGACTTCGGTCCCGAAATCGTCCTCGAACCTGCCGCCGATAACAAGACTGCCATCCGATTGAAAACCTATCCCCCTCACGGGCCGCCCGCCTGTCATGATATAGCCGCTTGCGCCATAGTTCAGGTCCAGGCTGCCGTCTGGAAACAAGCGGGCAAATCCCTCTCTGGCCTTGCCATTGACCGTGCCAAAGGCACCCCCGATGTAGATATTGCCAGCATCATCCAGGACGATGGGCGCCCAGATGCCGTTTTGGAATAAGGTGGTCGGATGGACGATCAGTTCGGGTATCTGGAAATCCTGGTCCAAACTCCCGTCGCCGTTTAGCCGCACAAGCCCGCTAACTGGAGGCTGTCCCAAAAGGGTGATTTTTGCGAGGGGATTTTGAAGAGTGTTCATTTAATTTCAGATACCCCGTAGCTTGCTACGGGGAGCGGTAACTTTATAACAGAGATGAATGAGCGAAGAGAAACGGGAGCATTTGAGGCGCGCGAGCCATTGCGTGTGGCAGATCCACTACCATATGGTGTTCCCTGTGAAGTATCGGAAGATGCTCTTGGAAAGGCGGGTGCAAGAGGTGCTGAAAGAAACAAGCGTTGGGATAGCCGAGCGCTATGAAATAGAGATGGAAGCACTGGGAATGGATGGAGACCATGCGCATTTGCTGTGTGAAGCGCATCCGAAAGAAGCACCCGGGCGAATCGTTCAGAAATATAAGAGCATAACGGCGCGGGAGATCTTTCGGCGCGAACCTTGGGTGAAGGAGAAGCTGTGGGGAGGGGAGTTTTGGAGTGACGGGTATTATGTTGGAACGGTAGGGGAGCGTGGGGATTGGGCCAGTGTGGAGGCCTACGTAAGAAAACAGGGCAAACCGAAGAAGCAGTTGCAACAATTGATGCTGTGGTGATCATGAATTTCTTTCTTAGATACCCCGTAGCTTGCTACGGGGAGTTTCATTTTAGTGGTATTTTCTTTTGGGAGGGGGTGACTTTGCTCTCCTATGACGTTAGGATTCTGGTTTTGGGGTCCGTTTGCCTGGTTTTCTTTGTATGGGCCGACAGTAGGCCTGTGAAAAAGTATTGTCCTTGCTTTTCCGCTCTTTATTTAGGCCGCCGCTTTGGTTTTTAGTTCATCTTGCTGGGCCAGCATCTTGGCCACTTTCCATAGATTGTGCGAGAGGACCGACCAGGCTACGCTGATCGAGCGGTTGGCAAAGCCTTTGCTGCGCAATCGCCCGGCCTGTCAGCGATTCTTCAATACCCCGATCCGCCCTTCGGTGCTGGCCCGGCGCTTTTGCAATTGCCTGAAGTGTGGTTCCTCCATCCGTTTTTTCAACTGCTTCGGATCGCGTGGACAGAGCGCATCGTAGATGCCCTCCTGGGCTAACTGCCGGCGGGCCCGCTGGGAGGCGAATCCCCGGTCCGCGTACAGGGCCGCTATGGGTTCGGCTAGGTTGAAGCGGTTCTGTCTTTGCAAACTCTCTTGCATTTGTTCATTTTCGCTTGGCGTCCGGCTGCCGTAGAGTTTCCAGTCCAGCAGGTATCCTTCAACGCTTTCACCCAAAAACAGGGTGTTGCCAAACTCAACCTCTTGGCCCGCTTTGCCTCGCACAATCACCTGCGCATCGGGTTCGTAAACACTCAAAACTTTCTCTGCGTTTTTCACCTGGCGGCCGCCAATGATTCGCTCGTGCGCTTGCTTGATGACCACCGGGATTAGCTCGCTCATGCGCTCCATCCGGGTAAGGATCTGTTGGACCTGTTTTTCGCTGTAATCGCTTTGCTCCCAGCAGGCTTGCAATAATTCCCGGTGACTGCGGGCATGCTCCCCGATCCGTTTGAGCAGCTTTTTCATCTGCCTCAAGATACCCTTGCGTTGCCGCGCGCTGTCCTTTCGCCGCCGGCTGTGGGTCATCTGTATGCACAGCCGATTCATCTGCCGAGCCAAGGGCTCCGGTTCGATCGGCATGCGATGGCGCAAACCGGCCTTCTCACGGATCAGCCGGATCGCTTTGAGCAGCGTGCCCGCTACATCCTTGAGCAGCACCCAGTCCGTCGGCCAATGAATGTTGACCTCCAAACAGGTGCCGTCGATCAGGCAAATGGTGGCGTCTATCGGCTTGTCCAATCCCACCACCTGCCGGGCCAGATCGGCATCGCCCACAACCTCAGTCAAGGTCCGGTGCAAGGCCCTCAACTGCTCTTCGCTGAAAAACTTCGAGGCCCGTTCCAGGGTGCTCTTGGAGATGCCCCTTATGCCGTCGATATGGCGGACACGACAAAAGTCAGCCAACAGATCGCTGCTGCCCAGAGCCCTCGACAAATGCCGAAACGAAATCCCACCGAGCAGATAACGCAGCGTTTCCATACGCAACGCCTTGAGGGCAAAATTAGCCCGCTTTTGCCGGGCCTTTACACTCATTGGCTGGCCTCTTTCCAAGGCCAGATCAACGCCCTGCGATTCCACCTCCGAATCGATCAGCAGCCGGTCGATACGCTCGATGGTGGCGCGAAAGTTATCGTAATCGAGGCAACGGTCGACCACAGTTAAAGCTGGACGCAGGAGGCATTGGATGGCTATATTTTTCATAGAAAGGGCTATATTGATTTTCGCTAACGCAATTATAGAACCTTTTTTTAGCCGGAGCGAGCAAAAAAATGCTCTTTCCGGCTATTTTTATAAACGTCATCCAGTTGACTACAAAATCTTTATATTTTTGGGACAGCCTCTAACTGGCAACCCGCCAACTTCGGTAAAGGTGCCACCCGCCAGCACCTTGCCATCCGGCTGCGATGCCATCATTAAATACCGGGGGATTCAAAAGAAAAATCTCGTGAGCCATCCGGAAACACACGCAAGATGCGGTTTCTGGTAGAGCCGTCGGCCAAGGCAACGCCGCTGCCACCTGAGACCAATATCATCCCATCCGGCTGTACCGCGGTGGCCAAAGTGGACCTGAGCTTAGGTCCGAAATTAAAATTTTCATCCAGAAAACCATCCGATTCATGGACACGAACCAAAGCGCCCGTTCTCACGTTGTCCACATTGTGAAAGTTTTGCCAGGTAACCAAAAGGCCACCGTTTCCGTCAGAATTTACCCTAAGCGCTCCGCTTTCCCGCTTGAATTCGGGAAGCACATAGTTCGGGTCGAGGGCCCCAAAGGTTCCGGCCGATACATAAATGGGTTGATCGGCTACATTATCCACATTTTCATCAACATAGATGAGTTCCGGCGGCAAGGGGTCGAAACCGAGCACCGGCCGGTACTCGATCAATGCCTCACCGGCGTTAATCCCGAAAACCGTCGCCCCGTTCGGCTGCCAATCCTGCCCGTTGACCCGCCACTGCATACCGTTGTTGATATCACTGGTGCCCGGGTCGAAATTGACTGTCACGGAACCCGTCGGGTTGATATTCAAACCGCTGGCCTGAAAATGTTTGAAAAAGAGGATTTCCGGATCAACAACGGTGTGGGCTTCGGTAAATCCGGCCAGGTTCAGGGTGAACGTATCTCCCGGCCCCATAGCCCACGATGACCCCAGATTAGAGGAAATCGCCTCGGAAAAGACCCCATTTACCTCATAGGCGGTGACCAGCGTCTGGCTCTCGGCTATCCAAAACAGATAGAGAGTGTAATAATCCCCTGATACGAACCGGCGTAATCCGTCAACACCGTTGAATCCCTGAAAACCGAATATGCTAAAATTTCCGACATCAATCCGCTGCTCGAGAACGGGATTACCAAATCCATCATCCACCGCCAGAACATTCGCCGAATGGAAGAGACTGGATGCGTTGGCGCTGTTAAGCAAAATAAATTCCATCCCGATCCGCTCGCCAATTTCGGTAAAATCGACATTGCCCAGATTCACATCCACCGCCGCGCTCCAATCGCTCTCGAAGGGGGCCGAGCCGTTCAGTTGCTTCGTGACCAGTTGCTCCGCCGGGTAGTCGATCTGTCCAAACTGCACATAAGACAACCCGGAAGGGGTTTCCACCAGATCGAAAAGGTTGGGATTCTCGCTATTGGTGCCGAATTGCCAGAGCCCCGGATCAAGTTCATCAACCAGATCGTCAAGAAAGCCTAGATTCGCAAATGGGTCTCCCTGCGGTTCAAAAACCACCGAGGTGGCGCCAGCGTTATTGAGCTGATCGACAATGCCGAGCGCCTCCGATCCGCCCCGGAGATCGAGGAAATTATCTTCGACATGAACTTCAACCGGATTGGTTAAACCGGCCAGGGGGTTAATGGAGAAAATATTGTTTCCATTCAGGAAAATACCCTCCAGTCCGATAAGATTCCCCAGAGGTTTGATATCGACAATACGGTTACCCTCGAGATGTAAATTAACCATGGAGAATAATCCGCTCAATGGGTTCAAATCGATAACCTGGTTGCGGGGAAGATCGAGATTGCTCAAAATCGTAAGCTCCCTCAAAGGATTCAGATCTTCAATCAGGTTCCCGGTCAAATTAAGGAACTCCATGTTTATGGCAGCCTCCAGTCCTGTCAGGTCGGCTATACCCCGGGATGAGGCATCCAAAAAGCTCAGGGAACGCAAATCCCTCACAGTGAGCGGGTCCGTGAGTATGCCCAATTCGTCGCGGAATGCCTGCTCCAAGGCAAGGTACGGGATGAAGACTGGAAAGGATAAATTGGTAATTTCCACCGTCGCCGTCGCCGTGGCCGCCCCATCACTGATTTCATAAACAAAGCTATCGGTGGCAAAACCCGACCCATCGTGCGCATAGGTGAAATGGCCGTCCGCCGCCAAAGTCAAGAAGCCATGGCTCGGCCCACTCACCGGCGTTGTGGTCACTGTCAAGGTATCGTCTTCGGCATCGGTGTCGTTGGCTAACAGGCTGGTAGCTCCTCCGTTCAAGACCGTCATCGTGCCCCCCTTTACCGCCGATATGGCGTCATCATCGGCTGTCGGGATGTCGTTAACTCCGGCCACCGCAATCGTCACCATTGCGGTGGCCGTTCCGCCGTTGCCGTCGCAAACCGTGTAAATAAAGCTGTCCGTGGTCGTCTCGCTGCCGTCGTGGTCGTAGTCAAATGAGCCGTCCGACCGCAGAGTCAAGGAGCCGTGGTTCGGGCCGCTCACCGTTGTGGTATCCACCATCAATGTGTCGTTCTCGGCGTCCGTGTCGTTGGCCAAAACATCCACCGAATTTATAGTGCCGCCCTCGTCAACCGTGGCAATGTCAACCACGGCAACAGGTGGATCGTTTACTAGTGTTATCGTGATAAACACCGTCCCCGTGTCCGTGAGTGCTCCGTCGCTCACCTCATAGGTAAAGCTGTCGGCGAAGTTTTCACTGTCATCGTGGTTATAGGTGAATTCGCCGCTGGTTGCCAAAACGAGGGTTCCATGAATTGGCCCAATAACCGGTGTGGTGTTGACTGTCAGGGGATCCTCATCCGCATCGGTATCATTGGCCAACAGGCTGATAGCCTCTGTGTCGAGGATCGATACCGAGCCGCCCTCCGGCACACTGGCCGAGTCTGGATTTGCCACTGGAGGGATGGCGAAGCCGATGGAAACCGCAATTAGTGAAAATAACAGGGTTAATTTGAGTTTTTTCATGATTGGTTGGCGCCAGGTATAAATTTAGTTTGTTTGTAAATTAGTGGGTTTGTTGGATTATATTTTGCTCTTGGGGCTGAAAATTTAAAAGGCTGCTTAGGTTGTAGATTTTAAAACGGATTTGGATATGAAGAGCTATCCCGATTGCCCTAAATTCCATACTATTATTGTCAACTTCAAAGGAATCCAATGAATATCTGCATCGGTTCCCCTTCCCCCATGACAGCTTATAAATAGTAATCACAATTAACCATTTGGCAATTAAATAATGAAAATCAAGGCCTGAAAATCATCCTCAAAAAAAGACCATTCCCATCAATTCAGTAAACGGTTGACCTTCCGGTGGAGGGAGCTATTTTCTCAGGTTTTCCGGCTTAGGTCGTGCTTATAATATGGCAAACAAGTTCATCAGCTACTTTAAAACAGGGCCCGACCTGCCCTTGATTGAGGATCGGGAAAAAGTCCGGTCCCTCTACGAAAGCAAGCGTTTAATTATTTTTACATGGCTGATCCTGGGTTACGGGTTTTTCTACACCTGCCGGCTCAGTTTTTCGGTAGCCAAAAAACCTTTGGAGGATGCCGGGATTTTGTCCGTTCCCGAGATGGGAGTGATCGGCGCGGTCTTGTTTTACGCGTATGCTTTCGGCAAATTTTTTAACGGATTTTTGGCCGACCGGGCCAATATCCGCAAATTCATGTCAATCGCCCTGTTGTGCTCGGCCATCGTCAATATGTTCTTCGGGCTGACCAGTCATTTTGTTATTTTTATGATTCTGTGGCTGCTCAATGGGTGGTTCCAGTCGATCGGGTCGGCCCCCAGCGTGGTTTCGTTGTGCCAGTGGTTCAGCCATCAGGAGCGGGGGCGGCGCTACGGCATCTGGGCGGGGGCCCACAACCTGGGAGAAGGTTTAACCTTCCTGGGCACAGCCTTGTTAATCAGCTATTTTGGATGGCGCTACGGTTTCATAGGGCCGGGAATCGCCTGTGTGGGCATGGCCATCATCCTGTTTTACAACCTCGGCGACAGGCCGCAAACCTACGGCCTCCCCCAGGTTTCCGAATACCGCCAGGATTTTTCAGCCGGCAAACCGAGCGCCGACACGATCGGCAGGCAGCAATTGAGGGTGTTAAAAAGCCCGATCGTCTGGATAATGGGCATCAGCAGCGCACTCATGTATGTGGGCCGCTACGCCATTATTGGCGGCTGGGGGGCCTATTACTTGCAGAACGGGAAAGGATATGGGCTCATAGAAGCACATGCTGTATTGGCCCTTTTCCCCTTGCTAGGCTTCCTCGGCGCCGTGCTTTCAGGCTGGGTATCGGAAAAATTCTTTAATTCACGTAGAAATATTCCCACCCTCGTTTACGGACTATTTGAAACCATCGGACTGATCATGCTTTACTTGGTGCCAGTCGGGCACTTTTGGCTGGATACAATCGCCCTGGGCCTCTTCGGGTTCGGGATCGGCGGGCTGATTGTGTTTCTGGCCGGGCTGACCGCGGTGGATTTAATGCCCAAAGGGGCGGTCGGAGCCGTCAAGGGCATCATCGGACTTTTCAGCTACATGGCGGCAGCCACCCAGGAATGGATCAGCGGGCTGCTCATCGACGCCGGCAAATCGATGGAAGGCACAGTGGCAGTTTACGATTTCCGCTGGGCCTTTTATTTCTGGATCGGCAGTTCCGTCCTGTCCATGGCATTTGCCCTGGCCGCGTGGAATAAGAAAGCCAACGAGTAGAGCGCTTGGCGGCATTTTCAGAGCGGATTCCCCAAACTGGCGGAAATACGCGAGCGAAAGAAAAATTTCCTTGCCCAACGGAGGAAATACGAAAAGAATGGCGATGATTGAGTAGCTTGCCATGTCGGAAGAAGAAGAAACAGAAGTCGAGGAATACTACATCCGCCAACCGGACTCGGAGGACGCGCGCGGACCGTTTAATATGGAGAAACTGTCTTCGCTGGTGGAAATCGACCAGGTGGACAAGGAAACCCTGTATTACGACGATGAAAAGGAAGAGTGGCTAGCCTTCGGTGATAATTCGGAGTTGGCCAGCAGGGTTTTTCCGGAAAAAAAGAAACTCATCCTGAGAGCCAAATCGGACGAAGACATGGATATGCTCAATGCCTCGGAGGATGAAATAGAGGCCATATCGGTCTCGAACATGCTGGCTGCGGCAGAGGGCGACACGGAGGAGACGAAGCACCTCAAAGAAAGCGCCAAGTGGCAGGAAAAGGCCGCCACTCTATCGATGCCGGTGCTCGGCATGATCATGTTCATCAGCGCCTTCAACAATATCTTTCCCAATTACTCCGTCATCATGGACATTGTGGACGATGAGAACTATCTGGCGCTGTTGGAAAAACCCCTCCTGCTGGTTGGATTATGGGATTTGTTTCTGGCCATTTTTCTTGGATTTTCGGTCTCGGACATATTTCCCATGGTCAGGTTTCGGGCCATGCTGGGGTTGGGTTATTTCGGGTTTTACCACTGGGGACAATGGCAAACCGGAGATGAAAACTCCATGATCATGATGGCCGCCGGAATCATGGGGTCCCTGGGAGTTTTTGTATGCACCCTGACCTTGAAAATGACGCTCATGATCTTCTTCGGGGCATGCGGGCTCGTCGGGATGGGCGCCTATGGCTACTACGCCCTTTTTCAATAAAATAAACAGAGAACAAGGCAAGGGGCGGCCAGGGTTTTGCTAATCCGCATCCGGCAAATGGCATGGCGCAGAAGAGCAACCTCCAAGTCTGGTTGGGCCAATGGAAAAAATTCCTGGCCTGGCAGGACCACTTTCTAAACAAGAAAATCTGGAGAAACCGGAATCTGCGCGAACCCGGTGTGAGCGGCCGCATTTACGCCTTGCTGCGCATCCTTTCCATTCTCCTGAACGGACTTTCCAACAACCGCCTGCTCAGCCGTTCGGCCGCCCTCAGCTATTACTCGCTCATCGGCATGGGACCGCTGGTGGCAATAATCGTGATGGCCTCCGGTTTCATTTTGCAACGCGGAGAAACGGACCTGGCGGCCAACAGTCTCAATAAAGCCCTCCTCTTTATCGCCCCCACCGTCAGCGAGTTTAACAAGCTGGATTCCTCGGCAACGGGAGAATCGTCATCCGCTGAACAAACGGCGGGCCCTGTACTAAACGAGGAACTGATTAACCTGATCGACAATTTCATCGAAAAAGCGCAATCAGGCACGGTGGGGGTTATCGGGGCCTTGCTCCTCATCGTGATCGGGATTCGGCTCTTTATTTCAATCGAAAGCACCTTCAATGAAATCTGGGGCGTAAGAAAAGGGCGCAGTTGGACCCTGCGGGTAGCCTACTACTGGACATTTATCAGCCTGGGCGCGGTATTGGGCTTTGCCTCTGTGACAATCATATCGGCCAGCACATTGATGGGGCTTTTCGATTACATCCCCTTTGGCCGGCAGGCTTCCTATCTTATCCCGTACCTGGGACCGCTCTTTTCTTTTGCCGCCATCCTGGCTTTATTGTGGAGTTTTTATCGCTTCATTCCCAATACAACCGTCCGCTGGCAGCCCGCCCTGGTGGGGGCATTTGTTGTCTCACTGCTGCTCGTCCTTAACAATTACCTCTCCTTTATTTATGTCCACCGCGTCATCTCGCAGCAAAGCCTCTTCGGCTCCCTCGGTATCATACCGGTATTGATGATCGGCCTTTACGTTTTTTGGTTTTTCGTGCTTTTGGGCGGCCAAGTCACCTATTCGGTGCAAAATGCCGATAAACTGACCCACCGCGAAGCCTGGGAAAACGTCAGCAGCCATACGAGGGAAACCCTCAGCCTGGCCGCATTCCTCATTATAAGCCGGAGATTCCAGGCCTGCCGGCCCCCCGTTTCGGCCAGTGAATTGGGCGAAGCCCTGCGCGTTCCCGGTCACATTCTCAACGAATGCCTCAATCAACTGGTCGATCTGGGATTTGTCAGCGTCATCCAGGACGTGGGCCAAGGCGGTGAAAATTCAGGCCGCTACCAACCAGCGCGGCCCCTGAAAAAGATCAGCCTGGGTGAATTCAAAGAGTCGCTCGAAGGATATGGAAATAACGAAGGAGCCGAACTGATCCATGATGCGGACCCTTTGATCGGTTTTATCGGGACAAACTTCAAAAAACCTCCACATCCCAATGGGGAAACCAAACATTTGAAAGCCTCCTGGCGGAATATCCGCCCGACGCAGGAAAAGCGGTTTAGTCTTTCACCGTAATAACAATTTTGCCGGTGGCGTGGCCGCTTTCCTGGTAACGGTGAGCCTCCGCCAACTCTTCCAGCGGGTAGGTGCGGCCAATGTGAACCTTCAATCGTTGGGAGTCGATCAACTCGGCCGCCTGGCGTAGAATTTCCCCGTGACTTTCGATATTGATGCCGTAAATGGCGGGAACACCCATAAATTCGCAGTGCAGAGTGGCATTTTTGAAAAAGAGGCCCTCCGCGATTTTGTCCGTCTGGGTCGGAGTAATGGCAACGATGGAACCATTCATGGCGAGGCATTGGAAGCATTGCTCGAAGACCGGGCCGCCCACGGTGTCGAAGATCATATCGCAGCCTTTTCCGCCGGTTTCCGCCATAACCCGCTCAACCACATTTTCCTCCTTGTAGTTGATAACAACATCCGCCCCTAACTCCCGGCAGAGGGCCAGAGAATCCTCACTGCTGGCGGTGGTAATAATGCGGCTCCCGCGCAATCGGGCCAGTTGTATGGCGACATGCCCCACCCCGCCGCCCCCGGCATGGATGAGTACATTTTGACGCGGTTCGACGGCGGCTCGATCATAGAGAGATTCCCAGGCCGTCAGGGTGACCAACGGCACGGCGGCGGCTCCCCTATGGTCGAGGGTTTTCGGCCGATGGGCGGCGGCGCGGTAATCGACGAGGACGTACTAGGCATTGGATCCGTTGCGAGCCAGGCTTGGCGAGGCATAGACCAAATCCCCTTCCGTAAAACCTTCCACCCCGCTCCCGGCGCCAGCCACCACGCCACTTACATCGAAACCCAAAACGAGGGGAAACTCGCTGGGTCCGCCGAGACTGAATTGGCGTTTTTTAAAATCCACCGGATTCATGCCACAGGCATGGGTTTCCACCAACAAATCAAATTCTCCGGGGACCGGTTCGGGTAAATCCATCAGTTTGAGATTCTCGGGGGCCCCATGCTCGGTTATCGCCATTGCTTTCATAATTCGACAAATTACATTGTAATTGCCCATATGAGAAGCGAAATTTAATAAAGCGATCTCATATCAATCCAGGCGGCACAATCCTCCTCATGCGAAACGGTTTCACAATCTTGCTTGGTATCCTTCTGGCTGGCTCGGCCGCAGGCGAGGCAGAACCGGACTTCATCCAGCGTTACATCGCGATCGACAATGTTTGCGCTTGGCCAAACCTCACCCAACTGCGCGACGGAACGATTGTTGCAATCATTCACAACCGCCCCAGCCACGGACAGATGGAGGGCGATGTGGAATGCTGGGCCAGTAAAGACGGCGTGCTGTGGAAAAAACGCGGCCATCCGGCGCCCAACGATGCAAACACGGTTCGCATGAACGTCGCCGCCGGACTGGCGGGCAATGGCGACCTGATCGTCCTCTGCTCCGGCTGGACCAATGAGAAACAGCCAATGCGACCCAAACAAGACGCCTTTCGCGACAGCATTTTAAGCGTTTGGGTTTGCCGCTCCAGCGACGGCGGGCACACCTGGAAGCAGCGCAAGGAGTTTCCCGGCAACAAGCCGGGCTGGACGCCCTTTATCCCCTTTGGCGACATCGTCCCGGCGGATAGCGGATCCGTCTACGCGTCATGCTATGCCGCTGAGTTGAAAGAGCCCGCCATATCTTACCAAGCCACAGGCTAGGAATCCTCCTTCTTTCGCAGCGACGACGACGGCAGGACGTGGAAAAAAAATTCCGTGATCGGCCCGCAACACAACGAAACCTCGATTCTGCCTCTGGACGGAAAACGCTGGCTGGCGGCAAATCGGCTTGACGCCATGGAATTGTTCCGCTCCCAAGACGATGGTCAAACCTGGCAGGGTCCGCAGCGGGTGACCGGTCTAAAAGAAATTAACGGCCACCTGCTTCGGCTAAAAGATGGACGCCTACTGCTCAGTTACGGCAACCGCGCCGCCGCCGGCCAGTACGGAGTCCTCGCCCGGCTCAGCGCGGATGATGGCAAGTCCTGGAGCGAGCCCATTCGATTGATTCACTCGTTCGATCGTGACTGTGGCTATCCCAGCAGCGTGCAACGCCCCGACGGTCAGATTGTCACGGCCTATTATTCGAAAAGCGTCGAAGGCCACAACCGCTATCACATGGGCATCGCCATCTGGGTTGCGCCAGCAAAAATAGACCCGTAGCGGCGCGGCCATAACTGCCACAAATATTCACCGGTCTAGCGGTTTACCAAAATATTCACTTGAAAACGCGGTAAAAAAATTGAATTAATAAAAAAATGTTAGAATCCGATTCAATTATTGTCCTGGAAACAAACCAGGGAGTCATTGAAATCCGGCTCATGCCAGAGGCTGCCCCCAAGGCCTGTGAAAATTTAATGGAACACGTCCGCAATGGATATTACGACGGTTTGATTTTTCACCGGGTGATTCCAAAATTCATGATCCAGAGTGGAGACCCCACCGGCACCGGCAGCGGCGGCGAATCCATTTGGGGCGCAAGTTTTGAGGACGAATGCTCCAAAAAAGTAAAATTTGATGATAAAGGACTTCTCGCCATGGCCAATTCCGGGCCCAACACCAATGGCAGCCAGTTTTTCATTACGACCGCAAAAACTCCCTGGCTCCACATGAACCACACTATCTTCGGGAAAGTTGTGGAGGGATATAAAACGGTCAAAAAACTTGAAAGCGTAAAAACCGGTAATCAGGACCGGCCCATCGAGGAGCAAAAAATCATTCGCGCATTCATAAAACCAAAAGAATAAACGCAAGGTGGACGGTCTCGAAAATTAAACTTATCAAGAACGCGTATGTCTGTTAACTTTTATCTAAAAAACCCAATTTTCTACTTGTAAATTAATCGAATCGGGAACAAAAACCTAATTTATCCTGAAATTTCAATTTCATTTTAATAGTAAAACATAAGACAAACCGAGCCCAATATTCATAACTACAGATAAATTAAATTAGCAACGAAACAATAACAACTGTTAGGTTATGGCAAAAAGAAAAAGGAAAGATCCTAAAAACAAGGGAATAAGCCGCATTGATTCGGGTTCGACCCACGGATGGTTTGTGAGAGGGTATAAAAATGGAAAAACCTACTCCAAACTTTACAGCGACCTGAAGTGCGGGGGTAAAAGAAAAGCACAGCAGGCAGCGAGAGGTTTTCGTGATGAGCTTTACGAAAAGCTGGCCCAAATTCCCACCAAGCCCCGGGGCAGGAGGATTGTTTATCGCGATGCCCGCAATACGACCGGCGTGTTGGGAGTCTGCCGGACGGCGAAGACAAGTCCTAATGGGACAATAAACGAATGCTACTCGGTCAGTTGGAGGCCGGCGCCCGGTGAGCAAAAATGCACATCCTTCTCGATTCGCAAGTATGGGGAGAAAAAAGCTTTCAAGCTCGCCGTAGCCCACCGGCGGAAAATGCTTCGTCAAATTCATGGCCCAGGCATTTTCCGTAAAATGGCTGCCAGGCAAAAAAAATCCTGAGCGTATTTTAAAGGGCGGGCAAGCGGGGGAACGCATCCCCTCCATTAAGCGCCATTTTTAGAGTAGTGGAATCGCGCTGCATGACATAAAGGCAGCGCGCAGGTTATTGTCTTTGGCCTAGGCTGCATTCGGATTGCGGTTCATCATGCTGGAAGGTTACTTAGCGTCGTTTTTAAAAATAGCGGTAGCTCACTTTTTGGCCGTATCTTCTCCCGGCCCGGATTTTTTTCTGGTCCTTCGCAATTCCCTCATGGGTTCCCGGAAAACGGGCATCTATACCTCGGTCGGAATCATGCTGGGCATTGGCGTTCATCTGACCTATTGCCTGTTGGGCCTTCTAGTGGTGGTCAAAAGTTCCGAAAGTCTCTTCTTCTTTTTGAAATATGCCTGCGCCGGTTATCTTTTTTATTTGGGGGCGCAAGCCATTCGCCAAAAAGCAAACACTCTGGCGGCCCCCGGCGTTGTTTCGGGCTCAAGCCCCCTGACTTCATGGGCTGCCGTGCGGCAGGGATTCATCTGCAACCTCTTGAACCCTAAGGCAATCCTCTTTTTCTGGAGCCTCTTTAGCGTCATTATCTCAACTACGACACCGTTATGGCTGCAATCCGCGATGGCTCTGGAAATGATGTTTGTCAACTTTTGGTGGTTTGCCCTGGTCGCCTGTATAGCCACTCACCCCAAAATGAAGGGACCCCTCTCACGATTTCAATTATGGGCCACCCGCTTGATGGGATTGGCTCTCATTTATTTCGGAAGCGATCTAATTCTGGCCAAGCTCTGAAAATGACATTGAGGAAACCGGGTGTCAGGTTTCAGATTCCAGGAAATATCGAATCCACCCACCCCGGTGCAGTATCTTGTATCTTGCAACCAGTATCCAGTATCCTGCACCCTGTATCATGCATCATCCATCCCGTATCGTCATTACCGGGGTTTCCCGCGGACTGGGGCGCGCTTTAACGGAAAAATTTGCGAATCTCGGACACACCGTCATCGGCTGCGCAAGAAACGAAGGCGACCTCAGAAATTTGGGCAAAAAACTTGGCCTGGCCCACTTCTTGCAACCGGTTGACGTTTTGAATTGGGCTGATGTAAAGGGCTGGGCCGATGCCGCCCTGGAAAAATACGGCGCACCGGACCTTCTAATCAACAACGCCGCTCTCATTAACAAAAACAACCAGCTTTGGGAGGTGCCGGCAGAGGAATTTTCAAATGTCATCAATGTGGGCTTGAAAGGAACAGCCAATGTGCTGCGGGCTTTTCTACCGCCCATGATAAAAGCCCAAAGAGGCATCATCGTCAATATCAGCTCCGGCGCGGGCCGCAATGGGTATCCGAACATCGCGCCCTACTGCGCCGCCAAGTGGGGCATCGAAGGCCTCACCAAAGCCCTCGCGGAAGAACTCCCCAAAGGCATGGCCGCCATTCCCCTCAGTCCCGGCCCCGTCAACACGGACATGCTGCAAAGCACATACGGAAAAGAATTGGCGGCCAATTATCCCGATCCATCGGAATGGGCAGAGCGGGCGGCTCCCTATATTTTGAACTTGAAACCATCGGATAGCGGAAAATCCCTTTCCGTCACTTGAGCAGGCGCAAACCCTTCAAAACGCCCTGAAAGGGCCACATTCGCCAGCCAGGAAAAGCCCTGAAAGGGCTGTATTCGTCAGCCAGGGGGTAAAACCCCTGGACACCCGGAGGCATATTATAATATCAAAAACCCTGAGTATCTGTTTGGCGTGGGCGCCAACCCTTCAAAACGCCCTGAAGGGGCCACATTCGTCAGCCAGGGGGTGAAACCCCTGGACACGCGGCGGCATGTTATAATATCAAAAACCCTGAAGGGGTTTCATTCTTTAAACGGGATTTGCCTGTCGCCATGCCTCAATCACTCTCAAAAATCGCTATTCACCTCATCTTCAGCACGAAAAACCGACAACGCGTTCTGGTCTATCCCGACCTGTGCAACGAACTTGAGGCCTATATCATCGGTATTTTGCGCAATCTCAAAAGCCCCTCGATTATGACACGCGCCGAAACCGATCATGCCCACATCCTTTATTTCCAAAATCGAACGGCCTCAACCGCCGAGATAGCAGGTACGGTGAAGAAGGAGAGTTCGGCCTGGATCAAGACAAAGAAACCCGAACTGAGAGACCCGAATCTGATCAAATTCGCATGGCAGGCGGGGTATGGCGCATTTTCTGTCAGTGAATCGAAGATCGAAGCTGTAAAGTCCTACATTGAAAATCAGGAGGAACATCATAAACGAGTGACCTTCCAGGAAGAATATCGAGAATTTCTGCTCCGGCACCGTATCGAATACGACGAAAGATATGTCTGGGATTGATCGGGTAAGGAATGGCACGCCTTCAGCGTGCGCACCTGGTGTTATGCCGGGAAACCCAGGGTTGCGCCCGGGGCTGTCAAATAGCACACTTTCAGCGTGCATGGCTGCATCATGAAATTCCTGAATGGCAGGAATCGGTGTTACTGTTTTAACCGAACGCAACCAGAATTACGCTAAACAAGTGCGCGCGGCGTGGTAAAATTGTAATTGAGCCCTCAGCGCACGACAACTACTCGAAAACCGTAAATGGTATTCATAATCGTCGGATCGAGGATGTAGCGAGACGCGGAACGGAAACTCCACGGTCTCCCGTCCCAGTTGCTGCCTCGCAATACACGAAAAGAATCGAAACCCTCTAACCAGGCGGTACCGTCTGTGGGCGCTCCCTTATAGTTTCGATGCCCATAATCTTCGCACCACTCTGAGACGTTGCCAAGCATATCGTGCAAACCAAACGCGTTCGGTTTCTTCTCTCCCACGGGATGGGTAGTGCTGCCCGAATTGCCATCATACCATGCAAACTCGCCCAGGCGGTCCTCGCTGTCGCCAAAACTATATTGGGTTGCTGTGCCCGCGCGGCAGGCGTATTCCCACTCCGCCTCGGTAGGAAGACGAGCCTTCAACCCGGGAACTTTCTCGTTGAGCGCCTCGATGAATCCCGCGCATTCGTTCCAACTGACGCTGTCCACCGGCTTTTTCGCATCCTTGAATTGGCTGGGGTTCATACCCGTGACTGTTTCCCACTGTTCCTGAGTCACCTCGTATTTGGCCATGTAGAAATGTTTTGAGAAAGTTACCTTGTGAGGTGGTATCTCGTTCTCGTGCCCGAATGGTGAGACAAACCCCATCAAGAATGAACCGGGACTAATGAGCAAGAAGTCCATCGTCACGCCGCAGCCCAAGTCCACCGATATCTCCTTCTTGGGTTCGGGAACCGCAGAAATTTTCTCTGGAAGGACATCATGGTCAAACTCGGGCTTAGCTTTACCGTAGCCCAAAGGTAAAAAAGTCATCAATAACGCCAAACTGATCCCCACCTTGTCAAACCGATTGTCAATCCTCATCGTTATCCTTTCGTGATTTTTATTCTTTCGTTATGGCCGTATATTTCGTGCTTGCGAGCCTACACTTATACAAGATAAGCTTTTCTCCTCATTGAAAGGATAAAGAGAAACATTGCCGTCCAACAAGCTAATTTTTCTATCTTAGAGTCCACCTTTAGCGGAAATGAGAAAATCATGGATATTCATTGCCTTGTTGGGAATTTCGCCGGTTTTCCTTTCGGGCTGCGCGAAGAGAAATGAATTAACGGTCTCAGCGGCCGTCAGTCTGCGCGATCCGCTGAAGATAATCGGCGACCATTTCCAGGAAAAATTTCCCGGCATCAGCCTGACTTTCAATTTCGGCGCCTCCGGTTCGCTCAGCCGGCAAATTGAGAACGGCGCGCCTGTGGACTTGTATATTTCCGCTGCCGAAATTCATATGCGAAACCTGGTCCAATCGGGTTTAATCAACCCGCAAACGGAAATTGTTTTGCTTAGCAACAGCCTGGTCTTGATCTCCCCTGCCGATGGAAAACGGTTTTCCGATTTTAACGATTTGACCTCGCCGTCCGTCCGCAAAATTGCCATCGGAGAGACTCGCAGCGTTCCTGCGGGATACTATGCAAAAGAAGCACTGCAGGAACTGGGCCTCTGGAGCCGTCTGGAGGAAAAACTGATTTATTCGAAAAACGCCCTGCAAGTGAAAACCTATGTTGAAACCGGCCTGGTTGACGCCGGCTTTGTTTACGCCAGCGACGCGCAACGATCCCCGAATATCTCGGTGGGCCCCGAACTTCCAGCCGAATTGCATTCACCCATCCGGTATTCAATCGGTGTGGTGAATGGAACGGAACAACCCGGCAATGCCGCCCAATTCATAGATTTTCTAACCAGCGAAAAAGCCAAAGCTATCTTCATTTCTTATGGATTTGGGATTGTGGAATGATACAGGTTTCGGGTGTCAGGTTTCGGAAATCGACAATGCGGGAGACAGGAGTATAGGAGACAGGAGTCAGAAATTAGATGTCAAAATTGTCTTGTCACTTGCATCCTGACACCTGAAACCTGACACCCGAATTTTGACCTAACAATGGAATTTTCACCGCTCTGGATATCTCTCAAAACGGCTGCCACCGCCACCCTCATTGTTTTTGTGCTGGGGGCGCTGACGGCTCGCTGGCGCTTGCGCTTCGAGAGCCGGAACTTCATGATTCTCGACGGTATATTGATGTTTCCACTGGCCCTGCCCCCGACAGTCATCGGTCTGGGTCTAATTTTGGTTTTCGGCCGACATTCGCCAATCGGCAGTTTGCTCGAACTCATCGGCCTGAACATCGTCTTTTCCTGGCCCGCCGCGGTTCTGGCGGCAGCCGTGGTATCTTTCCCCCTCATGTATCAGACCTTGCGGGCCGCCTTCATGCAAATCAATCCCGAGCTCCTCGATGCGGCCCGCATTTTCGGATTCAGCGAATGGCGGATTCTCTGGCAAGTCATGCTGCCATTGAGCTGGGCCGGGGTGGCCGCGAGCCTGGTCATCTGTTTCATGAGAGCCTTGGGTGAGTTTGGCGCCACTCTCATGATCGCGGGCAATATCCCCGGGCGGACTCAAACGGTGCCCATCGCCATTTTCTTTTCTGTTGAAGCCGGTGAATTGACCCAGGCGGTCATACTTTCCGGGATTATCCTGGGAATCTCTATTTGCGTGGTTCTTGTTATGGGGCTGCTGAGCCGCTTCAGCCACAAATAGCGGTCAGTTATTTTCTGGGATGGAAACGGGCGTGCTGCTTCCATAAACGCTCCTTTTCCACCGCCGTATAAATCTGTGTGGTGGAAATATCGGAGTGCCCCAGCATTTCCTGGATGGCCCGCAAATTGGCCCCGCCTTCAAGCAAATGAGTGGCGAATGAATGCCTCAAATCATGAGGCTTGACCGCCATGGGAAGGCCGGCCCGGCGCGCCCAATTCCGTATGCACAGCCAAACCGTTTTCCGCGAGATGGCCTTGCCCCTATTGCTCAGGAAAAGCGCGCTCCCGGTCATTGGTTTGACCAAGCGCTGGCGGGCCGCCGAGGTATAGACATCGATCGCTTCAATAGCCGGGGTTCCCAGGGGCACCACCCGGTCCTTCCCGCCTTTGCCGGAGTGAACGTGAACGAATCCATTTTCCAGATCGACATCCGTCAAACCCAGCGCACAAATCTCGGAAACCCGCAACCCGCTGCTATAAGCCAGTTCCATGATGGCGCGATCCCTGGCCCCCTGAGGTTTGGATGGGTCCGGTATGGCCAAGAGCCGCTCAACTTCCTCCCTCGTCAAAGTGTCTGGAAGTTTTCGGCTGATACGCGGAGCATCCTGCAAAATGGTGAAATCATGATCGCATTTTCTTTCCCCAAGGAGATGGCGGGCGAACATTTTGAGGGTCGATAATTTCCGGGCCAGGGAGGCCACGGCAAATCCTTGGCCACTCAAATGATTGATCCAACCGGCAACATGCTCAGGGCGCGCCAGGGACCACTCGCCCAATCTCTTCTGGGCAAGGAAACCGGCAAACTGGGTCAGGTCGCTTTCGTATCCCTCAGTGGTGTTTGCGGAAAGGCCTTTTTCCAGTTCACAATAAGCCAGAAAATCGTGGATGCCGTCCTCCAACCCGGATTCTTCCTTCATCCCCGGTTTAGTTTTCACACCGAAACGATTTTCTGCAAACGGTTGACCAAGGTTTCCACCACTCCATCGAAGGACCCGTTGGAAAAGAAACAAAGGACGAGTTTTTCGCGCCGGACCTCAAGGCAGAGGCGGTGAACCGCTTCCAGAAGGCTGGTATTAGTTTCAAAGGCATGCCCATCCACCTCTTTTTGGCGGAGCCTACCGGCTAATTGATCGGTATTGAGGGCGAGGCCTGGGGCCAATTTTTCAAGCCGATGGACCGGCCCGAGAAAGACGCTGTCGGCCAATGCCAAGGCATCGCCGAATTCCGTTTGAAAGACGGAGGACCGGGCGGTATTGCTGCGCGCCTCAAAACAGGCGGCCAGGCGATAGTGCGGAAACCGGAGGCGCAAGGTCTCAAGTGCGCAAGCGATGGCCGTGGGGTGATGGCCGAAGTCCTCCATCACCACCAGGTCTTCATTTTCGAGTAATATTTCCTGACGGCGTTTGACCCCTTTCATACCGCCAAGAGGGGCCAGGGACATTTGGCAAATATTTTCAGGTTCAGGATTAAGGGCCAAAGCAGCGGCCAGGGCAGCCATTGCTGCGTTGCGGGCGTTGAATGTGCCATGCAGCCCCCAAGATATCCGGCCCCATATTTGCCCCCGCCATTGCAGCGAAAAGGCCGAACCCGCATTCTCGGTCCTATAATCGAGAATGCGCAAATCGTTGCCCCCACCCTCGCCCACGAACAAGGTTTGAGCCCAGGTGGACGGCAGCAACTCTTTCAAATTGGCATCGTCGCCGTTGGCCAGGATGCAGCCATTGGCCGGGACCAGCCGCAGGAGATGGTCGAAACTTCTCTGCAAATCCTTCAAATCACGAAAAATATCACCGTGATCGAACTCCAGGTTATTGATGATTAAAATATCGGGATTATAATGAATGAATTTGCTGCGCTTGTCGAAAAAGGCGCAATCGTATTCGTCGCCCTCAATCACAAAAGGGTCGCCGGGGTCGCCACAGGCCGCTCCTCCTGGCAAATCGAGCGGGATGCCGCCAATGAAGTACCCGGGGTCTTTGCCGTGGGCCCGCAGCAGAGCCGCCGCCAGGGATGAAGTAGTCGTTTTGCCGTGGGTGCCGGTGACGACAATACTTTTCCGGTTTTGCAAAAACCTTTTGCCGATATATGCCGGGAGGGAGGTGAAAGGAAATCGACGGGTCTGCCATAACCATTCCACTTCGGGGTTTCCCCTGGAAAGGGCATTGCCAATGATGACCAAGTCCGGGCCGAGGGATTCCAGACGGCGGGAATCAAAACCCTCAAAACACTGGATGCCGGCTTCCCGCAGAGCGTCCGACATGGGCGGGTAAACGCCGCTGTCGGCGCCACACACATCGCAGTCCTGGCTTTGCAGCAGAATCGCCATGTTGCCCATGGCAACTCCGCAAATACCCATGAAATATATCCGCATAAAGTTGCCTTAAATAAAAAAGGAAATGGCTCTAAAACACAATTTAAAAGGCGGCTTATTACTATTTTAGTAAACCTCATGGCCATTCCGCCGTTACGGGATCGGGCAGGGGATGCTTCTTTACAATGAGTGCGAAACGCTCCACATTTTTAGTTTGCAGCCATGCCTCCAATCACCGGATATATAACCTGCCTGTGCACAGCGAACACCTGCCGCAGCCCAATGGCGGAAAGGCTTCTTGCCCACGCTCTGAAGGCTGAGGATGAGCCGTTGCGCTCCATTGCCGTGATCTCGGCGGGAATCTCATCCTATGAAGGCGAGCGGGCTGCGGAAAACTCGATCCACGCCCTCCAGAAAGTCGGCCTGGACCTTTCCGGCCACTTCAGCCGCTCCCTCACCCAGGAAATTGTTGACAACTCTCTGGTCTTTTTTTGCATGACCGATTCCCATCAATATTTATTAAAAGAGTTTTTTCCCGGTATCAAAGCGCCGGTGCTCCTCTTCCGCCAATTTGTCGAACCCCCGGCCGATACCCAACTGCCCGATCCCTACGGCATGCCACTCGATGCCTATGAAAACTGCCGGGATAATCTGGTCGAAACCATCCCTTCATGCATTCAATATTTAAAAGAAAACATCGTTCCCAATCTCAAGTAATCGAATATTGTTATGAATATGGACAAACTGACTTTCGACGACCGACCCCTGGAAATACTGGACCCCGAAATATATGCGGCCATCCAGGAAGAAGTTCAACGGCAGCAAACCCATCTTGAGCTCATTGCCTCCGAAAATTTCACCTTTCCGGCCGTCCTGGAAGCCCAGGGCAGCGTCATGACCAACAAATATGCGGAAGGTTATCCGCGCCGGCGCTGGTATGGCGGCTGCCAATTTGTGGATATGGCCGAGCAACTGGCCATCGACCGGGCCAAGGAGCTGTTCGGGGCGGAACACGCCAACGTGCAGCCCCATTCCGGCAGCCAGGCCAACGCCGCCGTTTATTTCGCCACGCTGCGGCCCGGAGATAGAATTTTAACCATGAGCCTGCCCCACGGTGGCCACCTGACGCACGGTTCCCCCGTCAATTTCAGCGGAAAGCTCTACCAAGTCGTCAACTACGGCGTGGATGAAGAGACGGGCCTGATCGATTACGACGAATTGGCGCGTATCGCCATGAGGGAAAAACCGAAGATGATCACAGTGGGAGCTTCCGCTTATTCGAGAATCATCAATTTTGAATGGATGGGGCAAATTGCCCGCGATTGCGGCGCCCTGCTCATGGCGGATATTGCCCACATCGCGGGATTGGTCGTAGCCGAGGTGCATCCTTCTCCCATTCCCCATGCCGATTTTGTCACTTCCACCACCCACAAAACCCTGCGCGGCCCACGCGGCGGTTTGATCCTCTGCCGTCAGGAAAATGCCCGTATGATTGACTCCTCCCTCTTTCCGGGAACCCAGGGCGGGCCGCTCATGCACATCATCGCGGCCAAAGCGGTATGCTTTCAGGAAGCGCTCAAACCGCAGTTTAAGGAATACCAAAGGCAAGTGGCGAAAAATGCCCAGGCTCTGGCCGCCGCCCTCCTGGAACTGGGCTTTGAAATCGTCAGCGGGGGCACGGATAATCATTTACTTCTGCTTGATTTTCGTAAAACTCATCCCGATTTAACGGGTAAAGCGGCCCAGCAAGCGCTCGACAAAGCCAACATTACGACCAACAAAAACACCGTGCCAGGGGAACCACGAAGTCCTTTTCAAGCCAGCGGATTGCGCTTGGGAAGCCCCGCCGTGACGACCCGTGGATTGCGGACGGAGGAAATGAAAACCATTGCCAAAGCCATTGCCGGGGTCCTGGCCGATCCCAACGATGAAGAAAAAATTGCCCAGGCCAAAACCATCGCTCTCGAACTTTGCCAACGCTTTCCCCTGCCCTATTGACCAATCTTGACGGGAGCCTGTTTTTTACTATACTTCCGCATTATAAATAGCAGACAGAACTATGCAATTTAACCGAAATAACGGCCGGCGCCCCGTCTTTACCTTGGTCGAACTTTTGACCGTTATCGCCATTATCGGCATATTGGTGGCGCTTATTATCCCCGCCGTGGGTAAGGCAAAGGAACTGGCTCAAATGCAAAAAGCGAGCAGCAACCTCCGCCAAATCACACTCGGCTACCTGACTTTCGCTAATACGAAGGAGCGAACCCGCTCTATCCCCAATACCGGTGAAAAAGCCGTCACCGATATTTACCAGTGGGCTCAATTCCTGGCCGCCGAGTCGGAATTGAACGACGCCGCACTTTACTATGTGGATGTCGATCCGCTGGCCGCGGCGACTACTCTGCCGAGGGTTATCGTTCGCAATAATCGCGAATCCGGCGCGCTCACCGTCGAGCCGGCATGGCAAAACTCCCTCGTGGGCTACGAGGCATTTGCCGGGCTGAGCCCGCGAGCTCCCGCCTCCACCACCCCGCTAATTTGGACCCGTGGCCTAAGATCCGACGGCACCTGGGACCCCGAAACCTCGCCCTGGGAAGGAACCGGCGGGCACATCGCATTTCTCGACGAGCATGTGGAATTCTTCAAAAACCTCAAAGGCTCAGACGGACAGGGCGTCCTCATCGATTACACCACCCAGGCGCCTACCACCGACATCTCCAAGGCGGCCAACAGCGCCGCCACCATTGTCCGGCCCAACATCGGCAACTAAAATCCCTGGCACGAATGAAAGCCGCCGGGGCATTCCGGTCTGGTATTAATTTATTTATGGGCCCGTTGCGCCCGGCATCATTTACTAAAATCAATTTATGGAAGAACAAATTTTTAAATTAATGGCTGCATCCAATTATGCGCCTTTGAAAGCGGCGGAAATCGGGCAAAGACTCAAACTGCGGGAAAAACAGCAGTCCATCCTCAAAAACATTCTGCGCAGGCTGGTCATTTCCGGCGCCGTCGTAGCTGTCAAAGGTGAACGCTATTGCCTACCCGCCGATGCCGATTTGATTCCGGGAATCATTAATTTCCGGCAGAGCGGCGCGGCCATACTCATCCCCGACCCCGAAAACAAACGCCTCCGCCAATTGGGCGTGGCGGCAGGCAAAGATCGCTTTTACATCCCCGCCGAAGACACCGGGGTGGCCATGCACAGAGATCATGTCCTGGCCCGCCTGGTGCAGCAAAGGGGACGTTACCACAGGCGGCGTCCGGGAAAAAAAGCGCCCGCCTTCCCCCAGGAGGACCTGCGCGGACGGGTCATCCGCATTCTGCAGCGCGCCCGCAAGACCGTTACCGGTACTCTGCAAAAAAGCCGCTCTTATTATTATGTCATCCCGGACGATCCGCGCATTATTCAGGACATTCTGGTGCCCGACCCAAGAAAATCCAAACTGAGACCCTTTCCCCGCATCAATGACAAAGTAATCGTCCGGTTGATGGAGTGGAAACAGCGGCACCTCAATCCGGAAGGAGAGATTATCGGGATTTTGGGCAAAACCCATACTCCCGGAGCCGAGTACGAGGCCCTCCTGCATCGTTTTCAACTGGATCCGGAGTTCCCTCGGGAAGTGAACAGCCAAGCCGGTAATTTGCCGGAAAAAGTGAGCCAACGCGACCGGCAGGGAAGACTCGATTTGCGGGATAAATTCACTTTCACCATCGATCCGGACGATGCCAAGGACTTCGACGACGCCCTCTCCATCGAGAAAATGGAAAACGGCGATTATACGGTGGGGGTACACATCGCCGATGTCGGGGCCTACGTCAAAACGGGCGGTGTCCTTGATAAGGAGGCCCAGAAAAGGGGCAACTCGACCTACCTGGTGGGAACCGTTATACCCATGATTCCACAGACCTTGTCGAATGGGTTGTGCAGCCTTTCGGAAGGGGCGGACCGGTTGGTCAAAACGGCTTTTCTAACTTTCAGCGCCAAAGGCCGCCTGGCCCATGTGCGTTATGCCAACTCGGTCATTCATAGCAAAAAGCGATTAACCTACACCCAGGCATACGCTTTTTTGCAGGGTTTTGACAATAAAAAGATTCGCGGCCTACCCGTGCCTCCGGCGCACCAGACCGGCTCAGCCGGAAATCCCTTGTCTGAATTGTCCGATGAGGATTTGGAACGGCTGGCGCGAAAGCATCAATCAACTTTGGTTTATCGCCTCCAAAATAAGAAAGAGGCGCATGGACAAGGGCAGTCTCGATTTCGATATGCCGGAAATCAAAATATATGTGGATGAAAAAGGATACGCCGACCGCATCGTGCAGATCGAATACGACGAGAGCCACCAGTTAATCGAGGAATTCATGCTGGCCGCCAATGAAGCGGTGGCAAAATCCCTGCGCCAGGCCGGTTTGCCTGCGATTTACCGGGTCCACGACAAACCCGATGAGGACCGGCTGGAAGATCTGCGCGCCTATCTGGCCGGATTTCAACTGAATGTGGGCGATTTGACCCAACGGAGCGAAGTAAGCAAATTCCTGCGTCAGATCAAGAACCATCCGCAGGCATACACCTTGAAACTCCAATTCCTGAAGAGCTTGAAAAAAGCTATTTATAAAGAGCAATGCGACGGACACTACGGCCTCAACAAGGAAAACTATTTGCATTTCACCTCACCTATACGGCGATATTCCGATCTCATAGTCCACCGTGTTCTGGAACGGTATCTGGCCAAGTCCGGCAAATCAAAACTGGATGGGGCGCCGCCAAAAAGATATGGCCCGGGCGATGTGGCAAGACTCTCACAGCACCTGACTTTGACAGAATCCAACAGCGAGGAGGCCGAGCGCGAATCCCAAAAAATAAAATTGCTGGAATTTTTCCAACGAGAAGTCGCCCGGCCGGATAAAAGTGTTTTTGAAGCTGTTATAACGGACGTCAAAAATCACGGTATGTTCATCGAGCTAGTGCAGTCTTCCACTTTCGGAATGGTCCATATCTCAACTTTAAAGGACGACCTCTATCGGCTCAACGATAGCCGCACGGCGATAATAGGCCGCCGCAAAAACAAAACCTATAATATCGGGCAAATAATAAAAGTGGTGGTGGACAAGGTCGATCGGTTCAAACGGCAAATCGATTTCAGGATGGCTTGAAAGGTTTCCGCAATAATCGCGTCTTAGAGGTATTCACAATTAAGTCACTGAAAAATGAAAAATTACGATTACCAAAAACAGTTACGGGAAGTCTGGGAAAAGGCGGTCCAGCTTTATGCCAACGGGAACCGCCAGCCCGACAGTTATTTTAATCAAACGGAAGCGGAATTCATCGCCTCCATCGGAGTAACCGCCCAGGAGATTTACGATTTCGCGGAAGATTACAATAGCGGCGGCGAGCCCGATTTTGCCACTTTCGCCCTCATCCACGACATCCGGCGGTCCTATTTTCTGGACAAGCAAAAGGGCGTTCACTCAAGCAATACCCTCGATCCGGCAACTCTGCCGCCCAAGGATTCAGAGGCCAGGGGAATCCGCTGGCTGCCGCGCATCATCGAGAAAGCCAAGGCCAAATTACGGGGAGAGTTGCACACGGATATTATGTATTCCTGCGGCGGCGACCGCGCTTTCCTCAAGGAGAACGACATCCACGCCTCGGAATTTCTCCGGGTGGTGGCCGAAAACGAGGATGACGAGCAGAAAATAATCGATTGGGTGGCCAATCGTTCCCCCGTCGTCGCAAACGTTTAAGCAAACCTCTTTCCAAGACGGCTTTGCCGGGACAAAGCGGACTTAAAACAGCTCGCCTTGAGGGTTCTCCTCTTCCTCCAGGAGATGCTCACCGTAGCGTTTGATCCATGCGTCCAGCTTCTTGTTGTAATAGGCAGGATCATAGGGGAAACTTTCAGGATCGTAAGAATCCAGGGGAAGGGCCCTTTGCCAGTCCGGCAGGCGCGGCTTGTCCGTAACCGGGATGTAGTAGGATACCCGCTGCCCCATTTTAGGCTGCGGGCTCATTTTCAGGGCCACTTCCAATGAGGCGCGGCGGGGCTTTCCGCCTTTCTCAATTTTCTCTTTATACCTGTCGGGGCTCTGGCTGAGGTATTCCGATTTCGCGAGGCGGCTGATCTCCATCGACCTGGAATTGATGGCGGTGCGAAATTTCTCCGCCAAAACAAGCGGCGATTCCTCCTCGACTCCGAGCAAGTAGCCGATCAATTGCCGGGAAAGCTCTTTCAAATAAGGCTCGATGCCGCGGGAACGCAGAGCGGAACCACGAATGGTTATTTTGCTGCCGTCGTAAAGAGCGTAATTTTTCGCCTTATAACAAAACATGGAGTCATAACGGCCATCGTATTCCAGCTCGATTTCCTCCGGCAGGATTTTGCTGATTTTAGCCAGCAGGATATCCGGATTTTCCCAGTATTCCTCCGAGGCGAGGTAAATCCCGTCGGTGTCCGCTTCCAGCACAGTGCAGCCCAGCCGTTCAAATTCGGCAATCAGTTCGCGCAACAATTCCCGCCCCCGCCGGGTAACTTCGGCGGCCAAATCGCTGTCCGCAAA
This sequence comes from Opitutales bacterium, assembly GCA_965226205.1. Classification (GTDB taxonomy): domain Bacteria; phylum Verrucomicrobiota; class Verrucomicrobiia; order Opitutales; family UBA2987; genus JAJFLU01. Next base: position 13,545 of record CBDDCJ010000007.1, on the reverse strand, counting down.
ACGGGCCCCGGCAAATCCCAGGTATCCATAAAAGGAATTGATGAGAATTTTATAGGCGGTCTGCCGGGCCTGACACTCAATGCGCAGTTCCTCGGTTGGTGCGGTGCGGGCCAGCTCCTTGAATTCGAGCCGCGCCTGGCGGAGCTTTTTTAACAAGGGCATAAAGATTCCCAGCGAATCGGAGGCTGGATTTCGCCCGATCAGCATGAGAAGGCTGGGATAAAGCGAGGCCACATCGAAATGGAGCACGTGGCGATAAACGCCGGTGACAAAACTTCGTGAGAATGCTCCCTCGAATGGACGCACCTCCGAGTATTCGGGCAGGCTCTGGCGAGCTTTGAAATAAGTTTCCTGCAGGAGCAGGTCCACCTTGTTGGCCGAACCCCGCAAAGTGATTTCCTGCAAGGTCATGGGAAAATTTTCCGTTTGAGCGAAATAAGTAGGCAGAAGCAGGCCGGCCACTCCAGCGGTTTCTCTTAAATCATCCCCCAGGTAGGCTAAAAAACGCTCGCGGTCATGAGAAAACGTCTGCTGGATTTCTTCCGCCTTAAGGTAGGTTCGCTCTTCTGATTGCGGCGGCGTTATCCCCAGATATACGGCCACATCCTTGAGCGAATAGGAAATCATGTCGCGCGTGGTGACATCGAATTGCTGAATGAGCAAGTAGGTGTCGATGACCGCCCGGCCCGGCATGTCGCAACGCACGAAGTCGATCCAGCGCTCGGCCACCCGCAACCGGCTTTTGCGAAAGTGCGCTTCCCGCCCGAACCGGCCCCAGGCGCAGGGCAGCCGAAAGCGCGAACTGCGGCGGCGCAGGTATTGCAGGTCGAAATTAAAGAAGTTGTGGCCCTCAATGACATCGGGGTCTTTTTCCGCCAAAATTTTATTGAACCGCTTCAGAAGGTCGCGCTCGGCGGCATCGTTCATTTCCTCCAAAACCAGAAAAACCGGCTCGGTTTCCCCCGAGAAGGAGAGCCCAATGGCAAGCACGCGATCCTCTTTCCGTCCCGCATTGCTGAAACCGTCCGGCAGGCTGCAAGCCGTCTCAATATCGCATTGGCAGCGGCGCAATCGGCTGAAGGAAAGGTTCTCGTATAGTCGCTTTTGATGGCGGAGCAGGAACTGGCTTTCCAGCGCCCTGACATTCTCCACGAAAATATTATCGGGACGATTTTTTAACAACTCCCGGTAGCTTTGGAGATGCTCGAAATGAAGCAGGAAGCGATAGGGTTCCTCGCCGGAAAGAGTTTCCTCCGTAAAATTCCCCGTTTGCGGCAGACCATTGGCCCAGGCAAAGGGAATGAAAGGATGCTGAATTTCCCGGCGGCCATTTTCATGGTCGAGGAGGGAAAGGCAGGCCTCTCCACTCTCGCTTATCCAGAGACCGCAGATCGTTTCGCTGAAGGGAAGCTCATCGCCACTGCCAGTTTCACCCATATTTTTACTGTTAAACTAGATTCGTGACATTTGCATTACAAATCCATAGATTCCTCTTCCTAAATCCGATGAAATTTCAAAAATACCACGCATTGGGCAACGACTACCTGGTCCTGAATCCGGAAGACCTCGATGGGGAATTAACGGCGGCTCAAATACGGCTCATTTGCCATCGCAATTTCGGGCTCGGTTCGGATGGCATTCTGTTTGGACCCCTGCCCTCCCCGGAGGCCGATTTCGGTTTGCGCATCTTTAATCCCGATGGCGGAGAGGCGGAAAAAAGCGGCAATGGGCTGAGAATTTTTTCCCGCTACCTCTGGGATTGCGGACAGGTCTCGGAAAAGCCGTTTACCATTTTGACATCGGGGGGCGTCGTCACCTGCCAAGTCGGCCCCGGCGCCAGAAAAATAGTGGTTGCCATGGGCAAAGTGTCCTTTGACAGCGAAACCATTCCTGTAGCCGGGCCAAAACGGGAAGTTCTGGCAGAATCTATCAAAATCAATGGCCGTGATTACATTTATTATGCCGCCACCATCGGAAATCCCCATTGCGTTCTGCCTCTGGATGATATTTCCAGCGCTTTGGCCCACGAATTGGGGCCGATATTGGAAAAACACGAGCTGTTTCCCAACAGAACCAATGTCCAGTTGTTGAAAATCCTGGATCGAGCCAATATTCAGCTCGAAATATGGGAACGCGGGGCCGGCTACACCCTTGCTTCGGGCAGCAGCAGTTGCGCGGCCGCGGCGGTGGCGCGAAAAATGGATGCCGTCGATTCTACCGTGACCGTCCATATGCCTGGAGGAAAACTGGAGATTCAGATCAGCCACGACTATGAAATCACCATGTCCGGCCCGGCCACAAAAGTAGGTCAGTTTGATCTCGATGCGGAAGCCCTCGAAGAGATTTAAAAAAAATTACAGGACAAGCGGGAAAATTACCCCAATTGAGGTTGCGAAACCTATCGGATACTGTCACTTTTATATTAACATGAACCGAGTCCTTATAAAATTATCCTGTCTGGCAATGAGTCTTATTTTGTGGACTGGTTGCCAAACTCCCGAAAATCCCCCCTCAGAGCCGGTAGCTGAGAAAGTTGAGGAAGCGCCGCCGACCCCAGTTGTTTCTGACGAGATCATTGGAATCGAGGGGTATATTGCAAAAATCAGTGAAAGCAACCTGCAGGCCCGGCAAGAAAAAATAAGGGAAATGAACCAGGATACGGTCAAAGCCTACAACCTTGACTCCGGCAATTACGAATATGTCGAGACGGACTCGCTCCAACGTTGGAACGAAGAAAAAAAGCGCTGGGAATTCAGACCGGAGTGATCGGATCGAAGTTCGGTATCATCCCGTCAAATGGGCGCAGGAAAAAGTGGCCGCGGTTCTTGGCCAGGGCGATGCCGCCATCGACGCAACTGTCGGCAACGGGCATGATACGTTATTTTTAGCCCAATGCGTTGGCCCCAAAGGCCACGTTTTCGGCTTCGATATTCAGGAAAAAGGGCTGGCCAGGGCGCGTTCTCTCCTCGACCAGCATGATTTGACAAATAGGGTGCAGTTTCTTTGTGCAAATCACGCAAAGATGGCCGATTATTTGCCCAAAGAATTAAAGGATGAAATTCAGGTCATTATGTTCAACCTCGGTTACCTGCCGGGCGGCGACAAAAGTTTGATTACAAACCCCGCCGACACAATCGATGCCCTCAATGCGGCCCGTGAGCTTCTCAAACCGGCAGGCATTCTCACCATCGTAAGTTACCGCGGCCATCCGGGTGGCAGAGAGGAATGCGCCGCTGTGGAAAAGTGGTCCTCATCACTTGATTCTAAAAAATCATTCGTCGAACGTGTCGAAACATCCCAAGGGAAACAGTCCAAAACGGCTCCACTGCTATTCATAATCAAGAAAAGGGAATAAAGATTCATAAAAATAATCTCGAAATAGATTGATTGCCGGGCCACCAGGTTTTTCATTTTGAAAACGGTTACAGAATTCTATCGGGCAGCATTCTTATTTCCAGATGATTAAGATGAAAACAGCCACCGGATCACCTGGGCCAAGTTCGGCCGGTGGCCTTGGGCCAGCAGTCCGAATCGGAAAATCTTTCCACTGTCCCAAACGCAAAACAGGGTAAAGCCGACGCATAAAACCAGGCTGAGTCCTATTTCCCAGGAGGCCGGGCCGGGAGGTATCCCCAGGCGCAGCAGCATGAGCATGGGCGTAAAGAGAGGAACCAGTGAAACGCCAATTGAAAAAGCGCTCCCCGGAGATTCCAGGACCGGGATAACCAATGCGAATGGGGCAATGACCATAATAACGGTCAATCCGGCAAAATTCTGGGTATCCTTGATCTCCGAACAAGCCGCCCCGATGCTTCCCCAAATGGAGCCGTAACTCATCAAGGCAAGGATCAGGAAAAGGATGAACCACAGCCACAGCCGCCAGGGAATGCTCTCCGCATCGCCAAAAGTCAGGAAGAAGGCCATCATGGACCCAAGATAAACCGTGGCCAAAGTGAGGCCGACCATGGTCGCGGCCAGCAATTTACCCAGCATCAAGTGGAAAGGCGGAACCGAGGAAACCAGTATTTCCATGATCTTGTTCGTTTTTTCCTCAATAACCATGTTGAGCATGAGAGGTGCGCTCATGCTAACGATAATGAAAAGAAGGAAAACCGCTCCCAATGGCACGATGAATGCATCCACCAAGTCCTCCTTTTGGGCCAAGGCTTCCAATCCTTCTTTGGACGCATCCGCCAAACCAAGACGATCCAGGGTAACGGGCTGCAGCAATTTGTTCACCGTGCGTTGATGAATACCAGCGTTCTCGAACCGCAGCGACTCCACTTTTTCATTGGCAGCCTCGCTCAACCAATCGGGCAAGTCATAAGTGGTGGGAGAATCCGAATAATAGGAAATTCTATTGTCCGAGCCCTCACCCGGATGGACGACATCTTTTCCAATCAGGGCAAAAGCAAATATTTCCTTGTTGCGAACTTTCTCCGAAAGATCCTTTTCGATTTCTTTCGTTCCTTTGGAGCCCTCCCGATAAGGTTCGACCAGAAAACGGGAACCGACCTTTTTTTTCTTTCCCAAATCTCCACTCAACACCTTCTCGCTGCGGTTTCTTTTGACGGCCTTTTCCGCGATGGCCGGATAAAGAACTTCGCTCCGATCGACCACCACCAGGACCTTGTCCCATAAATCCTTATTGCTCCGGGCAATCAACTGGATACCGGAAATACCGAGAAAAAGCAGCGGCGCCAGCAGCAAACTAATAAGAAAAGTCCGTGCCGCGACGGTCAATAGGTAATCGTTCCAGGCAATGCTCCAAATTTTAATCATTGTTCGACTCGATTTCTTTCTCAGACGGCTTGTTCCCACCGGCCAGGCGCAGGAATATATCGTGCAGCGATGGCCGCACAATCTCGAAATGCTCGACATCCCCCAGACCGGAAAGCTCCTTCAGGATTTTACCCGCATCTCCATGGAACCTAAGCTCTTGACACCGCCCATGGTCGCGCACCGATGAAACCCCCGGGAGGGTTTCCCAGGAGGTAAAATCGCTCCGGCCAAGGCGCACCCGAATCGTATCCTGCCCGAAAGTTTTCTGAATTTCAGAAAGCGGCCCATCAAGCACTTTTTTGCCGTTATCGATCATGAAAATATAATCGCACATATTCTCGGCCACCGCCATGTCATGAGTGGATAACAGGATGGTGGTTCCCTCCCGCTTGAGTTGGAGGATTACGTCCCGAATGATTTCCAGGTTGAGAGGATCAAGCCCGGAAAACGGTTCATCCAGGATGAGCAAATCCGGCTGCATGATGACGGCCGCGATGAACTGCGCCTTTTGCCTCATGCCCTTGGAAAGGCTTTCCGTTTTGGAATCGATGCGGTCGGCCAATCCCAGACGTTCCAGCCAGTATGCTGTCCTTTTGCGGATAAGCGGGCCGCGCATTCCCTTGAGCCTGCCGAAATACCCGATCTGCCGCCGAACCGTCATCTTTTTGTAGAGTCCGCGCTCCTCCGGCAGATAACCGATCCTGTCGATGGCGGCCCGCGTTTCTCGTTTTCCAAGGACTTCGACAATCCCCGCGTCCGGCAGAAGCAGGTGCAGGATAAGGCGCAAGGTGGTCGTTTTCCCGGAGCCGTTGGGACCGATGAAACCATAGATGGAACCGGTCGGCACATTCAGAGACAAATTGTCCACAGCCGTTTGCCGGCCGTAGTTTTTGACCACATTGAGAAGCCGCACCGCTGAATCAGGCATAGCAGCAAAACCGCCTTTACTTAAAATAAACTATAGGCGGCGGTGACTCCAGCCATAACGATGGAAACCATGCTCATCAATTTAATGAGGATGTTCAAACTCGGACCGGAAGTGTCCTTAAAGGGATCTCCGACCGTGTCGCCGATAACGGTGGCCTTATGGGCATCGGAACCTTTTCCGCCCATGTTGCCCTCTTCGATGAATTTTTTGGCATTGTCCCAGGCGCCACCGGCATTTGCCATGAAAACAGCCAGAACAAACCCTGAGCAAAGCCCCCCGGTCAGCAGGCCAATGACCCCGGCAGGACCAAAAACCAGGCCCATGACGACCGGCGAGAATACCGCCAGAAAAGAGGGCAAGAGCATTTCTTTCTGCGCTCCCTGGGTGGAGATGGCTACACACCGGGCGTAGTCGGGAACGGATGTTCCCGCCAGGATGCCGGCGTCTTCACGGAATTGCCGGCGCACTTCCTCCACCATGTCGGAGGCCGCCCGGCCCACCGCCTGCATAGTCAAACCGCAAAACAAAAAGGCCAGCAGAGAACCGCTAAAAATACCGATCAATACAATCGGGTTCATCAAATGGATGCCGAAATAATTTATGTAATCGATAAAGACCGCATCGGATATATCCATGCCCATTTTTTCCTGAAAGTCGGCCACTTTCTCCGCGCTTCGGTTTAAACCGGCTTTCAATTGTTCCAAATAGGAGGCCAGCAGGGCCAGCGCGGTCAATGCGGCCGAACCGATGGCGAAACCTTTGCCTATAGCCGCGGTGGTGTTGCCGAGCGCGTCGAGGGCGTCAGTTCGCTCCCTCACTTCGGGAGCCAATTTGCTCATTTCGGCATTGCCCCCGGCATTGTCGGCGATGGGACCATAGGCGTCCGTGGCCAGGGTAATGCCAAGGGTCGAGAGCATACCGACGGCGGCAAAACCGATACCGTAAAGCCCCATGGAATAGTTCGTATAGTCAAAACCGGAGGCGAAACTGAAGGCCATGAATATACCAGTGCAGACGGCGATCACAGGCACCGCGGTGGAGATCATGCCCGTTCCGATACCCGAGATAATAACGGTGGCGGGGCCGGTGGCTGCGCTCTGGGCAATCACCTGTGTCGGTTTATGGACATGGGAGGTATAATACTCAGTCGCCTTGCCAATCACGATGCCGGTGAGCAAACCGGTCACCACGGAGCCCCAGATGCCGAACGCATTTTCCAGACCCATTCCTTTCAAAACAAACAGGGAGGCAATAACGACAAGAATGGCGGATGTGTTGATGCCCCGGTCGAGGGCATGCAAGAGAGCTTTTTGGCCGGCGCCTTTTTTAACCCGAACCAGAAAGACGCCCAACACGGAAAGAAAGGCCCCCATGCCGGCAATGACCATAGGGGCCACCACGGCCTTGATCTGCATTTCGGGCACCCCCATAAAAGCGGCCGCGCCCAATGCCGCCGTGGCCAGGATGGAGCCGCAATAGGACTCATAAAGATCGGCCCCCATACCGGCCACATCGCCCACGAAATCTCCCACATTGTCCGCGATGACGGCCGGGTTGCGCGGATCGTCCTCCGGGATGCCGGCCTCGATCTTGCCCACGAGGTCCGCCCCCACATCGGCGGCCTTGGTGTATATGCCGCCCCCGACCCTGGCAAAAAGAGCCTGCAAAGATGCGCCCATGCCGAAGGAAAGCATGACAGTGGTAATGTAGAGGGTGTTATCGGAGGCGTTATCGCCGTCGATCGGGTAGCGAAGGGTCAGCCAGTAAAACCAGCAACAAATTGCCAGTAGCCCCAGGCCGACAACGGAAAGCCCCATGACTGCGCCGCTGCGAAACGCCACCCGCAATCCATGATCAAGGGAATTGCTGGCCGCCTGGGCCGTCCGGCTGGCTGCATGAGTGGCGGTTTTCATTCCAAAAAAACCGGCCAGGCCGGAGAAAAAACCACCCGTGATAAAAGCGAAAGGGGCCCACCGGCTCTGGGTTTCCAACCCGAATGCGAGAAAGAAAAAGACCCCCAGCAGAATTACGAAAACAATGGTCACAATCTTGTATTGCTGCCGCAAATAAGCGTGGGCGCCAGCCGTCACATGGGCGGCGATTTCTTTCATGCGGTCCGTTCCCTCGTCTTCCTTTATCATTTGCCGGAAGAAAAAAGCCGCGAAACCAAGCGTTACAACAGCGGATAACGGTGCGATCCAAAAAAAAGGTTCCATAGGTTTAAAATGTCGTTAAAACAGTATTGGTGGTGATATAAATACAGGTTTAATAAACGATTATCCGTCTGAATTGAGCAGAATCAATTACTGGGAAAAATCAGATTGCGCCTTTCCCAAAAAAAGACCCTGCCGCCCTGTAACGGCTAACCGAATCTCAAGGCGCTAAGGCTTGTCAAGGAAACACTCTGGAAAACTGTGTCAAGGTTGTTCTGGACAAGAAACGCTCTCTCCAACGAATATATCTAATTATGAAACTTGCCGATCAATATTTGGAACTCATACAGACAGGCAATCGCCGGATTTTTCAAGATAACCGGGCTACCCTGGAGAAGCTGAGCGCGGTCATCGGACATTCTATTGGAAACGGCGGAATCTTGCATACATTCGGCAGCGGGCACTCGGCCATTCTCGCCCGTGAACTGGTGCACCGGGCAGGCGGGCTGGCCCCGGTCAGCGCCATTGTCGATCCCACCGGCGGCTGGGTGGAGACCTTGCCCGGTTACGGAACCCGGCTGGTCGAAAAACACCATTCCATTTACGATCTGAGCGCGGGTGAAACCGTTATTGTGATTTCCAACTCGGGCATTAACCCCTGCCCCATCGAAGTCGCCCTCAAGTGTCAATCTCTGGGGCTTAGGGTGGCCGCGCTGACCAGCCTGCCCATGTCCCGCCAGGCTACATCCAGACACCCAGGTGGCCAAAGGTTGTTCGAGGTGGCGGATTACGTCCTCGACAACGGCGGCCCGCCGGGAGACGCCGCCATCGAAATACCCGGCCAGTCAAAAAACACCGGGCCCACTTCCACTCTCACCGGCGCGCTCCTCCTGAATCTTCTACTGATGGAAATCGTGCAATACATGACGAATGAAAATCTCCCCCTTCCCCTACTCGTCAGCGCCAACTCGACCCCCGATGCCCGCGCTCTAAATGAGGACTTGGTTTCCGCTTACAAACATCGGCTGCATCGCCCGCTTTGACCTGAGTTGCTTTCACTGTGGAAAGAAAATGATTGCTTGCCTGGCCTGGCTGGATAGGCAATCCTTGAGGCGACTGAATGTCTTCCATGGAAGCCTCCATTACATCAAGCATCAACGGTGAATTGGACCAGGTCATCGATTCCCTTGATGATGAAATTCGCGAGGTACGGCGTTACCTGCACGCCAACCCCGAGGCCAGCGAGCACGAGTTCAAAACGACCGCCTATCTCGCCCAATGGCTGCGCCGGAAAGGGCTGGAGCCGAGGATTGCGCCTACCAAAAGAGGCCTGGTAGTGGACTCGCTGGAACAGAAAGGCCAAACGCGCATCGCTCTGCGGGCCGATATTGACGCCCTGTGCCTGCAGGATGAAAAAACCGTAATCTACCGGTCAACCGAAGCCGACCTCATGCACGCTTGCGGGCACGACGCTCACACTGCCATGCTTCTGGGGGCCATTCTAGCCTTACATAAATGCAGGGATCATTTTCAACGACCTTTAACCTGGCGGGCCATATTTCAGCCCGCCGAGGAGTCCGCCACGGGGGCCAACGAGATGATCGAATTTGGAGTCATGAAGGGTGTGGGCTCAATCATCGCCCTGCATGTGGACCCCTCCCGCAAGGTCGGCTCAATCGGGGTGAGAGAGGGCGCCTTGACGGCTATTTGTGAAGAATTCGATATTTGCGTCTCGGGCCGGGGTGGCCATGGAGCCAGACCCCATCAAACTATCGACCCGGTGGGCGCTGCCGCCCAGTTCGTCAACGCCGTTTACAACACCATGCCGCGTCTGCTCGATGCTCAAGAGCCCGCGGTGGTTTCCTTCGGTGTTTTCCAGGGCGGAATCAACCCCAATGTCATTCCTGAAAACGTGCAATTGCGCGGCACCATCCGCACGGTGGAGAATGACACCTCGCGGTTCATCAAGGTAAAGATGATGGAAATTGCCAACGGCATTGCCAATACCACCGGGGCTGTTTTTAAAATGCACATTCCTTACAAGATCGAAAGCGTCGTCAACAATCGGGAGGTTATGAGGAAATGCCGCAAGGCGGCCATCTCGGTGGTGGGCCGGGAAAACGTCCGCTGGATACCGCACCCCAGCATGGGGGGAGAAGATTTCAGCAATTACCTGGCGACGGCCCCCGGCTGCATGCTGCGGTTGGGAGTTGGCATGCACGGCCAGCAGCCCCGTTACCTGCATTCTCCCAAGTTTGACATCGCTGAATCGGCCCTCTCCATTGGAACTAAAATTCTGGCTCTTTCAACCCTCAACCTGGCTTTTGCTTAAAAAATAAAGCAACCCCCGGATACTGCTCATGGATGGAAATTCTGCCATTAAATTCACTCGCAATGACCGGCCTACGGTGGGTGTTGAAATCGAGCTGCAACTGGTCGATGCGGAAACTTATGCCTTGAAAAGCGTCATCACCGATATCCTTCAAACGCTGCCTCCCAAATACGGAGATTCCATCAAGCCGGAATTGATGCAATGCTATTTGGAGATCAATTCCAAGGTCTGCCACACCATCGCGGAGGTGGGCGAAGACTTGCGCGAGAAGATACAGGCGGTGGAAGATGCCGCCAAAAAACTGGACACCCTGCTGTTCTGGGGAGCTACCCACCCATTTTCTTTTTGGGAACATCAAGAAATTACCCCCAGTGACCGTTATCATTCACTCATCGAAAAAATGCAGGACACCGCCCGGCGCATAGTCACCTTTGGGATGCATGTGCATGTGGGGGTGGATTCCGGGGACAAGGCCGTCATGCTCATCGACCGCATGATGCGCTACCTCCCCACCCTGCTGGCGTTGTCCGTCAACAGCCCGTTCTGGGTCAACCGGGACACCGGGCTGCACTCCCAAAGAAGCAAAATCATGGAGCAGCTGCCGAACGCCGGGCTGCCGCCGTTGATGCGCAATTTCAGCGAATATTGCTGGGTCGTGCGCCATTCCATCAATACCGGATTCATCAACAGCATTCGGGAAATCTGGTGGGACGTGCGCCCTCATCCGGGTTTCGGCACGGTCGAGGTGCGCATCTGCGATCTGCCCTGCTGTCTGGATGACGCCCTCAGCCTGGCCGCCCTCATTCAGTGCCTCATTTGTCGCTTATCGGACGATATCGATAAAGGCGTTTACCAGCACGATATCCACCCCATAATGGTCAAGCAGAACAAATGGAAAGCCTGCCGCTACGGCCTCGATGCGAAATTGGTCGATGCCATTACCCACAAACCGATCCCGGCGCGTAAATTAGCTGCCCAAATGGCCTCCGTCCTGCACGACTATGCCGTTGAGCTGGATTGCTCCAAGGAACTGAATCGCATTTATAAATTGGTTGACCTGCCAACCGGGGCGGACAGGCAGCGCTCGATTTTTAAAGAAACCGGCGAAATGCCCGAAGTGGTGCGGCGAATGATTGCCGAAAATCAAGGCAACGGTCTCAACGAATCGTGAAGTGAATGATGCCCAATCCGCTGAAACGGGCTTCGTAGTTTCCCGCTTCGACCGGAGTCAGCCCGCTCATAGCGCCGCTCAAGAGAATGTGCCCCGGCTCGACCGTCCAGCCCTGCGCCACCGCGTGGTTGACCAATTTTAAGGCTGCCGCCCAGGGATCGCCCGTAAAACCGGGTCCGCTCCCCTCCTTGAGAACTTTGCCCTCATGCAACAATCGCACTTCCATTTCGCCGAAATCCTGATTCACGCCGGGAACCTCGCTCCCTACTATAAATGCCGAAGCGACCGTGTTGACGGCGATGATGTCCAGACCGGAAACCTCCTCCATATCGGCGAAACGCAAATCCGGCAGCTCGAAAGCGGGCATGGCCGAGCGAATATGGGTTTTCAGCTCAGAAACGTCTTCAAGTGGCCGGTCGATCCTTTTCCCCACCACGAAGGCGACCTCCAACTCCAACATCGGACGATAAAAATGCTCCAAAGCGAGGTCCGTCATGCCAGAGCGCCGCATGGAATCGAGCAAAACGCCCGCTGCGGCCTTTTTTAGGCCAAAACGCTCCTGGGCCGAGCCGGTCGTGAGGGCGGCCTTGAATCCAGATATCTTGTCTCCGGGCAAATTCGCCGCCACCAGGGAACGCTGTATGGCATAAGCCCCGGCAAGGTCCAGTCCGGGAACCAGATCGGAGGTCAGGGGCCAGACCTTGTTTTGTCTTGCCCTCTTGATTAATTTTTCAGCGACACCATCGGCCTCGGCCTCAGCCTCGGTATTTCCTGCCGCCTCATCAGCGGCCATGCAACCGGCACAGGTAAACAATATTAAATTAAACAGGGCCAGTATTCTCTTTTTCATAAGTGACATATCCGTGTTCGTCCGTTAATCCGTGGTAAAAAAATCCAGCATCCAGTATCCAACATCAAGCCAGAGCCTCCTCGAATGCCTGAAAATTCGGCTCGATGGATGGGGGCATTTCTACGGCCCGCCGGGCGGCCGCAATATCTTTTAAACCCGTTCCGGTGAGCAGGAGGACGGCGCATTCATCATCGCCCACCCGCCCGGCCTGGCGCTCTTTGGCCAAACCCGCCACCGCCGCGGCGCTCGATGGCTCCACAAAAATACCCGTCAAGCGGCCCACAAGCGCCAGGGCTGACAGGATTTCCGCATCGGAGACGGCAATCGACCTTCCATCCGATTCCCGGATTTCCCGCAGTGCCAAAATTCCACAACGGGGCGCCTCCACCACAATGGAATCAGCCACCGAGGACGCTCCCGAAACCGGTTCCGGTTCCAATGCGCCAGATTCGAAGGCATTGACGAGAGCCGCGCTTCCCTTTGCCTGCACGGCAATCATGCGTGGAATGCGGTCGATCAATCCAAGCCCTAGCAGGTCCCGGAATCCTTTGGCCACCCCGGCCAGAATGACGCCGTCACCGCTCGGAATCCAGACCGAGTCGGGCGCCTTTTGCCCCAGTTGTTCCCAAATCTCGAAAGCGGCCACCCGTTTGCCGTCGATGGTATAGGGGTTGTAGGCGGTATTGCGATTATACCAGCCCAGCCGTTGGCAGGCCTCGGTGGAGAGGTCGAAAGCTTGATCGTAATTTCCCCGCACGGGAAACACCCTGGCCCCGTAAACCAGCACTTGGGCCAGCTTGGCCGGGGGCGCCGATTCTGGCACAATAACGGCGCAGTTCACCCCCTGCGAAGCGCAAACGCAGGCCAGGGCGGTGGCGGCATTGCCGGTCGAGGCCGTGCAAACGGTTTCCATCCCCAACTCCAGCGCCTTGGCCACCACCAATACCGAAGCGCGGTCCTTATAGGAACCGGCCGGATTCCTCGAATCGTCCTTCATATAAAGAGATGTCATCCCAAAATGCTCCCCCAAACGCTCTCCGTCCGCCAAAGGCGTGTCCCCGACGAGCAGGGGCGAAAGATATTTTTCATCCGCAAGGGGCAGCAAGGGCATATAACGCCGTGTGCCTGCCAAAGAGCAGCCGGCCAGATACTCCCGATTGAATTGCCGGGCCAGCAGCCCGTAATCGTAATCCACCTCCAAAACCCCGCGCAAGGCCCGGCCCGGCGCCTGCTCCTGCGAGCAAGACGGGCAAAGATAAAGAACCTCACCGGGATCGTAACGGCCATCACAATCCACGCATTTCAACTGATAAGACATAGCTTTCAAAT
>CBDDCJ010000006.1:0-39669 GCA_965226205.1 Opitutales bacterium | reverse complement strand
AACAAATGCAAGAGAGTTTGCAAAGACAGAACCGCTTCAACCTAGCCGAACCCATAGCGGCCATGTGCGCGGACCGGGGATTCGCCTCCCAGCGGGCCCGCCGGCAGTTAGCCCAGGAGGGCATCTACGATGCGCTCTGTCCACGCGATCCGAAGCAGTTGAAAAAACGGATGGAGGAACCACACTTCAGGCAATTGCAAAAGCGCCGGGCCAGCACCGAAGGGCGGATCGGGGTATTGAAGAATCGCTGGCAGGCCGGGCGATTGCGCAGCAAAGGCTTTGCCAACCGCTCGATCAGCGTAGCCTGGTCGGTCCTCTCGCACAATCTATGGAAAGTGGCCAAGATGCTGGCCCAGCAAGATGAACTAAAAACCAAAGCGGCGGCCTAAATAAAGAGCGGAAAAGCAAGGACAATACTTTTTCACAGGCCTACTGTCGGCCCATACAAAGAAAACCAGGCAAACGGACCCCAAAACCAGAATCTTAACGTCATAGGAGAGCAAAGTCACCCCCTCCCAAAAGAAAATACCACTAAAATGAACACTCTTCAAAATCCCCTCGCAAAAATCACCCTTTTGGGACAGCCTCTAGCTGCCGTTATGCGGCCCTCCCTGTCAATATCGAGGATGCCGTGCGGGATAGTCTCGAAAAGCACCCGGTATCGCTCTTCACTCTGGCGGAGGGCTTCCTCCCTGATGCGTCTTGTGGTTATATTGCGAACAAAAGACAAAACTTTGTTCGGTTCATAAGCCACCATACGGCCCTCGTAATATTGAGTTCCATTCTCAAATGGTAAGTTGAAGTCGAAGTTTTGAACTTCGCCGCTCTGCAAGGCTAATTTAATACTAGCCTGAGCCATCTGCGCTACCGGTACTGGCAGTATTTCGGAAATATTCCTCCCGATTAAATCTTTAGGACGGCCGGCAATATCCACTGGGTTGGGAGCATGGACTTCAAGATAGGAGCCCTTCCCATCAAAAATAAAAATCAGGTCGGGAAAGGACTGGTAAATAGCGCGATGTTTTTTCTCGCTTTCAATTAAAGCTTTTTCGGATTTTCTCTGTTCGGTAACGTCGGTTACCACTGAAATGATACCGATGATCTTTCCTTCCGCGTCGCATTTATAATTCCATTCTACCTTAATTATAATAATTCGGCCATCACGAGTTCTATTGCGGCTGTAAACAAACGTAGGTTCTGGATTTTCCTTGCGAATGCGGCGCATAATACGGAAATAATTTTTCTTTAAATAATCCGAAGCGATCAGATCCAGCATGGAAGTTCCAATAAGCTCCCCATCTTCATAGCCGTGCATTTTATGAAAAGCGCTGTTGGAGTGAATAATGGTTCCCTCCATATCGATTTCGTTGATTCCATACGAGACGGTTTCAATAAGCAGTCGATAATTTTCCTCGCTCTGGCGTAGAACCTCCTCCGAGCGCTTGCGTTCCGTTATATTACAAATGGCAGAGAGAACCTCATTGGGCCCATAAGGAATCATACGCCCCTCAAAAAACCTTTCATCGCCATCTAATCTCAGGCCATATTCCATGGTTTGCACCTGACCTAAGGCAAGTGTGTTGCGAATACCTTTAATTAATTTGTCCGCAACGGATTTCGGCGCCAGATCAGCCACATTTCGACCAACGCATTGCTCGGCCGGAAGAACCAGGTCGCTCTCATCTTTGGCAAAGCAACTGACACAAGTTCCCCTCTTATCATGAATTAAAACAACGTCGTGAAGTTCTTCCAATATTTCGCGCAATAGATTGTCTTTCCGCTGCCATTCTTTTTCCCTTTCTTCACCCTTGGCCCGCTCCTCCCGCAGACGGTGGTTCTCCCGTTGCAACCGTTTATTCTGCGCGCATAACCTCTTCCATGTTCTCGACCATTCCCGGCCCGCCAATTTGACGGATTTGGGCAGTTGGCTTCGAGAACGGATTAACGATCGATGGCTATTACCTACGGCGTTCCCTAAAGATACGCCGCTCCGGGCATGGAAGGCTTTATTTCTCATCTTTACCTTCATCCTTTGATTCACCGAGGAAACGTTTGAGCATTGCGAACATTTCTTCGGCGATGACAGGTTTTGCCATATGAGTGCTGCAATCAGCTTCAACATGGCGTTCCTCGGACCTGGTTCCAGTACTGGCGGTTAATGCGATAATCGGCGTGTCGGCAATTTCTGGAATGGCACGAATGAGGCGGGTCGCTTCCAATCCGTCCATTACGGGCATGCGTATATCCATAAATATCAATTCCGGCCGGATTTTTTTAGCTTGTTCAACAGCTTCCTTTCCATTTTCAGCAACCGTTATATGGTGGCCGTGCTGGCTGAGCATATCCGATAACATGGTCCGGATTATGGCACTGTCCTCAGCCAATAAAATCCGGCGTCCAACAGGCATGAGTTTTTCATCCGGTTTATCCGGTATGCTTTTTTCAAGCCTTCTTTCCTGGAGGGAAATTTTTGGTAAAGTGAACCAAAAAGTGCTTCCGGCATGGGGTTTGCTTTCCACTCCTATCTTGCCGCCTTGTAGTTCTACCAAACGTTTGGTCAAAGCCAGCCCGATGCCTGTCCCTTCATGAAAGCTTTCGCTGGATTTTGCAATTTGATAATATTCAGAAAAGATTTTGTCGATTTCACCCGGTTCTATGCCGACCCCCGTGTCGGACACCTCCACCTTGATTTTTCCCTCCGATTCCTGGATTACATAAACATTGATGCTCCCTCCGGTTGGCGTAAATTTGGGTAGTGTATTAAGTAGGAATGGTGGCTAATTCTTGATTATATTGATGAATGAAAAGTCTCAGACAGGTTTCATGCATACTCTTAAGCTTGGAAAAGGAGAGGGTTTTGCGTGTGAAACGACCCAGTCGTTGGCGCAGGGTATTGTTCCATCGTTCCACATGGGCCGTTTCACCGGTTTCTTTTCCCACGGATCGGTTATGAGGAAAGACTTCATCATAAGTGGACCAAAAGTCGCTGTAGGTGGCACATCTTTTGTAGGCCCGTGGCAGACGCTCGTAAAGTTCCCGGCAACGATACCAATCTCGAGGCCCAATGGCATAGGAGAGGATTTGACGGGTGCGTCGGCAAAGAGCGATCCAAACCCATTGGGCATCGCTCTTGCGCCCCACAAAAGACCACAGTTCGTCCAGTTCAATGACATCATGACGGCGGGCCGCAAGAATCGTGCTTTTGAGCGATCGCAGCGATTGTCGTTTTTTTTAACCAACTCAAAACGGTGTTGGGACTCACCCCGAAGGCGCGCTGTAAACCGCGTAGACTGCTGCGTTCCTGATAGACTCGAAGGATCATTTCTTTTTGCTCTTCGGTGTATTTCACTGTGGGGTTTTCGCGGCTTTGTTTACCACAATCATGGCAGCGGTAGCGCTGTTTATGGTTGGGCGTCTTGCCAAATTTAATGATATTTTAACTTCCACAGTGCCGACAATTAATAATTTTAGTAACCATGCACTAAGAATAAACTGCCTAACGCTATTTGTACAGCTAAAAATACAAAATAACATTCTTTTTTTATACACTACCTAAATTTGAAAGCATTGGATAACAGATTCAGCATTATTTGCATACACTTTTTTCGGTCGGCGCAAATTTCCGTAAGATAGAGGCTGTCCCAAAAGGGTGATTTTTGCGAGGGGATTTTGAAGAGTGTTCATTTTAGTGGTATTTTCTTTTGGGAGGGGGTGACTTTGCTCTCCTATGACGTTAGGATTCTGGTTTTGGGGTCCGTTTGCCTGGTTTTCTTTGTATGGGCCGACAGTAGGCCTGTGAAAAAGTATTGTTCTTGCTTTTCCGCTCTTTATTTAGGCCGCCGCTTTGGTTTTTAGTTCATCTTGCTGGGCCAGCATCTTGGCCACTTTCCATAGATTGTGCGAGAGGACCGACCAGGCTACGCTGATCGAGCGGTTGGCAAAGCCTTTGCTGCGCAATCGCCCGGCCTGCCAGCGATTCTTCAATACCCCGATCCGCCCTTCGGTGCTGGCCCGGCGCTTTTGCAATTGCCTGAAGTGTGGTTCCTCCATCCGTTTTTTCAACTGCTTCGGATCGCGTGGACAGAGCGCATCGTAGATGCCCTCCTGGGCTAACTGCCGGCGGGCCCGCTGGGAGGCGAATCCCCGGTCCGCGCACATGGCCGCTATGGGTTCGGCTAGGTTGAAGCGGTTCTGTCTTTGCAAACTCTCTTGCATTTGTTCATTTTCGCTTGGCGTCCGGCTGCCGTAGAGTTTCCAGTCCAGCAGGTATCCTTCAACGCTTTCACCCAAAAACAGGGTGTTGCCAAACTCAACCTCTTGGCCCGCTTTGCCTCGCACAATCACCTGCGCATCGGGTTCGTAAACACTCAAAACTTTCTCTGCGTTTTTCACCTGGCGCCCGCCAATGATTCGCTCGTGCGCTTGCTTGATGACCACCGGGATTAGCTCGCTCATGCGCTCCATCCGGGTAAGGATCTGTTGGACCTGTTTTTCGCTGTAATCGCTTTGCTCCCAGCAGGCTTGCAATAATTCCCGGTGACTGCGGGCATGCTCCCCGATCCGTTTGAGCAGCTTTTTCATCTGCCTCAAGATACCCTTGCGTTGCCGCGCGCTGTCCTTTCGCCGCCGGCTGTGGGTCATCTGTATGCACAGCCGATTCATCTGCCGAGCCAAGGGCTCCGGTTCGATCGGCATGCGATGGCGCAAACCGGCCTTCTCACGGATCAGCCGGATCGCTTTGAGCAGCGTGTCCGCTACATCCTTGAGCAGCACCCAGTCCGTCGGCCAATGAATGTTGACCTCCAAACAGGTGCCGTCGAGCAGGCAAATGGTGGTGTCTATCGGCTTGTCCAATCCCACCACCTGCCGGGCCAGATCGGCATCGCCCACAACCTCAGTCAAGGTCCGGTGCAAGGCCCTCAACTGCTCTTCGCTGAAAAACTTCGAGGCCCGTTCCAGGGTGCTCTTGGAGATGCCCCTTATGCCGTCGATATGGCGGACACGACAAAAGTCAGCCAACAGATCGCTGCTGCCCAGAGCCCTCGACAAATGCCGAAACGAAATCCCACCGAGCAGATAACGCAGCGTTTCCATACGCAACGCCTTGAGGGCAAAATTAGCCCGCTTTTGCCGGGCCTTTACACTCATTGGCTGGCCTCTTTCCAAGGCCAGATCAACGCCCTGCGATTCCACCTCCGAATCGATCAGCAGCCGGTCGATACGCTCGATGGTGGCGCGAAAGTTATCGTAATCGAGGCAACGGTCGACCACAGTTAAAGCTGGACGCAGGAGGCATTGGATGGCTATATTTTTCATAGAAAGGGCTATATTGATTTTCGCTAACGCAATTATAGAACCCTTTTTTAGCCGGATCGAGCAAAAAAATGCTCTTTCCGGCTATTTTTATAAACGTTATCCAGTTGACTACAAAATCTTTATATTTTTGGGACAGCCTCTAAGATAAGGATCTATGAAAGCCTCCACCTTCAGATCCTTTTCCTTGAACTGTGCGCTCATGATTTTCAAAATTCCTTCGATGAAGTCCCCTGGGGGGAATACATCCAGCTCGATTTCCATTTTTCCCGAATCGATTTTAGCCAGATCGAGAATATTGTTGATAAGGTTGAGCAAATGTTTGCCGGCATCGAAAATATTATCAATGTAGGTATTTTGCCTCTCGTCGGCAGTGGGGCCATAATTCTTTTTGTATAGATCGGCAAACCCCAGGATGGCGCTCAAGGGGGTGCGCAACTCATGGCTCATGGAGGAAATGAATCGGCTGCGGTGCTTATTGGCTTCTTCCAGCCGCAGGTTGGCGTCTATCAGTCTTTCCATAGATTGGCGTAATTCAGCAGTGCGGGCTTCCACAGTATATTTGAGGTTTTGCCGGTGGTTTTCAAGTTCCAGCTGTATTTTCTTTCGCTCTGTAATGTCTCTGACCAAGGCTATTACTCTGGTTTGGCCATCCACTTCGGCCACGCTTATGGTTATCTCCATGGAAAAACTGGAACCGTCTTTGCGCAATCCCACAGCCTCCTGCGGTGTCCCCTCCAATTCACTTTCTCCATATTTAAATAATCTTATAAATAATTCTTCGCATTTACTTACGTATTCTTCCGTTATTATCGAACAAAAATCGGCGTCTATTATTTCCTTGGATGAATATCCGAACATATTTTCAGCCGCCGGGTTAAAGATTTGGATACGTTTGCTTTGGTCGAACACGACGATGCCGTCAGCCACCGTATTGAGGATCGTGGAAAGTCGTGCCTCATTATCGCGAAGCTCACGCTCGGCTATTTTCTTTTCCGTTACATCTTCAACGATGGCCACGAATACAGCATCGAAACCATAGGTGGACATTTGCAAATACGCTTCCACTGGGTAGGTCGATCCGTCTCTCCGTTTGTGAACGGTAGAAAAATGCACCCTTTCAGTCTCTCCGGATCGAAGAGGCCTGATCATTTCTTCAAAAGATGCCAGGGTAAATCCTGGTTCAATATCCAGCGGAGTGAGTTCAGCCAACTCCTCGCTATTGTAGTGAAGATTTTCACGAGCGCCTCGGTTGACTTGCACAAACTTAAGGCCCAAAGCGTTAATAATATAAATTTCATTCAAAGACTCCTCTAATATATAACCCAAACGGGCGGCCTGCTCCTCGGCTTCTCGTAGCCCCAAAATATCCACATTGGTGATGACTACTTTGGACCACGTATCCTCAAATCCGGGAATTACGAACAGGGTTAGTATTACATGGTAGGGATTTCCCTCCATGTCCTTGCCTCTAAGTTCGCTTTCAAATACAGTCTTGCCCTCGCACAATGCGATCAACTCTTCCCGCAGGACATGGTAAACCTCATTGCTTAGTGATATTTCAGCAAAATGGATAAAATCGGTTTTGTCCTGCCCCTTAAAAAGTTTTACTGTGGCCTGATTCACATTTAATATTTTGAGCATGTCACTGCACAGGTTGACGGATTCAGGATGATTCTTGAAATATTCCCGAAAATCACTTACTCCGGCAGACCTCAAACTGTCGATGTAGTCCTTGATGGCGGAAAAATCCTCCTCCCAATGAGGAATGGGTGAATTTTCAAACAAACTGCGGTAGCGTTCCTCACTCCCCCGAATGGCCTCCTCTGCCTCTTTGCGTTCCGTTATATCCTGGTGGATGCCCACGGCCCGAATTGGATTGCCGTCTTCATCAAATTCAACGAATTGACCGTGAGTTAATATCCATTTCCAGCCGCCGTCCTTCGTCCGTAAGCGCAATTCCGCATTGTAATATTGCCTTTCACCTCTCTTGTACTGCAACCAGACTTCGGTGGCACTTTGAATGTCGTCAGGATGACAAAGGGAATCGAAAAAATCAGCCGTTTGTTCTATTTCCTCAAGCTTGTAGCCGAGCATGTTGGCCCAGCGTTCATCGTAAGTGGCCTCTCTGGTTTTCAGGTTTACATCCCAAATCCCCAGGTTGGAACCTCTCATGGCCAGCTCCAGCCGGTTGCGAGTCTCTTCGAGGGCGGATTCCGCATTTTTGCGATCCGTGATGTCCCTCACCATCCCGATAAACAGATAGTCACCGTTGATGCGAACCGCATCGACGGTGACTTCGATGGGAAAAAAAGAGCCGTCCTTGCGCAGGCCCAAAATTTCCCTTGGCTTCCCGGGCAGGGTTTTCCTGCCTTTCACAAGATAATATTTCAGGTGCTTAAAATAATAGGCACGGTCGGATTTGGCCACCAGCAAGGAGATGTTTTTGCCTTCAGCTTGCCCTTCTTCGTAACCGAATATCCGATGGGCTGCCGGGTTAAAAGATAGAATCCTTAGGGCCTTGTCAAAACTGATAATCCCCTCCCCGGCCGTATCGAGGATGGTCCTCAGGCGCGTTTCCTGTTCCCGAATGCGCTCTTCGGCTATCTTTCGCTCGGTGATGTCCTGCACGATGCCGTTGAATACCCGTCGCCCGGATATATTAACCTCACTAACTGCCAGGCTCATGTGGAATATTTCTGCATTTTTGCGTTTGGCCATCACCTCAATTCCTATACCGATGATCTTTTTCTGACCGGTTTTCCGGTAGCGTTGAAGCCCCTGCTCATGACGGCTGTGTTCCTCCTCGGGCATGAGCATTTTTAAGTTGCGCCCGACAACTTCCTCGCGGGCGTAACCAAATATTTCGCAGGCCGTCTGGTTGAGGGATTCAACAATTCCAAACTCTGTGATCGTGATAATGCCGACAACGGCGGTATCCAGTGTGGCCCTGACCTGCGCCTCCTGGGTTTGCAAATCCAGGAGAACCTTCTCTAATTTGGCCGTGCGCTCGGAGACAGACTCCGCCAGACCAACGTTGAGCTGACGGACCTCCGCCTCGGCCTGCCTGCGCTGCTCGGATTCCCTTTGCAGCGAATCATTGATTCTTGCCAGTTCGCTTTTCCCCCCTTCAGCCTGAACGAATAGGTCGAACATGCTCAGAAACAGGCCGGTAAGGACGCATAGGTAACTGCCTAACTTAAGCAGATGAGCAAGATCGAACATCGGGTCAAATAACCGAAAGGAAAAAGGCATGAAAAGAGCCTGGCCGGCAAAACCGAGAAAGAGCGAGATAACCAACCAGTGCTTAAATGGATCCCGCCTCCAGCCGCCCTCGCGTAAAAAGCCGATCAACGCGAATAAAAACAGCACAGCGACTACCAGGTCCTGCGGCCTTCCCAGAAACAATTCTGTAAAATAAGCCGAAGGAAGTGTGGTCAGATAGAAAAACCCAAAAAGGACAAGAATCAGTAAAGCGATGCCAAAGATAACGAATTTTCCCTCGACCGATACGGTTGCGTCCATCGGTTTCTTTTTTCTCCCAATCCAGTAACTCAGGAGCAGGAGGACCCCCAGGTAAATGCGGGAGACATTCCCACTCCAGGGTATCAAATTGGACAGGTCCGAAGGCCAATACTGGTGGAACCATTGGCTGGTGATAAAGGTGTGGTAACCGTCCAGCAAACCCGCCCCCAGAAAACTGCACCCGATAAACAGGAACATGCTGGTCTTTTTGGCATAAAACCGGGCCATGGCCACTCCGGCCACGATCAGGGCCAGAATCGTTGAGGCCAATTCCTGCAGAGTGTGCAAATCAACGCCGCTGGTCCATTCGAGGCCGCCGAGGGCAAAGCGGGCGGCCACCAGCCCCAAAGCCAAACCGAGATAGGCAATAGCTCTCCCCCTAAACATTGCGATCTTCTCCAAAACCGCTGTTAAAGAATAGAAAATTACTAAGATGGCGCAAAATTATCCCTCAGGTAGTCGTATTAAATTAGCTAGAGGCTGTCCCAAAAGGGTGATTTTTGCGAGGGGATTTTGAAGAGTGTTCATTTTAGTGGTATTTTCTTTTGGGAGGGGGTGACTTTGCTCTCCTATGACGTTAGGATTCTGGTTTTGGGGTCCGTTTGCCTGGTTTTCTTTGTATGGGCCGACAGTAGGCCTGTGAAAAAGTATTGTCCTTGCTTTTCCGCTCTTTATTTAGGCCGCCGCTTTGGTTTTTAGTTCATCTTGCTGGGCCAGCATCTTGGCCACTTTCCATAGATTGTGCGAGAGGACCGACCAGGCTACGCTGATCGAGCGGTTGGCAAAGCCTTTGCTGCGCAATCGCCCGGCCTGCCAGCGATTCTTCAATACCCCGATCCGCCCTTCGGTGCTGGCCCGGCGCTTTTGCAATTGCCTGAAGTGTGGTTCCTCCATCCGTTTTTTCAACTGCTTCGGATCGCGTGGACAGAGCGCATCGTAGATGCCCTCCTGGGCTAACTGCCGGCGGGCCCGCTGGGAGGCGAATCCCCGGTCCGCGCACATGGCCGCTATGGATTCGGCTAGGTTGAAGCGGTTCTGTCTTTGCAAACTCTCTTGCATTTGTTCATTTTCGCTTGGCGTCCGGCTGCCGTAGAGTTTCCAGTCCAGCAGGTATCCTTCAACGCTTTCACCCAAAAACAGGGTGTTGCCAAACTCAACCTCTTGGCCCGCTTTGCCTCGCACAATCACCTGCGCATCGGGTTCGTAAACACTCAAAACTTTCTCTGCGTTTTTCACCTGGCGGCCGCCAATGATTCGCTCGTGCGCTTGCTTGATGACCACCGGGATTAGCTCGCTCATGCGCTCCATCCGGGTAAGGATCTGTTGGACCTGTTTTTCGCTGTAATCGCTTTGCTCCCAGCAGGCTTGCAATAATTCCCGGTGACTGCGGGCATGCTCCCCGATCCGTTTGAGCAGCTTTTTCATCTGCCTCAAGATACCCTTGCGTTGCCGCGCGCTGTCCTTTCGCCGCCGGCTGTGGGTCATCTGTATGCACAGCCGATTCATCTGCCGAGCCAAGGGCTCCGGTTCGATCGGCATGCGATGGCGCAAACCGGCCTTCTCACGGATCAGCCGGATCGCTTTGAGCAGCGTGCCCGCTACATCCTTGAGCAGCACCCAGTCCGTCGGCCAATGAATGTTGACCTCCAAACAGGTGCCGTCGATCAGGCAAATGGTGGTGTCTATCGGCTTGTCCAATCCCACCACCTGCCGGGCCAGATCGGCATCGCCCACAACCTCAGTCAAGGTCCGGTGCAAGGCCCTCAACTGCTCTTCGCTGAAAAACTTCGAGGCCCGTTCCAGGGTGCTCTTGGAGATGCCCCTTATGCCGTCGATATGGCGGACACGACAAAAGTCAGCCAACAGATCGCTGCTGCCCAGAGCCCTCGACAAATGCCGAAACGAAATCCCACCGAGTAGATAACGCAGCGTTTCCATACGCAACGCCTTGAGGGCAAAATTAGCCCGCTTTTGCCGGGCCTTTACACTCATTGGCTGGCCTCTTTCCAAGGCCAGATCAACGCCCTGCGATTCCACCTCCGAATCGATCAGCAGCCGGTCGATACGCTCGATGGTGGCGCGAAAGTTATCGTAATCGAGGCAACGGTCGACCATAGTTAAAGCTGGACGCAGGAGGCATTGGATGGCTATATTTTTCATAGAAAGGGCTATATTGATTTTCGCTAACGCAATTATAGAACCCTTTTTTAGCCGGAGCGAGCAAAAAAATGCTCTTTCCGGCTATTTTTATAAACGTCATCCAGTTGACTACAAAATCTTTATATTTTTGGGACAGCCTCTAATTAAGGCTGTTCCAGCAATAGGTTAATCTGGCGCTTGAATTCCGTCCAATAGCGGGATCCGGCCAGGAGTTCGCCTTCGACATCGCCCGTTTCCCCAGGATGTCCGAGGATGAAGCTTGGAGTCTGGCGAATGCCCAGGCTTTTCGCTATCATTTTTTCTTTCTGTATTTCCCCGGTGTACACGCTGCTCTCAAGGCAAGCCCGGAATTGTTCCAGATCGAGACCCAATTCAGTGGCCAAAGACCTGAAGGTATCAGCCCCCAAATTCATATTGTTTTCGAAAAGTAAATCCCGCATGGCCCAATATTGACCCTGATCGCCAGCGCAATAGGAAGCTTCGGCCGCTTTTTGGGAGTGCCGGTGGTTGTTTAAGGGGAAATTTCCGCTCAAAAAGTAAATCAGCCCGGTATCGACATATTCTTCCTTAATTTTCGGGAATGTTATCTCATGAAACATCCGGCAGTGCCCACATTCATAGTCGGAGTATTCGATGAGGACGATTTTGGCGTGGGAACTGCCAGCCCCAAATCGGAGCGGATCCGGGAACCGAAAGATTTTTGCTGATCCGCCGATACTTTGCCTATTTCGGGTCGAAGCTTCAGCCTCCGCGGCTTTGGTTTTCGGAGCGGTTTTGGCGGCAGCTTTGCGGCTTTCCCCAACTACCATTTTTTGGGGAGCCTGGGCGAGGTTCTGATCGGGCTCCAGTCTTTGAAAACCGTTTTTTCCGTCGTTAAACCAGATGCGCAGAGTCAGATTTGGGAAGGCGTTTATTACAGAGTCGGTCAAAGGAGGCATATTTTGATCCGCAGAACCGAGGTAAACCGTATAAACGCCCCCGGACACTGGAAGTTCGCTAGCCTGGTTGGGTATGCCGGAAGCATCCATTGCCGAGCTGCCCCACAAAACCTTGTCATTTTGATCCAGCAGGGCGAATTTGAACAGGCCGGTTCCGTTAAAAGATTGCCCATCTACGATGAGATTTCCCCGGTAGGAGATGGTGTCTCTCTCCACACCGAGGAGGCCGTCAATCCCCAAGTTCAGGGCAATAAAAACGATGAGCAGCCATCTGCAACCGCTTTTGAATCGATTGGCGAATTCTGACGCCGGTATTTTTTGATGATACATAGACCTGATTGAGCGAGAGTGTACGGATCGATTTAAGTTGGCAAGTTCAAGTGAGAATTGAAGCGGCCGGGGTGATGATCGCCGCCAGCATCTGGTCGCTATTAATCCCATCCATCGAAATTGCCGGGGAAATGGGATTCCCTCACTGGCTCCCAGCCGCAACTGGGTTTTTAGCCGGAGGGTTTACTATTTTGGCGGTGGACAAACTGCTGCCCCATCTCCACATCGGGTTTTCCCTGGAAAAGGCGGAAGGCCCGAAAATCTCCTGGCGCAGATGCATCCTTTTGGTTTTGGCCATCACCCTGCACAACATCCCGGAAGGATTGGCCGTGGGGATCGCGTTCGGCGCCCTTTCCAACGGGTTTCCCTCGGCCACGCTGTCCGGAGCCATCGCTTTGACCATCGGAATTGGCATCCAAAATTTTCCAGAAGGGGCCGCCGTGTCCCTTCCATTGCGCCGGGAAGGCATGTCTCGGACGAAAAGTTTTTGGTATGGGCAAATATCCGGAGCGGTGGAACCGATCGCCGGAGTTACTGGAGCCGCGGCGGTGATCTTAATGAAACCCATCCTGCCTTTCGCCCTTTCTTTTGCGGCCGGAGCGATGATATTTGTCGTGGTTGAAGAGTTAATACCCGAATCCCAATTAGGCGAAAACACGGATATTGCCACCATGGGAACATTGCTTGGTTTTACCGTCATGATGGCGCTGGATGTGGCCTTGGGGTGAAAGCCACCGGTCAGGATTTTCAGATAGGTTAGCAAAATCTCGACAAATTCAAAAAATTTCTTTATATTAAAGAGACTTAAAACAATTGGGGGAAAGGCGGCCCAATGCCTGGAGCGTTGGCGAGGGCATCATTTCAACATTCTTTTTAACTCAATGCCAAAAAAATTCGCCAATACAGTCACTTTGAAATTTCTTCAATCCCATGCTCTCTTTGGAGGCATCGAAGATGAAGAATTGATAAAATTCCTCACCTTCATGAAGCAGGAAAAAAAATCGTCATCGAAGGGGATCCGGGGAATTGCCTCTTTTTAATTGTTGAAGGCTCTGTTGAGATCCTTAAAACCATTCCCGGTGCCAGTGACGGCGATGCCGAACAGATTGCCACCCTGGGAAAGGGTGAAACGTTCGGAGAGATGTCGATCATCGATTTGCACACCCGTTCCGCTACGGTGCGAGCTCTGGAAGACTCGATTGTTCTGGTTCTTTCGCAGAAAAATCTCTCCCGAATTTGGCGCAACCACCCGAAAATCTACACCTTGATCCTCATGAACCTGGCCCGGGAAATCAGCATGAGGCTGCGCAGCATCGACACTCGGTTCGCCATTTCACTTTTTTCCGTGAAGGGTAAATAAGCCCTCCAAACCGGCGGAACAGTTTTGTTTGGGATAGATTTTATTCTCTCCGGGTAACTTGTTCCAGGAGGTTGTAGATTCGGTTCACCATCCCGCGGGGGTCTTCATTATAACCCGCCGCCACCAGGGCGGTATCGTAAATTTGTTCCACAACCTGCCCGGCCAGTTCGCCTTCTTTCTCATAAATGGTGAAGAGATTTTTAACCAGTGGATGGCTTAGGTGGATCTCCAGATTGACCTTGGGCTGATCGGCGACATCCTGTTGCATGGCTTTCATCATGCGGCGCATGGTGGGCGAGATCATTTTATCGGCATTCAGGACAATGGCCGGACTGTCCACCAATCGCTTGCTTCCGGTAACTTTGTCAACGCGATCTTCAAGCTGTTTTTTAATCCATTCGCACAATTGGGTTTCCTCATCCCTGGTCAACGGTTCCGCATCGCTTTGGTCTTGGCTTAAATTCTCAATTTGCACCTCGGCCTGATCCGCCGACACCAGCGGTTTGCCGTCGTACTCATTCAGGTGGCTCATGACGAACTCATCGATAGGCTCATAGAGAAAGAGGACTTCCAGATTACTCGCCTTGAACGCTTCCAGATATGGCCCCGCTTCGATCGTTTCGCGGTTGGGGGCAAAATAATAATAAATCTCCTTTTGGCCCTCTTTCATGCCCTCGACATAATCCGCCAGACTGGTAAACTCCTTCTCCCCCCTATGGGAAGTCTCATAACGCAGCAATTTGCCCAATTGTTCGCGGTGGCTGAAGTCCGAAGTAATTCCCTCTTTCAAAAATATCCCCTGAGCTTTGTAAATCTCCAGATAATGATCGGGGTTTTTCTTGGCGATGCCCTCCAGGTGCTTGAGAAACCGGCGCGTCAGCAATTTGTTTAATTTTTGAACCAGAGCGCTGTCCTGCATGGTTTCGCGGGAAATATTAAGAGGCAAATCAGCGCTATCGACCACCCCCCTTAAAAAGCGGAGCCATTCGGGCAGCAGCCCTTCCGGCTTGGCATCGATCAGCACCTTGCGGCAATAAAGGCTCACGCCCGGCTCCAGCCGCATAAAACCCATCTTTTCCATGTTCGTTTTGGGTACGAAAAGCAAGGCGTTAATGGCCAGGGGGGCATCCGCGCTGAAATGCATTCGCGTGCTCGGCTCATCAAAAGCATTGGCCTGAAATTTATAAAATTCGGTATATTCCTCCTCCTTGATTTCGTTTTTATTGCGCAGCCATAAGGCCTGGATTTTGTTGACCCGCTCTCCGTTCAGATTGATGGGAAACTGCACAAAACTCGAGTAGCGGGTCAAAATGTCCTTAACGGCGGCCTCTTTGGAGAAATCCTTTTCCTCCTCTTTGAGCCGCATGACCACCTTGCAGCCCCGGCGCTGCCCCTCGACCGTTTCAATTTGATAATTTCCCGTCCCATCACTGGTCCAGACCAGATGCTCGCCCTCTTTTTGCCATGAACGGGTATAAACCTTCACCTCTTCGGCCACCATGAAGGCGCTGTAAAAACCGACTCCGAATTGCCCGATAAGTTCACTTGTAGATTCCGGGCCCTCCTTCAACGCCTGCAAAAAAGCCTTCGAGCCGGAATGGGCAATGGTGCCGAGATTTTCCACCAATTCCGCGCGATTCATGCCCACGCCGAAATCCTGGAAGGTGATCGTTCCCGCCATTTCATCGGTCGTCAGGTTGATTTCCAGTTCCAGCTTATCGTCAAATATCTCCTTTTCGACCAATTGCACATGCCGGAGCTTTTCCAGCGCATCGGAGGCATTGGAAACCAACTCGCGCACAAAAATCTCCTTATTGGTGTAAAGGGAATGGACCACTATATCCAGAAGCTGAGTTACCTCCGCCTGGAACGAGTGTTCTTCGATTCTCTCCTCTTTTTCTTGGTCTTTGCTTATTGTAGTCATGTCATGCTAAATTAAATCAAATTCAAATTTTTAACCACGAATTACACAGATAGACACGGATAAATTGTCAAACAACAATCGAAATATTCTTTCCATATTAAACCTGCGTTCATCTGCGTGCCGAGCGAAGCGACATCCTCAAATCTGCGGTTTTACAAGGCATTGGTGTTCATTCTCAAATATTTCAACCACAGATTCCGCAGATGGGCACAGATTATAGATTTGATCTTTGATCAAACCATTTTTTCTATCTGTGAAAATCCGTGTTATCCGTGGTTAAAAATGAATTATTTTTAGTGCCATTCGATAGGCACGTTCCATAGGATACCAGCGTTCATCTGCGTACCGAGCGAAGCGACATCCTCAATCTGCGGTTTTAAAAAATATTGGGATTTAGGTCGGTTTTTCATAATAGTGAACATATAGACACATTTTTTAACAAACCGCAAGCTTTTTTTTGAAAAAAATGCATTTTTTTTAATTCTAATCATTCCCCTTGAGCATCAAGAGGTTAGCAACAATCCAAACGATTCAATGGTCAATAACCCAAACCAAAGACCAAAAAAAATCCTCCAAATCTCCATCCAGCATCAAGAATCATGTCACATGCATCCCCCCTTTCAGGTGGAAAACAGTCTAACCTCGAGTTCGCCTATCCTTTTTTTCGTAACGAATAAGCATTAGGCGCAACGCCTTGGTGGGGTTCCCTTTTCTTGGGACTCACTACTCTGTGACCGCTTTGCCATTGTCTTTTCATGACATCACGAGACATTTTCTCGAAATCCCAATCGTAGGACTCAAGAATGGCCCTCCTGTTTTTTCTGACCTCCGCGACAATTGAATCATCCTTCATATTCTTCTCCTCCAAAAAGTTCATCTGGCGTACAAATCGTTGGCAAGAAATATCCTGCTTCCGAAACTGTATAATTTAATCTAATCAAAAATTCCGCATTGGCAATATGCGCGCAATTCCAGGTAATCAGGAAATCAACTCCATGCCTGGTGGCTACTGCAATATGCCCAGCATCAGTTTCAGCTTTCGGCGGGATCAGTCCAGTAGCCATGATAATCCCGGCCAATCGTATAATTTCGTCATCGACTTCAAGTAATTCTATTCCATCAAGCGCATTCAATCTTTCCCTCACCGCAGCTTCGTTACCGCCAGAAGCTTCATCCAAAACATACTGTGATACATAAAGATGATACTTCTCCTTCCTTTTCTCCCACCATTGCCGAGTCACTTCCTGCTTGCCGGCAATTACTAAGTTATTCGATGGCCGGGCAGTAAGAAAACTTGGTATGGTCGTCTCGATATAAACTGTGGGTTTTTCACTCATTCTTTTCCCTCAATTCAGGTTCCCAAAGTCTGGGACGAGCTATCCCCATCAATAAGCTTTAGTTTAATAAGTAAACGTAATTTTGAAACAAAGACAATCGAAAATCCGCGGCTTGCAAAACCCAAACGGTTCAATGGTCAATACCGCGACCTCCAGGCCCAATCACAATCATCTTCCTCTTCGTCATCCTCTGCATCCAACATCCAGCATCCACCCTCCCGTAGACAACATTTGGTAATATCTCAGGACGCATCCATCCATCAATTTTTCAACAGTATTTTTGCTTCCTCCAAACCAATTTCACCTTCATCTTCGATTTTCATCATTGCTTTCGCAAGCCCTTGATCGACAATAATACCTTCAATCTTTTTAAAAGTTTTGAAATCGATCATGACAGCTTTAATCGACCCCTTTTCATCGGTAATATAAGATTTCGGAATATCCATTTTTCACTCCTTCCCCATCATCTGCCAAGGAACTAGATGATTTGATTATAAACTGCAAATTTTTTAATTTCAATCATCCAACATCGACCGTCAAAAAGTCCAAAGAGGTCAACGGTCAATTTTCACCCGCCAGCGGCAAATCCAAACCATCCTGACACCTGAAACCCGACACCTAAACCCCCATCCAGCGGCCAGTATCCAGAAAATGTTACCAACTGGTGACAAAATCGCCATGTCCACGGGCAAATTTCTCCAAAATCATGCTTCCCGGCATCAAATAACGGCCAAAACGGGCCTCAAAGCACAAACGCGTTGACCCTTTTCGATGGGTGGAGGATATTGAAAATTCTTAATGAGAAAGCACTACAAAATCGCGTTGGGCGGCGACCACGGCGGATTTGAATTGAAACAGGACCTTTTGGCCTACGCCCTGAGCAAGGGCCATCAGGTGCGCGATTGCGGAACTCATGGAAAAACTCCGGTCGATTACCCAGATATTGCCAAAAAAGTCGCTGCCATGGTGGCTGCCGGCGACTGCGATTTCGGGGTCCTGGTCGATGGCGCGGGCATTGGCTCGGCCATGGTGGCCAACAAAGTGCCGGGCATTCTGGCGGCGGCTTGCTACAATGAAACGCTGGCCCGCAACTCGCGCCAACACAACGGCGCCAACGTCCTCACCCTCGGGTCCGGCCAAACCAATATTTACGAGGCCAAGAAAATACTGGACGCTTTTCTGGAAACCGAATGCACGGAAGAAAGGCACCTGCGGCGGGTGCGGCTCATCCGCAATATCGAAAAAGGAAATTATTCACCAACCGCGGCCATGGCGGATGCGGACAGTGTCCCCGGCGGGCAGGAAATTCATCCCCACGACCTCGAACGTATTTCCCGCCGGGTACGGGAATTAACCAGTTGGGGTGGCAATCCACCGGCGCAAGGCAACGGCGCATTCATCGGCCCGGACGAGATCGCCCAAATGATCGACCACACCATTTTGAAATCGGAGGCATCCCTGGGAGACGTGCAGAAACTGAGCGAGGAAGCCCGGCAGTACCACTTTTATTCAGTCTGCGTGAATCCCGCCTACGCCCGGCAGGCCAAAACCGCCCTGGCCGGGACCGATGTCAAAGTCTGCTGCGTGGTCGGGTTTCCCCTAGGCGCCAACCCGCCGGAAACCAAGGCCATGGAAGCCCGCCGGGCCATCCGCGAAGGGGCCGGAGAAATCGATATGGTGATCAATGTGGGGGCCATGAAAAGCGGAAATGAGGACCTCGTATTGAAAGATATCCGCGCTGTGGCCGAGGCCTGCCGCGATGGCAGCGCTTTACTCAAGGTGATTCTGGAAACCAGTCTTTTAACCGATCGTGAAAAAGTCCGCGTTTGTGAATTGGCCATGAAAGCCGGGGCCGATTTCGTGAAAACATCCACCGGGTTCGGTTCCGCCGGGGCCACGGTGGAAGATATCGCCCTGATGGCCAAAACAGTGGCCTCGAAAAAACTGGGAGTGAAAGCCTCCGGGGGTGTGCGCACCTATGAAGACGCAGTCAAAATGATTCGGGCCGGAGCCACCCGCATCGGTGCCAGCAGCGGCATTAAAATCGTCAAAAGAGCTATCGAACTGGCATCAAATTAATAAATAGAAGGAAAAATCTCACATGGTTGAATTAAGAACCTACACCTTTCTGGACAGCCTGCAGCCGCAGTTTGCCTCGTTTATCGCCACCATTGCGGGAGGCTACCTGCCAGTTCCCGGCCAAGCCTCGCTTTTCATCGAAATATCGCCCGGAATGGAAATCAACCGGGTAACCGACATCGCTTTGAAAGCGACCGACGTCCGGCCCGGCATGATGATTATCGAGCGGGTCTTTGGAATGCTCGAAGTGCACTCCCATTCCCAGGCCGATGTTCGCCAGGCTGGCGCAGCCATTCTCGAAGCGCTCGGCCTCAAAGAAGATGACCGCCTCAAACCACAAATCTCGACCAGCCAATTGATCCGCAATATATCCGATTATCACACTCAATTGATCAACAAGACCCGGCATGGAAACATGATATTACCCGGTCAAACCCTTTACATAATGGAGGTGGCCCCGGCCGGTTATGCCGCCATTGCGGCCAACGAGGCGGAAAAAGCGGCCAACATCAACATCCTCGAGGTCAGGACCTTCGGCTCATTCGGGCGTTTTTACCTTGGGGGTGACGAGGCCGACATGGAAGTCGGTTACAGAGCCGCCGAACAAGCCATTGCGGATATCGATGGCCGGGAAATGAAACGCTAGAATATCGAATTTTTGTTAATCGCACAAAAACTGCGCAAGAAACTTAAACAAACAATAGGAGAATAGAATAAAATGGCAGAAGCATTAGGAATGGTGGAAACAAGATCGTTTGCCGCGGCTGTGGAAGCTGGCGACGCGATGGTAAAGGCGGCCAAGGTGGATCTCGTTGCTTACGAGAAAACCGGTGGCGGCTACATAACGGTAATTGTCCGGGGCGACGTCGCCTCGGTAAAAGCATCCTGCGATGCCGGGCAAATCGCCGGCGCACGGGTGGGAGAAGTAGTGGCCGTGCACGTCATCCCGCGCCCGCACGCCAACATCGATCAGGTACTGCCGCTGGGCCGCACTCCGCGGGCCGGAAGCAAAAAATAAATAATTTAATAGACCTCAATTTCCCAGCCGAACAGAGGGCCAGGGCGTCTTGGATCACGATCACGGTCCCTGCCCGGCCTAAACCTGTCTGGCTGGATATCTATCTAGCTAGCTTGTATTGATATGAATCTCGGAAAAATAGTCGGCACACTGGTAGCGAGCCAAAAAGTTTCCAGCATGGATGGGCTCAAGCTCCTCCTCGTAAAATACCTCGATAGCTCCGGCCAGGAAACCGGAGGGCAAGTGGTGGCAGCGGACGCTGTCGGCGCCGGAGTCGATGAATACGTGCTCATCGCCACCGGCAGTTCCGCCCGGCAGACTGAAGCGACCGACAACCGGCCCTGCGACGCCGTTATCCTGGCTATCGTGGATAGTTGGGAAGTCGGCGGAGACATCGTTTACAAAAAATAAATTCAAATGCGCTTAACGGATAACGAAATAGAAGCCATCGCCCAAAAAATCGCTTCCAAAACTCCCCCTTCCGGCCGTCGGCCCATTGTGGCCGGTAATTGGAAGATGCACAAGACGCCCACCGAGGGTGAAGCATTAGTGCGGGAATTGGCCGCCCTGGCGCAGACCGCGGTTTGTGAAATCGGGGTCGCTCCGGCCTATCCCTGTCTGGAACGGGTGGGAAGCGCGCTGGAGGGGGCCGGTTCAAAATTTTTCCTCTGCGCCCAAAACGCTTATTGGGAAAAAGAGGGGGCCTATACCGGCGAGGTGGCCCTCGGTATGTTGGTCGAACTCGGCGTTTCCCACGTTATCATCGGCCACAGCGAGCGCCGGCAGTATTTCGGGGAAACGGACGAGACCGTCAACCGCAGGGCAAAAGCGGTTATCGAGGCCGGGCTGACCCCCATTCTCTGCGTCGGAGAATCCCTTCAGGATCGGGAGGCCGGGTTAACCAACGCCGTCGTCGATCGTCAGGTCAGGGGCGGATTGGAAGGGCTCTCAGTCAGTCAGGTTGCCGGCATGGTGTTGGCCTATGAACCGGTTTGGGCCATTGGCACGGGCAAAGTGGCCACGGTGGACGAAGCCCAGGCGGTCCATGCCGTCATTCGCCAACTTTTGGCCGAACTATACGACGCGCCGACAGCCAACGCCGTCCGCATCCAGTACGGAGGCAGCGTGAAACCGGACAATGCCGCCCAACTGCTGGCCCAACCGGACATTGATGGAGCGCTCGTGGGCGGGGCCTCTTTAAAAGCGACCGATTTCGCCGCCATCTGTTTGGCCGCCGGGACGCAGTAGTTTTTCCATTATATAATATTAGTTAAGAATCAAAATTTCCCGAAAATCCTGCAGGGAGAGATTTCAGGATGATAAGATTGACCGATCAAGAAATTGAAGCCATTGCGGAAAAGATAGCCCGCAGTCAGCAGGCCTCCCTGGCGGCTGGAATTCCCGCTGGCCTCGCTCCGTCTTCAGTTGCTCTTCCCAGCCAAAACCTGGGCGTATTTCCCACCGTCGATGCGGCCGTGGCGGCGGCCAAAATAGCCCAAATGTCGTGGGTGGCTCTCCCGCTCGACCATCGCCGCCGGATCATTGCCGCCATTCGTGTGGTGATGCTGGAAAACGCGGCCCCCCTGGCCAAGGCGGCCCACCATGAAACCGGCTTGGGACGGTTTGAAGACAAGGTCTTGAAAAATCGCCTGGTGACGGAAAAAACCCCCGGCATTGAGGAGCTTCACCCCATTTCCTACACCGGCGATCACGGCCTCACCTTGCAGGAATCGGCCCCCTTCGGCGTCATCGGGGCCATCACCCCAACGACCAACCCCACTTCCACCATCATTTGCAATTCCATTGGCATGATCGCGGCCGGCAATAGCGTCGCCTTTAACGTCCACCCCAATGCCAAGAGCTGTTCCGCCCAGACCATTGTTCTTTTAAATAAAGCCATCGTCAACGAAGGCGGGCCGGAAAACCTGGTCACCACCGTGGCCACGCCGACCATCCAGAGCGCCCAGGCCCTCATGGCCCACGCCGATGTCCGTCTGGTGGTGGTGACGGGCGGTCCGGGGGTGGTCAAAGCGGCCCAGAAGAGCGGCAAGCGGGCCATTTGCGCCGGGCCTGGCAATCCCCCCGTAGTGGTCGATGAAACCGCCGATATTGCCAATGCCGCCAAATGCATCGTTCTGGGCGCCTCGACCGACAACAACATCATCTGCACGAATGAGAAAGAGGTCATCGTTGTTTCCAGTGTGGCCGGCCAGTTGATGGACGCCTTCCAGGACCGTCAGGATGCCTACGTCATCTCTCCCGGCCAGTTGGCACAGTTGGAAAAAGTCATTTTTACGGAAATGCGGGGACCGAGGCAAAAGGCCAGGATAAACCCCGCTTATATCGGCAAAAACACCAATGTCATCCTGCGGCAGATAGGTCTCGATTTGCCCGATACAATTCGGTTGGGCATCGTAGAGGTCAATGAAGACCATCCCCTTCTCTGGACCGAGCAAATGATGCCCATCATGCCGGTAACGCGCGTTCCAAATGCCGATTACGCCATCGACCTGGCCATTGCGATGGAAGGTAGCTGCCTTCACACCGCCGTCATGCACTCGAAGAACATCGACAACCTGAGCCGCATGGCGCGGGAGTGCAATTGCAGTATTTTCGTTAAAAACGGCCGTTCCCAGGCGGGCCTCGGGCTGGATGGCGAAGGCTATTGCTCATTCACCATCGCCAGTCCCACGGGGGAAGGAATGACCGGCCCGCGCTCCTTTTCGCGCTGGCGCAGGTGCACTTTGGTGGACGCTTTCAGGATCATCTGACTCGATGAAAAAGTATCCCGCCATTGCCACCGTTGAATTTCAGGATATCGCCGTGGGCCTGCACACCACGGACGCCATGCTCAAAAGAGCGCCCATCGACCTCATCAAATCCGGCGCTATCAGCCGTGGGCGCTTTCTCACCCTTATCGCCGGAACGACGGCCTCCGTGGATGAATCCTACCACACCGGGCTCACCCTGGGCGGCGGCGGCGTGGTGGACAGCGTCCTCCTGGTGGACGTGCATGGAGATGTGCATGACGCCGTATTCGGTAAACGCACACCCTGCCTGCCCCTGGCCATGGCCATTATGGAAACCAACACTGTTTCCAGCAACATCAGGGCGGCCGAAATGGCCCTCAAAGGCACCGATGTGAGTCTCATCGAGATTCGTTTGGCGGACAGCCTTTTATCGGGCAAAGGTCTCAGCATCTACCAGGGCGAACTCCATGAAATTGAATCGGCCATGGAGATGGCGGCAAACTTTCTAAGCTCCCGAAAAATCGAATTTATCAAAAAAATCATCGCCTCGCCCCACGAGGGCCTGGTCGAGCAAATCAATTTCACAACCTCTTTCAATAAGGCAAAATTCCTCGAACTGGAAGGCGAGGGGAGTTTCTTGCCAGGATTATACATGTACAATGGCTGAGGCATTGATAATGCTGGCATTCCTTAACTTTGAGTCCAATGTCACCCGCAACTCGGCCACGACCCTTGACGAAATCAGTTGAAAAAAACTATAACCTAAAAAAACTATAACCTGATAGATTATCCAATAATTGATTAATTGCGGCATGTTACAGGAAGGTCACATTTATTTTCACTCTCCATGTTTTGACGGCATTGTCTCGGCGGTATTAATTTCAGATTATTTTGAATCATGCGACCTATGGAGTTGCTCCCGTCTTCATTCGGTAAATTATCATCTTAAAAATTCCTGGCTTGAAACTGATTTAGAAAAACCAGCGGCAGTTGTTGATTTCCTTTATCATTCAAAAGCTGATTTTTGGGCGGATCATCATCCAACGACATTTTTATCTGATCATGCCCTTACCGAGTACAAAAAAAATAAAAGCCCTTCTTTTATATACGACAGTTCTGCTCCTTCCTGTGCGATGCTTCTTTGGAATCATTTAAAAGAATCATTTAACTACCGGAATAAACAATTACGGGAGCTGGTCAAATGGTCTGAGAGGACAGACGCGGCAAGATATGATTCCGTGAAGCAAGCTATTTTCGGCAAAGAACCCGCTCTCAGGATTAACTCCGGTCTAGTTCTTAGTGATAAGAGCAACTACTGTGAAAGGCTTGTCCGAAACTTACGCCACTTGACGCTGGAAGAAGTTGCCAATCTCGACGAGGTGCAGAATAAGTATGAACTAACGCAAAATTTGACGAAACTCGGTCTTAAGCGTATTGAAAAGTCTATTAAGCTGGATGATGATGGAATCGCAACTTTTGATGTGACTCAGGGCGAGACATTAGTCCACAGGTATGCCCCATTCCATTTTTTCCCGGATGCGCGATATTCAGCGGGTATTGTTCGATCAAAAAACCGAACTAGAATTACCGCCATGCGAAATCCCTGGCTGGAATTTGAAAGCGTATTATTAGGTAATATCTTTGCTCAAGTTGGTGGCGGTGGGCACCAGCGTGTTGGAACTGTCGTTCTCAATGAGGAACGGGTTAATGAAACCGGCAATCTATTTAAAAATATGGTAGTGTATAAAAAAAGAATGTTATTTTGTATTTTTAGCTGTACAAATAGCGTTAGGCAGTTTATTTTTAGTGCATGGTTACTAAAATTATTAATTGTCGGCACTGTGGAAGTGAAAATATCATTAAATTTGGCAAGACGCCCAACCATAAACAGCGCTACCGCTGCCATGATTGTGGTAAACAAAGCCGCGAAAACCCCACAGTGAAATACACCGAAGAGCAAAAAGAAATGATCCTTCGAGTCTATCAGGAACGCAGCAGTCTACGCGGTTTACAGCGCGCCTTCGGGGTGAGTCCCAACACCGTTTTGAGTTGGTTAAAAAAAACGACAATCGCTGCGACCGCTCAAAAGCACGATTCTTGCGGCCCGCCGCCATGATGTCATTGAACTGGACGAACTGTGGTCTTTTGTGGGGCGCAAGAGCGATGCCCAATGGGTTTGGATCGCTCTTTGCCGACGCACCCGTCAAATCCTCTCCTATGCCATTGGGCCTCGGGATTGGTATCGTTGCCGGGAACTTTACGAGCGCCTGCCACGGGCCTACAAAAGATGTGCCACCTACAGCGACTTTTGGTCCACTTATGATGAAGTCTTTCCTCATAACCGATCCGTGGGAAAAGAAACCGGTGAAACGGCCCATGTGGAACGATGGAACAATACCCTGCGCCAACGACTGGGTCGTTTCACACGCAAAACCCTCTCCTTTTCCAAGCTTAAGAGTATGCATGAAACCTGTCTGAGACTTTTCATTCATCAATATAATCAAGAATTAGCCACCATTCCTACTTAATACACTACCAAAAATATTATATCTAAAATTAAGAGTGAAGATAAGCAAAGTCATATTGTACTGAGATAATGTTAAAACGTTTTAATTTTTACGACATCTATGGTTATCTCTTGCCGGGAATAGCCTTTCTGATTCTCTTGTGGCTGCCATTTGCGGTAATTGATACAAGTCCGTTTCTTGCCATCTCCGGTGACAAAATGCCTAATCCCCTAGTGTTTTCTTTTCTTGGTCTTGTGGTGGCCTATATTGTCGGACATGCCCTTCACAGTAGGTCCGCTAAGGCTCTCTCTTTTAGCATTTTAGATAATAGAATACTTAATCCAAAACATAATAAACGTTATCCATCCGATTTATATTTAGATAGCGAAACTGAGAATTTACCCAATGCTCTTAAAAAATATCTTCTTCCCAAAGATCTGAGAGAACAATTAGAGACCCAGATAGACCGGAGATTTGGCATCAAAGTCGGCGGAATCGCCGCACCGAATAAATTTGAACTTATGAAAAGCCGTAAGGCGGCTTTTCTTTTGTGTAGAGATGAGTTGAATCATAAAGATAAAGCTGTTTATGTGGAACAACTTCAAGGGATGTATGCAATGTTAAGAAGCCTATCTGTAACATTCATGTCCGGATGCATATTTCATTTTGGTTGGGCAATTAGAATATTGCGCAATTACACCTGTGACAATAATTACAATCTTTCTTTTTATATTTTTCTGATGCCACCGTTTTTAATTATTATTGCTGTCGGATTATATTCATTATTAAAAAAATTAATTTGGAAGAATTGGAAATTTGAATTTAGCTTGACCCCATTGTTTCATAAATATTGAGTAAAAACCTTCTGAATGCGGCATAAACAACCATAATAACGCTCTATCAATCCATTTTTGTATCTTCACTTTTTGTGAAGTTCAGCAATATACCTTTCTTGCACGTTAGTCCCTTTGTTTATGCGGATCACAGTCTTGAATCTGATTGAATTTATGAAACAATGGGGTTGATTCTCATTTTTATCTTCATTTTAGGATTCTTTCTCGGTTGGGTTAGTAATATCGAAAATGGGTAGTGTATTAAGTAGGAATGGTGGCTAATTCTTGATTATATTGATGAATGAAAAGTCTCAGACAGGTTTCATGCATACTCTTAAGCTTGGAAAAGGAGAGGGTTTTGCGTGTGAAACGACCCAGTCGTTGGCGCAGGGTATTGTTCCATCGTTCCACATGGGCCGTTTCACCGGTTTCTTTTCCCACGGATCGGTTATGAGGAAAGACTTCATCATAAGTGGACCAAAAGTCGCTGTAGGTGGCACATCTTTTGTAGGCCCGTGGCAGGCGCTCGTAAAGTTCCCGGCAACGATACCAATCCCGAGGCCCAATGGCATAGGAGAGGATTTGACGGGTGCGTCGGCAAAGAGCGATCCAAACCCATTGGGCATCGCTCTTGCGCCCCACAAAAGACCACAGTTCGTCCAGTTCAATGACATCATGACGGCGGGCCGCAAGAATCGTGCTTTTGAGCGATCGCAGCGATTGTCGTTTTTTTTAACCAACTCAAAACGGTGTTGGGACTCACCCCGAAGGCGCGCTGTAAACCGCGTAGACTGCTGCGTTCCTGATAGACTCGAAGGATCATTTCTTTTTGCTCTTCGGTGTATTTCACTGTGGGGTTTTCGCGGCTTTGTTTACCACAATCATGGCAGCGGTAGCGCTGTTTATGGTTGGGCGTCTTGCCAAATTTAATGATATTTTCACTTCCACAGTGCCGACAATTAATAATTTTAGTAACCATGCACTAAGAATAAACTGCCTAACGCTATTTGTACAGATAAAAATACAAAATAACATTCTTTTTTTATACACTACCCGAAAATGAAGCATTCTATCAGCTTTCTCTTTATTATCTTATTGTATTTGTCGAATATATTTTATCGGATACATTTAAGAAATCTTTTTTTTACTTCTCACATCAATTTACGCGCCAAGTTTACCGTGATTTTCTCGTCCTGTGCCTATCCGAGGAATGCTCAAAATAATCACTCTGATCTGGATGTTAAATCCTACTTGTTGTAAATATAAAGTTCATGAAATTGGGTCGCGTCATCGGAACCGTCGTTTGCTCGGTGCTTTATGAGGGGCTGGAAGGCGTCCCCATGCTGTGGGTGCAGTCCTTGG
Source organism: Opitutales bacterium (assembly GCA_965226205.1). Lineage (GTDB taxonomy): Bacteria > Verrucomicrobiota > Verrucomicrobiia > Opitutales > UBA2987 > JAJFLU01. The sequence goes on along the minus strand of CBDDCJ010000006.1, from coordinate 12,233 downwards.
ACAAAACCCTCGAACCCAAGGGAAATCCTCTCGTGGCGGCAGACCAGACAAGGGCCGCCGGTCCCGGCGAATTGGTCAATTTCGAGGGCGGGCGCGAGGCGGCTATGGCCTTGGATATCACCTTCGTGCCGGTCGATCACACCATCATAGGGATTATCGACGGCGTGAGCACGATTAACGGAGGGCAGGGCGCATGATCATCGGCAATGTCATTGGGGATGTGTATTCCACCATCAACCATCCGTTTTACGACGGCAAAAAATTACTCATTGTGGAAACGACCGGCTTTTCCGGCAAACCGGATGGAGATTACGTCATAGCCATCGATTGCGCCCAGGCCGGGGTGGGGGACCAAGTGCTCGTCCTGGACGAAGGCAATGGCGCCCGCCAGGTGGTTGACGATCCCACCGCGCCGCTACGCTCAGTCATCGTCGGCGTGGTGGACCATGTTAAAGTCGGGGGGTAACTCACCGGGCACCTTCCAAGGCTAAGAGCTTTTCTTTAATGGGCAAACCGCCCCCGAAACCGGTCAATGTGCCATCGCTGCCGATCACGCGGTGGCAGGGCACGATAATGGCGATGGGATTTTTCCCATTGGCCCCGCCCACCGCGCGGACCGCTTTGGGGTTCCCGATTCGCTCCGCCAATGCGCCGTAGGAAATCGTTTCTCCGTAGGGAATTGAGCGCAGGGCTTTCCATACGCTCATTTGAAAATCCGTGCCCCGCGGGGCCAGCGGCAGATCGAATTCCTTCAAATCACCGGCGAAATAAGCCTCCAGTTGATTCACAATTTCCACGAAGCGCGCATCATCCCGAATCCAGTCCTCTTTCGGTTTAAAAGGATGGGGACCCTCCTGAAAGTCGAGTCCGGTCAGGCCCTCGCCGTTTCCTCTCAAGAGGAGTTTGCCTACGGGACTTTCCAGAATTGTGAAGTAAGTGAGCGATTTCGTTTTTTTCATGATTAATTTTTTCTGATTTTAGAGGCGGTTATTCTTATTAAGATACGAGACTATTCCAAAGATAAATGGCGGCATAGGCGCGCCAGGGACGCCAGGACTCCGCCTGTTTTTCGAGTTGTTTTTCCGTCACGGCGGTTCCCTCAATTTTTTTGATGGCTTGCAGCAATTCCAGGTCGCCGGCCGGAAAAGCGTTGGTTTCCCCCAGCGCCCGCATGGCGATGTATTGCGAAGTCCATGGGCCGATGCCGGGCAGGGCGGACAAGGCATCGACGGCTTCTTCCAGGGCCGAAGCTGTTTTCAGCGAAAGCTCCCCATCGCGCACCGCCCCGGCCAACCGGTTGATGGCCGCCGCCCTCGTTTTCACGAGGCCCAGACCGCTCAGATCGGCCTCGGCCAGAATATCAGGAGTGGGAAACGAATAGTGAATGTCGCTAGAGCCGTGATTTTCGCCATTGGATAAAGCATCGCCCAATCGGCGCGCCAGTCGTCCGCACAGTGTCCTGGCCGCTTTAACCTGAGTTCGACAGTTGGGGGGGGTAAATCGATTATTTTTAGGGTTTTTCGTGCTGTAGGGCGCATGGTTGTCAGGGTTGGGGTGTGAATATGCCGTGTAGTGCAGACCATTCTATTGCCTTTTCGGAGAAGTAGTGCAGGGTCGGTGTTGATGTATTTGCGTCGCCATCGTCGTCGTAAGAAGGGCCAGGATTATGATTACTGGACGCTGGTGGAGTCGGTGCGCACAGCCAAGGGGCCGCGCCAGCGCATCGTGGCCCACATTGGCAAGGAGCCGGGGCTCGATGAGGATGAGCGGTTGGGTTGGGAGCAGATCGGTCGGCTCCTCGATGGCGATGATGAGGCTGCGGGGGCCGAGCAGATGGATTTATTTGCCGAGGATAAACCGGAGGCTCCGTTGTGGGCGCAGGTGAATCTGGGTCGGATACGGGTGGAGCGGGTGCGTCAATTTGGCAAAGTGTATGTGGCTCTGGCGCTGTGGCGGCGGCTGGGGCTGCATCGTTTCTTCGAGGAGCATTTGCCGCCGGGCCGGGAGTCGGTGGGCTGGGCCCAGGTGGCCTCGATTCTGGCGGTGGGGCGTTTTTGCGAACAGGCCTCGGAGCTGGCTCTGGCCGAGCGCTGGTATGGCTCGACGGCGCTGGAGGATTTGATGGCGGTGGATGTGGATGAGGTCTATGACAACCGTTTGTATCGCGGACTGGATCGTGTCTTGCCCTTGCGCCGGGAACTGTTCAGTCATCTTAAAGGACGCTATGAAAGCTGGTTTGGGACGCGTTTCGAGTTTCTTTTATACGACATAACGAGCACCTATTTTGAGGGCCGGTGCGAGGGCAATGCCCAGGCCCAGCGCGGCTACAGCCGGGACCAGCGGCCGGATTGCAAGCAGGTATGTCTTGGACTGGTGGTGACGCCCGAAGGGCTGCCCCTGGCCTATGAGGTTTTCGACGGCAACCGCGCCGATGTGACCACGGTGCAGGAGAGGGTCGAGTTGATGGAATCGCATTACGGGGTGGCCGATCGCATCTGGGTGCTGGACCGCGGCATGGTGAGCGAGGCCAACCTCGAATACCTGCGCGGCAAAGGGGCCCGTTACATCGTGGGCACGCCCAAGAGCCATCTTAAAAACTTTGCCCTCGATCTGCTCGAGCAAGGCGATTGGAGCGAGGTGCGGGCGGGGGTGGAGGTCAAACTGGTGAAACATCCCGACTGCCCCCAGATCGAGCAATATGTGCTTTGCCGCAGCCAGGGACGGGGTCAAAAAGAAGCCGCCATGCTGAGCAAGCAAAAGGAGCGTTTGCGCAAAAAGCTCGACCAAATCGACCTGAGTTTGCGTCGGCGAGGGCAGAAACTCGATCCGGTTGAACGCCGTATCGGCCGCTGGCTGGGCCGCCACACCCTGGCCGAAAAAATATTCACCGTAGAAGTGCAAATCGACGCCGCCGGACGGGCCTGCGCATTGCAAATCACCGAAGACGAGAGCAAAGCCGATTGGTCCCAACTGGCCCACGGGACCTATCTGCTGCGAACCAACTGCCAGGAGGAAGACCCACAAAAGCTGTGGCGGTGGTATATACAACTGACACAGGCCGAGGCAGCCTTTCGTTGCGCCAAAAGCGACTTGGGGCTGCGGCCGGTCTATCACCACAAAGAAAAGCGTGTGCAAGCGCACATTCTGATCTGTTTTCTGGCTCTGGCGATGTGGCGCGCCCTGGAAAGCTGGCTGCAGGCCAAAGGCCTCGGCACCTGTGCGCGGCAAGTGTTGCACGAACTGGAGAATCTACGCTCAATGGACGTGGTGGCGCCGCTGCGAGGGGGACGCGAAGCGCGTTTACGGCTGGTAGGCAAACCGGAAAAACTCTGTGCCGACCTCCTCAAGAAAATGGGCCTAAAACTGCCCACCCGCCCCAAAATCATCCAAAATGTAGTGCAGACTAACGGCAAAAATTAATCCCGAATCCGCATAGATAAGCCCTTTAACTTTTTGAACTGTCGAAGATGGGTTAACGCTCACCTGCTGCCCAAGGATGGCGCGGACGGCTATCTCAAATTCATCCCAGGCCCCGGGCACCCGCAGCCCCGGTTTTTTTTCCACAAATTCAGCCAAAAACGGGTCTTTTTTGAGAACTGCGCCGATGGCGGCCGGGTCCGCCCGGAGGTCAAAAATCCGCCGCACTTTTTCCACAATATGAATCAAAAATGGTGAAAATTCATCGGGAACGGTTAAGCGCAAATGGGTTTTTTCAGGAACGAACGAAACTTCCAATATCCCCGATGCCGGGCCGATTTTTATCGACCTCCTATAAGTGTTTGCGGTCACCGATTCCATCCCAGGCACGGCGCGGGTCTTTAAGAAGTTTAAAATGGAGCGGTGGTCGTAGGGCGGCCTATAATAAAGTTTCAAATTAAGATGGCTTCCGTTTTTTTCCTGGAAAGATCCGGTTCGCCGGAGCGAAGTCGGCGGTCTGCCATACATTTTGCGAAAAGCGTCATTGAAACGCCGAATGCTGCCGAACCCCGAGCTGAAAGCGATTTCCGCCATGCTGAGCCTCGTTTCATCGATTAATTTTTTGGCAAATGCAATCCGCCGGTTTTGCGCCACCGCCATCGGCGCAGCGCCGATATGCTCAACAAAAAGACGCCGCAAATGCCGTCTGCCGACATGCAGGCGATCCGCCAGGCCATCCACCCCAAAGTCATCCATCGTCCCCTCGGCTATGAGGCGCAAGGCCCGCGAAACAATGGAGGAGGAACCGATCCATTCCGGGGTGCCTGGTGAGGACTCGGGACGGCAGCGCAAGCAGGGGCGAAAACCGGCCTCCTCGGCGGCCGCCGCGGTGGGGTAAAATCTGACGTTTTCAGATCGTGGAGTAAGGGCGGGGCAAATCGGACGGCAATAGATCCCAGTGGTTAAAACGCCGGTAAAAAATCGCCCGTCAAAGCGAACATCGCGGCTTTTTAAAGCCTCATAGCGCCAATCGTGTTCCAGATTCATGAAACCCATTATACAGGAATTTCACCCCCAAAGCTAGCCCATCTTCGACAGTTCAAAAAGTTAAAGGGCTTATCTATGCGGATTCGGGATTAATTTTTGCCGTTAGTCTGCACTACATTTTGGATGATTTTGGGGCGGGTGGGCAGTTTTAGGCCCATTTTCTTGAGGAGGTCGGCACAGAGTTTTTCCGGTTTGCCTACCAGCCGTAAACGCGCTTCGCGTCCCCCTCGCAGCGGCGCCACCACGTCCATTGAGCGTAGATTTTCCAGTTCGTGCAACACTTGCCGCGCACAGGTGCCGAGGCCTTTGGCCTGCAGCCAGCTTTCCAGGGCACGCCACATCGCCAGAGCCAGAAAACAGATCAGAATGTGCGCTTGCACACGCTCTTCTTTGTGGTGATAGACCGGCCGCAGCCCCAAGTCGCTTTTGGCGCAACGAAAGGCTGCCTCGGCCTGTGTCAGTTGTATATAGAGGCTGTCCCAAAAACCCGAATTTTGCGAATTGAAATATTCGACTCCGAACTGTATGGGAACGTAAGTCATTCAATTCCGTCAAAAACGCTGTATAAGGCCTCTTTTCGTTATAAATATAATCGCGTCAGACAGAGGTCTATGGTAGAATTGTATTTGAATATGCAAAACAAGAGAAAGGCTGACGGTGTTATAGACATCGAAATTGCCCAAAATCCTCTAAAAACGGTCTTTATAACAGCTTTATAAACAAGTTAACTCACTGTAAAACAAATGGTTATAACTTTGGGACAGCCTCTAACTTAGAGGCTGTCCCAAAAACCCGAATTTTGCGAATTGAGATATTCGACTCCGAACTGTAAGGGAACGTAAGTCATTCAATTCCGTCAAAAACGCTGTATAAGGCCTCTATTCGTTATAAATATAATCGCGTCAGACAGAGGTCTATGGTAGAATTGTATTTGAATATGCAAAACAAGAGAAAGGCTGACGGTGTTATAGACATCGAAATTGCCCAAAATCCCCTAAAAACGGTCTTTATGACAGCTTTATTAACAAGTTAACTTACTGTAAAACAAATGGTTATAACTTTGGGACAGCCTCTATTTAAGACAAGAAATGGACATCCGCTATCTCGACGTCACCGCTGGCGGGAAATTGATTGCGGCCCTGGCCAAAGAAAAACTCCTCGACGAATGCCGCCTCACCTACGCCGGCCATTTTTCCGGCCCCCAAAATTCCACCGGCGACCCACGGCCCGGATTATTCAACCTTCCCTCAGGCCAATACTTCACTCCCCAAAACAACCCCCTCATCCAATACCAAGCCATCCGTCTCCACGGCAAACACCACCTCTTCCTCCGAGGAACCTACCGCTACCGGCATTAAATTTTAGCTAATCTTCAACTTTTTAGCGTCGCACGTGTCCTCAATATTTCAAGGGGACTTTAATGCGGAATGGGTAGGGGGCTCCCTCTTTCAGGGGCGGGAGAAAGAGCCAGTCTTTGAGACCGTCAGTTATGCAGGCGGCCGCTTCGCCATCCATGTCTTCTAAATCGAGTACGACCTTTCGAACTTTGCCTGTTTTGTCTAGGGTAAGGTAGGCCGCCGTGTCGATGGGACCTTGCCTCTTGTAAGCATCCGGCGGCAGGTAGGGAAGAAACCGTATTACGGGCGTGTGTTTAAGATTGTTACCGGCATTATTTTTCACGTATTCGTTCAGGAGGTTCCTGTGGTAAGTTTCTTCCTTTTTGCGAAAATAGGTGTATATTTCAGATGATCGATTGCTCTTGATCTCATAACCTTTCGAATAAAACAAGGGAAGCACAAAGAAATCTCTAAGGACGGTGTCTTCAATATAAAGTCCTGTCCCCTGATTAGGCATACTAACATTAAGAACCAATTTAACATTAATCTCATCACCACTGGACACCGGCCCAATTTTTTTAAAGGAAACGGCATTGTATTTGTCGGAATGAGTGATTTTTCCGAGAGATTCACCTTCGATACAAATTGCGATCACATAAAGATCGTCGAAGTTTCCGCTGACTTTGATTTTTGCTGAATAGAGTACGTTGATAATGACGCTTCCGCCAATTCGATGACCGCCATATTCTTTTCTCGCAGCTGGAACATCGAATTCCAATGGGGTTACTTCAATAAATCCGGGATTGTAATAATCGCTTCTCTCGAACGTTATTGTTTCGGTGGGCAGTTTAACCATTTTTCCGTTGAGCTGTGAAAGCGGTATCCTTTTAGCGACATCAAAAACCGGGAGTTTCTTTTTTTTGTAGGTTCCGTAGGCGGCCGTCGGACAGAGGCCATCCGTTTGTTCCCCGAAAATAAGCAAAACGGGAAATATAAAGCAAAAGCAGAGTAGGAACAGAGTCTTCATGGGTCGGATATTTAAGGTTTCTTGCAAATTAGTTTATATTTTATGTTGTCAAAGGCGTATTGCAATTGTTTTTCACGTCTTTCAGTCTAGTTTGTAATAAGATGATCCGCATTTATCGAACGCACGACAAATTTATTCTAACCCACGAAGGCCGCTGGCATAGTTCCTCAGATTTTTCATTCGATACCCTTTTTAAGAAGGATGACCCGGAGGGTTGGCTGATGGAAAGGATAGGGGACTGGCTAACTGTGGATGAGGAAGCGCCAATTGCCAAAATGGAGCTTTGCCCGCCGATGGAAAATCAGGAAATTTGGGCCGCCGGGGTCACTTATTTGCGCAGCCGGGAAGCCAGAATGGAGGAATCCCAAAAATCGGGCGGCGACACCTTTTACGACCTGGTTTACGAGGCTGAGCGCCCGGAGATATTTTTCAAAGGTACAGCTTCCAGAACGGTCGGCCATCGGCAAAAAGTGGCCATCCGTTCGGATTCGCACTGGAATGTGCCGGAGCCGGAGGCGGCCCTGGCCTTAAACACTGCCGGCAAAGTATTCGGTTATACCATCGGCAACGATATGAGTTCACGCGACATCGAAGGGGCCAACCCGCTCTACCTGCCACAAGCCAAGGTTTACCGCAAATGCTGCGCCTTGGGGCCGGGGTTGACCATCATGAAATCCCTCGACCAGGATACCGCCATCGAGCTCATCATCGAGCGTCAGAAGGAGACTATTTTCGACGGAAAAACGAGCCTTGCCCGGTTGAAGCGCACTTTCGATGAACTGGCCGCCTTCCTTTTTCGGGACAACGTGTTTCCCTGCGGAGCCTACCTGCTGACGGGGGCCGGAATCGTTCCGGGTTCCGGTTTCACATTGCAATCGGGCGATGATATCAGCATCCGCATAGACGGATTGGGAACCCTGCAAAACAGTGTCGAATAATAGCAGCGGGCGGTTGGAATTAAGGTTTGCGGGTGCTCTATGCAAAATGTCTAGACCGGGGGAGCCTTCCTATTGCTTCAGCCAGCGGTCGAACCAGCCGAAAGCTTCCTCCTGCATATCGCAGTCAAATTTATGCCCCCCCGGAAAAAAGGAGCATTTATAGTGATCCGGCGATCCCGCCTTGTCATAGATCTCTTTTAAAATCCTGTCCGCCCGGTTCATTTCGGGCAGCGTGAACAGCGGGTCTTCCGAATTATTTAGAACCAGGGTGGGCAGCGGCGCCCGCAATCCCAAAATCTCTGGAAAGTCGAGATCATGCGGCAAATGCGGAACGTATATCATCCAGGTGTGGTTTTTGGAGCGGTTGAGAAGAAAATCCCTCCAGGTCGTCATCAGTCCCACACAGACCGCGGCTTTGATCCTCGAATCCATGCCCCCCAGAAAAACGGTTTGCAGGCCGCCGCCGGAAAGACCCCCGCAACCCACCCGATCGGCATTCACATCCTGGCGGGCGCAGAGCACGTCGAGGGCGCGCTGGTCATCGGCCAGAAAGACCGCCGGCCAAGTCGTTCCGGCGGAAAAAAGAGACTTGGCCAGGATCGATTCATGCTCCTTGGCCCAAATGTTGTACGCCTTGATGAACGATACGTCCTCTGAATCCGGAGAGGTAATCCCTTGACGTATATTTAACGGCACATTCTCCAACAGCACCCTTCGGCTGCCGAAAGTGAAAACATCGGGCGCCAGGACGGCATATCCCCGTTTAGCCAGGGCATTGGCCCACGGCCGTCCCTCATACATTTTTTCATGATGCTCGGCCATCATCGGGTGCCGTTCATCCGCTGTTTGGGTCACCTTGCGCTTGCCGAAATATTTGTTGCCCGAATGGTCGTGCAGGGCCAGCACTCCCGGCAGCGGGCCTTTGGCGGCGGCCGGTTTTAAAAAGACGGCTTCGGTGCGCGGTCCATAGGGTAGCTGCCAGGAAAGCCGCTCGATATGCAGGCCGTCGTAAATGAATTGTTCGTCCACCGTTACTTCAGGGACACCCCCGCTGTCCGCTTGAGCCAGGAGTTCTTTCATCCGTTTGCGGGCCACGGGCCGCCATTTTTCCACATCCTGCCACTTTGGGCCGCGAAAAGACAGGTTGGGAGGATCCTTTGCCAAGCCGGCCGCCCAGGGACCGTAAGCGCCGATCATATTAGGTTCCATTGTCGTATCCATTTACTCTGAATCATCGATCCTGATGCGCGCATACCTCATTGTATTGCCCACCATCCCAAGAACATCGAGCATTCGGGAAGGCGCTGAACCGCTGCGAGGAGTGGCTGTGAAAAAACGCTGTAGGGGCGTCTCCATATCCAAAATGACCGGTTCGGAAAATACCCCGTTACTCTTGACTTTGACCATACGATTTTCCGTCGCCCGTATATGCTGACCGGCATCCTTGTGCCCCAGGGAATAGAATATAAAAATCCTCCCATCCGGCGTTATATGGAATCGACCGGCCTTGGGGACGACTTCCGATTTTCCCTCCTCGACATGCATGACCGGCGCTCTGAAAATTACCTTACCTTCCCTCAATACCGCATAATTTAGTGCATGGGATTGTCTGGCATCGGGAAAAAATTTCTCCCGCAGGCGTTCATCGAGGGCGCGTTCGGTCCAAAGCGCATGAACCAGCCCGTTGCGTGCCACCCAGAGATCGGCCGGAAAAAGCCATCCGCAAGTCTCTTCCTGGCTGGCCACTTCCACCCACGGTTTGAATTGGCCCGTGCGGATATCATTCGTCCAGGTGTAAAACATGCGGCGGAAGTCGTAATCCCACTTGTTACCGGTCAATTGAAACTTGTATTCGCGCCAGGCCCGGTTCGGTTCTATGATGTCGCTGACCCCGAATAAATGAACCTTCCGCTCCCTCAATTGCACTGCCGGATAGCAGACGCGGATGGTTCGAGGTTCCTCATAATCCGGCCCCCAGGGGTAATCTAAAGTTCCCTGGCGGGACCAATCGCCATTGGCATTTCGATTGGTCCAAATGGCCATGTTCTCCCCAACACTTTCATTTTGCATCAATATCATGTCGCCGCCCATTCGGTCGGCCACGAAACTGCGATAGGTAGTCTCCTTGAATCCAGCTTTTTCTTGCCATGCCGGCATGATCGTTTTGTAGGGAGCTTCAATTTCGGACGCTAAAAAACGCAGCAGTCGAGGCTCTGCCGGGCTTCTCGCAAAGGGTCCGGTAGCTTCTATTCCCGGTTCAAGTGTCGGGTTGACGGAGAGAAAGATTTGCCCGTTCGCCAACACGGTCAAGGGCGAGGGCTCGCGGGTGAGGTCCTTTTCGTCCTTATGGACGAGTTTCCAGCCCTCTTTGTCCCGTTTAAAAAAGAGCCAGCGGGTGTTGTTGTCGGGCGGGACTCCCTCCAGGGTTTCCAGCCCGCTGACAAACACCTCCTCGCCATGGCGCACAATGCAGGTATTTTCGTAACACCAAAGCGGGTTGGCGCCATTGTTGGCATTCACAAAACTGTAAATTTCCTCTTCCACCTCGACCACAGCCTCAAAACCCGGATGGCGCGAAGCCCCCAGGCCATTGAAGAAAAACAGGAAAAAACTAAGAATAAATAGAGCAAGGCATTTCATAGAACACCTCCCGGTTAATAGCGCTTGAGCGGAAAAATCATGAGTAAATACAGGTGTTATTTCAATTGGGCCATACCATGGGATGTGGTTTATCTTATGATAGATTTAGAACCATTTTCAAGAAATGTCGGACGTGAAACAACCAATATTGATTGTGGACAACCACCCCGGCTTCCAACGATATAGAATTAATGATCAAGGAAATATATTTCTTTTTCCGCTATGGGCCCGCAGTGCAGAAGCGGAAGAACGAATTGGGCCTGGTTGAATTCATGAAGGCCATTGCCAGGGATCTCGATGCGGATGGTTTTGCGGAACTTCGCACCAGCCTGGTGGGCGACCTGGAGGGAGAGATTCTGGAAATCGGATCGGGGACGGGAGCCACCTTCCACTATTACGGACCCAAGGCCAATGTTACCGCAATCGAGCCAAGCGACGAATTTCGGGCCGCCTCCGAAGAAGCCGCCGAAAGCGCCGCAGCCAACATCCGTATCATTTCCGGCGCCGGGGAAAAACTTCCCTTTCCAGATGCCGCATTTGAAGTGGTGACCACATCGATGGCCCTGTGCAGCGTTGCTTCGCCCTCCAGGACCCTGACCGAATTCAAACGAGTCCTTCAACCGGGAGGCCAGCTCCGGCTGCTGGAGCATGTTCGCAGCGAGCATTGGCTGGCTGGTCCCCTGCTGGATATATTCAACCCAATCTGGATCCGCCTCAACGATGTCGGCTGCAACTGGAACCGGAAAACAGTGGAAACCGTCCGCCAGGCCGGATTCACCATCCACTCAATCGAAAACCACAAAATCTACTCCAAAACCGTCCCCGCCACCTTCCCCCTACGAGTCATCAAGGCGGAGCAGCCGATGTAAGCCCAGAATTTTTAAGTTGCCATTTAATCATTGCAGAATTGACCTAAAATAAACTGACTGACACTTTCTAGAAAGTGTTCGAAAAAATAAAAAATAAGGGATTTCAGGTTCTTACGCTTCATCATGCGGAAGCAATCCTGACACACGACATGCGAAATGCCGTTGATGAACTGGAATCCGTGTTAATGAACATTTCTATTCCCGTTGAAGAACTCATTCGCGGTGGTGGTGGTGAAGGTCAAATGACGCAAAGAATGCGAATGGATTTGTCTGAAACTTACGGATGGAAGAAGCACAATTTTGAGATTAAAAAATTATCGATGGCAAAGAAAAGGAATCCAGGTCACATGAAATAGATCATGTAAAAGAATATCCTAACGGAACTTTTGCGTTGGAAATAGAATGGAATAATAAGGATCCTTTTTATGACCGCGATCTGGAAAATTTTAAACGATTGTACGCTGAAGGCGTAATATCCATCGGTGCAATAATTACTCGCGGTAAATCATTGCATGAAAGTATGCGTAACCTCGTTGAACAGTACGCTTTAAAGCAAGGCGTTGACGCAGTCGATAAATTACCTGATTTTAACAATCCTACGCCCCGTCAAATAAAATTATATGAAAAAGCTGCAAAGTCGAAAGGATCCTTTGCCAAAGGTTGGGCGCACGCATTTGTTTCTGATAAATTTGGAGAGGCAACGACTCATTGGAAAAAGCTTAATACCATCCCATAGGGGCGAGGCAAGCTTCGTAACCCATTGATAATCAATGTGAGTTTTTGACTTTTGGGGGAATCGAATTTTTGAAATTTTATCACATGTTTCTCTTTTATTGCTTTTGCCACCTTGTGCTGTCCCATAGGTTTTCAACCAAACCCAGGGAAATAAGCCTGTTGGGGTGTCGCTCGCATTCTAAAGCGTCCACCGGCTGTCCCATAGAAATCGAGTAAATCCCGC
>CBDDCJ010000005.1:0-46902 GCA_965226205.1 Opitutales bacterium | reverse complement strand
ACTGTTCTTGCTGGAATCTAATCGAATCGAACATGGGGGTGGCGGATTCTGTCTGCCACCCCTTTTTTTTAATCGATATCATGAAGAAGCTACCCTGGATTATCCTCTTGATACTTGTTCTTGCGTGCGAACCCCGCGCGGCAGATATAACCTCGATTGGAGATTGGACTGAAAACATTGACTCCATTGATTTAATTGCTGGTGCAGGAAGCGATCTTATAAACCTCTACGAAAGTTCAACAAATGTGACAGTCTTAACAATAACAAACGTGCCGGTAAGTGGTGCGTGGCAATTAATGCAAGAAGATCTGACACCTTATGGGATGCTGACTTTTCTATTTTTATAAAGAGAACCTCTGACGGAACCGGTCCCGGAACTATTTCGGGAGGCAGTGCTTACATTGAGTTATCTACTTTTGATACACAAATCTTTACAGGCACAGATAACCGGAGTGACATTTCAGTTCAATACAAATTGACCGGCATGTCAAAGAACATATCTCCAAACAATTATATAACTTCTGTAATCGTTACAGTGGTTGAATAGAAATCTGAAATGAAAACCTTTTTTTGTTACCTATTTCCAATCCTCTTTTTCAATAGCTCGCTTATGGCGGGGATTGTAGTTGCGGGCAGTCTCGTACGAACAAAGAGCAATAACCCTGGAGAATCTCATCAAGGTATTATTTCTTTACAAAATACCGACGAAACCACAATTAAAGTAAGAGTTTACCCCATTGTTTCATAAATTCAATCAGATTCAAGACTGTGATCCGCATAAACAAAGGGACTAACGTGCAAAAAAGGTATATTGCTGAACTTCACAAAAAGTGAAGATACAAAAATGGATTGATAGAGCGTTATTATGGTTGTTTATGCCGCATTCAGAAGGTTTTTACTCAATATTTATGAAACAATGGGGTTTACATAACAGATTACTTGTTTTACTCAGATGGAAGCAATCTTTTTGGTCAGTCGGGAAATCATGCTCGATCCAATGCAAACTGGGTTACTATAGGTTCAAGTTATCTTACCATACCAGGGAAAGATACTAGATCTGTATACTACACTGTTGAAGTTCCAGATAATCATGATCTGGAAGGAACTTATTGGAGTATTATAATGATAGAGCCGCTATCTGCGCCGGCACCGGTTACTGAAGACAAGCTAAATGAGATAACAATAGGAATGCAGACAGTGGTTCGATTTGGAGTTCAGATTGTTACGGAAATCAATGATACCGGAACCCGTGATCTATCGATACTGAAAAAGAGAATTCTATCAACAGAAGGAGAGAGTTACATTCAATTGGATGTTGGAAACAGTGGAGAGCTTCTTTTAATTCCTACTATCTGGATGGAACTTTATAGTAAACAAGGTGAATCCATCGGCAGGTTTGATGGGGGAAGATTCAGAATTTATCCTGGATGTTCAGTAAGGTCCAGTATTGATATCTCCAATGTTCCCAAGGGAGATTACCTGGCACTAGATAGAGGCTGTCCCAAAAGGGTGATTTTTGCGAGGGATTTTGTAGTGGTATTTTCTTTTGGGAGGGGGTGACTTTGCTCTCCTATGACGTTAGGATTCTGGTTTTGGGGTCCGTTTGCCTGGTTTTCTTTGTATGGGCCGACAGTAGGCCTGTGAAAAAGTATTGTCCTTGCTTTTCCGCTCTTTATTTAGGCCGCCGCTTTGGTTTTTAGTTCATCTTGCTGGGCCAGCATCTTGGCCACTTTCCATAGATTGTGCGAGAGGACCGACCAGGCTACGCTGATCGAGCGATTGGCAAAGCCTTTGCTGCGCAATCGCCCGGCCTGCCAGCGATTCTTCAATACCCCGATCCGCCCTTCGGTGCTGGCCCGGCGCTTTTGCAATTGCCTGAAGTGTGGTTCCTCCATCCGTTTTTTCAACTGCTTCGGATCGCGTGGACAGAGCGCATCGTAGATGCCCTCCTGGGCTAACTGCCGGCGGGCCCGCTGGGAGGCGAATCCCCGGTCCGCGCACATGGCCGCTATGGGTTCGGCTAGGTTGAAGCGGTTCTGTCTTTGCAAACTCTCTTGCATTTGTTCATTTTCGCTTGGCGTCCGGCTGCCGTAGAGTTTCAGTCCAGCAGGTATCCTTCAACGCTTTCACCCAAAAACAGGGTGTTGCCAAACTCAACCTCTTGGCCCGCTTTGCCTCGCACAATCACCTGCGCATCGGGTTCGTAAACACTCAAAACTTTCTCTGCGTTTTTCACCTGGCGGCCGCCAATGATTCGCTCGTGCGCTTGCTTGATGACCACCGGGATTAGCTCGCTCATGCGCTCCATCCGGGTAAGGATCTGTTGGACCTGTTTTTCGCTGTAATCGCTTTGCTCCCAGCAGGCTTGCAATAATTCCCGGTGACTGCGGGCATGCTCCCCGATCCGTTTGAGCAGCTTTTTCATCTGCCTCAAGATACCCTTGCGTTGCCGCGCGCTGTCCTTTCGCCGCCGGCTGTGGGTCATCTGTATGCACAGCCGATTCATCTGCCGAGCCAAGGGCTCCGGTTCGATCGGCATGCGATGGCGCAAACCGGCCTTCTCACGGATCAGGCCGGATCGCTTTGAGCAGCGTGCCCGCTACATCCTTGAGCAGCACCCAGTCCGTCGGCCAATGAATGTTGACCTCCAAACAGGTGCCGTCGATCAGGCAAATGGTGGTGTCTATCGGCTTGTCCAATCCCACCACCTGCCGGGCCAGATCGGCATCGCCCACAACCTCAGTCAAGGTCCGGTGCAAGGCCCTCAACTGCTTTTCGCTGAAAAACTTCGAGGCCCGTTCCAGGGTGCTCTTGGAGATGCCCCTTATGCCGTCGATATGGCGGACACGACAAAAGTCAGCCAACAGATCGCTGCTGCCCAGAGCCCTCGACAAATGCCGAAACGAAATCCCACCGAGCAGATAACGCAGCGTTTCCATACGCAACGCCTTGAGGGCAAAATTAGCCCGCTTTTGCCGGGCCTTTACACTCATTGGCTGGCCTCTTTCCAAGGCCAGATCAACGCCCTGCGATTCCACCTCCGAATCGATCAGCAGCCGGTCGATACGCTCGATGGTGGCGCGAAAGTTATCGTAATCGAGGCAACGGTCGACCACAGTTAAAGCTGGACGCAGGAGGCATTGGATGGCTATATTTTTCATAGAAAGGGCTATATTGATTTTCGCTAACGCAATTATAGAACCCTTTTTTAGCCGGATCGAGCAAAAAAATGCTCTTTCCGGCTATTTTTATAAACGTCATCCAGTTGACTACAAAATCTTTATATTTTTGGGACAGCCTCTAGTTAGAGGCTGTCCCAAAACCCGAATTTTGCGAATTGAGATATTCGACTCCGAACTGTAAGGGAACGTAAGTCATTCAATTCCGTCAAAAACGCTGTATAAGGCCTCTATTCGTTATAAATATAATCGCGTCAGACAGAGGTCTATGGTAGAATTGTATTTGAATATGCAAAACAAGAGAAAGGCTGACGGTGTTATAGACATCGAAATTGCCCAAAATCCCCTAAAAACGGTCTTTATGACAGCTTTATAAACAAGTTAACTTACTTTAAAACAAATGGTTATAACTTTGGGACAGCCTCTAGTTATCATTGATAATGGAGATGATTATGTCGTTGGAGCGCAATACAAATTGGAAATTTGAAAGAAATCGTTTCTGGATTGGCTTCTTTTTATTTCTCCCGTTCGTTGCCGCGGGAGACATTCCATCAATACAGGTTCAGTTAACGTCTGAAAAAGTGCGCGAGGTTGTTCCTGGTAAAGTTCTTATTTGCGCTTTTCAGGTGTCGAACAATTTCGGAGTGGATGAGGAATTGCATGAGGAGATTATCCTAGAGGCTGTCCCAAAATTATAACCATTTGTTTTAAAGTAAGTTAACTTGTTTATAAAGCTGTCATAAAGACCGTTTTTAGGGGATTTTGGGCAATATCGATGTCTATAACACGTCAGCCTTTCTCTTGTTTTGCATATTCAAATACAATTCTACCATAGACCTCTGTCTGACGCGATTATATTTAGAGGCTGTCCCAAAGTTATAACCATTTGTTTTACAGTAAGTTAACTTGTTTATAAAGCTGTCATAAAGACCGTTTTTAGGGGATTTTGGGCAATTTCGATGTCTATAACACCGTCAGCCTTTCTCTTGTTTTGCATATTCAAATACAATTCTACCATAGACCTCTGTCTGACGCGATTATATTTATAACGAATAGAGGCCTTATACAGCGTTTTTGACGGAATTGAATGACTTACGTTCCCTTACAGTTCGGAGTCGAATATCTCAATTCGCAAAATTCGGATTTTTGGGACAGCCTCTAAATAAAGAGCGGAAAAGCAAGGACAATACTTTTTCACAGGCCTACTGTCGGCCCATACAAAGAAAACCAGGCAACCGGACCCCAAAACCAGTATCCCAACGTCATTGAAGAGCAAAGTCGCCCCCTCCCAAAAGAAAACACCACTAAAATGAACACTCTTCAAAATCCCCTCGCAAAAATCACCCTTTTGGGACAGCCTCTAGCTAACCAGGGCGAAACCTGTATGGTTTGGGATAAAAATACAGGTAAGCCGATTTACAATGCGATTGTCTGGCAAGATAGAAGGACAGCGAAGACTGCTGATAAATTTAAAGAGAAATGGGGTAAGCTGATTACAGAAAAAACGGGCTTGCCGGTGGATGCTTATTTTTCGGCATTAAAGATCAAATGGATACTGGATCATGTTGAAAATGCTAAGACGAGAGCGGAAAAGGGAGAGCTATTAGCGGGAACATTGGATTCCTGGTTAATATGGAAACTCTCGGGGAGAGAATTATTTGTAACCGATCCCTCAACCGCCTCCAGAACCCTTTTGTTCAATATTCATACGGGTCAATGGGATGCCTGGCTTCTAGACATTATGGGTATTCCCCAGCGTATTTTGCCGGTTATTTTGCCGGTTATAAAAGATAGTGTCATGGTTTATGGATATACCTCGAAACGTGATTTTTTTAATGCGCGCATCCCTATTGCCGGTAGTGTTACCGATCAGGCGGCGGCCCTATTCGGGCAGGCCTGCTTCCACAAGGGAGCAGTAAAAACCACCTACGGGACAGGTTGCTTTATGCTTATGAATACGGGAGATCACTCTGTTTACCCCATTGTTTCATAAATTCAATCAGATTCAAGACTGTGATCCGCATAAACAAAGGGACTAACGTGCAAAAAAGGTATATTGCTGAACTTCACAAAAAGTGAAGATACAAAAATGGATTGATAGAGCGTTATTATGGTTGTTTATGCCGCATTCAGAAGGTTTTTACTCAATATTTATGAAACAATGGGGTTTACTCTACGAATGGATTAATCACAACCGTGGCCTGGAGCAAAAATGCTAAAATCACGTTCGCGTTAGACGCCGGAGTTTATATTGCAGGCGCGGCAATACAGTGGCTGAGAGACGGCCTCAAGATTATAAATTCGTTTGATGAAACTGAATCATTGGCAAGAACTATTCCAGACACAGGAGGGGTATATTTCGTTCCGGCATTTGTGGGCCTTGCGGCGCCTTATTGGGATCAATATGCAAGAGGCACTATTGTCGGCATAACCAGAGGAACAGCCAAAGCGCACATCGTAAGAGCAACCCTGGAAGCTATCGCTTATCAGGTAGCAGAGAATCTTGAAGTCATGAGGCTGGACTCCAGTGAGCCTATAGTAAATATGAGGGTGGATGGCGGCGCCGTAGTCAATGAATTCCTCATGCAATTCCAGGCGGATATATTAGGCATTCCGGTGGATGTGCCCGAGATCAATGAAACTACCGCCTTAGGGGCAGCCTACCTGGCAGCCCTGGCGATAGGTCATTTCAGCGGCCTCGATGAAATTAACAGTCATTGGAAACTATTTAAAAGATATGAGCCAACGTTCACCGAAGACAAAAGAAAGATAATACCATCCCATAGGGGCGAGGCAAGCTTCGTAACATATTGATAATCAATGTGAGTTTTTGACTTTTGGGGGAATCGAATTTTTGAAATTTTATCACATGTTTCTCTTTTATTGCTTTTGCCACCTTGTGCTGTCCCATAGGTTTTCAACCAAACCCAGGGAAATAAGCCTGCTGGGGAGTCGCTCGCATTCTAAAGCGTCCACCGGCTGTCCCATAGAAATCGAGCAAGTCCCGCAGGTTAAAGCGATCCCAAAGCACGCCTCTGACAAGTGTGAACAGGCGGACAAAACTATGCTCCCAGCGGCTCAACCAGGCCTGGAAGCGGAGCAGCACATAGAGCAGCAAAGCGCTCCAAATCTGCCAGCGCACGGCATTGGCGCTATGGCCGAGGAAATCGCACAAGTTGAGCGTTTGTTTGATCTGGCGGAAGAAGGTTTCAATGGACCAGCGGCAGCGATACAGTTCGCTGATCGTATGGGGCGACCACTGCAAATTATTAGTCAAAAATTCCATCACTCGCCACTGGCCATCAATCTCCACCCATGCCGTTACCCGGCGCATCGGCTGGGGATAATCCTGACGGGATTTTTTGTTCTTAAGGACCACCAGATCATCGCGCAAAATATTGCCCTTGGGCTTCTTGAGCAGCCTCTTGACACAGCGCAAGGCCATGTTCTCTTTGGCCCGGGTGACAAAGTAAATGCCCCTCGAGGACAAGTCAAAGAGGTGGGCCAAATCGATGTAGGCCTTGTCAAACAATACGATTTCACCGGCTTTGAGGGCGGCGCACATTTCACGGGCTCGTTTGGCGTCATTGTCCCTGGCCGTGTCGATGATGGCAAACCGGGGCAGAAAACTTTTCAAATCCAGGCGCATGTGACATTTGGCAGCCGCCTTTCGCCGACGGTGTTTGGCCCAATCCATGCAGTTGGCGACCAAACCGATAGTGGACGAATCGACGATGTTGATAACGCGTTTGAAACGTCGGGGAAACCCCTTGAATTTACCACCCGCAAACCCCGGAGACAACGACTGCAAGTGCTTGAGCACCGACCAAAACAGTTCTCCCGACATCGCGGCATCGCGATGCTTGTTGGCGTAGGAAAGCCCGTTGCGACTGGGAGCGCTGGCCCCCCGGATACTGGCCAGCAACCCTCTGTGATGAGCGAGTCCGTCACAGACATCATTAGTCACAGACATCATTAAGCCCAATAGCATGAGTGATCTGAGCATAGAGCAAACTAACGACATGGCTCCATGGACTGAAACTGCGAGCTTTCTTATCGACACCCTACTGGCGGGCCAACTTGGCCACCAGATGTCCCGGAATAAAATTGCAAAGCTGTCGCAGAACGCACACTTTACACTTGGCTGGATTTGCTTTTTGTTTTTTCATAATAACCTGCTTCTAGTGAAACAGGCGAACAAGAGCAATTCCAGCCGTTTTACGTTATTTTCTATGGGATGCTAATGAAAGAAAGACTTTAATTTTCCGATGGAAAAAAGCAGTGGCGCGGTCCAGAAATTGGGCGGTTGATTAAAAGTGCGGGTCTTATTCAACGAGTAGGCCTTCAGGGACACTATCATGAGCAAGAATCAATAAAATTATCGACCTTTGGAGCTTTCGAGGGCATATAGCCCCTTCCTATGCGCATTGGACAAATTCTTTATTTTTAAACATTCCATGCCTCAAAAGCAGCCTAACATCTTGTGGATTTGCACCGACCAGCAACGTTATGATACGATCGGCGCCCTGGGTAATCCGCACATCAAAACGGCGAATCTGGATCGTTTGGTGGGGGAGGGAGTGGCTTTTACGCGAGCTTATTGTCAAAACCCGATTTGCCAGCCAAGCAGGGCCAGTTTCATGACCAGTCTTTATCCCAGCACATTGCACATCAATGGCAATGGAGTGGAGGGGTTTCCCAGCGCTGTTCCCATTGTGCCCAAAATTTTCCGGGATTGCGGATATGAATGTGGTTTAATCGGAAAATTGCACCTCAACACGGTCGGCAGGGGTGTGGAAACGAGAACGGATGACGGTTATTCCTACTGGCATTACAGCCATGCCCCCCACTGGCATCCGCCCCACTATCCTATTACCCAAGGCCACGATTATGCGGATTGGGTGGAGGCCAAAGGCGGGGATTTATGCGCTTTGTTGAACGATTCCGATGGGTTTCCGGCTAAATACCATCATACCACCTGGTGCGGTCAGAAGACGAGGGAATTCATTGAGAAGAACCGCAAGAGTCCCTGGTTTGCCAGTGTGAATTTCTTTTACCCCCACCCTCCTTTCAATCCGGCCAGAGAATTTTTGGGCCTTTACGATCCCGATGCCATGCCGCCGCCTTTGTATCGCCCTTCGGACCTTCAAGAACAGGAAAAACTGGACTTGATTCCGTTTCAGCGAAAAGCCAAACCGCCGCACGAACTGGACATTGGTCACCGAAAGGGGCAGAGCGATAATTATCTGGGCGGCCGCAAGGACGCTGGCGCTTTAAAAGCTTATTATTACGCTTTGATTACCCAAATAGATGATCAAATTGGCGATATCATGCATCTCCTGGAGGATACCGGTCAGCTTGATAACACGGTGGTGGTTTTTATGTCCGATCATGGAGAAATGCTGGGGGACCATGGATTGCTATATAAAGGTTGCCGTTTTTATGAAGGAGGAGTCCGGGTGCCTCTGGTTTTCAGTTGGCCGAAGCGCTTTCAATCGGGAACCAAAGCCTCGGGTCTGGTGGAACTGATCGATATCGCCCCAACGCTGCTCGATCTGGCTGGACTACCAGCCCCGGGGCACATGCAGGGGCGTTCTCTGGCGCCCATCCTGTCTGGGCAGGCCGATCCGCATCGATTCAGGGAGTTCGCCCGTTGCGAAAGCTACGACGCAGAGTCCAATAACAATCGGGAGGGAAAACCGGGCTACGGAACGATGTTGCGCACCGATCGCTACAAGCTTGTCGTTTACCACGGTTACGATTTGGGAGAATTGTACGACTTGGCCGAGGATGCGGGTGAATTCAATAATTTATGGGACGATCCGGGGCGCCAGGAATTGAAACTTACCCTAATGAAAAAAAGTTTTGACGCCACCGTCCTGGCAACGGATTGGGGTGGAGCGCCTAATTTCCAAAGAAGGACAAAGGAAATTTAGGTCTAAATTGGGAATCTGAATTTAAGCCGGCGTGGGCACCGGAATCGAATTCGTGCGGAGATTTGTATTCAAAACGACCTTGTGCTTGACGGTTTCGTGAGTGATTTCTCCCCGATAACCGTGAATCCTGCGGATCACCAGCCGGGCAGCCATCACGCCCATGCCGAAGCTGGGTTTAACGATCACATTGGCGGTAACGCCCTCTGGAATGCTCTGGTTGTCGTGCAGGAGCATGACAAACTCCTTGCCGGGGTCCCGGCCCCAAGTGGTTCCTTGAAACACATCGTAAAAACCATAATCCTCGAGGGGTACGCCGATTACCAAATGCCCGCTAATTTGGCGTTTCTTGAATTGGTTCAATTTGTCCAGAAAATCCCGGTTGTTGCCATGCGTTATATCCACTACGAGCCGGTCTTTCCCCCCCAGTCCAACCTCTATTCCCTGCAAACGGGCATAGGAGGGCACGGTGGTGTTTCCGAGGAAATAGATGGGGCCTTCGGTCTGCTTGCGCAAATACTCCCCCACTTGTTGAAAGGAGGCTAAGTAATCGGGTGTGACTGAATCCACTTGCACCGCAGGGGTGGGCCGGCAGGTGACCAAGGGCAGCCTTACGGCTTTCAATCGATCCATCCAATGGCAGTCGTTATCGAGAAAAAAAGTATCCATGCCCGAATGCCGAGTGATGATGCCGGCAAATTTTTGACCGGCCAGGGTGGGCAAAATGTCTTTTCTGATTCTAAAAAAATCCATGGTTCCAAAGTCGGCAACCTGAAAACCCTTCTGTTCGGCCACCTGGCGCACGCCTTTCAAAAACAGGCTGTTGGTCGGGTCGGAAATCTCGATATCGGCAAAAACGCAAATCACGTTGTCGCTCGAATCCCATCCCTCGACATAAACACCGCTGCCGCGCCGCCGCCGCACCAACCCATTGCGCTCCATCTCATCGAGGCTGCGTTCGATGGTGGACTGGCTGACATTGTAGCGGGTCTTCAACTGGCGGACGCTGGGTAAACGCTCCCCGGGAGCCATTTTATCCACCTGCCTCAGCAAATCGTTGTAAATTATCTGGTATTTAGGAACAAAGCTCACGATGAAAATGGGGACGATCTGGCCGGTTTAATATAAAGACTAAGACAAATCTTGTTTTCGACGTTATTTTTTATTGACAATTTTTTCAATAAAATCGAACCATAGACTTGACAATTGTAAGGTTCAATCAAAAACTGAACCTTTCCGCTAAAAATTGAATTCTTGAGAAAAAGGTAAATATTAGCTTAATATTGCCCGGCAAGGGTGGCGTACACTCATCCTCACCATCTTTTTTTTAAAATCCCTTCTCCCTGCCATTCAACCTTCCAACCGTACCTTTCCTTTTTAATCCAACAAACCTCAATAAACTGCTAGAACCATGAACAACACACACAAGCCAGATATTAATCCAACTACCCACACACTCCAAAGAGGCTTCTCATTTTCAGCCTGTTTTTGTTTTCTTTCCCTGATTTGCCTCCTGGCCCTCCCTCAAAACGCCTGGTCGGGCGAAATCAACGGAACGGTTGTGGACTCCAACACCGGTTCCTATGTGCCGGGGGCGAGCGTCCGCATCGTCGATTTGGGGCGCACCGCTACAACCGATCGCAGGGGCGAGTTTCGCATCTCCAATGTGCCCGCGGGGGCCCACAACGTAACCATCCGGTTTATCGGTTACAAGGCGGTCACCGAAACGGTGCAGGTGCCGGAGAGCGGGGCCGTTACTGCGCGCATATCGATTGGAGAATCAATTGGTGAACTGGAAGGATTTACGGTAGAGGGCTACCGCGAGGGCCGCGCCCTGGCTCTGCAGCAGAAAAAGACGGCCCCGAGCATCCGCGACATCCTTTCGGCCGACTCCGTGGGCCAGTTGCCCGACCGCAATGTGGCCGAAGCTCTGGTCAGGCTGCCCGGTGTGGCGCTGGACAGGTCCGAAGGTGAAGGCCGGTTTGTCTCCATCCGCGGCCTCTCCGCCGATCTCAACAATGTCACCATTAATGGGGCCACGGTGTCTAATCCCGGTCTTGATGGCCGCAATGGGCGCGCCATGCCGCTCGATGTTATCGGTTCCTCGCAGATTTCACAGGTCGAGGTAATCAAAGCCCTTACCCCGGACATGGATGCCCAGGGACTCGGCGGCACCATTGAGATCAAGACGGCCAGCGCGTTTGACAAGGAAGACGGGTATTTTAACGGATCCGTCGAGGGCGGTATTGTTGAACAGGCCGGTGATACAGCCTACCGGGCCGAAGCCACCTGGGCTAAACGGTTAGGAGCGGAAAAGAAGTTCGGAGTTGCCCTCTCGGTATCCTACGATTGGCGTCCCTTTGATACGCAGGAAGTGGATTTGCGCTGGGCCAAGGATGATTTCCTGACCGATTTCGACAACGACGGTATTTTTGAAGGCGAAATAGAAGATTTCGCTTATATCGATGGCCAGGAGGTTATTCCGAAGTGGGGCAATCGCCAGCGTATCGGTCTAAATGCCAAAATCGAATGGAAGCCCAACGAGGACACGGAATTATATTTCAACGGCATCTGGAACCAGTTTACCCAGTGGTGGCTAGCCATCGAGGATAAGCTCGCAGGCGACCGACTCGATTATGAGGAAGATCAGGACTACTTGACGGCGGGCGGTTCCCGTGATAATCGGCTATCCCCTTTCCTGACTTCCCCCACCACACTTTTTTTCCCAATCACAGATCAGTATGAGCAACGTATCGAGGCTGAAAAGAAGGAACAGACCCTGGTCAATCTCACCTTCGGCGGCAAGAAACGCTGGGGCAACCTGACCTTGTCAGGCGAGTTTACCTACTCATTCGCTAAGGAAGAGGACGTTTATGAAGGCCAGATACAGTACAGGGGCCGTTCACGTTCTGAGCTCGAGATGGTCATGCGGCCTGGCGATGCGCCGATCCTGGATTTGAATGGCACCATCCTGCCATTTTTTATCGATCCAGAAGGCGACGGACTGCGCTATGACGAAGACAACCAGCGGCTTGCCGAAATCGACGGCCCGACGGGCGGCGACCCCATACCGGTCCTCTTCGATAATTCCGGTCCGCTTCCATTTCTGAAAATTCCCGGGGTAGTGTCGGTTGACCACTCGCGCCTTACTAACCGGCGCAATCGCATCGACGATTCCATTGTCGAGGAAAACACCTACATTCCCAGGTTCGATATTCAATGGGATACGGACAACTTTTTGGGGCAAGGCTGGTCGGGCTTCATCAAAGGCGGCATCAAGTATTTCGATCGCAACCGGATTATCGATGACAACTCGTTCCGCCCGGTCTTTTGTCATGAAGAGGCCGATCCGGTAGATTGCATCAACAGGGAAGAACAAATACGTAGAGGAGTTCCGAACCGAATTTCCGCGGCTGATATCCCCAACAGCATTGTTCCCGCTGAGCCTATTTTTGGAATCTATGGCAGCGGGATTAGGCTGCAGCACCGTATTCCCTGGCAGGAGTCTCTTGGCGGCCTCGATCCAGTTGCCAACGGAACCCTATTCCCCTTCGTCGTCAACGAGGTGGAGAGTTCCGAAAACGATATCGAGGACGATTACGATCTCAATGAAAAAATCCTTTCATTCTACGCAATGACATCAGTTAACGTAGGTGAAAAATTTACTCTCTTAGCCGGTTTCAGGTATGAAAAAACCGATGTTGACATAACCGCCAATCAATGGACGCGTTTCGATGGCTTCGAGGACGAAATTGGTCTGCCCTGCGATAATTTCAACCAGGATGTGGACTCCACCTTTTGTCTGGAGACAACAAGGTCCAAGTTCATTTACGAGGATATCTTTCCCAATGTTCATGCCACCTTTCGCATCACCGATAACTTGCAGTTGCGGGCCGCCTTCACCGCTTCGACCGGCCGCCCCAACTTCGAGGATGCCGCCCCCATCACCCGAATGGAGACCGAGCTTGACTCGGAAGCTGACCCTGATGCAGGTGTATTGCGTGTGCTAGATCAAGTACGTGCACGTATTCGCAACCCGCAGCTTCAGCCCTATTATTCATACAACTACGATCTATCCCTCGAGTACTACACCAATTGGGGAGCGGCTTTTGCCATAGCCGGTTTTCACAAGGAGATTGAGAATCCTATCTTCTCTTTTGAAACAGATGACAGGTTTCGTAATTTGGATCCTAGAGAAGCGCCAGACTTCGTGGGTGTGAATGCTGATGGAGATGATGTATTTAATTTTCCAGTTGCCGAAGCAACCGCGATTATCCAAGAACGATGCGAATGCACCGTCAATACCACCTTTCTTAATCCTGATGATCTGGTTGGACGTTTGAGAATGGAAGGATGGGATAATGCCCTGCACGGCCGCATAACAGGCATTGAAGTTACCGTCCAGGTGCCCTTTACCTTCCTACCTCGCCCCTTCGATGGTTTCGGCATTGACGCGAACGCTTCTTTTATCCATTCCGAATTCGACATACTGGAGAGAATAGGGGAGGCCCAGCAAACACCTTTCTTCGAGCAGCCCTCCCAAATCATGAACATGTCGATCTGGTACCAGAAGGGACGCTTCCAAGGCCGAGTGGCCGTCCAGTACCAGTCGGAAAGTTTCGATGAAGTGGACGATCCCGGTGATCCGTTTGGCGACCGGTTTGAAGCCGAGCGTGAATTTTGGGACGCCCAGGCCAGCTATAAAATAAACGACCACTGGTCCGTTTACTTCAACGTTTCCAACTTTACCAACCAGAGGGAAATACGCTGGTTTGGCCGCGACCCCAGCCGCCCCAATACGATTGAACAATTCGGTTCCGTATGGAGGTTTGGTCTTCGCTGGAATTATTAATTTGATTTGAATTGATTTAATTTAGGTGTGTGCGAATGAATAAATCAAGGCCGCGACCACTGGTGGTTTCTTTCTGACTAAATTCGGCACGGCAAAACACACGCGTTTTCAATCTTCCCAGCCCTTCACGACAACTTCGTGAAGGGCTGGTGCTTTACGCATTCTTTAAAATCGGCTTACGTAACTTTTAGAATTATTGCCAATGCAGATGAGGACCATTAATTTTCTAAATCCAAGGCTGCTTGTTTTTGGCCAAGGATGCCTCAGCCAATGCGCGGAAGATATTTTATCGAGGAAGCTTAAATCCGTATTCATCGTAACCGCCGATCCGGTTGCCCAACTTGCTGATCCCCTGATAAACGCCCTGAAAATAGGAGGCGCAAAAACAACCGTTTTCAGCTATATCAATACGGAACCTTCCATCGGCATGTTGGTGGAAACTTTGCGGACTGCGGATGCTGCCATGCCCGATGCCATCGTAGGCCTGGGGGGCGGCAGTCCCATGGATGTGGCCAAACTAACGGCGGCCTTGCTTGGCTCCGAACAAAAGATTGAAGACATTTTGGGAATCGGTTTGTTAAAAAGCAGAAATACCTATCTGGCCTGCATCCCGACAACTTCCGGGACCGGCAGCGAGGTATCGCCAAATGCGGTTATTCTGGACGAGATGGAGGGCTTGAAAAAAGGCGCCGTAAGCCCATTTCTGGTCCCGGACGGCTCATTCGTCGATCCATTGCTGACGGTTTCCGTTCCACCGGCTGTAACCGCTGCGACCGGCCTAGATGCCATGGTCCATTGTATCGAGGCATACGCCAATAAATTCTCACACCCAACGGTCGATATTTATGCCATCGAGGGCATTCGGCTCATATCGGCCAATCTCCTGCGGGCGGTTGATAACGGCAATGATATCGAAGCGCGAACCCAGCTTTCGTTGGGAAGTCTTTACGGAGGTATGTGTCTCGGTCCGGTCAACACGGCGGCCGTTCATGCCCTCGCCTATCCTTTAGGAGGCGAATTCAAAATCGCCCACGGAGTATCCAATTCCATGCTTCTTCCACATGTCATCGAATATAATCTTGAATCAGTAATAGAGCGTTATGCCAACATCGCGATGGCCATGGGCGTGGAAGAAGGTTCCCATGCGGAAGAAACGGCCCAAAGGGGTTTGCGCAGGATGAAGGAGCTTTCCCGGCAATGCGGAATTCCCCAACACTTGGCGGAACTGGACGTGCCCCTGGAAGCCATTCCCAAACTTGCCGCTTTCGCCATGACGGTGACGAGATTATTGAAGAACAACCCCCGTGAAATGACCGAAGAAGCCGCTTGCGCTATTTACAAAGCGGCTTATTGATGCCTCCACAATTTAATATAATTTATGATACCAACAAAAAAGAAAAAACACAGCGGTATAATCGTGCCAATGGTAACGCCCTTTACCGCCAATAGAGAACTCGACGAAAAAGCCGTCTGCCGTTTGATCGAACACATCCTGAGCGGTGGAGGAAATGGCATCTTTGTCCTTGGGACAACTGGGGAGGCTCTTTCCATGCCATTTTCCATGCGTAAGCAATTGATCAGCCTGGCAGCAAAAGAAGTTGGTGAAAAGGGACTTTTTTATACCGGTATTGCGGACAATTGCCTGGAGCATTCGCTGGAATTGGCGCAGTATTCACATGATTGCGGAGTCGATGCCGTAGTGGCCCATCCGCCCTTTTACTATCCCGTCAATGGAGAGGTTTTTTACGAATACTACGAAGAGCTTGCCAATCGGGTGAAATGTCCTCTTTTAATTTACAATATTCCGCAAACGACAAATGTGTCTGTGCCGTTGGATGTTTTGCAAAAATTGCATGAACATCCGAATATAATTGGAATTAAAGACTCCGAAAACAATCCCGAACGTTTGAGTGAGCTTAATCGCCGCCTGGGTGGAAAAGAGGATTTCTCTATTTTGATTGGTTGCACCGGCCTTTCCTTGAAAGTCCTCAATGAGGGTTCCGACGGTCTTGTTCCAAGTTCCGGAAATTATGATCCGGAAAGCGCCAGCCGGCTCTATGAAAGCGTTATTTCCGGGGATGCGGAAGGGGCGGCGGCAGCACAAAATCGAATGAATCAGGTGGTCGGTGTTTTACAAAAAGGAAGAAATCTACCGCAAACCATAGCCGCATTGAAGATAGGCCTGAATTTGCTAGGTTTGTGCGAAATAACGGTATTGCCCCCACTACAAAGTCTCAGCGCGGAGGATTCCCATGCCGTGATCGATGACCTACAAAAATTAGGTGAATTCAGGGCTTTAGTCTGAGCAATCCGGTTCCGGGTTTTCAGCTTTCGCCCAACGGGACCCGATACAGTTTAATAGAATGATTGGAATCATTGCCGACGATTTGAGCGGGGCCGCTGAAATGGCAGGGGTGACGTTTCGCTACGGGCTTGAAGCTGTTGTCTGCCTGCAACCTGATTCGGGAAATCTGATATGCGATGCGCTCATTTTGGATACCGATTCGCGCTCTCTTTCAGAAATGGAGGCCGCCGCAAGATTGCGTAAAGCGGGCAGTGAACTGCAAAAGAAAAATCCCGACTGGATTTATAAAAAAGTGGATTCGGTATTTCGCGGAAACATCGCCATCGAGCTGGAAACTTTAAGCAGTATATGGAAATTTAAGCGCACTCTTTTAATTCCCGCCAATCCCTCGCTGGGGCGAACCATTCGCCACGGCCATTATTATATTCATGACCAGCTTCTGGAAAATACCGATTTTGCGGCTGATCCTGAGCTTGCATCTAAAACTTCAAGCGTTGTCAAACTTTTGAATTCCATCCGTGCCCGCGCGTCTGTTTCGGCAAAACCGGGATATCCCTTGGCTGAGGGCAAAATCGTTATCGGAGACGCGCACTCGATTGATGAATTGATTGAATGGGCGGAGGAACTGCAGGACGATATTCTGGCCGCTGGCGGATCCGATTTCCTGGCCGCAATCCTGGAAAATAGAGATTTCCAGCCAACAACCGGTAGTTTATCAAAAAAATATAAATGGCCCCGGCAAACTTTGTTGATCTCAGGCACGGCGTCTCAGACGGGCCGGGAAAGGATCGATCAGGCGGAAAGAGAAGGCATTCCCATTTGCCGTATGCCGGAAGAGCTGTTAGAGCAAAAAAGCAACAGCGATAAATTTTTGGAAAAATGGCAAAAGCAAATTTCCACCTGCCTGAGAAAAAGAAAGCTTGTCATTGCAGCCATTGGGCTTCCACGGTCAAATGATCCACGAGCCCCGTTGAGAATTATTGACCATTTATTGGAACTGACAAAAAGACTGCTCCATGAACAAAAACTTGAACACCTGTTAATTGAAGGAGGAGCCACCGCCTCCAGCATCATTCGCGGGCATAACTGGAATTTTCTTAAAACGCTGCAAGAATGGGATAGAGGCGTGGTGTCATTAACAACGGGAAAAAAGGACGAGCCAATCCTAACGATTAAACCGGGTAGTTACCCTTGGCCCAAAGAGGTATGCAAAGGACAGTGATTCTTGAATCGTGAATATACCGAATGATTATAGACCTTTAATTGCGATTACCATGGGTGACGCCAGCGGAACCGGGCCGGAATTGATCACGATGGCCCTGGCAAGGCCCGAAGTCATCGATTTGTGCCGTCCGGTCGTTATCGGAGAAGCTAAAACAATGGAGGAGGCTCTCAGGATTACCGGAAAGCCGGGAGTGGTGAGAAAAATCCATAATTTGGAGGAGGCTCAATTTGAGGAAAATTTTGTTAATGTTCTGGATCTGGAAAATATCGAGACAGATAAACTCAAACGGGGTGAAATTAATCTTATGGCCGCCACGGCCGCATTTGCATTTATAAAGTTTGCGACCGAACTTGCCCTGGAAAGAAAAATCGACGGTATGGTTACTTCGGCCATCAACAAGGAGGCTTTAAACAAAGCCGGGTTTAACTATGACGGCCATACCGGTTTGCTGGCGGAGCTGTGCGGCAACCCTCCGGTGACCATGATGCTGGCGGCGGGAAAATTGCGCGTCGGCCATGTGAGCACTCATGTATCTTTGAGCGAGGCCATCGGCAGGGTCCGCCCGGATCGAATTTTAAAAGTGATCGAGCTGATGAATAGAGGCATCGGCGATCTGGGCATTGCAAATCCAAGAATTGCCGTGGCCGGGCTCAATCCCCATGCCGGAGAAGGTGGACTTTTCGGGCATGAGGAAACCGAATATATTGCTCCGGCTATTGAGGAAGCCTGCCGCAAGGGTATCCACGCCTCCGGTCCTCACCCGGGAGACACGGTATTTTTTCGAACCTTGGAGGGGGAGTTCGACGGGGCCGTGGCCATGTATCACGACCAGGGCCATGTGGCCGCCAAAATGCTGGGTATCTGGAAAGGCGTGAACATAACTCTCGGCCTGCCCATTATCCGCACGTCAGTGGAACATGGCACCGATTTTCAAAATGCGGGGAAAGGCTCGGCTAATCCGGGAAGTCTTATTCAGGCTATAAAACTGGCCACCGTGATGGCAAAAAATCGCCGCCTGTAACATTCCCCCAAAAATTTCACTTCATGACAAGGCTACCCGCTTCCCCTGCCCTGCTGCGCAGCGGAATTTCCGTTCCATGTTTTGAAAATTCCGGTTTTGGCTCGGAGTCATAATCGATAATACAGCATAGGCGGCCTTTGTCCGAGTGGTTTGCCGCCGAAGCGTGCAACGTCAATACATCGAAAAACAACACATCGCCAGGTTTCATAACGGCGTAAACAATTTTGGCGGGATCGATTCCACCTTCTTCGATCATAAAATCCTCGCCGTGATAATGCTTGATCAAACCCTTTTTATGGGAACCGGGAATAACCTCTATGCATCCGTTTTCCCTGGTCGCCTCATCGATGGCCAGCCAAACGGTGACCTGGCGTTGGTTCATGTGATCCCAATAGGCCCAATCCTGGTGCCAGGGTTTGCGCCTGCCGCCGCGGGCCGACTTGAAAAACAATTTGCTGGAATGATAATAAATTTCAGGTCCAATCAGTTTCTCCACAATATCGAGGATTTTGTCGCTACCGGAAACGTTGCGGAAGGCCTCTTCATTCGGCCAAGGATTCTTCACCGCGCGCAAGGTGGATCGCGCGGGAAATCCCTCGGTTTCAATTCTTTCAAACTCATAACGTGTTTTTTCTCTTAGAAAATCCTGAAATCCGCCGGCCTTGGCCTCCATATCTATCCTTTTACGAAGGTCTTGAATAGACTGAATTTCCTCCTCGGTTAATAGATTCCTGATTATTATGAACCCATCTTCGTTATACTGCTTTAGAATATCATTTTTCATGCTAAAAAAGTTCCTGGAAGGTCTGAGTTTTAACAACCCGATTCGGTTGTTCTAAATTTAGGCACTATAAAAACCGTCCGTAAATCGTCAATCTAATGAGTCGGATTTTTTGATCAAATATTTCATCAAAAAAAATAAAATATACTGGACGGCGTCATCGATCAAAGGCAATCTGGTATTATAATTACAATGAGCCAACAACCTAACCTTTTAATCATTTGGACCGATCAACAAAGGGCCGATACCTTAGCCTGTTACGGCAATGACTATATCGAAGCGCCTAATATTAACAAATTGGCCGAATCGAGTTTTGTTTTTGAAAACGCGTATTGCTGCCAACCGGTTTGCACGCCCTCGCGGGCCAGTATATTGAGCGGGCTTTGGCCTCACACTCACGGGTCGGTGACGAACAATATTCCGCTCGACGGAAGGGTGAAAACTATCGCTGAGATGGTGAGTGAAGATTATAATTGCGCCTATTTCGGCAAATGGCACCTGGGCGATGAAGTTGTGGCGCAAAGAAATTGCAAAGAATGGATCAGCATCGAGGATGGCATATACCGGCCCCATTACTCCAAATCGGAATACCTAGAGATGCGCAGTTCCTATCATCATTTTCTGGTTAAAAACGGTTATTCTCCAGACGATGTGGACGACAGCGGAGGAGCGGTTTTCTCCCGGCATTTTGCCTCCGCCCTGGCCGAACCGTACACCAAAGCTTCTTTTCTCGGGGATGTATCGGCTGAATTTTTACGCCGGCAGAATGGAGACCGGCCCTTTTTGCTCAATGTCAATTTCCTGGAACCGCATCCGCCGGTTTTTGGTCCGTTGAACAATCTTTACGAACCGAACGATCTGCCGGTGGGTGAGGCCTTTTTAAAACCGCCCGGCAAGGGTGCGTCGGAGCGGAACCGGCTGGACTCCGAAGAATACGTGAATGGAGGATTTAAAAACTACCCATTGAAAACGGAATGGGACTGGCGTCGGCTGCGGGCCAATTATTGCGGCTTGGTCACGCTGGTCGATAGGGCAGTGGGCAAAATCATTTGCGCTCTCGAAGAATCGGGGCAAATGGAAAATACGATCATTGTTTATACTTCCGATCACGGCGAAATGATGGGCGACCACGCCCAGATGGGAAAGGGCGTGCTCTATGAAGAATCGACCCGAATTCCTTTATTTATGCGGGTGCCTTGGTTATCGGAGAAAGGTGACATGGTCGAAGGCAGGGTCAGCCAGATCGATCTGGTCCCGACCCTCCTGGATCTGATGAGGCAGCCGATCGGCGACCATTTGCAGGGACGCAGCCTGCAACCTGTGCTTGTGGGGGAAGAGAATTTGCAAGACAACGATGTCGTCATCGAATGGAACCAGCCGGACAACGCGAAGCAGCAATGGCGCACAATTATCAGCTCCGATGGCTGGAAATTAAATCTCTGCGCCCATGACCAAAGTGAACTTTACGACCTACATTCCGATCCCTGCGAAATGACCAACCGGTTCGAGGACATTTCCCAGCGCGCCCGCATCAATGATCTAACCGAGCGAATCAGGTCCTGGCAGACAAACACGGGAGACACCGTTACCCTGCCATCCTGAACCGAATCGGGAGGGTTATGTCAGCGGTTTGGTTTTATAAAAATCTGTTCGTGAAAGACTGGCCGGGACCAACCGCGGAAATTATTCTCTGGGCTGAATTTCACGGGAATATTGCCCAGACGTGTGCTGGCGCCCCATATTTTGTACTTAAACCCAATACCGATGTTGGGGGTTTCTTCGGTGTGCAAATCTCTGACTTTTGAAAGCGCCTCGCGCCGCACTTCGGGATCAATCGTAAAGAGGGCGCGCCGCATGAGCGCTGTCGAATCCCAAAGCCAGGGAGGACCTTCGACCGTGGCATTGCGGTGCCAAAAAGGTGTCGTGGATGACCAAATGGCCCATAAATGCGGTGTGTCCAATGGATCGGCGGCGCCTTTTTGATTCCAAATGTAAATATCATGCTCCCCGTTCATGCGGCGTGGAAAGAGTATCTCTTCCTTGCCCGGATTTAAATGCACCCTGACGCCGATCTGTTTCCAGTGCTCGGCGATCAGTTCGGCCACATCCAGGAAACCAGTAGTGTTGTTAACATCGATAATCAACTGGAAGGGGGTTCCATCTTTGAACTCCCGGATGCCGTCGCCATCGGAATCCGGGAAACCGGCTGCATTGAGCAGGGAACGCGATAAATCGGGGTCGTAACTGGCATATTTTTGGGCTGCCTCGGCAGAAAAATAGGGGTTGGCCGGCAAAAAAGTGTACCCGCCGGGAACCAAAAGATCCGAATAGGATATACGGTTAATTTCATCCCGGTTGATGCCGTGAGAAAG
Organism: Opitutales bacterium; assembly: GCA_965226205.1. Taxonomy (GTDB): domain Bacteria; phylum Verrucomicrobiota; class Verrucomicrobiia; order Opitutales; family UBA2987; genus JAJFLU01. The sequence continues at coordinate 25,234 of CBDDCJ010000005.1, read as the reverse complement.
CGCTATCCTGACTTTTTTATCCCGAAAGGCTGTCCTCAAAGCCGGATTGGGAGCATCCCAGTTTAAATAAAGAGTCGGCCCCTGGGTGGGGCCCGCTTTCAAGAGACGTATGCGGCCCAACTTTTCGTCCGCCCTGGCCGCCGACACCATATCGATGGAGAAATTTCTACCCACCAGGTCTAGTTCTCCATTTAAAAATTTAAGCAGTATCATCTGTCGTTCGGGGATAACGATGAACTCGAGACGATCGGCGTAGGGCAATTGATTTCCGGCGCTATCGACTTTAAAGTAATAGGGATTGCGCTCGTAAACGATTTTTTGACCTCGAACCCACTCGACCGGAACCCAGGCCGACAATCGGGGAATGCCGGGCTTCATGACTAATCTTCCAACAGTTGTTCGATTTTTAAAATCCGCGAAAGTCGCCTCCGGGTTGTAGCGGGGATGGTATGGGGCCCAAATGTGTTTGGGTTGGAATAAATCGTCATGACACAAATTGTTGAGCACTCTGCCCAGTGGTTTGGGGGAGGTAATTCTCAGGGTAAGGTCATCGATTTTTTCCAATTTCATTGGGATGCCATCGACCAGCCACTCGTTGGGGGGCATCGGTTCGGTGTTGGCGTTTTCATCGAATATCATGTCGTAATACCAGAACAGGATGTCATCGACCGACACGGGAACGCCATCGGACCAGCGGATTCCTTTGCGGATTTTAAAAATAGCCGTTTTGCCATCGTCGGAGAATCGATAGCTTTCAGCTATGTTGAATTGAATGCTTTTGGCTACTGGCCGCTCGTATCCCATCAAATTTTCGTTCAAAGTCTTGGTAATGGCGGTTTCCTGCACCGTGTCGTCGGTCAAAGCCCGGCGCAAGGTTCCGCCATAAACTCCAATTTCTTCGAGGGGAACCACCACGAGCGGATTTTTAGGCAGCCTTTCCGAAATTGGGGGCAATGCACCCCTGGAAACCCGTTCCGCAAAAAAAGGCGCTTCTTGAAAAGAGCGATTGGCTAAAATCGAGGGATCGATTTCCAACGGGGCCCGCGTTGTTTGTGGTAACTCAACGGATTCTGGGGCGGCATTTTCCGATTTTGCGGCTTCATCGAGCGAACCGGGTTTTAAGCAACTGCATAGATAAATACTGCACAGAAAAATATAAATACGCTTACCCATTACTAAGAAACATGTATTATCGATGGTTCTAATCCCATAACATGAGCTGGGCCAGCGATTTTTCAAAAAAACCATGAACAAACCGAAAACCCTCATCATCCTATCCGATCAGTTCTTTTCTTTTGTCAATGACCGGCTGTATCCGACTATTAAATAAAACCACAATGCTGTAATCTGTGGTTCACTTTTTGAAAGAATGGGGAATATAGTTTAATGAACGATGCAATGGATTTGGAGAGAGATGAAATTTTGACTATTTTCACTCAGACAGGGGCTCTTTTGCGAGGGCATTTTGTTTTGCGCTCGGGGCGGCACAGCGGTCATTTTTTTCAATGCGCCAAGGTTGGGGAAAACCTCGACAAGATAACAAGGCTGGCTGAAATCCTTCTACAACGTATTAAGGCGGAAGATTTTGAAACTGTGCTGGCGCCCGCCATGGGCGGTCTGGTATTTGGGCAGGAGGTGGCCCGGCAAGCAGGAAAACGTTTTATTTTTCCCGAAAAAGTAGAGGACCGCCTGGTTTTAAGACGTGGTTTTAAAATCGCACCCATGGAACGCATTCTAGTGGTGGAGGATGTGGTGACACGCGGAGGAAGGGTTCAGGAGTCTCTCGAAATCATCCGCAAGGAGGGCGGTGTGGTGGCAGGAGTTGCCGCCATGGTTAACAGGAGCGATGATAAAGCGTTATTCGAGGCGCCCTTCATGGCTTTGCTGGAATTGAGCTTTCCCACCTATCCGGCAGATGATCTACCGGTGGAATTAAGGGCGTTGCCCGTAGAAAAACCGGGTAGTTGAAGCAGTTATCACCGTAAAAAGGTAGTAGAACCTATCTCAAATTCGCGGTTGGGTGATTGAGGACGGGACGGCCTCTGGTTTGCCAAAAAAGTACACAGGCGGTCAGGAATATGAGAAAACCGATGCCGCCGATGGCCGGGAAAACCATGGAGAGAGAGGAGTGGGCAATGATCGCTTTGACGCCCCAGACGGAGAGAGCGCCGATGGCGAAGGTGACGGTGAACTTCAAGCCATAGCCGGTGCTGCGCCAGCGGTCTGGAGTGAAGCGGGCCACCAGGCTGTTTTCAATGGGTTGCATGCCGACACTGAAAAACACGAATATAGCCGCGCAGACCATCAGGGGCGCACCTGACAAGGCCACCATGGCGATGGCAAAGGGAAAACCCAGACCGTGAAAAATAATGTACAGAATGCGCAAGTCGTAGCGGTCGGCCAGATGGCCGGAGAGGTATTGTCCGAAGGTGGCTATTATATAAACAATGGAGGTGGCCGCTCCGTAGCCGATAAAATCGACCCGCTCGGCGAAATAAGCCGGCTGGGCAACGGTGCTGGCCCTGTAGGCGAGGCCCGCGAGGGTCATGGCCACCATCAGGATGAGAAACAATTTGAGGCGCTCGCTCGGCACGTGGTGGCGTTCGTCTCGAAGCGCTTCTCCTGGCTTGGGTTCTTCGATGCGGTAAAATGCGACAAGTAGCCCCATGACCAGAAGCAATCCGCCGATAGCTGCATAGGCGCCGCGCCAGCCCCAACTATTGGACAGCCACTCCGTCAAGACAGGAGCGCCAGCAATGCCGATGTTGCCGCAAATGCCGTTGATTCCGAGGGCTTTGCCGCGCTGGCGGAAGTTTCTTGAGATCAGGCTCATGCCGGCGGGATGATAGACGCTGGCAAAGGCCCCCACCATGGTTAAGGCAATGACCAGGGAGGGCCCCGGATCGCTCAAGGCGACCAGCATCAAGGCAGGGCCGATGCCCAAAACACCGGTTCGTACGACCCATCGGGCGCGCAGGCGGTCCGTTATCAATCCGGCCGGGAAGGCGCCCAGCCCGAATATGAAGTATCCGGCGAAACTCCAGCCCAGAACGGTTTCCAGGGCCAGTCCTTCCTCCAGGGCCAAGGCAATGGCGGCAGTGGGAAAAATGAGCATGGCCAAGTGGCAGCCGAAATGAGCCACCCCGGTCAGTGAGAGCGTATGCCATTCGTTAATGGTTAATTTCATGCAGCCAGACAAATTGAATTTTTCCCGTCCGCCGCGAGGCTGGGGAATCCATGAAATCACAGCTTGCAACGAGGCGGGAAGAATCGGCTTATGAAGTGGACGGGGTTGTTTGGACAATTTTGACGTGGGATTAAGGTGGAAATCGTGTTCATATTATTTTTTAAAAATATATTTTGTCCTTAGCCAAAGACGGGCACGCAGGTGCCCGCAAGCTGTATTGGCGGGGAGGTTGGTTTTGCTCCGATTGCATGGACTTCGGCCGGGGTCCGGTAGCCCAGGGCTTGGTGGGGGCGCAGGTGGTTGTAGAAGTCCAGGTAGCGGGCTATCCCTTCGCTGGCTTCCTTTGCCGTGGCGTATTCGCGCAGGTAAATGTCTTCATACTTGAGGGTTCTCCAAAAGCGTTCAACAAATATGTTGTCCAGGTAGCGGCCACGCCCGTCCATGCTGATGCGCACCCCGGCTTGCCCCAGCACCGAGGTGAACTCGCTGCCGGTAAACTGGCTGCCTTGATCGGTGTTGAAGATTTGAGGTTGGGCCCGCCTCAGAGCTTCCTCCAGGGCGAGCACACAGAAGCGGCTCTCCAGGGTGTTGGAAAGCTGCCAGCTCAACACGTAGCGGCTGAACCAGTCCAACACCACGGTCAAGAAAAGAAATCCTCGGCTCAGCCGCAGGTAAGTGATGTCGCTGCACCATACCTGGTCGGGCCGCTCGACCGCCAAACCCCGCAGCAGATAAGGGAAAATGCGGTGCTGCCGGTGCCCCTGGCTCAAGTTTCGACGCGGATAAATAGCCTCCAGGCCCATTTGGCGCATGAGCCGCTGGATGCGGCCTCGTCCCACTGCATGGCCCTCTCGACGCAGCCACTGGGTCATCCGGCGAGAACCAAAAAACGGATATTGGGTGTAGAGCTCATCCATGCGATGCATGTAGAGAACGTTCTGCTCGCACTGGGCACGGGCCCGATAGTAATAGCTGCCGCGGGCCAGCCCCAGCAACTGACACTGCCTGCCGATACTGATTTTTCCTTGAAGTGGTTGCACCATCTTGCGCCTCTCACCAACCGAGTTGTTCAGACTTTTTTTTTAGCCAATCGCATTCTACTTTCAGCTTTCCAATCTCCTGGTAAAGGTGATCTTTTTCCGTCTCGTTGTCCTTGCTGAGAGTCTGCCGCTGGCGCGAAAACAGCTCCGTTGCTCCCTGCAAAAGCTGCTTCTTCCATTGGGTCACCTGGTTGGGATGCACCTCAAAACGACCGGCGATCTCGTTGATGGTATGAGCGCCCCTGATGGCTTCCAGGGCCACTCGGGCTTTAAACTCAACACTGTATTGTCTTCTCTTTCGTGATTTAATAACATTCATAGGTTAGCGGATTTAGTGGTTCAAGACCACCTTATTCCACTGTCCAGTTTTCCCCGTCCATTTCATTAATTCATCCTTATTTTGAATAAAGGCAAATAAAAGCTGCTCTTAAATGCCAGAGCCACCTGAGACAACATTCAGTGCGCCGGTAAACCCTTAGTAGGGCATGGGGACGTTTTCGTCGACGGATGCGTCGTTATTTGCATGGGCAGTGTACCCGTTTCGGACTATCTTTAACCTGAAGGTGATGGGGACGCGCATACGGAATTTTACCTCTTTGCCGTCTTTTCTTCCGGGCAAAAATTTCCAGCTGAAAATGGCAACCCGTGCGCTTTCGGCCAATTCCTGATAATCCGCTTTCACAACCTCGACATCAAATACGTTGCCATCCTCGTCAACCCATAAAGTGGCGATTACTCGTCCCTCCAATCTTTCCGCAAGGAGGTTGCGGGGATAAATGGGATTGCCTTGTATGATGGGGATAGGTGCGGCATCCAGGTCCGAAATTCGGTAGTGTATAAAAAAAGAATGTTATTTTGTATTTTTAGCTGTACAAATAGCGTTAGGCAGTTTATTCTTAGTGCATGGTTACTAAAATTATTAATTGTCGGCACTGTGGAAGTGAAAATATCATTAAATTTGGCAAGACGCCCAACCATAAACAGCGCTACCGCTGCCATGATTGTGGTAAACAAAGCCGCGAAAACCCCACAGTGAAATACACCGAAGAGCAAAAAGAAATGATCCTTCGAGTCTATCAGGAACGCAGCAGTCTACGCGGTTTACAGCGCGCCTTCGGGGTGAGTCCCAACACCGTTTTGAGTTGGTTAAAAAAAACGACAATCGCTGCGATCGCTCAAAAGCACGATTCTTGCGGCCCGCCGTCATGATGTCATTGAACTGGACGAACTGTGGTCTTTTGTGGGGCGCAAGAGCGATGCCCAATGGGTTTGGATCGCTCTTTGCCGACGCACCCGTCAAATCCTCTCCTATGCCATTGGGCCTCGGGATTGGTATCGTTGCCGGGAACTTTACGAGCGCCTGCCACGGGCCTACAAAAGATGTGCCACCTACAGCGACTTTTGGTCCACTTATGATGAAGTCTTTCCTCATAACCGATCCGTGGGAAAAGAAACCGGTGAAACGGCCCATGTGGAACGATGGAACAATACCCTGCGCCAACGACTGGGTCGTTTCACACGCAAAACCCTCTCCTTTTCCAAGCTTAAGAGTATGCATGAAACCTGTCTGAGACTTTTCATTCATCAATATAATCAAGAATTAGCCACCATTCCTACTTAATACACTACCCGAAATTCTATAGACAAAATCCGCGACTGACACGTTCTCAGAAGATGCATTTGAAGGTTCCGTCAGAAGCAATTCCGGAATCAAAGTTTTAACTTTATTAATGTTTGGATGCGACCCTTGGGTCGAGGATGACGCTGGCTTATATATGTCCGTGAAAGGCAAATTGTCCCTTGGCCCTCGAGAATTATCATCCTCCACGCCTGTTTTCTTATCATGGGCGGAATAAAAGTTTATAAGATTACTTTTTTCAAATTCCGCGGGGTAATTAAAGCGAAATCCGCTCAAGAGGTTCAGGACACCGCATAAAACAACAGTGAGGATGCTGGTGGCAGCCAGACAAACCCATCTGCTTCGTGAATTATGGCCCTCTCGGGGAAGGTACATAGCCAAAAATATGAAATATATGCAGTGCTGAAATAGCGAATTTTGTGATTCAATCTAAAAGGATTTGCGGCTTAACACAACACAAAAAGAGCTATTGAACAATACGGTGAATAACACGTATGGGCCTGCTGGCTCATGTTAACAATCCAACGCAGGTCAATGAGGTATCCAGCGCGGAAAACGTCCTAGTTTAAGATCGCTTCAATAGGAAAGGCTGTTCACCAGATTTGAACGAGGATGCACATTTAACAAATGACGCTGCTCTTCATCCCTAAGATAACGAATTGGAGCGCTGTTTCCGCGTCTGATCTTGATTTTTGACGGCAAACTCAAGGCTACCTCTCGATGGAAGTAGACGCGGCTTTTTTTTGAAATCAGGTCATCAAAAAACACCGCGTGATAATAGGACAAGAGATAGGATATGATCTCGATATAATCGAGGTTGCCGGCTGCGATATGGCAGTTCATCCGCTCGACCCAACTGAAACCGTGCAGCATTTGCAGTCCCTTGTTTGTCAATGCGTTAAATTCGTGAAAGATCCGTGTCAGGGGGCGCTGAATTTCATGTCCAGGCTCTTTTCGCAAGACTGCGATATCAAACTCGGAACCGACCCAATAAGAAAGAGCCAGTTGGCGCAATTCATCCATATAAACAGAATTCCAATCGGCCGCCCGATCTATAAAAGGGATTCTCTGACCACTGATATCGACAAGGCTGTAAGGACCTTTGGGATCCCCAAATGCGGCTATTTTCAGCCGATTGTAATACTTCGGGCGATGGCCAAGGGACCATATTTCCTTGGTCGTGCTATGTTTTCGCGGCGCGAAATACTTCTTACTGCTTTGGTCGTTTACCATCTATCCATTTCCTCCATTGCACTTGGTTAGCTCAAAAAGGAGGATGAAAATTAAAATTTAACTAATTTATCTGTCGTTTTACATCTAATTCGTTTTCTAAGCATAATATACATCAACTATTTAGAGGCTGTCCCAAAGTTATAACCATTTGTTTTACAGTAAGTTAACTTGTTTATAAAGCTGTCATAAAGACCGTTTTTAGGGGATTTTGGGCAATTTCGATGTCTATAACACCGTCAGCCTTTCTCTTGTTTTGCATATTCAAATACAATTCTACCATAGACCTCTGTCTGACGCGATTATATTTATAACGAATAGAGGCCTTATACAGCGTTTTTGACGGAATTGAATGACTTACGTTCCCTTACAGTTCGGAGTCGAATATCTCAATTCGCAAAATTCGGGTTTTTGGGACAGCCTCTATTTACATATTCAATGAAAATGCGTTTATAGCATAATTTTTAAAATATTTTTTACAATAATTGGCTCTCTTTTCCGCTTACTATAAATGTCGAACAGGGAGTGAATATATTTACAGAAATCGGAAAATTTGTAACCTTATGCGTCCCGATTCGTATTCAGGGGCATGAAAACGAATTACTATCGAGAATTTCTGGTCTGGACCTTGACCAGCCTGCTGCTGCTGATTGGGGTTATGGCAGCGGAGGCCGGGGTCATAAGCCTGGTTGATGCTTTGGCGATTGATATTTTGATGCCTATGGGCCTAGTATGATCGCCTGGATTCCCTTTGACAAAACCGCGTCGCCAGGAGACTAATTTTGAGGAAAGCGCCAGCTCACCTGCTTTTAGACAAAGGGAAAGTCGCCCAGAACCCGGTTTGACAACGTGATAACTGACGAGACTCTCATGCAATCCGTGAAAAATGGCGCATTGGATTCCCTGGGGCTGCTATTTGAGCGCTACCATGTGAAATTGTTTAATTTCTTTCTTCGACTGACATCGAACCGGGAAACGAGCGAGGATTTAACCCAGAGCGTATTTCAAAGAATTCTTCAATTTCGACATACTTATAAAGAAAACCATCCCTTTCGGGCCTGGATGTAGCGCATGGCAAGAAATTTGCACGCGGACCATTATCGTAAACACAAAAGAAGCATGGAAACTTACGAAGAAAGCCGTCATGCCGCAGATGTGGAAGGGGCGGGCATTGACAAATTAGAGAAAAAGGAGAGCAAACAGCGTTTGCTGGAAGCGCTCAATCGATTGCCGATGAAACAAAAGGAATTGCTCGTGCTGAGTCGCTTCGAGGGATTGAAGTATGAAGAAATTGGGCAAATCAAAGGAATAACGGTGGGGGCAATAAAAGTGCGGGTGCATCGAGCCATTGCCCGGTTGAGAGAGGTATATTTCGAAACTTCCGAAAATGGGTAGTGTATAAAAAAAGAATGTTATTTTGTATTTTTAGCTGTACAAATAGCGTTAGGCAGTTTATTCTTAGTGCATGGTTACTAAAATTATTAATTGTCGGCACTGTGGAAGTGAAAATATCATTAAATTTGGCAAGACGCCCAACCATAAACAGCGCTACCGCTGCCATGATTGTGGTAAACAAAGCCGCGAAAACCCCACAGTGAAATACACCGAAGAGCAAAAAGAAATGATCCTTCGAGTCTATCAGGAACGCAGCAGTCTACGCGGTTTACAGCGCGCCTTCGGGGTGAGTCCCAACACCGTTTTGAGTTGGTTAAAAAAAACGACAATCGCTGCGATCGCTCAAAAGCACGATTCTTGCGGCCCGCCGTCATGATGTCATTGAACTGGACGAACTGTGGTCTTTTGTGGGGCGCAAGAGCGATGCCCAATGGGTTTGGATCGCTCTTTGCCGACGCACCCGTCAAATCCTCTCCTATGCCATTGGGCCTCGGGATTGGTATCGTTGCCGGGAACTTTACGAGCGCCTGCCACGGGCCTACAAAAGATGTGCCACCTACAGCGACTTTTGGTCCACTTATGATGAAGTCTTTCCTCATAACCGATCCGTGGGAAAAGAAACCGGTGAAACGGCCCATGTGGAACGATGGAACAATACCCTGCGCCAACGACTGGGTCGTTTCACACGCAAAACCCTCTCCTTTTCCAAGCTTAAGAGTATGCATGAAACCTGTCTGAGACTTTTCATTCATCAATATAATCAAGAATTAGCCACCATTCCTACTTAATACACTACCCGAAAATGGAGGAATCATGCAATGAAGTGCGATAAGGTTAGCCGGCATTTGCCTTCATTGTGGGAAAACAGCCTGAAACCTGCCCTGGCGGAAGATGTTCGCCGACACCTGGATCAATGCGAAACCTGTTGGAAAGAATGGAAACATTTGGGCGCCTTGATGGCTGAAATTGAAACCGTCGAAGAGGTTCAGCCGAGCCAAAACTTGCGGGATAACTTCTATCTCATGCTGGAAGAAGCAAAAGCCGATCCTGGAAATATCCAGAGACCCGGAAAAACCTTGATTGAACCGATTTCCAGGAAATACATGCCCTGGGCTGGAAGCATTGCGGCCGGTTTGGTCCTGCTCCTGGGAGGATTCTGGATCGGCAAGCAGCAGAGTTATCCGCTGGAAATGCCGGGGCTCCACGTTGAAATGGCTACCACCCATGAACTGGAAACATTGCAAGGGCAAATCGAATCCATGAAAGAGCTGATGGCGGTTTACATGATGGACCAGCATTCCGCCAGCAAACGCTTCCAGGCCGTTAACTATGCCGATGAAATTTCGGAACTCTCGCCCGAACTCTTCGAAGCGCTCTTGCTAAGACTCAACCAGGACGGGAATATTAATGTTCGCTTGGCCTCCCTCAACGCTCTGACCCGTTTTGCCCAGCAGGAAAATGTGCGCGCCGCCCTGGTCGATTCCCTGGCCGGTCAGACTCATCCGGTGATGCAAATATTGCTGATCAACCTGATGGTGGATATGGATGAAAAACGTGCCCGGGGCTCCATGCGGAAGTTGCTAGACGATGCTGTCACTCCATTGGAGGTTAAAGACAAAGCCCTCAAGGGCCTGGGCCAGCTTCTTTAAGAATAGGTGTCATTTCAAAATCAAGAATAAGGAATAAAGATGAATCCAATTAAACATTTATTTTGCCTCATGCCGCTATGCCTGATTCCAACCGCCGGGTTAACCGGAGAAGGGATGAAGCATTCATTCATTCCCTCTGAAACCGTCCGGGAGGTGCGCCTCACATTTGTGGAAAATGACGGTGATATTACAATTGAAGGCACGGACGAGGAGGAGATCACCATTATTGCGGAAGGGTATGAACAACGGTATGAGGAAGATGATGAGGAAGACGACTTCATTTCTGTATTTTCAGTCGGCCGGGACAATACGGAAATTGGCCTCACCATTGAGGAAGATGAAGATAGCGTAAAAATTGTTGGCATTCCCGATAGCGCTTCCTCCGACTACACAATCAGTATTCCCAATCGGTTTGCCCTCAGAGTTAATAATATTGGAAACGGCGATTCCATCATTCAAAATTTGGTAGTGTATTAAGTAGGAATGGTGGCTAATTCTTGATTATATTGATGAATGAAAAGTCTCAGACAGGTTTCATGCATATTCTTAAGCTTGGAAAAGGAGAGGGTTTTGCGTGTGAAACGACCCAGTCGTTGGCGCAGGGTATTGTTCCATCGTTCCACATGGGCCGTTTCACCGGTTTCTTTTCCCACGGATCGGTTATGAGGAAAGACTTCATCATAAGTGGACCAAAAGTCGCTGTAGGTGGCACATCTTTTGTAGGCCCGTGGCAGGCGCTCGTAAAGTTCCCGGCAACGATACCAATCCCGAGGCCCAATGGCATAGGAGAGGATTTGACGGGTGCGTCGGCAAAGAGCGATCCAAACCCATTGGGCATCGCTCTTGCGCCCCACAAAAGACCACAGTTCGTCCAGTTCAATGACATCATGGCGGCGGGCCGCAAGAATCGTGCTTTTGAGCGGTCGCAGCGATTGTCGTTTTTTTTAACCAACTCAAAACGGTGTTGGGACTCACCCCGAAGGCGCGCTGTAAACCGCGTAGACTGCTGCGTTCCTGATAGACTCGAAGGATCATTTCTTTTTGCTCTTCGGTGTATTTCACTGTGGGGTTTTCGCGGCTTTGTTTACCACAATCATGGCAGCGGTAGCGCTGTTTATGGTTGGGCGTCTTGCCAAATTTAATGATATTTTCACTTCCACAGTGCCGACAATTAATAATTTTAGTAACCATGCACTAAGAATAAACTGCCTAACGCTATTTGTACAGCTAAAAATACAAAATAACATTCTTTTTTTATACACTACCCAAAATTTCAAGGGTGAAATCGAGGTATCAGTGGCAAATGGCGACGTCATTATCAGAAATATCACCGGCCCGGCCACTCTGCAGGTAGTGTATTAAGTAGGAATGGTGGCTAATTCTTGATTATATTGATGAATGAAAAGTCTCAGACAGGTTTCATGCATACTCTTAAGCTTGGAAAAGGAGAGGGTTTTGCGTGTGAAACGACCCAGTCGTTGGCGCAGGGTATTGTTCCATCGTTCCACATGGGCCGTTTCACCGGTTTCTTTTCCCACGGATCGGTTATGAGGAAAGACTTCATCATAAGTGGACCAAAAATCGCTGTAGGTGGCACATCTTTTGTAGGCCCGTGGCAGGCGCTCGTAAAGTTCCCGGCAACGATACCAATCCCGAGGCCCAATGGCATAGGAGAGGATTTGACGGGTGCGTCGGCAAAGAGCGATCCAAACCCATTGGGCATCGCTCTTGCGCCCCACAAAAGACCACAGTTCGTCCAGTTCAATGACATCATGACGGCGGGCCGCAAGAATCGTGCTTTTGAGCGGTCGCAGCGATTGTCGTTTTTTTTAACCAACTCAAAACGGTGTTGGGACTCACCCCGAAGGCGCGCTGTAAACCGCGTAGACTGCTGCGTTCCTGATAGACTCGAAGGATCATTTCTTTTTGCTCTTCGGTGTATTTCACTGTGGGGTTTTCGCGGCTTTGTTTACCACAATCATGGCAGCGGTAGCGCTGTTTATGGTTGGGCGTCTTGCCAAATTTAATGATATTTTCACTTCCACAGTGCCGACAATTAATAATTTTAGTAACCATGCACTAAGAATAAACTGCCTAACGCTATTTGTACAGCTAAAAATACAAAATAACATTCTTTTTTTATACACTACCGAATTTTTTACCACGGATTACACGGATGGACACGGATGGTTGTTTTTTAACCACAGATTTAGCAGATGAACACAGATAATTTTGAATGGGTAACTAAAATGCTTTTTTATTATCCGCGTTTATCTGTGAAATCTGCGGTTTTATTGAATATTTGAATATAAATAATTAACGGAAATTTTTTTGCCTTAAAATAGTGAACATATTTATATATATATATACTTGTTGGTTTTTCGATGGATGCCTGGCTGGGCGCTGGAGATTTTCTACTTGGGCCTGGATTATGAGTGATTCTTTGCAATTGCCCGATGCCCCTGCCCCTGCCCCTGCCCCTGTGACGGCTTTTCAGAGGTATCTGAAGCGTATTATAGAGGCTGTCCCAAAAACCCGAATTTTGCGAATTGAAATATTCGACTCCGAACTGTATGGGAACGTAAGTCATTCAATTCCGTCAAAAACGCTGTATAAGGCCTCTTTTCGTTATAAATATAATCGCGTCAGACAGAGGTCTATGGTAGAATTGTATTTGAATATGCAAAACAAGAGAAAGGCTGACGGTGTTATAGACATCGAAATTGCCCAAAATCCTCTAAAAACGGTCTTTATAACAGCTTTATAAACAAGTTAACTCACTGTAAAACAAATGGTTATAACTTTGGGACAGCCTCTATTATATCGAGCCGGGAGAAGGCGCGCGAGGTGTTGCAGGCTTGCGAGGCGGAGGATGAAATCTCGCGGGCGACTTTGACCATGGTGTGAAATACGCTGTTTGACCAGCTTGTGAAGGGGGGCTGCGAGGAGGACCTGGTGCAGGTGTCGAGCATCGTGCAGAAGCTTTACGGGAGCACCAATCAGTGGAAGGCCCTGGAAATCAAGACGAAGGATTTCGAGCGAAAAATGGAGGAATGGGAGGCGAAAAAGAAGAGTTTGCAGGAGAGTCTGGAAGTTGCCCGGACGCTCTCAAAGGAGGCCGGTCTGAGCGAGGCGACTTTGCGGGAGATTGAGGAGGAATTGAGGCTGTTGTGATTGGGGGAGGCGTCAGGTTTCAGGTGTCGGGTGTCAGGATGGAGGATGCTGGATGGTCGGTGTTGGATGCTGGTTGCTGGATGGAGAATTTTTTTTACCACGGATTACACGGATGCACACGGATAAGGAAAGAGATGATTATATATACACACTCAGTAGTGTCCGGTTAAAAGTAGTTGAAGGTCAACTGGTTAGAGTGATCGCTGCTCGCACTGCTGTGATCCGGTTTTGTAAGTAGTTCATAGAGAGGGACTTTTTCAAAAACGCTCAAGCTCAATACCTGTGATATTCGGTGAAGACTCAATTCCAATTGCCACTGTTTTTTTAGGATCGCCATCAACACGTAAGCACTGATGGCAATCCATACTTGCGTCTTTACTGCGTTGGGCGAAGTGCCAAAGAATTTTTTGATCCGTAAGTGCTGCTTAATCCACTTGAAAAACAATTCGATTTTCCAACGCCCTTTATACATCTGGCAGATAATCAAGGCTGGAAGGGTAAAATTATTGGTCAAATAGATGAAATGCCTACCGTTATCTGCATCGTAAAAGCGTATACGCCTGAGCTTCTGGGGATAATCTTTGGAGGCATAGAATCCTCTAAAGTGAATTACTTGGTCACTGCAAACACCACTGCCGTGGACTACTTTGAGGGAACGCAAACGTATATAATTCAAATGGCTTTTGGCGCGGATGACAAAGTAGGCCATCGCTTCGCTAAAGAGGAACAAGCGGGCAAAATCGACATAGCCGCGATCAAGCACATAATAGGCTCCAGGCTCAAGAACAAGGGCATCAAGCATGTTTACGTCGTGAACTTTTCCCGGAGTGATCTCGATAAAGGTCGGAATCGAACCGCGCAAATCGATCTGCGTGTGCAGCTTTACCGCCGCTTTGGTTGTACGAAAATGGGCCCATGGAAAGAGGCTCAAACACAAGTCAATGGTCGTGGCGTCTAAAGCATAAACGGTCTCTTCGAGTTCAAAGTCCAACGCTTCATCGGCATAGAGCCTGCGAGCCTTTTTAATGAGCACGTATGCCAAGTCCGCATAGATGCGCCAGTTGCGTTGTTCATTGGCATCGGCCAAAGTACTCTTGGCGATATTACTGCGAATGCCCATAGAAAAGAGTTTGTCACTATGGGCACACAAACAGGTAACGATATCGTTGAGACTTTCACGTCGAGTCAATTGAGCGAAGGCCATGCACAAGAATTGATCCCGGCAGGAAAAGGAACGGACACGCTTGTCCCCACTATAGCGTTTGACGCATCGTTGAAACTGTTCACGATGCAAAAGGTCAAAAATTTGGGAGAAAACCATACGTTGTTGATTCATGATCAACAAGATACAGAATTTATACCCCAAAATATAGTGAAATTGATGGAAGTTCAAATGCGTCACACTAAAAATAACTCACAAGTTTATAAAAATTAACGATTTACAAAGTTTTAAATTCAAGTTAACCGGACAACTGTGATACACACTGTATTTCGATGATCCACGGCTGTCTGTGTGATTTGTGGTTAATTTTTGAAGAACAAACGATGGAGATAGAATTCAGGAGACAGGAATATTTTAACCGCAGATTTCACAGATGAACGCAGATGCGAGATGCAAGAGACTGGATGCTGGTTGCTGGATTAACGTGAATTAGAGATGAATTTAATTATAAAGAGCAAATCGAAGGGCGAGGTGGGGGAGTCTTTTTTTCTGCCTTATCAGAGGCGGTGGATTGAGGATGGTTCGCGGCTGAAGATTATGGAGAAGAGTCGGCAGATCGGGATTTCCTGGGCCACGGCTTATTCGGTGGTGCGGAAGCAGGCGCGCCCGGATGCGCGGCTGGATGCCTGGGTGAGTTCGCGGGACGCGGTGCAGGCGAGGCTTTTTCTGGAGGATTGCCGGGCTTTCGCCAGAATCCTCGATTTGGCGGCGCGGGAGCTTCGGGCTTCGGTGGTGGAGGCGGGGAGAAGGTCTTCGGCCGGGGTTTTGCAAATGGCCAATGGCAAGCGCATTTACTCGCTTTCGTCGAACCCTGACGCGCAGGCGGGCAAGCGGGGCCACCGGGTGCTGGATGAGTTCGCCTTGCATCCCGATCCGCGCAAGCTCTACGCGGTGGCGTATCCGGGGATTACCTGGGGCGGTGGGCTGGAAATTATTTCGACGCACCGGGGGAGCGATAATTTTTTCAATACTTTGTTGCAGGAAGCGAGGGAGAGGGGCAACCGGATGGAGTTTTCCCTGCACCGGGTGACGGTGATCGACGCGGTCGAGGAGGGTTTGCTGGAGAAGATTCAGGCCAAGCTGGACCCGGAGGATGCGCGCAAGGGCCTGGACCGGGACGAGTATTTGTAATTCGTGCGCAATGGCTGCGCGGACGAGGAGAGCTGGCGGCAGGAATACCTTTGCGACCCGGCGGACGACACGACGGCTTTTCTCTCCTGCGATTTGATCGCCTCTTGTGAATACCGGGTGGATGAGGCCGATTATGGGCAGGCCAGTATTGCGGAATTGGCGAAAACGAGGAATCCGCTCTACCTTGGGGTGGACATCGGGCGGGTGCGTGATTTGACGGTTTTCTGGGTGGTCGAGATGGTTTCGGGGATCGCTTTCACGCGTCGGCTGGATTGCCTGGAAAATACGCCGTTTCGCCGCCAGGAGGAGATTTTCAACCAGTTGCTGGGACTGCCCGCGATGCGGCGCGCCTGTATCGACCAAACGGGTTTGGGGCGGCAGTTCGCGGAACGGGCGGTGGAGCGTTTCGGCAGTTATAAGGTGGAGGGAATCCATTTTACGGGGCCGATCAAGGAAACCCTGGCCTACCCGGTGCGGAGCGCGTTCGAGGGGCGGCTGCTGCGGATTCCCGATGACAAGCGCCTGCGGACCGACCTGCGGGCGATCAAGAAGGAGACGACTTCAGCGGGACACGTGCGCTTTAGGGCGGACCGGGGCAAGCATGGCCATAGCGACCGGTTCTGGGCCCTGGCCCTGGCTTTGCACGCGGGCAAGAAACCGGTTCGCGGCCAGCATTTTGAATCGGTTGGGCCGCTCAACCGGCGTTCCCGCAGCCGGAAGATGTTTTAGTCAATTTAGCAAGAAATCTTAACCAACCAACCAATCAATCACCCATCTATCCATACATTATAATGAATGCTTTAAAAACCAGACCTTCCATTACGACAGAACGGGTTCGCCGGGACCAATGGACCCGATTCAGCCCCATCCGCGCGCTTACCCCGGAGACATTGAGCCGGCAACTGGATGAGTTTCAGGCGGGGAATTTCCGGCGCATCGGGCCGACCTGGGAGGCCATCGAGCGGCGCGACGACGTGATCCGGGGGGTGGCCTCGAAGCGGAAAAAGTCGGTTGCCCGGCTGAATTGAGAGGTGCTGACCTCGGAGAGTTCGCCGGAGGCGGAGGAACAGCGGGAGGCGCTGGAGTTTTTCTACAGCCACCTGACGTCGACGAGCGCGCTGGAACAGAACCATCGGGGCGGATTCTCACTGTTGGTCGAGCAGATGATGGATGCGGTGGGCAAAAGGTACGCCCTGCACGAGATCGTCTGGGAACCTGCCGGGGGAAAGAGGCTGACGGCGACTTTCCGGTTCGCCCCGTTGTGGTTTTTTGAAAACCGGCTGGGCCGGCTGAGGTTTCTCGCGTCCGGGAACTCGAGCGAGGGGGTCGATCTGGAGGAGGACTCGTGGCTGGTGACGGCCGGGGAGGGGTTGATGGAGGCGTGCAGCGTGGCGTATATGTATAAAAACCTGCCATTGCGGGATTGGCTGATCTACTCCGAGGGCAATGGGATGCCGGGAGTCAAGGGAGTGACCGACGCACTGCCGGGCACACCGGAGTGGAACCAGGCCAAGGAGGCCGTGGAGGAGTTCGGATCGGAATTTAACGCGCTCATGAACCGGGGGACGGAGATTGAGGCGATCGATTTGGGAGGCCGGGGCGAGCTGCCCTACCCCAAGCTGGTGGAGCGGATGGACAAGGCCCTCATCGCCCTGTGGCGGGGGGCCGACTTGAGCACCCTGTCGGCCACTGGGGGCGGAGTCGGGGCCAGCGTGCAAAAGAGCGAGACGGCCCTGCTGGAACACCATGACGCCCTCATGATTTCGGAGACCCTGAACACGCAGGTGGACCGGGTCATCCTGCGGCATCTGTTCGGGGTGGAGCATGGCCTGGCCTATGTGAAAATAAAAACGACCAGCCCGCAGGATATCATGCAGGACCTGAAAATTTACCGGACGTTGTGGGAGATGGGCGCGCCGGTGCCGCTGGACCACTTGTTCGACCGTTTCAGCATACCGCTTCCGGCCGGGAGCGAGAAGACGCTGCAGAAAGAACAATAAATTTTAATCCAAAAACATTCACCATGATGAACAACAACTTTTTTTCCAATGCAGAAACGGCCTTCGCGCCAGACACGGATGCCTCCGGATCCGCCCAAGAGGGCGATTGGGTGCGCCTGGCCACATTCGGAACCCACCCGCACCCCAAGGGGCGTCAGCGATTTACGCGGCAGGCGGGGCGGGAAATGACGCGCTACTTCAACTCGCTGCGGGGGCGGCTGGCCCGGCGTTTCGGGGGCATCCCGGTCTATATCGGGCACCCGGACGACCCGGCATTCGCCCGCCAGCCGGGGCACCAGGATACGCGGGCCTACGCCTGGATTCATGCTCTGGAGGACCGCGAGGATGGATTGTGGGCGCTGCCGCGTTGGAGCGAGGCCGGAGGGGAACTGCTGAAGAATGCTTTTTACAAGTATTTGTCCCCCCGCTGGGCCATGAAACCATTGGGAGACGGGGTCTTTCAACCGGTCCGGCTGCTATCCGTGGGATTGACCAACCGGCCCAATATACCGGGCGAACCGATTACCGAGAAGGCGCAGCGAAGCGTTTTAAATTCTGAAATTAAACTCAAGCAAAGGAGAAATAAAATGATCGAAAAAATCACCGATAAATTGGGCCTTTCGCCCGATGCCAATGAGGAGGAAATCCTGCAGTCGCTGGAAAGCCTGCTCGATGACAGCCGCCAATGGAATGAAGCGGGGGCCGTTGCCGCCAATCAAGCCGAGACCCTGCGGAAAGAGACCGAGCGCCTGCAAAACCGGGTCAACGATGCGGAAAACCATCACCGGGAGACCGAAAAAGCTCTGGCCGAGGCGGAAGAGATTTTGGCCAACTAGCGGGGCGCGCGGATTGAATTGATATTGCAGGAGGCGCTGCGGGAGGCCCGCATACGGCCAGCGGAAAAGGAGGATTGGGAAAGCCAGCTAAAGGAGAATTTCGATGCATCGGTGGAAGTCCTGGCCAATGCGCAGCCGCTTCTCAATTCCCACAGCCGGACCGCAGAACTGGCCTGGAACCACCTCAAGAGGAGCCGCCAGGAGCGTTTTCTGGAGGTGGTCAACGACCGCATGGACCGCACGGGGGAGGACTTCACAACGGCGTGGTCGAACTGCAAAAAGGAGCGCAGCGATCTGTTTGAACGGTTGGCCCAACCCGACCGCAGCCGTTGAGGAAGAGGATGAATTATTTTACCACTAAACTAACCATAAACTAAAAAAATATAATATAACAAAACAATGACAACATTACTAATGATTATCATGACAATAGCCTTCGCCTCGATCGCGTGGGTCGTTCTGAAAAAAGTAAAAGGGGCCTCCTTGCCACGATTTTCCAATGTGGCCGAAGGCACTCACGAGGGCAGCATCACGAAAAAAGCTGACGCCGCCTTGAGCACCCGTTTCTCGCTGGTAAAAGTCGGCAGCGACGCCGATCACATTGCCGTGTGCGGAGCGGGCGAGCGGAGGCAGCCGAGGACAACCTGAATGTGAACCTGCTGGGGCCGGCCTCGAGCACGCAAAAAGCGGTTGCCAGCGAGGCCATCGCGGTGGGCGACTCGGTCTTCACGGCGGCCTCTGGCAAGGTGCAGAACGAACCGGCCGGAGCCGGGACCTACTACCTGGTGGGGCGGGCCTTGACGGCCGCCGCGGCGGATGGAGACATCGTCGAGATCGAGCCTCAGTCGCCGCAGCGCACGGTGGTTATCGCCACATTGGGCAATATTGATGCGGAAATCGGCGGATTGACCATCGGCGCGAGCTACAGCCAGGCCGAGGTGCAAGCCCTGCGGGACAAGGCCGAGGAACTGGCGGATGATGTGCGGGCCCTGGCAACGGCGTTGTCCGCGCCCTCATTGGTGAAAGTCCTCTAGGCGAGGATGGAGAACCTAAGTTAATGAAATAAGTGAATAAACATGCAAAAAACCAAAAATTAAAAAATAGAAAGAAAGAGAACCTGTTTTATGAAAACCAATATCAATCCCTACTTCCCCGCCATTCCTTTGGCCGTCGATGACGGCTTACAGGTGCCGGGGATCATTGGCGCGGCCAATGAGAGCCGTTTCAACGCCGCCCATCTGTCCGAGCCGCTGACCGCTTTCACGGTGGGCTGGCAGGACCCGGAAAACCTGCGCGAACTGCTCGACTTCATCGCCCCGGTGGTGCTGGTGGGCCGTCGTTTCGAGTTCAAAAAAGCCGTCAACGCGGAGGCATTTTTGTCCGAAACGGATGATGTGCGGGCCATCGGCTCGGCCTTCAAACGGGTCGAGTACAGCGGCGAAACGGTGAATGAGAAGACCTTTAACAAAGGGCTGACCATACGCATCGACCACGATGAAGAGGTGGGCGCCGAATGGCAGGAACGCAATGTGCAATTGCTCTTGCAGCGGCTCTACCGCAACGAGGTGCGCCGGGCCATCACCGCCCTGGACGGGGCCGACACCAATCTGGCCAAGATCTGGGACGGCACCTCGAACCCGGACGCCGATGTGCGGGCCTCACTCATCCTGGCCACCAACACGAGCGGAGCGCGTCCCAACCGGGCGATCTTCGGCGAGGGGGCCTGGGACATCCGGGCCAATGCCTATGATGGGCAAAACAACGCCGGGGCCTACCGTTCGGCCGGGCTCACCCCGGAGGAATTGGCGCGCAAGCTGTTCATCAATGGGGTGCGCGTGGTGAGCGCCCGCTACCAATCTTCATCCACCGCCAAGAGCAAGATACTGGGAGACACCGTTTACCTGTATTATACCCTCGACGGGCAGATGAAGGACGAGCCATCCAATATCAAGCGCTTCGTCACTCCTTCAGAGGAGGGGCATTTCCGGGTCTATGTGGAAGACCATAGCAAATTCACCGACATCACGGTGGAGCACTACAGCAATGTGGTCATCACATCCTCCCTGGGGATCCGCAAACTCACCGTCTCGGCAACCTGATAGGCAACGCGACAACACTAAAAGGCACATGCCGGAAACGATCCGCATGGGCCAATGGAAGGGGCCTTCGGGCCCCTTCTTTTTTTCCGGAAACCATTTGAAACACGGCTTAAATAAGAATATTGCGGAATTATCGAAACCAGAGCGGCCAGTTCATTGTTTATAGGCAATGTAAATAAAAGCGGGCCCGGCAACGAAGCCGGTAATTAAACCCTTTTCAAGTTATTCAACTTTATGAAACGCTTACTATTCCTTCTTCCCGCATTGTTTCCGCTCTCGGCGTGCAGCAAAAATTTGCAGTTGGTTGAATTCAAATCCGGAGCCAAGGCGGAGGGATTTTGGGACTCCGGCAAACGGGAGCTGCGGATTTACCTGGAAGACGGTGAGATACTGAGCGGCAAATTCGTTAAAATGAGCCAGGCCCGTTTTCGGATTACAACCGGGGTAGGATTCGGCGGCCGCCATACGCGGGCCGGGGTTTACCCATCCATCGGCATCAATGGCCAAGGCAATATTTACGCGCTGCTGGAGGATCCCAAATCCCATTTGATAATGGAGGTGGTGGCCGATTATAACTGGCTCGGAGGGGGAGGCCACGGCGAAGCCCGGACCAACGACGGCCGCGTTTACAAGATGGTCTTTTAGAAGTCTGAGTCCGTTTTATTAGCGATAAATGTGGATTTGGCCTTGAGGTTGGCGGGCATCATCTGGATTTTCGTTTATCCAGCCATGATTGAAACATTTGCCCATTGGCGGGCTTCATAATCCAGTTCAAGGAAAATGTGGAAAAACGTTTGCCTAGAGCATGTCATAAGGCTAAATCGTTTTTTGTTAAACGAAATCAGTTATTTAATTAACCCTCACGCTGACCGTAATATGGGTGTCAAAATTCTCACTGTTGACGATTCCAGAGCCATTCGGCTCATTCTTAAAAAAGCCTTCAAAGGGTACAATTGTGAAATCATAGAGGCCACCAATGGGAAAGCCGGTCTGACCGCGGCGGAAAAAAAACCGGACTTGATAATCCTCGATGTGACCATGCCGGTGATGGATGGAATCACAATGCTGAAGAAAATGAAGGAGAAGGAGGTTTTAAGGTCGATATCGGTAATCATGCTCACCTCAGAAGGCGGGCTGTCAATATTGCAGGAGATACAAAAAATCGGTGTCAGCGACTATATTCAAAAACCATTCAAAGCGGCACAGATAATTGAAAAAGCGCGCCGGTTCATTACGGTCGAAGCAAGTTGATCGCCATAGGGGAATTGAAGAAACCATCCCCCTCGCCCGTGGGCCAGTCCAGGCGATTCTTCCCTGTTTAATACTGCTCCCGGCCATGCCAACGGCACGGCAATGCCCTGCGAATATTAAAAAAATTTATCCGCCGGGGCTTCTAAAACTTAAAAACTGGGGAAATCTTCCGAAATTCTAAGGGATATGAATCTGGCAATGGTAAAAGTAACCCCCATGCATTTACTCGAGAAATTCGAAGAATGCCTGATGCAGGACATAGCCAATGGCGAGTTCCCCATTTTTAATGGCGCTGTTATCAGGCGATTTCTGAATTTTCCAAAAAATAAGGCCAAAATCTGCATTTATGATAATAAGCACGAAGAAATACTGGCCAAGGTCGAGATTTACGAAATAGCGAAACCTGGAAATAAGACAGTCCTCAAGGGGATAATGGTAAACTTTATAGAGGATAAGGAGGAAAATCTGTTTTTTCTCATGAATGGAACCGGAAACCTGGCCATCGAGGCCTACAAGTCTTACCAGGCCTTCAAAGGCCTCTTTGGAATTGGATCGGCTGTCAGTGAATCGACCGTTGAAGACGAATCCGACGAGCCCACAGACGAGGAAATCGCCCAGATTCTCGATATGTCCGGCTCCGGCGATGATTCGGATGGAGTTTCTGAGGATTTCCTGCAAAGTGTCCTGCAGGAAGCGGAAGAAAGTGGCGAAGAGTCCTCTGAAACCTTGCCGGAAGAGGAAACGGTTGGCGAATACTCAGTCAGTCTATCGCCCGATGACCTTCTTAAATCCATCCAGGACGACTGATTCCAAATCGTCAAAGTATCACCTTTGACCTGGATGGATGCATCAATCCGGCTTCACAAAATTCAATTGAGGCATTCCGCTCTGGCAGGAGTGGCGATCCATTAAATGCATTGCCGTGGACTCCGATGCCGTTATAAGATCGCATTCAATGTTTAGGCACAGTTTTCCAATGGCCGGAAGGAGTTTTACCAGTCAATGGCTTTCGTAGAAGAGCTGATCAAAAAATTGCAAAATAACCAGACGAACCTGCCAGGGATTCTCTTTGAACAATCAGCTAAGGACCGCCTGGAAAGATTGGCCGAATATTGTACCGTCTATAAGAATTTTCTGACCCAGTTTCCTCAATGCGCAATCTGGCTGGAGGACCCCGCCAATCGAGACGAAACCTTTCGCTATATCGCATTTAAAAATACGTGGGAAGAGGATTTCGCCAAAAAAAGGGATTCCGGGAGTAGTTTCCTCAGCAGGCTGCAAAGGTTCCGCCGGCAGATGTCGATGCGAATCGCCTATCGTGAGATCCATCAATTATCGACGGTGGGAGAATCCATGGGGGAACTCACTTTGCTGGCGGAGTTCTGCCTGCAATTGGTGGCCGCCCAAACCCAGGCCGATTGGCAAAAAAGCCTCGGTCAGCCTTGGGATGAGGCCTTGAACCGGCCGGCCAGCTATTGTGTTTTGGGTCTCGGCAAAATGGGCGGCAGGGAGCTGAATTTCTGTTCCGATCTCGACCTGATTTACTTCTACGACGGCCAGGGGCGCTGCCGAAAAGAGGGCAAGCCGACATCGGCAAGCAACGAATATTTTTTTACCAAAATGTTTCAGTCCATGACCGGGACTTTGCAAAAGCGCAGCCAATCGGGCTTTCTATACAACATCGATTTGAGGCTTCGACCGGAGGGTTCCACCGGTCCCATAGTGAGATCTCTCACGGCCATGGAGCATTATTATTACACCAGAGGGCAGACTTGGGAACGGCTGGCCTTGCTGCGGGCGCGGCCGGTGGCCGGGAATTTGGGACTGGGGGAAGAGTTTTTCGAGAGCGTGAATCCTTTTCGCTACCCGAGGCATCCGCCGGAAGAGATGATTTCCGACGTGGCCGGAGTGAAAATTAGAATTGAGAAGGAACTGGCGGGTAAACTCCAGTTAAAAAACGACCTCAAAAGCGGGTATGGCGGCATCCGGGAAATTGAATTTTTCGCGCAAACCCTGCAATTGCTGCATGCGGGCAAAAACCCTTTTTTGCAAGTGGAAAGCACTCTGGAAACAATCCAGCTTCTTGCCCGCTACAAATTGCTCGGGGGGAGCGAGGCCTCCTTTCTGTCGGAGGCTTATCATTTCCTGCGGACGGTGGAGCATCGCCTGCAGATGAGGGAGGAAAAACAAACCCACACTCTGCCCGATGATGAGTCCGCACTGGAAACCCTGTCCCGCTCGCTCGGGTTCCGCGATTATGCGGAATTTGAAAAACGCATGGCGCCTTTGAGAGATAAAGTGCGATCTATCTATAGCAGCCTCTTCAAGGGTGACGACCGTGAAAATGAACTACAGGAATGGACAGTATTTTTATCCGGAGATGCCGCCTCCCCTCAAATCCGGCAATCCCTTGCCAGATGGTTCCGTGGAATCCCGGAAAAGGAAGCCGAAATACGGCTGCGGACATTTGCCCTGGGCAGCCCCAATTACGCCGTGACGCGTGAACAGGCGCAACTGTTTTTGAACCTGGCGCGTCAATTCGAGGTGGTGCTGCCTCAACTGGCGCGTCCATTGCCCTTCCTCGAAAGAGTGTCCCGATTTGCCGAAAGCTATACGGCGCGTAAATTTTTCTTCAAAACCTGCGCCGAAAATCCTCGTTTTTTTTGTTCCCTATGCCTGTTGCTCGACCGCAGTCAATTCACGACCCAACTGCTCTGCCAGCACCCCGAGATAATGGAGGAAGTCCTCGTCATCCAGAACCGCAGGCACAAGTCGTCGGACCGTCTATTGAAGGAATTAGGAGAACTTCCCGGCGGCGCGGAATTTCCCCGATGGCTCTGGCTCTACGTTAAAGCGGAGCAGGTGCGACTTTCCATTTTGCAATTAACGGGGGATTGCAGGGTCGATGAACTGGAGCAAAGTCTCACCCTGCTAGCCGATACGGCCCTGCATTATACCCTCAGGAAGATCGATCCGCAAGAGCGCCTGGCCATCATCGGGCTGGGAAAATTCGGCGCGCAGGAAATGACCTTGGGTTCCGACCTCGACCTACTCATTTTAACCGATGAAAAAAACGATGCGTCGGCCGTCAAAACAGCCCAAAAGTTACTCGCTATTTTGGGACACCGCCACCCGCTGGGACCCATCTTCGAGATCGACCTGCGCCTGCGCCCCCACGGCCGTGACG
The DNA here is from genome assembly GCA_965226205.1 of Opitutales bacterium. Lineage (GTDB taxonomy): Bacteria > Verrucomicrobiota > Verrucomicrobiia > Opitutales > UBA2987 > JAJFLU01. The sequence goes on along the minus strand of CBDDCJ010000005.1, from coordinate 194 downwards.
GTCCCCTCCTGACCCCCTTGAAGGCTTTCGCCAAGTACCATCAAAAATCGGCCCGGACCTGGGAAAAATAATTGTTGACCCGGTCAAGATTTATCGCCGGCAATGAACAAATGGCCCGCGGTTTTGTCGAACTCCGGCACCAACTGCTTTTTTCAGCGCCTCTTAAAAAAGAGGAATGGAGTGAAATACTGAAG
>CBDDCJ010000004.1:0-60823 GCA_965226205.1 Opitutales bacterium | reverse complement strand
GCCATCGATATCTGAAGTGGACGGGGTTGTTTGGACAATTTTGACGTGGGATTAAGGTGGAAATCGTGTTCATATTATTTTTTAAAAATATATTTTGTCCTTAGCCAAAGACGGGCACGCAGGTGCCCGCAAGCTGTATTGGCGGGGAGGTTGGTTTTGCTCCGATTGCATGGACTTCGGCCGGGGTCCGGTAGCCCAGGGCTTGGTGGGGGCGCAGGTGGTTGTAGAAGTCCAGGTAGCGGGCTATCCCTTCGCTGGCTTCCTTTGCCGTGGCGTATTCGCGCAGGTAAATGTCTTCATACTTGAGGGTTCTCCAAAAGCGTTCAACAAATATGTTGTCCAGGTAGCGGCCACGCCCGTCCATGCTGATGCGCACCCCGGCTTGCCCCAGCACCGAGGTGAACTCGCTGCCGGTAAACTGGCTGCCTTGATCGGTGTTGAAGATTTGAGGTTGGGCCCGCCTCAGAGCTTCCTCCAGGGCGAGCACACAGAAGCGGCTCTCCAGGGTGTTGGAAAGCTGCCAGCTCAACACGTAGCGGCTGAACCAGTCCAACACCACGGTCAAGAAAAGGAATCCTCGGCTCAGCCGCAGGTAAGTGATGTCGCTGCACCATACCTGGTCGGGCCGCTCGACCGCCAAACCCCGCAGCAGATAAGGGAAAATGCGGTGCTGCCGGTGCCCCTGGCTCAAGTTTCGACGCGGATAAATAGCCTCCAGGCCCATTTGGCGCATGAGCCGCTGGATGCGGCCTCGTCCCACTGCATGGCCCTCTCGACGCAGCCACTGGGTCATCCGGCGAGAACCAAAAAACGGATATTGGGTGTAGAGCTCATCCATGCGATGCATGTAGAGAACGTTCTGCTCGCACTGGGCACGGGCCCGATAGTAATAGCTGCCGCGGGCCAGCCCCAGCAACTGACATTGCCTGCCGATACTGATTTTTCCTTGAAGTGGTTGCACCATCTTGCGCCTCTCACCAACCGAGTTGTTCAGACTTTTTTTTAGCCAATCGCATTCTACTTTCAGCTTTCCAATCTCCTGGTAAAGGTGATCTTTTTCCGTCTCGTTGTCCTTGCTGAGAGTCTGCCGCTGGCGCGAAAACAGCTCCGTTGCTCCCTACAAAAGCTGCTTCTTCCATTGGGTCACCTGGTTGGGATGCACCTCAAAACGACCGGCGATCTCGTTGATGGTATGAGCGCCCCTGATGGCTTCCAGGGCCACCCGGGCTTTAAACTCAGCACTGTATTGTCTTCTCTTTCGTGATTTAATAACATTCATAGGTTAGCGGATTTAGTGGTTCAAGACCACCTTATTCCACTGTCCAGTTTTCCCCGTCCATTTCAATCACCTAGAAATGCTTTTAATTCTCCCCTACGCATGTAGGTTGTATGGAGAGACCTGTATTGTTGGCCTATTAGATTATAAAATTTATCGGCTTTAATATACTGTTTGGGAATGTATATGGGCCTATCATACTGATTTTTTATCTGTCTAAATAATACATGGTTACCCATATTTTCAATATGGAACTTTTTACTGGTAGTTTTAATTTCTTTCCGGTATATATAAATAGAGGCTGTCCCAAAAGGGTGATTTTTGCGAGGGGATTTTGAAGAGTGTTCATTTTAGTGGTATTTTCTTTTGGGAGGGGGTGACTTTGCTCTCCTATGACGTTAGGATTCTGGTTTTGGGGTCCGTTTGCCTGGTTTTCTTTGTATGGGCCGACAGTAGGCCTGTGAAAAAGTATTGTCCTTGCTTTTCCGCTCTTTATTTAGGCCGCCGCTTTGGTTTTTAGTTCATCTTGCTGGGCCAGCATCTTGGCCACTTTCCATAGATTGTGCGAGAGGACCGACCAGGCTACGCTGATCGAGCGGTTGGCAAAGCCTTTGCTGCGCAATCGCCCGGCCTGCCAGCGATTCTTCAATACCCCGATCCGCCCTTCGGTGCTGGCCCGGCGCTTTTGCAATTGCCTGAAGTGTGGTTCCTCCATCCGTTTTTTCAACTGCTTCGGATCGCGTGGACAGAGCGCATCGTAGATGCCCTCCTGGGCTAACTGCCGGCGGGCCCGCTGGGAGGCGAATCCCCGGTCCGCGCACATGGCCGCTATGGGTTCGGCTAGGTTGAAGCGGTTCTGTCTTTGCAAACTCTCTTGCATTTGTTCATTTTCGCTTGGCGTCCGGCTGCCGTAGAGTTTCCAGTCCAGCAGGTATCCTTCAACGCTTTCACCCAAAAACAGGGTGTTGCCAAACTCAACCTCTTGGCCCGCTTTGCCTCGCACAATCACCTGCGCATCGGGTTCGTAAACACTCAAAACTTTCTCTGCGTTTTTCACCTGGCGGCCGCCAATGATTCGCTCGTGCGCTTGCTTGATGACCACCGGGATTAGCTCGCTCATGCGCTCCATCCGGGTAAGGATCTGTTGGACCTGTTTTTCGCTGTAATCGCTTTGCTCCCAGCAGGCTTGCAATAATTCCCGGTGACTGCGGGCATGCTCCCCGATCCGTTTGAGCAGCTTTTTCATCTGCCTCAAGATACCCTTGCGTTGCCGCGCGCTGTCCTTTCGCCGCCGGCTGTGGGTCATCTGTATGCACAGCCGATTCATCTGCCGAGCCAAGGGCTCCGGTTCGATCGGCATGCGATGGCGCAAACCGGCCTTCTCACGGATCAGCCGGATCGCTTTGAGCAGCGTGCCCGCTACATCCTTGAGCAGCACCCAGTCCGTCGGCCAATGAATGTTGACCTCCAAACAGGTGCCGTCGATCAGGCAAATGGTGGTGTCTATCGGCTTGTCCAATCCCACCACCTGCCGGGCCAGATCGGCATCGCCCACAACCTTAGTCAAGGTCCGGTGCAAGGCCCTCAACTGCTCTTCGCTGAAAAACTTCGAGGCCCGTTCCAGGGTGCTCTTGGAGATGCCCCTTATGCCGTCGATATGGCGGACACGACAAAAGTCAGCCAACAGATCGCTGCTGCCCAGAGCCCTCGACAAATGCCGAAACGAAATCCCACCGAGCAGATAACGCAGCGTTTCCATACGCAACGCCTTGAGGGCAAAATTAGCCCGCTTTTGCCGGGCCTTTACACTCATTGGCTGGCCTCTTTCCAAGGCCAGATCAACGCCCTGCGATTCCACCTCCGAATCGATCAGCAGCCGGTCGATACGCTCGATGGTGGCGCGAAAGTTATCGTAATCGAGGCAACGGTCGACCACAGTTAAAGCTGGACGCAGGAGGCATTGGATGGCTATATTTTTCATAGAAAGGGCTATATTGATTTTCGCTAACGCAATTATAGAACCCTTTTTTAGCCGGATCGAGCAAAAAAATGCTCTTTCCGGCTATTTTTATAAACGTCATCCAGTTGACTACAAAATCTTTATATTTTTGGGACAGCCTCTAAATAGCGTTATTGTAATCATCCATAGCACCTGAATAATCAGATAAATCGGATTTGATAATTGCTCGCTCAAAATATAAATGAGCATTGCCGGGTGCCAATTCAATCGCTTTGGAAAAATCATTCAGCGATTCTTTTGGTTTACCCAAGGTTTTGTTGGTTTTTCCACGAAAGTAATAGGCAAGCTCATTGTCATTGTCCAACTCAATGGTTCGCGTAAAGTCATCTTTCGCATTTTTATAATTTCCTAAAGTGTAGCCAGCCACACCATGCTCAAGCGTTGCTTCGACATATTCAGGATAAATTTCAATAGCGGCTTCAAATTTTGACAACGCCCCTTCATAATTCCCCTTTTTATTAAAAACCATTCCCGATTTATACAGTCGTTTTGCCTTTTTTTCTGGATTCGATTTGGCAATGATCTCTGTGTTTAACGATATGAGGCACAACGCAATTACCAGGCCAGTGATTGGAAGATTAAGGAAACGGAAATTCTGCATATATCGGTGCATTATTCTATCTTGGTTGATCAAAAAATATTACTCACCTTACGGGCTGTTGCCCCAGCGGAGTTTGGTTCTTATAAGGGTGAAGTGGGTGTAGTCTTTTTCCTGGATGAGGGGGAATGTTTTTTTGGAGATGGTGATGCCGAGGGGGAATTCGCTCGATGGGCAGTTCCAGGCTTTTCCGTCGATGCTCACTTCTACCCGGCTCTGGCTTTCGTGCAGGCGGATTTGCAGGCGCGTGTCGTGATCGAAGATGACGCTGCGGTTGCTCAGGGTGTGGGGGCAGATGGGCGTCATGGCGATGACTTTGGCCGCCGGGTGGACGAGGGGGCCGCCGGCGGAGAGGTTGTAGGCCGTCGAGCCGGTCGGGGTGGCGAAGATGAGGCCGTCGCCAAAATAGTCGTTCACTACTTTTCCATCCGATAACACTTCCAATTCCACCAGGCCGGGGGCTGCGCTTTTGATGACGATGTCGTTGAGGGCGATGGCGGCCCGGCCGCGCGCGTTGCGGCACTCCAGCATGGTGCGGGAGAATACGCGGTAATTTCCCTTGAGCAGCGAGGTGAAACGGGTTGGGGCTTCCTCTGCCGAGCAGGTGGCCAGGAATCCCAGTTTACCCAGGTTGACGCCGATGACGGGAACCTGGTGAGCGACGGCTTGCTCGACAACCCCCAGGAGCGTGCCGTCACCGCCGATGACGCAGCAGGTGCCGGCCCCGCGCAGGAAGTTCCGGGGCAGGGGGAATCGGGTGGTGAGCCTCGTGGCGACACCCGTCTGGCGGGCCAGGGTTTTGAGGGAACTGGCCAGCTCCGGAGCGCCGGACTTGCTTTTGTTGACGACAAAGACGATGGACTGAATCGGTTTCACAAAAATTTTCTCAATTTAATTTTCCCAATTTTCACCCGTTTGGCAACTTTCAATATTTTGGCTTTGAGCGGCGGGGGAGTCCTTTTCTTTTTTCAGGGCCAGGAAACACTCGATATTGCCCTCCGCTCCGGCTAATCGGGATTCCGCATGGGCCATCTCCCGGCAATTGGGCAACTTTTGAGCGGCGAAATCCCGGATTTCCCGCAGCACGCGCTGCCGGATAACGGGATCGCGGATAATGCCGCCCCCTTTGTCCGCTTCCTTTTTTTGGGCCTCGAATTGCGGTTTCACCAGAGCGATTAAATAGCCGTCCTCATTCAAAAGAGACCAGATGGCCGGAAGAACTTTGCGCAGGGAAATAAAGGAGAGGTCGATCACGATGAGGTCGTAATACGGTCGGGGAAGATTCTTCGCATCGATATAACGGGCGTTAACTTTTTCCAGCGAGGTTACCCGCGGGTCCCGGCGAAGTTTATCGTGCAACTGGCCGCGACCGACATCGACACAGACCACGGAGGCGGCGCCCCGCTGCAGGAGGCAATCGGTAAATCCGCCGGTGGATGCGCCCACATCAAGCACCGCCCAGCCTTTTACATGGAGTGGAAATTGCTCGAGGAATCCCTCCAGTTTCTCACCTCCACGCCCAACAAAACGGGGTTGCTGGCGAAAGGTCAGGGCGATTTCCGCGGGCACCGATTTACCCGGCTTGTCGAGGATGCCGTGGGCGTCGCGGACATTCCCCGCCATGATGAAGGCGCGGGCCTGTGAGCGGGTGGGGCAGACACCCCGCTCCACCAGCAGCTCATCAAGCCGGCATTTCCTTTTTTTCTCCCTGGATGCCATAAAATCTTCAAATTCTCAGTCCTGTCAGAATTCCGAAATTAGCCGGAAGAAGGAAAAATAACACAAAATAAAGAAAAAATTTAATAATTATTGATATTGAAGGCTTTTTTACTTGACCGTAGTGGGGCAAAATGTCAAAAAATGTCAAGTAATGGTGTATTCTCGATAAATTTCATGAACCATTACGAAATAGAGCCCTTTTACGTCGGCAATTACCGGCATCGGCTCGATGCAAAAAATCGGGTCACAATTCCTTCCAAATGGAGGTTTCGGGGTGACGATGCCGATATTTATCTGGCCTGGGCGCATCCCGAGGGGTTCGTGGCTGTGTATCCGCCCGGAAAGGTGGAAGAATTTCGTCAAAAAATAAGAAATATCAGCGAAAGCGATCCCCTGGGCCAGAGAATATTGCGCCAGCTTTTTGGCCGGGCTCATCAATTTGGCTGTGATGGGCAAGGCCGGGTCAAGATACCCGACGATCTGGTGGAGAGAACCGGGCTGACTAAAGACGTGGCCCTGGTCGGCCTGGGGGAGACTTTCAACCTTTGGAGCGCCCAGCGCTACGAAGTAGTGGAAAAGGAGGACTTCGATCTGCTGGCAGCCATGAGGGATTTTGGAATTTAATTTAATTTGATTTTATTCAGCCCCGTAAAAGGAAACCACAATAACCGATGCCTATGAAGTTGAACGATAAATTAAGAGCCAACGGGATACTTTACTCTGGCGATGTGCGTCATTATTCGGAGTGGAATTTGGGCAGTCCTAAAATCCACAACGGCAAACCGGAGCAATCTTACGATTCGGCTCAATTCCTTCAAAAAACGACCAACAACCCCCTATCCGTCTGCTGGAATACCTTTCTCAATGTCTTTCGCTCACGTTGATTTCCTCCATACTATCGCCATGGCCGCCCACCAACCAGTGCTTCTGGCGGAGGCTCTTGCCTTCTACAATCCTTGCTCCCATAATAGACTGCTGGATTGCACCTTCGGTGGGGGCGGCCATGCGCGAGCTTTTTTGAACGCCTCCCCCCATGCCACCGTAACCGCGCTCGATTGCGACCCCGAGGCCACTGGCCGTGCCGTGCTCCTGGAAGCGCAATTCGGTTCCAGGTTTTGTTTCCACAACCTTAACTTTGCTCAACTGGATCGGTTGCCGCAGGACGATTTCGATGCTGTATTGCTGGACCTGGGGCTCTCCTCCTATCAACTGGATGCGCCTGAGCGCGGATTCTCCTTTCGATTGAAAGGACCGGCAGACATGCGCCTCGACACCCGGAAGGGAATTCCAGCCAGCGAATTTCTGGAAAAAGCGCGGAGGGAGGAACTCGTCCGGGCGATCCGCGATTACGGTGAAGAAAAGCGTTGGTTGCGGGTCGTGGAGTCTATCCTTGAGGCGCGCGGGACCGGTGTTTTGGGTGAGACGGCCAGCTTGGCCGAATTGATTGCCGCCGCTGCCGGCCGGAAATCTTTCCGTGTTTCCCGCATCCACCCGGCCACGCAATCGTTCCAGGGCATTCGCATAGCGGTCAACCGGGAACTGGAAAACCTGGAATCCGTACTCCCGGCGGCGTTTGCGAGGTTGGTTCCCGGCGGTGTCATGGTAGTGATCAGTTTTCATTCCCTGGAAGACCGTATGGTAAAACGCTTTTTCCGGCGAATGGCCGGAAAACCCGAACATTCGGACGATTCTCTGCCGCAGCAACTTCGCCAACGCCATGCCACCCTGTTGACGAACCGTCCCATCAGGCCCGGCGAAGAGGAGATTGCCGGTAATCCACGCTGTCGTTCCGCCCGTTTGAGGGCATTGCAGAAACTGAAAACGGAGACTATGGAGGGATGATATTGGACCAAAACACGAACAAGACCTTTACCGGCAGGTTTTTTTTGTTGATGGCCTTTATTTTGCTGGTATCGGCTCTGGGCGGACTCTCACTCGTCTGGCTGCGGCAGGAATCCGCCCTTATCGCCGATCAGGGACAGGCTTATGAAAAGGAAATCGCCAGACTGGAGCGCCGGCTGCATCTGCTGGACGCTAAAATTGCGACGGTTCATCAGCCCGAATTTTTGAAAGAACTCGCCCGGCGGCGGGGATTGACGCTGGTCGCGCCCAATGGCCGCCAAACGGTTCATTTGCCGGCGCCATCAAGACGGAAAACTTTTGTTTTTGAAGAGCCCGAGGAGGCACTTTTTTCCTCCTACAACCTGGCTCTTTATTCGATTGAATCCTATTTCCAGGAAACTGAATGAATAAAGCCTTCGTATCCGCATGGCGGCTCGGCCTGGTTGCAATAGTTGTCATGGCGACCTTTACAGGGATATTCGGCCGTCTGTATTACCTGCATGTTTGGGAAAGCAAGGAATTGCGGAGAATCGCGGAAAACAACCGTCGAAAGCTGGAAATCAAGCACTCCCGGCGGGGGAATATTCTCGATGCCCGTGGAAATCTTTTGGCCTCCACCCGAACCGTGGTAGAGGTGGGTTTGGACCCGCAGGCAGTCAAACCGGAGGATGAGCCCAAACTTCCCCTGCTGGCTTATTATACGGGAATGCCGCTGGAGAAATTGCTGGAGCGATTCAATAAAAAAACCGCTACATCGGACAATGAATATGGGCGCCAGGTTCGCTTGATCCGCTGGAGCAAGATAGCGGATGCCGTTTCCGAGGACACCTATAAAAAAATCCTGACCCTGCAGATGGCCGGAGTTTACGGCAATCGAAAATACGAACGCGTCTATCCGGGGCGTAAATTGGCCGCCCACCTCATGGGATTTCTTAACAAGGAAGGGCAATCCGTGGGCGGGGTGGAGGCTTTTCTCGATTTCTACCTGCGCGGTCAGGATGGCTGGCGGGAAACGGAAATGGACGGCCATAGGCAGGAAATGGCACGGTTCCGGGCTCGGGAAATCGAAGCGAGGGACGGCCTCAACGTGGAAATGACCATCGATTTGGTCGTGCAGGACATCATCGAAACGGAGATTGCCAACCTGGTTCGGGAGTTTAACCCGCAATCGGCGACCATCGTGGTCAGCGAACCGGCCACGGGTTTCATTTTCGGCATGGCCAATTATCCCTCTTTCGATCCCAATGCTTTTTGGCTCTATCCCATTGACAGCCTTCGCAACCGGGCCGCCACCGATATTCTGGAACCGGGTTCCACCTTCAAGATCGTGGCCTCCAGCGCAGCCCTCAATGAAAACCTGGTGGCTCCTGAAAGTCTGTTTGATTGCGGACGATCCAAGGCCCACTACCGGGGCCGTTTGATCAGCTTGCCGGGGGATGACATTCCTCATGGGGTATTGACAGTCCATGACATCGTTTCCAAATCGAGCAATCGAGGAGCGGCTCAACTGGGTATGCTTTTGGGCGCGGACAAACTTTATAATTATGCGCGCGCTTTCGGCTTTGGCGAAAAAAGCGGATTCAATCTCAGTCCCGAAACGAAAGGCCTGCTGCATGAAGTTTCCCTCTGGGACAGGCTCACCATCAGCCGTCTTCCCATAGGCCACGCCGTCGGGGCGACGCCCCTGCAAATCCATTACGCCATGTCCGTCCTGGCCAACGGCGGAGTCCTCATGGCCCCGCGAGTGGCCCGGCGGGTTCTCGACCAAGAAGGACGCACCGTGGTCAGTTTCCCCCCTCGGGCCAAACGCCGGGTGGTGCGGTTGAGCACGGCTCGCACCATGGCCGGTTTTTTAACAGACGCGGTCGGAATCGGGGGCACCGCACCCCGTGCCGCCATTGCTGGCTATGAGGTCGCGGGAAAGACGGGGACAACGCAAAAAGTGATCGATGGAGAATATTCGCACAACCGCCATGTGGCAACATTCAGCGGTTTTTTCCCAGCCTCCCGGCCCCAGCTAGTCATCACCGTGATTGTTGACGATCCCAAATTACCCGGCATCGCTTACGGCGGCCGGGTGGCTGCGCCTGTCTTCAAAAATGTGGCCGAGCAGCTCATTCACTATTTGGCCATTCAACCGCCGGCTCCCATCGGGGAAACCCTCGCCTTTAAGGAAAAAACTCATGCCCGAGGTTTTTAACGATTTAACCTTTTCCTCCTCTCCGCCAGGCCTTCTTATAGCCGCCGAGAGGGAAAATTATTCTCATAACTTGATTTCATCCCAATCGATGGAGCCGACTATCGAAAAGCTGTTTCATGGCATCCCCATTGAGGCTCAATGGGGCGATGTCTGCTGCCAGGTGAAAAGCATCGCCACGGATAGCCGCCGGGTCGCTCCCGAAGCCGTTTTCTTCGCCCTGCCGGGTCTCAGAACAAATGGAAACAGCTTTGTCCAGGAGGCCATCGAAAGAGGGGCCAAGGCCATTGTTTCAGCCCATCCTCCCACCGGCCGGAAAGAGGTCTGTTTCATACAGGTTGATGATATCCGTGGGGTTCTGGCCCGAATTGCGGGTAGGTTTTTCCAACATCCCGAGCGCGATCTTGAGATGGCCGGGATAACCGGCACCAACGGCAAAACAACCGTAACCCACTTGGTCCACTATTTTTTAACCACCGCTGGTTTGCCTTCGGGAATGTTGGGAACGTTGAAATATGATTTGGGCGGACGGACCTTGCCGGCCGCCCGGACAACCCCGGAATCGCCCGAAATTTACTCCCTGCTGGCGCAAATGCGCAATTATGGATGCCGCCGGGCGGTCATGGAAGTGAGTTCACATGGCCTTCATCAACGGCGGGTGGAAGGGCTACCCTACAAGATCGCCGCCTTTTTAAACCTGACCCAGGACCATATCGATTACCATTCCACCCTGGAGGCCTATTTTGAGGTCAAGGCGGGGCTTTTTACCGGTCAGGCCGGCCCCATTCCACAAATTGCGGTGGTCAATATCGATGATCCCTTCGGGCGGCGGCTGGCAAAAAAAATTCCCACGGACAGCCGGCTGATCACTTTTGGAGAGAGCCCGCAGGCCGGTTATCGCGCCGTCAACCTGGATTTGAAAGCCGCTGGAACCACATTTGATCTATTATGGGAAAACAAAACCATCCCGGTGGTTTCCCCGCTCTTGGGCCGCTATAATGTAAGCAATTTATTGGCCGCATTTGCCATTGGCAGCCACCTCGGCTGCGACCTGCTAAAAATGATCGAGGGTTTGCAGGACTTCGGCGGGGTTCCTGGCCGCATGGAGAAGGTGGAGGCCGGGCAGCCTTTCAACGTGCTGGTCGATTACGCCCACACCGACGATGCTTTGAAAAACGCTCTCGATATGCTGCGGCCGATTACTGCGAGAAGATTGCTGGTTGTTTTTGGCTGCGGCGGCGATCGCGATAGAAAGAAACGACCGCTCATGACCCGTGCGGTGATGGATCGCTGCGATTTTTGCTGGGCCACCTCGGACAATCCCCGCAGCGAATCCCCTGAAGCCATTTTCGAGGACATGATGCCAGGCGTTATTGACCCCTGCGGCATCGACTTTGTGGAGGGGCGCAGGCGCGCCATCAGCCTGGCTCTGGATAATTGCAACCCCGGTGACTGTTTGCTGATCGCCGGTAAAGGCCACGAAACCTGCCAGGAAATCGTCGGATCGGCGCTGCCATTCGACGACCGCCTGGCGGCCTTGGAACTTTTACAAAATAAAAGACTGATACAATCCTGAACCCAATCGAGCCATGCCAAAATACGATCCGAAACAATTAAGCCAGTGGGTCCATTCCAAATGGAAGGGCAAAGTTTCTCGAACCATCACCGGGTTTTCCATTGACACCCGCAACTTGCAGCCGGGCGATGTGTTTGTGGCCCTTAAAACGCCGCGCAGGGACGGGCACGATTTTCTTGAACACGCCACACATCGCGGAGCATCGGGGGCGATTGTCTCCAGAATCAACACCAGCATACGGCTGCCGCAGTTGCTGGTGGACGATCCCCTCGATGCCTTGCAAACTATCGCCGCCCAATGGCGGCAGCAATTCGAGGGACCGGTCATCGGCGTCACTGGAACGGTGGGCAAAACTTCCACCGTAGAGTTGCTAGCCCTGCTGCTGGGTGAGGAGGGAGTGCACCAGACAGAAGGCAATTTTAACAACCAGATCGGGGTGCCTTTGTCTCTGCTCGCGATTTTTCCGGACAGGCATCGCTGCGCAGTGGTGGAAGCCGGTTCCAGCGCCCCCGGAGAACTTGAGGTTCTGGCCAAAATCATCGATGCCACCGCCAGCCTCATCACCAGTATTACCCCTACCCATCTCGAGGGTTTCGGCACGGTCGAGCAAATTGCGCGCGAAAAATCCTATCTCGGCTGTTATACGCGGCCGGACGGAACCGTTATTTTCCCCCATTATTGCACTCAATATTCCAGTTTCGATAATTTCCCTGCCACTTCCATCATCCTAGCGCCTGAAAATACCTCGGGGCCGATCAATCTGCCCGCGTCCCAGGTGGTTTTCTGGAATGAAAATCGTGGCCGCCGGCCAGCCCGTGGCTGCCGCCTGACACTCAAGAGATCCTCCGATGGAGAAAAGCAGTTCGAATTGCCCCCTGTCAGCCCCGGGATGGTCTGCAACGCCGCCCTCGCCATTGTAATGGCGGGGCAAATGGGGATCGACGACGAGAGTATCCAGAAAAGGCTCAACCGCTGGCGGCCGGCCCGCCTGCGCGGTGAAATCATCCAGTATGGAAAGACCCTCTATTACGTCGATTGTTATAACGCCAGCCCCGCTTCCATGGTCGATGCCTTCGCCTCCTTCGAGCTCAACGTGCCACCCGAATTGGCGCGCCTCTATGTGCTTGGCTGCATGTCGGAATTGGGCGAACAATCCCCCAAATTGCATATCGAAGTCGGTGAACAGCTTAAATTGCGCCAGGAGGACAAAGTCATGATTTGCGGAACGGACGCATCCAGCCTTCGCCAGGGTCTGTTATACGCCGGCAACAGCGAGGAGCAGGTCGTCATTCTGGAATCACCCGAAGACGCCTGCGAGGCATTGGCCGATTTCGATGGCGCAGTGCTTCTCAAGGGAAGCCGCGCCTATCAACTGGAAAACCTTCTCCCCGGCACGGAACTTAATCTAGAGGTTGAAAATAGAGAAGCATGTTGAGCTATCTGGCAGAGCTCGAAGAATGGTTCGGGCCGTTTCGTCTTTTTCGTTATCTCTCATTGCGCAGTGTTTTGGCCGCGGGAACCGCCCTCCTGCTTGGTTTTGCCCTGGCTCCCTGGTTATTGAGGAAATTGCGCGCCTTCAATGTTTCCCAAATAATGCGGGAATCCTCCGAAGTGGGTGAACTCGCAGCCCTCCATGCTGGAAAAGAAGGCACCCCGACCATGGGTGGGTTTCTCATATTCGGGTCTATTGTGATCAGCTCATTTCTATGGGCCCGGCCCAATATCTACGTTCTTACGGCGCTCTTTGCCTACACAGCTCTAACCATTATCGGATTTGTCGACGATTACTACAAAATCACACGCAAAAGCAGCGGCGGTCTTTCCAGCAGGGCTAAACTGTTCTGGCAAATGTTGGTCACTTTTGCCGTCCTCGCCGCCTTGCTCTTAAACAGCCAGTCCAACCTGATAATGGCGCAATTGTGGGTTCCCTTTGTCAAGGACCCCTTGATACAGACTATGCCCCTCTGGTTTCTGGCGATTTTTCTTTTTCTCATCCTGGCCGGTTCCAGCAATGCCATCAACCTGACGGACGGGATCGACGGGCTGGCTATCGGCTGCACCGTTACGGTGGCCCTGGTTTACGGCATCATGGCTTATGCCGCGGGGCATGTAATCATTTCCGATTACCTGCTTATCAGCAATGTGCCCGGGTCGGGAGAACTGGCCGTTATCTGCGCAGCCATGGTCGGCGCCAGTCTGTCCTTTTTATGGTACAACGCCTACCCGGCCGAGGTTTTCATGGGCGACACCGGTTCGCTCGCTCTGGGCGGGCTCATTGGAATCATCGCATTTATGATTCACCAGCCCCTCACCCTGATCATCGTGGGGGGGATTTTTGTCATGGAGGCCCTTTCGGTAATCATCCAGGTGGTGTCTTATAAGACCCGGCGCAAGAGGGTCTTCCTCATGGCTCCCATTCATCATCATTTTGAATTGAAAGGCTGGGCCGAGGCCAAAGTGGTAATAAGATTTTGGATATTGTCTTTGATTTTTGCCATTAGTGGTTTAGCAACATTAAAACTTCGTTGAATCAAACTCACACCGTGAAAACAGTCGCTCATAAACTCCTCACAACCCTAAGGGCGCCGGTGGCCGTATTGGGCGCCGGAGTGAGTGGAAAAGCGACCCAAGGCCTGCTGAGGCGATTGGGGCTGCCCTCCGTATTATATGACGAGCGCGCGCTTGAGGGGGCGAGGGGTGATTTTAGCCATGAACAGGCCCGGAGCCATCGATTGATTATTTACAGCCCCGGTTTTGCGCCCGGCCACCTCTGGCTGCAAATGGCCCGGTCCGCCGGCGGCCTCTGTCTAAGCGAACTCGATTTCGCCTCCCTGTTTTTCCACGGAGAGGTCATTGCCATTACGGGAACTAACGGTAAAACAACCTTGACCGAATTTTTGGCTGAGGCATTTCATAAAATCGGCCGCCGGGCCTTTGCTGTTGGCAATAATGGCTGCCCACTGGCAAATTTGGCGGGGAAGGAAAATACCGGCAATCAATTGGCCGTATGCGAAGTAAGTTCGTTCCAGGCGGAGACTTTGCGCCATTTTCGCTGCCACGCTCTATTGTGGACCAATTTTCAGGAAGATCATCTGGATCGCCATACATCCCTGAAAGATTATTTCAAGGCCAAGTGGAACCTGGTCACTCGACTTCTGCCAGAAGATTCGGTTTTTGTGGCGGGGGAGAGCGTTTTTGCTTCGGCCAGGCGCTATGGACATGCATTGCCGCCTAATGTTTCCATCGTTAATGAAAAAGGAAAATCCCTTTGGCCTATGCCGGTTGCATCCGCCTTCCTAGCCGCGCCCCAAGCCGCCAATCTTAAATTGGCCCGGCGATTCTGGAAACTTAAAGGACATAGGGAGAATGTTCTCAAGAATTGCGCCGCGACTTTTCCGGCCAGAAAGCACCGGTTGAGCCGCGTCTGTGAAATTCACGGCGTATCTTTCTGGAATGATTCCAAGGCCACTAATTTCGCCTCCGTGCGGGCGGCCCTGGAATCATTTGCCGGTCCTGTCCATTGGATCGGCGGGGGTTGGAACGGGGGGGGCGCGTTGATTGCATTTGCCCGCCACATGGCGGGGAAAACAAGGGCGGCCTACCTCATCGGTGAAACTGCCCAAACCATCGCTGGGGAATTCCGCCGGGCATGTTCACCGGCCCGTGTTTGCCGCAACCTGAAGGAAGCCGTGGCCGAAGCCATGCGGGCCGCCCGTTCGGGTGAAACCATCCTGTTCAGTCCCGGCTTTTCCAGTTTCGACATGTTCGAGAATTATGCCCATCGAGGAAAATGTTTTGAAAACACCGTTATGGGTTTGAAGAAAATCCATTCGAGCGCTTAATTTCCCCATGACCTCCAACCGCACACCAATGAAAATAATAAAAATCTTTACCCTGGTCTTGAGCCTGCACCTGCTCGCCATCTGTTTTATCTTTATATTACCGGGCTGCGCCACAACCGGCAAGGAATCTGCCGAGGCCGCCTCCGGCGAAACTTCCGCCCTTGGAAACGAAAGTGGCGAAATGGCTGCTCCAACCGCTGGATCGGAGCTTCATCCTGATTTTAATGCTGGTTTGACCAACGTCAGTGAACCCTCTGCCCACGCGCCTGCCGGAAGATACGCGCCCACCAGGCCCAGTTGGGATTTCCAGAGCGATACGACTGAAGATGTTCCCGAGGAAATTCTCAAACCGGTCCCAAAAACGCCGAAACCCGCTTATTTATCCAAACGAGATGAAAAGAAGGACATCCAGATGCACACAGTTCGATCCGGCGATACCCTGAGCCAAATTGCCCGAAATTACGGAACCACGGTAGCGGAACTGAAAAGAGCCAATGCCCTGGAAAACGATCTCATTCGGATAGGGGACACCCTCATAATTCCGGGTGGCTCAGCCCCAGAGCGAAAGGGGCCGGGGCCGAAACCTGCGGCCGCGCCTGCCAAAAAAAAATCGGCCGCTAGGGGCAAAGCTGTTCACATTGTGGTTTCGGGCGATACTCCCAGCGCCATAGCGCGTCAATACGGCATGAGCGCGCGAGACCTCATGGAGCTTAACCATATTACCGATCCGACAAAACTGCAAATTGGCCAAAGGCTCCTTGTTAAAACCGGGCAAGCTCCCGCCACCACACCTCGATCCGCTTCAGCCGTTCGCCATGAGGAGGTGGAGGGCGGTTCAACTCCATCTCCGGCTGATGCCATGGATGAGCGAGAGCGCTCCCTTTTCGATGAGAAGGAAGACATCCCCGTCATCCCACTGGACAATGATGAAGGCGGGGGGCAAGGCTCCTCCAATTAACCTCAAGATATTTATTGGCCGGAGCAAATCATTCATCATCTGTAAAAACCAACGTTCGAAATAACCATGCAGGCCGGGCCAAGTTCAGGATGGTATTTAGTTAAGCGCGATGGGCCCATCTTCTTAATTCTTCTGTCTGTGGCCGGCCTGACTCTCCTCGGTTTTATCATTCTATTCAGCGCCACCCAGGCTCACCTGGGCGGAATGAGCGCCATCGTGGGGAAGCAGGTCGTTTGGCTTGCCATTGCCCTTCTGGCGGGAGGAACAACCGCGTTTCTGAATTTGGAAAACCTGCGCCCATTGGCTTGGCATCTGGCCGCATTGGTGGGCACGCTTCTTCTTCTAGTGATATTGCCCGGAGTTGGGGTAACGGTTAACGGGGCCAGGCGCTGGCTCGATCTGGGTCCCATCAATATGCAGGTTTCCGATCTTGCCAAAATTGCCATAATTTTTCTACTGGCCCATTATTTGGCCGCCCATCAGCGTTATTTGGCATCATTTACAAAAGGTTTTTTAATACCCATTGCTATTATTGGAACGGTTTTTCTGCTCGTTATGCTGGAGCCCGATTTCGGGACCGCTTTTCTCTTGGGCCTGGTCGGGTGCACCATGTTGTTCCTGGCCGGCGTTCGTTTGGCTTATCTTTTGCCGTCCCTCGGGCTGGGAGGTCTTTTCTTTACTCTGGCCATTGTGTTCGATCCCGTGCGGATGAATAGGATTACCTCGTTTCTCGATGTTGAAGCCCATAAAAGCGACGGCGCCTACCAGCTTTGGCAGGGCATCCTGGCCTTTGGCGCGGGCGGTCTCAATGGGGTCGGTTTGGGCAACGGCCGCCAGCAAAATTCCTTTCTTCCAGAAGCCCACACCGATTTTATTTTTCCCATCATCGGCGAGGAGCTCGGCCTCTTATTTTCGGCTGGAGTGGTCGCTTTGTTTCTTTTGATTTTCATATGCGGCCTGTGGAATCTTCGCAGAGCGCCCAATTTGTTCCAATTTCTATTAGCGGCCGGAGCCGTTATTATGATAACCTCCCAGGCTCTCATTAATGTCGGGGTGACCACCGGCTGTTTGCCGACCAAGGGGATATCCCTGCCTTTTATCAGTTATGGCGGCTCCGGCCTGGTCGGGATGTTTATCCTGGTGGGGGTTCTGGTCAATTGTCTGCGCACCTGGGGCCAATCCCCACTGCTTAAACCGGTAACGTTATGAGCAAATTCATCATCGCCTGCGGGGGCACGGGAGGGCATTTATCGCCGGGCATATCGGTGGCCGAGCAATTATTGGACAGAGGCCACCAATGCTGGCTGATTATCAGCAAAAAACAGGTCGATGCCCGGTTGATACGTAATTACGAGCGCCTCAATTTCATCCGTGCGCCCGGTTCCGGGTTTTCTCTGCGGCCCGTGCTCTTCTTGCATTTCGTCATTCAGCAATTCGAGTTGCTTATTTTTTCCTTCCGCTTCCTGCGCTCCATAAAACCCGACGCCATCATCGCTTTTGGCGGCTTCATGATCACGGGATTCACAATTTCCGGCTTTATTCTGGGTTGTCCCATTGCTCTGCATGAGGCCAACCGCAAACCCGGCAAAGCCGTTCGTTACCTTCGCGGCTTGGCAGACCGCCTTTATTTGCCTGAGGGCGTTCTCGTCACCGGCCTGCCGCCGGATGCGATCAAGCATTTCGGCCTGCCGTTGCGAAAAGATATCAATCCGATGTCGAAAAATACAGCCCGAAAAAGCCTTGAAATTGACATTGCCGGACGGCTGCTGGTGGTGTTTGGGGGAAGCCAGGGAGCCCAAGTTCTCAACGAATGGGTGATGGAGCGGGCCGAGAGCCTGGCTACCGAAGGCGTCAACATTTATTGCGTCACCGGATTGGGCAAAGGCGTAGAAAGCGTTTCCGAGTACCGGCTTCCGGATGAGCGCGTCATCAAGACTTATTTCATTCCTTTTTCCGATAGCATGAGCGCGGTTCTCTCCAGCGCCGACCTGGTTGTTTCCAGGGCCGGAGCCGGTTCCATAGCCGAACTCGAGCATTGCCGGGCTCCCTCCATTCTAGTGCCGTTCCCTTATGCGGCGGATAACCACCAAGTGGCTAACGCCCGGTTTTTAGAGCAGCACGGCGGGTGCGTCGTCCTCGAGCAAAGCCGCATGGCAAACTTGCAGGAGGAAGTTCTGGAGCTAATTTACAATGACTGGCTGCTGGCGAAATTCCGGCAGAACCTGGAGCGCATTGAGAGGGGCGTTTGCTCGAAAAAAATTGCCCAGGATTTGGAAAACCTGGCTGTCAACCTGCGCGGGCCGGAAAGCCCCCGTCGTCCCAAAGTGCAAATGCCGGCATGAAAACGAACGAAAGTAACATATTCATACTTGGGATTGGCGGCATGGGAATGACCCCACTGGCGATTTACCTGCGTCAGATGGGCTGCGCGGTTTGCGGCTTCGATGACCATTTGCGTCCACCCGTTGGCGCCCTGTTGCAGAGTGCCGGTGTGGAATGGATCGATTGTCCTGTACTGCCTGAAAATACGGAAACGATCGTTTACTCCTCCGCCATCTCTGCCCAACACCCGCTATTGATAGATGCTTCCCGGCGCGGACTCCCCTTGCTCCGGCGCGGAGAAATGATGGCCAAGGTTCTTGCTCCAAAGAAAGTTGTCGCGGTGGTGGGAAGCCATGGAAAAACCACCACAGCGGGCCTCCTGGCGCACTCCCTATTGCGTAACCGATTCCCTTTCGGCTATTTGGTGGGCGGTCTTTTTGAGGGGGACGATCTACTCCCCGCCCGTTATTCCGAGAGCGAATGGGTGGTCGCTGAAATTGATGAAAGCGATGGCACCATCGACCTTTTTCAACCCGAAATCACTCTCGTTCTCAACCTGGACTGGGATCACGCGGATTATTACACCAACCTCCGCCAATTGGAGGAGACTTTTAAAGCGCTCATCCAACGAACGAATAAAGCTCTATTTTTGCCCACCAACTGCGAAAAATTGAATCGTTTATGTGCGGGTGCGGGTATCGAGAAAATCCGCTTGGGCCCCGGCGGTGATTATAATTTCGAATTCATGGAAACCGGCCTCGGTTTTTTTAAATTGGGGCTGGGCGGGCGTTTCCCCCAACAATCGGAATTGATTCCCCTGGAAGCCTCTTTTAATGCGGAAAATGCTTTGGCCGCCCTTGCCGTCAGCCACTACCTGATCGGCTCCATAAGACTGGGCAGCCTGGAAAAATTTTCTGGAATCCGCAGGCGGCAGAAAAAACTCTTCGACTCCGATGGATGGGTCGTTTTTGAAGATTACGCCCACCATCCCCGGGAAATAGAAGCCATGATTCGGTTTGCCCGCGAGGCCTATGCGGATCGTCAACTGCGCATTGTATTTCAGCCGCACCGTTTTTCGCGGACGCTGCGCCTGAAAATGGAACTGGCTCGTTCCCTTGAAGGAGCCGATGAACTCTTTCTCCTGGATGTTTATCCGGCCAGTGAAGATCCTCTGGAAGGAGGAACCATCGAGGACCTTATCGAATGTTTTGCCGAGGCCGAAGCCGAGGATTTATACCCTCGGAAAATTGCCTCCTATACCTGTTTGTCCACTCTTTTGAAGGAAAAAATGGAAGGGCCATCCGTAGTTCTTTTTCTGGGAGCGGGAGATATCGACCAATGGGCCGACGCCTTTGTCAGAGAACTTCTTGAAGCTAAAGAACCCAAACTTGCGGGATTTGCCCCCCACCCAGGCAATAATAATGATAATAATAATTCCTGGTGGGAAAAATTGCGTTTGACTGTCGATGCCGAGACTTCGCTATCGACCGGAGTCTCGCTGGCCGATAAAACGACCCTGCGGGTGGGCGGACCCGCTTTCTTTTACGCCGAGCCAGCCGGGGTGGAAGATTTGAGTTTGCTCCTCAAGAGCGCCGCCGCTCGATCTCTTCCCGTTTACTTTTTGGGGCGAGGCTCCAACCTGCTGGTGCCCGACGACGGATTCAAGGGCCTTGTTATTCGCCTCAACCATCCTTCTTGGCGAATAATCGAACCGCTGGAGGGGGGCCGGCTGTGGGTGGGCGGCGGCGCCCGCCTAAAGCAAATTTGCGGAGAAGCGTGCCGCCTCGAGTTGGCCGGACTTGAGTTTCTGGAGGGAATTCCCGGCTCCCTCGGCGGATCCTTGCGGATGAATGCCGGGGCCATGGGCGGCTGGATTTTCGATGTCGTCGAGGAAGTCCAGTTCATGACCCTGGGTGGCGTATTGAAAACCCTCCCGCGAGTGGAAATTGAGGTGGGTTATAGGGAATGCCGCGAACTTCTCCAAACGGTGGCTGTTGGGGCCGTTTTACGCACCCGGAACAATGCCTCTAGCGGCTCCATCAGGGCGACCCTGGAAGAGTTTTCCCGGAAGCGGAAAAGCTCTCAGCCGAGGGAACCGAGCGTGGGCTGCATTTTTAAAAATCCAGAGGATTCCTATGCCGGAAGAATCATCGATGAACTCGGTTTGAAAGGTCTTCGCGTGGGTGCGGCGGAAGTGTCTCAAGTGCACGGAAATTTTATCATCAATCGGGGCGGCGCCACCTGCGTGGACGTTGTCAGACTGATTCGCAATATCCGCCGGGAAGTGCAAAAACGAACCGGCATCGAACTACAGCCCGAGGTTCTCTTGATGGGTAAAAACTGGGAACAGGTCTTGTGAACGAGTACGTCCGCATAGCCGTTATTTGTGGCGGACCTTCCGAAGAGCGCGAGGTTTCAATGGCCACCGGCAGGGCTGTGGCAAAAGCTTTGCGACATAATTTTGAAGTCGATATCATTGCAATCGAAAACGACGCATTGCCGGTTGGACTCGATCCGGAACGGCATGTAGTTTTTCCTGCCTTACACGGCCGGTTTGGGGAGGACGGCGGCATCCAGCGGTTGATGGAAGAGGCCGGCATCGCTTATGCCGGAACGGACCCTGAGGGAAGCCGCCTATGTTTTGCCAAAGAAGAAACCAAGGCAAAGGTAGAGGCCTCTGGCGTGCGGGTTGCGCCCGGTTTGTCCTTCACGGTTCCCGGTCCGGTTCCGGCTGCTGAGCGAATTTTACACCTGGGTCCTCCCTTCGTTCTCAAACCCGACCAGCAGGGAAGCAGCATCGATTTGCATATGATCGACGGAGTGGACGAATTACATGGCTTTTTCAGCCGTCTCAAACCCGGCCAATGGATTTTGGAAAAGAAAATCGAGGGCCGGGAAATAACGGTTGGCATACTCTGCGGCAAATCGCTCGGTCTGGTCGAAATTCGGCCCCGTGAGGGTACTTACGATTATAGGCACAAATACACCAAGGGCCTTAGCGAATATGACTTTCCGGCCCGGGTGGAGACCGCTGTCGAAACGGAAATCCGCCGGGCGGCAGAAAAGGCTTTTGCCGTTTGCGGCTGCCGCGATTTTGCCAGAATCGATTTTATGCTGAATGAAAAAGAAGAGAGTTATTTCCTTGAGATTAACACCTTGCCCGGCCTCACTGAAACAAGCTTGCTGCCCATGAGCGCCTCGTGCGCCGGTTACGATTTTCCCCAACTGGCCCGTGAACTGGTGCTCCCTGCGCGGCAGCGCTATCTGTCTGCTACAGCCCCCGTAAAATAGAGGCTGTCCCAAAAACCCGAATTTTGCGAATTGAGATATTCGACTCCGAACTGTAAGGGAACGTAAGTCATTCAATTCCGTCAAAAACGCTGTATAAGGCCTCTATTCGTTATAAATATAATCGCGTCAGACAGAGGTCTATGGTAGAATTGTATTTGAATATGCAAAACAAGAGAAAGGCTGACGGTGTTATAGACATCGAAATTGCCCAAAATCCCCTAAAAACGGTCTTTATGACAGCTTTATAAACAAGTTAACTTACTGTAAAACAAATGGTTATAACTTTGGGACAGCCTCTAAAATAGTGAAAAAGTCTTCCTCCAAATCTGGACATTCTTCCGCTTCCCACACCTGGCGAACTATCGAGCAAAAAGGCGGTCGCAAGGCCGTGACTGATTTGGTCCGCAAGCGCCGACGCCGGGTTTATTTGAAAGCGGCGGCCGTATTTTCAGCGGTTATTCTTTTCATTTCTACCCTGGCCACAGGAGTTTATTTTTACCAGACCCATCGCGCCGCGTTCAGGTTTTCCGGTCCTTCCGAACCCCTTAAATTAATTCATTTCGAAACGGACGGGGTTCTCACCAGGGATTGGTTTTCCGCTTCCGTTCCTATTGCCAGGGGAGTCAAATTAATGGACCTGGACATCCATCGGATCAAGGAAGACATGGAAAATTTCGGGCAGATAAAAGAAAGCACCGTATCGCGCAAATTTCCCCATGAATTGCTTATAAGCGTTAGGGAAAGAGTTCCCGTATTGCGCGCCCGCGTTTCCACGGCAAGAGGAAGCAAACCCCAGGAAAGGCTTATCTCTCGTGAGGGAGTGGTTTATAAAGGCATGGAATACCCGAGCGCCCGGCTGGAGCGCTTGCCTTATCTCGGAGGGGTTCGTTTTTCCCGGGGACCGGAGGGCATCGAACCGGTTAAACATATTGGGGAATTGGTTCGTCTTCTCACTTTGGCTCGCATTCGTTTTCCCGAGATTTATGATGACTGGAAAGTGGCTTCCCTGCAGCAACCGGGCAATTCCTTCGGAGTGGACCACGCATTGATAACCATTAAAAGCCGAAACGTTAAAGAGGTTGTTTTTACACCGCCTGACTTTGAGTGGCAGTTGGGTCAGCTTGAGCAAATCATTGAACATTCCCGCCAGAGAGGCATCTGGGTCATTAAAAAAATCGACCTCTCGCTGGGAGATCAGGTGGCGGTTCTGGATTTTCCGGACCTCCGGCGAAAAAGATTCCACCATTGATGGTTACTATTAATATTTAAAAACTTATGGCTTATAACAAAGTAATCGCCGCAGTAGAAATTGGGACTTCCAAAGTGGTTGTGCTGGCCGGTGAAATCATCGGCGGGCGCAGCCTGAATATTATCGGGATGGGCCAATCGACTGCCAAAGGCGTGAAAAAAGGTGAGATTGTCGATTTTCGGACGGCCAGCGATTGCGCTTGCGCTGCTATCATTTCGGCCGAAAAAAATGCCGGAGTGACAATTGAAGGCGTTTATCTTGCGCAAAGCGGCAATCACCTGGAAGGTTTTTTCGACAAGGGGGAAATTTCCGTTAGTTCGCACTATGGTCTGGTGCGAAAATCAGATATCGATCATGTTGTGGAAAATGCCAAACGCAAAGAAGTATCTGCCGGGCGCGTTTATATCCACCATATCAGGAGCGGATTTTTTCTCGATGGCCGGCCGGTTGACGATCCTTATCAGATGAAAGGGGACAGGCTAGAGGTCGGCTACTGGCATGTGCATGGAGACGAGAGGAAGGTCGCCGACAACATCCACGTTATCAACGGGTTCGGCTTGCGGGTCGAGGATATGATTGTTTCCGGCATTGCCTCCGGATCCATGGTCGTGGAAGAGGCGGAAAAAAGCAATGGCGCTCTCCTGCTGGACATTGGCTGCGGAACCACCGATTACGTTCTCTATCGTAACGGCGTTATCCAGCGCACGGGCGTTATTTGTGTCGGAGGCGATCATTTAACCAACGATTTATCGCTCGGTTTGCGCGTAAATTCCAATCATGCCGAAAATCTCAAACGGGAGTTCGGAAGCGCAACCCTCGAACTGGAGGATCCGGCGGAAAAAGTATGGCTCATCGGCGACCTGACGATAGGAGACCGGGCTATTCCGAGGAAGGCCATCTGTCAGATTTTGAACGCCCGGGTGGAGGAATTGTTTAAAATTTTGAAAAAAGAACTAGGCTCCTTTGTCACCCGTCAGGAATTGCCCGGAGGCATAGTATTAACCGGTGGCGCTTCCCGATTGCCCAATATCACCGAACTCGCCTCAAAGGTATTGGATTTGCCGGCTCGCATTGGGGAGAACCCAACCTGGGTGCGTGAGGATTTGCGTGATCCGGAATACAGCTGCGTGCTCGGGCTGCTCTATTATGGTCTGACTGCTGAACGTTCGGCCGAGGAGGAAAAACCGAAAGCCGGCCTCTTCGGTAAAATGAGCCGTTTGTTTAATATTTCTTGAAACCCTTGACCGAATTATTTTTATAAAATGACACTTGAAAATCACAAGCCGGTCGAAAATTCAAACTCCGAGGAAAATTCGGCTGAGAAAATAAGGATCAAAATCATCGGGGTGGGTGGAGCCGGCAATAACGCCGTGGACCGTCTCAAGCTGGATAATTTGCGCAATGTCAATCTTGCCGTGGTCAATACCGACGGGCAGGTTTTGGCCCAATCACCGCTGGAAGAAAAACTACTCATCGGCGGCAAGGTTACCCGTGGCCTGGGGGCCGGAGGCGAGGCCGGTCTGGGACGACAGGCGGCTTTAGAGGATCGCGAAAGTCTCCGCAGGCTGGTCGATGGAGTGGACCTTGTTTTCCTTCTTGGCGGTCTGGGCGGCGGCACTGGCAGTGGCGCGTTGCCCTTGCTTGCTGAAACCGCGATTGAGCAAGGCGCTCTCGTTATCGCCTTTGTCACTATGCCTTTCACACTGGAAGGCGAACGACGCCTGCGTCAGGCAGAAGAAAGCCTCATGATTTTGCGTAATAATTGTCATGCCGTCATAGATTTGCCTAACGATATATTGCTGCAACAAGTCGAGGAAGATGCCAGCGTTCTGGAAGCATTTGCCATCGCCGATGAGTGGATCAACCGCGGGGTGCGATCCATTTGGGATCTCCTCCATAAAACCGGGTTGATCAATATTGACTTTGCCACTCTACGAAAATCCTTCGATGTCCGCGGCGGAAAAACCCTCTTTGGCGTGGGCCGCGGGGAAGGCGGCGATTATGTCAACAAAGCGATAAGCGACCTCATGCTTTGTCCGTTGCTGCATACTCCCGGTTATGCCCGCAGGGCCGACAGTCTTATTGTCAACTTAACCGGTGGGGCCGATCTAACCCTAACCAAAATCAACGAAGTTATCGCCATCATGGTAGAAAAATTCGGCAGTAAAGAAAATACTGTTATTGGGGCAGTTATTGATGAAAGCATGCAAAACACCCTCCATATCTGCGTCATTGGAACGACTGATGTGGAAAATAAAAGTGGTTTCAGGAGAACTTCAACCTCGACGGCAACGGCAACTTCCGCGTTTGAAAAAAGAAGCCCCGCCATGATCGGCGAGCCTGCCGTCAACGCCCTTGATGCACAGGGTAGGCCAAAAAAAATCCACCAGTCAAAACTCAAACCTCGGAAAAGTAAAAAAGGCCAAGGACAGCCCGAATTCGATTTTACGCGAATGGAAGAACAAAGAGGCTATTTCGAGACAACCGAACGCAATCTCTACGATGGCGAAGACGTAGATGTGCCCACCTATCTGAGACATGGCATCAAAATTACCCTTTAAACAACCGCTCCTGTTTAAAACAATATTCTTCTTCCTAACGACTTGAAGGACTTTGCCTCATTTCCGGTGACGAGAGAAGGATAACCCGGATCCATTAAAAAAGAATCAGCCCAATCAAACTCAGGCTGCACAAAATCAGTAAAACGATTAAGGCCCGCCTTTCTTGGTCCGTCAATCTCCAGGGCATATTTCTTTCCTCCCTAATGGGGAAACCAGTTATTCGGATTTCAATTAAGTATCAATACGCGCTTGAACTAGTATTGGATCAAATGATTGTGTCATGTAAAGATTGAAGATACATAAAGCAACATTGTTTTCCATTGTGATAGTAGATCTCTTTATTGGATGGGTGCTAATGGATCGGGAAAAATGATAATAGCTGGGACTAGGGCATGGACCTAATCACCGATAGGAGTTTGATGTGATTAAATTCTGCTTATGCGGTAAAATTTTTCAATTCAGTCATGATTTCCTTTATCGGTATTAAGCGACTATCTTCTTTCAGACTTCGCCGGCCAGCGATGATCACCGCCATTAATTCAATGGTCTCCGTAAAGGGAAAGGGTGGCGTCTGTTGGCGTAGAGCTTCGATAAAGGCCACCAATTGCCCTCGGAAGGCGGTATAAGTATCGGTCAATCGAATTTGGCAACTGCCAGCAGCGCCGCACGCTTGAATGAGGCCAAAGCTGCCAAAGCCATCCTTGATGACTGGCAGAGTAACTTGGGCACCGCCTTTATGGTTGAGATATGCGACTACTGAATCTGGCTGTTTTTCTAGTCGGATACTCTCGAAGCCTTCCCCGACCAAGGGATAGATGCCTTCCAAAGCATGTATGCCGTAGGTTTCCCATAGTTTTATGCTGGCACTGGATATCCAACGCAATTCGCCTAATTTTTCGAGCGATTTTTTTAGTTCCAATACCTCGGGGGCATAACGCATTCCCTCGGGGGCATAACGCATTCCACTGGAAGAGAGAATAAAGTGGCCCTCCCGTTCCCAGGAGATAAACTGACGCAGGTCTTCGACATTCGTGGCCAGCGGTTTATCGATGAAGATTGGCAGACCTGCCTCTATGAAGGGCGCCGCCCGTTTGATGTGGTTATCACCGTCATCCGTTGCGATGATAACGGCGTCAACCTGCCCAATGACTTCTTCTGGATTTATAGCAACATGCTGGATTCCTGAAATTTCAGCAACCTTGGTAGCATCTTCGGGATTGTCGGTCCAAATATGTGTAACATGAGCATTGGGTATGCCGACGCTCTCAATGGGTTGAGCATTCATATATTCCACAATGCCCGAATAGGGGCAACCGGCCATTTTCTTGGGGTCGTAACCATTGATGATGGCGGACCAGGAGTAGGGATGGCCATTGCCCGGAACCATTCCAAGGATAGCCAGGGAAATCGTGCCTTCCATGCCCGGGAAGCGCGTTTTATTGTAGTTTTTGTGATTTAAATTTGTCATCCAGAAGAGGGTGTGAACATCACACCCGGAAAAATACTCCTACTGTGCAATACGCATATTTTTTCTCGCTTCTTTGATGAAAGGTTGCCTGCGCCCGTGAGTCACTGTTTAAATTGCCGGCTATGAAACCCGTTTTAGTCATATTGGCGGCCGGAATGGGAAATCGCTACGGTGGTTTGAAGCAGCTCGACCGGGTCGGCCCATTCGGCGAATCCCTTCTGGAATATTCGGTTTACGACGCCCTGCGAGCCGGATTTGGGAAGATAATTTTTGTCATACGAAAAGTCTTTGAGACGGAATTCCGGCAGCGGATCAGCTCGAAATTTAGGAGCGAGATCGAGGTCGAGCACGTATTTCAGGAAATCTGTGATTTGCCGGCTGGGTTTGAAGCGCCAATTGAACGCGAAAAACCCTGGGGTACTGGCCATGCGGTCTATGCGGCCAGAGATGTCATTGATGGTCCCTTCGGGGTCATCAATGCCGACGATTTTTACGGGCCTTCCGCCTTTGAGCAATTGGCAGGATTTTTGATAAATGAACCCGGCGGGGAGTTTCCATCCTGGTGCCTTATCGGTTATCCATTAAAGAATACGCTGTCTACTTTTGGACCAGTCTCCAGGGCAATATGCAGTATTGATGAAAAGGGAAATTTGTTAAATCTAAAGGAGCTTACAGGTATCGAAAGAGTGACCGGTAGGGATATTCGAGGGCGAGTTCAGAAGGAAAATGATAATGGCAATTATCTATTAGAAGGTGATGAAACTGTTTCCATGAATTGTTTTGGTTTCACCCGTGATTTTATCGCGATAATCGAAGAGGGGTTCCAGAGGTTTCTCACCCGGCAATCGGGCAGCGGGAAAACCGAATTTTATCTCCCGGAAGTGGCTGGAGAAGCTATTAGCTTGGGAAAGGCCGAATTGAGGGTCCTTCCGACGAATGAAAAATGGCATGGCCTCACCTACAGGGAAGACCTCGACGAAATGCGTGCGCAAATCGCCCAAATGGTGAAATCAGGCCTATATCCAAAGCCGCTCTGGGTGCCTTAGGGTTAAGCTTCCACAAAAATGGCGATTCCGGTGGCGTTGTCCGGCCCGCCCCGTTCGTTGGCAATCTCGATCAGATTCATGACCAGCGCCTTTGGGTTGGGCGAATTCATGGATTCCTGATGTATTTCCTCCTCCGTCATCGTTTTGGTGATGCCGTCGCTACAGATCAAGAAGCGGTCGCCGGGCCGGGGACTGAATTTGTAAACATCGGTTTTGAGTTCGCCTATTTGGCCGATGCAGCGAGTAAGGGTGTGTGAAAAATATTCCGGTATGTAAACATCTTCCCCCGGGGTCAGGCGGGCCCGCATCTCTTCTTCCATGGTGTGGTCGGTGGTCAATTGAATCCAGGATTTGCGGCGAAACAGGAGCACCGCCGAATCGCCCACATGGCCGATGACGACATCTTTGGAATTGAATCGCAGGACTGTCAAGGTGGTGCCGATGCCGATCTCCTTGTTTATCTTCAAACCTTTCTCATAAACCTTCCGGTTGATGGAATCAAAGAGGTTTTGGTAATCCATATTATCGGGAAAATTATTCGTCTTAATGGCTTCCTCGAGGCATTGGATGGCCAGATTGCTGGCCGTTTTCCCTTCGGGCAAGCCGCCCAGCCCATCGGCCACGGCATAAATGCAATAGCGGTCGTCAACGAGAAACATGTCCTCGTTTTGCTTCCGTACTTTACCTTTGTCGGAATGTCCGAAACTGGATATATTCATATTATAATCGAGTTGGGACAAAGCTATCGCTTCCCAATCTCCGTGCCGATTTCTTCAACTTCAATAAATAAGAATAATAAACAATCCCCACAGAGGGATTCGACAATCGGCCTTTAAATAATAATGTATGCTATCAAAATTTTAAAAAATCTCAATGCAAATCGACACCTCGACTGTAAATTCTTTTGAACCTATCCCAAATCTGCGCTCAGCAATGCCAACAACGGTTTGGGATAGGTTCTAACTCGCCTGCAATGGCCGGAAAACGGTTTCCTTGTCGGTCCGTCGAAAGGTGATGTAGTTGCTTCGCGGCAGAACGGCTAGAAACCGTCTCCCATACTCCCGCTGCAAGAGTCGCGAATCGAGCAGGGTGACGGTTCCCAGGTCCGTTTTTTTACGGATCAAGCGGCCGATTCCCTGGCGAAATTTTATCAAGGCCTCCGGCAAGGTTATGTCTCTAAAGGGATGGCTTCCGCGCGATTGTACCCATTCGGACCTGGCCTCGACTACCGGATGTGAAGGGTTTTCAAAGGGAAGCCGGGTCAGTATAACCTGAGACAGCGCAGGTCCGGGAATATCGACCCCGGTCCAGAAACTGTCCGTCCCGAACAGAACGCCATTTCCGGCCTCGTAAAAACCCTTCGCCAGATCCGCCCTGGAGCCATCCCTGCCGTGGAGGAAAAAGGGACGTTTTTGCTTCATCAGGGAACCCTCCACTTTTTGGGCAACCCGGCGCATGTCGTTGTGGCTGGTGAATAGAACGAGGCTTCCCCCTTTTACTTTGAGAGCGCAAAAGGCAATCATGGCGGCCAGGTAATCGATGTCCAGGCGGGCATTTTCCCGCGATGGCGCAGGGGCGTCGGCAGCGACGAATATGCGTATGCATTTTTCATAATCGAAGGGTGAGGCGACTCGCTCGGCAGCCTGGCCGTCGGCCCCCACTTTTTCCATAAAATGGCCCATATCCACGCCTTCGCCCAAGGTGGCGCTGGTCAAAAGGACGGATGTCCGGCGGGAAAACAGATGCTTCCGGAGCACTTCTCCCACGTCGAGGGGGGCGGCCCTTAAGGCGAGATTGCGCCTCCTTTTGCCCCGGTCTTCCATCCAGTAAACATGGTCGTTCTCTTCTGCCCGGAGGCAGACATCCAGAGCCTGGCGGCAGGAATTCAGGCGGTCCCTAAGGTCCAGCAGGTCGTCCCGTTGCGGTCCCGTATCCAGTTTGTCGGCGGCCCTGGCCGTGCGTTGGGTGAGTTCTTGCAGGTTTGGGGCAAGGGAATTCGTTTTCAAGGCATATTCTCGAATCCGCACTAATTTTTTATCGCCCAAATAGTTATCCTGCAGGTCATCGAAAAAGATTTTTGCCAGGGGGATGGTTTTTTCCACCGTTTTGCAGTCGTCTCTACGCCCATAGAGGCTGAAAAGACCTTTCCTGCGGCGGGGGTTATAGAGGCGTTTGAGGAACCTATCCACTGCGATCTCGGTGATGTGCCAGCCGAATTGTTCCGAAGCCACCTTGGTCAGGGTCTGGGCTTCATCGAGTACGGCAAAGTCATTGGGAAAAAGGATACCGGGAACTTTATTTCCGGCCCCGGCGCCTGCGTTGAGCAGGGAAAATAGCAAACTGTGATTGACGATGACGATTTGGGTCTGCCGCAGCCGGGAACGCGCTTTTTGAAAAAAACAGGTCTGCGGGTTGCAGTTGCGGGGATTGCAGGCGGCTGATTCGGCGTTTACCCATTCCCATACTTCCAGCGAGAGAGCCGGATGCAATTCATGCAAAAGCCCCGTTTGGGTCTGACCGGCCCAGTGACAAACCCTTTCCAGTTCCTCTTGCGCGACGGATTGAAACAAATCCGTCTTGGTGGCAATAGCCTGGGCCAATCGTGTGCCGCACAGATAATTTCCGCGCCCGACCAGCAAGGCCGATTTAAATTTCCGGTATTTTTCCAGTTCCGGCACACAACGAAAGAGTTCCCGGCAGAGGGGGAGGTCTTTTTTTTGGATCTGTTCCTGCAGGGAAATGGTGTGCGTGGAAACGATGCATTGGCGTGCGGCATCGGCGGCCCGCAGAATTGCCGGGACCAGGTAAGCCAGGCTCTTGCCCACGCCGGTGCCCGCTTCAAAGAGGAGCGGGGTGTTGGCGGCAAAGGATTGGGCGGCGGCAACGGCCATTTGTTCCTGCTCCGGCCGGTGTTCCAGTTCCAGGGCGGTGCAGAGCCAGCCATCCGGCCGGAAAATTTCTTCCATTCGCGCTGGCAGCGAGTTTGCTTTTTCTCCGCCTTCAAAAGTCTCTTTAAGCGCGATCATGGACAGATAAACTTTGCCCGGAAGGGAAAAAATACAACAAGGATTTTTTCAAAGCAGGTAGCTGAGCGCTCCCTGATAAAAACCGAGGAGGAGTGTTCCGGCGGTCAGGCAGCCCAAAACAATGCGGTGGGCGCTGGATTTGGCGGGGTTCAGACCGGCGGATGGATCCTCTTCTTTTTTCATTCCTGTCTCTGTTAGCAAACTCGGCCCGAGGCAGGCTTCCATGATCCAGCCGAAATAATAATAAATGGACAGGACCACCCCGATCACGGCCACACCCAGCAATAGGTAAAGACCGGCCTGAAAAGCGGCGATAAAGATGAGCAGTTTCCCGATGAAACCGGCCAGGGGCGGAACTCCGGCCAGTGAACCGAGCCCAATAACGAGGACCGTTCCATTAAAAGGATTCTGGCGGGCGAGGTCCTTGAAGTCGTCGAGCGTCATTTCGGCATCCTCGAGGGGTCCCATGTTGTTCATCACGCCAAAGACGGCGAAAGCGGCCAGCAAATAGGTAAAGAGGTAAAAAATAACTGCGTTGGCCGCCCAGGGAACTGCAAATGAGGCGACCACCCCGATGAGCAGATAACCGGCGTGGGCAATACCGGACAACCCCATCAGCCGCTTTACATTTCTCTCGGATAGTGCGCCCAGATTGCCGAACAGGATGGTCAATACGGCAATGGCCCCAAGCATGGGAACAAGAATGCTACCCAAGGACGCGAACGGGCCTTGTACGAGAATGATCAATATGGCGAAGCCACCGGCCTTGGAGGCTATGGCGAGAAATGAAGTGATCGGCGTGGGAGAGCCTTGATAAACGTCGGGGATCCATATTTGAAAAGGCACCGCGCCGATCTTGAAGGCCACTCCGCAAAGAACAAGGACGGCTCCGGCCAGAACCAGCAAATTATCGGGATTGGCTTCGATAAAAACCTGAAGGGAGGCAAAGTTCATGGGATCTCCGCTCGATCCCGGCAATTCGGGATTTCCTCCCGCCCCATATAAAAGAACGATCCCGAAAAGCAAAATGGCTGAGCTGAAAGCGCCCAAAATGAGGTATTTCAGCCCGGCTTCGAGGGAATAAAGGCTGTCCCGGGAATAACTGACCAGAATGTAGAAACCGACCGTGACAGTCTCCAGGGCGACAAACAGCAGAATGAAGTTATGGCTTTGGACCAGCAGCATGAGGCCGGCCGTAACGATCAAAATAAAATGGAAAAGCTCCACCTTGGGGAGCCCCCTGCGCTCCGCGTATTGGTTGCCGAAATGACAGACCAGCAGCGAGCAAAGGAGAAAAAAGAACCGCATGGCGTCCCCGCGAATGGAGTGCATTAAAAGTCCGTTGAAAGTAATCTGATCGCCCAAACCACTAAAAATCGAGGTATAAGCGACTCCCAAAATGAGGATGCCCGCCTGTCCCCATAAGGCGATCCTGGGAATGAGCGCCTGTCGCTTCCGGGGCAGGATCAATTCCATCACCAGGAGCATCAAAGCCAATATCCCGAGGGCTATTTCGGGGAGAATCGACAACCAGGAATTGTCCCGGGAGATCTCCGCATAGACTGCCATTCGGTCATTCATTTTTTAAAATCCATGGTCAATTGGCGCAGATTTTCGGTGGGTGTATTTTCAAATTCAGTAATGGGAGCGTTTGCCGGATAGAGCGAGTGAAGGGCGTCATTAAGACCGTCAGAAATCGACCGTGGCCAAAATCCGACCAGAAGCAGCATCACCAGCAGAATCAAAGCGGGCACTCTTTCACCCAACTGGATATCGCCCATCCGGTCGAATCCGGCCTTTACTTTAACCGCCTCCGAGTATTCGCCAAAAAATATGTTGCGGGCCGCCCTCAACCCATAGAGCGCCGATATCAAAATTCCCGCCACAGCCGGGAAAATAAGCCATGTTTTAAAATTCCATATCGCGATGAAAATTCCGATTTCGCCCCAGAAATTGGCAAATCCGGGTAGCCCCGCGTTGGCCAGGACGGCCATAACAAAGAAGCAGGCCAGGAGGGGCGTTTTGCGGCAAAGGCCGCCCATTTCGTGCATCTCGCAAGTCCCGCTGCGTTGATAAATGCAGTCCGATAAAAGGAAGAGAAGGGCCACCGAAAGTCCGTGGGCAAACATCATGAGGATAGCGCCCCCCACACCGATAACGGACAAACAGGCAATGCCCAGAAAAGCGTAGCCCATGTGCATGACCGAGCTATAACCGATCATTTGCTTGAGGTCCCGCTGTCCCACCGTGGCCAGGCCGATGAGGATGATATTTCCCAGGGCCAGCCAGATGAGCAGGCTGGTCCACTGGCTCGCCCCAAGGGGCAGTAGCGGCGCACCGATTTGGATGAGGCCGTAAAGCCCGAATTTTTTTAGGACGCCCGCGTGCATCATGGCTACGGAGGCGGGGGCGGCGCCGTAGGCTCGCGGGGCCCAACTGTGAAAGGGCCACAACGACACCAGTATGCCAAAGCCAAAGAGCAGGAGAGCGTATATTTTATCCTGGATTATGGCCGAAAATGGCTGTTCCTGAAAATAGGTCCGCATCGAGAGGATGTCGAAAGATTTCAAACCACTACCGCTGTAAAGAGCCAGCAATCCGAGGAGGGAAAGAAGGGCCCCCAACGTCAGGTAAATGGCCATTTCCATGGCCGCCGGGCGTTTGCCTTTGCCCCCCCAGACGGCGATTGTGATGAAGGTCGGGATAAGCGCGATTTCATGAAAAAAATAGAAGAAGAAAATATCGATAGAGGCAAAAATCCCCATCAGGCCGCCCTGTATGAACAGGAGCAGGATGAGGTAATGGCGCAGGCGCTCGAGGTTGGAATAAATGGCGTAAATTCCGGCCGCCAGTCCGATGATCCCGGCCAACAGATAGAGCGGCAAGGAAATCCCGTTGAGCCCCAGTTTGAGGCTGATGCCGAAGTTTTCCAGGCCCGTCGCCGTGTCCGAGACAAAGGCAAAACCGATATACCGTGCGCTCGAATATACATACCAGAGCCAAATCGAGATGAAAAATGGAACAATGAATCCGGCCAGGGCCAAAGCGCGGTAGTATTTGCCGCTCAATCCACCCGCCGCCAGGAGGACGAATGCGATTATCAAGGGCGTATTGATGGAGACCAGCAAGAGCGAGGCATTGAGGGCCATTCCACGAAAAATCACGAGGTCCAGAAGGCCCTCCAGGGCGTTGACGATATATTGAAGAATTTCCATTGGGAAAATATTTTCTCTTTAATTCATAAATAAAAAAAATTCTACAACCAGCCGGCGGCCAAGGCCCAGAAAAGGAGAATTCCGGCAAAGAACCAGTAAACATAACCATGAAGACTGCCGATGTGGGTTGCCCGCACCATCAAACCCGCCAAACCGGTTATACCGGCTGTTCCACGCACCATCAGGCCGGAAATGAATAACTGGTCGAAAAACCCGAGAAGTTCCGCTACGGACTGCTGAATTTTATCGATATACCACTCGTAAATCTCGTCGAAATAGAGTCGCGCCTTTAAAAAGGCAAAAGCTCGCGGGAGAGATTTTTTCAGCCGGTCTTGGGCCGCCCCGGGTTTATAATAGAGCATTGCCCCCACCAATCCCAGAAGTGAGCAGCCCGCCGAAAGAAGCACCATAAGAGTGTGGTCAAAACCGTGCGCCTTAGGCAAGTGTTCCAGCAAGCTCTGGACAACTGGTGGGTAAAGCTGAACCATTCCCCCTATAAATGTGGATCCCAGGCCGAGAACGGCCAAGGGAAGGATCATGACAAATGAGCTTTCTTTGGCATTTTTCGCCGAATCCGATTTAGCCTCTCCGAAAAATACGATGAACCAAAGCCGTCCCATGTAGAGGGCGGTAAGAACGGCGGAAAATCCTAAAATCTCGTAGATGGCCCCGTTGCTCTTTAAGGTCAGGTAGAGAATGGGATCCTTGCTCCAGAACCCGGCCCCAATCCAGGGGAGGCCGGAAATGGCAATCACGCCGATGGTGAAAAAGAGAAAAGTCAGGGGCATTTTCCGGCTCAGGCCGCCCATTTTAAAAATATCCTGTTCGTGATGACAGGCATGAATGATGGATCCGGACCCGAGAAAGAGAAGGGCCTTGAAAAAAGCGTGAGTGGTGAGGTGAAACATGGCCGCCGCCACTCCCGCCAGGATGCCGAAATGCGATGGCTCCTCCAGCCCGGCCAGAGTCCCCACCCCGAAGACCGCCACCATAAAGCCCAATTGGGACAGGGTGGAGAAAGCCAATATCCGCTTGATGTCGTTTTGGGCGATCGCGCAAAAGGCGGAAAACAGGGCCGTGACCGCTCCGACCCAGGCAATGACAATCAATACCTCAGGGGTGAACATGAAAAAGACCCGGCACAGGAAATAGACGCCCGCCGCCACCATGGTGGCCGCATGGATGAGGGCGGATACCGGTGTGGGGCCTTCCATGGCATCCGGCAGCCATATGTGCAAAGGCATTTGGGCCGATTTGCCAAGCACCCCGCAGAGCAGGCAAAGGCCCATGCCGGTGACCAGAAGGCCAGGATTTGTGGCGAGAAGTTCTTTCAGCTCTGCCAATTCGACCGTCCCGTATTGCCAGTAGCACCAGATGATGCCAATGAGGAACCCGAAATCGCCGACCCGGTTGACTAAAAAGGCTTTCTTGGCCGCCTCGGCCGCTGTATTTTTTTCAAAATAATGACCGATCAGCATGTAGGAACTGAATCCCACCAACTCCCAGAAAATGAACAGCATAAAGAGGTTGTCGGCCAGCACGATGCCGAGCATGGAAAAGAGGAAAAAAGAGAGTCCGCCAAAATACCGCCCCCGGGCTTTGTCCTTCCGCATATAGCCGGCACTGAAAAGGTGTATCCAGAATCCGACAAAGCTGACCACGAACAGCATGAGAGCGGAAAGCTGGTTGAAGAGAAAGCCCATCGAAATGGAAACTCTGCCCAAGGTGAGCCATTCTCTGGATACATGCAGCTCCTCGATGCCTGAAATATAAACTGCGTGGAGTGACAGCAGCATGACGACTCCGGCCGCGCCGACCGATAGGATGGCGGCAATCTTTCCCTTCCTTCGGAAAAAAAGAATGGTCAGCAAGGCCGAAACGAGCGGCGCCAGCAAGATGACCGAGAGTATCGGGGCGAGGCTCATTTTCTATCGGTTCTTCAAAATGTTCATTTCACTCACCAATACGGTTCCCCGCTTGCGGTAGAGGGCCACGATTATGGCCAGTCCCACGGCCACCTCGGCGGCCGCCACCGTGATGATAAAAAACACAAATATGTGTCCATCCATCATAGGATGATCGGGAGTCGCGTTGTAGCGGGAAAAACTGACCAGAGCCAAATTGACGGCGTTGAGCATCAATTCCAGTGACATGTAAATAATCAAGGTATTTCGACGCGCCAGTACTCCGAAAACCCCGATTGCGAAGAGCAACCCGGAAATGGTCAAAAAGGCGTTCAGTCCTACCGTCATGGTTTCAATTTAGGCATTGGGTTTTCGATTAATCCCCGGATGAAGTTCCGGTCGTCGTGGAGGGTTCTTTTTTGCTGATGTAAATCACCCCCACCATGGCAGCCAGGAGCAAAAACCCGATAAGTTGAAACGGGAGCATGTATTTGGTAAATAATTCATACCCGAAATGACGCGACAGAGAGGCCGCCGTGCGCAGGGGAAGATCTGGTTCGGGACCGCCCCAGCTCGTTGCAAAGAGGCCCAAAACTCCCAGCGCCAGCAGGACAAAGGCCATCCCCGCGGCCGTCACACTGATCGCCTTGGGCCGAATTTTGCTCGATCCCTCGACATCCAGCAGCATGATGATAAAGAGAAAGAGAACCACCACCGCTCCGGCGTAAACCAGTGTCTGGATAACTGCCAGAAAATAAGATTCCAGTAATACGAAGAGGGCCGCTATTCCGACAAGGGTTACGATCAGGAACATCGCCCCATTGACAGGATTGCGGCAGACCACCACGAAAAAGGCGGAAACGAGAACCCCGGAGGCAAATAGATAAAAAAGAATGTCTTCCATAAATAATTAATAATAATAAGAACTGAAATGCTTTCTACCTGCGGGCTTTTAACCAGGCCGGTTTATTCCTGTGCGGCACGTCGCTTCTTCTCCCATTTGTAATGTTGATCGGGCAGTGTCCCGCCCAATTCGTAGAGTTTGGATTTGGAAAAAACCATTTCATCCCGGCTATAGCCCGAGAGTGAGAAAACATTTTGCAAAAATATGGCCTCCTCCGGGCAAACTTCCTGGCAAAATCCGCAATAGATGCACCTCAGCATGTCGATGTCGAATTCCTTGGGCGCCTTTTCGACATGCGCGTATTGGGCATCTTCGGGAATTTCACCCGGCACAATGCGTATGGCTTTGGGTGGACAGACGAATTCGCATAATTGGCAGGACACGCATTTCTCCCGTCCCGCTGGGTCTTTGACCAGGGTGGGCATTCCGCGGTAACCGTTGGGAATGACCGGCCGCACATCGGGATATTCGAGAGTCACCTTTCTTTTAAACATATTCCACAGGGTAATCTTCAATCCCATGATAATCTGCGGAAGATAGGTTCTTTCCGCCCAACTGAGGGGCTTTCGCTCTAATATTTTATAGGCCATGCCGGGTAGAATTTAAAGGGATTCATGGTTCACTATGGTTCAAACGATCCATTTTTCAAATATGGCGATGAAAATGGCATTCAAAATCAGATTGGCCAGGGCCAGCGGAAGCAAGACCACCCAACCCAGCCGCATGATTTGGTCGTAACGGAATCGGGGCAGGGTCCACCTAATCCAGATGAAGAAAAACACGACGATAAACACTTTGCCCAGAAACCAGAGGGTTGACAAAAGTCCGCCCAGCCAGCCCTCCGGCCAAGGAGAGGGAAAACCGGGCAGAAAATTCCATCCGCCGAAATAAAGGATGACCAAAACCCCCGAACCGATGACAATGTGCGTGTATTCGCCCACGAAAAAGAGGCCGAACTTCATCGATCCGTATTCGGTATGGTAACCGGACACCAACTCCGTTTCCGCCTCCGCCATGTCAAAGGGCAGTCGATTGGTTTCCGCGAACAATGCCACCAGGAATATCAGCGCGGACAAGGGCTGCCAGAACACCGTCCATACCTGATCCTGCGATTGCACCACGTTGAAAAGGCTCAAACCTGTTTCCGTGCCGGGCGCGTTGGCCCACAAAAAAGCCGGCAGAATGGAAAGCCCCATAGCCAGCTCGTAGGAAATCATCTGCGCGGAGGCGCGAATGCCTCCTAAAAACGGGTATTTGCTGTTCGCCGACCATCCCGCCAGGATGATGCCGTAAACGCCCAGAGAGGACACAGCGAGGATAAAAAGCATCCCAATATCGACGTTGGCCAGCACCAGCGGCGCTCCATCCATCTCCCCGAAAGGGAGCACCACCATGGTCGTAATAGCGGGGATAAAAGCCAGGCAAGGAGCCAGGAAATAGTAAAACAGGTTCACATGACCGGGTACCGGGTCTTCTTTGAAAATGAATTTCAACCCATTCGCCACTGGCTGAAAAAGTCCCAATCGGGTGAGAAAATTACCCAAAATGGGGATATGGCCCAAAAATGGCAATCTGGTGCGATTGGGCCCATACCGCCCCTGTATCCAGCCAGCGATTTTGCGCTCCGCCAGGACCGCATAGGCGGCAATTCCCATGACCACGGAAATCATGATGACCGCCTTGAGCAGAGCTATTAATACGGGTGGGTTATTCACTTCGTAACCTCCGTGGTTTTCCTCTTTCCACTCAGGGGATCGTAATGCAGGCTTTTGCCTTCGATAAACGGCAGTTGCTCCCACCGAGAACCGTCAATTAAAAGACCTGTTTCCGGGATGTTTGCAAAATCCACCCCGGCCAATGGGGGAATTTCGTTTCTCATTTCCGTCCAAACATCGCTTGGACATGTGGCCGCGCTTGATTCGGGATGGATACGGCATAGTAATTGGCTCAAGGGAATAATATCGACGGAAACTTCCATCGGCCCCGGCACGCAGGCATGAAATTTCTGGAGGCGAAACTGCTGGTTGATGAAGGCGCCGGATTTTTCAAAGACGGTCAGGGTAGGGAAGACCACCTGGGCGATCTCTCCCGTTTCATTGCAATGAGTTCCGAAATAGATCAGATTGATTTTCTCCAAAAGGTCCCGGCTTATGCCGCATCGTGTGAGGTCTTCCCCAAATGACAGGATGGTCTTTACCTCACCGGTTTCCAATGCCTGGGCCAGGGTTGTCAGGTTTGAGTGAGGCAGCGAATTTACCAAATCCGTCAGGAGGGCGCCCCGCACGTTGGGATTACGGTCCGCGGAAATGAGAAGCCCGTCGCCATCTTCGGTCCGGCTGACCAGAGAAACGGAAACCGCCTCGACCGCAAGAGCCAGTTTCTTCAGCAAGTATTGTTCCTCCACGCTGGCCTGGCCGGATCCGACAATGGCCACCGGTCCCTTTTCCAAAAGAGCGGCCGCTTCCCTCGCCGCTTCCTCCGACCGCGTGTGTTTTCCTCCGATCGTGTAGTTCACCAGACGGTCCTCGGAATCGACTGATTTGTAAAGATTGCGTCCGCTGTCCGGCATCCAGGTATCGTTCACCTCGTCATTGCGCCGGGGTGTGATGCGGTAAATTTTCCCCTCCCTGCTGCCGACCACGGTATTTACGCCCACGCTGCTATCTGCACAGATGCTGGATGTC
The DNA here is from genome assembly GCA_965226205.1 of Opitutales bacterium. Classification (GTDB taxonomy): domain Bacteria; phylum Verrucomicrobiota; class Verrucomicrobiia; order Opitutales; family UBA2987; genus JAJFLU01. The sequence continues at coordinate 21,125 of CBDDCJ010000004.1, read as the reverse complement.
TCCTTGAGAAACCAGACCCGCATTTTAAATCGAAAATCGATGCTCGTGAGCGCTCCCACCGGGCATATATCAACCGTGTTGAGGGAGTAATTGTTTTGCAGCTCTTTACCGGGGAAACAAGTCAAAGTGGAATAACTGCCGCGGTTGATGAACCCGAGAACATCGTCCCCGGCCACCTCTTTGCAAAAACGTATGCAGCGCGAGCACAGGATGCACCGCTCATCATCCAGCATAACGCGTGGCCCCAGGCGGGTACGCTTGGGTTTCACATTTTTGTCTTCCTTGAACCGGCTGTATCCGCGCCCGTAATCGGCGGCATACTCCTGCAAACTGCATTCGCCCGCCTGGTCGCAAATGGGGCAGTCCAGCGGGTGGTTTATGAGGAGAAATTCCATCACTCCATTGCGGCAGTCGCGCACGAGTTGGGAATCGGTGCGAATATGAATACCGGGCAGCGCTTTGGTGGCGCAGGCAATGGCCGGACGCGGCAGCCAGCCGATTTTTTGCAACCCCCGGCGGTCCAGGATCGGTTCCCCGGTAGCATGGTCCTTCAGCGGCATACCGTACTCCATCAGGCACATGCGGCAGTTTCCGGGCACGCTGAGTTTGGGATGGTAGCAGTAGTGCGGCACTTCTTTGCCCGCCAAACGCGCCGCCTCGATCATGTTAATGCCAGCCGGAACCTGAATTTCCTCCTCGTCGATAAAAACGCTGATCAAGTTGTTGTCCTTTTCTTTCATTTACCCTGGCCGCGATAGTATGATAAATTGTTTTGAATCACTGCTGTGCAAAATATTAAAAACAACCCCACAGGGGTTGAATTCTCAAGCCCAGGGCATTGCCCTGGGTTTCTTGCAATCCCCTCAAAATCAACCCTGTAGGGGTTGAATTCGTTCTCTGAAAAGCCGGAGGCGCACCAGAATGCAACCCTTTCAGGGTTGTTGTTTTTTTCTAAATCATATCCCAGGGCACTGCCCTGGGCTGGAGAATTAAGCCCTTTCAGGGCATTTCGTGTTCGTGGGTAGAGGCTATATTGGACAAGCATGACTTTAAATCAACCGGTTTCCGTTATTTCCTTTAGAAGGTCGGGTTTCGGTGGCCTTGGCCGCAAACTCCTCCTTGAATTTTGCCACAAAACTTTGCGTCGGCCAGGAACAGGCCTCTCCGAAGGCGCAGATGGTGCGGCCCTCGATCTGGCTGCAGATGGAGACCAGCAAATCCGCATCCTCTGCCCGCGCCTGGCCGTGGCACATGCGGGTGGTTACTTTCTTCATCCAGAGCGATCCCTCCCGGCAGGGGGTGCATTGCCCGCAGCTTTCATGGGCGTAAAAGGCATTCAGGTTGGCCAGGGCCTGAACCATATCGACCGTGTCGTCCATCACGATAACTCCCCCCGAACCAGACATGGTGCCAACTGCCATGAAGCTGTCAAAGTCTAACGGAATATCCTTGATTCCCCAGTCGAAAGGGGTTCCATCCCGCAGATGGCCTTCAAAGCGCTCGCCGGCCCGCAGTATTTTGGCCGAGGAACCGCCCGGAATAACCGCTTTTAATTTTCTGCCCGGCAGCATTCCGCCGCAAACTTTATAAATGAGGTCCCCAAGTGTGATGGCGCCGCCCTCGAATTCATAGTAGCCCGGTTTTTTCACCTGCCCGCTGACACACCAGATACGGGTTCCGGCGGCCCCTGGCGTTCCGGTATGGGAAAATTCCTCCCCGCCAATTTCCACAATGTGCTTGATATTGCACAGCGTTTCCACGTTATTGACAATGGTGGGGCATTGGTAAAGTCCCAGCACGGCGGGGAAATAGGGTGGTTTGATGCGGGGATAAGGCCGCTTCCCCTCAAGGGATTCAATGAGCCCGGTTTCTTCACCGCAGATATAGGCGCCGGCCCCGCGATGGACCACGATTTCACAGGAATAATCGCCGCCTAGAATATTGGAGCCGGCAAAATGGGAAGACCGCGCCTCCACAATCGCCTTTTCGAGAATACGGGCGCCTTCTGGAAATTCCTCCCGTATATAAATGAAGGCCAACTTTGTGCCGGTGGCATAGGCGGCAATCATCATACCCTCGATCAACTGATGGGGGTCCTTGTGGATGATTTGGCGGTCCTTGAAAGTGCCCGGTTCGGATTCGTCGGCATTGCAAATCAGGTAAATCGGCTTGCCCGACTTGCGGTCCAGGAACTTCCACTTCATGCCGGCCGGGAAACCGGCTCCGCCCCGGCCCCGCAAACCGGAAAGCTCCACCTCATAACACACATCCTGCGGCGGCATGGCAAATGCCTTGCGCAGTATCTCGTAGCCGCCATGGCGCACGTAGCATTCCAGATCGTTACTGTAACCGGGCCGGTCAACGTTTTTTAAAATAACTCTGGTTTCGGTGGGAGGCATGGTGGTTTCTATCCTTCTCCGATTTCAGTTTTTATCTCAGCGGCGATGGCGACAGCTTTTGATTCATCCACGTTTTCATAAAAAACTTCATCCACCATGACCACGGGCCCTGTGCCGCAACTGGCCAGGCATTCCGCGAACTCGATCTGCACCTCATCGTCCTTTGTGGAATTTCCCAGAGTAGAGCCCAACTCCTTTTGCAGCGTTTGGCAAATTTTATAGGCGCCCGCCAGTGCGCAGGGAAGCGTCCGGCAGACCCTGACCAACCGCCGGGCGCCGGGCTTTTCTCTGAAAAAGGGATAAAAAGTAAGCAGCTCGTAAACATGGATGGGCTCGATCTCCAGTTTTTGCGCAATCCACTCCATGGCTTCCCCCGAAATATAACCCTGATCGGCCTGGACAAAATGCAGCAGAGGCAAAACCGCGCTTCGTGCGACCGGATATTTGGGTATCACGGCCTCTATTAGCGCGAGTGTTTCCGGTTTCAGTTTCATATCAGTTGGTGATTTCAAGTCTTGGTATCCTGTATTCTGATACCCTCCCTCATCGATCGCACTCCCCTAAAACAAAATCAATACTGCCTAGAATAACCGGGATATCCGCCACCATGCAGCCTTTCAAAAGCAGGGAAAGGATGCTCAAGTTACAGAAACTGGGCGCGCGGATTTTCAGCCTGTAGGGAACTCCTCCCCCTTTGGAAACGATGTAAAAACCAAGGGCCCCCTTGGGGTTTTCCGCCTCGAAATAGACTTCTCCCGGCGGGATTTGCGGCCCTTCCGTCACCAGCATGAAATTCTGGATAAGCTCTTCCATGCTAGTGAGAATTTTGTCTTTGGGCGGGGCGAATATTTTTCTCGCTTCCTCGGCATACCAGGGGCCGTCCGGAATATGGTCGATGGCCTGCCTGACAATCCCAACGCTCTGCCGCATTTCCTCCATGCGCACCAGCCAGCGGTCGTAACAATCGCCTGCGCTGCCTACCGGCACATCGAAATCGTATTTTTCGTAACCGCTGTAGGGATTTGTTTTTCGCAAGTCGATAGTCACCCCGCTGGCTCTCAGGTTGGGCCCGCTCAACCCATAACTGATGGCATCCTCGGGCGATATGACGCCGATGCCGACGGTGCGGTCGTAAAAAATGCGGTTACGGGTCAGCAGTTTGTCGATATCCTCAATGACGGGCTCGAACTGGTTGAGAAAATGGATGACGTTTCCCAGCCAGCCCTCGGGTAAATCCCGCGCCAGACCGCCAATGCGGGTGTAGCTGGTGGTGAAACGGGCCCCTGTCAATTGCTCAAAAAGGGTGTAAAGCCTTTCCCTTTCAGTAAAAGTGTACATAAACACGGTGAGCGCGCCGGTGTCCATGCCGTAAACACCGACTCCCAGGAGGTGCGATGATATCCGGGCCAGTTCACAGCAAATTACTCGAATGGCCTGGCAGCGCGGTGGCACTTCCAGTCCGGCCAGTTTTTCAACGGCCAGTACATAGGCCACATTATTGGCCAGTGGCGCGATATAATCTAACCGGTCGGTGTAGGGCACAAATTGGTTGTAGGTCATGTTTTCGGCGATTTTTTCATCGCCCCGATGCAAGTAACCGATCACCGGCTCGACCTCCATTACGACCTCTCCGTCCAGCTGTACTTTCAGGCGCAGTACCCCGTGGGTGCTTGGATGAGACGGCCCCACATTGATTTCCATGATTTCTCCCTTGAGGTCCTCTTCAAATGCTGCGGTGCGGTTGACCACATTCCCGAAGGAAACTTCTTTTTCCTGATCTGCCATAGGTCGATTCGGTCTGCGCGTATTATCTGTGTTTATTCGGGTAATGAGTGGTTAAAATTTTCAAGAATGATTCATTAGCCGGAGGGTTTTTCTCTTTTTTCCGACCAGCTTTCGTCACTTCCTCTGGGTTCGCTTTCACTCATGCGGCCTCCCAGTGGAGAGTGATACGGCCCCCCCATCATGGGAGCAGGAATGACTTTTTCCCCCGTTGCCAGGGCCACATCGGCGGCCGGCAAATCGGTTTCTTTGCCGGCCAGAGGGAAATCTTTGCGCATGGGGTGGTAGGGGTAATCGTCCCACATCAGTATTCTTTTTAGATTGGGGTGGCCGCTAAAATGGATCCCGAACATGTCAAAAGCTTCACGCTCGTGCCAATCGGCGCCAGCCCACAATCCGGTGGCCGAAGGCATCGTGGGGGGCTCGTCTTGAGGGCATTTCGAGGCCACCCGGAAGTAGGTGTGCTTTTGCGTGTGGTATAAATGATAAACCACCGTAAAGCGGGGCGTTTCGCCCAAATCGTCGATTGCGGTAAGGTCCGAGAGCATGTCAAAACCCTGATTGTCCTTCAATATTTCCAGAAACTCCAGCAACCGGTCAGACGGACAATCGACCGCCGGCCAATCTACGCTGGGCCGGTTCTCCAGGTAATCGAAACTCTCTACGAGCCCATTCAAAAATTCATCCTGCATAAAGCGGGGGTGGGGGTTTAGCTGGAAAACAGTTTCCGGGCTGATTTTTCGCGGCCGATTTTTTTCTGCAGAGTCATCAAACCGTCGAGGAGGGCTTCCGGCCGGGGTGGGCAACCGCTGATATAAACATCCACCGGGATAATGCGGTCCACTCCTTGTAAAACGGCATAAGAGCGGTACATGCCGCCGGTGGAGGCGCAGGCTCCCATCGCCACCACCCATTTGGGAGCCGCCATTTGATCGTAAATTCGCCGCACCACCTCGGACATTTTGTAGGTAACCGTCCCGGCCACAATCATGCAATCGCTTTGCCGGGGAGAAAAACGCATGACCTCCATGCCGAAGCGGCTGATGTCAAAACGCGACCCCCCGGCGGCCATCAATTCGATCGCGCAACAGGCCAGACCCATCGGCATGGGCCACACGGAGTGCTGGCGCACCCAGTTAACCACGGCATCAAGCCGCGAGACGACTAAATCTCCCTCAACTTTGCTATCGTAATGATAAACCGTATCAGAGTTGCTCATACGCCCAAACCCAGCCCGTTATTAAATCTTCTCCCATGGTCTTTCTTTGGCAAGCAATTCAGAAAAATTTTATATTATATAACGGTGTTATCCGGCAGGACGGCATTTTTACCGACAATAAGCACTTTGTCCCGCACAAAAACATCGCCCTTTTCGAATAGGTCGGGTTTTCCCGCTGGGGAGAGACATACATTATTGCCGATGCGGGCGTTTTTATCAATAATGGCATTTTCAATATGGCAGTTTTTGCCGATACCGATATTTGGAATATCGTAGTCGCGGTTGAGTTTTTTTTCTTCATCGGTTTCAATTTGGTCTTGTCCCAGTAAGATCACGTTTTCCAAGGTTGTGCCTTCGCAAACAACGGAACGCACCCCTACCACGCAGCATTTTAAAGTTGTTGCGCTGAGGGTGCAACCGTCGGCTATAATAGCCTCGTCGATGTAGCATTGGTTCAATTTGGAGGCGGGCAGGTAGCGGGCATGGGTATAGATGATGTGTCCGGAATCGAAAAAATCAAAGGGAGGCTTTTTTTTGGTGAGGTTGAGATTGGCTTCAAAAAATGCATTCACAGTGCCGATGTCTTCCCAATATTCATCGAATAGGTAACTGAACAGGCCCACTTTTCCGAGCAATCCGGGAATCACCTCTTTGCCAAAATCATCGGCTTGGGTGTTTTCCAGAGCGTCGAAGAGAACGCGCTGGTTGAACACGTAGATACCCATGGAGGCGAGGCAATATTTCCCCCTTTTGGAATCTTTCATCGAAGTTGCCAATTTCTCGCTCAGAGTGAGCGATTGGATAACTTTCGGGCTGGTTGGTTTTTCCACAAATTCGGTGATTGAGAGATCGTCCTCGACTCGCATGACGCCGAATTGGCTGACCTCAGTAGTTGGGATCGGTTTGGCGGAGATGGTGACATCGGCTTCAGTTCGCCGGTGCTGTTCGATAATAGCCCGAAAATCCATGCGGTAGAGTTGGTCCCCGGAAAGAATCAGAAAGAGGTCATTTGGCTCGGCATTGAAATGATGGCGGTTTTGCCGCACCGCGTCGGAGGTTCCTTGGTACCAGTGTTCGCCAGACTGAGTTTGTTCGGCAGATAAAATATCGACGAAACCGCCCCCGAAAGGATCGAATTTGTAAGATTCCTGAATATGCCGGTGCAGGGAGGCAGTGTTAAACTGGGACAGCAGGTAAATATGGTTGAGCCCGGAATTGAGGCAATTACTGATCGGAATATCGACCAGCCGGTATTTTCCCGCCAGGGGAATAGCAGGCTTGCAACGCTGCTGAGTCAAAGGGTATAAACGTGACCCTCTTCCTCCGCCCATGATTACGCAGATTACCTTTGATTTCATCACTATCCTATATTATGCCGTAATTATTTAGTATTACAAACAGCTTTTAATCTTAAAACGAATTTTTCTGATGTGTGGTATATTTGCTTATGTGGGTCGGCAAAAGGCCGGGGGAATCCTTCTGGAAGGCCTCAAGCGATTGGAATACCGGGGTTACGACTCCGCCGGCCTGGCCGTGGCCGAAAAGGGTAAACTACGGATTATCAAAAAGAAAGGGCGTGTAGAGGTGGTTGCGGCGAATGCCCGCAAGGCGCGGTTAACGGCAGTCATGGGCATAAGCCATACCCGATGGGCCACCCACGGCGATGTCAACGACTTAAACGCCCACCCCCACCTCAGCCACGACTCGAAGATCGCTCTGGCTCATAATGGGGTGATCGAGAATTACGCTTCCATAAAAAAATTTCTGCTCAGCCGCGACCACAATTTCCAATCACAAACCGATACCGAAGTGTTGGCCAACCTGATCGCCTACCATTACGCCAAAGAACCTCGCGATGAGGGCAAAAACTTTTTTTTGGAAAGTGTGCGCAAAAGCCTGCTCCACCTGGAAGGGACTTATGGAATCGCCGTGATCTGTGCCGATTGCCCCAAGGAAATTGTGGGAGCGAGGAAAGGCTCCCCCCTCGTTTTAGGCATCGGTAACGGGGAAAATATGATTTCGAGCGATGTCTCGGCTTTTGCCGGGCGAACCCAGAATGTCGTTTATCTGGATGATGGACAGGTGGTTTCCATTACCCGGGACGACTTTACGGTCACCACCATGATGGACGAAAGCGTCCAGCCGATCATTAACCGGGTGGATTGGGAAATTGAGGATTCCGTGCTAGGCTCTTACTCCCATTACATGGAAAAGGAGATTTTCGAGCAGCCCACATCGCTCGAAAACACCATGCGAGGACGGTTTTCCGATGACGGTTCGACGGCCAAATTCGGCGGCTTGAACATTGCGGCTCGCGATTTGCGGCAAATCGACCGCATCCTTTTCTGCGCCTGCGGGACCGCCTGGCATGCCTGCCTGGTGGCCGAATACTTGATCGAACGCTACGCCCGTCTGCCGGTGGAAGTCGAATACGCCTCCGAGTTTCGCTACCGCAACGCCCCCCTGGATAAAAACACCCTCATTTTTGTCATCAGCCAGAGCGGCGAAACGATCGATACTCTGGAGGCTCTACGGGAGTCCAAGCGCAAAGGTTTTCGCACCCTCGCATTCACCAATGTAGTCGGGTCAACCATCGCCCGGGAAACGGATGGTGGCATCTACCAACACGCCGGGCCGGAAATCGGAGTCGCCTCCACTAAGGCATTCACCTCGCAAATCTTGCTCGCCGCGATGGTGGCGCTCTATCTTGGCCGTCTGCGTGATCTCAGCTTCAACGACGGGGCGGAAATCGTCAATGCCCTCAAAAAAGTCCCCGGCCTGGTCGGCCAGATACTCAATCAAGCGGAAAAAATCAAAACTATCGCGGAAAAATACGCGGATAGCCGGGATTTTCTCTTTTTGGGCCGACAATTAATGTTTCCAATGGCCCTCGAAGGAGCGCTCAAAATGAAAGAAATCTCCTATATCCACGCCGAAGGCTATCCGGCGGCGGAAATGAAGCACGGCCCCATTGCCCTCATCGGCCCCCAATGCCCCACCGTTTTTATCGTACCGAAAGGTGAAATATTTAAGAAAAACCTGACCAACATCCAGGAGATCAAAGCCCGCCAAGGACCCATCATCGCCATCACATCAGCGGGAAAAGATTTTCCCCAAGAATTAGCCGACGATATCATTTACATCCCCCAAAGCCACGAATGCGTAACACCCATTCTAGCGGCCATACCCCTGCAATTGCTGGCCTACTACATCGCCCGCCACAGAGGTTGTGACGTGGACAAACCCCGCAACCTGGCCAAATCCGTCACCGTTGAATAAGCGCCGACCGCCAGCTGTAGTTGTTTGTAAACAAACAATAAAGTATCCTACTCCACAAAATAGTTTCCTACTCCACAATAAACTTTAATCCTGGCGGTCCCGAAAAAAACAATAAAGTTTAATACCGGAATGGCGCACTCAAGGAGTGCTCGAAACTCATTTATCTGTAAGGACTTACCTTACTTCCCGAGAATCTTTTCAATCACTGATGAGGGCCCGATTCGGCTTTCGACGACAAGATTCGCTACCATCGACCGCCAACCAAGGCCAAAAACAAGTGTCATCGCGGCGTCTCGAAGGAATTGTCGCGAAGCGATGTCAAGTTGATCCAAAAATTCCTCGCTGCGTATCTTCGGTTCCAAACACGAGAGCAATACTATGTCAAAATCGAATGATTTTGCCAGGATTACCATCAACTGACGGGTTGCTTCGCGTCGCGGTGTTTTTAATATGATTGTGGCGGGTAACGCTTCCGTCGGTGCATCTGGACTATATTCAGGCTTGATCTCTAAAAAACCCTTCTCCACGTCATTGATGGCAATTTCTGGATGAATGGGTCGCACCTTTCGTCCTATTTCTCTCGCGGCCTCACTTATTTCTGACTCTGGTTTGATCCCAGCTTCGACTTCTGCCCACTCTAATCGAACCATAACCTTATTGCTCAGTTGGCGTTCGCCTCTTTTTACCATCATGAGCATAGATATGCCGACGCCCAGTTTTTCTGCTAATTCATTCCAGGTTAGTTCCTCTAATTTCTTTAGCTGCACTAATCGCTTTGAGAGATCAAGTGCCTTTTTTTTCACAATTTCCAGATTTGTGCTTGCCATTTTCATAAAAGTGCTTATATGTGTAATATAATATATTAAAATAGTGTCATATTTAAATAGAATAGTGTAATTATTTAGTAATTCTTTTCAACTCTTTTATCTATAAAATTGCTATGGCAAAGCGCAATCGAAATTTAAATGCCGCATCCATGGAAAAAAGGCTTTCTGAAGGGCGTGGCCTCGGCCGAGGAGCTGATTACAAGCCGTGGTTACGAATTCACGATGTTGGCTCGATCGGGATTTCTACGCGCATCAAGGGATGGACCACGCTGAGAGCACACCATTTACTGAGTCGGCTTGAAACGTCTTATTTTTTTGTCTTAGATTGGTCGAAGAAGATTTCTGACATACGCGAGCAATTTTCCCTTTTGCCTATCGAGGAAACCATCGCAATCGCCGATCGGCTGGGAGTCCGACACCCCACCGACCCCCAAACCCAATGCCCAGCAGTAATGACCACGGATTTCAGGCTCACAGTTGTCGAAGGAATGAAGGAAAGAGATGTCGCGCGCACTGTAAAGCCTTCTACGGATTTAGCCTCGACCAGAGTCGTCGAAAAATTCGCCATTGAACGGGAATTTTGGAAGGTCCGAAATGTTGACTGGGGCATCATCAGCGAAGATCCCGTTACCGAAATCATTGCTGATAATGTCAGATGGCTCCACAATTTCTACGATCTTCCAGCAGACCTGTCTCTGGCTGAAAATGGGCTCGAGCAAATCGAAAATTTCCTAATTCCTTTGATTTCTTCTGAAACACCACTTTCACGAGCTACTTCCGAATGCGATGATCGCCTAGGATTGGCTCCGGGGACCGCTTTATCCGCCGTCCGACATATCATTGCAACACGCCGTTGGGTTGTTGATATGAAATGCCCCATCGATCCAGCCTCACCGCTAATTTTCACTGTGCTTCCCAGTGCGGTGAATTCAACCCTGGATGCTGCCTAATCAAACTATGTCTCTGGCCGTAAACATGCTTCTAGATTGGTCCGAATGTGAGGACAGGAAACGCATCAATCGGATTCTTGCGATCAAATCCGACGGCGTGGTTCTGTTCGATATCACGGATCCAAATGCCCTTCCGAAATTTCATTCAATTTCCGAGATATTGGATGCGCTTGAACGGAAAGAATGTGAGCCTTTGTCTCCATTATCGTCACCCCAATTACTCCGTTCCGAGGAATCAATCCCGGAAAGTCATCGGCAGCGTCGCGATCGTGCATGGTCTGTAATTAAATCGATCATCGAATCGCCAAACCATGGAGCTTTCGATCCAGAAAATCGTGGAAAACTAATTCGTGACACCATGCTGCGCACGGGCAAAAACAAGGACATGATTTATCGTTATTTGAGAAAATTCTGGCGGCATGGTGCGACGAAAAACGGCTTGTTACCAGACTTCGCGAATTGCGGAGCGAAGGGCCAATTGCGGATTCCTGGCACAAAGAAAAGGGGAAGGCCAAATAATACTCGCAGATCTCTTGGTATTCAGGACGGCATCAACATCGGACCCGACGAACAGGAAAAAATTCGTCGAGGGATAAAGAGATTTTACCACAATCCAAAGCTAAACCCCATTGTTTCATAAATTCAATCAGATTCAAGACTGTGATCCGCATAAACAAAGGGACTAACGTGCAAAAAAGGTATATTGCTGAACTTCACAAAAAGTGAAGATACAAAAATGGATTGATAGAGCGTTATTATGGTTGTTTATGCCGCATTCAGAAGGTTTTTACTCAATATTTATGAAACAATGGGGTAAACCAGCGTTTTACATTAAAGGAGGCATATGAAAGAACGTTAGAAGCCTTTTTTAGAATTTCGTACAATGTTGTCAACGGCACCTTAATACCAGTACTTCCTCCGCTAAACGAGCTTCCTTCATTTCGGCAGTTTGAATACGTATTCTACAAAGACAGGGATCTGGCTTCTTCTTTAATTGCCCGAAAAGGCCAACGGCGCTTCAATCTACGCAACCGATCCGTTATTGGCGATTCCTCCAAGACTGTGTTCGGCCCCGGCTGCGTTTACCAGATTGATGCCACGACCGCGGATATTTACCTTGTTAGCTCCCTTGACCGAAACCGAATAATTGGCCGTCCGACTCTTTATTTCTTGGTGGATGTTTTTTCTCGATTAATCACGGGCTTCAATGTCACAACGGAAAATCCCAGTTACATTGCGGCAGCGTTAGCCATCGAAAATGCAGCTTTGGACAAAGTCGAATTCTGTGAACATTACGGCATCACGATTTCGAGGGAGGATTGGCCCAGCCAGCATCTACCGGAATGCATCGTCGCCGACCGTGGTGAACTTGAGGGTCCCAAGGCCGATATCCTCATTAATGGCCTTAATATAAAACTGGACAACACGCCACCCTACCGAGCCGACCTTAAAAGATTGGTGGAGAGAAACTTCCGAACAGTTAATGAGAATGTCATTCATTGGCTTCCCGGTCACGTAAAGAAAGACCGCGAGCGAGGGGATCGGGATTACCGACTTGATGCCGTTTTGGATCTCCAGCAATTCACCAAACTCATTATCCACTTTATCCTCGATTACAATCGGTCTTGGTTGAACAACTATCGTCTAGACGAGTTCATGATGGCCGACCAATTGGAACCACGGCCCAATCTGCTCTGGGAGTGGGGGATTATAAACCGCATCGGGCATCTGCGCCAGATGGATCCAGACCTTCTGCGGATGAACTTATTGCCCTCAGCAAAAGCTACGGTCACATCAAAAGGAATCCGCTTCCAAAAAGTTTATTACGCCTGCGAAAGGGCTATCAATGAACAGTGGTTCGTTCGCGCCCGTAGCAGTGGGACCTGGCAAGTCGACATTGCTTATGATCCCAGAACCGTGGACTTTATCTATCTCCGCTCGGAAGGCAACACACCTCCAGAAGCATGCAAACTTGTGGATCCTGACCAACGCTTCCATGGAAGCGCCTGGGTCGACCTGGAGGAACAGGTTCAGGTCCAAAAAATGCAAAAGGAAATCGCAGCAACGAGTGACCGCCAATCCAAAACCGAATTTAGAGCAACTGTTGACACCATCGTCTCTTCGGCCGCAGAACAGACAAAAACCGTGCAAACAGGACAGAGCAAGCGTGCCCGTGTCGGTGGAATTCGCGCCAACCGGAAGCTAGAGCGTGAACATGAACGTCGACTCGATGTCGCATCAGAACCGTTCAAAGAAGAGGAATCCATAAACAATGTTACTCAAATTGAATCCGAAATTGAGGAGGATGAACATTACACGGCGCCTCCATCCCATCTCGACCTGCTGGAACAAGAATTTGATGAACAAATGGAAAAATCATGACACAAATTTATGATTCCCCTCCTTTTGAAGTATTTGCTGGTAGGCGCGAACTGGCCTCCTACTGTGATACTATTCTCAATATGTATAGAGATAATCCGCTGATTGAAGCACTACCACCAATTCTCAATCGCATCGAGGTTATCCGCTGTCTCACCAGATCTCCTGAATATTCCGAAGCGGATCGTAATCATCCAGAGCATTTGCGAATACACATGATCTCCAATGCGCTTCAATTCTTCGTTCCGATGTCCATCCATATTGAGCTGGAACAGAGATTCTCGCGCATGATCCGTTCTGGTTATCTGGCCCGTAATCCATTGGCAAGGAATCATTGGAAGGAGTTGGAGGATCGTATTCAGGCAACTCGCCAGTCCTCGATCACAAAACCTGTCTATCGATCTACTGCCAATGGTTTTACAATAATCGGAATATCAGGCGGGGGCAAAACGACCGCCGCGGAGGAAACCTTAGATCTTTATCCTCAGGTCATCGACCACAGCCTTTACCGTGGAATCCCCTTCAATCGCACCCAAGTTGTGTGGCTGAAACTAGCGTGTCCATTCGATGGTTCGATAAAAGGTCTTTGTCTGAATTTCTTTCAATCTTTGGACCACGTTCTCGGAACCGACTATTATCACGAATATTCTAGTAGCCGTAGGAAAACCGTAGATGAGCTTCTTCCCGCCATGTCACGAATTGCCTCAATTCATTCGATTGGAGTGCTCGTGATCGACGAAATACAACATTTGTGCGTAAGCAAGTCCGGCGGTGCGGAGAAGATGCTGAATTTCTTTGTCCAGCTTATTAACACCATCGGATTGCCCGTCGTTCTTATCGGCACCTATAAAGCCGAGCCCATGCTGTCCGCTGAATTTCGTCAGATCCGGCGCGGTTCGGGGCAGGGAGAAATGCGCTGGGATAGGATGCGTAATGACGGAGAGTGGAAGCATTTTCTAAAGGCCTTATGGCGGTACCAGTACACTCAAGATGTAGTCCCATTAACCGATGATTTCAACCGCACTCTTTATGACGAGTCCCAAGGTGTTTTGGATTTCGCGGTTAAAATGTTTATGCTGGCACAGGTCCGAGCCATAACTACTGGCAAAAAATGTATTACGCCCGGAATAATCCGCTCGGTAGCGGTCGACTCATTTAAAATGGCTCAACCGGTTTTGAGAGCCCTCAGAACCGGAGACACCATGGCCCTGCGCTCTTTGAATGATGTTTATCCGGTTGAAATCGACCGTGAAATTCAAAGGGAACAACGGAATGTAGCGGCCGGTAGAGTAATAGCATCAGCCAGTCCAAACGGTCCGCATGCAGCCAGAAACCGGGTTCAAACCGAAACCTCAAGTGCTCGCCCCGAATCACCAGTTAACCGTTCTCCCAAGAAGCCTCGACGCATTTCCAAACGCGCCAAGCGAAAAAAGGGAACCTTCCCGCCCGGTAGTCTGATGGAAATTGTCGCCCAAGGTGAGGCGGAAGGGCTTTCTTCATTCGATACTTTGAAGGCAAGCGGTTTTATCAAATCAGCGGCAGAATTCCTCGACGATGTGGCATGATCGGGCATTTCCCAACACCCTATCAGGACGAGCTTTTCTACAGCATCTGCGCCCGCTTCAGCGACCGGATGCGATATCCCACCACAGCCGGGGTAATGCGTGCTCTACTGGGCCGCCGCCATGCTATCGCTGTGGTAGACCTGCCCAATCACCTGGAGCGAATCGTCAGCGCCTTACCGCCTGGAAACGCCTACACCGTGGATGGCATAATCTCCGATCATACCCTCTTTCCCTATTACGCGCCATTCATCGATTCGAACGCGAGGGAGTCCATTCGAGGGTTCATGCGAACAAGTGATGATGCCTCCGTGCGCACGCGGTGCGGTATCTGCACCAATCGCGTAAAGCCGCCCCGACATTTCCGATCCTGCCCCCTTTGCGACGCTGAAAACCTGGAAAAATACGATGAAACGTATTGGCACCGGCTCTTTCAGGTAACCGATGTCGAGATTTGTTCGAGACACGAAATCATTCTCAATACCTCCGACATCCGCTTTCATCCCCAAGCCACTCGGCACCGATTCTTTTCCGCGGAAACCGCTGGACTGATGACCGCGACGAAGCCGATCGACCGCCACAATTTAACCGACAATATCTTTCTGCAGTTAGCCAAAGACATCGAATGGATTTTGTCCCATCCCGATTTAGTTTCCGACCTGGATTCCATTCGTAATCGCTACGTCGAACTGTTGCAACAGCGATCACTGGCGACAAAAAGCGGATACATCCGCCTCCGTGAGTTGATTTCACAATTCCGGGCGCACTTCTCACCGGAAATATTGGATTTGCTTCAGTCTCCCGTACTCCAGGACAAGTCCAATGTCTGGCTCGCCCGTATGCTGAGACCTTCGAGAAACATGATGGCTCCATTGCGCCACCTGCTTTTGATGAATTTTCTGCAGGTCTCCCCAGAACATTTCTTTTACCACGACCGCGCCCGTTCATTGGGAACGGCGAGGCGAGAAAAAAAGGGTCCATGGCTATGCTTGAATCGCGTCTGTCGGCATTTCAAGCAACCGGCCATCACGAAATATGAGCTCCAATACGATCGCAAACGGCGCATTGACATCGGCATTTTCACATGTCCTGAATACGCATACACTTATGGCCTGCACCATTGGGAGAAACCGGCAGTCAAACCAGATTTTGTCCGCACTCGCGGGAAGAGGTGGGATGTACGATTGAAGGAGCTATGGCGCGACAAACGCCTCACACTGCGTCAGATCGCCGCCACCCTCGGCGTTGACCCGAAAACAGTCAAACAGCACGCTCATTTTCAAGAATTGTCCTTTCCACGCCCGGGGGTTCGCCCGACCAAGAGAGAGGGAATCTATACGCCTCGGGCGCGAAAGAAAACTTATACGGTAAAATCCCAGCGGGCCGCCTGGTTAAACCTGCGCAAAGCAAATCCGGACAAGGGTACGAAACAGCTTCGAACCATCGGCCGCGGGATCTACTCTTGGTTATACCAGCATGACCGCACCTGGCTGAAAACCCACTTGCCACCGCACGCTCAGACCTTCTCTCCTCGATCAATGGTCGACTGGGCCGCGCGCGACGAAAAACTCGTCATCAAGGTTGAAAAAATTGCCCGTCAGCTAAGCATCCGCCCCGGAAAACTCCGCCGTATCACCCGTAATGCAATCGGGCGAGAAATGGGAGACTGCGCTCTCCTCTCAAATGCCCTGCACAAAATGCCGCTCACCAAGGCGATGATTGAAACAGTCACCGAAACCTCGGAGACATTCGCCATCAGACGGATTCACCGCGCCGCTCAGCAATGTAACGGGACAAACGGCAAACTCGAGCGCTGGGAACTCGTTCGCGCCGCAGGTCTGCGCAAGGTGATCGAACTCCTGCCAACCGTGCAAGCGGCGCTGGATGATGCATTGGCCCGTAGAGCAAGTTAATGAGCCGTTTCCCAATCTTTCGGCGATACCGACATGAATTTCTGCGGAAAGACTCTCACTGGCAATGGTCGTGTTTTTGGCGGTCACATCAGTTCTGCAAGCTGGAGCATTTCATGTCGATGAGGCCTGGGAAACTGCCAAGGGAAAAGGTGTCCGACTTCCATAGATTCTGCCTGAACACATTTCATAAGCGGAAAGAAAAGCGGAGGGAGTCATCCACAAGTGCAAAGTATCAGGTATCGACTACATCCATAAGTGGGATCCCTCGTTTTCAGAGTCACTGGCCATCATCCCGAATGCGGCTGTAAATCTATTTATTTTTGGAAATAAAGCTATCCTAATGGAGGGTGTTTTTGCTGTTGTTGTTACCAAATTTCCAACCGAGTGTGGAATAAAATCCGCCTATCGAATAACAACTCGAGCTGTGGAGCATGGATGTTTTTAACGGTTATATCAGTAGAACTCCACGAATTAGGCTTTCAATTGAGTCGTCGAATGTTGTAATCATTACATCAATGCAAACCAGCCCCACAGTTTTCATTATTCCAAATGGTTGGAAAGTGCCTGAAAACATTGAGCAAATTTTGCAGGATTCAGGTTGGAGCACAGAGCGGACAGGTCGGAAAATGAAGCTTCTTGCTTGGAATGATAAAACGGTTATAGACTTACCTCAAGGGCGAATTCGAGGGTGTGGTGTCGTTGAACGTCTGTCTTCGAGTCGTCGCGAAACCAGATTCTGTGTAACTACAAAATGGATACCTGATTCGGGGGAACCCATTGGTAGGATAGAAAATATGGCGATAAATGCATCTTTGATCCGAGGACGCTATTTTGATGCTGCTCAGCGGATTGAAATCACGGCATCTATTCTCAAGCTAATGGAAGGAGAGGGATGCGCACGACTCGGTCGAAGAGAGTCGTTGGTCAATGAAGCTATTGAGATATTAACTGCGGGAAAACGAGTGAGCCTTCAGTCCAAGCGACCGCTGAGAAAACTGCTCGAAAAAGAGGGAATATATAGAGGCTGTCCCAAAAACCCGAATTTTGCGAATTGAGATATTCGACTCCGAACTGTAAGGGAACGTAAGTCATTCAATTCCGTCAAAAACGCTGTATAAGGCCTCTATTCGTTATAAATATAATCGCGTCAGACAGAGGTCTATGGTAGAAAGAGGTCTATGGTAGAATTGTATTTGAATATGCAAAACAAGAGAAAGGCTGACGGTGTTATAGACATCGAAATTGCCCAAAATCCCCTAAAAACGGTCTTTATGACAGCTTTATAAACAAGTTAACTTACTTTAAAACAAATGGTTATAACTTTGGGACAGCCTCTATATAGGACACCGCATGCTAAATATTTCGTAATTTGTAGCGCAAGCTGGACGCTTGCCCAGCTTCATCTTTATGCTGATAAAATAAGGAAGAGTTTGCAGGGCATCGGTTGGGAACCGGAGGTGCGTGTCGACCGTTTGGGCAGTGTACAAAAACGGCTGGAGCAAGCACGAAACGGAAAGAAAATTGACTCGGTATTATTCGCTATTGGGATCCATGGAGGTCCTGGAGATGATATTCCTGAAAATTCGCTCCTTCTTATGGATAATCTTGACGATCTGCGCTTACCCTACCGAGTTTTTTCCGACGGATCTCTTGATGGACAGTACCCCGCAATTGATCAGGCGCCTCATCTGGTGGAATTGGCAGGTGGTGCGAGCCATCGTCTACATCTCGGAGCCGAATTTAGTGAAACACTCTTTCTTGGATTCGACCTAGGTCATCCTAGGGATCGCAAATTCTCAGTTCCTGTAATATCGATAGTCTCAAATGATGGGGAACTATTAGGATGGTGGAGAAGCGAGCAGCCAAACGATGAGACGCTGCGAAATTCGACGCTTCGCAGGGGTTTCAATTGGCTGCAATCGTGGTTGAAATCCCTTGGGCGATATCCAGGAAATCTGGTCGCATTGCATGATGGCAGGCTTTTTGAGCGAGAGTTGTTGGTTGACTTCCTTCAAGCAACTGGCATTCCCTTTACCTTAGTGGAAATGCCGAAACGTCCATCTCCCTACATTTTGCGTAGCCTTTATCCGGCGCCGGAAGGTTGCCTAATAGAACTGCGAAACGGCCATGAGGCTTTTCTGCAGCCTCCAAATGCTTTTTCTGATGGAAGGTTAAGCAGGTCCCTGCGTATTCGAATCGTCGAAAGCACGAGCCAGTTCTCGCTAGCTTCCATAGCGCGTTCAATCTTCGGCCTTTGCTACGCACCCACACTCGGACTGGCTGCTGTTAACCTAGAGGCTGTCCCAAAGTTATAACCATTTGTTTTAAAGTAAGTTAACTTGTTTATAAAGCTGTCATAAAGACCGTTTTTAGGGGATTTTGGGCAAATTCGATGTCTATAACACCGTCAGCCTTTCTCTTGTTTTGCATATTCAAATACAATTCTACCATAGACCTCTGTCTGACGCGATTATATTTATAACGAATAGAGGCCTTATACAGCGTTTTTGACGGAATTGAATGACTTACGTTCCCTTACAGTTCGGAGTCGAATATCTCAATTCGCAAAATTCGGGTTTTTGGGACAGCCTCTAATCTACCAAGCCCAATCTATTGGAGCGATGGACTAGCCAAAAACGGTGGCAGAAATGTTCGATTTCGAGGGATGGCGCACATCGGCAGCGGGTGAGTTGCGCAAGATTTCAGTCACGGAAAATGCTGTGTGTGAAATAATTACGGAAAGAATCTATTGAAGGAGCAACTCCGCAGTGAGACCCTATACCTTAGCTTTCACACCTGCGTTCTACCGCGATACCAAGAAACCGCGATTCCAATCGCTGCTTCCGAGTATCAGGGAGGCGATTCGTTAAATAGAGGCTGTCCCAAAAGGGTGATTTTTGCGAGGGGATTTTGAAGAGTGTTCATTTTAGTGGTATTTTCTTTTGGGAGGGGGTGACTTTGCTCTCCTATGACGTTAGGATTCTGGTTTTGGGGTCCGTTTGCCTGGTTTTCTTTGTATGGGCCGACAGTAGGCCTGTGAAAAAGTATTGTCCTTGCTTTTCCGCTCTTTATTTAGGCCGCCGCTTTGGTTTTTAGTTCATCTTGCTGGGCCAGCATCTTGGCCACTTTCCATAGATTGTGCGAGAGGACCGACCAGGCTACGCTGATCGAGCGGTTGGCAAAGCCTTTGCTGCGCAATCGCCCGGCCTGCCAGCGATTCTTCAATACCCCGATCCGCCCTTCGGTGCTGGCCCGGCGCTTTTGCAATTGCCTGAAGTGTGGTTCCTCCATCCGTTTTTTCAACTGCTTCGGATCGCGTGGACAGAGCGCATCGTAGATGCCCTCCTGGGCTAACTGCCGGCGGGCCCGCTGGGAGGCGAATCCCCGGTCCGCGCACATGGCCGCTATGGGTTCGGCTAGGTTGAAGCGGTTCTGTCTTTGCAAACTCTCTTGCATTTGTTCATTTTCGCTTGGCGTCCGGCTGCCGTAGAGTTTCCAGTCCAGCAGGTATCCTTCAACGCTTTCACCCAAAAACAGGGTGTTGCCAAACTCAACCTCTTGGCCCGCTTTGCCTCGCACAATCACCTGCGCATCGGGTTCGTAAACACTCAAAACTTTCTCTGCGTTTTTCACCTGGCGGCCGCCAATGATTCGCTCGTGCGCTTGCTTGATGACCACCGGGATTAGCTCGCTCATGCGCTCCATCCGGGTAAGGATCTGTTGGACCTGTTTTTCGCTGTAATCGCTTTGCTCCCAGCAGGCTTGCAATAATTCCCGGTGACTGCGGGCATGCTCCCCGATCCGTTTGAGCAGCTTTTTCATCTGCCTCAAGATACCCTTGCGTTGCCGCGCGCTGTCCTTTCGCCGCCGGCTGTGGGTCATCTGTATGCACAGCCGATTCATCTGCCGAGCCAAGGGCTCCGGTTCGATCGGCATGCGATGGCGCAAACCGGCCTTCTCACGGATCAGCCGGTTCGATCGGCATGCGATGGCGCAAACCGGCCTTCTCACGGATCAGCCGGATCGCTTTGAGCAGCACCCAGTCCGTCGGCCAATGAATGTTGACCTCCAAACAGGTGCCGTCGATCAGGCAAATGGTGGTGTCTATCGGCTTGTCCAATCCCACCACCTGCCGGGCCAGATCGGCATCGCCCACAACCTCAGTCAAGGTCCGGTGCAAGGCCCTCAACTGCTCTTCGCTGAAAAACTTCGAGGCCCGTTCCAGGGTGCTCTTGGAGATGCCCCTTATGCCGTCGATATGGCGGACACGACAAAAGTCAGCCAACAGATCGCTGCTGCCCAGAGCCCTCGACAAATGCCGAAACGAAATCCCACCGAGCAGATAACGCAGCGTTTCCATACGCAACGCCTTGAGGGCAAAATTAGCCCGCTTTTGCCGGGCCTTTACACTCATTGGCTGGCCTCTTTCCAAGGCCAGATCAACGCCCTGCGATTCCACCTCCGAATCGATCAGCAGCCGGTCGATACGCTCGATGGTGGCGCGAAAGTTATCGTAATCGAGGCAACGGTCGACCACAGTTAAAGCTGGACGCAGGAGGCATTGGATGGCTATATTTTTCATAGAAAGGGCTATATTGATTTTCGCTAACGCAATTATAGAACCCTTTTTTAGCCGGATCGAGCAAAAAAATGCTCTTTCCGGCTATTTTTATAAACGTCATCCAGTTGACTACAAAATCTTTATATTTTTGGGACAGCCTCTATATACTTAAACGCTCTTATCGAATGACCAAGGAAATACATAAAGCTGTGGCTCCGCTACGCACGAAAGAGGATAGCTTGAAGAAACTTGAT
>CBDDCJ010000003.1:0-73829 GCA_965226205.1 Opitutales bacterium | reverse complement strand
ATTGCCACGACCATGATTGCGAAATCCACAGCGCGGGCGGGCCGCTCATCATCATCGGCGATTCGGTGCACAATTTCGTCGATGGCATTCTCATCGCGGCGGCCTTTCTGGCATCCTTTTCACTCGGAGTAACCACCGCCATTGCCATCATCATCCACGAGGTGCCCCAGGAAGTGGGCGATTTTTCCATCCTCCTCAAACAGGGTTATAAAAAATCCAAAGCCTTCATTTTGAACATCTTATCCAGTCTGACAACCGTCATTGGGGCGCTCCTCGGATATGCCGCTCTGGATTACCTGCGCCTCGCCATACCCCATGTGCTGGCCCTTTCCGCGGCCAGTTTCATCTACATTGCCACCGTCGATCTGATCGCCAATATGCACCGCCAAAACCGCCGCCATTCACCCTGGTCTCAAGTGGCACTTTTCCTGGCCGGCATTGCCACCATCCTGCTCGCCACAAAACTGGGCCATTAACTAACCGCCTTGTCCAGAGGACCGTATCCTCAGGAAAAGCAGATAAAGAGTAAAAACTGTCACTCCGACTGCTGTCAACCATAGGAATACATCCACCCGGCCAAATAGGGCTAGTAGAAAGAGGAGGTGGATAAAATCACGGTTGGCCATCTTTTCGGCCAGGGTCGGTGTTGGTTTTGGCTTGCCCGATTTCCCGGTCGAATTCCTGGCGGCAGTCGATTTACTGGCCGTGACCAAAGCATTGAGCATGAAAAAGGAAAGCAGGCTTCCGATGGCGGCGATGATGCCCAATAAAGTGTAGATTTCGGGATCCATCGTTTTGGCCAATCCCAGTCCTATGGCCAGGAAGAGCAGGAAATGGATGATGTTGTCGCAATAGATATCGAGTTTTGCGCCGAGCTTCGATTCCATGAATTTGAGGCGGGCAAGTTCCCCATCGACGCCATCCACCCAGGTTGCAAACACCAGCAAAGTGCCCCCTATAACGCCCGCCCAGTAGCCTCCCTGGAAAAACCGCCAGGCCGCCATCAGACCCAGGAAAAAGCTGAACAGGGTAACCTGGTTGGGCGTCAGCGCGGTATCGATGACCAGCCGGGTGAGCCGCGTGGAAACGGTTCGGGAGAGCCACCGGGTTACCAAGCTGTCGTTGCCCAAGCCCCCTCCGGCGCGCAACAATCTCTCATGTTGAAGGAGAAAATCTTCCTCCCCGGCAATGCGATTTTCCGGTCTTGCCGGCAAGGTTTCCACTGCCCCGGAGCCATGGCCGTCTTTTTGACACAAATCCCGAAGCGCTGCGGCGACTTCGTTTCTATCGCACACCGCCCGACCATTCAAAACAAGAACCCGATGGGCCAGTTCAGGCGCATGAGCAGGCTGAAAGTTTTCCGCAATCAAATCCCATTTCATTTGCAGACGCGAATCGGCCCGCAATTTTTTACTCAAATCTTCGACCACTCCAGACCCGTCAAGGTCGCCCAAATAAATCAATGCCTTCTCTGCTCCACTTCGTTGCAGGGTGAGAAGGTTCCTCAGCAAAAAAGGGACTCCCGCCACGCTGCGCCAATGCCAATGGACAAAATCGCCGGGTGGAACCGGACCAGATAAATCGAGGACGGCCAGAGGGGCTTCGGTAGAGGTGGATTCGAGCATGGAGCAATCGAGTTTATCCGAAAAACAGGCGAAGGGCGGGCAGATTATTAATAGTGGTTATTGACACGGCACAAGGAGGGTTGCATACAGTTTTAAAGATTCTTAACAAATGAAACTCCCCGTAGCAAGCTACGGGGTATCTAAGAAAGAAATTCATGATCACCACAGCATCAATTGTTGCAACTGCTTCTTCGGTTTGCCCTGTTTTCTTACGTAGGCCTCCACACTGGCCCAATCCCCACGCTCCCCTACCGTTCCAACATAATACCCGTCACTCCAAAACTCCCCTCCCCACAGCTTCTCCTTCACCCAAGGTTCGCGCCGAAAGATCTCCCGCGCCGTTATGCTCTTATATTTCTGAACGATTCGCCCGGGTGCTTCTTTCGGATGCGCTCCACACAGCAAATGCACATGGTCTCCATCCATTCCCAGTGCTTCCATCTCTATTTCATAGCGCTCGGCTATCCCAACGCTTGTTTCTTTCAGCACCTCTTGCACCCGCCTTTCCAAGAGCATCTTCCGATACTTCACAGGGAACACCATATGGTAGTGGATCTGCCACACGCAATGGCTCGCGCGCCTCAAATGCTCCCGTTTCTCTTCGCTCATTCATCTCTGTTATAAAGTTACCGCTCCCCGTAGCAAGCTACGGGGTATCTGAAATTAAATGAAATCAACCTTGGAACTTCCTCTGGCGCAGTGTTTGAGAAAACTGGCGGCAGAAAAATAATCACACAGTGAGCAAGATTAAAATCGCCATTGTCGGGGTTGGCAACTGTGTCAGCTCTCTCATTCAAGGCATCCATTATTACACGGATGACAAGCTGGAAACTGCGGTTGGCCTGATGCACACGGAAATCGGTCCCTACAAGCCGTCCGACATCGAAGTGGTGGTGGCTTTCGATATCGACAAGCGAAAAGTGGGCCAAGATGTGAACGAAGCCATTTTCGCCCTGCCCAATTGCACCCAGGTTTTTTGCGGCAATCTGCCGCCGTCCGGGGTGATCGTTAAAATGGGCCGGGTGCTCGATGGATTTGCAGAGCACATGGAAAATTTCCGCGACAACCTCACTTTTATAAAAGCGAAAGCCGAGGAACCCACTCGGGAAGAGGTAGTCGCGGCGATCAAAGAATCGGGAGCGGAAATCCTTTGCAATTACCTGCCCGTCGGCTCCGAGGAAGCCACCCGTTTTTATGCCGGGTGCGCCTTGGAAGCGGAGGTCGCCTTCGTCAACAACATACCGGTCTTCATCGCCAGCGATTCAGTATGGGCTAAGCGTTTCGAGGAAAAAAACCTGCCCGTCATCGGGGACGATATCAAGGCCCAGATCGGCGCCACCATTGTCCACCGCACCCTGACCGATCTTTTTAATAAACGAGGAGTCGAACTGG
Organism: Opitutales bacterium; assembly: GCA_965226205.1. Taxonomy (GTDB): domain Bacteria; phylum Verrucomicrobiota; class Verrucomicrobiia; order Opitutales; family UBA2987; genus JAJFLU01. Next base: position 70,812 of record CBDDCJ010000003.1, on the reverse strand, counting down.
AGCGCACCTACCAGTTGAACACGGGGGGGAACACGGATTTTCTCAATATGCTGAGCCGCAGCCGCCTGGCCTCGAAAAAAATTTCAAAAACCGAGGCCGTGCAATCGGTTACGGCCAGCCGTATGGATGAGGACAGCATCCACATCGGCCCCAGCGATCACGTGCCCTGGCAAAAAGACAACAAAGTCTGCTTCCTGCGCATGGAAGGGCTGCTATTCGGCAATGTGCCCATGAACCTGGAATTGCGCCTCTCGGTGGAGGATTCCCCCAACTCGGCCGGCGTGGCCATCGACGCCATCCGCTGCGCCCGGCTGGCCCTGGACCGGGGCACAGGCGGCATCCTCTATGCCCCCGCCGCTTATTTTTGCAAGCATCCCCCCAAACAATACACCGACGACGAAGCATTCCACATGATGGAGTATTTTATAATGGACAAAGAAAAATCAACCGATTGAAACCATGAAATGCCTGATTATAGCGGCGGGCAAAGGCAGCCGGCTGCAAATGCGAGGAGAGAGCAAACCCTTGATTTCACTTTTCGGGGTTCCCCTTATCGAAAGGGTAATCCACACCGCCCGAAGCGCCGGCATATCCGGATTTTACGTCGTCACCGGACATCGGGCCAACCAGGTCGAAGCTTTTTTGAAGGAGTTGGCCGAACGGCTCGAAGTCGCCATCACGCCGCTTTTTAACGAAGAATGGGGAAAGGAAAACGGGATTTCTGTGCTCAAAGGCAAAGAACACCTGCCAGAGCCTTTCCTTCTTCTCATGTCGGATCATATTTTCGAGGCTTCAGCCACCCGCCGCGTCATCCATCACCCTCTGCCGGAAAACCAGATAAACCTCGGCGTAGATCGAAATACGGCCAACCCATCTGTAGATATGGACGATGTTACCCGTGTTCGCATTGTGGAAACAAAAGTCCGTCAACTGGGCAAGGGCCTGGATGATTTTAACGCTTTCGACACGGGCATCTTTGCCTGCACCCCTGCCCTGTTCGAGGGCATCGAGCAAAGCGTGGAGGAAACAGGCGACACCAGCTTGACGGGCGGAGTCCGCCTGTTGGCGGCTCAGGGGCGGGTCAATGCGGTCGATGTGGGCCAGCAGATTTGGGTGGATGTGGATGATCCCTCCACCCTGCGGTATGCCGAAAACGCCCTTCTGGAGCGATTACAGGCGGAAAGCCGTTAATATTCAAAAGAGCCGGGGGAGCATTAAATTAGCGCTTGAAAATTGAGCGGAAAGGTTTTTTAATGTTCTCCTGATAAAAGACTGGTATTAACATTGCACTAAATGGAACCCCACCTGCCTTCAAGGACATTAAATCCGGATTTTCAAGCCATAGCCATTGGCCTGCCCGATTTTATGCCATCGGAGGAAATATCCTAAGCTGATTAAATGGCATTCCTTGAATCGATTAAAAGCCCGGCCGATGTCAAATCGCTTTCTACCGAAGAATTGACCGAATTGGCCGGAGAAATCCGCACCCGGATTATCGAGGTTACCTCGAAAAACGGCGGGCACATCGGCCCCAACCTCGGCGTTGTCGAGCTGACCCTGGCCCTGCACCGGGTATTCGAAAGCCCGCGGGACCAGTTTGTCTTCGATGTTTCCCATCAAGGCTACGTGCACAAACTGCTGACCGGCCGGCAGGGGCGGAAATTTGATAAATTGCGCAAGAGCGGTGGAGTCAGCGGGTTTCTCAACCGCTCCGAAAGTGAGCACGACTGCTACGGAGCCGGCCATGCGGGCACCGCCCTATCCGCCGCCCTGGGCATGGCCGTGGCGAGGGATTTACGCGGCGGAGACGAGCATGTGGTCGCCGTTATCGGCGATGCCGCCCTGACTTGCGGGATTACCATGGAGGCGTTGAACAATGCCGCCGCTCAAACCAAACGGCTCGTCGTGGTGCTCAACGACAACAAATGGTCGATCTCAAAAAGTGTGGGGGCGATGGCCAAATACCTCAACGAACTGATCACCAATCCACTCTACAATCGTTTGCATGACGACCTGGAGTCGATTCTCCATAAAATACCAGGGGGCGATTCCATCATCCGCATCGGATCCAAAGCCAAGAAAGAGGCCAAAGATTTTATCGTCCCCTCCTGTCTTTTTGAAAAATACGGTTTGCGCTACATCGGGCCGATCGACGGGCACGACCTCGAACTGGTCACCCAATACCTCAATTTCTGTAAAAATTTTGACGAGCCCATCGTCCTGCACATTCTCACAACCAAAGGCAAAGGTTACGATATCGCCCTCGAACATCCAGAAAAATTTCACGGAACGAGCCCCTTCTCCATTGCCACCGGCAAAGGAGTGCCCAAGAAGCCGGGCACACCGCCCAATTATCAGGATGTTTTCGGAAAAGCCATGGTTCGTTTCGCCAAAAACGACTCAAGGGTAGTCGGCATCACCGGTGCCATGTCCACGGGGACGGGTTTGATCCACATGCGGGAAGAAATCCCGGAAAAGTTCTTCGATGTCGGCATCGCCGAAGAACACGCCATCCTCTTTGCGGCTGGAATGGCCGTAAAAGGCTACAAACCAGTGGCGGCCATCTACTCCACTTTCCTCCAGCGGGCCTACGACCCCATCATTCACGATGTTTGCCTGCAAAACCTGCCCGTCGTGTTCTGCATGGACCGCGCCGGGCTCTCCCCCAATGACGGCCCCACCCATCACGGGCTTTTCGATATTGCCTACCTCCGCTGCGTGCCCAATGCCATAGTCATGCAGCCGAAGGACGAAGACGAACTGGTTGACATGCTCTGGACAGCCCTGCAAATGAGGAGCCCGGCCTTTATCCGGTATCCGCGGGGTGCCGGCCAGGGAGTTCCCATCAAAAAACGCCCTGCCCGCCTCGCCATGGGCCGGGCAGAGGTTCTCCGGGAAGGCGACGACATCATTATTTGGGCTTTGGGCCCCTGGGTGAGCGAGGCTCTCGATCTGGCTGAAAGACTTAAAGTCGAGGAGGGCCTGAGCGCCGGTGTGGTCAATGCGAGGTTCGTCAAACCGCTCGATAAAGCCCTTCTCAAAACCCAGGGAAACAATTGCCAATTGATCGTCACGCTGGAGGACAATGTCGTTCAAGGCGGTTTTGGCAGCGCCGTTCTGGAAGAACTCAATTTGGCCGACTGCTCCATAAATGTGCATCGGGTGGGCTGGCCGGATAAATTCGTGGACCACGGAACCTCGGTGGGCGGATTGCGGGCGGCCAATGGTCTGGACCCTGAAACCATTTATGGGGGAATCCTTCGCAAATGGCGTCAAATCCAGTCCGGCAGCCGCGCCAAACCCGCCTGGCAAATCAAATAGCCAAAGAAACAGTGCCGGACTCCTCCAAAGTCGATGGCGGAAAACTAGACTGGTGGCAGTGGATTCGCTATGGCCCGTTTCTCGCGCAAATGGTGATTATCCGCCGCTGCAACCTATCCTGCGGGTATTGTTCCGAATTTGACAAAAGCTCCGACCCCATCCCCTTCTCCACCCTCAGCCGCCAGTTGAGGAAATTGCGGGAATTAAAAACCTGGACCGTCTGTCTGACCGGCGGCGAGCCCACCCTTCATCCCCGGCTTGCCGATCTGGTCGCGGAAATGACCGCCCTCGGTTTTCGCCGGCGGCAAATGATCACCAACGGTTATAAACTGACCGAGGAACTCATCCAATCCCTCAATGAAAGCGGGCTGACCGATATGCAGATCAGTGTGGACGGCGTTCAGCCCAACAAGACAACCGTCAAAACCTTGCAGCCCTTGCGGAAACAACTTGCCCTACTGGCCGAACACGCCCGCTTCCAGATGGTCATGAGCGGCGTCATCGGGAGCGCCCCGCCTGCCGAGGCCATGGAAGTCATCGACTTCGCCCGCGAGCACGGCTTCATTCCGAGGATTCTGCTCATTCACGATGAAAACGGGCAGTTGAAATTAACGGCCGAAGAACTGGCCGCCTACCGCGAAGTAAAAAGAAAAATCGGTCCCCGATTTGAAGATGTCGATGGCTACCGGGAAAAGCTGATCAAAGACGGCACGGCCCCTTTCAAGTGCCGCGCGGGTTCCCGCTATTTGTATGTGGACGAGTTCGGCCAGGTGCACTGGTGTTCGCAGACCCGCGGCGTCTTTCAAAAAAATCTCCTTCAATACACCATGGAAGACCTGAAAAAACAATTTCACACCCCGAAACAATGCGACGCCACCTGCACCGTAGGCTGTGTACGCACCGCCTCCGCCTACGACCAATGGAGAGGACAGGACAAGGGGAAGCCAATTACCGGGTCTGCCCAATCAAAATGATTACTGGGCCCGGATAGTGATGGTTTTTTGCTCTTTGAGAACGAAGAATTTGGCCTTCTCGAATTCCGGTGGGCCTTTCATTCCCGGTTTTGCATCGTTGGAAAACCCGTATTTTTCCATCATAATAAATATGAGCCCCTTGTTGTGCCGGTTATCGTCGTTTTCATCATGATACATGGCCACCGCGTACTCACCGAAGGGCAATTCCGTAAATTCCGCAATGGCGGTTTTTGAGGCGGGTTTCACCGTCATCTTGCGAAATTCCTTTCCTCTTTTTGCGAAACCTTCCTTGGTATTGAAAAGAGCCAGGTGAACCGTGCCTTTGTCATTACGCAACCCGACGATGCGCACTACGAGGGAACCGAACTCTACTTTGGGCGTTTCCAGATCGTCGCCCAAACCCAACGCAGGGCTAATTACCAATACGATCAAAGCGGCAAAAAATGAATTATGGGACAACATGAATGGTCTTTAGGAGAACGCAGAGGTATAAATGGTCTTTAGGAGAACGCAGAGGTATAGATTGTTCTCGATATTCTATGACCGGAAATCCTAACTGGCCATGCTTTCGAGAATGTCTTCGACTTCGTATTTTTTCAATTTACGGCGCATCCAGTCCAGAGCGGCGTAAACCGCCCTTTCTTGAATGGCCTGCCGGTTGCCGGGGTAAACAATACGCTGGGTCCACACCCCAATGGGTGAATGATAGCCCAAATAAACGGTCCCAACCGGTTTTTGACAAGTCCCGCCGCCCGGCCCGGCGATGCCGGTGACGCTCAAGGCATAATCAGCGGAAAATTTCTCTGCCGCTCCCGTCGCCATGGCCGCCGCGCATTCTGCGCTGACCGAGCCGTGCTGCTGAATAATGACATCGGGAACATCCAGTATCTGCACTTTGGCTTCATTGGTATAACAAGTGACGCCCCCCATAAAAACTTTTGACGCTCCCGGAATATCCACAAAGGCGCTGGAAAGCATACCGCCCGTGCAGGACTCGGCCACGGCCAGGTGTTTGCCCAGGCTGCGCAAGTGGCTGAGGATGAGAAAGGCCATCGATTCGTTGCCAAAGGTTACGAAATCGTTGCCGATCACCTCCTTGCAATCCTCTCCCAATGCTTCGATTTCAGCCCACTCGAGGGGATTCTCCGGTCCGCCGCTAAGGCGCAAATCGACCAACCCTTCGTGCGCGCAATACGCGACCGACAACCGATTGCCCAATGGATCGAAAAGAGGCCTCAATTTTGTCTCCAGGCTGGACTCTCCAGCCCCGCAGGTGCGCAATTGCAAATAGGATTGCTTTTTCTCGATCAGCCCCTCCTCCTGCATTCGCGGGAGCACCTGATTTTCAAACATGGGATACAGCTCCATGGGCGGACCTGGCAGCATGATGAGCCGCTTGCCGTCTTTTTCCAGCCACAGACCCGGGGCGGTCCCGAAGCTGTTGGGGATGACGTCCGCCCCTTTCATAACCTTGGCCTGCCTCAGATTGTTCTCCGTCATGGGCCGTTCAAATTGGGCAAACCGGTCCCGTATGGCTTCCTCCACGGCAGCATCGTGCACGAGGGAAAGCCCCAAAGCCTGGGCAATCGTCTCGCGGGTAATATCGTCCGTGGTGGGGCCGAGCCCCCCCGTAGTGATGACGATGTCGGCATGTTTCCAGGCATTGAGGAAAACACTTTCGATTTCCTCCGCCTGGTCGCGAATAACAGTGTTCCGCCGCATAGCCACCCCATGCCGGGCCAAGAGGCCGCCCAAATAGGTGAGGTGGCTATTTTCGCGAATCCCCAGGAGCAATTCGTCACCAAGGGTTATGGTTTCGAGGCGAAGGGTATGGGTCATAAATGGGGCCGGATCATCCGTGAACTTTTCTTGGGTTTTATAATATTAACTCTTAATATAGACGAAAATATTGGAAAATGCCAGCCCTTGAATCGAGCTTTTTAAAAGAAAAAGTGCGGCGCCTGCCCCACCGGCCCGGCGTTTATCTGATGAAAGACCGTTTGGCCCGGATCATTTATGTGGGCAAGGCCAAGGATTTGAAAAAACGGGTTTCCAGTTATTTCCAGCCGTCCCGCCGTTTTACCGCGCAGCAGCCGAAAATCGCCGTCATGGTGGACCTCATTCACGGTTTCGACATCATCGAGGTCAAGTCGGAGACCGAGGCGCTCCTGCTCGAAAGCAAGCTGATCAAACAGTGGAAGCCCAAATACAACACCGATTTTACGGACGATAAACGCTTTCTGCTGGTGCGGGTCGATCGGCAGAACGAAATGCCGCGATTCCGGCTGACCCGTTTTCGCAAAGAGGACGCCTCCACCTATTACGGCCCGTTCGCCCACTCCGGCCTCTTGCGAAAAACACTTTCCCAGATGCGGCTGCGATTCGGCATTCTGCTGGGCGACGTACGCCCCATTCGCCAACCGGATGGCTCATGGCATCTTTACGACGATGCGCGGAAGGAAATTTACGGCCATCCCAACCATCTCGACAGCGAGCAATACCAACGCCGGGTGGAGGAAGCCTGCGTCTTTCTGGAGGGAAAGTCGCGCCTATGGCTGGTCGAATTGAAAGCCGAAATGATGGCTGCGGCGGAAAAGAAACAATACGAAAGGGCGGCTGATTTACGTAACGTCGTCTTTGCCCTGGAAAAGACGGTGCTGAGAACGCGCAAGTTCTCCCGCCCATTCGGTCCCTCCGATCCTGCGGCGATAGACGGCGCCTTGACTGAATTGCAGGAAAAGCTCCGCCTGCCCAGGCGGCCCGATCAGATGGAGTGTTTTGACATCAGCCATATATCGGGAACTTTTGTCGTTGCCTCCATGGTGCGTTTTACGAGAGGCCGGCCGGACCGGAAAAAATACCGCCACTACAAAATAAGAAGTTTTATCGGAAACGACGATTGCCGGGCCATGGAAGAAGTTGTCGGCCGCCGATACCGGAGGCTCCTCGATGAAAAGAGGCCCCTCCCCGGCCTCATCCTGATCGATGGCGGTAAAGGCCAATTGACTTCGGCCCTGAAAGCCTTCCTTGCCCTGGGGATCAAACCACCTTCCCTGGTCGGTTTGGCCAAAAGACGGGAAACCCTCGTTTTTACCGATGAGCGGACGCCCCTCAATCTGCCGGCCCGCAACGAGGGGCTCAAAATGCTCCAGCGGCTCCGCGACGAAGCCCACCGCTTCGCCAATACCTATAACGCCCAACTGCGTTCACGCCGCATGAAAGAAACCGTATTGGATGATTTGCCGGGGCTTGGACCAGTGCGCCGAAAGGCCCTCCTCAATCACTTCAAAACCATTCAGAAACTGAAAAAAGCCACTCCCCAGGAACTGCGCGCGGTTAACGGGATTGGTGAAAAAAACAGTTTGCAACTGCACCGTTATATGCAGAGTTTATAAAACCGCTTGGATCGAAAAGCTTCTTGCCAATAGAAAAAGCGACAACTAACCTAAGTATCTAATAACTACCATCATAACCTTTTCACGGGGAATTATATGCAAGAGGAATTAAATGTGCCGGCCGGTCAAAACGTGATCGAGCAGGATGAGATCGGTCAGGGATTTTACGTCCTTAAATCCGGCTCTCTGGAAGTACTCAAGGATGATGTATTACTCAGCGTCCTCATGTTTCCGGGAACCATCTTCGGAGAAATGGGGGATATTTTGGGAAAACCCAGAACCTGCACGGTGCGGGCGAAAAACGACTCGAAAGTCATCCATGTGCCGGACGGCGATATGGAAGATCTCATTATGGAAAGTCCCGAAATTGCCCTGAAAATTATAAAAACCCTGGCCACGCGACTCGACCGCACGACCCAAAAACTAGCCAGCGCAACCAAGGAATCTACCATCTGGTCGATTAAGAACTGAATGCGCCGTGAAATCTTTTTCCTGGCATTTCTGTTTTTGCCCATCTCGTTAATAACCTCAATGGCTGAACCCATTGCAGTCGGCCAGAAAGCCCCCCGGGTAAAGGGTATCAACGAGGAGGGCAAAAATATAAATTTTGGCGATTATTACAAAAAGGGGCCCGTGCTGGTTTATTTTTACCCCAAAGCCGACACGCCGGGCTGCACCATCCAGGCCTGCAACCTGCGTGATGCCTACACCGAGTTGGGCCAAGCGGGCATCACCGTTTTAGGCGTAAGCATGGACACGCCCGAGGCACAATCGGCCTTTAAGGAAAAATACCACCTGCCCTTCACCCTCATCGCCGACCCTAAGGGAAAAGTCGTGCAGGCTTTTGGGGTACTCTATGTGGATACCTATGCGCGCCGGCAGGCTTTCCTCATCAAGGATGGCAAAATTGTCTGGCGGGACCTCAAGGCCACCCCAGCCAGCCAGGCCCAGGATGCCCTTTCGGCTCTGGCAAAAGCCCCATAAACCGATGCCGGGCGGCAGAATGTGAGGCGCCCCACCCTTTTCACAAGCATCGATCACGGCACGAGGCCCTTTCCGCCTCATTTCGGCAGGCTATCGTTGGATGCGGGCTTGTGAATTATCCATTGGGGGCTGCACAAAGAGCCGAGCGAGGGTTTTTAAAAAATCTGTATTTTTTTGAAAGTTTTTTTGATCTACCCCGACAATAGGTTGTATATACAACTTATTTTATGAAAAAAGGATTATACTCCTTTAACCTCTAACCAGAAAGTACACATCATGTCCGAAAAAACTCACTATCTAGTAACCTTAGCAACCGGCAACACAGGCTATCAGGTTGCCCGACAATTACTCGATAAAGGCTGTAACGTAAGAGTTATGGCGCGATCTAAAGGTGCCATCATAGATGAATTGGTCAGCCTCGGAGCTGAGATGACCCTTGGCCATATGCATATTAAAGGCGATCTCGATAAGGCTCTCAAGGGAATCGACCGCGTTTATTATTGTCACACGGTTACAAGTGGTCTGCTCCATAATATTACGCTCTTTGCCACCGCAGCCAAAGCCGCTGGTGTCACGACCGTCATTAATCTAGGCCAATATCTCGCAAGCCTGCCTACACACCGCAGCCGTACTACCAAAGAACATAAACAGAGCTACCCTTTGCTCGATATGGCCGATATCGGTGCTATTCATGTGACCCCAGGCTTTTTCGCTGATAATGTTTTTAGAACCCAGCTCTTCATTACTCAGCTCGGCAAGTTTCCCTTTCCCCTCGGCGAGGGCATATGCCCATGGGTTTCAAATGAGGATATTGCAGCAGTTTGCGTTGCTCTCTTGATCAATCCAGAAGGTCATACTGGCAAACATTACCAGCCAACCGGGCCTAAGGCGCTCAGGACGCAGGACTTGTTAGATAGTTTCAGCCGAGTGCTGGGGCGCAAGGTGACCGAGATGAAAATGCCGATGGGACTGTTTTTAAAAGCCTGTAATCAGATGGGCATGGACCCCTATTCAATATCGCAATTTAAAATGTATGTGACCGATTTCCAAAACCGAGTTTTCAATTATCAACCAACCGATGTGGTCGAGAAATTGACCGGCCGCCCAGCAGAGGATATTGACACAACAGCCCGCCGCTATTTCGAAAATGCTGACCAGATGAAAAGCACCTTCAGCGGCAAAATGGCTGCAATAAAAGCCTTCATCGAAATTGGCATGAGCAAGGCTCCAACCCAGGCTGAAATGGACCTATTGAACCAATAGGATATTACGATCCTTCCATTAGTTTGCAGATTGCTATCTAGCTCTGCCAGACCCCAGCGGGGTAGCAGTCTGAGGTGGTCCCGAAAAATTTTTAGGTAAAAGACGAAGCGGGCTGACTTCACCTGATTTCACGAATGAGAGTGCTTTAAGGGGTTTGCTCAGCCGCTTTGAGGCGAACCTGGTTTATAAAACTCTTGGAACTATCGCCGGTAAGATTATAATATTTAATCGACAGCTGCGTCAACGCTGCCTACAAAAAAGTTGGGGCTCAATATTCGTGAGGCGAAATTTAACCCGAAAAAGCCTCTTGTTGACTTTCATGCGCAATTCTGTCACTCTGCGTCTATGTCATAGTCCGGGCAAACGCCCCGGAGGGCCAAAAGTGATTTCCTATCAGTTCAACAGATAATAATCACACAAAGCAAGGAGAAGACAGGAATGACAACCAACTCATTCACCACGCTACTGGATCGCAACCGGAGCTTTGCTGAGCAGTTCGAGGCAGGAAACCTTACCATTCGACCCCGTATGTCAACGATCATCTTGACCTGCGTCGACGCTCGGGTCGATCCCGCACACCTCTTCGGCCTCGGCCTCGGCGATGCAGTCATCATACGCAACGCCGGCGGCAGGATCACCCCTGCAGTAATGAGAGATCTCGGCATCCTAGGCGTTCTGGCCGCCAACATGCCAGGGCCCAGCACTATGCGACCGGAACTAGTCGTTATCCATCACACCGACTGCGGCATGTCTCGTCTCGCCAACCCGGGCATGCAGCAACAATTGGCGGAACGGCTCGGCCTCAGTGTCGACGAAGTGGCGGCGATGGCGATCACCGATCCCGCCAAGTCGGTGCAAGACGACGTCGAGCGACTCCGCAACACGCCCGGAACACCAGACCAACTAGTCGTCTCCGGCTTCGTCTATGACGTAAAAACCGGCACGATCAACCAGGTTGTGCCACCGGCCCCACTCCGCGTAACCGCCTGAACCCGAGGTCCTTTCCCCGCCTCATTCCGGCAGGCTTAAATCAATTCCAGTAATAATGGAATATTGCCATATCCATATATTTTGATTAATCAAAATTATCTTGACTATCACTCTAAATATTAGTTTTTAGGTATCGAAACTTAAGAAATTTTATTCCATTTCATGCGCTTGAATTCAACATTTTCCAGGTCGAACACCCATCGAATTCCTGGTCTTCGGATGTGCCAAAGTTTGCCTGGCAAGCACATTCCGTTTACCCTGTCCGCTCTTTTGGCATTGGGCCAAAGTCTGGCCATAGCCCACATTATTCCCCCCGAAAACCTGCATCCGGTGGCCGAGGCCTATCAGCGGTCGGCCTTTATTCTCAATCTTCATCCGGTGGACTGGGAAAGGGTCAAGGGAGACCTCGAAACAATCGCCAACTACTGGAATGAAATCGCTCCGGCAGAAGGAGAGCCTTTTAACCGGCAATTAAAAAAAGACCTGGAAAATAGTGATCAACGGGAAGTTTTTCAAACCCTTACCCGGAGCGTATCCGCCTTGTGCAGGCAGCATATTAGCGTGGCGGGGGATCTGTTTGCAACCCCGCAAGCAGCCTATAAAGAGGTCGAAAATGCGCGCGGAGTATTCGATTCATTTTCGGAGGTTCTGCGGGCAGTCGATGCGAAGGGCTACTACCATTTGGGGCAAAGCTGGCTGGGCATGATCAATGCGCTGGGGTCGCCGGGATTGCTGGGGGTTGGCGTGGTGGAAGCCAATCGCGATGATTTCCAACGGGCGGCCCGGCAAGTTTTCGATTATTTGAGCACGAATTTCGGTGAAGGCTTTATTCCTCCCGCCGGAAAAAAACTGGCCCCACGGCCAATCCGTAGTCCCACCTATAATGCCTCTGCGCAACTGCCATTCAAGCTTCCCCCCGGCAGTAACATCAACAAACAAATACCGCGCCCCCGGCAGATTCTCAACATGACTTCACGCGGGGTGGACGAAGCCACGACGCCGCTCATTGCGGTGGGGGACATGGCTTTCGACAGCGCGTTTATTTACGGGAATCCCATGCGCTCGATCGGCATGACCTGCAATAACTGCCACAACAAGAGCATCACCAATCCAAATTTCATGATACCGGGGCTATCTGGAAGAAAGGGCGGAATGGATGTGACGAACAGCTTCTTTGCCCCCCATGCCAACAACGGACATTTCGATCCCCTCGATATTCCCGATTTGCGCGGTATCCGCTTTACCGCACCTTATGGGCGCAACGGGCGTTTTTCCTCACTGCACGAATTTATCCGCAATGTAATCGTCAATGAATTCAACGGGCCAGAGCCGGACCCCGTTATCCTGGATGGATTGGTCGCTTACATTATCGAGTTCGATTTTCTGCCCAACAAGCATTTGCAAAAGGATGGCCGGCTGGCCGAAACGGCCCCGCAAACGGCCAAACGGGGTGAGATGATTTTTAACAAACCCTTTTCCCGCATGGGCGGGATGAGCTGCGCCAGTTGCCATATTCCCTCGGCCAATTTCGTGGATCACAAGCGCCACGATATCGGCACGGTGGCCGGTTACGCAGAAAACTCGCGGGACCGGGCCATGGACACCCCCACCCTGCTCGGCATCCTCTGGTCGCCGCCCTATTTTCATGACGGCAGCCAACCCACCCTGCGGTCGGTCGTCGATTGGTTTGACGGGGCTTACGGCCTCAATCTGGATAATAATGAAAAAGAAGACCTGACGGCTTATTTGGAAACGGTGGGAGATGGAACCGATCCCTACGAAGACACCCCTTACTATCTTGATGCCGAGATGGAGGAGTTTTACTTTTTTCTCTCTGCCTACGAGTTTTTGCAAGAAAAGAACGAGCAGGGTTCCATTAATCTGACTTTTCAAACCGTGGCGCTCGAGATCCGCAACCATAAATGGGAATTGCAGGATTCGCAGTATCGACCGATCCTGGAAAGGCTGGCTGAAATCATGGACGAAGCCCTGGCCGCCAACCGAGAGGGCAATGTTGAGGAAGTGCGAACCAAAGTGGGCGAATACCGGGCGCTCTACGCAAAAAATGTGGAGGTCTTAAAATGAACTGGCGAATTTCGTTACCAGGCATGTCCATGAGAGCCATATTTATGGCTCTTGTCGTGGGGACGATCCTGCACTCCAATCCGCCGGCAAAAGGTGAAGAATCCGATCAACGGGAACTCCGCATCGCATTTATCTCCTATGCCAATCCCCAGCAGGTGGCCTACGACAGCGAAGCCATCCTGAAATACTTGGAACCGCTCCTTGGCAGGCCGGTAAAAGGCTTCATCACCCTGGACTACGGCTCCTCCATCGAAGCCATGCGGGCAGATAAAGCCGACCTCGCCTTCGTCGATCCGCTGGCATTCATGATGGCTCACGAGCAAATCGGAGTCGTCCCGCTCTTGCTCGAGGTTTACGAAAGCGGCCAACCCACCTACCACTCCTCAATCTGGGTGCGGCGGGGAGGAGGAATTACCAGCCTGGCGGATTTGAAGGGGAAAACCATTGCCTATGCCGACCAGGTGGACATGTCCGGGCATTTATTGCCAAGGGATGTCTTCACCCGGGCCAAACTGCTCACTGGGAACAAACCAGAAGGCGGGTATTTCAAACAAGTCTATTTTGCGGGCGGGGACGAGCAGGCCATCCGAGCCGTTCTCAACGGCTTTGTTGATGCGGCCGGCATCAGCCAGTACGCCTATCTACTCCTTCGGCCGGAGGAGCGCGATCTGGTAATGACCATTGCCGATTCCATTCAAAGCCCATCACATCTGGTCATGGCGCGCCGGGGACTGAGCCAGGAAATCCGGGAAAAAATCCAGGAAGCCCTGCTGGCTCTGGACTGGAACGACCCGGAAGATAAAATTTTATTGAATAAATTGTATGGGGTGCGCGGGTTTACCAAAGCCCGGCTGGCCGATTTTTATGAAGTGGCGAAGATCGCGGCCCGTCACGGTTTCGTCAAAAAACCGGAATTATTCTTCCCATAACCTGACCCCGCCAACCTGCCCATGGTCACAATCGAACACCTGGAGGTTCGTTACGGCAAAAACAAGCCAGCGGCCCTCGCCATTCGAAGCCTCCATATCGAAAGCGGTGAAAGAGTGGCTGTTATCGGTCCCAGCGGGGCCGGCAAAAGCACCCTTTTGCGATGCCTCAAGGGCTATGTGCCGCCGGTTCAGGGAAAAGTCGAAATATTGGGCTGTAACCTTTTTTTGGCGCCGCGCCGGCAGAGAAACCGCATCAAACGGCGGATGGGGTTGATCTACCAGCAATTCCATCTCGCTCCGAGGATGACGGTCTGGCAAAACGTTCTCTGTGGCCGGCTGGGGGCGGCTAGTTCGCTCCCCTCGTTATTCGGTTATTTCTCCCCCAAAGACCGACGCATTGCCTGGGAGGCCATTTGCGAGGTGGGACTGTCAGATCTCGTTCATCAAATAGCGGAAACGCTCAGCGGGGGCGAGCAACAAAGAGTGGCCGTGGCCCGGGCCCTGACTCAACGCCCTTCCCTTATTCTGGCCGACGAGCCGGTCTCCAGCCTCGACCCCCTGCGGGCGGCGGAAGTCCTGCAATTGTTGTCCGAAGTGCAAAAACACCATGAAAACACCCTCATCATGAGCTTGCACCAGCCCCGTTTGGCAAAGGCTTACGCAAAAAGAATTATTGGCTTGAAGGAAGGCCGCGTCGTTTTCGACGGCCCTTCAGAATCACTCACGGAATCAAAAATGGAAGGAATATATGGTGGAAAAAACCTCCTCTACTTCGATGATGACGCCACCCCCGTTTCCGGGTAAAGGGAAACGGATTGCGGTCCATCTCCTAATTCTCGCTTCGGTAACCGCCGTTTTGGGCTGGTCATGGATAGGCACGGAAATAAATCTTTTCGAGCTGGCTCAATCGGGTCCCAACCTGAAGCTGTTTCTTTCCCGCATGCTGCCCCCGGATTTAACCTGGAATCCGACCGAGGCCCGGCCCTTTGTGCCGCCCCTGCGGCTGGCCGGTGAAACCGTGGCGGTGACCCTGCAAATCTCGCTTCTTGGCACTTTTTTGGGAACCCTGGCCGCCTTCGGACTGGGCTTTCTGGCGGCCGAGAACCTGACTCCGGCCTGGATACACCATCCGGTAAAAACCATGCTGGCGCTTCTTCGGTCGATCCCGGTCCTGGTGCTGGCTTTGCTCTTTGTCGCCTCGGTTGGGTTGGGACCGTTTCCCGGCGTCCTGGCCATAGCAATTCACTCCATCGGGATGCTGGGCAAACTTTTTGCGGAGCAGTGCGAGAGCGCCGAATGGGGCGTCTGGGAAGCTCTCGACAGCGCCGGGGCCAATTGGGCGCAAAAGGTGCGTTTCGCCATCTGGCCGCAGGTTTCCAGGCAATTCGCTTCGCTCATTCTTTTTCGCATCGATATGAACATTCGCGATTCCGCAGTACTCGGATTCGTAGGAGTGGGAGGATTGGGTTTGTGGATAGAAAACTACCGCCGCGCTTTCGATTACCGGAGTGTTGCCACCATGGTGTTGGTCACCATGCTGGTAGTCTTGGCAGTGGAACAGGCCAGCATCCAAATTCGGCGTCGATTAAGATAATTGGGATCCCGCCATCGAAGGATTTTATTTGTTCAAAACCAGTAAACCTGTCAGCTTCGCAAAAAAGTCTCAACCAATGGCCACCAGCACCGTAGAAAATTACCTCAAGCAAATCCTGATGGAGCAGCAGCAGGCGGAAGGATCACCGGTTTCCATGGGCAAGGTGGCCTCGGCTCTGGGCGTCGTCCCCGGCACCACGACCACTATGGCAAAGTCCCTGGCCGATTCGGGTCTGGTCGATTATGCGCCCCGCAAAGGTGTGCGGCTGACCAAAAAAGGGGAAAAACTCGCATTACATGTGCTTCGCCGCCACCGGCTAGTTGAACTTTTTCTGGTCGAAATTCTCGGCCTGAGTTGGTCGGAAATACACGAGGAGGCGGAAAAACTCGAACACGTCATTTCGGATAAGGTGCTGGAAAAAATCGACGCCCTGCTTGCATACCCAAAGGTGGACCCGCACGGAGACCCAATCCCCACGGCCAAAGGAAAAATCGACGCCCGCAGCCTGGAGAATCTCTCCAGCAGTCCGAAGGGAGAGACTTTATGCATTTCACGCATTACTGATCAAGCCCCGGAGTTTCTTCAGTTCATTGAAGATAATGGGCTTCAGCCGGGAACGGAACTCAAAGTATTAGAACAAAACCGGGTTGCTGGCACAGTTACTTTCTCGCTCTTCACTGGCAAAACTTTAACCATCGGGGCCGGAGCGGCGAAAAAGATATTGGTCGAATAACACCGCCAACCCTTAATCCAGATCGGGAGAAAAGGCTGCCAGCTAACTGTCACTTTTGAGGTCGATTCCCTTTTTCAAAAGCAAATCGTTGGCATTGGCAAAACTGCAGGTGGTTTTGACCAGGCGCTCAGCCAAATCCTGCATGATCAACTTGGTAAGCCGGGGGCTCGTATCGATAATTTCATTAATGCTGTTGCCGACCAGCACCAGATTGCAATCGGTTTTGGCAATCACACTACAGGAGCGCTGTTCTTCCAGGACAACGCTGATTTCCCCCACTATGCTGTTGGAAGTATCGATTTCGCAAACAAGCTTTTCCCCTTTGCGAATCTCCAGGGTGCCGCTCTCCAGGACAAATAGCCGGCTATCACTGGCGCCTTCGTTGATGAGCACCTCCCCAGCCGGGCAACTAACGGGTCTGTTAATGGGTAAATTTTATTCAAATGTTAGCTAGAGGCTGTCCCAAAAATATAAAGATTTTGTAGTCAACTGGATGACGTTTATAAAAATAGCCGGAAAGAGCATTTTTTTGCTCGCTCCGGCTAAAAAAGGGTTCTATAATTGCGTTAGCGAAAATCAATATAGCCCTTTCTATGAAAAATATAGCCATCCAATGCCTCCTGCGTCCAGCTTTAACTGTGGTCGACCGTTGCCTCGATTACGATAACTTTCGCGCCACCATCGAGCGTATCGACCGGCTGCTGATCGATTCGGAGGTGGAATCGCAGGGCGTTGATCTGGCCTTGGAAAGAGGCCAGCCAATGAGTGTAAAGGCCCGGCAAAAGCGGGCTAATTTTGCCCTCAAGGCGTTGCGTATGGAAACGCTGCGTTATCTGCTCGGTGGGATTTCGTTTCGGCATTTGTCGAGGGCTCTGGGCAGCAGCGATCTGTTGGCTGACTTTTGTCGTGTCCGCCATATCGACGGCATAAGGGGCATCTCCAAGAGCACCCTGGAACGGGCCTCGAAGTTTTTCAGCGAAGAGCAGTTGAGGGCCTTGCACCGGACCTTGACTGAGGTTGTGGGCGATGCCGATCTGGCCCGGCAGGTGGTGGGATTGGACAAGCCGATAGACACCACCATTTGCCTGATCGACGGCACCTGTTTGGAGGTCAACATTCATTGGCCGACGGACTGGGTGCTGCTCAAGGATGTAGCGGGCACGCTGCTCAAAGCGATCCGGCTGATCCGTGAGAAGGCCGGTTTGCGCCATCGCATGCCGATCGAACCGGAGCCCTTGGCTCGGCAGATGAATCGGCTGTGCATACAGATGACCCACAGCCGGCGGCGAAAGGACAGCGCGCGGCAACGCAAGGGTATCTTGAGGCAGATGAAAAAGCTGCTCAAACGGATCGGGGAGCATGCCCGCAGTCACCGGGAATTATTGCAAGCCTGCTGGGAGCAAAGCGATTACAGCGAAAAACAGGTCCAACAGATCCTTACCCGGATGGAGCGCATGAGCGAGCTAATCCCGGTGGTCATCAAGCAAGCGCACGAGCGAATCATTGGCGGCCGCCAGGTGAAAAACGCAGAGAAAGTTTTGAGTGTTTACGAACCCGATGCGCAGGTGATTGTGCGAGGCAAAGCGGGCCAAGAGGTTGAGTTTGGCAACACCCTGTTTTTGGGTGAAAGCGTTGAAGGATACCTGCTGGACTGGAAACTCTACGGCAGCCGGACGCCAAGCGAAAATGAACAAATGCAAGAGAGTTTGCAAAGACAGAACCGCTTCAACCTAGCCGAACCCATAGCGGCCATGTGCGCGGACCGGGGATTCGCCTCCCAGCGGGCCCGCCGGCAGTTAGCCCAGGAGGGCATCTACGATGCGCTCTGTCCACGCGATCCGAAGCAGTTGAAAAAACGGATGGAGGAACCACACTTCAGGCAATTGCAAAAGCGCCGGGCCAGCACCGAAGGGCGGATCGGGGTATTGAAGAATCGCTGGCAGGCCGGGCGATTGCGCAGCAAAGGCTTTGCCAACCGCTCGATCAGCGTAGCCTGGTCGGTCCTCTCGCACAATCTATGGAAAGTGGCCAAGATGCTGGCCCAGCAAGATGAACTAAAAACCAAAGCGGCGGCCTAAATAAAGAGCGGAAAAGCAAGGACAATACTTTTTCACAGGCCTACTGTCGGCCCATACAAAGAAAACCAGGCAAACGGACCCCAAAACCAGAATCCTAACGTCATAGGAGAGCAAAGTCACCCCCTCCCAAAAGAAAATACCACTAAAATGAACACTCTTCAAAATCCCCTCGCAAAAATCACCCTTTTGGGACAGCCTCTAGCTAGAATACAGAATAGGCAATACATCTATCAGGTAAAAATGCAACATTCAAGTTTAGACTGACGGTTTATTTTTATGGAGATTACGGGGGGTTTTCACTCTTCCGCGAGAAAATACCATTGAATATCTTTCAGCGGCGCGCGGCGGCCTCCCTCCGTGGGGGCATAATTATTGGCCAAATAATCGAAAATGCGGTCCTCGTTCTCCCCTAAATCCCACAATTTTTGGGTTTTTTGCATCCTGCGAATGAGGTTCCTCCAACCATCCCTGGTAGCCCGGTTTTGCGCAATCAGCTTGCCGGAATGACACGGCACGCAGTTGACCACTACTACTTCAAATCCTTCTTTCACAACCAGACCGGAGCTTACATGAATGCCTTTTACAATATTGAGACCCGGCGGCATTTGATATTCAGGGGAAGAAACCTTTTCATCAGGGTTTCCCATCAAATAAACCGGCAAGCCAAGAGCGGCCAGCAAAATTCCTTTATGAATGGTCTGCCAGAACATGTTGATTGAAGCCAAATTTACACCGGTTCTCAGACAACTTTTACGGCAATCCGGTGGCAAGCGTTATTGAGATAGCCTTTCGGATTTCAGCCGGGAACGACCATAGGCTGGGCCACTCCTTCGTTGTCGGTCACCAGCGCCCAGATTTCGTAATAACCTTTGCCCGGCAAATTCACCTCCGTGCGCCAACGCTGCCATGCCAAACGATTGGCCGGGTCCTCCAATTGGCAAAGCTGCCAGGTGGCTCCAAAATCGTTCGAGACCCGCATGGCAGAGACCTGCAGGTTGCCAGTCCAGGCATGCCCCCGCAAGGCGAGCGGTTGTCCCTCGCGCAAAATCGCATCCGTCCGCGGGTAGGTAATGAGTGATTTAACCGGCATTGACTCGATAATGCACATGTCCGCATCGGCCACATCGGAACCGGGAGTGACAGGGCGGCAGGGCACGCGGTAAGACTGGCCCCCCATTTTCTGACCATCGTGGACTTTGTCGCGTATGACAATTTTGGTGAGCCATTTACCGCAAGTGGAAGCCGGCCATCCGCCAATCATGAGCCGCAGCGGATACCCGTGCATGGGCGGAATATCCTCCCCGTTCATAGCCCAGGCGATGAGAGACTCGTCCTCCAGGGCTTTGCTCATGGGAACCCCCCGGGAAATAGAGTCTTTTTCGGGATCTCCGCTCAAATGACGGTCTTTGCCGTAATAGCCGATATAAACCGCGTCGTCTTTGATTCCGGCGCTTTCCAGGACATCCCGCAATCTGACGCCGGTCCACTGCGGGCAGCCGACTGCCCCGGTTGTCCACTGGTTGCCCTTGGCCGGAGGATTAAATTCGCTCCGTCCATTGCCTCCGCATTCCATCGTCAATCGGAGAGTGTGGTGCGTAAATCCGGTTTTCAACTCCGGCAAGGTAAACACTTTTTCCTCGACTGCCGATTCCCCGCCGATGGTCAACGTCCAGACGGCCGGATCTACTTGGCGAGGCGGTATGCCATTATTGCGGATGAAGAGACGGTCGGCCGGTGTGATTTCGTCATCCAGCAAATGGGCCGGGGTTTCCACATTCCAGGGCCGGTCGTTTAAGATGGTTAAACCGGGATTTTTCCCGATAAAGCCATAAGGGTCGCCCACCTCTGAAGGGAGGACGGCAATCAATTTGCCCGATACGAGGCTGGACCCAAACATGGCCAGGGCGCTTTTTTTCAAAAAACCTCGGCGAGACTCAGATCGAAAAAAGGCCTCAAAAATATTATTTTCTTTTATAATGAATTTTCCAGAGCGTTTTCCAGGTGGCCCCTTGAGCGTCGGAGCGCTCCCAGTTCCAGTCAAAGCGATCTTTTTTTATATTGTGCCAGACCATGCGCTGTAAAAACTTTTTTCCCTCTCTTTCAGCTTTCCGGGTAAGAATCATGCGGCCATCCTCGAACCCCCCGTAAAATCGAGGTAGCCGCCTTCGTTGTCCACCCAGGTCTGCTTCCACAAACCCAGCGGCTCAACATAAACGGTGTAGCTTTGCCCCACCAGGTTCATGGAAGGGCGGCCGTCGAAGGACTCCTTTATCACCCGCCCATCGAGAATTTTCGTGATCGTATTGATTCCCTTGCCGTCTTCTACCCAACTCAGTTCCCATTCGCCCAGCCAGAAATCGAATGGACTCTCTAAATTCAGGGCATCTTTAGCGGTCTTGGCATCGGCCAGGCTTTCACTATCGCTTTCCTGCGCGCGAATCGCTCCCGGAAATAACGAAAAGACTAAAATGAATGTGAAAAAAAGTCTTAGCAAGGGGAAACGGGGAATTTTCATTAACACCACTCCCTAACAAAATCGGGGAATATGGCAATGGCAAACCAGTCGCTCCAATAGCAAATCACGCGTTCGCCATCTCCCCTTTTTTCAGGATGCGGAATTGATAAAATTGGTAAAAACGATTGCCCAGGACAAGGAGCGAAGGCGTCAGCACCAGAGTGAGCAGTGTGGCAAAGGCCAACCCGAAAACGACCGTGGTGGCTAACTGGGTCCACCATTGGGTAGAGGGGGCGCCGTAGGTGATTTCCCGCGTGAAAAAATCGATATTAACCCTGAAGACCATCGGCAATAGCCCCAGAATGGTCGTAACCGTAGTCAGCAAAACGGGGCGCAGCCTTTGCGATGCAGTCCGCAAAACGGCCTCGAAGGTGGAGGCTCCATTGTGAATATGGTAATCGAAAGTGTCGATCAGCACGATGTTGTTATTGACTACGATACCGGCCAGGGAAATCACCCCGATGCCGGCCATGACGATGCCGAAAGGTTGCCCTGTGATGAGCAGTCCGAGAAGTACCCCCACGGTGGAAAATATCACTGCCGTAAGTATTAGAAAGGCTTGGTAAAAGCTGTTGAACTGAGTCACCAGAATGATGCCCATCATGAAAAAGGCGACCATGAATGCTTTCATCAAAAACTCCTTCGATTGCTTTTGCTCCTCATCCTCCCCCCGGAAAGTCCAACTGACGTCTTCAGGTAAATGGGCTTCCTCTTCCAGCCATTGGCGGATTTCCCTCACTTTGGTGTCCGGCAGCACGCCGGGCTCAACCTCGGCCGAGACCTCAAGCACACGGTGCGAATCTGTGCGTTCAATTTTGCCCACTTTGGGCGCCGCTTTGCGTTTGATAAAGTTTTTTATCGGGACCAACCCGGCGGCCGTGCCCACCCGCAGCCTTTCGATCTGATCCAAATGCCGGTTGCTGCTCGGATAACGCACATTGATGTCGATTTCGTCGTCGGCTCCGTCCGGCCTGTAGGTCGCCACATTGAGACCATTGGTGACAAACTGGACCGCGTTTCCGACCAAGGTAATGTCCGCCCCGAAACGTCTGGCCTCGGCCCGATCGACCTCAATCTGCCACTCAATTCCAGGCACCGGGCGAGAATCCTCGATATCCATGAGTCCGGCCATAAATTCCAGTTGGCGGCGGGTCTGCACGAGGGCCGGTTCCAGTAATTCAGAAAAAGAGGAGCTGAATTCGATTTGTATGGCTTTGCCGGTAGGCGGGCCGGCCTCCATTTTCCGTTCCGTAATGATGATCCCCGCCAGGCGGCTGGTCCTTTCTCTGATTTCGGCCAGAATTTCGTTGGCTTTTCTTCTTTTTTTCCAGTCTTCGAATTCCAATTGGAGAATGCCATGCACGTCGTCCGCCAAATTTCCGCCCCGAAAAGAGGCGCCGCTTCGGGCATAAACGATTTTGATGCCATCGACTTGCAAAACCTCTTCCTCCACTTCCCGCACAAGCTCGTCGATCTCCTGGACGGAGAGGTTCCCCCTCATGCGCACATAAAGGCTGGCGAAAGTCGGCTCCACATCGGGGAAAAATTCCAATCCTTTGCCGAACTTGCCATAGGCGAAAATAACGGAAACCATAGAGACAACCGCTGCCACCACCACAATGAGAGGCCGCCGCAAAATGCGCCGTAAAGTATTGACGTACCAACCTGTGAATCCCCCCAAATCTTCCAGGTTCCCGCCCTCCGCGGCGTCCAGGCTGCGCATCGTTTCCGGGCTGGCCGGGCCGGGTTTTCCAAAAATGCCACCCAGGGCCGGAACAAATACCAGAGCCATGAACAAGGAGGCCGACAAGGTGGCGATCAGGGTTATGGGCAGATACTTCATAAATTCGCCCATGATCCCAGGCCAGAATAGGAGCGGCATAAACGCGGCCAGAGTGGTCACGGTCGAGGCGATGATGGGCAGGGCCATGCGGTGGGAGGCCTGCAAATAGGCGCTTGTTCGGGGAATCCCTTCAGACATCTTGCGGTCGGCAAATTCCGTCACCACAATGGCCCCGTCCACGAGCATCCCCACGGCCAGGATAAGGCTAAACAGAACCACGATATTAACCGTCAACCCGAGTGCCGATAAAACCAGTATTCCAGCCAAGAATGACCCCGGAATGGCAATGCCGACAAGCAGCCCGGTGCGCCAGCCGAGCACTGCCACGACCACGATCATGACTAAGATTATGGCGCTGATGACGTTATTTTGCAGGTCCGTCAGCATCTCCTTGATGTCCTTGGACTGGTCGTTGGAATAAGAAACCTTTAAACCCTCCGGCCAGTTCCGCCGCTCTTCCTCGACCAGCGCGATGGCCTTGTCCACGGCGTCGATAACGTTTTCGCCCACCCGCTTTTTTACCTCCAGGGTGACCGCCGGCCGCCCGTTTACGCGGGCAAACCCACTGGGATCCTTGAAGGTTTTCCTCACCACCCCGATATCCCGCAGGGTCACTATGCTGTCGCCAACCGCCTTCACGGGCAATCCCAGAACATCTTCGGTCGTTTCGAAAAGGCCGGGCACCTTGATGGGTATGCGGCCCGACCCGGAGTCGAGGGTTCCCGCCGCCACCAACTTGTTATTGCGCCTGGCCGTGGCAAATAATTCCTCCTGCTTCAGATCATAGGTATCGAGGACTACGGGATCGACCAGGATCTCGACCACTTCTTCGCGATCCCCCCCGATATCGACTTCGAGGATTTCACTGATTCCCTCCAGTTCATCCTTAACCCATCTTCGACAGTTCAAAAAGTTAAAGAGCTTATCTATGCGGATTCGGGATTAATTTTTGCCGTTAGTCTGCACTACATTTTGGATGATTTTGGGGCGGGTGGGCAGTTTTAGGCCCATTTTCTTGAGGAGGTCGGCACAGAGTTTTTCCGGTTTGCCTACCAGCCGTAAACGCGCTTCGCGTCCCCCTCGCAGCGGCGCCACCACGTCCATTGAGCGTAGATTTTCCAGTTCGTGCAACACTTGCCGCGCACAGGTGCCGAGGCCTTTGGCCTGCAGCCAGCTTTCCAGGGCGCGCCACATCGCCAGAGCCAGAAAACAGATCAGAATGTGCGCTTGCACACGCTTTTCTTTGTGGTGATAGACCGGCCGCAGCCCCAAGTCGCTTTTGGCGCAACGAAAGGCTGCCTCGGCCTGTGTCAGTTGTATATACCACCGCCACAGCTTTTGTGGGTCTTCCTCCTGGCAGTTGGTTCGCAGCAGATAGGTCCCGTGGGCCAGTTGGGCCCAATCGGCTTTGCTCTCGTCTTCGGTGATTTGCAATGCGCAGGCCCGTCCGGCGGCGTCGATTTGCACTTCTACGGTGAATATTTTTTCGGCCAGGGTGTGGCGGCCCAGCCAGCGGCCGATACGGCGTTCAACCGGATCGAGTTTCTGCCCTCGCCGACGCAAACTCAGGTCGATCTGGTCGAGCTTTTTGCGCAAACGCTCTTTTTGCTGGCTCAACATGGCGGCTTCTTTTTGACCCCGCCCCTGGCTGCGGCAAAGCACATATTGCTCGATCTGGGGGCAGTCGGGATGTTTCACCAGTTTGACCTCCACCCCCGCCCGCACCTCGCTCCAATCGCCTTGCTCGAGTAGATCGAGGGCAAAGTTTTTGAGATGGCTCTTGGGCGTGTCCACGATGTAACGGGCCCCTTTGCCGCGCAGGTATTCGAGGTTGGCCTCGCTCACCATGCCGCGGTCCAGCACCCAGATGCGATCGGCCACCCCGTAATGCGATTCCATCAACTCGACCCTCTCCTGCACCGTGGTCACATCGGCGCGGTTGCCGTCGAAAATCTCGTAGGCCAGGGGCAGCCCTTCGGGGGTCACCACCAGTCCAAGACATACCTGCTTGCAATCCGGCCGCTGGTCCCGGCTGTAGCCACGCTGGTCCTGGGCATTGCCCTCGCACTGGCCCTCAAAATAGGTGCTCGTTATGTCGTATAAAAGAAACTCGAAACGCGTCCCAAACCAGCTTTCATAGCGTCCTTTAAGATGACTGAACAGTTCCCGGCGCAAGGGCAAGACACGATCCAGTCCGCGATACAAACGGTTGTCATAGACCTCATCCACATCCACCGCCATCAAATCCTCCAGCGCCGTCGAGCCATACCAGCGCTCGGCCAGAGCCAGCTCCGAGGCCTGTTCGCAAAAACGCCCCAGCGCCAGAATCGAGGCCACCTGGGCCCAGCCCACCGACTCCCGGCCCGGCGGCAAATGCTCCTCGAAGAAACGATGCAGCCCCAGCCGCCGCCACAGCGCCAGAGCCACATACACTTTGCCAAATTGACGCACCCGCTCCACCCGTATCCGACCCAGATTCACCTGCGCCCACAAGGGAGCCTCCGGTTTATCCTCGGTAAATAAATCCAATTGCTCGGCCCCCGCAGCCTCATCATCGCCATCGAGGAGCCGACCGATCTGCTCCCAACCCAACCGCTCATCCTCATCGAGCCCCGGCTCCTTGCCAATGTGGGCCACGATGCGCTGGCGCGGCCCCTTGGCTGTGCGCACCGACTCCACCAGCGTCCAGTAATCATAATCCTGGCCCTTCTTACGACGACGATGGCGACGCAAATACATCAACACCGACCCTGCACTACTTCTCCGAAAAGGCAATAGAGTGGTCTGCACTACACGGCATATTCACACCCCAACCCTGACAACCATGCGCCCTACAGCACGAAAAACCCTAAAAATAATCGATTTACCCCCCCCAACTGTCGAACTCAGGTTAAGGTTCCGCGTCAGACGGACGAGCTGCCGCTCCGGCACGTCCCCGTAGAGACTGATTGTGATAACG
Source organism: Opitutales bacterium (assembly GCA_965226205.1). Lineage (GTDB taxonomy): Bacteria > Verrucomicrobiota > Verrucomicrobiia > Opitutales > UBA2987 > JAJFLU01. The sequence continues at coordinate 45,149 of CBDDCJ010000003.1, read as the reverse complement.
GGTTCCAGGGCCAGGTTTATTTCATTAACAATCGACTCCTCGGTTTCATCGGGAAGTTCGGGTTTGGCCAGATCGACCGCTTCACGCACATCGTTAAGGGCCTCGTCGAGATCGGAACCGGCCTCGAACTCAAGGGTCACGCTGGCGTTGCCTTCCGAGGCCAAGGCGGTCATTTCCTTGACTCCCTCAATGCTGCGAAGCTCCTTTTCCATCGGCCGAATGAGAAGCCGTTCGCCATCCTCGGGCGAAATCCCTTCGTGCGCCATGGCCACATAAATCCAGGGCACGGTGATGTCGGGATTGGCCTCCTTAGGTATGGTCACATAAGCATAAACTCCCGACACCAGAATCAAGGCCAGGAACATGAGCGCCGTCCGGGTATGATCCAGGCAAATGGTTATGAAGCTTTTAATCACCGGTTATTCCTGCAACTGGCCGATATGGCTCCGGTCCTCGGCATCGACGGGCGGAACTTCATCCCTGTCTGGGTGGGTCACGACGCGGTCCCCAGCTCTGGCAAAACCCTGTCCGACACTGATGATCCTGGCCGCATCCGGCAATCCGGAAAGCCAGACCCCATTGGCATCGGCCTTTACCAATTGAGAGGGAACAAATAAAACGATGTCCTGCTCATCGACGATTTTTATGCCGAGCACACCCTCGTCGTTGAGGGACAGCAATGCGGAAGAAAGGTAATGAGCCTTGATCGTTTCCACCGGGATATGCATGAGGCCGGTCAATCCCGCCGGTATGCGGGACCCAGCGTTGGGGACTTCGATTTCAATGTTATAGGTGCGGCTTTCCTCATCTGAATAGGGCGCTATATATCGAAGGCGTCCCTGCACAATGTCTCCAGAGGCTAATTCAGCCTTGCCCGTCATACCCAGTTTCAAGGAGTCAATTTCGCGCTCGGTGACTTTTCCTTTTATAATCAGCGGATCCATTTCCAGAAAAAGCCCCACCGGATCGCCATCCTTCAAATAATCGCCCTCTTCAATGTAGCGTTCTCCCAAAACACCATCAAACGGGGCCAAAATATAAGTTTTTTCAATATCGATGGAAATGGTCTCAACCTGCAGGCGGGCAGCTTGCAGGGCAGCGAAAGATGCGGCCACCTTGGTCTCCGCCTGGTAGCCTTTTTCCGCCAATTCACGGGAAGCCTCGTTTTCGAGCCGCCTCTGTTTTAACAATGCCTTCGATTGGGCCAGCCGATTGTTGCGATCGCGCATTTCTATTCTGGCGATTAATTCTCCTTTTTCCACCAGAGCGCCCCTTTCCGCCCCGACCAGGATGACGCGCCCCACCGTTTCCGCCTTGATGACAACTTTGCGGGCGGCATCCGTTTTCCCGTGGATGGTGACCTCCCGCACCACCGATTGGGCACGCAGCAGGCGCACCCGCACGCTCAGGAACGGGCTTTCGCCCTTCTCCCTGGCGACCGTTTCCGCGGAATCGTTTTCATCGTTCCCGCCATTACCTGTTATCAGGCCGGATGCCAGCCAAAGCAAAAGCGTTGCGAAAATGCTCAACGCAATGATGATGGATTTGTTCATGCCTTGAAATTTTTACTATTTTTTTTGTTTGTGCAGTGGACCCCCAAAAAGAATTCTTGTTCAAGCGCAATTATCCACTTCCAACAACGGCTTGCTATTAAATGAAGTCAATTTGAGACGCGCTGATTGACGAAAAAGATTCAACAACAAATACCATTGGAAATAATATTCAAGTTCGGAAACTAAATTAATTTCGCTGGCCGCATGGATTGCGTTGGGAAAACCTGATGGGGATTTACCGTGAAAGCCTTACCCTGCCCCGCCGTCAACGGTCCCACGGCTGCTTGGCTAAAACGAATCCGGCGGCCATACCAGCCAGCAAGCAAAGAACTGCCAATACCAGCTTGGGCATTTCAAAATCCCAGAAAAAAAATCGCAGAGCCACGCTCTCCGTATTTTGAGAAATCAGCATTAAAACCAGGACCAGGAGTATGCCCAGGACAACCCACTTGATTCGTTTTACGAGATTACCTGCCATAAGAAGGGGAAAAACTTTTCAGTAAACGCATAGAGGCCGAAAGGCCGTTTTAGGGATAGGAATAGGGCGAAAAAATCCCGGCGGCCATCCGGCGAGCAGTAAATTGATCTAATTAATTATCGCTTACCTTGCACTCGGTGATATTCGCGGACAATTGCTTGATTGCGCTTATTTTGTCGCGGAAAGAAGCTGCATCCTCATAACGTTCACTAGCCACAGCCAGTTCCATTTTGTTCTCCAATTGCCGGATGCGGTCGTTGATCAAGTTTTCGGCCATGGCTTTGGCGGGGATCTTGCCCAGATGCTGGGTGCCGGATTGCAGTTTTTCCACAATCGGCTTCAACAGACTGGCAAAGGTTTCATAGCATTCGGGGCAGCCGAAGCGACCGAATTTTTCAAAATCCTTTTGGGTAAACCCGCAGGCTTCACAGCGGACGGACTCAGTCAAATCAAACGATTGTATTTGCGGGATTTTTGCGCCCAGTTTGAGTACACCGAAACCCTGGGCGGAAACGGATTCCACTTCCTCGGCATGTTCCTGGCAAAGACAAATTTTGGTCACATTACCCGCCTCGACAAAGGATAAAAATACCGAGGCCGGTTTTTCGCATTTGGAACATTTTGGCTCCTTGCTCATAATTGCTAACATGACGCAATTTTTGCGGAATGACAATAGCGTTGTTAGCAAAAATCACAATTTTAAGTTTTTATCCCCCGGTTTGTTTGTTCGACCAATGGATTTCACCTCACCGCTCATTCCGGTCGGCAGATTTCCTTCTCCCTCACATACCGTCTTCAAAACCCAGCGCAAAAAAGCCTTCGCCAGATAAATAACAAAGCCCAAAGACTTTTTATTGCATAAAAAGCTGAAAGGTTATGGAAAACCTGCCGACTATAATAGCCTACGCCATTTTTTAAATGGGCAGAATTTATTTTTCCCCGAAAGGGGTTTTGGGGTAAACTACATAGTTAGCAGTATAGTTAAAGAGTGGTGGCGGGCAGCTTAAGGGTAAGCTGCCCGCTTTTTGTACCCCACTTTCCAAAAATCCGGCCATTTCGATTTTGTAATTTATCAAGTTCAATCGCCCTGAACCATTCCAACGGATAGGTTTCATAAATAAGAATAGCTTATACCAATTGTAAAATAATATTCAAATTTCGCACATCCTTTGAATTACATTGAACATTTGAGCTTTTGAAGCATCTATTTAATAAAGGAAGGTAAAGTTTTTTGGTTTTTCTCTCGAAAGAGAGAATGGGGTAACAATCAGGAGATACATTAGGTAGAAATATGTGGCGGGCAGCTTAGGGGTAAGCTGCCCGCTTTTTGTACAGCCTGGCAAAACGCTTTGCCTCAAGTTTCCCAATAAAGTTTCACAACATAATTCGTTGAAAATTTTTAAGTGAATTTGCTTCCCCTCGGCCCGGTGGGTATTTAACCTTCTGCCGCAATGGAATTAGTGGATTATTTTGGGCTTAAGATTCGTAAATGGACGCGTGGATCCTCCACCTTCCTGGCTATTCCGGAAAATGGCGCCCGCCTCATGAATTGGCATTTGCAAATGGCCGACGGGTCCGTGCGGGACGTCATCTACTGGCCGGAAATCAAAAATCCGGACGAGCCTTTGCCCTTTGACGGCGGCAACCCGATTCTTTTTCCATTTTCCGCCCGCACCTTCGACCGGGGCGATATCTATTTCTGGCGGCACGATAAAGTTCGCCGGCCCATGCCCATGCACGGATTTGCCCATACCGGCCTCTTCGAACTCTCGGATATCGATCAAAACGGGTTCACCGCTGTCCTGCAGCCGGATGAAGAAGCCAAAAAAGCCTACCCTTTTGATTATGAATTTACGGTCATTTACCGCTTTTTGGAATTATCCTTCAACGTCGAATTTCGCCTTTTCAACCGGGGCGAAATTGCGCTTCCCTGGTCCGCCGGGCATCATTTTTATTTTCAACTCCCCTGGCATGACGGCGCCCGCAGGTCCGATTACCGCATCGAGCTTGCGGCCCGCAAAGCCTACCGCCATTTGCCGGACGGAAGCCTGCAACCGGTCCCTCCATACGAAGCCACGACCTCCTTTGACGATCCCGCCCTGAACGACCGCATCCACTCGCGGCTGAAAGATAATGTCATACGTTTCGGCCCCAAAAATGGTGAAGAAGACATCATCCTGAGCCTCTACGGGGGCATCGGCGAAACCGCCGATCAAACCGTCACCACCTGGACCCGCTCCGAAGAATCTCCCTTTTACTGTGTGGAACCCTGGATGGGACCGCCCAACAGCCCCGAACACAAAAAAGGACTCCATTTCGTTCCCCCCAAAAAAACCGGCGTCTTCTCGGTCGAAGTCAGTTTGGGGTAATGGTTGGGTTGTGGCAAACGCCCGGCATTTGGTGAACTGAATTGAAACCGATGAATGTTTTTTACGAATTCTCAAAAATCGTAAAACAATTGGAGGAGCAAAAAATACAGTATGCTTTAGTCGGTGGAGTCGCTATGGCTTTCCATGCCGAAATGCGTTTTACAAAAGACATCGATATACTCCTGGCCCCGCAAGATTTAGAGAGAATTAGAAAAATACTCGGGGCCGAAGGATATTTCGAATCCGCATCGCCATGGACGCTCCAGCATACACCATTAACACTCCGCCGATTTGTAAAAATTCAAGGTAATGAAGAAATGGTGATTGGTGGCATAAATCGGTAATCCAAAAAGCGATTGAAGCCGAGTCAAAAGAGGGAATAATAAAAGTTGCGGGGAAAAAGGATTTGATTTGGATGAAGAGTTTGCGCAACTCAAAACAAGATCAAGCTGATATTGAAAAACTGGAAAATGAAGCAAATTGACAAGGTATTCCTGGAATTGGGCAATCTCTACGAGTTTGGTAAACAAATTAAGAGGTATAAACTGGAGAAATCAAAGAAACCTCGCCATTCGCTCCCTCTCAACGAACCCACCCCCAGACAGACCAGCAAATGAACTACCCGTCCAGCGACCAGGCAAGCTGGCAAATGATCAGACTAAAAACTTAACCGCTAAAATGTTATCGTGTTGGTGTTTGGTTTGAATGTTGTCGAAGATGCCGAATTTTGAGCCGTCACACCCATTCCCGATGTGCTTGGGATTATTTCAATTTCGCCCGGTTCAAATTCTTCATCAAAATCGAATTCAAAGTTGTTTTCGGATTCCAGCTTTTGCAGTTTGGGCAGGATGTATTCGGGAATTTCACTGCGTTCCTCCGCCGTGTTAATCGGGCCATCGAAGAGGACGCTGTCCTCGCCGTCGGTCACCCGCAAATGTTTGCTTCCATCATGCACGGTCAGGCTCATGGTTCCGTCCTCATCCTTGAGAATAATCTCCTTTTCCTTCATTTTGATAATGGTGCTGCGGCCGTTCAATGAATTGATTACGTGATCCGCCACCTCCGAGGTGTGGTTGAATACTTTGCTAATTATCTGTTCGATATTTTCACCGGCGCGCCCGGCATTCTCCACCAGGATTTCAATGTCTTCATCCAAATAATCAAAGTTCAGGTCTAAAGAAGCATCCCCGTTCAGGTTGAGACGGAATGGCATTCCGGGATGGCCCGGCATTGGTAACCCTAGGCCCATTTTTATGATTTTTTCATGTTTGGCGGGCTCTTTTTTAATTAACTCGGCTTCGACCTGCATCTCCTCGCCTCCTCGCAGAATGGTGTAGATCACTTTGTCTCCTTCTTTATGTGTGCGCACCAACACTCGCAATTGAACCGGGTGGATCAATATCTGGTCGTCCATTTGGCGGAGGATGTCATGCGGTTTGAGGCCCGCTTTTTCAGCCGGACTGTCCGGGACGACATACCGGATGGCCAATCCCATGTGTTCGGGCAGGCCGAGTTGGGCGCTCAATGTCGGATCGACCGGAACGGCATGGACACCGAGAAAAGTTTGAGGTCCGCCTTTATCTATTGCCATGTCAAACATCATTTGGTGCTCCGGCCCGCCAATCCTTTTAGCGGTCACCATGCCGTGTCCTCCCTGGGCTGGAAGGGCTCGTGTAAAATCCTGCCCATTTAAAGCTGTCATCGCCGTCCCCAAGGACAGGGCCAGGAAGATTTTTTTGATTCGATCGAGATTTTTCATGATCTTTTGTCTTTTTTGATTAGTTTGTTATTATAGTGACTGAAAGAAATTTAATAAGTATTCAGGTGCACCATTAAGACCTCCTCACGCGGCACGGTCACTTGCAGGGAGGAGCCGTCGGCGGGGTTTTTCCAAGTGAAGGTATCGACGAAACTATAACGCATTTTCCGGACTGGAATATGATCGTCTATGTAGAAAATGCCTTCTTCCAGCGCGTTCATGAGGACATGGCTGACTTTTGCCGGAATATATTTCGAGGGTGATGCCGGCTCCTGGGCGGCAGGTATTTCAACCTCTGCCATATCCATAGCGGTTGGCGGAGTATCGCTTACCTGCGCGGTATCCGGAATGCTGAGAAAGGCGATAATGGCAAAAACTGCCACCAGGGCAAAGGAAGCCGCCCAGCGAAACCTGAAATTCTGGAAAAGGATTCCACCCGCGCGCTTGTCCACCGTGTGAGTTGCTTTTTCAACCAGCTCTTCTGCCATTCGGGCTTGCAGGCCTTCCGACGGCGGGGCGGGGCGAAGCTGTCTCAACTCCCTTTCAATGTCTTCAAATTCATTCACTGCAAATCACAAAATTGCGGGGGTTAAAACTTTCTTCAAGGAACCGAGTGCGTAGCGGTAACGCGAGGCTGCCGTATTGGGGGAAATGTTCAATGTCCGGCCAATTTCCTCAAAAGTCATTTCTCCCCATATTTTCAGGACAAGGACTTCCCTTTGTTCCAACGGCAAATTTTTCATGGCATCCTGCAGCGTCCTGTTTCGCTCCTTTTCCTCCAGCGGGCAGACGAACCAGTTGGATTCATTCGATTCCGGTTCCTGGACACGCAGCTCCCGGATTTTGCGCCGGATGTCCCTCCTGCCCAGATCCATGGCGGCATAACGAATCGCCTGATAGACACGGGCAATAACCGGTTTTCCGCACTCATTATGATTTTTCCAGGATCGAACCATGGCTTCCTGTAGGACATCTTCGGCATCGGAAAGAGTCTTCGTCTGTTGGCGGGCAAAAAGGAGCAGCCTCGGCCCATAATTGGCAAACCAGGCTCTCCAATTCGATTGGTTATCCGCAATATCCATTCTGTTGGTGACATTTTTTGTCACATTAAGCGTTACAGACCGGATAATTTGTCTAAAAGTTCTCGATTTTCATCATTAATCGAATTTGCAAAAAATTGAGAACCTCATCCCTCTAGTGGATTTAATCTCCTAATTATAATAGTCAGGATAAACTCATGACCGATCAATATTATGTAGTTCCCCGGGAAATCCACGACAAACTGGTAGTCAAGGCCTATCTTGAGCGCGGGTTCACACCCGAAGAATCCGCTAGCGGGGCCCGCATGGCTGCCAGCGCCGCATGGCACGGAATCCGCACCCATAACGCCCTCAAAGCTTTGCATTTGGATGAACACCTTGGCAGCGGGGCGGGAGGATGCCAGCCAAGCGCCAATATTGAAATCGTGCCCTCCGATTTTGAAGCCTCCCAAGTCTGGAATGCCCATCGCAAAATGGGCCAGGCGGTCGCTTATGAAGCCATGCATACCTGTAAAAAACTGGCCGATCGGTTCGGCCTGGGCATGGTCAGCGTAGACAACGCCTTCCACTATTTGTGGGGCGGAGGCTACGTCATGGAAGCGGCCCAGGAAGGCTATATCGCCTACACCAATTGCACTTCCGCCATGGCCGAGGTGGTCCCCTTCATGGGGCGCAATCCCACCCTCGGAACCAATCCCCACAGTTGGGGTTTCCCCACTACCGAAGCCATCGGCTATCCCATTGTCATCGATTGGGCAACCTCGGTCATCGCCATGGGGCGGGTGCAGCAGCTGGTCCGGGAAAACCTCTCACTGCCGCCCAATGCCGCCATCGATGCCGATGGCAGGCCCACCACCAACGCGGCCAAAGCGGCCGCGCTGCTCCCCTTTGGCGGACACAAAGGCTACGGGTTGTCATTGATTAATGAACTCATGGCCGCCCTCATCGGAGGCTCCCTCCCGACCTTCCGCGGGCGGCCTCATGAAGAGGGCGAAAAGAACTCCACCTGTTTCTTTTTTCAAGTAATCCATCCCGGCGCGCTCAGTTCAGGCGCTTTCGTCGGCGGGCGCGGACAGAAGAAAAACGTGAAAGCCGTCATTAAAAATATCCTTGGACCCGGCAATGAAAATTGCCTTCTGCCCGGCCAAATCGAGGCCGAAGGTGCCGCTCGCAGTGAAAAAAACAACGGCCTTCTCTTTACCGCAGCCGAGATTGGTGAATTCAATAAAATCGCCGCCCACTGCGGCGCCCCGCCCTGGAACTTGCAAGATTTTCCGGCCGCCATTTAAAAAAAATTCCCCATAAGTCTTGTCAAACAATCTTAATGTGCTCACTACATAGGCATTATGCCGGATCCGGATATACGAGCCAAAGTCGAAGAAATCACCAAACGCGCCGGTTACTTGTGGAGGTTTCTTTGACGTCGATAACAAGAAAAAAGATATAACCCGTCTGGAAGATCAGATGGGCCAACCCGGTTTTTGGGACAACCAAACCGTTGCCCAGGAGACGGCAACCGCCCTCAGCCGTCTGAAAAGCTCACTCGGCAAAATCACAGCATTCAACGAAAAAGTGGATGAACTCCAATTGATGTGCGAGCTTGTGGCGGAATCGCAAAACGAAGACTCATCCGATTACGAGGCAGAAATCACATCGACCGTGGCCGCCATGGGGGTTGAGATCGACATTCTGGAAGTCGATTCCTTTTTATCCGGCCCCCACGATTCCTGCAATGCCATCCTCAGCATCCATGCCGGGGCCGGTGGCACGGAGTCTTGCGACTGGGCCGACATGCTGCTGCGCATGTATGGCCGATGGGCGGAACGGCGCGGCTTCACGGCCGAGGTGCAGGACATCCTGGCGGGTGAAGAGGCGGGCGTGAGCAGGGCCACCCTGCTCATCTCCGGTCTCAATGCCTACGGTTACGCCAAGGCGGAGCGCGGGGTGCACCGGCTGGTCCGCATCAGCCCCTTTGATTCCAATAAAAAAAGGCACACCTCATTTGCCGCCGTCGATGTCATCGCCGAAATCAAAGACGATATCAATATCGATCTGGATGAAGAGGACATCCGGGTGGATACCTATCGATCCAGCGGTAAAGGTGGCCAGCATGTCAATAAAACCGATTCCGCCGTGCGGCTGACTCATCTGCCCACCGGGATCGTGGTGGCCTGCCAGAACGAACGTTCCCAGTATAAAAACAAAGCCACCGCCATGAAGGTCCTCAAGTCCCGTATTTATGAAAAAATGACGGATGAAAAACGGGCCGAGATGGAAAAGTTCTACGGCGAAAAAAACCAGATCGGTTGGGGCCACCAAATCCGCAGCTATGTCTTCCAGCCCTACCAGATGGTCAAGGACCTGCGCACCGGCGCGGACACCTCCAATATCCAGCAAGTAATGGACGGCGGCATCGATCCCTTCATTCACGCCTGGCTGCGCGCGGGCGGTCCCTCGGCCCGAAACAAAAACATTCGCATTGATGATTGATTTAATTCATGAAAACTGAATCGCTAAGTTATGAGAGCATCCAGGATGCTTTTCGCCGGCAGCCGCTATTTGAGGATAAAACCTGGCAAATTTCTCCCCAACCCTGGCCTTTGACTCCAGACCAAATCCGCCAGATTGAATCTATCGGGCAAGCCTGTCATGAGTTTTACCGCGCTTTGGAGATGCTCTACCTGCGTTCGGCCGAGGGGAAAAACCTATTGCGCAACAAGGCCCTCAAAGCCCCCTGGGTGGCCGACTACCTCGACCGTGGAAAGCCCCGCGCACTGGTTGAGCATTCGCGATCGAAAAGGCTGCGCGGCGAATCGCCCAGGATCATCCGCCCCGACTTGTTGATAACCGAAAATGGTTTCGCCATGACCGAGATCGATAGCGTGCCGGGGGGAATCGGACTGACCGCTTATATCAATCGGCTATATGGCGGAAACAGCGCCCATCTGATCGGTGGGGGTGATCTCATGATCCATTCTTTCTACCGGGCCTTGGCCAGCATGACGCCCAAGAAATCATTGCCCCTGATTGCCATCCTGGTGAGCGACGAGGCCCATACCTATCGACCGGAAATGGAGTGGCTGGCCTCCCAATTGCGGCAAATGGGAAAAAGGGTTTACTGTTTTCACCCTTCCGAAATCATGCCTCTGGGAACCACCCTATGCGCCTCGATTGACGGGAATCCCGAGCAAATCGATATTGTTTACCGTTTTTGGGAATTATTCGATTTGTCCAATGTTCCCATTGCCGGATACATCCTCGATGCCTGGGAGGATTCGGAGCTGGTGGTCACGCCGCCGATGCGCCCTTTCCAGGAAGAAAAGATGGGGCTTTCCCTTTTTCATCATCATTTGCTGGAGGATTTTTGGCGGGAAAATCTCTCCCGCAATGCTTTCAAATTGCTGCGCAAGGTGATACCCCAATCCTGGATTGTGGATCGCGTGGATTTGCCCCCCAGCGCCGTGCTGGATGCCCCCAAGGTCGGGGGAAAAGCCATCTGGAAATGGGAGCATCTTGGCCAGGCTTCCCAAAAAGAGCGCAACCTGATCTTGAAATTAAGTGGTTTTCACGAGGATGCCTGGGGAGCCCGAAGCGTCCTGTTGGGCAGCGATGTTCCACGCCAGGAATGGCAGCGTGGCATCGGCGAGGCCCTCCAATCGAGCCCCAAAAATCTCTATGTTTTGCAGGATTACCATAAGCCTAAACGACTTCGCCACCCCGTTTATAACTCTTCCGGCGAGTTGATAGAACAGGAAGGCCGGGTCCGTTTGAGCCCCTTTTATTTTGTCGAAGAGGACGAACTTCGGTTGTCCGGCATCCTCTGCACCTTTTGTCCCGTCAACAAAAAGATTATTCACGGAATGCGGGACGCCGCCATGCTGCCCTGTTCCGTTGCCTCCTGATGGATCAGAGGTATTTCCCTATCCTTTGCAAAACGTCCCGATGAAAGCGATCCATGAGATCGCCCATAAATGTTTCCACGGACAGGTTTTCGTTTTCCACCAAAGGGTTCAAATTTATGGCCCAGGTGAGGGCGTCGGACTTATCTGGATTGTGGGCATCGTGAAAGGTGGCGTTGGCCTGGCGTCGGCCAGTAATCGCCAGGTCGTATCGTTTGCCGCCGGAAATCTGGGAATCGTAAATCCCGGTCAGGGCAGCAGACAAATTCGGGCGCGGAGAGGCGTCCAGACCCACTTTGTCGGCCTCACAGAGCCAATCGAGATCCCGCCATCCTTCGAAGGCATAGGTTTGGAGGGGGCGTTCTTGAGCGGGAAGGGAGCGGATCGCAGCCAGGCTGCGTAGAAAAACCGCCACATGGCTATTGTGTTTGTCGGCTGGATTGTGAAGGTAGAGCTTTTCCGGTTGGCTGCATTGCAGGATGTTTCGTATATCCGCAACCACGTTGGCGTCGCTTTTCACCAACTCGGCGCTGGTATAACCCAATTGAATTTGCGCGCTGTATTCTCCCAACACGGCCGCTTTGCGCTGCTCACAGCGTCGAACCATCGCCATTTGCGCATCTGAGTAGTCGGCATAGATTCCCACGCGCGCGCACCCGGCCCCGTCCGTCACAGTGACTCCGGTGAGCCACTGGCCGGTCTGGCCAAAGCATTCAGCCACCGCAGGATAGCAATTAATCTCGATATCATCGGGATGTGCGCCAATGCAAAGATGGGTCGTGCGCCCCAGAGCTTCCTCCAGGGCGCTGCCATCAGGCACTAAAATGTCGGCATATTTATTATTCAAATTCAGTGACATGGGATAATTCAATTAGACCCAGCGTTCGTGCTGTGGGGCAAGGGCTCGGGCTATCTGTGCAGGCAGGCACGGCCCTTTGTATATGAGCCCGGTGTAAATTTGCACCAGGGAGGCGCCCGCGTCAATCATCCGGCCTGCCGATTCGGGATCGGAAATCCCGCCTACACCGATTATTGGCAAACGGCCGGCAGTGGCTTTGTGGATGTAGCTTACCATACGAACCGCACGGCTGTGCAACGGCTTTCCGCTCAACCCGCCCGGTTCGTTGACGCCGGAAAGTGCGCCGGGACGCTCAATAGTCGTATTGGTGGCGATGATGCCGTCGTAACCTAAATCCATCACATCGGCCAAGACACTGTCAATTTCCTCAAAATCGAGGTCAGGGGAAATCTTGACCAACAGCGGGATAGGCTTCAAACCGAGCTTACGGGCGCGGTTGAGGTTGGCCTCGCGGATCGTTTTTAGCAAACCGGGCAAATATTTGTGCCCTTGCAGCTGCCGTAGAGCGGGCGTGTTGGGGCTGCTCACATTGATGGCAAAATAATCCGCATAATCAGCCAAATGATGAAAGGAACCAAGGTAATCCTCAGCCGCCAGAGACAAGTCGGCGCTTTTCGACTTGCCGATATTGATGCCCAAAGGGATGGGCCTGAAGCGGTGCGCGCCAGTGGATTTCAAACGGGCGGCGACCGCTTCGGCCCCCTCGTTGTTAAACCCCATACGATTAATGAGGGCTTCATTTTCCACAAAACGAAAAAGGCGCGGACGGGGATTGCCCGGCTGGGGTTTCAAAGTAATGGTGCCCACCTCGACATGCCCAAAACCCAACGCGGCCAAACCGCGCCAAATCTGGGCATTTTTATCCATTCCGGCAGCCAGGCCAACAGCATTGGGAAAATTCAACCCGAAGATTCGAATGGGCCGATGCGGAGAGTTTCGATTCAATCGATGGAGCAGGCCGCAAATGAGGGAACTTTTATGCAACAGCTTTAAAGCCAAAACAGCGGCCTCGTGCGCTCTTTCCGCATCCTGCATGAAAAGCGCCGGTCTGGCCACCCTCTCATAAAATCGGCCCATATCCCTAATCTGCTACAACTTCGATTAAAGGGCAAGAACCCAGTAAAGGCTTAAATGGCGGCTTTACTTTTCACTGCGTCGTGTTTTTTTTAAAAAAGTGCTTTAAATATTGCTAAGCCTTAATCAAAGATATTAGCCGATAATTCAAAAATGGAATGAAGGCCATTTTAGCTTAAACACCCAACTCTACTATCTACCTGAATTCACGCGTATATGAATACCACTCCTAACCTGAGTTCGACAGTTGGGGGGGGTAAATCGATTATTTTTAGGGTTTTTCGTGCTGTAGGGCGCATGGTTGTCAGGGTTGGGGTGTGAAAATGCCGTGTAGTGCAGACCACTCTATTGCCTTTTCGGAGAAGTAGTGCAGGGTCGGTGTTGATGTATTTGCGTCGCCATCGTCGTCGTAAGAAGGGCCAGGATTATGATTACTGGACGCTGGTGGAGTCGGTGCGCACAGCCAAGGGGCCGCGCCAGCGCATCGTGGCCCACATTGGCAAGGAGCCGGGGCTCGATGAGGATGAGCGGTTGGGTTGGGAGCAGATCGGTCGGCTCCTCGATGGCGATGATGAGGCTGCGGGGGCCGAGCAGATGGATTTATTTGCCGAGGATAAACCGGAGGCTCCGTTGTGGGCGCAGGTGAATCTGGGTCGGATACGGGTGAAGCGGGTGCGTCAATTTGGCAAAGTGTATGTGGCTCTGGCGCTGTGGCGGCGGCTGGGGCTGCATCGTTTCTTCGAGGAGCATTTGCCGCCGGGCCGGGAATCGGTGGGCTGGGCCCAGGTGGCCTCGATTCTGGCGCTGGGGCGTTTTTGCGAACAGGCCTCGGAGCTGGCTCTGGCCGAGCGCTGGTATGGCTCGACGGCGCTGGAGGATTTGATGGCGGTGGATGTGGATGAGGTCTATGACAACCGTTTGTATCGCGGACTGGATCGTGTCTTGCCCTTGCGCCGGGAACTGTTCAGTCATCTTAAAGGACGCTATGAAAGCTGGTTTGGGACGCGTTTCGAGTTTCTTTTATACGACATAACGAGCACCTATTTTGAGGGCCGGTGCGAGGGCAATGCCCAGGCCCAGCGCGGCTACAGCCGGGACCAGCGGCCGGATTGCAAGCAGGTATGTCTTGGACTGGTGGTGACACCCGAAGGGCTGCCCCTGGCCTATGAGGTTTTCGACGGCAACCGCGCCGATGTGACCACGGTGCAGGAGAGGGTCGAGTTGATGGAATCGCATTACGGGGTGGCCGATCGCATCTGGGTGCTGGACCGCGGCATGGTGAGCGAGGCCAACCTCGAATACCTGCGCGGCAAAGGGGCCCGTTACATCGTGGGCACGCCCAAGAGCCATCTCAAAAACTTTGCCCTCGATCTGCTCGAGCAAGGCGATTTTTGCGAGGTGCGGGCGGGGGTGGAGGTCAAACTGGTGAAACATCCCGACGGTTCCCAGATCGAGCAATATGTGCTTTGCCGCAGCCAGGGACGGGGTCAAAAAGAAGCCGCCATGCTGAGCAAGCAAAAGGAGCGTTTGCGCAAAAAGCTCGACCAGATCGACCTGAGTTTGCGTCGGCGAGGGCAGAAACTCGATCCGGTTGAACGCCGTATCGGCCGCTGGCTGGGCCGCCACACCCTGGCCGAAAAAATATTCACCGTAGAAGTGCAAATCGACGCCGCCGGACGGGCCTGCGCATTGCAAATCACCGAAGACGAGAGCAAAGCCGATTGGGCCCAACTGGCCCACGGGACCTATCTGCTGCGAATCAACTGCCAGGAGGAAGACCCACAAAAGCTGTGGCGGTGGTATATACAACTGACACAGGCCGAGGCAGCCTTTCGTTGCGCCAAAAGCGACTTGGGGCTGCGGCCGGTCTATCACCACAAAGAAAAGCGTGTGCAAGCGCACATTCTGATCTGTTTTCTGGCTCTGGCGATGTGGCGCGCCCTGGAAAGCTGGCTGCAGGCCAAAGGCCTCGGCACCTGTGCGCGGCAAGTGTTGCACGAACTGGAAAATCTACGCTCAATGGACGTGGTGGCGCCGCTGCGAGGGGGACGCGAAGCGCGTTTACGGCTGGTAGACAAACCGGAAAAACTCTGTGCCGACCTCCTCAAGAAAATGGGCCTAAAACTGCCCACCCGCCCCAAAATCATCCAAAATGTAGTGGAGAAAAACGGTAAAATTTAACCCTCAACCCGCTTAGATAAGCCCTTTAACTTTTTGAACTGTCGAAGATGGGCTAAGCTGGAATGGTCGATTATTCGGCTCAAAGACGACAACACTTGGTGGGTTGAACGCCTCAGTGATGAAAAACGCTGGGATGTGGACGGGCTCGGTATCATCGACCCCAGCCAAATCGTCCATATAATTGATCTTTGCGAGCCTTTGCGCGATTATGGATTCGATCCCGATAGTCTGGACGACGCTTTCTTCAAATTTGGCATCGATGGAGAAATCGAAGGCGGCTGCATTAAACTAATGCGGGTTAAAGAATCCCTTTTTGCAAGCGATGAACCGCTCTTTGCCCTACCTGACATCCTTGATGAAGAAAAAGGCCCTTATGCGGATCTTCTGGATCAAATTACCAATTCACGGGTTAAATTACTCAATGATTTGATTGATTTCGAGCAACCCCTGACCATTGAAGATCTCGGAGATGAAATTCGCGCGCAGCAAAAGTTGGGCTACGACGAGGTCGATGATATTCATTTTTTCATCCAAATCACAGCCATCCTCGAATATGTTCCAAAAGGTTTTGAGCTGGATTTTGAAGAAGAATCCGCCACCGCCCAGATTGACGTCGAAAACCTCACGGAAATTCCCGATCTGGTGGAGGAAAAAATCGAAGAAGATGAAACAATACCATCCCATAGGGGCGAGGCAAGCTTCGTAACCCATTGATAATCAATGTGAGTTTTTGACTTTTGGGGGAATCGAATTTTTGAAATTTTATCACATGTTTCTCTTTTATTGCTTTTGCCACCTTGTGCTGTCCCATAGGTTTTCAACCAAACCCAGGGAAATAGGCCTGCTGGGGAGTCGCTCGCATTCTAAAGCGTCCACCGGCTGTCCCATAGAAATCGAGCAAGTCCCGCAGGTTAAAGCGATCCCAAAACACGCCTCTGACAAGTGTGAACAGGCGGACAAAACTATGCTCCCAGCGGCTCAACCAGGCCTGGAAGCGGAGCAGCACATAGAGCAGCAAAGCGCTCCAAATCTGCCAGCGCACGGCATTGGCGCTATGGCCGAGGAAATCGCACAAGTTGAGCGTTTGTTTGATCTGGCGGAAGAAGGTTTCAATGGACCAGCGGCAGCGATACAGATCGCTGATCGTATGGGGCGACCACTGCAAATTATTAGTCAAAAATTCCATCACTCGCCACTGGCCATCAATCTCCACCCATGCCGTTACCCGGCGCATCGGCTGGGGATAATCCTGACGGGATTTTTTGTTCTTAAGGACCACCAGATCATCGCGCAAAATATTGCCCTTGGGCTTCTTGAGCAGCCTCTTGACACAGCGCAAGGCCATGTTCTTTTTGGCCCGGGTGACAAAGTAAATGCCCCTCGATGACAAGTCAAAGAGGTGGGTCAAATCGATGTAGGCCTTGTCAAACAATACGATTTCACCGGCTTTGAGGGCGGCGCACATTTCACGGGCTCGTTTGGCGTCATTGTCCCTGGCCGTGTCGATGATGGCAAACCGGGGCAGAAAACTTTTCAAATCCAGGCGCAAGTGACATTTGGCGGCCGCCTTTCGCCGACGATGTTTAGCCCAATCCATGCAGTTGGCGACCAAACCGATAGTGGACGAATCGACGATGTTGATAACGCGTTTGAAACGTCGGGGAAACCCCTTGAATTTACCACCCGCAAACCCCGGAGACAACGACTGCAAGTGCTTGAGCACCGACCAAAACAGTTCTCCCGACATCGCGGCATCGCGATGCTTGTTGGCGTAGGAAAGCCCGTTGCGACTGGGAGCGCTGGCCCCCCGGATACTGGCCAGCAACCCTCTGTGATGAGCGAGTCCGTCACAGACATCATTAAGCCCAATAGCATGAGTGATCTGAGCATAGAGCAAACTAACGATATGGCTCCATGGACTGAAACTGCGAGCTTTCTTATCGACACCATACTGGCGGGCCAACTTGGCCACCAGATGTCCCGGAATAAAATTGCAAAGCTGTCGCAGAACGCACACCTTGCATTTGGCTGGATTTGCTTTTTGTTTTTTCATAGTAACCTGCTTCTAGTGAAACAGGCGAACAAGAGCAATTCCAGCCGTTTTGCGTTATTTCCTATGGGATGCTATTGAAGATGAAACCATGAAATGGGTCGATGAGAATGCCGTTGCGAGTGAAGATGATTTTCAACGCGACGAAGACGATGACGATGACGAAACGGATTTCGATGATGAAGAATCGATAGAAACCGGATCAGACGATAATTAAGCCAATCGGCATTCGTCTGAACATGAGAATCTCGAATAAACTGGACTCGCCTGCTCAATCTGGTAGAGCCAAACAACAACTTCGAGCGCCAGTTATGTTTTATGCTAGATAAAGCCCAGTTTACGGCATGGCTTCTGCCTTTGTCCCTTATAGCCTTCTTCTACGGGGGTTGCGAGAGCACGTCCTCCGACGCGGTCTCTGTCATTCCCCCTCCCTTCTCGGTCGGCCTGCGCTCCGGTGACGGCATCGTCGTCAGCCTGCAGAGCATTCCAGACGATAGCAGCGTGCCCGTGCAGATCGACGATCAAGGATTTATCTCCCTGCCATACATCGGGCAGATTAAGGTGGCCGGTCTAACTGAGTCGGAAATTGCGCAAAAGATCCGCGAAACTTATCTCGGACGAAATATTTATACATCGATAGACGTATCGGTAGCGGTGACTCAGCGATTCATCCATGTCGGCGGCGAGGTCGTTCGACCTGGCAGAGTTCTGTGGAGCCCGAACCTGACGCTCAACAAAGCCATCCAGGAAGCTGGCGGATTTAATATTTACGGAAAAAAATCAGGTGTCCTTTTAACCAGGGACTCGAAAACCTATGTGGTTGATGCCAAATCAGCCCTTAGAAACCCGGACAAAGATTTCAAGGTTTATCCCGGAGACAGCCTGAATGTTCCCCGTTCTCCCTATTGAGGCCCCCCGGGCCAGCCCCGATCCGAACCATCGGAACCGTTATATCATATCATTCGTTGGCCGTTTTTCGCTCGCGCTCGCGCCTTTGCAATAGTGCCCGGCCGATCTTGCCGGTTGCAGTCATGGGCATTTCACTGATAATCGCGATCTCGGCCGGAGCGCCAGCTGCACCCAAGTCCATTCGGCAATGTTCCAAAAGCTCCTCCGTCCCCGCTTGCCAGCCGGGATAGAGGGAAACGACGCCCTTTGGCAGTTCACCCGCCCGCGCATCTGGTTTGCCGATAACGGCCGCATACTGAACCGCAGGATGCCGCAACAACGCTTCTTCCATGGAGCGGGGAAATATGACTTTGCCGTCGCTGACCATTCGCTCGCTCCAGCGTCCGAGCATTGAAATATATCCATCTTCATCCATCTTCCCCATGTCCCTGGTATGCAGCCAGCCGTCCCGCAGGACCTCATCGGTTTTTTCCGGCATTTCCCAGTACCCGATCATATAACCGCCCCGGATGCACATTTCTCCTGCTTGCCCCACCGGAACTTCCCTTCCACTCTCATCCATAATGCAAACTTCCTTGTCCGGCAGGCATGGGCCAATGGCCGCCTTTCGCTCCTCTTTCTCTTTCCGGGGGTATCCCAAAGCGACAAATCCACCCAGTTCGCTTTGGCCGTAACTTTCAACCAGGAAGATATCGAACTCTTCCCCATACGCTTTTTTCAGATCAAGTGGAAGTGGAGCGCCTCCAGAGGGGGCCACTCTAAGTTTGGCCGGTTTTCGGCCTCTGCGGCGGCATTCATGAAGAAAATCCGAAAACACAAGCGGATTGGCGGGAAAGTAATCTACGCCACGCTTTTCCATGTCTTCCCATGCCATGGCAGCATCCCACTTCGACATCAGCCCAACCGTTGCGCCCCGGTGAAGCGATGGGAGCAAATTAACCACGAGCCCATAGGAACTTGCCGGCGAGGTCGGACCGAGCGTAACGCCATCACTTGTCAGTTGCATTCTTTCGGCGATATAATGAGTTGCCCGGACCGTCGGGCCGTGGGCCAAAAGAGCCCCCTTGGGCATTCCCGACGACCCGGATGTATAGGACAAATGAGCGGCATCCCCGCCCTCAACGCAGGTCTTCGGGGCAGAGGGCGCCTCCGACAATAATTTATTTAAATCGAGAGCCCCCTCCTGCTCACCGTCCATGCAAATATATTGTTTGATACTCGGCATAGCGTCCCGGTTGCGATCGATAAGGGGAAACATGTCATGCGTGTAGATTAGCGCCTTTGGGGTCGCATTCTGGACAAAATAGACCATGTCTTCCGCTTGCAGCACGTTAATGTGGCATGAAATGGCGCCCAGTTTCCATGCCCCGAACATCGATACGATATAATCGAGTCCGTTATGAGCAAATATCCCAACTCGATCTCCCTTTTCGACTCCGAGCCCGGCGAGGGCTCCCGCCATGCGACTGGAAACACGATCAGTTTCGCCGTAGGTAAGTGCTTTGTTTTTATCAATCCAGTAGAGAAATGTTTTTTCAGGAACCCGATTGGACATCTTAGTCAGCATGTCAGTAAAAGTCGTAATGTTCATATTATCGGCAATCCATTAGAACCTATCTCAAATTCGCGGATGAATGATGATTGCAGCGCGCAGCCAGCTTTCTATTGGGCCAGTAATCCTTCCGGGACGCTGAACAGGCTGCCGTCATCCAGCCTTTGGAAAAAACGCCGCTCCGGGGTATTGTCATCGAAGGTCCACAGCCAGCCCGGATTTTCCCCATAGATATAGATCCAGCGGTAGGTTTCCGCATTCGTGAAGATCCACTCTTGCAAGCCCTCATCCCAAAGGAAAACAGCCTCTTTGGCGCTCCCCTCGAAGAGGAATTGCCAACCATGTTCCTGGTGGTATATCCAGGGCAAATAATCGGTGTGGTAGCTTCCATACCAGGGGGAAACGAATAAATTTTGCCCCTGCGGCCATCCGCTTAAAATATCCCAGCCGTTGAAATATTTATCAGCCAACTCGTAGGCTGCTATGCCAATCTGGGAGCCCATAATGCGGCCCTGGAAATCGTCGATGGCCACATGTATGCCGCCCCACAGGCGGGAGATGCCGGATTGATCAGAGGCGTCGTAATAAGTCGCCCACTGCAGGGTGAGATCTCCTATGGGTCCAATTTCAAATTCCAGAAAATCATCTTTCGGCATTTCCCAAATACCCAATCCTCCGGGGAAAAATTTGCTCCCCGTAAATAGTGTAAGAACCTCGGCGGCGGCCCGGCTGAATGTGCTGTGTCCCGAGACATAACCGGCAAAAGGAGGCGTCACGAAGGTATCCCGCTGGTAGGGAAGCCAGTCGATGGCAAGAACCCAATCGACTCCGCTGTATTGGGTTTCGGTGTCTTCCGGCTGGCCCGCCCAGGCGTAAATGGCAATCTCACCCTCGTGCCCGCCAAGGTGTTCATGTTTTCCCCCCGCCATCGTCGTCTCCTCCGTAATTACCTCGACGAGTCCTTCTTCCAAAGGCAATCCCTGGGCGTCATAGGCCGTTCCCACCGGTTCCGTTGACTGGCCCAAACTACCCATGTTACGGATGGCGGATATCGGGCGGATATAATCATAGACCGCCTTTGAACCCCAGGCGCCGATGGCTGAATCATGGACTGCCCCGCTGATGGCCAGGTACAGCTTTACATCCCATTCCAGGTCGTCGACGACCGGCCCGGTCCCTTTGATTCTTTTTACCAAAAGCGGATGATCGGATACGTAATTGGCGACCGTGAACCAATGGCCAGGAGGCGTTTCCGAGTCTGGACCGTCAGCCCAGAACTCCGCCAGAACGCGTCCATAATCACCACGTTTAACAACATTGGGTTCGTAGGGCTGACCGGTATAAGGATTGACGACGTAACCGACATCTTCCTGCGAGCCGAGAATCCGGTTTCCTCTAACCGACGGAGAAAGATCGATCAAGATGCCGTCGTCCGGGGTAAGACGGCTACTGTAGCGGATAACACTGAGCACCTCCTGCTTGAATTGCTCATCTCCGGCCCCTCCCAGTTGTGGCGGCATGCCCGGATCGGCATGAGACCAGACATAGGGATCGGCGGGGTCTTCGCGCTCTAACGCAAAAGGCTCCACGAATCCCCAGTGAGGCCCGAGGAAAGTCTGGGTGGCCGTGCCTATGACAATTCCATTTTGTAACACTAAAAAATCGAACGCGAGCGGTTGCCAGCGGTTGAAATCGACGAGCGTCGTTCCGGGAAGATCAAAAACCAGTGATTCATTAATGGGCGCATAACCGGTAGTGTCAATGTAGCCGTTAGCCTCGTTGCTGCCGTCCGTCGAACCATAGCTCAACACGGTTTCCGCAATAAAATTGCCCAGGGCGGCAGGCGTATCACCGAAAACAGATGTGAAATCCGGGTCGTAGCCCAAGGTGGCCATGCGGGCATCAAACGAAGCTTGGGCCGCTTCGTGCCCGGGTGGCGAGAGCAAAGCGGTGAACCTGGCCTTGATAACACGATAGGCCGCATAGCTGATGGTCTCTGCGCGGGCGGCTTCGATCTTGCCCTCCGCGATTATTTTCTCCCTGAACAGATAACCGGCCGCAGAGGGATCGTAAGCCGCCCAGGAATCATACATTGCGATAGAGATATGAAATAGATTGCGGAAATGCACCGTGGGGGCCGGCGTGTCGATACGAATCGCATCCAGCAACTCTTCATTCCACTGCCTCGCAACAGTCGGTTCCCCAAAACCAATGGAACCTGCAATGGTAGTGTATAAAAAAGAATGTTATTTTGTATTTTTAGCTGTACAAATAGCGTTAGGCAGTTTATTCTTAGTGCATGGTTACTAAAATTATTAATTGCCGGCACTGTGGAAGTGAAAATATCATTAAATTTGGCAAGACGCCCAACCATAAACAGCGCTACCGCTGCCATGATTGTGGTAAACAAAGTCGCGAAAACCCCACAGTGAAATACACCGAAGAGCAAAAAGAAATGATCCTTCGAGTCTATCAGGAACGCAGCAGTCTACGCGGTTTACAGCGCGCCTTCGGGGTGAGTCCCAACACCGTTTTGAGTTGGTTAAAAAAAACGACAATCGCTGCGACCGCTCAAAAGCACGATTCTTGCGGCCCGCCGCCATGATGTCATTGAACTGGACGAACTGTGGTCTTTTGTGGGACGCAAGAGCGATGCCCAATGGGTTTGGATCGCTCTTTGCCGACGCACCCGTCAAATCCTCTCCTATGCCATTGGGCCTCGGGATTGGTATCGTTGCCGGGAACTTTACGAGCGTCTGCCACGGGCCTACAAAAGATGTGCCACCTACAGCGACTTTTGGTCCACTTATGATGAAGTCTTTCCTCATAACCGATCCGTGGGAAAAGAAACCGGTGAAACGGCCCATGTGGAACGATGGAACAATACCCTGCGCCAACGACTGGGTCGTTTCACACGCAAAATCCTCTCCTTTTCCAAGCTTAAGAGTATGCATGAAACCTGTCTGAGACTTTTCATTCATCAATATAATCAAGAATTAGCCACCATTCCTACTTAATACACTACCAGCTATTTGAACGATTTTAGTTTTTTAGTTTGGATTTCTAACCATTTTGGCATTTGATTTGAATGCGAGAGCAGGCATCAGGATTTCTTTAAAAACCTTTTCTTCCTCTTGAAGAGAACCAATGCTACGACCCGTTTTCCGTTCGTTAACGGCCCATTCAAAAAGGGTCAAAGCATTGTTGATAAGATCTTTTTTTGTCGAAATGCCTGTCTCCACCATTAACTTGTTCATTTCCTCGAGCTGCTCAACAGGTACATCCAATTGAACTCGAGCCATTGTTGGCTTTTGTCTTTTCATTTTTCATAAGGCTCCCTTAATTTATCTTATCTTAATCCTAGGTTAGTTTATTCGGTTTTATTGTTAGTTTTATTGGTATGCGAACATGACGTTATGACCAGAAAATGAGTATAAAATGAGTAGATGTCAAGCGTTTTTCGATAGAAAATGGAGAAAAAGGCGAAAAATAGAATCCCGTCTGCTCTATCCCTCTGGTATTGAGCTTCATTTTTTCGGGCAAGCACCTCTGAATTTCCAATATTCCATCCTGAACGGATTTCATGCCGAACGAATTAGCGCTTTAATTTTGGACCGATTTAAGATAGACGATTATTCATGCTAAATAAATTAGACGCGCTCGATTTATCGAAGGAATATCCTCGCAGCCCGCGGGAACTGTTGGGTGGCTACGTCATTGCCGGACGCACGCTGGACAAATGCCGCGCCGTTATTGCCGGAACCAACCACGATTATCATTTCGATTGCCCGCTGGATAACTTTTTTTTGTCTTTTACTGAGATTAAAGTAGAAGATTTCAAGGCTTTTGTCGCCACCGGGGCGACGGATAAAGAGGTCGCCGACTGGATTGAGGAACATGCCAGAAAACGCCAGCAACGGGAAATCATCCAATGGAACAACACCATGCGCGACAAACGTCTCAGCGAAATGCCGATCGAATTGCAGGAATTTCTCGAAACCTACATTCCCGAATTCATTGCCGCGGGCAAGGTTGTCCGCGTCTGGTTCGATGTCAATGACATCGAAGAGGGGCGGCTCTGACCCGCTTCGACCGGCGTTAATAATAAAACCGGAGTTCGGCAAAAAGGGCTTTTTCTTTTTTTTGCAAATCGATCCACTGATTTTTCAGTTTTGTGAATTCCCGCGAATGGGCGGTTTCTTTTTGGAATACCATTTGCTCAGTTTTAGGATCAAGGTTCCATAGACCCCAATCTTCCTCCAGAATAGTAAGCATGGCTAGTTGGACATTGAAGCTTTGCCGCTTGGCCAGCATGATTTTCCGCCAATGGATTCTAAGTTCACCGAGAAAGGAGAGCCCTGCGTAAGCCAGTTCGCGCTCGATTTTCCAACCTTCCACTTCATTTTCATCCATTGCCCCGGCGTAGAGCCAATTGAGGTTTTTTTCAAATTCCTCCAACTCCAGATGGCTTTGCAAAAGATTTCCTAGGGATTCTCTTTTTGCCCAAGTTCTCCTGATTCGAACGTGTGAGCGAGTTTGGCAATATCGTTCCAGGCATCGGTTCGCAGGTTTTTTTCGTAATTGACCACCAAGGGCTTCAAGGCTTCCAGGACCGTTATGCGGGCCGCGATGATGCCATTTTCATCCCCTTTGAGTTCCTTCAATCCGGATTTCAGCAATTTCAGGATTTCGTCGAAATAATAAGCATCATGGGGAAAGTATCCTTCTTTTTCCAAAAAACTCCTGCACTCGATCAGGTATTGACGAACGGCGTCGTTAAAAACCTCCGACCGATAGGCAAAAAAAACCTCATTGTCACCTGATTTGCTCTGGAAATAGAGCAAGATAATAATGCAGAAGGCTAGGGCGATACTGCCCAGAACCGGCAGCTTTTTACCCTCCAAATCAATTCGCATTTAAACTATATTTGCCATTTTATCATAGAAACTTTGGCTTGCAATTATCGCTATATTATTGATAATAAATCATTTAATGCGACGTTAAGCAAGCAAACTCTAAAAATTCAATGAGTGACGCAAAAAAGGGCTGTATTCGGATTCAATTTAACCGGCTATTCAACTTCAGGAAGTCCGAAAAAACAATTGCCAAAGCGTATTGAACGGAGCAAGATTCACCCGAAATACCCCAAGGTCGATAATTTTAACGATTCATACCCGCCACATGGGAAATTCCGACTGAATTAATATCACCCAATTAACAAAATTTTCCGCCATGGAAAGAATATCCACATAAAGAAAATGTATCTTTTTCTTTTAAACCGTAACTCTAACTGGAATGCCTCAAAAGCAAATTCCTATAAACAATGAAAAAAGACTCGTATCATTCCTTCATCGTACCCGCCGGGATCACGGCCCAATTGTTTATCATCTGCGTTTTCTTTACCTATGCCACCCAAGCAGCCTCAATTCAGATCTATGAGGAGAGTTTCGAAACGGACGGTTTTAATGTCCGCTACACGGTAGAGAACCCAAGCGATGACGGGGGCAACGACTTTTTCGCCCGGAGGGAAGTCTTCTCTCCAGGGACCCGAGTCAGCGGCGGAACTCTTGATGGAGACTTTTTTTGGGGCGCTCGCGATATTGACGGCGACGGGATTCCCGTTGGAGACCTCACCGCCGACGAAGCGAGAATTACTTTCATACCTCCTATAGATATCGATGGCATCGGTGGCCTCAGGCTTGAAATTGCTTTGGCATCAGGAGCAGATTCGATTGAGCCAAACAATATCCTGCTGATTGAGGCCAGGCTGGATGATGGCCCCTTTGAGGCCCTCGGAGGATTTGCCGGTACAGCGACAAATACGGCGGCTCTGTTATTTACAGGCGTCCGTGATAACGTTCCGGATCTGTCATCCCCTGCGTTGAATTCGACCTTCCATAATTTCACTTTTGATATCTTCGGGCAAGGTTCTACGCTCGAGCTTCGAATTAATGTCAGGCTCAATGGAGGAGGAGAGGAATACGCTTTCGATAATTTGAGAATTGTGGGCGATGACGACCTCGCATTTCTGACTCTGCGGATTGACAATCCTGTAATATCGGAATCGGAAGGGAGAGCAGGCGGCGACTGTTACCATCGAACTGTCGGAACCAGCCCCACCCGAAGGACTTGAAATCGAACTTTCAAGCAATGACGATGACACCACCGAGATCAACATTCCCAGCAGCGTAATGATCCCAGAGGGAGAAACAGAAACAACCTTCGGAGTCGATGCGGTTGATGACAATGCCTTTGATGGAGATCAGGCGCTTCGAATTTTTGCGGCGGCGGCTGGGTTTAGCACCAATTTCATCAATGTTACGGTAGAGAATATCCAATTGGTGCCGGATATCATAATAAACGAGGTCCTTATGCCCCTCCTGGATTTATCCCCGAAGACCTGGACGGCGATGCCAATAACGACGGTATCCAGAGTGAAGGAGATGATGAATTTGTTGAAATCGTAAATGCATCGGGTTCAGTAGTCGATATTTCTGATTGGAGATTGTCCGATGAACAGAGGCTCCGCCATGAGTTCCCAGAAGGCACTGTTCTCTGCGTCGGCACCGCCCTCGTTTACTTCGCCGGGGCCGAACCTACCGGTGATTTCGGAGGCGCCATTGTGCAGACGAGTTGGCGGGGCGGTTCTGGACTCGGCTTGAACGCTGTTCAAAACAACAATCAGGGGGATCGTGTTACTATTACGAGCGGTGGGGCGACCGTGGCGACAAAGCCACTCGGGCCTGTGTTTGTGGTTCCAAGGGAATCTATCACTCGCGATCCTGACATCACGGGAGTATTTGATGGAGAAGAGGACGGGGTTTTGCACAGCGACGCAACCGGATCGAATGGGACCTTGTTCTCACCCGGCACCCGAATCGACGGCTCCCCCTTCATCCCGTTCGGGCTCAACGTGGTACTCGATATTAAACCCGGATCCTGCCCCAATCCTCTCAATGTTAAATCAAAGGGTGTTGTTCCCGTGGCGATTCTTGGGACGGGCGAGTTTGACGTAAACGAAATAAACCTGGAAACGATCCAATTCGCCGGGTTGGAACCCATCCGCTTTTCCTTCGAAGATGTGGCCACGCCCTTTGAACCTTTCTCCTGCAAAGAGGATGGGTTCGACTGCACCGATGCTGGACCCGATGGATTTATGGACCTGATCCTGAGGTTTGATACTCAGGAACTCGTTGATGCGATCGAAAGCTCCTTTAGCGGTCCGGTCGAAAACGGCGAGGTTCTGCTCCTCAACCTTGAGGGTGACCTTTTTGACGGCACTCATATCGTGGGCGAAGATGTTATGCCACAGTTGTCCGGTTAACCTGAATTTAAAACTTTGTAAATCGTTAATTTTTATAAACTTGTGAGTTATTTTTAGTGTGACGCATTTGAACTTCCATCAATTTCACTATATTTTGGGGTATAAATTCTGTATCTTGTTGATTATGAATCAACAACGTATGGTTTTCTCCCAAATTTTTGACCTTTTGCATCGTGAACAGTTTCAACGATGCGTCAAACGCTATAGTGGGGACAAGCGTGTCCGTTCCTTTTCCTGCCGGGATCAATTCTTGTGCATGGCCTTCGCTCAATTGACTCGACGTGAAAGTCTCAACGATATCGTTACCTGTTTGTGTGCCCATAGTGACAAACTCTTTTCTATGGGCATTCGCAGTAATATCGCCAAGAGTACTTTGGCCGATGCCAATGAACAACGCAACTGGCGCATCTATGCGGACTTGGCATACGTGCTCATTAAAAAGGCTCGCAGGCTCTATGCCGATGAAGCGTTGGACTTTGAACTCGAAGAGACCGTTTATGCTTTAGACGCCACGACCATTGACTTGTGTTTGAGCCTCTTTCCATGGGCCCATTTTCGTACAACCAAAGCGGCGGTAAAGCTGCACACGCAGATCGATTTGCGCGGTTCGATTCCGACCTTTATCGAGATCACTCCGGGAAAAGTTCACGACGTAAACATGCTTGATGCCCTTGTTCTTGAGCCTGGAGCCTATTATGTGCTTGATCACGGCTATGTCGATTTTGCCCGCTTGTTCCTCTTTAGCGAAGCGATGGCCTACTTTGTCATCCGCGCCAAAAGCCATTTGAATTATATACGTTTGCGTTCCCTCAAAGTAGTCCACGGCAGTGGTGTTTGCAGTGACCAAGTAATTCACTTTAGAGGATTCTATGCCTCCAAAGATTATCCCCAGAAGCTCAGGCGTATACGCTTTTACGATGCAGATAACGGTAGGCATTTCATCTATTTGACCAATAATTTTACCCTTCCAGCCTTGATTATCTGCCAGATGTATAAAGAGCGTTGGAAAATCGAATTGTTTTTCAAGTGGATTAAGCAGCACTTACGGATCAAAAAATTCTTTGGCACTTCGCCCAACGCAGTAAAGACGCAAGTATGGATTGCCATCAGTGCTTACGTGTTGATGGCGATCCTAAAAAAACAGTGGCAATTGGAATTGAGTCTTCACCGAATATCACAGGTATTGAGCTTGAGCGTTTTTGAAAAAGTCCCTCTCTATGAACTACTTACAAAACCGGATCACAGCAGTGCGAGCAGCGATCACTCTAACCAGTTGACCTTCAACTACTTTTAACCGGACACTACTGATGTTATGCTTATCTTGAAGAAGGGAAAAAAATAACCTATCCGATAATTTCGGATTAAATGAAACTCCCCGTAGCAAGCTACGGGGTATCTAAGAAAGAAATTCATGATCACCACAGCATCAATTGTTGCAACTGCTTCTTCGGTTTGCCCTGTTTTCTTACGTAGGCCTCCACACTGGCCCAATCCCCACGCTCCCCTACCGTTCCAACATAATACCCGTCACTCCAAAACTCCCCTCCCCACAGCTTCTCCTTCACCCAAGGTTCGCGCCGAAAGATCTCCCGCGCCGTTATGCTCTTATATTTCTGAACGATTCGCCCGGGTGCTTCTTTCGGATGCGCTCCACACAGCAAATGCGCATGGTCTCCATCCATTCCCAGTGCTTCCATCTCTATTTCATAGCGCTCGGCTATCCCAACGCTTGTTTCTTTCAGCACCTCTTGCACCCGCCTTTCCAAGAGCATCTTCCGATACTTCACAGGGAACACCACTTCACAGGGAACACCATATGGTAGTGGATCTGCCACACGCAATGGCTCGCGCGCCTCAAATGCTCCCGTTTCTCTTCGCTCATTCATCTCTGTTATAAAGTTACCGCTCCCCGTAGCAAGCTACGGGGTATCTGAAATTAAATGAAACTCCCCGACGCAAGCGTCGGGGTATCTGAGATGAAAATATCTTTTACCACAATGTTAATTGACGCAAATCTTCCTTCGGCTTTCCTTGGTTCAAGACATATTTCTCCACTGGGGTCCAATTCCCTCGTGATGTGTACTGGACTTGTTGACCTTTTCTTCTTCCACCCATCCTCTTTATAAATCACCTATCCCCGACGCAAGCGTCGGGGAATTTACAAGTTAAAGGCATTTTAAACGATTAGGGATGGAAGGGGTCTGTTTTTACCCATTCCGCGTGCAAGGCGTCCCCAATTCAAGCCTCAATCTGTCGTAAACCACATGTTGGCTGCGGGTGAGAAACGCTTAATCGGCACATTTGAATTTAGAAAATTTTGACGGTTCAAGGCATGGCACGGAATGCTCGCGGATTCAAGGGAGGTTGAAAAATTGCTTCGCATTGGCCGTTGTTTGGCGGAAAAATTCCGACTCCTCCACACCCATCAGGCGGGCGCAAAATTCCGCCGTATGGCGAACGAAGGCTGGCTCGTTGCGTTTTTCCCGCATGGGCATTGGCGCCATATACGGGGCGTCCGTTTCCACCATCAATTTTTCCATGCCTTGGGTGAGAAGCGCTTCCCGAATGGGATCGGCATTTTTGTAGGTAACGATTCCGGTGAAAGAACCGCGACCGCCCCGCTCGTTGAGAATGCGTATTTCCTCAGGCCCATCGGCGAAACAATGAAAGACGATTCGAGACCAGTCGGCGCCCATTTCATCAATGACCTTCACGCATTCGTGAAATGAATTGCGAGAATGCACGACCACAGGGCAATCCATGCCGGTAGCCAATTCCAGTTGTTGTTTAAAAACAAGAACCTGGCGTGATTTTACCGCCTCCGCATCGTACTTGGACTTGGGCAAATGAAAGTGGTCGAGGCCAATTTCGCCCATCCCCACATGAGCGGAATCGCCATTAAAAAAAGCCGGCAGGCTGGCCAGCTGCTCTTCCCAATCATCATCGATATCGGTGGGGTGAAGCCCTACGGTATAGGAGATTATTGAAGGATACTGGGCGGCCAATTGGCGGTTGATTTCCCAATCCTTCACACTGGTGCCGATGGTTACAATCCGTCCGACGCCGGCCTCGGCAGCATTTTCCAGAACTTCCTCAAGGCATCCTTTGCGGTAAAAATTTGCGAGGTGGCAATGACTATCGATCAGCATGGTAGAAATTATTCGCGTAAATTTAGTTTGAATCCTGGCTCGTGGCAAGATTGCCTGTGCTAAATAGAATTCATCGCGATGGAAAATGTGATTATACTTGGAACCGGCTGTGCGGGTTTAACCGCCGCCATTTATACGGCCCGGGCCAGTCTAAACCCACTGGTGCTGGAGGGCGGGCAACCGGGCGGGCAGTTGACGACTACTTCCGAGGTGGAGAATTTCCCCGGATTTCCAGAGGGTATCGACGGTTTTAACCTGATGGACAATCTGCGAAAACAGGCGGCCCGGTTTGGCGCCCGCACGCAGTTTGATTCGATTGTGAAAGTGGACTTCAGCGGACCGGTAAAAAAACTTTATTCCTCCAGCAAAACCTATGAGACGAAGGTCGTTATCATTTCCACGGGGGCATCCCCGCGCCTAATCGGAGTTCCGGGTGAGCGGAAAATGTTTGGCGGCAAGGGTGTGACCACCTGCGCCACCTGCGATGGGGCTTTTTACCGGGATATGGAGGTCGTGGTGGTGGGCGGCGGCGATTCGGCCTGTGAGGAAGCCCTTTTTTTAACGCGCTTTTGCTCCAAAATCAGCCTTATTCACCGTCGGGACGAATTAAGGGCCTCCAAAATAATGGCGGAACGAACCCTCCAGCAGGAAAAGATTATCCCGGTCTGGAATACCGTGGTGGAAGAGGTTCTGGCCGATGGAGACGGGAAAGCCCGTGGGGTGGCAGTCCGCAATGCGGTCACGGGAGAGACCGGCGAGATACCGGCCAAAGGTGTATTTTTGGCCATCGGGCACACGCCCAACACACAGCCACTGGAGGGCGTTTTGGATTTGGATGGCAACGGTTATCTGGTTCCCCAGACCAACAGCATGGTGCGCACTTCCATTCCCGGAGTCTATGCCGCCGGCGATTGCGTGGACCATGTTTATAGGCAAGCCGTTACCGC
Organism: Opitutales bacterium; assembly: GCA_965226205.1. GTDB lineage: Bacteria > Verrucomicrobiota > Verrucomicrobiia > Opitutales > UBA2987 > JAJFLU01. Next base: position 14,006 of record CBDDCJ010000003.1, on the reverse strand, counting down.
TGCTGGAATGGGCTGCCAGGCGGCCATCGAAGCCGAGCGCTGGCTGGCGGAAGAAGCCTTCTCCGGTTGAAATCGGAAATCCGTTCAGCGTACCGGAATCGGGCTACGCCACAGACGGAGGGGCAGGAGACCAGCGCCGATGATTAATATTTGGCTGCACACAAACATCAGAAGCCAGAAGGTGGCCTTATCCATAAAACCGTATGCGTGCAGGCCAACCCCCAGCATGTTGGTGCCGAACCAGGACCAGCTAGTGACGACATTGCCGAAAATGGCCAGGCACATGATGCCGCGAGGTCCGGTTACCTTTCCCCAACGGCAATGCAGCACCAAGGCGTTCCAAATAACGATCATGAGGGCCCCGTTTTCCTTGGGGTCCCAGCCCCAGAACCGGCCCCAGGACTGATCGGCCCAGATGCCTCCCAGGACCGTTCCCACAAAGCTGAAGAGGAGGGCGAAACAGACAATGCCGTAAACCATGCCTTCGAGTCCTTTGGCCGTGGTTTTGTCCAGACCGCGCGTTAGCAGACCCCGTAAAATATAAATGATGGCCAGGGCCCCGGCCAGGAATGTCGCCGAATAGCCCATTGTCACGGTGACAACATGGGTGGCCAACCAGAAATTGGAGTCGAGCACGGCTTGCATCATTTCCATGGTATCTCCGCTGCGCGATAGGTTATGGGCAATGACGAGGGTGGAAAACCCAATCATCCCGGCCACGGCGGAACCGATCCCGTTTTTGTGAATGCGCTCCAGAATGATGCTTAAAAGGACTGCCACGAGGCCGACAAAAACGGCCGACGAATACAGATTGGTGACCGGGGGACGGCCTTGTATGATCATCCGGGCCAAAAGCCCGAATGCCTGCACGGAAAATGCCAGCAGGAGCAGCCTAAAAGCGGCCTGGTTCAAGGTTAGGGTCCAGCACAGCCAGGATATGGCCGCCACCAGGAATACCATCAAATAGAGAACGCTGCTGAGGTAGAAAGGTTCAAACTGGTTTAGCAAATATTCGGATTTACCGTAGCGATAATGGTTTTCGGACCGCCTTTTCAGCTCATCTTTAAGCGATGAGAGGACGATGTTGAAAGTTGTCGCATCGTCCGCCCGGTAAGCATCGACCAATCGGGCATAATGAACTACCGCCGGATCGATCTGTCCGGTCTTTATTACCTGCACCAGGCTATCACCGATGTTTTCCCAGTTTTCCGGGCCTTCCTGCGGATCGGCCGGAGGAATGATTTTTAAAGACGCCGTTTCCGAGATGGTGCGATAGCGGCTGACATAAAACAGGAAGCGTTCGAATTTGAATTTATCGTGCTCCGCTCCCGCTTGCTGTTTTTCCAGTTCGCCGCTGCCTTCTTCTATGGCGGTTTGATAAAGGTTGTATTCGTGCTCGATCCTGGTGGTTGCGTCCGGAGGAGATATACTATGGGCCAGGCGATAATAAACATTGAGGGAATTCAAGAGATTGATTGTGGCCCGCTCGTAGGCGGTCCTCAATTGCGCCTCCTCATTGACCAATTGGCCCTGCCTTTGGATTTCCTCGATATAGGGGCGCAAATCGTCAAAGGAAAACAGGAAACGAAACTTTTCCGCCTCCTCGATGCCCACTCCGATAAGCCCCAACACTTCCGGGTTAGTGATATAGAAAATTTTCCTGTTGTCGGCTTCCCGGGGATTCATGGTGAGTTCCATGAGCCACTCTATAGCCGAAATTTTTTTCCGCGCCTCATTGCGATAGGTCTGCTTTCTGCTCAACAGGAGCAAAGCATTGCGAGCTGCACTGTCCAGCGGCTTGAGACGGCCTCCCTCCAGCGTGGGCATGGTGGCGAAATCCTTGACATTAAAATCGCCGCTATAACGGGCGGGGCGCAAACCGCCGATAACGATGATTACGCCCAGCGCCAGGAGGATTATGCCGACGGCTTTTTTCATGATTTTTGCTTTTGCGTAAAGCGGAACAGGTGATAGCCGAATTGAAAAAGGAGCCCCAAGGATACCAGGGTGCATGATATATAGGGAATCAGCCAGCCCGGATTTCTCACCACCTGCAGCATGGAAGCTTTGTCGTCCGGGGTGAAGGATGCCTGGAAAAAAGTCAGTCCGGCATAGCGAAGGGGATGGTTCATGTAGACCAACACCTGTCTGTCTTCACCGGTCTGGGGATTTTTAAGGCGAATTTTGCTGGAAAAATTTTTCGGGATTTCCGTGCCGGGATAACGATCGTGGGTGAAATCGATCAGCTCTATGGTGTAAGGCAGGTATTCGCGTTTCAGCCTCAAAGCGATTTTAAACACTCTGCCGGCATGATGAACGGTTTGAGCCGGAAAATCATCACCCAGCCAGGCCGAAACCAGCCAGGTCCCCAGGGAGCCTTCGGTCCCGATCAATTCCACCACGGCCGTGGGGACATCCTTTTCATTCTGCTTGGAGGTCTGTGGTCGGTCTTCGGCCGTTAAACCCATTTTCGGGCCCAGACCCATGTTGGCGGGAAGTTGGGCGGTCGAGCCTCCGCCTACCGTCTCCCGATTTTGAAAAAGGGCCGAGTTGGGGTAAAAGCGATCGATTCGAATCCGAAAAGGTAGTTTGGGGTGTTGAAAGGATGAATTCCTGGCAAAAAGCTTGGTCGGAATACTGACCACACCGTCCATCTCCGCATCGCTTTTATCGATAATGACCAGTTCGGTGTCAAAGTAGCTTTCCATGTAGTTGGCTGTGCCGCCTTCGTTAATCCAGAGGGTGCTCTCTTCCTGCAGTATGTTGGTCATCAACTGGCTGATTAAGAGAAGAACCACGCCGGTGTGGATCATGACGATGCCGGATTTTTTCCAACTGGGCCGGAAATAGCGGAAATGGGCCAGCGAAAGATTCACCACTAATAGCGGACCGATCAGGTAACCGCCGGGCACGGGCAGGCCGATCCAGGAAAACCAGCTACCCAACCACCATTGCGGAGGGTATTTCCAGAGACCGAAAAAACTTTCAAAATATTCCTTTTGGGCGCCTCGAATGCCCATGTTAACCTGGTCCAGCGTTCCAAAAAATACCAGCGCCAATGAACAGGCCAACAGCGCCACGGTAAGCCGCACCGAAGTAATAACATTTAAAATTTTCGCAATGACCTTCATTTGAAGTGTTTAAAATTTTACCGAGTTCAGGAATTCCATAAATTTTATTTGCTGCGTATCGACCAGGGATGCATCGCCCGACATTTTGAAAAACCAGGAGTTTCCCTCGTGCGTAAAGGTGCCAATCAAACTGCGCTGTGGATGAAATTTTCCGTCCGGGGGAGCCAATCCTTGAAGATCGACATATTGGCACTCTTTCCCATTGAACTCCAGTTTCTCGACTACGGCATCCACCATTCCGGCTGTAATCGGACCGAGCCCGATTTGGTTTCGCCAGCGGTTGATGTTGGCCAGCATCCCCCCGACATCGCCCGGAAAGGTGGTCACGGCGATATCCACCATTTTGTTGTCGTCTCCCAGCACTTTAAAACTGCCGCGCCTCATTTGCGAAGGCCTGCCCGGCTGCCAGCCCTCGGGGACGGTCCATTGCGGGTTGCCCTGCTGGGAAAGAGCCTGCTGGGGCAGATTTTGCATGGCCATGCCACCGGTGATGCCGGCATGGGGGTCCTTGTCGATTTCAACCGAACTTAAAAATTCCAGAAAACGATCGGTTTCGGCCTTTACGGTCAATTCCGCGCCCTTTAGCTTGAAAAACCAGGTGCGACCCGGCGCTTTCAGGACTGCCGCCAGGACGGATATAATATGCTCCTCCTCGCCAAGGGGTTTATCGCTCGTCAAGCGAATGAGGGTGAATTCTTTTTCACCAGCAGAAAATTTTTCAAAAATATCCTGGTCGGAACGCGCATCCTCTTTTTCCAGATTAAGCTCATCCGCCAGGAGGTGGGCAAAATCCTCGACTTGAACGGCCTGGGGCGGAAAGTCCAAAATCACGACATCCGCGTGAGGCAAATCATTTGGGTGGATGTGGAAATTGCCCTTGGCGGGCTGCTGGGCTTCGCCCTCCACCCAGCCTTGCGGGGCTTTCCAGGAGATGCCGGGAGGGATGCCAGTAGTTGGCGGATGACCGGGGGGCAGACCGTCCGACCTTGCCACGTCGGGCGTTTCTTTGGGGATATCATAATAACGAACCTCATTTTTTTTACAGGCGCCCAGCAGGAACATAACCAGCAATGCAAGTCGAAACATCCAAATTCGGTTCAGGTTCATATAAGGGAAAAGATAAAAAAATCTTATGCGATCAGTTAGAAATTACCTCGTTAATAGAAGTGAATGAAACCTAAGCGGAAAACCCAACGGGTCAAGTTGCATTGGCTTTTTAGCCATAATCCCGCCATTAAGAACTGACACATTCGGAGGGAGCCCTTTCTTTATTCCTTGAGAATTTTTTGGCGCAGTCCGGTGCAGCGATGAGCGTTGTCCTTGTTTTTTACGGCCATGGCATAGGCGGCCGGATCGCCTACCAGATAAACTTTTTTGCGGGCGCGGGTCAGCGCGGTATAGAGCAAGTTGCGCTGCAAAAGCATATATTGCTGCTTGAGCAAGGGCAAGATTACGACCGGAAACTCGCTCCCTTGGGCTTTATGCACGGTTGTGGCATAGGCCAGTTGCAAGTCGGCCAGTTCGGATCGGTCAAAATCGAGTATCTTGCCGTCGAATTCAGCTGCCAGGGTGCCGGATTCGAGGTTTACTGCGGTGATTTTCCCCAAATCTCCATTAAAAATCTGTTTTTCATAATTGTTTCGGGTCTGGATTATTTTGTCGCCGATGGAAAACCGGCACTCCCCAAACCGGATGCCCGAATTTCGAGGATTTATGATGGCTTGCAGTTGTTTGTTCAAATTGGCGATGCCGACAACGCCTTTATGCATCGGCGCAATAACCTGTGCGTCCCAAACCGGGTCGAGGCCGAGTTTTTGGGGCAAGAATCGGCTGCAGAGCCGGAGCACGGCTTGCAGGCATTGCTCCGGATCGGGTGCGGCGATGAACCGCAAGTCTTCCTGCGGGTCGATGGAGTCGAGGTCGGCGGCGGGGTGCCTGGGGGGAGTCGCCGGGTTCCCCCCCAACACCTCGTAGGCAACCGTTACGATGGGGCTGCGAGCTTCCTGCCGGTAAATGGTTTTTAATCGGGTCACCGCAATAGAGCCGCATTCCATGAGGTCTTTGAGGACATTGCCGGCCCCGACCGAGGGCAATTGGTCAACATCGCCCACCAGGACCAGGTGCAATTCCGCCGGTAAGGCCCGGAATAGAGCGGCCGCCAAACGATTGTCGAGCATGCTGGCCTCATCCAGAATAACGATGCCGGCCATTAAAGGGTTGCTTTCGTTGACCATGAATCGCCTTTCGGCGGGATCGAAATGGAGAAGCCTGTGGATCGTGCGGGCCCTGATGCCGGCCGCTTCGCTCATTCTTTGGGCCGCTCTTCCGGTGGGAGCGGCTAACATGATTTTCACTTTTTTTGCGCCCAAAATCTCCACAATGGCGCGCAGAATTGTTGTTTTGCCGGTGCCGGGTCCACCCGTGATGACAGAAATCTTCTTGCTCAAAGCAGTCCTGATGGCCTCAGACTGCTCGGGGGCGAATGCGATGCCGGCTCTTTCCTGCGCCCAGTTGACAGCGGCTTCGACTTTAATAGGGGGAAACCCGGACGGGTGCCCCAGCAGCCTGGCCACGCTTTGAGCGATTTTTGTTTCCGCCTGCGCCGTGGGGGGCAGTTGCAAAAGGTTATCCCGGTTATCGAGATGAAGACTGCCTTCTCCCAGCAGGCTCTCCAGACCGCGGTCGATGTTGACCGCTTCGGTTTGCAGCAATTCCGCCGCATAGGACCGCAAATCATCCTTTGGGTAGGCGGTGTTCCCCTCGTCCTCGAGTGTTTGCAGGGCGTGGAGGATGCCTGCTTCAATTCTTGGCGCGCTGTCGTTGGAAAATCCCAGGTTGATGGCGATTTTGTCAGCCGTCTTGAAACCGATGCCGGGAATCTCGCGAACGACCTGATACGGTTCCGAGCGTAAAACGCGGGCGGCGTCTTGACCGTATTTGGCCACTATTTTAACGCATTGGGCCACCGACACCCCGTAGATTTGCAAAAACATCATCACTTCCCGCACGGAGCGCTGCTCTTCCCAGGCTTTTTTGATGGATCTGGCCCTCTTCCGGCCAATCCCGGGAACCTCCCGCAGTCGGGCCGATTCTTCCGAAATGATTCTCAATGTCTCCGCCCCGAAGTGCTCCACGATATTATCGGCGAAAACCTTGCCCAGGCCTGGAACCAGGCCGCTGCCCAGGTATTTGCGAATTCCATAAACATTCGAAGGCAAAGTGGAACGGAATTCCCGGATTTTAAACTGCCGGCCGAACCGGTTATGATCGATCCATTGGCCCGCCAGGCGCAGGGTTTCCCCGCATTGCACTCCGGGCAGCGCACCCGCGATGGTAGCTGTTTGGCCTCCTTCCCGGCCGCGGAATTCTCCAACGCAATAATGATTTTCATCGTTGTAAAAAAGAATTCGCTCAAGGACGCCGCGGAGGACCTCTTCGCCCGGTTTCAGATTTATTTTTGCGATCGAGGACACGGTTTATGCAAGCGGTTTTGGGGTGGCGGGACGGGCTTGACCCAAGATAATGGTTAAGGAAAGATAAGAGGCAAGGTTGATGGATTCTCAAGCGCAAAAAGCCATTTTCGCCTCCAGGATGGCAGGCGAACTTCTCGTCCTGCATCTTTCCGGGGTTTGGAAACTAGGCTGCGGCCTTCCCGGTATCGAAGAAATTGAAAAATCCGCAACGGCGGAAACCAAATGCAAAAGCGTCTCCTTCGACACCTCGAAAGTTACTGGCTGGGATTCCGGTTTGATGACGTTTTTGCCAGGCCAACGACTATCGATTCGATCAGGATTCGCTGCCGGATGATTTAAGTCGCCTGCTCACTCTATCGCAGGCCGTTCCGGAACAAGAGGATATTGGCGGCCACGCCGGGCAAAGAAGCTTCTTCTACCGGTTTGGCCAAAAGAGCCTCAGCCATTACGAAGAATTGGTGGCCAGCATATCTTTTGTGGGGGAATGCTTCCAGAGCGTAATAGGTCTCATAAGGGGGCGCAGGCCGTTTCGCTGGCGGGATTTTTTTCTCGTCTTGCAGGAGGTGGGGGCCGATGCCCTGCCCATCGTCGCCCTCATCAGTTTGTTGGTCGGCGTAATCATTTCCTTTCTCGGCGCCGTGGTTCTGCAACGGTTCGGCGCCGATGTATATGTCTCATACCTGGTGGCTTATGGCATGCTCAGGGAAATGGGCGCCCTGATGACCGGCATTATCATAGCGGGGCGAACCGGGGCCGCCTTTGCCGCCCAAATCGGGAGCATGAAAGTGTCCGAGGAGATCGACGCCCTCAAGACCCTGGGCATCTCCCCCATTGATTTTATCGTGCTGCCGCGCATGCTGGCATTGTTCATCATGATGCCACTTCTAACCATCTATGCCGACATTATGGGCATTTTCAGCGGTATGATGATTTCCAAAGGTATGCTCGATATCGCCTATACTATTTTTATGAACGGGATGAAAGAGGCGGTCGACTTAAGCGACTTTTTCCTCGGCGTCTTCAAGGGAACCGTTTTCGGAGTGATCGTGGCGGTGTCGGGCTGCCTCAAAGGTATGCGCTGCGGCAACAGCGCCGACGCCGTGGGCATGGCCACCACTTCGGCCGTGGTGACTGGCATCACTCTCATCATTATGGCCAACGCCCTCATTGACTGGATGGCAGCCATTTACGGGATTTGAGTCATCATTATGAATAAGCACCCGAACGGAACCGCCGCTGCCCATATCGAAGTCAGCCAACTGGAGATGGCTTACGGCGATTTCGTGGTCATGCGCGACCTCAATTTCAAGGTTCGGCGCGGCGAGGTGATGGTCATCATGGGGGGGAGCGGCTGCGGCAAGAGCACCTTGCTGCGCCACCTCATCGGGTTGAAAATTCCCGCCAAAGGCGATATACTTTACGATGGCAAAAGTTTTGTCCAGTCGTCGGCAGAGGAGCAAAAGAATAAATTGCGCTCGTTCGGGGTACTCTACCAGGGAGGCGCCTTATGGAGTTCCATGACGCTAGCTGAAAACATAAATTTGCCCCTGGAAGAATACACCAACCTGTCGCCTTCCGAAATTGGCGAAGTGGTCTCCTACAAACTCTCCCTTGTGGGGCTGGCCGGTTTCGAGGAATTTTACCCATCGGAAATCAGCGGCGGCATGCGTAAAAGAGCGGGACTGGCCCGCGCCATGGCGCTAGACCCGGAAATTCTCTTTTTCAACGAGCCTTCTGCTGGTCTGGACCCCATCAGCTCCAGCCGGTTGGACGATCTCATCCTGCAATTGCGGGACAGTTTGGGCTCGACCATTGTGGTCGTGACCCACGAACTGCAAAGCATCTTCGCAATTGCCGACAAGGCGGTTTTCCTCGATGTTGAAAAACGCACCATGACCGCTCTGGGGAATCCCAACGAGATTCTTAAAAACCTGCCCAACGACAATGTGCGGCGTTTTCTAACCCGTGACAGCGCTCCCGTTTGACTTTGACTTTTTTATCCCGCCATGCCCCAATCCTGCCCCATAATTTACCGCCGGCGCCGATCGCGCCTATTCTCAAACCCAAAATTTCGTTTGTTATAAAATGAGCCGAAAAGCCAATCCCGCCCTGATTGGAATCTTTGTGCTGGGTTCGATCATCCTGGCGGTCGCCGCCATTGTCTTTTTCGGCTCCATGAAGTTTTTTTCCGAGAGCGAGGATTTTATCGTTTATTTCGATGAGGCGGTCAGCGGTCTGGATGTGGGCGCGGCCGTTAAATTTCGCGGGGTTCCCATCGGAAGCGTGAAAGAAATCTTTATACGCTATAACCAGGACATTCCCGTCATCATCGAGCTGGATCTAACCCTCCTCAACAGTTCCCTCGGGGTGGATGTCGATATTAGGGACGAGGAGGTATTTTTCGCAATCATTAACCAGGGCTATCGGGCCCAGTTGGTCACGGAAAGCTTTATAACCGGCTTGCTCTACATCGAGATCGACATTGACGAGGATGCCAGACGCCCGATCTGGATTCAGGAAGAAGCCATCTACAAAGAGTTTCCCTCCAAGCCATCTTTGACCGCAGCTCTCGGGCAGACGGCCCAGGAGGTTTTTGCCATGATTGGGGCGCTCGATTTCCAGACTATTAACGACGAATTGGTGGGATTCCTCTCAAAAGGCAACCAGGGATTGGAAGAGATTGAGTTTTCCCGCATCAACGAATCGCTAATCGCGGCAGCCGATGCGGCCACCGAACTGATGAAATCGGAGAAAATTTCGGCCACACTGGAGAACATCAACAAAGCCCTCATGGAATATGAAAAACTGGCCACCGATGTGCGCGCCAAGATCGACCCCGTGTTGGCCAAAGCGGACCAAACCAATCTCGAAATCCAGAAAACCTTGCAAAAAGTGCGCGATGCGTCCGCCCAAATCGAACTCGCCCTTTCACCTGAATCTTCCATTCGTTACGAATTCGAAAACACGCTCTCCGAACTGGCCGAATTGGCGGAATCCATTCGCCTGCTGGCCGATTATCTGGAACGCAACCCGAGAGCCCTACTGACCGGAAAAGAATTGCCCGAATCGGAATCCAACCGGAAGAAGAAGAAAAAGAAAAAATGAAACGTCAAATTTCCAACCCAATACTGATACTAATCCCCGCATCACTCGCGCTGGGGCTCATATTGTTCATTGCCTCGGGGTGCATCAACCTGGATCCGCAGCACGATCCCACCCGTATCTTCGTGCTGAGCGGAAACTCGCCAAAAGTTCCCGCAGAAGCCAAAGAGGGATTAGCCATAATATTTAAACGCATCGAGTTGCCCTCCTACCTGGACAGCCCGAAAATGGCGACCCGCCAGGGAGATTTCGAAATCATTTACTCGGAGTTCAACCGATGGGGCGAAGACCTGGACAAGGCCATCGGGCGATTGCTGGCAGATAATCTACTGGCCCATCCCCGGATAAGAGAAGTTACCCTATTCCCCTCTAATCAAGCGGAAAGCGATTATAAGATTTCGCTGAACATTTCGCGGTTCGAAGGCATCAACAAAAATGCCGCAGTATTGGAAGCACGATGGAAAATATTCAACACCGAGACAGGGGAAACCGTCGAAACCGGAATTACCACCGCCCACCGCCCTTGGGATGGGAAGGATTATACGGCCCTCACGCGCTCCCTGAGCGATACCCTGGCCGAACTGGGGCGGGATATTTCCCGCGCCCTGGATGAAGTTTCCGATCAGCCTTGATTAATTGTCTTCGAGTGGGCGCCCGCTCAATTCTTCCAATTCACGTCTTCCGGTTTCGGGGAACAGGAGCAGGATGAATGCGCTTATGAAGGTTACCGAGGAAACCAGTGGAACCATTACCACGAGGTCTCCTTTGTTGCCCATCATTGCTCCCATGAGCATCAGGCCGAGGCCCGCTCCAACCGTTTCCATGATGGTGATTAACCCGGCTGAGGTTCCGCCAGAGGAGGTCGGAACGAGTTCCGTGGAGAGCGCCCGGATGATTAAGGTTCCGGCCATGGCGGAGACTATTAGCAAAATCAGACCCAGGTAGCTCAAGATGCCCGAACCCATGAAAAAAAGCCAGGTGGCCGGAGGAAAAATGGTTAAGTAAAAAAATCCCGTTTTTTTTTCGGCCAATCAAATCGGCCAACCGTCCCGCCAGAACATTGCCGGGTATGAGAAAGGAACCGCAAAGAATCAAAACGGTGGATAATTGCCAGGATTGAAAGTCTCGATAGGCCAGCAGATAGTAGCCGATAAAACTGATAACCGTGATGAACCCTCCGGCCGAAAGCATCCCCATTAAGGCCAGCCCACCTACCCGCCAAGGGTAAGTTCTCCCCAACCTGGCATAAGGCCCGAACCAGCTTCTCCATGCGTGCTGAAAATTTAAGAAACGATGAGCGCCTCGGTATTCCCGGAATCGCTTTGTTTCATAAATTCCGCCCCGAAACATGGGCATCCGGAAAAGGGGAATGATGCCGATAAAATAAAGGGCCCTCCACCCATAGGGGAACCAGTCCACGGCGGCAAAAAAGAGGGCTCCGAAAAAATAGCCCACGGCCGCCCCGGCCCCCAGAATTCCAAAAGCCCACCCCCTGTGCCGGGCTGGAAATTCCTCCGATATGAGGACAATGGCAATCGCCGCCGCGGTCAGTATGAAAGTTCTGGTGAAAACCTGCAAAAAGACAAATTGCCCGGGAGTCTGGCTGAAGGCCGTGGCACAGGTGCCCAAACTCAAACATATTATGGATAGCAGCATTAGCCTGCGCCGCCCAAAAATGTCCGCGAATGGAATTACGAGCAGAGAAAAAAGCCCTCCGAACCGTATTTGGGAGACGAAATACCCCAGTTGAGTTTCATCGATATCAAGGCCCAAAGAAATTTTTTCCAGGGTCGTAAGAAGGAGCGAAATATCATAATTTTCATATAAAATTGCGATGGTTACGCACCCCAAAAGAGTAACCTTCCGGGATTCCAGAACGGGTATGCTTCCAAAAATAAACCGTGGAATCCACCAAGGGTTTTTCTTGCGGATTTCCTCTGTTTCGCGGCTCTCGCTATGATGAGTATTTACCTGCACACAGATTGTTGATTTGCACTAAGACAAACAAAAGGATAAGAAAAACTGGAGCCGGCTGTCGGATTCGAACCGACGATTCAATATAACTGGTTGATTTGGAACAACTTACGCTATTAATCAGTTACTTATGAATTCCACGACAGTCTTGACACTCCACGTCATTCTTATTTTCATTCTTAAATGTCTTCCGTTTGGAAACATCCTAAAAGCCGCTACTGGACAGCTTGCTATACCGACCATACTGGAAAACAAAGAAAGCGAAGCACTAAGACGACTGATCGACGGCTTGCCGAAAAGATTGCCTATGAGCTTGAACAGGGCTACCGGAAGCACATTACCGAAGCGCAGGTCCGAAAAATCTTTTTTGATGTTTACGAAGAACTTCATGGGAAAACTTTATCCGAAGAATCGGTGGAGAAATATCTGCAAAGTTGGCTGAGAAAGAAAGAGATTGAAATCAAAGCGGCCTCTGTAAGCAGCTGCCGGACAGGGGTAAAAGAATTCCTGAAATTTATGGGAGAACATGGGAAGAAAGATATCTCACTTTTGACCTCGACTGATATCTTCGCTTTTAGAGATGCAATAGCCCGCCGATTGGCTTCAAAGACCGCTAATCGTCACCTAAAGACCCTGAAAAACGCTTTTAATGATGCATGGATTGAAGAACGCATTAGAGAGAATCCGGCAGCACGGGTTCAGACAATCAAGAGATTGGATTCCAAGGAAATCAGGAGGCCATTCACGGTTGAAGAGTTGCAGAAGATTTTGGAACGTGCAGACGATGAGTGGAAGGGTATCATCCTGACAGCGATTTACACAGGACAAAGATTGGGGGATATTGTGCGGATGACTTGGGAAAATGTCGATTTGACCAATGAAATGATATTTTTCACTACCCAAAAAACTGGACGAAGGATCATCCTCCCAATTGCAATGCCTCTTTTGGATTACCTGCTTGGTGGAATTGTGCCCGATGATATTTCCCTGCCGCTATTTCCTAGGTCATTTAGAATTGTTCAGAAACAGGGAAAGGTGGGAACACTGTCTAATCAATTTTATGAAATAATGGTGGCCAGCAGACTTGCTGAACCAAGGGAGAAGGGGAAAACGGGTCGGGGCCACTCGACAAAAAGGAGGCAAAGCCCGATTTCCTTCCATTCCTTAAGACATACAGCGACAAGCCTATTAAAAAACGCCGGAGTCTCTGAAGCAGTAGCAATGGACATTATCGGACATAGCTCAAAAGCAATCAGCCGGGTGTACACTCACATTGATGATGCCGCCAAGCGAAAAGCTCTGGACTCCCTACCAGATATCACCAAAGATTGAACTGAACCGGATTCAAAATCCAGTTCCCGCAAGAGAGTGAGGGTTCGACCCCCTCTCCGGGCACCATTGATATACAAAGGGATAGGAAATTACTCCATCTCAACTAATTTCCATGAAAATCTATCTTATACCATTTCTTATACGATTGATTTTTTCAGAACCGGTATTTTCACCCACAAAAGTTTCTCGCTTTTTTACGTATGTTTGGGTATCTGATTGGCTTCTCGATAAATCCCACGAGCCCCTGATCGGACCCCATCTTTGCTACCACTTTAAGTGAGAGTATTTCCGTAGGTTTGGTATTGTAGGTTTTGCAGGGGGTGGCGGAGTGAGGCCGTAGGCCGAATGGAGCCAGCCGCTGCTTTGTTGATTGTTCGCCAGAGTCTGGCGAATGTATTGGGGGAGAGAAAGCCTAATCGGCTGTGGGGATGTCCCCCGTTATATCGCTGTCGCCATTGTTCGATCACCACACGCGCTTCGGTCACGCTCGGGAAACAGTTCCTGGTTGAGGCATTCATCGCGCAGGCGATTGTGAAAGGACTCTATATGGCCATTTTGCCAAGGGCTTCCTGGGTCAATGTATACGATGTCGATCTTCTGCCGCTGCAGTTCTCCTTTGACTTGGTGGGCTATAAACTCCGATCCGTTGTCCGAGCGGATGCACTGGGGTTTGCCGTTGTCCTTTATGGCATCGTTCAATACCTCCACCACGTCGGCACTTTTCAGTGACCGAGCTGCCTTAATGGCCAGGCATTGACGGGTATGCTCGTCGATCAGTGTCATGAGCCTGAGCGGACCACCCCGGTCGGTACGATCGGCCACGAAGTCCCAGCTCCACACATGATTGGGCCTTACCGCTCGTGCCGGGGAAGCCGTAGACTGCCCTTGCCTGCGACGGCGCTTGCGTGGCGGACGCACACCTAATCCTTCGACACGACGTATTTTCTGGACAAATTTACGACTCACTTTCCAACCTTCGTGGAACAACATAGCG
>CBDDCJ010000002.1:0-55704 GCA_965226205.1 Opitutales bacterium | reverse complement strand
TTTTAACCGGACACTACTGATTGTACTTATAGCTTCGATGCTGGTCGTCCGCCGGATAAGAGTGAAGCCGCAGCCTTTCTTTTTCTTGACCTCATTACCTTGGGCATATCGGAAATCATGGTGGGGTTTGAGAATTCGAGTAATTCGAGTGATCCTTATCTGGAATACTTGCGTGTTATCGGGCGAGTGGTGATTTCTTACGACCAGGAAGGATATGTTTTAGGCGTATTCGAGGAATTCGAAAAAATACCGCCGGATGGCCGCCGGCCGGCGAAAAGTCCAGAATAAATATTTCCCTACCGTTAAACCCACTTTGTCAGGGAATTTATCGGTAACGATCCAGGTCGATGCCGAGGTCGCGTGGGCCGAAGCCGAGGGGGACCAATTCCTCGATATTGGTGAGGATAATTTTGTCCTTTTTCGTCGTGGAGAGAATCGCCTCCATGTTTTCGCCAGCCAATTGAGTGAATTCATAAAGCATCTGCCGACAGGCGCCGCAGGGACCCGTGACTTTGGCCGTGTCAAAATCGATTCCCCGGGCGATCACCGCAATTGCCGTAAAATGGCGCTGCCCTTGGGCATTGGCGCGGACAATGGCGGATCGTTCGGCGCAAATGGACCCGTGTGCGGCGTTTTCCACATTGGAACCGCTAATAATCCTTCTGTCTGCCGAACGTAGGGCCGCTCCCACAAAAAACCCGGTGTAGGGGTTGTAGGCGGTTTCCATGACTCTGGCTGCCTCGTCCAGTAACTCCTTTTGGCCGGTATTGAGCCTTTCGTAATTCGTTTCAATCATTCATGCGGGAGTTAATTATTTCAAACCAATCCCTGACGTTTATTTTCCACTGTGTTGCTCGATCAGCTCGATCAGTTTCTTGGCTTCAGCCGTTTTTTCCACTTTGTTTTTAAAAAGAATTTCGCCCATGAGGATTGCCTCATCATTGTAATAGGCGGCATTGGCTTTGTTGTCCGGCACGAGAAAACCGCCTTCGAATGTAGCTCCCGCATAAAGACCTCCGATATTTGAATAAACGAGGATAGGCACATCGCCGGAATATTTGACCTCCGCTTCCGCCCCGTGAGGCCCGGCTGTGGCCGCCGCATCCACCCCGATGCGGAACTGGGTTTGGGAAAGGAGATTCATCCCTTTTTCATTCATCAGTAAAAAAACCGAATCGAGCATCTGGCCGCCTAATTGCAGACCGATGCTGGCCTCCCCGGCTTTGAGGAAGGCCGGGGCGCTCCACTGGCCGTTCTTGCCGTCCCGGGCCATGGCGATCCCGCCGCCGCCCTTGATTCCCAATCCCATGCCGACTTTGAACTGGCGCATGATGATGATGCCTTCGGCTTTGCGTAGAAGGCCGGGCGAAATGGTGGATTCCGGGCTATCCATGACCTGTTCAAAATAATCGCTAATTTTTTCAACTCGCTTTTCCAGGCGGGCATCGAGTTTGGCCTCTTTTTCAGCCGCGTCCTTCTTTTTAAAAAGAGAAGCTGCGGCAAGAGGGGATTGAAAAATAATGAATAAGAACAGGAATGCGGATAAAATTCTCATGACGGGTTCGAACTGTTGGAATTGTAAAAGAAGCCAAGTTAATACCCCGGTTGCCCGGCCAGGGCAATCCATTTCTTGTTATCTATGGGGTGATGGTAGAAATGTTTCTCATTAATTACTCGCCAGGATTCGACTTTCCATCTTCAAACCCGACAAGTTGAAACTCTGGAACCGTCAGCGCAATCACCTCCTGCAACCTGGCTAAACCGGCCTCCTCGCCATCCTCCGTCGTCGTCTGCGCAAACACATATGCCCAGCGGTGGGTCTTAAAACCAAAAAGACGGTCCTTGGCCAATTTTATGTGACGTTCCCAGGTGGATGCCATGATGGAGTCGCCACTCACGAACCAGTAGGCGAATAAGCCGGGGATCGCTACGGTGTCGCCTTTGACTTTCGTGGAAAGGGGCACTTTTTCAATTTTCAATACCGTGGCGGGCAGCTTGCCTCCGTTCATGCCCGGCAACTCAAAATTCCTGACTGTCTTGTTTAATATGGTCCAGCCTTGGGCCTCCAAGCAAAGTTCCGGGCGGTGGATCGAACCACGGTTTTTTCCGCTTAATACGATGGAATAAAATACCTGTTTGTTGCGGTTCAGAAGGTTGTAATATACTTTTCTCGAAAACCCGGTGTCCTCTGGCAGGATTTTTCGTTCAATGGCAGAAACGGCTACTTCCCGGCCATACCAGTCATTAGAAAGAAATTCCGGGAGGGGAGCCGGATCCGTCTGGTTGTCCGCCAGAAGGATTCCACATTGATTTTCCACGGCCTGCGCATCCACACTTCGCGTCAACCAAATGAAGCTGGCTGAAAATAGAATTAGGGCAGCGGCCAGGATTCTATTTCGATACATGTCCATGAAACCATTGGTTTTAACCTCAGCCGATTTACCAACCTCAGGATCGAAATCGGCTCTTTCCTTTTCAGGCAGGTATTTTTGCAGCATGGATACGGTCAACAGGCACAGTCCCAGGACTATTAAAAAGATGAGAAACCCGAACCATTCATGAACAACGGTCCCGGCCTTTTGACCAAATAATTCGGCCGCCAAAATAATCGCCAATATTCGCAACACATTGCCAATGAAGGCATAAGGAAAGGCTAGAATCAAAATTAACGCTCGCCGCCAAAATCTCTGAAAACTCAGATAGCCAATTACCAAGGAAAGTGAGGAAAGCGCCACCAGAGACCGAATGCCCGAACAAGCCGCCGCCACATCATACTGGTAGGAACCGTCGGTGGAAAACAATTGAGTCCCGCTGCGTACGACTTCGATGCCCATCAGATGTGCCAGGAAATAAGAATTCTTGATTACGCCTAGACGCAAAATATAACCAATCTCATGGATAATGACAGTCCAGTGAACAGAAAAAACCATTAAAATACAGGGAAATGTTATCGCCTTGCCCCATCGTTTTCCGCCTAGAATATAGGCTGCCCCCTAGAATATAGGCTGCCCCATTGACAAAAAATAAAAACCCAAAAATGGAAAGCCGGGTTTGCTGCACCAGATAACCAATGAAATGCAGCATCAACCCCCCCCAAACTAAAAATATTCCAAGTAGAAAACGCGATTGATTGCTTCCGGGTGTTGCAATTTTAAGGTTTCGCCATAGTATCCAACCCGAAAGAATCAAAATTAAAGGACCGTGGGTAGTCTCACCCTCGAAATTAAACCAATCGGAAACCCACCAATGAAACATGGATCGGGTTTCCAGGAACCCTCTTGTCGAATTGCCAAAAAACTGAAATAGAACAAAGCCGCAAAAAACGACCATGAATCCAGGAATTATTTTATGAAACCGGCCTTTTTGAAGAAAATTCATATCGCAGTAAATGAGTTGAAATGCCTTTGCTAATTGGTGAAAGACAATTCTTGCATCTTTACTGATATCGGTTTCCTTTTCAATCTTATCTTGGTCTTTAGTATTCAGGCAGGGAGTTTATGAAAATCTTGGTTATGGCTCAAACCCCTCCTCCTATGCACGGTCAAAGTTCAATGGTGAAACTTTTTTTGGACAGCATTTCTGAGTCGGGGGTGGAGCCGGAATTTGAAGTTATTCACCTAAATTTTAAATTTTCCGGAGATATTGGGAACATAGGCCGGTTTCAGATTAAAAAATGCTTCTCCTTAATATATTATTTTTGTAAAATGGTCTGGATTCGTTTCAAGCATGTTCCCGAATTATTTTATTATGTCCCCGCGCCCGCTCAACGAATACCATTATTAAGAGACTACTTCACACTTCTATTGGCGAGACGATTTTATCCGCGGGTCATATTTCATTGGCATGCTGTGGGTGTTGGGCAATGGTCGCAACATCGCGCCAAGCAAGGCGTGGGGGGACGTTTGGATCAATTACTTTGCAATGCATGCTATGGAAGGGCCGAAATGAGCATTGTCCTATCTGAATTAACCAGGCCCGATGCTGAAGTGTTCCGGCCCAAAAAAATGGCTGTCATCCATAACGGTATTCCCGACCCGTGCCCGCATTTTGATAAATCACTACTTCCTCAGAGATTGCGGAAACATATGAAAATTAAAACCAATATGGATTCTAATTCTGATAATAATGAAATTGAATATGAAAAGCTCACCCTTCGATTTCTCTTTATGGCCCTTTGCACAAAGCAGAAAGGCATATTTGATGCTTTGCGCGCTTTGGAAATATTGGAGCGTTCACTAAATCTTAGTGAGAAGAATATTTCCATCCAATTTGATGTCGCGGGAGTATTTCCAGATCATAAAACTAAGGAAATATTTCTTCAATGTGCTCAAAAACAGGAATGTATAACCGTTAAATTGCACGGTTTCGTAAGCGGCAGAAAAAAACATTTACTCTTTCAAAATTCTGATGGCATGGTATATCCATCCTATTACGAAAATGGGTAGTGTATTAAGTAGGAATGGTGGCTAATTCTTGATTATATTGATAAATGAAAAGTCTCAGACAGGTTTCATGCATACTCTTAAGCTTGGAAAAGGAGAGGGTTTTGCGTGTGAAACGACCCAGTCGTTGGCGCAAGGTATTGTTCCATCGTTCCACATGGGCCGTTTCACCGGTTTCTTTTCCCACGGATCGGTTATGAGGAAAGACTTCATCATAAGTGGACCAAAAGTCGCTGTAGGTGGCACATCTTTTGTAGGCCCGTGGCAGACGCTCGTAAAGTTCCCGGCAACGATACCAATCCCGAGGCCCAATGGCATAGGAGAGGATTTGACGGGTGCGTCGGCAAAGAGCGATCCAAACCCATTGGGCATCGCTCTTGCGCCCCACAAAAGACCACAGTTCGTCCAGTTCAATGACATCATGACGGCGGGCCGCAAGAATCGTGCTTTTGAGCGGTCGCAGCGATTGTCGTTTTTTTTAACCAACTCAAAACGGTGTTGGGACTCACCCCGAAGGCGCGCTGTAAACCGCGTAGACTGCTGCGTTCCTGGGTAGTGTATTAAGTAGGAATGGTGGCTAATTCTTGATTATATTGATAAATGAAAAGTCTCAGACAGGTTTCATGCATACTCTTAAGCTTGGAAAAGGAGAGGGTTTTGCGTGTGAAACGACCCAGTCGTTGGCGCAGGGTATTGTTCCATCGTTCCACATGGGCCGTTTCACCGGTTTCTTTTCCCACGGATCGGTTATGAGGAAAGACTTCATCATAAGTGGACCAAAAGTCGCTGGTAGTGTATTAAGTAGGAATGGTGGCTAATTCTTGATTATATTGATGAATGAAAAGTCTCAGACAGGTTTCATGCATACTCTTAAGCTTGGAAAAGGAGAGGGTTTTGCGTGTGAAACGACCCAGTCGTTGGCGCAGGGTATTGTTCCATCGTTCCACATGGGCCGTTTCACCGGTTTCTTTTCCCACGGATCGGTTATGAGGAAAGACTTCATCATAAGTGGACCAAAAGTCGCTGTAGGTGGCACATCTTTTGTAGGCCCGTGGCAGGCGCTCGTAAAGTTCCCGGCAACGATACCAATCCCGAGGCCCAATGGCATAGGAGAGGATTTGACGGGTGCGTCGGCAAAGAGCGATCCAAACCCATTGGGCATCGCTCTTGCGTCCCACAAAAGACCACAGTTCGTCCAGTTCAATGACATCATGGCGGCGGGCCGCAAGAATCGTGCTTTTGAGCGGTCGCAGCGATTGTCGTTTTTTTTAACCAACTCAAAACGGTGTTGGGACTCACCCCGAAGGCGCGCTGTAAACCGCGTAGACTGCTGCGTTCCTGATAGACTCGAAGGATCATTTCTTTTTGCTCTTCGGTGTATTTCACTGTGGGGTTTTCGCGGCTTTGTTTACCACAATCATGGCAGCGGTAGCGCTGTTTATGGTTGGGCGTCTTGCCAAATTTAATGATATTTTCACTTCCACAGTGCCGACAATTAATAATTTTAGTAACCATGCACTAAGAATAAACTGCCTAACGCTATTTGTACAGCTAAAAATACAAAATAACATTCTTTTTTTATACACTACCCATGTTTTGGTGTGGTTTTAGAGGGGCCTATGGGTGCCATCGTCTTTTGGGTTCTACTGGGATTAGCAAATTCTCTTTCGACAAGCAATGCTGAATATTTGTAGAAGGTAGATGCATCATTTTAATATTCTGAAATAATTATGACCAGATCCCCCACCCCTAAGTATTTATGATGGAATATAAGAACCTTTGAGATGCATTTAAAGCAAGAACTTTTGGTGTAACTCGTACTATTACACTTAAATTCATTATTTACTTCTAGATAATTAGTAAGTTGGTTTTAACCATGAGGACAAATCTTTATTAACAAGTTTTCCTAAATTTAATATATCGGAACGAAAATAATCAATTAATTCTTGTTCAAATTCAGGGGTTAGTGGAGGACGATCACATTTCATTGCGTTCAAATTATCGAGAAATAAGTAAATATTATGGCGAACTGTTTTGGGGATTAAGTATCGTAGAGGAGTAAATAAAAATAAAGGACGTTGATCTAAACTATATTTTACAAAGCGGCTTCTTACTATACGGTTTTTATTAATTATTTTTAAATTAGGATGAAATGAATCATTTACAATACCATCCCATAGGGGCGAGGCAAGCTTCGTAACCCATTGATAATCAATGTGAGTTTTTGACTTTTGGGGGAATCGAATTTTTGAAATTTTATCACATGTTTCTCTTTTATTGCTTTTGCCACCTTGTGCTGTCCCATAGGTTTTCAACCAAACCAAGGGAAATAGGCCTGCTGGGGAGTCGCTCGCATTCTAAATCGTCCACCGGCTGTCCCATAGAAATCGAGCAAATCTCGCAGGTTAAAGCGATCCCAAAGCACGCCTCTGACAAGTGTGAACAGGCGGACAAAACTATGCTCCCAGCGGCTCAACCAGGCCTGGAAGCGGAGCAGCACATAGAGCAGCAAAGCGCTCCAAATCTGCCAGCGCACGGCATTGGCGCTATGGCCGAGGAAATCGCACAAGTTGAGCGTTTGTTTGATCTGGCGGAAGAAGGTTTCAATGGACCAGCGGCAGCGATACAGTTCGCTGATCGTATGGGGCCGCTGATCGTATGGGGCGACCACTGCAAATTATTAGTCAAAAATTCCATCACTCGCCACTGGCCATCAATCTCCACCCATGCCGTTACCCGGCGCATCGGCTGGGGGTAATCCTGACGGGATTTTTTGTTCTTAAGGACCACCAGATCATCGCGCAAAATATTGCCCTTGGGCTTCTTGAGCAGCCTCTTGACACAGCGCAAGGCCATGTTCTTTTTGGCCCGGGTGACAAAGTAAATGCCCCTCAAGGACAAGTCAAAGAGGTGGGTCAAATCGATGTAGGCCTTGTCAAACAATATGATTTCACCGGCTTTGAGGGCGGCGCACATTTCACGGGCTCGTTTGGCGTCATTGTCCCTGGCCGTGTCGATGATGGCAAACCGGGGCAGAAAACTTTGCAAATCCAGGCGCAAGTGACATTTGGCAGCCGCCTTTCGCCGACGATGTTTAGCCCAATCCATGCAGTTGGCGACCAAACCGATAGTGGACGAATCGACGATGTTGATAACGCGTTTGAAACGTCGGGGAAACCCCTTGAATTTACCACCCGCAAACCCCGGAGACAACGACTGCAAGTGCTTGAGCACCGTCCAAAACAGTTCTCCCGACATCGCGGCATCGCGATGCTTGTTGGCGTAGGAAAGCCCGTTGCGACTGGGAGCGCTGGCCCCCCGGATACTGGCCAGCAACCCTCTGTGATGAGCGAGTCCGTCACAGACATCATTAAGCCCAATAGCATGAGTGATCTGAGCATAGAGCAAACTAACGACATGGCTCCATGGACTGAAACTGCGAGCTTTCTTATCGACACCATACTGGCGGGCCAACTTGGCCACCAGATGTCCCGGAATAAAATTGCAAAGCTGTCGCAGAACGCACACCTTGCATTTGGCTGGATTTGCTTTTTGTTTTTTCATAGTAACCTGCTTCTAGTGAAACAGGCGAACAAGAGCAATTCCAGCCGTTTTGCGTTATTTCCTATGGGATGCTATTGGATTTTATTATAAAATATCCTCGTAGAGACGCAAGATTATTCCTAACTAAATATTTAGTATCTAAGTATAGATTTAGATCAGGTTGTTGGCATTACTTTATTAAGAATTCAATGCGGCTTTTGAAAGTAGGTGGATGTAAAGAAATTCGCTATGTTCTAAATGCTATTATCGCAAAAATACCTATTTTGAGAAGATTTGTAATTACTTAAAAATATCCTGGAAATTCCAATTTATTTTTTTTGATTGTTAGTTGGAGGCTGTCCCAAAAGGGTGATTTTTGCGAGGGGATTTTGAAGAGTGTTCATTTTAGTGGTATTTTCTTTTGGGAGGGGGTGACTTTGCTCTCCTATGACGTTAGGATTCTGGTTTTGGGGTCCGTTTGCCTGGTTTTCTTTGTATGGGCCGACAGTAGGCCTGTGAAAAAGTATTGTCCTTGCTTTTCCGCTCTTTATTTAGGCCGCCGCTTTGGTTTTTAGTTCATCTTGCTGGGCCAGCATCTTGGCCACTTTCCATAGATTGTGCGAGAGGACCGACCAGGCTACGCTGATCGAGCGGTTGGCAAAGCCTTTGCTGCGCAATCGCCCGGCCTGCCAGCGATTCTTCAATACCCCGATCCGCCCTTCGGTGCTGGCCCGGCGCTTTTGCAATTGCCTGAAGTGTGGTTCCTCCATCCGTTTTTTCAACTGCTTCGGATCGCGTGGACAGAGCGCATCGTAGATGCCCTCCTGGGCTAACTGCCGGCGGGCCCGCTGGGAGGCGAATCCCCGGTCCGCGCACATGGCCGCTATGGGTTCGGCTAGGTTGAAGCGGTTCTGTGTTTGCAAACTCTCTTGCATTTGTTCATTTTCGCTTGGCGTCCGGCTGCCGTAGAGTTTCCAGTCCAGCAGGTATCCTTCAACGCTTTCACCCAAAAACAGGGTGTTGCCAAACTCAACCTCTTGGCCCGCTTTGCCTCGCACAATCACCTGCGCATCGGGTTCGTAAACACTCAAAACTTTCTCTGCGTTTTTCACCTGGCGGCCGCCAATGATTCGCTCGTGCGCTTGCTTGATGACCACCGGGATTAGCTCGCTCATGCGCTCCATCCGGGTAAGGATCTGTTGGACCTGTTTTTCGCTGTAATCGCTTTGCTCCCAGCAGGCTTGCAATAATTCCCGGTGACTGCGGGCATGCTCCCCGATCCGTTTGAGCAGCTTTTTCATCTGCCTCAAGATACCCTTGCGTTGCCGCGCGCTGTCCTTTCGCCGCCGGCTGTGGGTCATCTGTATGCACAGCCGATTCATCTGCCGAGCCAAGGGCTCCGGTTCGATCGGCATGCGATGGCGCAAACCGGCCTTCTCACGGATCAGCCGGATCGCTTTGAGCAGCGTGCCCGCTACATCCTTGAGCAGCACCCAGTCCGTCGGCCAATGAATGTTGACCTCCAAACAGGTGCCGTCGATCAGGCAAATGGTGGTGTCTATCGGCTTGTCCAATCCCACCACCTGCCGGGCCAGATCGGCATCGCCCACAACCTCAGTCAAGGTCCGGTGCAAGGCCCTCAACTGCTCTTCGCTGAAAAACTTCGAGGCCCGTTCCAGGGTGCTCTTGGAGATGCCCCTTATGCCGTCGATATGGCGGACACGACAAAAGTCAGCCAACAGATCGCTGCTGCCCAGAGCCCTCGACAAATGCCGAAACGAAATCCCACCGAGCAGATAACGCAGCGTTTCCATACGCAACGCCTTGAGGGCAAAATTAGCCCGCTTTTGCCGGGCCTTTACACTCATTGGCTGGCCTCTTTCCAAGGCCAGATCAACGCCCTGCGATTCCACCTCCGAATCGATCAGCAGCCGGTCGATACGCTCGATGGTGGCGCGAAAGTTATCGTAATCGAGGCAACGGGCGACCACAGTTAAAGCTGGACGCAGGAGGCATTGGATGGCTATATTTTTCATAGAAAGGGCTATATTGATTTTCGCTAACGCAATTATAGAACCCTTTTTTAGCCGGATCGAGCAAAAAAATGCTCTTTCCGGCTATTTTTATAAACGTCATCCAGTTGACTACAAAATCTTTATATTTTTGGGACAGCCTCTAATTGGCTGGGAACCGACTTTTCTCCCAATAACATTAGTTTTCTGTATTTGGGGATCGGGTCACAGGTTTTCTACATCAATATCCAATAGGCAAAAAAATGCCGCCTAACAGCCAATTGCGATTGGCCTATTTGCGAAGGATTTTAGCGTATTCAAATTTTGCTAAGAATCATAAGTGATCGTTGGAAAAAGTTTTATTCGAGCACCTTTAATAAAACCATGGCAGGCCTTGAGCCGGGTTTGGCAATCTGTAAAAATCGAGGGCGAGATAGATTCTTCAGGCGGAGAAATCCAGCTAAAAGTGAGGCGCAGTTTCGGGACTGGTTTGTGTTTACAAAATTAAAGAAAAAAAACCGAATTTATGGTGATATGGGGTTGCTTTTGGCTGGAGATTCGAGGTAGTTTAGAAACTGGCGTTTTCTTTTTAAATTTATCTATTTTATCCTCATGTCTGAAAACATAAGTAGCTCTAAATCAACAAGTAAGAAAAAGGACGATGGTTCCGACTACGATGCTTCCAAAATCCAGAAACTGGAGGGGTTGGAGGGGGTTCGCAAGCGGCCCGACATGTATATTGGGGACACCCATGAAAGGGGGCTCCATCATTGTGTTTTTGAGATTGTGGATAACTCGGTGGACGAGGCTTTGGCGGGGTTTTGCAGCCTGATCAGGGTTACCATTCATCTGGACGGCACCTGCTCGATTGAGGATGATGGGCGGGGCATCCCGGTTGATATTCACACTAAGTACAAGATTCCGGCGGTGGAACTGGTTTTGACCAACTTGCACGCCGGGGGCAAGTTCGACAAGGGGGCCTACCAGGTTTCCGGTGGGCTGCACGGAGTGGGGGCCAAATGCGTCAATGCGGTCTCGGAATGGTTCGTGGCGGAGGTGAGCCGTGGGGGCAAGGTGTACCATATTTCTTTTAACCAGGGCAAAACCACGAGCCAGTTGAAGGTGATCGGGACAACGAAAAAGACGGGCACCAAAATCACTTTTATGCCGGACCCGCTGATTTTCCAGGTGGTGCGGGATTTTCAATACGACATTTTGGCCAAACGGATGCGTGAGCTGGCTTTCCTCAACCCCGGCGTTTCCATTGAGCTGGTGGATGAGCGAACGGATAAAAGCGAACATTTCAAGTTCAACGACGGGATCAAGGAGTACGTGGTCTTTCTCAACCGGGCCAAAACGGTGGTTCATCCCCACCCGATTTGCCTCACGGGAAAAGCAAGCACCGAGGACGAAAGCAGCGAGGCTATGATCGAGCTGGATGTGGCCATGCAATACAACGACAGCTACAACACACAGATTTACGCTTATGCCAACAGCATCCACAACGTTGAGGGGGGCACTCATCTTTCGGGTTTTCGCACCGCTTTGACGCGGGTCATCAACAATTACGCGAAGGCCAACAACCTGGTGAAGGAGAAGGACCCGTCCCTGAGCGGCGACGATGTTCGCGAGGGCCTTACTGCGGTGTTATCGGTGAAGGTGCCGGAGCCTCGTTTCGAGGGACAGACCAAAACCAAGCTTTCGAACCGTGAAGTCGATGGCATCGTGCAGAAAATTGTGGGCGAGCAGTTGAAATTTTATTTAGAAACCACCCCGGCGGTGGCCAAGAAGATCATTGAAAAAAGCCTCAATGCCTCACGCGCCAGGGAAGCGGCCCGCAAAGCGAGGGAAACGGTTCGCAAAAGCGCCATGGCCTCGGGGGGGTTGCCGGGCAAATTGGCCGACTGTTCGGAGAAAGATCCGCAATTATGCGAGCTTTTCATCGTGGAGGGGCAATCGGCGGGGGGATCAGCCAAGCAGGGGCGCGACCGGCGCTACCAGGCCATTCTGCCTATCCGCGGCAAGCTTATTAATGTGGAAAAAGCGCGCATTGACAAGGTTCTCAACAACACGGAAATCCGCACCATTATCACCGCTTGCGGCACTGGCATCGGGCACGAGGGTGACGGGGCTTTCGACGTGAGCAAGGCCCGTTACCACAAGGTTATCCTGATGTGCGATGCCGATGTGGACGGCTCCCATATCAGCACCTTGCTGCTCACTTTTCTCTATCGCCAGATGCGGGGATTGATTGACGAAGGCTATGTTTACATCGCCCAGCCGCCTCTCTATAAAATCAAACGCAAACGTCGCGAGCAATATGTGGACAATGACGAGGAGCTGAACCGCATCCTGCTGGAGCTTGGCTCGGAAGATGCGACACTGATACGTCTGCGCGACGGGCATAAATTTTCCGGAACCAAGGTGGACAGGATCGTGGAGGCATTGTCGCGTTTGGAAAAACTGGCCCGGGGAGTGACGCGCTACGGCTGCGCCCTGTACCTATACCTCGACCAGCACGACAAGAAAACGCATCAACTGCCGAAATTTATTTCACGCATTCGCACCGGCAACAAGGAGGAATTCCGGTTCCTGGCCGATGATGAGGGCCGTTCCCGTTTTTATGTGGAGATGAAAATCGATGATCTTTTCGAAGATATCATCCTGAGGGAGACGAAAATGGACGGCCACACCGTTAATCAACGTATCACCGTGCATGAAATATTTGAAGCCGGTGAGATGACAAAAATATTGAAGGACATCGCTCGCATCGGCCTCGATGTCGCCCGGTTTACCCCAAGCGACAAACCACGCTACCAATTGGTCGAAAACGAAGGACAAAATAGCGAGCGGGTGACGGAACTTCACTCGATTATGGATATCATATCGCAAATACGCGTGCAAGGAAGGCGGGGCCTGGCCATTCAACGTTACAAGGGGCTCGGAGAGATGAACCCCAAACAATTATACGAAACCACCATGGACCCGGATAAGCGGCGCCTGCTGAAAGTGAATATTCCCGATGAAGCCAAAGCGGAAAGCACCTTCACCGTGCTCATGGGCGAGGACGTGCCCTCGCGCCGGGCATTTATCGAAGACAATGCGCTGAACGTTTCCTATCTCGATGTTTGAGAATCAATCCCAGAGAACAGTTTGGTGAATTTAATCCTTCCCTAAGTAAAGGCCGGAACAAGACCCTGAATGCCAGAATTTTTAATTTAATATAAAGAATGTACGATACCAAAGATAAAAAGATTCCGACCAATATCACGGAAATTATGGAGACGGCTTATATCGATTATTCGATGTCGGTCATCATCAGCCGCGCCCTGCCGGATGCGCGGGATGGCCTCAAGCCGGTGCAGCGTCGCATCCTCTACGCCATGCTGCGGGAGGGGCTGCTCCATAACCGGCCTTTCGACAAATGCGCCGGGGTGGTGGGCGAGGTGCTCAAAAATTATCACCCTCACGGCGACACATCCGTTTACGACACTTTGGTTCGCATGGCTCAAAGGTGGGTTTTGCGCTACCCCTTGATCGTCCCGCAGGGAAACTTCGGCTCCATTGATGGCGATCCCCCGGCGGCCTACCGCTATACGGAGTGCAAGCTGACCGATTTGGCCGAGGGCATGTTGAAGAACCTCGACGAGGACACGGTCGATTTTGTTCCCAACTATAAAGAGAGCACGACCGAGCCGAGCGTTCTGCCGTCCGCCCTGCCCAATCTTTTGATGAACGGCTCTACCGGAATCGCCGTGGGTATGACGACCAATATACCCCCGCACAATCTGGGCGAGCTTATCGATGCCACCTGCGCCATCATCGACAATCCGAAGATCGCGCTGGATGATGTTATTGAGATAGTGCCGGGCCCGGATTTTCCGACCGGCGGCGCCATTATGGGCAACGAGGGAGTGGTCAAATACCTGCAAACCGGCAGGGGCATCTTTAAAGTCAGGGGAACCGCCCATGTTGAAGAACTCAAACAGGGGAAAGAGCAAATCGTCATCACGGAGACCCCCTATTATGTCAACCGGGCCACCTTGGTCACTAAAATTGCGGAACTGATCACCCATAAAATCCTCGATGGAATCAGCGATTTGCGCGACGAGTCGGATGAAGCGACCCGCATCGTATTGGAGTTGAAACGGGGCGAAGTGCCCCGCGTGATCATGAACAAACTCTTCAAGTTGACCCAGTTGGAATCCTCCTTCGGGGCTATCCTGCTGGCGTTGGATAAACGGCGCCCCAAGCAAATGAACATAAAGGAAATGATCGTTTGCTACATCGAGCACCGGCGGGAGGTCGTTTATCGCAGGACCGCTTTCCAATTACGGAAAGCCGAAGCGAGAGCCCACATTCTGGAAGGTTACAAGATCGCTCTGACTAATCTCGACGATATCGTAAAAATCATCCGCGCTTCCACCAATCGCGATGATGCCCGCACCAGATTGATGGCCCGCTACCCGATTACGAAGAGGCAGGTTGACGCCATTCTCGACCTCAGGCTCTATCAATTGACGGGTTTGGAACAGGAAAAAATCGAGAACGAATATCGCGAATTGATGGTGATTATCACCGGACTGCGGGAAATCCTCGATAGCGAGCAAAAACTGCTATCCGTCATCAAAAAAGAATTGCGGGAGGTGCAGGAGAAGTATGCCTCTCCCCGGAAGACCAGGCTGCTGGCGGCCGAAGGCGAGTTCCGCATGGAAGACATCATCGTCAACGAGGGCTGTTTGATAACGGTTACCCATGCCGGTTTTATCAAGTGGACATCGGTAAGTTCCTATCGCTCGCAGCGGCGCGGCGGCAAGGGAGTCATCGGCACCGGTTCGCACGAGGAAGATTTCGTGGAGCACCTCTTCACCGCCAGCACCCATGACTACATTATGTTCTTCATGAATAACGGGCGGGTTTATGTGGAAAAAGTTTATGATATTCCAGAGGGCTCGCGCATTTCCAAAGGCCGGGCAGTAGTCAATGTCTTGCAGATGCAAAAGGATGAAAAATTAGCCGCCATGATCTGCGTAAAGGATTTCACCGCCGATTTGCACTTGGTCATGTGCACCCGCAATGG
Source organism: Opitutales bacterium (assembly GCA_965226205.1). Taxonomy (GTDB): domain Bacteria; phylum Verrucomicrobiota; class Verrucomicrobiia; order Opitutales; family UBA2987; genus JAJFLU01. The sequence continues at coordinate 40,627 of CBDDCJ010000002.1, read as the reverse complement.
TGTGGTTAAAAAAACTAATCTTGCCGATTACAAAAACTACCGCAAGGGGGGCCTAATCGGGATTAAGATCGACGCGAACGACCAGCTTATGGCAGCCAATTTAACCAACGGCGAGGATGAGTTGGTCATCATTACCCACAAAGGAATGTCCATCCGGTTCAAGGAAACCGACCTTCGTGACCAGGGGCGGGCAACCCGCGGCGTCAGGGGTATAAAATTGAAGGGCAAGGATTTGGTGAAGACTTTTGAAGTGGTGAAACTGGACGCCACCTTGCTCATCGCGGGTGAGAATGGGCAGGGCAAGCGCACCAATTTCGATCAATACCGGGTGCAAAGCCGGGCCGGAAGCGGAATCATCGCCATTCGCAGCTCGAATGTGGCCGGCGCTTTGAGTGTGCATGAGAAGGATGAAATCATGATGCTGACCCAATCGGGCCAGGCGGTGAGAAGCCCGGTCAAAGATATTCGCGTTATCGGCCGCACCACGCAGGGGGTTCGCCTCATCAACCTGGCGGAGGGAGACAAGCTGATTGGGCTGTCCAGAGTCATCGAGGTGGACGTGGAGGAGGCCTGATAATTTAGATAGGTTCTAGAACCTATCTCAAAATCGCGGATGAATGATGTTTGTAGCGCCACGGTGGCAGATGCCAGGCGGCTTCGCGTCCGATGGGCTGGAGCCCCTCGGGCGCGAACCAACGCCGCAGGGGCTGTCGTGCCGCACAAATCCTTCGGACAGAGGCTATTATGAGTTTGAGCGGCGTTCCGTCGGGGCACCAGGGCTTCCAGCCCGGCGCGCCTTGCTCAAACACATAATGGCTCTCTGCATCATCATCATCGAATTTTAGATAAGTTCTAGTTAAAGATCGAAAAACTCACCCTGCGACAAAGAATCACGCCGATCTTTTTGAGGCAAACTGTTGGCCATGATCCATTCTAGCGAGATGGGTTTGAATTCGGACAATTGTCCCAGGTAAAGGAGCAGAAGAGCCGCCCCGAGGGCATCGTAAAGGGCGCAGTGGTAGTGCTTTCGGTTGGGAGGGCAGTGTTTATCGGCCAAGTTTTGCAACTGATTTTCAAGGCTGAAATTTTGCAGCAAATCTCTCAGTTTATGGCTTTCCAAGTGTTGAAATAACGAAGCATAAAGAATTCGCGTGTCAATCCAGGGCCCCCACTCTGCGATTTTCTTACCGGTATTTAAAAAATCGGGCGAAAAGGGAGGATACGGCCAAACGGATTTTATGAGGCCGTTTTCCACAACTGCGTGATGTGCGGCTAAACAACCGGTTTTGCGAAGCTCGGAGAACCTGGAAAAATATTCGGAAAAGGGTGCCTGGTCCCGGGTTTTGAAATTTGTGATGCCGTGAAATCGCTCTTCCCTTGAGTCCATGGGCCGGTCAGCCCGGCAAAGGCTGGTGGCAGTCTTGGCTATTTTTTCCTCGAATATTGTAACAATGCCAAACTCCACCACTCCATAAGAACGTGCGCCCTCGAAATCGATAACGTGAATAGGCGTCTTCGACCAATGCATGACCGACTACTCAAACAACCCAACCCGCTTTGCCCAAGCAAATTCCCCACAAAGCTACTTCCACCCTTGGCAAATAATGGATAGCCGCTATTTTGCAAAAAATTATTAATAAATAAAATATTTATGAATGAGGAAATTCTGGTAAATTTTATAAAACTCCTGGCCGAGGAGAGCGGGAAGGTCATAAGACCTTGTTTTGGCGATCCAAACCTGGAAATCGAGACGAAAAAAGATTTCTCCCCGGTGACCTTTGCGGACTGGAAATCCGAGGAGATCATGCGCGGTTTGATTAAGAATCGTTATCCCGGTCACGGAATCATCGGCGAGGAGTTCGGTGAAGAAAATAGCGGCGCCGAGTATGTCTGGGTGCTCGATCCGATCGACGGGACCAAGGCGTTTTCCGTCGGCTGCCCTCTTTTCGGAACCCTTATCGCTTTGCTCAAGGAAGGCCGGCCAATCCTTGGCGCGATCAATAACCCGGTAACCGGACAGCTCTTGATTGGCAATAACGAGGAGACGACTTTAAACGGGATTCCGGTAAAAATGCGGAAGACGCCTACTCTAGATGTTGCCCGGCTGTTGACTTCGAGCCTGGAGGCGCCCGCCCCGAATCAAAACGAAATCAACTGGGGCCTCCTGACCGCCCATGTCGAGGAACTGTTGACTTGGGGAGATTGCTTTGGATACCTTTTGCTGGCTACCGGCAAAGCCGATATCATGGTCGATCCGATCATGAATCCGTGGGATTTGATGGCGCTCATTCCGGTCATTCGCGGGGCCGGAGGTGTGATCACGGACTGGCAAGGAAACGATCCAGTGAAGGGAAACTCAATCGTGGCGTCCAACCCCATCCTGCATCCCATAGTGATCGGGATTCTGAATGACTGAAGCGTGTGTTTCTCAATTTCAAAGCATCGCTGATAGGACCGGTATGACCAGCTTCGTTTGAGGACTCTGTGTCTGGGTCAGATGTCTGGAAGCTTGCGGTGTTTTCAATATGACCGCCGTTTGAAATGCTCATTGGTTTGCCGATAGGCTGAAAGAGAGGGTTAGCCGATTCTGGCGACCAACCTCGTCCCACACCTCATTCGTCATCGAGATTTTTTATGCCTGAAACATTAGCGTTTAAGTTTCAAAGCATCGCTGGTAGGACCGGTATGACCAGCTTCGTTTGAGGACTCTGTGTCTGGGTCCGAGGTCTGGAAGCTTGCTGCGTTTTCAATATGACCGCCGTTTGAAATGCTCATTGGTTTGCCGATAAGCTGAATGAGAGGGTTAGCCGATTCTGGCGACCAACCTCGTCCCACACCTCATTCGTAATCGAGATTTTTGATGCCTGAAACATTAGCGTTAAAGTTTCAAAGCATCACTGGTAGGATCGGTATGACCAGCTTCGTTTGAGGACTCTGTGTCTGGGTCCGATGTCTGGAAGCTTGCTGCGTTTTCAATATGACCGCCGTTTGAAATGCTCATTGGTTTGCCGATAGCTGAATGAGAGGGTTAGCTGATTCTGGCGACCAACCTCATCCTGCATCCCATAGTGATCGGGATTCTGAATGCCTAAAACATTCACCTTTTCGGATCAAAGCATCGCTGGTAGGATCGGTATGACCAGCTTCGTTTTAGGACTCTGGACCTGTGCCTTATGTCTGAAAGCTTGCAGCGTTTTCAATATACCCGCCGTTTGAAATGCTCATTGGTTTGCCGATAGCTGAATGAGAGGGTTAGCTGATTCTGGCGACCAACCCTATCCTGCATCCCATAGTGATCGGGATTCTGAATGCCTAAAACATTCACCTTTTCGGATCAAAGCATCGCTGGTAGGATCGGTATGACCAGCTTTGTTTGAGGACTCTGTGTCTGGGTCAGATGTCTGGAAGCTTGCGGTGTTTTCACATTTTTGATGCTTGATGCCCCCGGCGCTGGACCCATAGTTCGTTACTTGCGTCGCGGGATTATTTCCACTTCAGATTTTCTGAGGGCTATGCTATTTTCGGGAAGGTGGCCGCCAAAGGCAATTGCCGGGTAAACCAGCGATCTTTTTCCCATAATGGTTCCCGGCTGAAGGACGGTATTGCACCCTACTTCTGCTTTTTCTCCCAAAATCGCGCCAAGTTTTTTGAGGCCGGTCGGCGCTTTGCCTTCGGGAACTGACGCGAAAACCTCATCCCGCTGCAATCTCAGGTTGGCCAGGATGACTCCGGCCCCGAGGTGGGCGGCATTGCCGAGGATGGAATCGCCGATATAGTTGAAATGGGCGGTTTCCACCGCGTCCATGAGGAGGCAGTTTTTGAATTCGGAGGAGTTTCCTAAAACACAGCCCCGGCCTACTATGACATTGCCCCGCAGGTAAGCGCCGGGGCGTATTTGGGTTTCGGGGCCGATGTAAGCCGGGCCTTCGATCACACAATAGGGCGGTAGTTTGACGCTGGAGTGGATGTGGACATTGCCCTCGATATGGACTCCGGTTGGCACATGTTCGGGCAGAGCGGCGTCTGTAAAATCAAAATCAAGGAGAGCGGTTTCTATGGCCGGCACCCATTTCCATGGTAGGGCCCGCGGTGAAAAATACTTTTGGAAAGAAAGAAGGCTTCCCGGCAGTTTAAAGAGTTCAGAGGCTTTCACAACGCGGTGAAAAATGGAGCGGGCGATGAGGTTCGAACTCACGACATCCACCTTGGCAAGGTGGTGCTCTACCAATTGAGCTACGCCCGCGTAGAATGGAAGGAGTAAAGTTTAAGGAGCAAAAAATGTTGTCAACAGGAATAACATCCCGGCAATCATAATTTAATGCCAATTAATTCATGCACGAGGATGAATTGAAGGGTATGCGCCATAAGGTCAGACTTTTGGCAGGTTGGTGGTGGGTTCGGATTCTTCGAATTCAAAGGATTCGACCTCTTCATCAAGGATGGAGGTGTGGGAAATGGGAGGGCCGGGATCTTTTTTATGACTGTAATAATAATAATTGCTGGTGTAGTAATTGTAATCTTCGTCCCCGGAATCAGGCACCTGGTTGAGAACCACGCCGAGGATGTGGCCGTTTACATTTTCGATGATCTGCTTGGCCCGCAGGGTCATGGTTTGGGGGTTGCGCCGATGCTGAACGATGAATATCACGCCGTCGGCCAGGCTGGCCAGGAGGCTGGAATCGCTGATGCCGATTACGGGAGGGGAATCGAGGAGGATTTTGTCGAAATGGAGGCTGTATTCTTCGAGCAGACTGGCCATCTGCTTGCCATGCAGAAGACCGAGCGAAATATGCTTGCCCTGGCCGCTGGGCAAGAGCTTCAAATTGGGATATTGTGTTGCTACGACCGCTTCGGTGGCCTGAGATGCGCCAGTCAGGCAATCGAGAAGGCCGGGGGTTTTCGGGGTATTGAATAAATGGTGCTGGGTGGGGCGGCGTAAATCCGAATCGATAACGAGCACTTTTTGCCCGGTTAAGGCCATGGCGACGGCCAGGTTGTAAAGGGTGGTCGATTTTCCCTCTCCCGGCCCGGCGGACTGCACCACGAGGACCCCGCCTTTTTTGCCTTCTCTGGCCAATTCCATATTGGTCTGGATGACACGGTAGGGTTCCGCTTCGAAACTGGAAAAATTGTTCTGCCCGAGCAAAATGAGTTTGCGTGAAATAACTCCCAATATTGGCAATTGGAGTTTTCGTTCCATATCTTCGATGGAGCGAAAACTGGTGTCGAAAAATTCCACCATAAAAGCCGCCCCAACGCCCAGCATGATTCCTCCGACGATGGCCAGAAACAGGTTGATGAGCCAGTTTGGTTTGTGTGGACGCAGAGACGGGACAGCCTGGTTGAGGATTTCAATGGTTCGTTTGGGGGCCTGGAAATCGATTTCTCTCTGGCGTAGGGTCAATCTAAAGGTTTGCAAGAGGTTTTCCTCGTCTCTCAATCGATTCACGGCTTCCTCGAAGGGCCGCATTTTGCTTTGGGCATCCAGAATCTGATCGACCCGGGCGAGCTTGAGCTGGTTATTCATTTCATCGGTTCTCGCCCTGGATTCGATGTAGGATATTTCGAGGGATTTTTCGAATCCGATCAATTAGTCCAGCAATTGTGCGTGGATTTTTTTGAGGGTACTTTCCACGGCCACGAAATCAGGGTGGGCTTGGCCCAGACGCCCTTTGACGCGGACATACTGCTGGTCGGCCACCATGTAGGCTTGCATGAGGTTTTGCAGGTTAGCGTCAGGTATGAGTTCGGAGTTGATCAAACGGATTCGCTCTTCGATGGGGACGGCTTTAAATTGCTCCCAGCGGGTTTTTCGAGCGATGGAATCAACTTTTACGGCGATGTAGGTGCGTTCGAGTTGCCGCAGGTTGTCAATATCCATTCGGGTGGTTTGAGCATTGAGGTCCACACCGGCAATTTGAAGTTTCTGGCGCAATTTTTCGACTTTGTCGCGTTCCTGAGTGACGGCAACTTCCTGCCGCAACAGTTCCTGATTGAGTCTCTCAATGCCCTCGGTTTGGGCGGAGGTGGCAAATTTAATGCGGTCTTCGGCATAAACGCGGGCAATTTCGTTGGCAATTTCGGCAGCTTTATCGGCGTTTCTTTTTACCATGACGCCGATGTCGATAAGGGAGGTGCCGGGCCGGGATTCCACCTGGAGCATTTTATTTACCATATATTGATAAGCATATTCCTCGTTTATGGGCGCGCCGAGGTCTCGACTGATATAGTTGACGAGTTCGAGATTGTGGATCACCTGACAGAGTATTTTTTTGCTTTGAATAATCTCGAACTGCTCTTTGTTGAAGTAGGGATCGAAACTACCGGCCAACTGGCGCTCGAAAACAGATACCTGGCCTTCGGCTTTTTCCACTCGTATCCCAGCTACGGACAGGTACCATTTGGGCATGAAATAGGTAAAAAGAACCGTGGAACTGAGTACCAGAAGAAGCAAAAGCGTAATCAGTGGCCAACGGTTTTTGAGGACTTTAAGGAAGTCGCCGAGGGAAAAGCCTGCCGCCGTCGTTTTTAGATTGGATTCCATGGATGATGGATGCGAAGGGTCCGCAAATATTGCTTCAATTGAGGTGGAACAAGGATGAATTTGTTGGCCGCGGCAAGTTTCTCCGGTTCAAAATTGGGACTGCCGGCGCCGGGTGGCCGACCGGACGCGATTGGATAAAATAATATTTTTCCAGGCTTAGAGGCCAAAGGTGTAACGGGCGCTGATTCCAACCCGGGAGCGGGTTTCAGTGCGTATAAAATCATCCGAATCGGTATCGTCAAAATCGTAACTAAAAATGATCGACCAGTTTTAAGTGGGCTGGTAGATGGCGCTTAGGCCGAGGCGAACGGTATTGTCGCTAATATTGGCGGGAGCGGCCTGAGCGATGAGGTCCGCCGAATCGTAATAAATAGAGCCGCCCAGGAAAATCTTGCTCGAGAGGGCATGTTGTATATTGAGCAATAAGGAGAAAGTTTCCTCGCCTGAAAACTGGATGGGGGCCGAGGTTTCCGCAGTTTCGTATGTGATGTTGAAAGCCACAAACGAATCGGGGTTATACTGGTAAATTCCGGTTAGCTGGCCATAAGGATTGGTGTCGTCGGCTCCGGTTTCCTGTTTGCGTTCGTCCACGCCAATACGCCCATTTATCTGAAAGGTGGGGCTTGGAATCCAGTCCAGCCCGAACAGGAAAAAGCTGGAATCGCTATTCTTCAAACCGGCAGCGGTGCTGTATGCGCGGTCCTGGGATCGATATTCGAAGACCAATGAAGCTTCCGGGGTCCAGTTGTAGCCCACCTGGAGACCAAAGAGATTGTCATTGCGATCCAAAACAGGAGCTACATTTGCATCGTCATAAGCAAAGTTGAAATTGCGGTATTTGAAGAGCATGCTGGTTCTCGGGCTCAAACCCGCAGCCAGGCTGAAATCGAATTGATTAATGTCGTTGGACTGATTGGTCTGCAATGGAAGGCCTAACAAAAAAGATTCCGGGCTGTCGATTAATGAATAAGCGTCGGATACTTCCAAAATGAGAGTAGGCGAAAAGGTGTGTGAATACTTGACGTTGAAAAAATGATTGTAGAGCTTGTCCTCGGTGGGGCGATCCGAATAAAAGAGGGCGTTCAGTTTGTAGGAGGCCTGGAAAAAACTTTGCGCCTCAATGGCGGCGTTGTACTTGACGCCGGGGATAACTGCGAAGACGGAGCTTCCGATTTCATCGACCGGGCTGCCCAGGATGTTATCATCGTAAAGATAGCCGGTTTCCAGGCTCAAAACGAGGGCTTTTCCTTGTTCCTGCTCCGGGATGGGAGCGTAAACGCCGAATAGCGTGGTGGGTAATGCAAGAAGCAGGAGGAGTAGTTTGGCTTTATTCATCTGTCCTAAGCGCCGGTAAAGGTGCAGGCTAAACCACGCTGGGTCAACATAAATTTTTTTATTCCTGACGCCATGCCAGGGGATTGGAGAGCACATACATGTTGGTGGAAATTTGCTGGACCTGGCTCAAGGGGAAAAACCGCGGTGCGGTGCCCTGCTGCAGGCTTCCGTAAACAGCGCCCCAATATCTTTTCTTTCGATAATTGTCTCCCAATTCCAGGTCTGCGTGCAGCAGTTGGTGAAAATATGGTTGGTCGAGCACTTTGGGGGAAAGAAAGAGGGCCCCAATTTCCTGACGCAGGAGCGTCTCCACAAAATCGGAATATTTGCCGGGCTGTGCCCACACCTGTTGTTGGGAATACCAGGCCACCCCGGCCGGCACATCCGACATGATGCCATAACCGGGGTAAAATTGATCGGTCAGGTGGGTGCGGGTACGGGCCAGCAGAGAGGGGATATAGGGCGGATATGTGAATGGATTTCTTTTCGGCTCCATCAAGTTGTGGACCATCGGTATGGCCTGGAAAAGCAGCAAGGCCGAAATCCAGACCATGCGTTCCATTTGTAATCGCCGTCCGGTACTTTCCAGCATGATGATGACAAAGCCGGCCCCAAATATTATGATGAGGGGTGCCAGATAAATGGCGGGCAGTCTTTGCGAGAGGCCGCTGTTGAAAAATGGCTGCAAGACCAGAACGATGAGTATGGTTAATACAGCGCACCAACGCATGCTGTTGGCCAGGCGGTTGCGAAAGCGGTAGAGGCAGCCGACCAGTAAAAAGGCGGTGAAAATGTAGGCCCCGCCCGACCAAAGGCGCTCCTTGAGGTTGATTTCCAGCCCCTTGAGGCCCTTGTTGGCGATCTTGCGGAAGCTGGTTTCGGGACCGGCGGCTTGCAGGCTTTTTTTAAAGGTTTCCGGTTCGGCTGTGCTGTCGCCCGTTTTCAAGGCGAGGTTTTGGCTGGCCAGGGCGAGAGGGTGGCCGGTCCAGGTGATATTTCGCCAGCACCAGGGAGTGGCCACAAATAGAAACCCGAGTAATGCTGGACTGAGCATTTTTACCCTATAAGCCCCGCGAAAGCGAACCACGAGGTATCCTGCGAATACGAGAAATATAAAACCGGCCGTATATTCAGTCAAAAAAAGGAGCCCTCCGATGAGGCCGGCAATCAGACATAGAAGGCTTGATCGAGCGCCTTTTCCCTGAAGCAATGGGTCTTGCAAGAACCATCGTTCCAGCACTGACCAGAGTTGAAACAAGAGCAGCGTAAGGAAGAGGAGGAGGGATATGCCGTTGAGGGCCAGTACGCTGTCCCATAGGGCTACCGAAAACAATACCCCTAACATAGCGATCAAGCCGGCAGTGGGGGAGAAAATGAACCTGCCCAACTAGTAGGTCATGAGGCAATTGAGGAGAAAAAAGAACACGTTGACGGCCAGGAGGAAGTAATCAGCGTTGAAGCCCGGATAGGACTCACCGGGCTTGGAAACGGGATCGGACCAGATTTGTTCCCTAACGCTTTTGGGCAAAATCTTTAATGCCCCAGCCAACACCAATGGATATAATGGGGCGTGATAAAGATCGGGCAATGGTTTGTTTTTGGATAAAAGATAGCCTTCGTCCTGATTTTCGAGAAAGGCGAGCGTTTGCGGGTAGATGACCGGCGAGGTGAATCCTTTCCCTTCGGATAAATTTTTCCCAACCAGGGCAAACTCGATTATGTTTTCCGAGGAGGGCCCGGCAAATCTTTTATAGCCGTGATACCAGGTGAAAAGACCGATGAAAACGAGCAGGCAAATGAACAGGATGACTCGTTTTCCCTGTCCGAGTTCCAGCCAATGAACCAGCCGCTGCAGTCTGAATGATCCCATGAGAACAAATAGCTCCTATTATTAACCCCGGTCCTCCGAATGGGGTTTACCGGTGTTGCCAGGGGATACATCCAATTCGGGCCATAACCGTAATTTTCGGTAGAGGGTGCGCCGGCTGATGCCGAGGATTTGAGCGGCCCGGCTGCGGTTGCCGGCGGTTTCGGCGAGAGCCACGCGCAGGAGCCGTTTTTCATTTTCTTCGACCGAAAGGGGATTGGCGGAGGGCTCCGGGCTCTCGCCCCCGATGACGGACCGCGATTGCAGGAACCGTGGGTCCAGGTCGTAGGCGGTTATCAGGCCGCCGCGCTTAAGCACGACAATATTTTCGGCGAAATTTCGCAATTCGCGTATGTTTCCGGGCCATCTGTAACGTTTCAGGATATTAATGGCATCGGGGTTCAACTCGATCGGTCTGGTTCCGTTTTCCTCTATAAAATGGGTGATAAAGTGATCTAGCAGCAGGGGGATATCCTCCGGTCGCTGACTCAAGGATGGCAGTCGAATGGGCACCACATTGAGGCGATAATAAAGGTCTTCCCGGAACTTGCCTTTTTTAACCAGTTCCTCCAGTGGTTTGTTGGTCGCCGCCACCAACCGCACATCGACTTTGATTGGCTTTTGGCTGCCTAAGCGCTCGAAATCACGGGATTCCAGGAACCGTAGTAATTTAACCTGGGTGGAGGAATCGATTTCACCGATTTCGTCAATGAAAAGGGTCCCGTCTTCGGCCGCTTCAAAGCGGCCAATCCTGCGTTCCGTAGCGCCAGTAAAGGCGCCTTTTTCGTGTCCGAATAATTCGCTTTCGAGTAGATTGGATGGCAGGGCGGCGCAATGCACGATAATAAACGGCCCGCGGGTCCGGTCACTGTTTTGATGGATCGCCCGGGCGAATAGTTCCTTGCCTGTGCCGGTGTCGCCCTCCAGCAAGACGGTGGCCTTTGATGGGGCCACCCGCTTGACAATGTCGATCACATCGCGCAGGGCGGAAGAGTTGCCGACAATTCCCTCGAAACTGAACTTGCCGTCCAGCCGTTTGTGCAAAGTGGCGTTTTCGGCCTCGATGCGGCGGGTTTGCAGGGCCCGTTTAATGAGAATTTCCAACTTTTCCAGGTTGACCGGTTTGGTCAGGAAATCGTGGGCGCCACGTTTCATGGCCTCGACCGCGGTTTCCACGTTGCCATAGGCAGTCATCATCAAGATGATAGGTTGGCGTGGCAGGGAAATAGATTTTTCGATGACTTTCATGCCGCTTTTGCCAGCCATTCTGAGGTCGGTCAGGACAACGTCGAAATCCTCGGACTCCATCAGATTAAAAGCCTCCTGGGCATTGACCGCCTGATAGACCTCGTAGTCATCCGTGAGCGCCTGCATGAGGCCCTCGCGGGTATGCTTCTCATCATCGACAATTAAAATAGAGGCCGACATTTCTTAATAGTTTTCAGGTCCCAGGGAAAAATTCCTTCAATTTCCTTATTATCAACCGCAGATTACACACATGGGCACAGATTTCCCGTAAATGTTAAACTGTACTTATTTGTGTGATCTGTGGTTTAAAGAAATATTGTGGATCATAGATGGAATCCTTGAATTCTCCTAAAATGGGAAATTTTGTCCCACTCAGCAAGCGATTTTCGTGCAATCGGGAAACTTTTCGTTCTCCGGCAAAATTAGTGGATGCGTTTCAAGGGAGAGTGACAAATGAATGAAATTGATTTAAAAGCTACTCGTAAATCAATGGATGAGCCAACCAAGTCGTTATATCCTGGCTTCATTCCACCGGAAGAGGGTCATCCTACTTCCGCTCAATTCGAGGTTGTAGGCGCCTTAGATGAAAAAGGGCGGTTTATGCGGTCGAAAGCATGGTTCAGGAAAGGCGAAAATGTCGCCAGGCTTTCCGGCATTCTAACCAGGCAAACGACTTTAGATACTATCCAGATTTCGGACACATTACATTTTCACGATCCATGGTTTTGTCGGTTTCTTCTGCATAGCTGCGACCCGAATATTGCGATTGACACAGAATTCTGGGAAGCGCGTGCGGCGAGGGAAATTCATCCCGGCGACTCTCTCGCTTATGATTATGCCACTACCGAGGATATGCTTTCGGGGCAATTCGCTTGCTGCTGTGGCAGCCGGGACTGTCGGGGCTGGATTATGGGCCGGCGAGAGAAGCCGAATGTGGAAGGATGCGCCTTTCTAGCTCAAAGGGAAATCGATAAAGAAAAGGAATAAAAAGATGACAATACCCCCATGTCATCATTCTCCCAACTCATGCGTTGGCCCATTTTGACCCGCCTGGCTCGTAGCGTCGAACCTGCGACCTGTTGTTAAACGCTGCAGGCCGGTACTCTGCCACTATCAATGGCTGCTCGGGCAGGGGAAAAACGCGAACTTCCTATGACCTTTCCCTGGTTATCGGGATAACTCCGTTGCGTGGCAAACATGACGTGATCATCGCCTATCCTTTTCGGTATCCGGAATCCTATAGACCCGAAATGGATAAAGAACCGGTTGCTCAGGAAGCTGCCAAGCATCCCATTCATTTGGCCTTGAGATGGGCGCATGAGATGAAATCTAACCCAGAGTTAACCCATCTTCGACAGTTCAAAAAGTTAAAGGGCTTATCTAGAGGCTGTCCCAAAAACCCGAATTTTGCGAATTGAGATATTCGACTCCGAACTGTAAGGGAACGTAAGTCATTCAATTCCGTCAAAAACGCTGTATAAGGCCTCTATTCGTTATAAATATAATCGCGTCAGACAGAGGTCTATGGTAGAATTGTATTTGAATATGCAAAACAAGAGAAAGGCTGACGGTGTTATAGACATCGAAATTGCCCAAAATCCCCTAAAAACGGTCTTTATGACAGCTTTATAAACAAGTTAACTTACTTTAAAACAAATGGTTATAACTTTGGGACAGCCTCTATCTATGCGGATTCGGGATTAATTTTTGCCGGATTCGGGATTAATTTTTGCCGTTAGTCTGCACTACATTTTGGATGATTTTGGGGCGGGTGGGCAGTTTTAGGCCCATTTTCTTGAGGAGGTCGGCACAGAGTTTTTCCGGTTTGCCTACCAGCCGTAAACGCGCTTCGCGTCCCCCTCGCAGCGGTGCCACCACGTCCATTGAGCGTAGATTTTCCAGTTCGTGCAACACTTGCCGCGCACAGGTGCCGAGGCCTTTGGCCTGCAGCCAGCTTTCCAGGGCGCGCCACATCGCCAGAGCCAGAAAACAGATCAGAATGTGCGCTTGCACACGCTTTTCTTTGTGGTGATAGACCGGCCGCAGCCCCAAGTCGCTTTTGGCGCAACGAAAGGCTGCCTCGGCCTGTGTCAGTTGTATATACCACCGCCACAGCTTTTGTGGGTCTTCCTCCTGGCAGTTGATTCGCAGCAGATAGGTCCCGTGGGCCAGTTGGGCCCAATCGGCTTTGCTCTCGTCTTCGGTGATTTGCAATGCGCAGGCCCGTCCGGCGGCGTCGATTTGCACTTCTACGGTGAATATTTTTTCGGCCATGGTGTGGCGGCCCAGCCAGCGGCCGATACGGCGTTCAACCGGATCGAGTTTCTGCCCTCGCCGACGCAAACTCAGGTCGATCTGGTCGAGCTTTTTGCGCAAACGCTCCTTTTGCTTGCTCAGCATGGCGGCTTCTTTTTGACCCCGTCCCTGGCTGCGGCAAAGCACATATTGCTCGATCTGGGGGCAGTCGGGATGTTTCACCAGTTTGACCTCCACCCCCGCCCGCACCTCGCAAAAATCGCCTTGCTCGAGCAGATCGAGGGCAAAGTTTTTAAGATGGCTCTTGGGCGTGCCCACGATGTAACGGGCCCCTTTGCCGCGCAGGTATTCGAGGTTGGCCTCGCTCACCATGCCGCGGTCCAGCACCCAGATGCGATCGGCCACCCCGTAATGCGATTCCATCAACTCGACCCTCTCCTGCACCGTGGTCACATCGGCGCGGTTGCCGTCGAAAACCTCATAGGCCAGGGGCAGCCCTTCGGGCGTCACCACCAGTCCAAGACATACCTGCTTGCAATCCGGCCGCTGGTCCCGGCTGTAGCCGCGCTGGGCCTGGGCATTGCCCTCGCACCGGCCCTCAAAATAGGTGCTCGTTATGTCGTATAAAAGAAACTCGAAACGCGTCCCAAACCAGCTTTCATAGCGTCCTTTAAGATGACTGAACAGTTCCCGGCGCAAGGGCAAGACACGATCCAGTCCGCGATACAAACGGTTGTCATAGACCTCATCCACATCCACCGCCATCAAATCCTCCAGCGCCGTCGAGCCATACCAGCGCTCGGCCAGAGCCAGCTCCGAGGCCTGTTCGCAAAAACGCCCCAGCGCCAGAATCGAGGCCACCTGGGCCCAGCCCACCGACTCCCGGCCCGGCGGCAAATGCTCCTCGAAGAAACGATGCAGCTCCAGCCGTCGCCACAGCGCCAGAGCCACATACACTTTGCCAAATTGACGCACCCGCTCCATCCGTATCCGACCCAGATTCACCTGCGCCCACAACGGAGCCTCCGGTTTATCCTCGGCAAATAAATCCAACTGCTCGGCCCCCGCAGCCTCATCATCGCCATCGAGGAGCCGACCGATCTGCTCCCAACCCAACCGCTCATCCTCATCGAGCCCCGGCTCCTTGCCAATGTGGGCCACGATGCGCTGGCGCGGCCCCTTGGCTGTGCGCACCGACTCCACCAGCGTCCAGTAATCATAATCCTGGCCCTTCTTACGACGACGATGGCGACGCAAATACATCAACACCGACCCTGCACTACTTCTCCGAAAAGGCAATAGAGTGGTCTGCACTACACGGCATATTCACACCCCAACCCTGACAACCATGCGCCCTACAGCACGAAAAACCCTAAAAATAATCGATTTACCCCCCCCAACTGTCGAACTCAGGTTAAGAATGTCTCAAGTCGCTGAAAGAGAAGGACTCTCAAGGGCGCGGGTCACTCAGAATATGGATCTACTGAAACTCAATAAAGATATTCGCGATTATCTGAACAATCTCACCTGCAGAAAGAAAATGCGCTTTTTCAGTGAAAGACGCATGCGACCACTGACACGTCTCCACCAGTCCGAGCAGTCGCGGAAATTTAACGAAATGGTCAAAGTTTGTGATGAGAAATTTGGTGAACGCGGAGTGGAATGAATCAAATCCGGCTCCGAATTAGGCAAAAATTGGTTGAAATTGATGTGCACAATTTGATTCATTTGCCTCACCATTTTTATATCTACCTGGACAACAACATAATACGCTGTGAAGCAAAACCAGTTTCAATTTGCTTCACCCTATTAAGGCATAGAAGCGAAAATGAATCAAAATCTCATAAGAATTTGGTGATCAAGTGGTAACAATATCATGGCCGTAAGATGAACTAATAGGAAGCAATGGTGATTATTTCGATTTGCTTCACGGATTTTGATTCACTTCATTTGCATCAATCCGCAATCAGACGGATTGACAACCAGCAATTGGACGGTAGTCTGACCCGCAATTGGACGCCCATAGATCATTTTATCCGAGAATTCTGGAACGTGCCCTGAGGGAGGCATTGTCGGATACGCCTGTGATTTGTTTACTCGGCCCGAGACAGAGTGGCAAGACCAACGCTAGTGCAAACGTTTGCGCCGGACCGTGCTTTTGTCAGCCTGGACGACGACAACATTTTCAAGACGGCTCAGCCCGATCCATCCGGGTTCGTTACCAGCCTTCCAGAGGTGGTGACCCTGGACGAAGTCCAACGGGTACCGGAACTTCTGCCCGCGATCAAACGCAGTGTGGACCGTGATCGCCGCCCGGGCCGTTTTCTGCTTACCGGTTCCGCTAATCTGCTCTTGTTGCCGCGAGCTACCGAATCGCTGGCCGGGCGGATGGAGGCCATTCAACTGCATCCCTTGACTGAGGCAGAGAAGGAGCGCAAAACGGGTGCATTTCTTCAGTCTTTTCTCGAAGGGGCCATCAAGCCAAAGATCACCGGAGGGACGGTGGAAGGGATTCCCAACCTGCCGCAGAGATTAGTGGCTGGAGGATACCCTGAGCCACTCACCCGTTCACCCGCACGTGCCCGACAATGGCATCGGCAATACCTGAAGGCGATTATCGAACGGGACGTGCAGGATGTTGCTCGGGTAAAGGACGGGAATGATGTCGCCCGTTTGCTTGAGTTGCTGGCTCATCGTTCTGCCACTTTATTGAATGCCAGCAATCTTGTCCGGGACCTCGGCCTCTATCGTGATACGGTCGAGAACTACCTTGCGGTTCTGGAGAAGCTTTTTCTTGTGCGTCGTCTGCCGGCCTGGCATCGGAATTCGGCCAAGCGCTTGATAAAGACGCCAAAAATTCATCTGATTGACAGCGACCTGGCCGCAACGCTTGCCGATTTGACCGAAAATGACTGGATCGAAAAGCGGGACCGCATGGGTCATTTGCTGGAATCATTTGTCGTCCAGCAGATTATAGCCCAAGCCGCATGGACGGACCCGGATTTGCGTTTCTGGCATTACCGTGACAAGGATAAGGTCGGGGTGGATTTGGTTGTCACGAGAGGTAGAAAAGTATGGGGCATCGAAGTCAAGGCAGCCACTTCGCTCAGTAATAAGGATGGGAGAGGCTTAGAGAGGCTTGTGGATCAATGTGGAAAGGATTTTCAATCAGGTATCCTTCTTTACGCTGGAACCGATACCCTGAAATTAAGTGATTCGGAGTTTCTTGCCGTGCCTCTGAACAAGCTTTGGGAACTCTAAATCATGACCTCCTTCCAAAACACTGGAACTACTAAACCGTAGCGTCGGTTAGCCTTGCCCAGCAAAAAGTGAGTTTGGATTTTATGGCGGAGGCGATGCACCGTTGTGATCGGGCCGAGGTTTTCAGTTAGATCGCTAAGGCGATAGATCCTGGATACTACCCGTTGATCTGCTGGGACCGGAAACGTACGGCTCGACGAGCCGGTGAGAGCCGAGGCGTCCCCGAATGTACGATGAAATACCAACGCGCGAAAAGGACCAAGCCGTTAACCATTCATAAAACCCCCGACCCCTCTTCCAAAAATCAGGCGCGCCGTCAAGGTGGAGCGCAAGCTTGCGAGCAATACCTTGACGGTTGTAAGCCGCAAAATGGGAAGAAGGGAGGGAGGGATTTGTTTCAGTGTTCGTAGCATAGAGGCTGTCCCAAAAACCCGAATTTTGCGAATTGAGATATTCGACTCCGAACTGTAAGGGAACGTAAGTCATTCAATTCCGTCAAAAACGCTGTATAAGGCCTCTATTCGTTATAAATATAATCGCGTCAGACAGAGGTCTATGGTAGAATTGTATTTGAATATGCAAAACAAGAGAAAGGCTGACGGTGTTATAGACATCGAAATTGCCCAAAATCCCCTAAAAACGGTCTTTATGACAGCTTTATAAACAAGTTAACTTACTGTAAAACAAATGGTTATAACTTTGGGACAGCCTCTACAGTAAATATTTTACCGTTTCAGACCCAATATCAAAAAGATTGAAATGATCCCTTCAGAATATTCGACCTGTTTTAAATTTTAATTGGCTA
The DNA here is from genome assembly GCA_965226205.1 of Opitutales bacterium. Taxonomy (GTDB): domain Bacteria; phylum Verrucomicrobiota; class Verrucomicrobiia; order Opitutales; family UBA2987; genus JAJFLU01. The sequence continues at coordinate 23,311 of CBDDCJ010000002.1, read as the reverse complement.
TTTACTTCTTTTTTGCCCAACAGGTGTAATATCCGGTCTTGAGGCTGTAGGCTTCGGTGCCACACCGCCACGCTTCACTGAACCTTCAGTGATCCGAATCGCCTTCTCTTGTAGCTGAATGTTGCTCTTTTTGCTCTCGCTCATTTTTTCCCTCTATGTTTGGGACTTCGATGGATATATGTTCAGGTTTTTTATTCAAATAGATAATACGAGAATCATATAAATACTCAACCTTATTATTTTCTTTTTCTCCATATACTTTGGCATCGGTCAGAACAAGCTCCTTATTTCCGTCTTGATTTTCTGACCAACCAATAACAGCGCCATAATATATGATTGCCTTCTCGTGATCTCGAACAAAAACCCATCCATCATTCTTTTGGGAATCAGGTAAATTATGATGATAAGTCCATGAATCCTTATCTCCAGAACGAACGGATGCATATATCAATCGAAAGAATTTGTTTAACCAATTTAATACCATCCCATAGGGGCGAGGCATGAAGTGGACGGGGTTGTTTGGACAATTTTGACGTGGGATTAAGGTGGAAATCGTGTTCATATTATTTTTTAAAAATATATTTTGTCCTTAGCCAAAGACGGGCACGCAGGTGCCCGCAAGCTGTATTGGCGGGGAGGTTGGTTTTGCTCCGATTGCATGGACTTCGGCCGGGGTCCGGTAGCCCAGGGCTTGGTGGGGGCGCAGGTGGTTGTAGAAGTCCAGGTAGCGGGCTATCCCTTCGCTGGCTTCCTTTGCCGTGGCGTATTCGCGCAGGTAAATGTCTTCATACTTGAGGGTTCTCCAAAAGCGTTCAACAAATATGTTGTCCAGGTAGCGGCCACGCCCGTCCATGCTGATGCGCACCCCGGCTTGCCCCAGCACCGAGGTGAACTCGCTGCCGGTAAACTGGCTGCCTTGATCGGTGTTGAAGATTTGAGGTTGGGCCCGCTTCAGAGCTTCCTCCAGGGCGAGCACACAGAAGCGGCTCTCCAGGGTGTTGGAAAGCTGCCAGCTCAACACGTAGCGGCTGAACCAGTCCAACACCACGGTCAAGAAAAGGAATCCTCGGCTCAGCCGCAGGTAAGTGATGTCGCTGCACCATACCTGGTCGGGCCGCTCGACCGCCAAACCCCGCAGCAGATAAGGGAAAATGCGGTGCTGCCGGTGCCCCTGGCTCAAGTTTCGACGCGGATAAATAGCCTCCAGGCCCATTTGGCGCATGAGCCGCTGGATGCGGCCTCGTCCCACTGCATGGCCCTCTCGACGCAGCCACTGGGTCATCCGGCGAGAACCAAAAAACGGATATTGGGTGTAGAGCTCATCCATGCGATGCATGTAGAGAACGTTCTGCTCGCACTGGGCACGGGCCCGATAGTAATAGCTGCCGCGGGCCAGCCCCAGCAACTGACATTGCCTGCCGATACTGATTTTTCCTTGAAGTGGTTGCACCATCTTGCGCCTCTCACCAACCGAGTTGTTCAGACTTTTTTTTTAGCCAATCGCATTCTACTTTCAGCTTTCCAATCTCCTGGTAAAGGTGATCTTTTTCCGTCTCGTTGTCCTTGCTGAGAGTCTGCCGCTGGCGCGAAAACAGCTCCGTTGCTCCCTGCAAAAGCTGCTTCTTCCATTGGGTCACCTGGTTGGGATGCACCTCAAAACGACCGGCGATCTCGTTGATGGTATGAGCGCCCCTGATGGCTTCCAGGGCCACTCGGGCTTTAAACTCAGCACTGTATTGTCTTCTCTTTCGTGATTTAATAACATTCATAGGTTAGCGGATTTAGTGGTTCAAGACCACCTTATTCCACTGTCCAGTTTTCCCCGTCCATTTCAGCAAGCTTCGTAACCCATTGATAATCAATGTGAGTTTTTGACTTTTGGGGGAATCGAATTTTTGAAATTTTATCACATGTTTCTCTTTTATTGCTTTTGCCATCTTGTGCTGTCCCATAGGTTTTCAACTAAACCCAGGGAAATAAGCCTGTTGGGGAGTCGCTCGCATTCTAAAGCGTCCACCGGCTGTCCCATAGAAATCGAGCAAGTCCCGCAGGTTAAAGCGATCCCAAAGCACGCCTCTGACAAGTGTGAACAGGCGGACAAAACTATGCTCCCAGCGGCTCAACCAGGCCTGGAACCGGAGCAGCACATAGAGCAGCAAAGCGCTCCAAATCTGCCAGCGCACGGCATTGGCGCTATGGCCGAGGAAATCGCACAAGTTGAGCGTTTGTTTGATCTGGCGGAAGAAGGTTTCAATGGACCAGCGGCAGCGATACAGTTCGCTGATCGTATGGGGCGACCACTGCAAATTATTAGTCAAAAATTCCATCACTCGCCACTGGCCATCAATCTCCACCCATGCCGTTACCCGGCGCATCGGCTGGGGATAATCCTGACGGGATTTTTTGTTCTTAAGGACCACCAGATCGTCGCGAATAATATTGCCCTTGGGCTTCTTTAGCAGCCTCTTGACACAGCGCAAGGCCATGTTCTCTTTGGCCCGGGTGACAAAGTAAATGCCCCTCGATGACAAGTCAAAGAGGTGGGCCAAATCGATGTAGGCCTTGTCAAACAATACGATTTCACCGGCTTTGAGGGCGGCGCACATTTCACGGGCTCGTTTGGCGTCATTGTCCCTGGCCGTGTCGATGATGGCAAACCGGGGCAGAAAACTTTTCAAATCCAGGCGCATGTGACATTTGGCAGCCGCCTTTCGCCGACGGTGTTTGGCCCAATCCATGCAGTTGGCGACCAAACCGATAGTGGACGAATCGACGATGTTGATAACGCGTTTGAAACGTCGGGGAAACCCCTTGAATTTACCACCCGCAAACCCCGGAGACAACGACTGCAAGTGCTTGAGCACCGACCAAAACAGTTCTCCCGACATCGCGGCATCGCGATGCTTGTTGGCGTAGGAAAGCCCGTTGCGACTGGGAGCGCTGGCCCCCCGGATACTGGCCAGCAACCCTCTGTGATGAGCGAGTCCGTCACAGACATCATTAAGCCCAATAGCATGAGTGATCTGAGCATAGAGCAAACTAACGATATGGCTCCATGGACTGAAACTGCGAGCTTTCTTATCGACACCCTACTGGCGGGCCAACTTGGCCACCAGATGTCCCGGAATAAAATTGCAAAGCTGTCGCAGAACGCACACCTTGCATTTGGCTGGATTTGCTTTTTGTTTTTTCATAGTAACCTGCTTCTAGTGAAACAGGCGAACAAGAGCAATTCCAGCCGTTTTGCGTTATTTCCTATGGGATGCTAATGTAACCAATTGTATTTTAAGCTGTATGATAATAAAATAGAGAGCAGAAAGGCCGCGACAGTGGCTCCAGTTATTTCCTTTATTCCCACACTGGATCGGTCGGATAGTAGAGTATTTAGGATAGAAACGTCAATGACGCTACAACTAACTTTGGCAAATATAAGCTCTCCGACGGCATATAAACTATATGAAAATATGGAAAAAACGATAATCTTCAAGAAGGCCTCAAACCCCGTTTCTTTTCATTGTGGGGCAACCCTCTTAAGCATCATGTAGGTGATTATTCCCGGAAAGGCCAGTAAAACTAATGAAAACGTATATTCGTCGAGGGTCATTCAATAATCGGTGTTATCACAATCTATCTAGATCCATTTAATAGGGTCAAGTTGAATTTTTAAGGTGAGATAAATCACCATTTGAATTTATTGGTTGTTTTTCAACGATGCACTTAATGTCGTTTTGTGGTAATTCACCCAATGCCCGCTAGTTTGTGGAATTGGTTTTTGAAGGCGGTGTAGCTGGTTAGGGCCATGAGGGGGACTACTATTCCTCCGAGGCCGGGGATCCATTGAAGGGCTATGAGGATGAAGAAGAATAGGCGGATCATCCATTTGAGGGCGAGGGTGCAGCCGCGGGGGATGTATTGGCGGAAGGGGGCCACCAGGCGCAGCCGGTAGTAGATGATACCGGGCACCAGGCCGAGCACCGGGATGAGGCTGAGCAGGGCCGTTATGACGAGGACCCCGGGTAGGCGCCGTGTGATGCGGCTGGCGTATTTTTCGGCGAACTCTTGGTCTTCCATGAACGGGTGGCCGCAGGCCTGGCAGGTTTGCTTGACGGTTCGCCCGGTCAGACGGGTGGCGCAGACGGGGCAGCGTTTCTTGGCCGCCAGCCGGTAGGGTTGGACTTCGAGATTGCCGGCCGGTTGTTTTTTCGATTGTCCGAAAATGCCCACTTTGGATGGTTTATCCACCTTGGTGGAACATTTTGGGCAGGCCAGGGCATGGCGGTAAATGGGTTCGCCGCAGGAGGCGCACTCGGCCTTCGATTTTTTCTCGCGGTAAAGGAAATATTTTTTGATCAGCCAGAGCAGACCGATGGCGCCGCCCGTTACCAGGAGCATCAAGATGGGAAAGGCCAGCAACAGCAGGATGCCGCACCCGGCCCACAAATCGCCCGCCCAACTGATCAGGTTTTGGAGGCCCAGGTCGTCATCTTCGTCGGCCGTGGCGATGATTTCATGGACGCCGTTGCGGAGGGAGGTGGTCAGGAAAGTGCCAGCTGCCACCAGCATTGCGGGTAGGGCGTCGAATATCCCGGCATTGGCATGGGCGTAGGCCAGTGTATCGTCGATAAACTGGACATCGACCGCATTGACCACTCCCATGTAGGTCAGCCCGGCGAGGATCGTTTTGGAGTATTTATCGATCCCCTGGAGAACCTGTTTGGCCTCCGGCATTTTATCGGCCGAGGCCTCCACCAGGGCCAGTAGCGCCAGCGCCGCTATGGTTCCGTTGTGGGTGAACCAGGTGGGCTCGGCCCCGGTGGCCTGGAGCAGGTCGAGATTGCCGATGATGGGAAAGGAGGAGCCATAGCGCAGCGATACCGCCGTCACAAAAGCAGGCAGGAAAGCCCGCGAGTTGAACATCCCGATGGAGCCGAATCCGTGTATGAGCGCGTTAACCTGAGTTCGACAGTTGGGGGGGGTAAATCGATTATTTTTAGGGTTTTTCGTGCTGTAGGGCGCATGGTTGTCAGGGTTGGGATGTGAATATGTCGTGTAGTGCAGACCACTCTATTGCCTTTTCGGAGAAGTAGTGCAGGGTCGATGTTGATGTATTTGCGTCGCCATCGTCGTCGTAAGAAGGGCCAGGATTATGATTACTGGACGCTGGTGGAGTCGGTGCGCACAGCCAAGGGGCCGCGCCAGCGCATCGTGGCCCACATTGGCAAGGAGCCGGGGCTCGATGAGGATGAGCGGTTGGGTTGGGAGCAGATCGGTCGGCTCCTCGATGGCGATGATGAGGCTGCGGGGGCCGAGCAGTTGGATTTATTTACCGAGGATAAACCGGAGGCTCCGTTGTGGGCGCAGGTGAATCTGGGTCGGATACGGGTGGAGCGGGTGCGTCAATTTGGCAAAGTGTATGTGGCTCTGGCGCTGTGGCGGCGGCTGGGGCTGCATCGTTTCTTCGAGGAGCATTTGCCGCCGGGCCGGGAGTCGGTGGGCTGGGCCCAGGTGGCCTCGATTCTGGCGCTGGGGCGTTTTTGCGAACAGGCCTCGGAGCTGGCTCTGGCCGAGCGCTGGTATGGCTCGACGGCGCTGGAGGATTTGATGGCGGTGGATGTGGATGAGGTCTATGACAACCGTTTGTATCGCGGACTGGATCGTGTCTTGCCCTTGCGCCGGGAACTGTTCAGTCATCTTAAAGGACGCTATGAAAGCTGGTTTGGGACGCGTTTCGAGTTTCTTTTATACGACATAACAAGCACCTATTTTGAGGGCCGGTGCGAGGGCAATGCCCAGGCCCAGCGCGGCTACAGCCGGGACCAGCGGCCGGATTGCAAGCAGGTATGTCTTGGACTGGTGGTGACACCCGAAGGGCTGCCCCTGGCCTATGAGGTTTTCGACGGCAACCGCGCCGATGTGACCACGGTGCAGGAGAGGGTCGAATTGATGGAATCGCATTACGGGGTGGCCGATCGCATCTGGGTGCTGGACCGCGGCATGGTGAGCGAGGCCAACCTCGAATACCTGCGCGGCAAAGGGGCCCGTTACATCGTGGGCACGCCCAAGAGCCATCTTAAAAACTTTGCCCTCGATCTGCTCGAGCAAGGCGATTTTTGCGAGGTGCGGGCGGGGGTGGAGGTCAAACTGGTGAAACATCCCGACTGCCCCCAGATCGAGCAATATGTGCTTTGCCGCAGCCAGGGACGGGGTCAAAAAGAAGCCGCCATGCTGAGCAAGCAAAAGGAGCGTTTGCGCAAAAAGCTCGACCAGATCGACCTGAGTTTGCGTCGGCGAGGGCAGAAACTCGATCCGGTTGAACGCCGTATCGGCCGCTGGCTGGGCCGCCACACCCTGGCCGAAAAAATATTCACCGTAGAAGTGCAAATCGACGCCGCCGGACGGGCCTGCGCATTGCAAATCACCGAAGACGAGAGCAAAGCCGATTGGGCCCAACTGGCCCACGGGACCTATCTGCTGCGAACCAACTGCCAGGAGGAAGACCCACAAAAGCTGTGGCGGTGGTATATACAACTGACACAGGCCGAGGCAGCCTTTCGTTGCGCCAAAAGCGACTTGGGGCTGCGGCCGGTCTATCACCACAAAGAAGAGCGTGTGCAAGCGCACATTCTGATCTGTTTTCTGGCTCTGGCGATGTGGCGCGCCCTGGAAAGCTGGCTGCAGGCCAAAGGCCTCGGCACCTGTGCGCGGCAAGTGTTGCACGAACTGGAAAATCTACGCTCAATGGACGTGGTGGCGCCGCTGCGAGGGGGACGCGAAGCGCGTTTACGGCTGGTAGGCAAACCGGAAAAACTCTGTGCCGACCTCCTCAAGAAAATGGGCCTAAAACTGCCCACCCGCCCCAAAATCATCCAAAATGTAGTGCAGACTAACGGCAAAAATTAATCCCGAATCCGCATAGATAAGCCCTTTAACTTTTTGAACTGTCGAAGATGGGTTAATACCCATAAGCAGGCAGCGATTTAATCCAAAAAAAAACCTACCCACAGTATCTGCGAAATGACGGGAAAGGGCAATGAATTTCCTGCGCCCGGCAAAGGTTGGCGGATACTTATCCCCAAAAACCGATTTTGCCTTGCTGAATGGCGGAGGCGTCTTTCAAATTCGGCACATAATATTTTTTACTCAAAACATCTTTACCCGTTGTTCAAAAAATAAATGTATTTAAAGGACATTTGCTTAAACGGCTTTAAGAGCTTTGCCGATACCACGAGGATCGCCCTGGATGATGGGGTGACCGCCATCGTGGGGCCCAATGGCTGCGGCAAGAGCAATATCGCCGAGGCCATCCGCTGGGTGCTGGGGGAGCAGCGCGCCAAATCCTTGCGGGCAGGCAGCATGCAGGATGTCATTTTTCAGGGTACCGACGCGCGCAAACCGGTCAACCTGAGCGAGGTCTCTCTCATTTTTACCGATTGCGAGGCGGAACTGGGCACCGCCTTTAACGAAGTCGAAATCAAGCGGCGGGTAACGCGCGATGGCGGCAGTGATTATTACCTCAATGGCAAGAACTGCCGCCTGAAAGACATCCAACGCCTTTTCCTTGATACGGGGATCGGGCAGGTTTCCTACTCTTTCATGCTGCAAGGGCAAATCGACCAGATTCTTTCCACCAATCCGTCCGAGCGGCGCACTATTTTCGAGGAGGCCGCCGGTATTTCCAAATACAAGGCCCAGCGGCGCGAGGCCCTCAATAAGCTGGCCCTGGTCGATACCAACCTGGCCCGTGTGACCGATGTCATGGAGGAGATTTCCCGGCAAATCGGCTCCCTCAAAAGGCAGGCTTCCAAGGCGTTGCGCTATAAGCGGTTTAAACGCCGCCTGACCCACCTCGATCTGGCCTCCGGGGCCCGCAAATACAGCGGTTTGAATGAGTCCATCACGGGTTTGGAGACGGAGGCCGCCGGTCTTCGCAAAAAAGCGCAAGCCCTCGGCGCCAATATGGAGGCCAGAGAAAAGGAATTGGCTGAAAAAAAGAACCGGCGCAGCGCCCTTTATGACGATTTGCAGGAGACACAGCAGAGTGTTTTCAATCTTTCCTCGGAAAGAGAGCAGGCCCAGAACCAGTCAGAATTTGCCCTTTTGCGGGCCAAGGATTTGCAGGGCCGCATTGCCGAATTGGAAAAGGAGCTGGCCAGCATCAGTGAACGCAAAAATAACCTGGCCCAACGGGCTGCTGGGGACAATCGCCAGAGGGAGGACCAGGCCAGTGTATTGGGAAGTTCCGGCGATGTCTTCAAGGAGCGAAATAACGAGCTGATGCAGTCGCAGGAAAAACTCAGCCGGGCGGAGGCCGAGTTGCAGCAATGCAAGCAGGATTTGCTCATGGCTGAGAGCAGTCTGACCCGCCTGCGTTCCAACTGCACGACCCTGGAGGTCGATCTAAAAACCTACCAGGTGCGCCACGCCAATCTGAGCGAAGAGGTTTACCGTTTGAAAGAGGAGAGTCTTTTACTGGAAAAAGAATCCATGGAAATTCAGGCCGTTCTTAAAAAAAGAAATAAGGACCGGGAAAAGGAAACCTCGCAACTGGAAAAACTTCGGGATAATGCGGCTGCCGCGCAGGAAAAGTTTCGGGACTTGCAGAGAGAATTTCAGGAGGCGGATCGTGGATTGGCCGGCATCTCGGCCCGGATTCACATCCTAAACGATCTGCAGGAAAAACTGGAGGGTTTCAGCGAGGGCGCCAAAGCCATTTTGCAGGGAAAACTGGACGGGTTATTGCCTGAGGACGCCTTTCATCTGTTGAGCAAAAACCTGAATGTAGAGAGCGATTATACGGAAGCTCTGGTTGCCTTGCTGGGACCGGCGGTGGACACCATCGTGATTGGCGATTGGGGGAAAGTGGTCCCGGTAACGGAAGCGCTGGAATCGCGCAAACTTGGGCGGGCCTGCCTGCAAATTGCGACTGCGGCCCCAACGGAGCGTAAAGGGAAGGGAAAACTGCCCTCCTGGCTGGTGCCGGCCGGCTCGGTTGTAAAAACCAAAAACAACTCAGATGGCCCCTTGGCGGACAGTCTTTTTAAGGACTGCTATTTTTGCGGCAACCTGTGCGATTTCCTCGATTTTTGGAGTAAAAATCCGAATTTCCCTTTTCTCCTGACGGCCACCAAGAGCGGCCGGCTCGTCGATCGCCGGGGGCTTGTCTATGGCGGCCATAAGCAGGGCGAATCGGCTACCTACCTCCAACGCAAGGCGGAATTGGCCAAATTGAAAAAAGAGGAAAACAAAGAGGAGAAAAAACTGGAGGGTTTGCGCCTCAAATCCGCCAAGGCGCTGGAAAAACTGGAAAAGGACGAACAGGCCGTGGAAGTACAACGGTCCCGGTTGATGGAAACGATTCAGGAAATTTCCGCCGCCCAGGCCCAGGAGAAAAATACGCTCGAAAACATCGAGGAAAATAAGCGCAAATCGCAGTTTTCGGAAAAAGAATTGGTTGCCCTGGAACATCACCGGGACGATTCCCAAAGTAGATTGGAAAAAGCGCAAAAGGAGTTGGCCGCCGGCGATGCGCGGATCGACGGCCTGCGGGAGAAAATCACCGAGTGGGAAAGCGATGTGGAAAAATTTCGGGAGAGACGCGACCAGAGGCGGGAGAGGCTTGCCGAAGCCCGTTTGGAAGTGGCCGAGTTGCGGCAGCGGTTGGCGCTGATCGACCGCGATTTGGGAGATATCGAAAGCCAGTCGGGGGAACTGTCGCAATTGAAGATCAGCCGGGAGCAGGAGATCGACACTCTTGGAGATCAGATTGGAGCCCTTGAAAAAACGGCCGAGGATGAAGCGGCCAAAGTCCGCGAAATCGAAAAAACCTTGGCTGCGGCCAAAGAGTCGTTAGAGAAAAACCGGATCATCTATTTTGCGGCCGAAAATGAAATCAAAACCGGAGAGGAAGCCATCGCCTTGCAACGGGATGAACACCGGGCGGCAGAGGGCGCCTTGAACCGCCATGAAGTTCGCCTGGCTCGTGAAAATCTCGAGATTTCATTTTTGCTCGAGGAGGCGCGCCGGGAGTACCAAGTCGAACTGCCTAACGTAGATTGGGAAAACGAACTCTGGCAGGCTGGTGAACTGGCCCGACAGCGTGTTCGGCTGGACCTGGACGAGGCCGACTCGCTGGAAAAAGTGGAGGAAGAAAAGCAGTTGGGCGAACCCACCGCGGAAGACCTGCAAGCTTTGCATGATACCGATTGGAATGAAATAACGGAGGAGGCCGAGGCCCTGCGCGGGAGGCTCGCTTCGATGGGGCCGGTCAACCTGATTGCCATTGAGGAGTACCGCGAATTAAAAGAACGGCACGAATTTTTAAAGGAACAGAGCGACGATTTGTGGAAGTCCAAAGAGCAATTACTGGAAGCAATCGACAAAATCAACCAGACCTCGCAAAGTTTATTTGAAGACACCTTTGCCCAGGTGCGGAAAAATTTCACCTATACTTTCGATGCTCTCTTCGGGGGTGGATATGCCGACCTTCAATTAATCGATAAAGAAGATGTTCTGGAATCCGGCATCGACATAATCGCCCGCCCGCCGGGCACCCGATTGAAAACGTTATCCTTGCTCAGCGGCGGCCAGAAAACGATGACCGCGGTAGCCCTTCTTTTTGCCATCTACATGGTTAAACCCAGCCCATTTTGTATGCTCGACGAACTCGATGCGCCTCTCGACGACGCCAACATCGGGCGTTTCGTGGCCATGCTGCAGAATTTCACCAAGTACTCCCAGTTCATCATCATAACGCACAACAAGCGCACTATCGCTTCCGCCGACAGCATTTACGGAGTAACCATGCAGGAAAAAGGCATCTCCAAATTAGTCTCCATGCGTTTCAACAAAGAAACCGGTTCCGAAGAGGAAGTCGCCTGACTTTGGATGCAAGCGTTGGCCAATAGAAATTATGAGCATTGTTAAATGAAATGCTCTACGGTCGTTTCATACGCTTTATATTTCCGTTATTTCTAACATTGGTGATTTATGAATTAGGGAGACCAATTGTTAATAGCGGGATGGCGCGATTGCCGAATGCGGCCCAAACGCTGGCCGGTTTCGGCATTGCCTGGGTATTGACTGCGTTCGTTATCAGTCCATTTGGCCAGTTGAAACAGCTCGTTTTGGTCCTTGGCTCAAATCACCAATCGAAAGGGAAAATTTTTAACCTTGTTTTGATCGGCAGTTGCCTCATGGGCGCTGTTCTAGCCCTTCTGGCGCTTACTCCACTGGGCGCCCTGTTTATCCATAATTTGCATCAATTGGATGTCGATCTGACCTCGATCATACGGTATGTTTTTCTTTGTTTTATTCCGTACCCATTTTTAGAGGGGTTGATCCATTTTTATTCCGGATTGCTCCTTCGCGCTCATCGCACAGAGGTTACTGCACTGGCAACGTTTATCGGTATCGGGGTCAGTATTCTAACCGTGCTCCTATCGCTTAAAGTCGATTTTATTCGCAACTACCCTATTCGTTTGCCCATTTTGGCAACTTATGCGGGCGCTTGCGCCCATCTCATAGTAACGTATCTGGGATATATTCGTTTTTCACGAAAACAGCTCTTTGTGGAAGCGGAGAAAAAACTTTCTTATGGCTATATCTTGCGCTTTTTTTGGCCCTTGGCGTTGACCATGAGCGTTCAGGGAATCAGCCGGCCAATGATCAATCTCTTTATTTCCCGCGGACCGGACGGGATCGAAGCGATGGCTGTCCTGGCCGTCGTTTATTCCCTCGGCCATCTACCCTATGGTTGGCTGAACGAGCTTCGCAGTTTGGCGACCGCGTTTAAAAATGAGCCGAACAGTTTGCCGCAAATCAAAAGATTCATCTGCGTATGCGGACTTATTTCATTCAGCGCAATGGCCTTTGCCTATTGGACACCGGTTAAAGAAATCATCCTCGTTGATATTATGGCATTAAGCGGCGATATTGTAGATGGCTGCATGATGCCATTAATCCTATTCACCTTTTTACCCCTCGTGGTTGCCATCCGATCTTATTTTCACGGCATCGCGCTAGAGGCGCGCCAAACAAAATACCTGGCCCCAAGCGGGCCCTCCCGGATTATCGCGATATTGCTCGTATTAATATTATTGCCCTACACTGGATTGTCCGGCGCTGAAATCGGAGTAATCGCGCTATTTTGCGGATTCGTATTCGAAACCCTAACCGTGGTCCTCGCCATGCATTTTAATAAGAGGTGAATCGCTCATTTTCAGCCATATCGGTTGTATGTGTCGAACATAACCCAAGTTCCTAAAATGATGAGGAGTGAGCCGGAAATCCTTACTAATACGGTGTGAGTCGGCATCATTATTTTGGCCAGGCCGAGCATAGCTTTCGGCGCCAGCAGGTAGAGCGCGCATTTGATCACCATCACCCAGCCGAAAATGGTGATGATGACAGGCGGCCCCATGACCCATATGTTGTGCCCGTTGACTATGAACAGTCCGAAGGGCAGCCAAGTAAAGAGCAGCAGGATGGTGAGATGCTCGGACTTGAGCAATTCCTCGGTATAGCGGGTCCAGGATTTGGCCTGGATGAGCTCGGACAGGCCGAGGATAAACATAAGGTGGGAAAATACTATCGCGATGATTCTTTCAATTTCCATGATGACGTCTCCAATACCGAGTATATTCTATTGTGTGTTTTGGTTTTAAAGAAATTGGCATAATCCAATAGCATCCCATAGGAAATAACGCAAAACGGCTGGAATTGCTCTTGTTCGCCTGTTTCACTAGAAGCAGGTTACTATGAAAAAACAAAAAGCAAATCCAGCCAAATGCAAGGTGTGCGTTCTGCGACAGCTTTGCAATTTTATTCCGGGACATCTGGTGGCCAAGTTGGCCCGCCAGTATGGTGTCGATAAGAAAGCTCGCAGTTTCAGTCCATGGAGCCATATCGTTAGTTTGCTCTATGCTCAGATCACTCATGCTATTGGGCTTAATGATGTCTGTGACGGACTCGCTCATCACAGAGGGTTGCTGGCCAGTATCCGGGGGGCCAGCGCTCCCAGTCGCAACGGGCTTTCCTACGCCAACAAGCATCGCGATGCCGCGATGTCGGGAGAACTGTTTTGGTCGGTGCTCAAGCACTTGCAGTCGTTGTCTCCGGGGTTTGCGGGTGGTAAATTCAAGGGGTTTCCCCGACGTTTCAAACGCGTTATCAACATCGTCGATTCGTCCACTATCGGTTTGGTCGCCAACTGCATGGATTGGGCTAAACATCGTCGGCGAAAGGCGGCCGCCAAATGTCACTTGCGCCTGGATTTGAAAAGTTTTCTGCCCCGGTTTGCCATCATCGACACGGCCAGGGACAATGACGCCAAACGAGCCCGTGAAATGTGCGCCGCCCTCAAAGCCGGTGAAATCGTATTGTTTGACAAGGCCTACATCGATTTGGCCCACCTCTTTGACTTGTCCTCGAGGGGCATTTACTTTGTCACCCGGGCCAAAAAGAACATGGCCTTGCGCTGTGTCAAGAGGCTGCTCAAGAAGCCCAAGGGCAATATTTTGCGCGATGATCTGGTGGTCCTTAAGAACAAAAAATCCCGTCAGGATTATCCCCAGCCGATGCGCCGGGTAACGGCATGGGTGGAGATTGATGGCCAGTGGCGAGTGATGGAATTTTTGACTAATAATTTGCAGTGGTCGCCCCATACGATCAGCGAACTGTATCGCTGCCGCTGGTCCATTGAAACCTTCTTCCGCCAGATCAAACAAACGCTCAACTTGTGCGATTTCCTCGGCCATAGCGCCAATGCCGTGCGCTGGCAAATTTGGAGCGCTTTGCTGCTCTATGTGCTGCTCCGCTTCCAGGCCTGGTTGAGCCGCTGGGAGCATAGTTTTGTCCGCCTGTTCACACTTGTCAGAGGCGTGCTTTGGGATCGCTTTAACCTGCGGGACTTGCTCGATTTCTATGGGACAGCCGGTGGACGCTTTAGAATGCGAGCGACACCCCAACAGACTTATTTCCCTGGGTTTGGTTAAAAACCTATGGGACAGCACAAGGTGGCAAAAGCAATAAAAGAGAAACATGTGATAAAATTTCAAAAATCCGATTCCCCCAAAAGTCAAAAACTCACATTGATTATCAATGGGTTACGAAGCTTGCCTCGCCCCTATGGGATGGTATTGGGCATAATCCTATTATCATTTGTCGGGCTTGATTTGATTTTGGGTATTTTTGTTGAGATGCCAAGCGATTCGGACGGCGTGGATCGCCACCGTGGCGACGGCCCAGACCAGGACTGTTTTTAAACCGACATAGGGGGCCAGGATGATGAAGTGGGCGAGGAGGATAAAAAGGTAGATGCTGCGGCGGCCGCCGATGAGGCGGAAGTGCTCGTCGAATACGGACATTTCGTCAAGAGTTCGCCCGGCCTTTTTTTGGAATAGCGCCGTTTGAATCTTATCCAGGGTGTCAAAGAAAACGATGAAAATTCCCACTTTCCAGGCGGCGGAATCTTGTGTCGTTGAGAGGTGGGCGGCCAGGCACAGATACCAGGCGTTTTCGTAGAAATAATCGAACACATGCTCCAGTTTTCCCACCTTGGAAGTCATCAGCTTGACGCGCGCCAGTTTGCCGTCCACGCCGTCCAGAACGGTGGCCGCAAAGGCCGTCAGGAATGCCGTAAAATAGAATCCGTAAAAAAAGAGAAAGGCGGCCGCAATGGCCACGACGATGACAAATAGTGAAATTTGGTTGGGGGTAATGGCGGTGTCGCAAATTTTTTTCACCATCCAGTTTTGCATGTGCGGGTGGGTGTATTTTTCTATGAAATCATTCTGCCGTTTTTGCTGACGCTGAATTAAAACTTTCCAGGCCCCATCGACCTCCGATGCGTCGCCCACCTTGAGGGCAAATACCGGGTAATCGCCGCGTATGTCGGCGGCGTAAGGGGAAATCCCGCCGATAGATATGCGCTTGGCCTGATCGAAGGTTTGGTCGCCGGAGCGTTGGCAGGCGATCAGCGGCCGGTCCCCGGAATCCAAAAGCAGGCAGGTGGAATCCTCGGAATAGAGCGCCGCCAAAGCCCTTCGATCTACCAGGGTGTTGGCATCGTAAATGAATATGTCATCGGCATCGGAATCGGCATCGGAAGGGACGAGCTTAGTCATGGCCTGCTCGAGACTCGTTACGCCATTTTCACTAAACTCAATATTCGGCCAAAGATGCAGTGGTCGCGGGATGCTTAGCGCTGGCAGAGTTTCCCCTTTCGCCAGGACGACGGTTGCCCGGGTTGCACCCTCGGCTTGCAGGTAGCGCAAATTTCGCTCCAGCAAGGTCATGCCGCCAAGTTGAAACCAGGGTTCGTTTTTTGCTTTGTAGAGTATGGCCCGCATCGCTTTCCATTTTGATAGCGGAGGGAAGGAAAGCACAGCAAGCCCAAACAAGTGGTTCGTAAGCGTATTGCCCGGAACGCGCTGATGGGAATGACCTTTTTTTCAACTCGATGATCTCAATGTTTCCACAGCTAAGCCTTGCTCTGGTGAGGGAATCCCATTTTAACTCGTCGCGTAAATTTTATGAAGCGGGCGGCGCTATTTTTTTGGATTTTTGGATTTTTGGTGGTTCTCGGCCTCATTATTCATCAGGGGGCCGGCAAAGTCTTTGCGGCAGCCTTGAATATCGGTTGGGACCTTGTGGTTGTCTGCCTTTATCAGGTGTTGCCGCTGACTGCCAGCGCCGCTTGCTGGGGGCGTCTTTTGCCCCCGGAGGAACGGCCCTCTTTGCTCATCCTGCTGCGCTTGCGCTGGATTTGCGGATCGGTTAATGCATTGTTGCCAGTGGCGCAGGTGGGCGGTGAGTATGTGCGTGTTCGCCTGCTTTCGGTCAAAGGTGTGCCGGGAACCCTGGCCGCGGCCAGCGTCGTTGCCGATGTCACTGTGGCCATTGTTTGCCAGTCCATTTTTGGTTTTATCAGCGTGATCCTCTTGTTTTTGTACAAAGGATCCAGTGAAATAGTCTTTGCCGGCGTTATTGGATTGGTCTTTTTTTCGGCCCTGATCCTCGGGTTTTACATGGCGCAACGGCTTAATTTGTTCACCCGATTGGCCCACAAGCTAGAGAGCATTGTCAAAGTGGGCGATGGGCAGTCTTTCGTGGGAAGCGTTGCCGGGCTGGACCGGGCGCTGGATGCTATCTATGACCGCCGCAAGGACTTGATTATCGGGTTTTGCTGGCGCTTTCTCGGTTTGATGGCCAATGCGCTGCAGATCGTCATCATTATGTATTATCTGGGAAATCCGGTCGGCATCATTGTGGCTATTGTGCTGGAAGGTCTTACCCAGGCTGTCCGCAACGCCTCCTTCATCATTCCAGGGGCCCTCGGGGTGCAGGAAGGCAGCTACATGCTACTGAGCATTCTGTTCGGGATCGCTCCCGAAACCGGTTTGGCCCTCGCCCTCATCGTGCGCGCCCGCAGCATTCTGACCGGCCTGCCCGCAATCCTCCTCTGGCAGATAACGGAAAGCAAACACCTCTTAAACAAAAACGACAGCACCGAGGGGTAAACCTTACACCCCATAATCCCCAGGTTCGCGAGGCGAAAAGATCTACGCAAAATATGAATTATGAACGTTGACCCCTTTTTTATTGGCCGTCAGCGATCGAGGCGGGCAACATAAATCCCGTAGTGGCGGCCCATGACTTTTTCCTGAAAGTATAAATTGGAAACGAGATTAAGGCGTGCCATTTTATATTGTTTTAAATTTTCGAGAAAAATTTTCCATTTCTGGGGATCCGGTGCCTTGCAGGAAGCCTCGAATAGACCGGTTATCGGTTCCATGAAATCGATTGTGCTTTTCTTGATGACCAATCGGCTGGGCAAACCCATTTCTTGCAAATTAAAATGAATGAAGGCCCAGCCAGCCAGGATGCCCATGGTGGCGATGCTGCCCCCGAAAGCGGTTTTGCGGTGGTTTAAATTAGGTTCCAGGGGGGCGCTGAAACGGATTTCATGCGGACTGCGCGAAACCAGGCGAATGCCCATGAAACGGGTCGCCGGTATCTGCTCGTGCAGGTATTCCTCGATTTCCTTTGGACTTGATTCAGGCATCATGTGTATTTCATTCCAGAACAGGCGCTATTTGTTTCCTGGAGAGAAATGAGTTGATTTAATTTCTAATTTTTTAGGACGGAGTCCAGTCTGTATTTTTGACACATTTGGAATCGATTATCCGTTAAAGCTCATGCGCGTTGGCAGACACAGAAATAAAAAAGCTCCCCAAGGATGAATTGGGGAGCTTTTTAGGTGAGTGAGTTGAATTATTTTTACAGGAATTTTTCCAATTTATCAAACGAAGCATTCCAACCGGAATTAACATCCTTCTGCATTTGCTCCATGGGCTCGCCTTCCTGCGTGAGACGAAGTTCGGTGGAATCGCCTTTATCGATAAATTCCAGCGTTACGAGCGTTCCCTCAATACCGGGGAATTCGCCCTTGGCCTCGAAAACCATGGTAAATACGATCTTTTCCGGCTCGGTGATTTCCCTGTAGGTTCCGGAAATGACCACTTCTCCCATTTCCCTGGTTTGCATTACATGGCGGAATGAGCCTCCAGTGCGAAAATCGATCTCGGATTTCACTGAGACGGTGTTTTCACACCCCCACCATTGTTGCAATTTTTCGGCCTCGGCCCACGCGGCGAAGACCCGCTCCCGAGGGGCCTTGAATTGACGATTAATATTAAGGGTATGTTCTCTGGTTTCTATAGCTGTGCTCATACGGTTTTCCTTAGGTTATTTTATTATTATTTTTCTACTTTGAGGTTTGCGAAATTCTTTCCTGATTTTTTTTATCCTGTTCCGACAAAATCCGTTCCATGGCGGCAAATTGGCCTTCCCAATGACGTGCGTAATGGGTCATCCAGTCGCCGGCTTGCCGCAAGGGTTTGGGATCGGCCCTCATTCGGTGGACACGCCCTAGACGGGTTCGGACCACCAGGCCGGCTTTTTCGAGAACCCGCAGGTGTTTGGAAATGGCTGGCAGGGAAATGCGGAAGGGTTTGGCCAGGGCCGTTACGTTGGCGGCCCCGGCGGTCAGTTCTTCCAGGATTTTTCGCCTTGTGGGATCGGCCAAGGCCGAAAAAACGGCGTCGAGAGTGGCAGTATTATTAACCATATGGTTTAATAAAAGAAATTTTTCCAGACAATGCAAGATATATTTAACTATTTGGTTAAATAATTATCAATTAACTTTGGCCGCTACTATGTGCCGTTTCGAGGACAGGTTATTTCACTTAATATTGTAGGGCTGACGGATTGGCGTTGCTTCCAAAACCAGTCCATGGTGGGCCAGATAACGAGCAGCATCTTCCCGGCCCGGCGTACATAGAAAAGCGGTTCCCATGAACGGAAACCGCTCTTAATGACAAGATTTTTCTATTAGACCAGAAGCATCTTCAAGTTCTGGGCGCTAGTGGAGTCATCACCGTTGTCAATTGCATCGCGGATCGTCATCAGGGCGCTCTGCGAATCATTCAGCAAGTAACTCAACGCTGCCAGCATGAATGCGGAATCTGCATCGTTTCGGTCACTTATGACAATTCCTTGGTAATAATCCCTCAGAACGCCAAGTCTTTCTTTCAGCCTTGGTCTGGAGGGTAGATCGCCGGTGCCTTCAGGATCCTGGATGAAAGCGAGGCGCATTTCGTGTGCCGCTTTTTCATAATCCTCACCGATCGCCGCGGAGAGACTCAATCCCACTCTCGGCAAACCGCTTTTAGGAGATTTGCTCTGTAAACGGGAAAATTTCTCCTTTGCTCGCTCGATTTTTCCGTTTGCCAGGTGCTTCCAACCTACGCTCTGTTTTCCGAAGGTGGTCTGTGGCACGTAGTAATCCCCATAAAAAGGTGAGAATCCATGGAACGATCCTGACCGGAAACCGGAGTGACCATAACCACCATGCGGATAATAATGGGAATAACCGAATCCGCCGTAGTGGCTACCGTACTCGCCATGGTAAGACCGGTAGTAACCCGCATTTAGTTGAGCTCCAAAGCTCAGCCCTAAGAGGGTTGCCAGGACCACGGCAATCCGCCTGAATCGCCTGTAATTTTCAATTTGTGATGGTTTCGTTTTGCTTATTTTCATATTACTTATCCTTTCATTTTTGAGCGGTGTTGTATCTGGTTAGTGGAGCTTTTTAGCTTTTCCTTACAATTAAGTGACTTCTTATTTTCAAAAAAAGGTGAAACATCTCAATCGCAGTAACTTGAGGCCACCGATTGTTGAGTCAGCGCGGTATTGCCTCAGGGTCAGCCTGCCAAGCAACTCTCTCGGCCCATGCAAGATTCACTTAATATGGCAGGGCTGACGGATGGGCGTTGCTTCCAAATCCAGTCCATAATGGGCCAGATAACGAGCAGCCCCTTCTGCGCCCATGAACTTTTTGAGGATTTGTTTATCCACCCGTCTGACATCGACCACCAGGAGGCTGTCAATGACGTTGCTGAAATCGGGATCGATATTGAAACTTAAAATAGTCGCGTTCAGTTTGAGGTATTGCCGCAGCAGCACGGGGACCCCTTTGCCGTCTCGTTCGAGTCCGGAAATCAGGGCGGAAACATCATCGATCCTTTGCAGGCCCTTGCCAATCGATTCTCTTTCCGAGGGAGGGAAACTGGATTTAGGAGGAGGATTTTTTGCTCTTTGACAAGAGGAACCAGGGAATAGTCGAAAGCATTGTGGCGGAGAAACTCCATAATGATTTCTTTCGATATAAACTGGTAATCCTCGCTGATGCTGACAACTCCGAACAAGATTCTGTACCTCAGGTTGCGGGAGATGTACTCGCCGATACCTTTCCATATCAAGGCCAGGGCTGAGTGTTTTTTTTGGTATTCCGGCCGTATAAAGGAACGTCCCAATTCCAGGGCCGGATTCATTTTGGTGAAGAATCCGGCTTTGTAGTCGAACAGCGTGCTGGTATAGAGTCCTTTTATTCCATAACGAGGAATAATTTTGTCAGTTCGTCCCATTCGGTAGCCGCCCACAATTTCATGCTTTTCGCAATTCCATAGAAATAGTTGCAGGTAGTAATAACCGTAAGGCTCCAAATCGAATTGCTTGCCGGTGCCTTCCTGGACTTCGCGAAAGGTGAGTTCTCTCAGCCTTCCAATCTCTTTCAGAGCTTCCGGAATTTGTTCTGCCTTGGCATAGTAAACTTTGAAGGCGCCGTAAGTGACCAAAAGCTGATTGGCGGGAAGGTCGTCTATTTCCTTTCTCACCATCTCCATCGGTAGAGGAGAAATGATGGGAGCGAAAGAATTTCTCTTAACTTGCTTATCGAAAAAGAAACGCTTCGTTGACCTTTCCCCATCTTGGCCGGACCGTTTTTTAACATGTAAACGTTAAGCCTCAAAAAGGCCGTTAACTGTTCATCCGTATCAAATTCCCTGAATGCCCGACTGGTTATTGGGGCGCCGACTTTAACACGAAGGAGCCGGTCTTTCCTTTTAACAAATTCCCGGGGCAGCAGAACGGTCCTCAATAACGGATGGCAGAGCCCCATGGCCTGAAAAAAGAGGCTGTTGCGCCCTTCGAAATAGACCGGCGCAACCGTCGCCTTGGTTCGGCGCGCCAGGCGAGAGACGCTATTGCTCCAGGGGCCGTCGGTTATGGAGCGATCCCGAACGCTTGCCCGGGATATCGTGCCGGCCGGGAATGTGCCGATCAACCCGCCTTGCCGGAGCCATTCCAGGGATCGCTTCAGGCCGGCCAGACTGCTGCGGGCAGCTCGCGGCCGGTCAAACGGGTCCACCTCAAAAATCCAAGGCCGCATTTCCTCTACGCTTCCGAACAAGTAGTTGACTATCAACCGGACATCGAGTCGCGCACGAGCCGGAATGGCCCCCATGACAACGCCGTCGAGACCGCCCAGGGGATGGTTGGCGATGGCGATGGCGGGGCCTTTCGCGGGTATTTTGGCAAGATCCCCGGCTTCCATTTCAATACCTGCGCCGAGCACGTCGAGGGCGGATTCAAAAAAGTTTTTTTCATTGCCCGGCTCGACCATGCGCCGGGAAATTTTATGATAAATCTCGTTGATGCCCGGAAAAGGAAAAGACATCTTCGACCAGGGGGCACAACCAATCCGGCAGCAGAGGCAGATGCGCCGATTTCAGGTCGATCAGCTGTGTTGTCACAACCTTCATAGGATATCAGTCAATTCTTAGAAAGGCGAAAAGAAAAAATATTGCAGGAAAATAGGCAAAATCGAATTTTTGGGGTAAGTCCATTTACGCTTTGAATGCTGGAATTTTCGTCTTTTTCAGAAAATTGGGAAATGGGAATTTTGGCCGTTTGGCTTAGAAGCGGTATCCCAGCAGTTTCCAATGGTTGAGAAACCAGAGGGCGGCGAGCGAATTTAGAAGAATGACGGTGTAAAGAATTTTATCTTTCTTGCTCATGGCGGAAAGGTTCCAGGATGCGAATAGCGAGCAGAACAATACGGCCGAAGAGGCGCAGCTCAACACGGGCAAGGCCAGAATGACTTTCAGCGGCCACCGAATCTCCTGGACCATTTTATAGGCCCCGGCGGACAGTAGAGCCAAAATAGAGATGACAAAGACCAGGTATAGAGCGCAGGTTAATCCGGCGCTTATTGAGGCGATTTGCCCAGGCGGCGGGATTTTTCCATTTAATAAATGGAATCCATCCCATTTACCGGCGCGAAACCAGAAGAACAGGCAAATGATGAAATTGATCGATAGAAGAACCGAGAGAACCCGGTGAAATTCTATCCTTTGATACCATCTTAACCGGTAATAGGTGAGCATCCCGCCCTGATAAAGGATTACGGGGCGACCACTTGTGTTCTCCCAAAAAGCGGCAATTTGATCGCCTTCGGCCTCCTTGAAGAGGTTTTTAAGCGTCCAATCATACTTTTTGCCGTCGATGATAAGAGAATTACCGTCCGCGGATAGTTTTACATTCAATTGCTGTCCTTGAATTCCGTGATAGGCGACAATTTTACCTATGGTTCTGCGCGGGTGCCAATTGTGGCGGTAAGCTCCGGCATAGCGACTCAGGTTTTCGCTTCTTGGCGCATGAATCCTGTCAATCGTCGGGGCTGGATAAAACCGGTCCAGAAAATCATCGATAAAAAGGTCGAATAGGCAAAATTCAGAATTGCTATGGAGAAAGATTCCCAGGCGTTCCGATTTCATGAGGAATAGGCCGGTGCGATGGCCGGGCATGTGGCCGCTGTGCCATAACAGGCGTTTCCCGTTTGCTTCCCGCTCCCAAAAGCCGTAAGCCATGCCGGGAACTCTGGGGTGCATGGTGAATTGCCGCCGGTGCATGATTTTCGCGGTGGAGGCAGAAAAAATATTAGCTGGAGCCTCCCCGGTCAGATTCAATGTCCCATTGTTAAGCTGCGCGATGATGAATCGCCCCATGTCATAACCGGTGGTGACGAGTGAGGAAGACGGATAGGGTTGCCAGTGCCTCAGCGGGAGGATCCGGTAGCCAGTAAACATGTATTGATAACCTGTTGCGGCTTTGCCCATGAGTTGTTGCGACGGTATAAATGCGCTATTCTCCATTCCCAGTGGAGTGAAGATATTATTCCGGCAATACTCTTCAAAATTGAGCCCGGATACGCTTTCCACCACTTGGGCGGCCAGGGATATGCCGTGATTGGAATAATTGATAAAATAACCGGGCGGGGCCAAAGGGCGGGCCAATTCTTGTTCCAGGTAGGTTTCCAAAGGGAGCAAGTCATCCGCCTTTGCAACCGTTTGGCCGAAAAATTTATCGCCGATTCCGGCGCTATGGGTGAGGAGTTGGTGCAGGTTTACAGGAGTCGGGTAGGCCCGCATCAAACCCGGCTCGATATAAGCGCGAATATCGGTTTTCAGGTCCACCAGTCCTTCCTCATGGACTTGCATGACGGCCGTGGCGGTGAACAATTTTGAATTGGAGGCAACTCTCAAAATGGTTTTTCCGGGATGCATGGGTATTTGCGATTCCAGATCGGCCAAACCGAAACCTTTGGCCAATAAAAAACTTCCATCATTCACCACCACCAGGACGGCTCCCGGAATATGGTATGCGGCCAATTTTTCCGCCATCCAGGCATCGGCAAATGCTTCCAGCTCTTCCCGGGAGGGCATTTCCCCCGCAGCCTGTGCCCGTGTCGAAATGTCTGCGAAAAACAGAAGAATTAAAATTTTGAAAGGTAAAATAAATCGCATCGGACCAGGACAGACTAAGTACGGAAATTATTAACCTCAAAAAAAGATAAATTTATTAAATATCGCAAGTATTACGCGATATTAAGTGGATGTATTCATTGAAAGTG
>CBDDCJ010000001.1:0-36243 GCA_965226205.1 Opitutales bacterium | reverse complement strand
TCGGGCAACGGCGCCTACGCCTATACCAGCACAACACCCTATCGGCCATCCGACGTCGCTGTGGGGCGTTTGGGCAGCGCGCCTCAAAAGCTCACGCGCCTGAATGAAGATTTCCTGGCCCACAAAACCCTTGCTCAAATCGAAGAGTTGACTTGGACCACCTCTGTCGGGGATTACGAAATACAAGGCTGGGTGATGAAGCCCCCGAATTTCGATCCCAACAATCAATACCCGCTTATCCTGGAAATCCACGGCGGCCCCACCTTCTCTATAGAATTACAGCTCTATGCGGCGGCAGGGTATGTCGTCTTGTATTGCAATCCCAGAGGCTCGACCAGCTACGGCTATGACTTCGCCAATGAGATTCACCACAACTACCCCAGCAAGGATTACGACGACTTGATGTCCGGAGTGGATGCGGTCATCGCCAATGGATACGTTGACGAGGATCATTTGTATGTAACGGGGGGTTCAGGCGGTGGCGTTTTGACGGCCTGGATCGTTGGAAAAACCGGCCGCTTTCGTGCCGCTGTCAGCGCCAAACCGGTCATCAATTGGACCAGTGAAGTTTTAACAACCGACATCATGGTTCATATAAAATACTGGTTCCCAAAAGCTCCCTGGGAGGCGCCGGAGCATTATTGGGAACACTCTCCCCTATCCCTGGTGGGTAATGTGACAACCCCCACCATGCTCATAACCGACGAACAGGATCACCGCACTCCCATTACGGAGTCCGAGCAATACTATCAGGCGCTCAAGTTTCGCAAAATTGAAACCGCCCTGGTCCGCGTTCCGGAAGCCTCCCACGGCATTGCCGCCCGGCCCTCTCATCTCATTGCCAAGGTCGACAATATTCTCGGCTGGTTCGAGAAGTATAAGGAAAAAAAGGATACCAAAGAGTAAGGATTCACAAGGCCAAACAAGACGGTAAAATCAACGGCGCCCCTCTCCTGGCTCCTGAATTCCTCTTCATGCCTCCTGACACCCGGCACCTGACACCTGCATCCCGCAACTCCCACCTTGCATCCGGCATCCAGCATCCAGTATCTTGCATCCCGCAACTCCCACCTTGCATCCAGTATCCAGCAACCAGCATCCAGCATCCAACAAATCTATGGGCAACACTTTCGGAAAACTCTTCACCATCTCCACCTGGGGGGAAAGCCACGGCGGCGGCATCGGCGTGGTCGTTGACGGCTGCCCGCCCGGCCTGCCCCTGAGCGAGAAAGACATCCAAATCGAGCTCGACCGCCGCCGGCCCGGCCAAAGCGACATCACCACCCAACGCAAGGAGTCCGACACCGTCACCATCATCTCCGGGGTATTCGAAGGCAAAACCCTCGGCACACCCATCGCCATGACCATCCCCAACCGCGACGCCCGCCCCGAGGCCTACGCGGAGATGAAAGATAAATACCGCCCCCTCCCACGCCGATTTCACCTACCAGGCCAAATACGGCATCCGCGACCACCAAGGCGGCGGCCGCTCCTCCGCCCGGGAAACCGCCGGACGCGTCGCCGCCGGGGCCATCGCCCGCAAAATCCTCGCCCTTTCAGCAAATGTGGAAATCGCCGCCTACGTCGAGCGCGTCCACGACATCGCCATGCCCCTGCCCCTATTAGAAAAACTGCCCACGCGCGAGGAGATCGACGCCAGCCCCGTGCGCTGCCCCCACCCCCCCACGGCGGAAAAAATGATCGAGCGCATCAAGCAAATGCGGGCCCAGGGCGACTCCGTGGGCGGCCTCATCCTCTGCCGCGTGCGTAACCTCCCCGCCGGACTGGGCGAACCCGTCTTCGACCGCCTCGAGGCCGGCCTGGCCAAAGCCATGCTCTCCCTCCCCGCCACCAAAGGCTTCGAAATCGGCAGCGGCTTCGCCGGAACCCATCAAACCGGCTCCCAGCACAACGACCTCTTCGAAACCCGCGAAGGCCGCATCCGCACCCTCACCAACAATTCCGGAGGCGTCCAGGGAGGCATCTCCAACGGCGAGGAACTCTACTTCCGGGTCGGCTTCAAACCCACCGCCACCATACTAAGCAAACAAAAAACCGTCACCACCCAAGGCGAGGAAACCGAACTCATCGGCCGCGGCCGCCACGACCCCTGCGTCGTCCCCCGGGCCGTCCCCATAGTGGAAGCCATGACCGCCCTCGTCCTCCTCGACCACACACTCCGCCACCACGCCCAAAACAAATCCTTCCGCTTCGATTAATCTCAGGAAACCTTTGTCAGGTAAGGAGAAGCGTAAGTCCACTGTTTTTGGAGCATGGCCTTTCCCATCCACAGGAGAGTAGCCATTGCAAAAAAATCGCAGACAACTTCGGAAGCCTGGCCGAATTGTGAAATTACAACCGGAACAGCGATTAAGAGAAAAAGAGTGAGAAGTGTTTTGAGAGGATTATTCATTTTTTTAAATATAATTTTTTAAGATTTTTAATTGATTTATAAGATAGGATACGGTTCAGACCCATTTTGGTTTCAAAAAAATAAAATTTTTTTAACCGCTGCCTTGTGAAGTGGACGGGGTTGTTTGGACAATTTTGACGTGGGATTAAGGTGGAAATCGTGTTCATATTATTTTTTAAAAATATATTTTGTCCTTAGCCAAAGACGGGCACGCAGGTGCCCGCAAGCTGTATTGGCGGGGAGGTTGGTTTTGCTCCGATTGCATGGACTTCGGCCGGGGTCCGGTAGCCCAGGGCTTGGTGGGGGCGCAGGTGGTTGTAGAAGTCCAGGTAGCGGGCTATCCCTTCGCTGGCTTCCTTTGCCGTGGCGTATTCGCGCAGGTAAATGTCTTCATACTTGAGGGTTCTCCAAAAGCGTTCAACAAATATGTTGTCCAGGTAGCGGCCACGCCCGTCCATGCTGATGCGCACCCCGGCTTGCCCCAGCACCGAGGTGAACTCGCTGCCGGTAAACTGGCTGCCTTGATCGGTGTTGAAGATTTGAGGTTGGGCCCGCCTCAGAGCTTCCTCCAGGGCGAGCACACAGAAGCGGCTCTCCAGGGTGTTGGAAAGCTGCCAGCTCAACACGTAGCGGCTGAACCAGTCCAACACCACGGTCAAGAAAAGGAATCCTCGGCTCAGCCGCAGGTAAGTGATGTCGCTGCACCATACCTGGTCGGGCCGCTCGACCGCCAAACCCCGCAGCAGATAAGGGAAAATGCGGTGCTGCCGGTGCCCCTGGCTCAAGTTTCGACGCGGATAAATAGCCTCCAGGCCCATTTGGCGCATGAGCCGCTGGATGCGGCCTCGTCCCACTGCATGGCCCTCTCGACGCAGCCACTGGGTCATCCGGCGAGAACCAAAAAACGGATATTGGGTGTAGAGCTCATCCATGCGATGCATGTAGAGAACGTTCTGCTCGCACTGGGCACGGGCCCGATAGTAATAGCTGCCGCGGGCCAGCCCCAGCAACTGACATTGCCTGCCGATACTGATTTTTCCTTGAAGTGGTTGCACCATCTTGCGCCTCTCACCAACCGAGTTGTTCAGACTTTTTTTTTAGCCAATCGCATTCTACTTTCAGCTTTCCAATCTCCTGGTAAAGGTGATCTTTTTCCGTCTCGTTGTCCTTGCTGAGAGTCTGCCGCTGGCGCGAAAACAGCTCCGTTGCTCCCTGCAAAAGCTGCTTCTTCCATTGGGTCACCTGGTTGGGATGCACCTCAAAACGACCGGCGATCTCGTTGATGGTATGAGCGCCCCTGATGGCTTCCAGGGCCACCCGGGCTTTAAACTCAGCACTGTATTGTCTTCTCTTTCGTGATTTAATAACATTCATAGGTTAGCGGATTTAGTGGTTCAAGACCACCTTATTCCACTGTCCAGTTTTCCCCGTCCATTTCATTGAACAAGCGCCCAGCTTCAACTACGCTGAACAATATTCCCCCAAAAAGTATCCTTATAAAACTTATAAAATAAAATCTTGAATTGAGGCAAAATGACTCCTCTTTACATATTCCTGGGAGCGGAAGGTTCCGGCCGCCGGGAAGTCCTCCTGGATCTGATTGAAATGGGCCTCCCGGAACATACCGGAACACTCGCCCTCTACCTCTCCGAAGATGAACACCCCTCCCCCCTGGATGAGGAACTTTATGCCATCCCCCACTCCGCCATTCTCAACTATCGCCTCGAAGAAGCCTTCGAAATCAACGCCGAAGATAGGCCGTCGGACACTTCCACGGTTTTTTTACTGACCGACGGACGGGCCAACCCGGTGGACCAGATCGAGGCCCTGAAATACTGGATGCAATCGAGCGAACTGGCCCTGGTCCGCATAATCACCATCCTCGACTGCACTCTCGGGCAAGCCCACAACGCGCTCTTTGCCTGGTTCGAAGCCTGCGTCCATTTTTCCGACGCGGTCCTGCTCAACAAAAGAACGGATAAAACGGAAAAATGGGTCAAAACATTTCGCAGCCACTTTCATAAACACTGCTATCCCTGCGAATTCCAACTCGTCAAAAAAGGCAAAGCGGCAAACCCCGCCACAGCCCTCGACGATCAAACCAGAAGGCTCACCCTCATTTTCGACAACCTGGCAGACTCCTGCGCCTCCCCCAATATCTTCGAAGACACAGCCGCAGACTGGGAACTGAAAGACGAAGAAAACACAGAGGAATTCGACCCCGAAATCCGACCCGATCCCTACTTTAAAAGACTCCCCAGCGGCCTCCGGACCAAACCCATCCCCGATATCGCCCAATACCTCTAAAAAAATTAAACAACCGGCGCCGCCAGTATCGGCACAAACGGACAAAGGCGCTTGACTCCCCAAAGCAATAACATAATTAGCAAAAGGAACACCCGTCAAACCGGCAAAAAGAACAACCACAAAGCAGCCGGAACAAAGCCCAGGCCCAGGTGGTGGAATTGGTAGACACGCATGATTCAGGTTCATGTGCCGCGAGGTGTGGGGGTTCGAGTCCCCCCCTGGGCACCATATTTGCGGGTCTTTATGGCTTCACAGGATAATTGTCCAAACCCCGATTACCCCTTAAAAACCCTGAAATATCCTGAATTCCCTTTAAAATAGCGGGTTTGCGGGCTGTTTTTCACTCTGGACATTATACGTTTGGTGACTCAAAAACATAACGCTGTTAAATTGCCGGATCATTAATTTCGCATGCGTATGCGAGCGAAATGAAGTGGACGGGGTTGTTTGGACAATTTTGACGTGGGATTAAGGTGGAAATCGTGTTCATATTATTTTTTAAAAATATATTTTGTCCCAGTAGTGTCCGGTTAAAAGTAGTTGAAGGTCAACTGGTTAGAGTGATCGCTGCTCGCACTGCTGTGATCCGGTTTTGTAAGTAGTTCATAGAGAGGGACTTTTTCAAAAACGCTCAAGCTCAATACCTGTGATATTCGGTGAAGACTCAATTCCAATTGCCACTGTTTTTTTAGGATCGCCATCAACACGTAAGCACTGATGGCAATCCATACTTGCGTCTTTACTGCGTTGGGCGAAGTGCCAAAGAATTTTTTGATCCGTAAGTGCTGCTTAATCCACTTGAAAAACAATTCGATTTTCCAACGCCCTTTATACATCTGGCAGATAATCAAGGCTGGAAGGGTAAAATTATTGGTCAAATAGATGAAATGCCTACCGTTATCTGCATCGTAAAAGCGTATACGCCTGAGCTTCTGGGGATAATCTTTGGAGGCATAGAATCCTCTAAAGCGAATTACTTGGTCACTGCAAACACCACTGCCGTGGACTACTTTGAGGGAACGCAAACGTATATAATTCAAATGGCTTTTGGCGCGGATGACAAAGTAGGCCATCGCTTCGCTAAAGAGGAACAAGCGGGCAAAATCGACATAGCCGCGATCAAGCACATAATAGGCTCCAGGCTCAAGAACAAGGGCATCAAGCATGTTTACGTCGTGAACTTTTCCCGGAGTGATCTCGATAAAGGTCGGAATCGAACCGCGCAAATCGATCTGCGTGTGCAGCTTTACCGCCGCTTTGGTTGTACGAAAATGGGCCCATGGAAAGAGGCTCAAACACAAGTCAATGGTCGTGGCGTCTAAAGCATAAACGGTCTCTTCGAGTTCAAAGTCCAACGCTTCATCGGCATAGAGCCTGCGAGCCTTTTTAATGAGCACGTATGCCAAGTCCGTATAGATGCGCCAGTTGCGTTGTTCATTGGCATCGGCCAAAGTACTCTTGGCGATATTACTGCGAATGCCCATAGAAAAGAGTTTTGTCACTATGGGCACACAAACAGGTAACGATATCGTTGAGACTTTCACGTCGAGTCAATTGAGCGAAGGCCATGCACAAGAATTGATCCCGGCAGGAAAAGGAACGGACACGCTTGTCCCCACTATAGCGTTTGACGCATCGTTGAAACTGTTCACGATGCAAAAGGTCAAAAATTTGGGAGAAAACCATACGTTGTTGATTCATGATCAACAAGATACAGAATTTATACCCCAAAATATAGTGAAATTGATGGAAGTTCAAATGCGTCACACTAAAAATAACTCACAAGTTTATAAAAATTAACGATTTACAAAGTTTTAAATTCAGGTTAACCGGACAACTGTGATTTTGTCCTTAGCCAAAGACGGGCACGCAGGTGCCCGCAAGCTGTATTGGCGGGGAGGTTGGTTTTGCTCCGATTGCATGGACTTCGGCCGGGGTCCGGTAGCCCAGGGCTTGGTGGGGGCGCAGGTGGTTGTAGAAGTCCAGGTAGCGGGCTATCCCTTCGCTGGCTTCCTTTGCCGTGGCGTATTCGCGCAGGTAAATGTTTTCATACTTGAGGGTTCTCCAAAAGCGTTCAACAAATATGTTGTCCAGGTAGCGGCCACGCCCGTCCATGCTGATGCGCACCCCGGCTTGCCCCAGCACCGAGGTGAACTCGCTGCCGGTAAACTGGCTGCCTTGATCGGTGTTGAAGATTTGAGGTTGGGCCCGCCTCAGAGCTTCCTCCAGGGCGAGCACACAGAAGCGGCTCTCCAGGGTGTTGGAAAGCTGCCAGCTCAACACGTAGCGGCTGAACCAGTCCAACACCACGGTCAAGAAAAGGAATCCTCGGCTCAGCCGCAGGTAAGTGATGTCGCTGCACCATACCTGGTCGGGCCGCTCGACCGCCAAACCCCGCAGCAGATAAGGGAAAATGCGGTGCTGCCGGTGCCCCTGGCTCAAGTTTCGACGCGGATAAATAGCCTCCAGGCCCATTTGGCGCATGAGCCGCTGGATGCGGCCTCGTCCCACTGCATGGCCCTCTCGACGCAGCCACTGGGTCATCCGGCGAGAACCAAAAAACGGATATTGGGTGTAGAGCTCATCCATGCGATGCATGTAGAGAACGTTCTGCTCGCACTGGGCACGGGCCCGATAGTAATAGCTGCCGCGGGCCAGCCCCAGCAACTGACATTGCCTGCCGATACTGATTTTTCCTTGAAGTGGTTGCACCATCTTGCGCCTCTCACCAACCGAGTTGTTCAGACTTTTTTTTTAGCCAATCGCATTCTACTTTCAGCTTTCCAATCTCCTGGTAAAGGTGATCTTTTTCCGTCTCGTTGTCCTTGCTGAGAGTCTGCCGCTGGCGCGAAAACAGCTCCGTTGCTCCCTGCAAAAGCTGCTTCTTCCATTGGGTCACCTGGTTGGGATGCACCTCAAAACGATCGGCGATCTCGTTGATGGTATGAGCGCCCCTGATGGCTTCCAGGGCCACTCGGGCTTTAAACTCAGCACTGTATTGTCTTCTCTTTCGTGATTTAATAACATTCATAGGTTAGCGGATTTAGTGGTTCAAGACCACCTTATTCCACTGTCCAGTTTTCCCCGTCCATTTCAAAATGTCTCTTTAAGGATTGTGTTGAATCCCTGTTTGGCAAGCTATCATTGGTGAGGGGATTGGGTGTCATCCATTGCCGTGAGAACCCAAAGCCGGACGTGATTGCATTGACTTTTGGTGGGCGCATACTATTCTACAGAATCGGTTGAATGGGTAGGGTAGCGAAACCTCTTACCTTTATATTGAATATTAGAAGAATGAATGATGGAAAAATCAGCAATTAAGTAAATCATTGATTTAAAGGACAAGCTGGATGCTTACCGGGCATCTGCCCTTGCGATGAGGAAAGGGTCAGCGAGACCCGGAAATCTTGCCCTGGCTAGTGCTGCTGCCGGTGGGGCCGCCCTGGCAATAGCCCCAGCGGCTGAAGCCGCCATACAATACAGCGGTCCGCAAGATATTATGTTGACGGGCACACCCGTGAACACCCCGTATACGTTAATCGATATGGACAATGATAAATATAATGACTTTGTTATAGTCCACTACGCGGACCCTAACGCCGCCATCCTCGTTCCAATTGGTGCTTATGGTGAGACTGGGACTGCGGGCGTAATTAGAGGCTGTCCCAAAGTTATAACCATTTGTTTTACAGTAAGTTAACTTGTTTATAAAGCTGTCATAAAGACCGTTTTTGGGGGATTTTGGGCAATTTCGATGTCTATAACACCGTCAGCCTTTCTCTTGTTTTGCATATTCAAATACAATTCTACCATAGACCTCTGTCTGACGCGATTATATTTATAACGAATAGAGGCCTTATACAGCGTTTTTGACGGAATTGAATGACTTACGTTCCCTTACAGTTCGGAGTCGAATATCTCAATTCGCAAAATTCGGGTTTTTGGGACAGCCTCTAATTAAATACACCGATGCTACCGATCCCTTGCTCAAAACCTTGACTGCAAACTACCATATTGCCAACACCCTTGACACTGCCGGGACTGGTTTCTGGAAATTCGGTTCCGGCGGCTATCCTGGATTTTTTGGCTACTATAATTATGGCCCTTTCCAAGGTCAGGGAAACAAATACATCGGCATCCGGTTTACGAATGAAACAGGCGAGCACTTCGGATGGATTCAGGTCGACCTTGCGGCCAACAGCGCATCAATCACCATCTTAGACTGGGCCTATGAAGACACGCCGGGAGAATCCATCACAGCTGGGACGACTATGACCGTCATCCCAACACTGAATGAGTGGGGCATCATCGTCTTGATGACCCTTCTGGCTGGGGCTGCCGCCTGGAAAATGAAGCAGCCTGAACTTCTGCAAGCTTAAAAAGACCGGCACGGCTTTTGTCTAACGCAGGGACGCAACACCTTCACCCGGAGAAACGAAAAACCCATACCGGATGCCTAAGCTCACCGGCATAGTTGGCCGTTTACCACTAGGCGTTCAGGTCGATGCCCTTATGCAGAAGCGCATCAATGGCACTGGCAAAACTGTTCGTCGTTTTGACCAGCCGTTCGGCCAACTCCTGCATGATCAATTTTGTCAGTATGGGACTTGTATCGACGATTTCGTTAATGCTGTTGCCGACAAGCAGCAGGTTGCAATCCGTTTTCGCAATCACGCTGCACGAGCGTCGCTCCCCCAGAATCAAACCAATTTCCCCCACAATGCGGTTGGGAGCATCGATCTCACATACCACCTTATCCTCTTTTCGGATTTCCAGGATCCCGCTTTTCTAAAATAAATAGTCGGCTATCACTAGCTCCTTCGTTGATAAGCACTTCCCCTGCCGAAATATTAATGGGTCTGTTCATAAATAACTTTATTCAAATGTTACTCCTATTTTAGATTTAGCAAAACACCTTGAAATGGACGGGGAAAACTGGACAGTGGAATAAGGTGGTCTTGAACCACTAAATCCGCTAACCTATGAATGTTATTAAATCACGAAAGAGAAGACAACACGGTGCTGAGTTTAAAGCCCGGGTGGCCCTGGAAGCCATCAGGGGCGCTCATACCATCAACGAGATCGCCGGTCGTTTTGAGGTGCATCCCAACCAGGTGACCCAATGGAAGAAGCAGCTTTTGCAGGGAGCAAACGGAGCTGTTTTCGCGCCAGCGGCAGACTCTCAGCAAGGACAACGAGACGGAAAAAGATCACCTCTACCGGGAGATTGGAAAGTTGAAAGTAGAGTGCGATTGGCTAAAAAAAAAGTCTGAACAACTCGGTTGGTGAGAGGCGCAAGATGGTGCAACCACTTCAAGAAAAAATCAGTATCGGCAGGCAGTGTCAGTTGCTGGGGCTGGCCCGCGGCAGCTATTACTATCGGGCCCGTGCCCAGTGCGAGCAGAACGTTCTCTACATGCATCGCATGGATGAGCTCTACACCCAATATCCGTTTTTTGGTTCTCGCCGGATGACCCAGTGGCTGCGTCGAGAGGGCCATGCAGTGGGACGAGGCCGCATCCAGCGGCTCATGCGCCAAATGGGCCTGGAGGCTATTTATCCGCGTCGAAACTTGAGCCAGGGGCACCGGCAGCACCGCATTTTCCCTTATCTGCTGCGGGGTTTGGCGGTCGAGCGGCCCGACCAGGTATGGTGCAGCGACATCACTTACCTGCGGCTGAGCCGAGGATTCCTTTTCTTGACCGTGGTGTTGGACTGGTTCAGCCGCTACGTGTTGAGCTGGCAGCTTTCCAACACCCTGGAGAGCCGCTTCTGTGTGCTCGCCCTGGAGGAAGCTCTGAAGCGGGCCCAACCTCAAATCTTCAACACCGATCAAGGCAGCCAGTTTACCGGCAGCGAGTTCACCTCGGTGCTGGGGCAAGCCGGGGTGCGCATCAGCATGGACGGGCGTGGCCGCTACCTGGACAACATATTTGTTGAACGCTTTTGGAGAACCCTCAAGTATGAAGACATTTACCTGCGCGAATACACCACGGCAAAGGAAGCCAGCGAAGGGATAGCCCGCTACCTGGACTTCTACAACCACCTGCGCCCCTACCAAGCCCTGGGCTACCGGACCCCGGCCGAAGTCCATGCAATCGGAGCAAAACCAATCTCCCCGCCAATACAGCTTGCGGGCACCTGCGTGCCCGTCTTTGGCTAAGGACAAAATATATTTTTAAAAAATAATATGAACACGATTTCCACCTTAATCCCACGTCAAAATTGTCCAAACAACCCCGTCCACTTCACCTATCGGGTAAAAAGGCAATAACCATTTAAGCCACAAAGCGCTCTTGGCAGGCGCATTCCACATTTTGATCTGTACTGGAAAAAGCGCACATCAGCATTGGCAAATATTTTCTCTCGGCAGACGCATACGCCATTTGATTATGGAACTGGCAATGAGCATTCAAATCGGCATTTGCCGGTAGTTCTTGCCTTGGGCAACGTTTCAAATCAACATGGTTAAATGAATTTCTTGCCCCGCTTGGGCCGAAACTTCATTTGCCATGCGTTACAGGACTTTAGGTAAAACAGGTTGGGAGGTCAGCGCCGTCTCCATGGGTTGTTGGGGTATCGGCGGCCAGTGGGGCTCGGTGGATGACCGGCAGGCGCTCGACACCATTGCTGCGGCCCTCGAATCCGGCGTCAACCTCTTCGATACGGCGGACGGATACGGTTTGGGCCGGAGTGAGGAGTTGGTCGGCAAAGCTTTTCATGGAAAGAAACCGGACCATGTTTACATAGCGACCAAAGTCGGCAATTGGGCCCGAAAATTGGGCGATCCACCGGGCTTGCGTTCCATTTACAGCATTGTCAACTGCTGCCATGCCAGTCTTCACCGGCTCCGCCTCGATACCATCGACTTGTATCAATGCCATGTCGGCCAACCGGAAAATCCGGAAATTTTTGTAGAGGCATTCGAATTGCTCAAAAAACAGGGCAAAATACGCCAATATGCCATTTCCACAAACGACATGGAGGCTCTCAAGGCTTTGAACATCAACGATCAATGCGCAAGCTGCCAGATCAACTACTCCATTCTCAGCCGCTCGGCGGAGAAAGACATCCTTCCCTATTGCCGGGAAAACAATATCGGAGTCCTTCTTCGCGGGCCGCTCGGTAAAGGCGTCCTGAGCGGAAAATTCACAGCCAGCACCCATTTTGCAGATACCGTTCGGCAAAGCTGGAACGAAGGACAAAGCAAAAGAGCGGAATTCCTTTCGGACCTGAAATTAGTTGAAAATATAAAATCACTCATCACCGAAGAACGCTCACTGGTCGATATCGCTCTTCAATTCACACTCGCCCACCCGGCCGTTACCTGTCCCATACCCGGCATGAAAAACCCCACCCAGGCCCGCCAGAATGCCGCCGCGGCCGACGGCCATCTCAGCGCCGAAGACCTTAACTTTCTGGATATATAAACAAACATGATGAACTTGAAAAAACGACTGAGGAAGGGCGATTCGCTAATCGGAGCCTTTATCAGCCTTGACGGCGCAAATCGAACGCGATTGCAGCGAATCCTCGAAAAAAATCCCTACGACTTTTTCATGGCGGACAGCCAGCACAGCCCGTTCGCAGAGCCGGATCTGGTATCCCTATGCCAATCAGCCGGCGAATTATCCATGCCCGTCGTCTTCCGCATCATGAACACAAGGCAAATTTACATGATCGGCAAATACCTCGACCTCGGAACCGTCGGAATCGAAGTTCCTCAAGTCAACACGCCCGAAGTGGCAGCCGAGGCGGTCGAAAAATTTTACTACCCTCCCCTCGGAATCCGCAGTATCGGCGGCAACTGCCGCTCACGGCTCGGCCTTGAGGGCCAGGACTTGAACGACAATCAAGCCTATCCTGATTTATGGAATCAATGCGGGATTCTCTGGCTCCAGGTAGAAACCGTGCGAGCCGTTTTGGGTGCTAAATCACTGGCTCGAACCGGAGTCGATTGCCTCTCATTCGGACCCGTTGACCTCATGCACGACGTGCGTTACAATCCTCACCCTCAATTGAAAACCCTCGACGACTGCGTCCGGCGCGTGGTCAAAGAACTCGAAAATACCGGCGCCGTCGTCTGCCACCGTCACGGAAAACCAGAAAACCGCCAAAAATACCTCGACATGGGAGTCCGCCTTCTCCTCGAAAAACCACCCGCATGAATCAATTATTTCTAACGCTGTCGCTTCAGATTGTTGCGCTCTTCAGTCAATTGAGTTCTATTCATGCTTAAAGGACCAAGTCCCCAATCAACCATCCGGGAGTTGTTGTGACTGGAAACCGGAGGTCGCCGTCGAACGCGGCGGCGCCCCGAGGGGTTCTTCGACAGTCTCGGGTTTGTGCAGGATTTTTTCCCGCAGGTCACTTAGTAATGTATAGATGACGGGAACCACAAAAAGCGTCAAAAGCGTGCTCGTGGAGAGCCCACCTACCGCCACCACGCCGAGCGGACGGCGGCTCTCGGCCCCCGCTCCGAAACCGATTGCGATGGGCAAGATGCCCGCGATGGTGGAAAAACTGGTCATCAAAATAGGCCGCAGGCGAATGCGCCCGGCGGCGATGATGGCGGCATACGTATCCAGTCCCTTGGCTCGCTGCTGATTGGCGAACTCGACCAGGAGAATGGCGTTCTTGGTGGCCAGGGCGATCAGCAGTACCAGGCCGATCTGGCTGAAAAGGTTCATATTCATGGCCGGTATGCGTGGGACCCAGGGCGAAAGGGTTTTAACCCAGTCGGGTGCATCCGGCGCAAAATTGGCCCACCCATATAGCATGGTGCCCAACACATCCACCTGCCCCATCAGCCAAAGTCCCCCAAAGGCCCCGATCGATGCCAGGGGAATCGTCAACATTACCGTAAAGGGATGGATGAGGCTCTCGAACTGTGAGGCCAGGACCATAAAAACCACCAACATGGCCACCCCGATAATGAAAAAAATGTCTTTGCCGGTATCGCGGAGTTGGCGGCCCTGCCCACCCCACTCGTAACGAATCCCGGCCGGCATTTCCTCCGCCAGAATAGCTTCCACCCGCTCCATGGCGGTGCCTAGCGGCATGTTCAGAGGCGTGCCTTCGAGAGTGATGGAACGATAGCGATTATAATGGTAAATGGCGTTGGGCCCGCCGTTGGGCACGAGGTGGACAACATTGCTCAACTGGGTCAACCGGCCCGCATTGTTCCGCACATAAAGCCGCTCGATATCGCTAGGCGTGAGCCGGGAATCGCGGTCCAACTGCACCATCACATCGTACTCCTTGCCCCCGCGCTTGATTTTGCTCAAATCCAGTCCCCCAAAAAGTATCTGCAAGGTTTGCGATAGCTCCCTGATGGATACGCCCAGAACGGCGGCCCGGTCGCGGTCGATTTGCACGAACAACTCCGGCTTGTTGAGTTGAAAATTGGGCCGCAGGTTGGCCAGAAAACCTTCGCCTCTCAGCCGGTTGGTCAACTCGCCCGCGAAATCGTTCAACTCATCCAGATCGTGATGCTGCAAGACCAGTTGAAATGGCTGCCCGAAACCGCCGCTGATGGCCTTGGGGATGTTGACAAAAGCGATGGCTCCCTCGCGATGGCTCCCTCAATTTCCCCGAAAAAACGTGACCCCAGCCCGTTGGGACCGTTCACAATGTCCTGCACCGAACGCTCCCGCTCATCCTTGAACCGGACAAACATAATCTCCAGACTGGACTGCCCCGGCCCGTTGAAAGGCAGAGCCACAGCCGTGAAATAACCCTCCACTTCGGGCACCTCAGACATGATTTTCTCCATCTTCCGCACCATCCGGTCGGTGTATTCGCTGGTCGATCCTTCGGGCGCAATGGCCATGCAAAAGAGGCTTCCTTTATCCTCTTCGGGCAAAAAATCACGCTCTAGATCGTCGTAAATATAATAGCTCGCAACAACCGTCAAAAGACTCAACACAACCACACTGGGACGATGGCGAAGAGCAAATCCAAGGAGCTTCAGGTAAGTGCGCGTTATCCAGTCGAGGCAATCCTCGAAAAAGAGAAAGATTCGCCCATGTTTTTCCTTTTTAACCGGCCGCAGGATGCGCGAGGAAATCATCGGAGTGAGCGACAGGGCAATAAATGAGGAAATCACCACCGACCCGGCCAATGCGATCGCGAACTCGATAAAAAGCCTCCCCGTCAGACTGGTTTGCAGAGCCATGGGCAGAAAAACCGCGACCAGCACCAGGGTCGTGGCAATGACGACGAACACGATCTCCCTCATTCCCTGGAAGGCGGCTTCCATCGGCTTCATGCCCTCCTCGATATGGGCGGTAGATATTTTCCAGCACCACAACCGAACCGTCCACCACCACCCCGATGGTCAATATGAGCGCCATCATGGTGACGATGTTGATGGAAAACCCGAGCAGCGAAAGCAGGGCGAAAGTCCCGATGATGGCCACCGGTATGCTGATCACCGGTATGAGCGTCGAACGGACGTCGCGCAGAAAAATGAATATGGTCAGGATGACCAGTATAAAAGCCACCCCGAGCGTTATCCAGACCTCCCGGATGGCCCGCTCCACATAGATGCTTTCGTCATAGGCGATGAAATACTCGAATCCCTCCGGCATAATGGCGGACAATCGCTCCATCTCCGCCTTAATCCCTTTGGCCACCTGGATGGTGTTCGATTTCGATTGTTTGATGACACCCAGCCCGATGGCCGGTTTGGATGTGTAACGGGCCACCGTGCGCTCGTTTTCAACCCCTTTTTCCGTTCTTCCGATATCATGCAGCCGAATCAGGTTGGCCCCCTCTTCGCGGATGACCAAGCGGTTGAATTCCTCCACCGTTTTCAGTTCCCCCTTGGTTTGGATGGCTAATTTCCGCAGCCGGTTCTCCACCCGCCCGCTGGGCAATTCGATATTCTGCCGCCGCAGCGCAGCCTGCACATCCAGCACGGTCACCCCGCGGGCCGCCATTTTCTCCGAATCGAGCCAAATCCGCATGGCAAAACGCTTGTTCCCGCCAATGATTACATTGCTGACCCCGCGCACGGTCTGCAAAGGGTCCTTGAGATTATCCTCGGCATATTGGGAAAGCTCCATGGATGTTCGGTTTTCACTGAACAAAGCCACCCACATGAAGGGCCGGGCATCCCCATCCTGCTTGGCCACAACTGGCTCCTGCACTTCCTCCGGCAGCCTTCCCCGGATACGGGCCACCCGGTCGCGCACATCCTGGGCGGCCAACTCGATATCGCGCGATAGGTGAAACTCAATCGTAATGCTGCTGACCTGTTCCCGGCTTTCCGACGACATGATTTTGATGCCCTCGACGGTGTTGATGACTTCCTCCAGCCTTTCCGTAATTTCAGTCTCCACGACCTCCGCGCTGGCTCCCGGATAAACCGTCAGGACATTGACGATGGGTGGATCGACATCGGGCAGCTCCCGCACCGGCAGCCGGCTCAGGCCAATCAAGCCAAACAATATCAAAGCCAGGCTCATCATGGAGGCCAGAACGGGCCGTTTGATGCAAATTTCCGGTAGTTTCATGAAAAAAAATTCCTCAGAAGGCTTCCTTCCCGGCATTGTAGGGCCGGGGGTTGACCGGGGTGCCCGGCCCGACTTTTTGATGGCCTTCGACAATGACTTTTTCCCCTGCGCTCAGCCCCTCCAAAATCTCCAGCGCCCCTTCCATCCGGATGCCCGCCCAAACCGTGCGCATTTGAGCGGTATTTTCGTCGTCAACGATCATCACCATCGATTGGTTGGCCCTCATAATCAAAGCGGACTCCGGGATGACCAAAGCATCCTCCTTTTCCTGCAAAACAAGTTTAAGGCTGCCGAACATGCCGGGCTTGAGGAGGCCGGACTCATTGTCGATAAAGGCCCGCACGAGCACATTGCGAGTCGTTACCTCCACCTCCGGAGATATGAAATAGACCTCCCCGGTAAAGGTGCTCTGCGCATAGGCGGCCACCATAATTTCGATCCGCTGGCCGGTCTGCAATTGCCCGATGAAACGCTCGGGGACATCGAAATTCGCTTTGATGGGGTTCATATTGACCAACACCGTCATGGTTTGCCCGACCTGTATGAATTGGCCCGGACTCACCTGGCGGTAGCCCACCACCCCATCGAAAGGAGCCACGATGCGGGCATCCTCAAGCTCCCGCTTGCGCAACTCCAGAGTCGCCGCGGCGGAGTCGAAATCGCCGATCGATTGGTCGTAGGTTTGCTCGGAAATGGTTTTGCTCTCCAGCAAGATTTTGTTCCGGTCCCGGTTGGTTCGGGCCAGGGTGAAATTGGCCTTAGCCTCCGCCAGGCGGGCCCTTAATTTCTGATCGTCGAGCGCTACCAACAACCTGCCCTCTTGCACCGTATTGCCCTCCTCGAAATGAATCTTGCTGATCAATCCGCTGATTTCACTCTTGATTTCCACCCGTTCATTGGAAGTCAGCGAGCCCACCAAATCGATCGCCTCGATCACTTTTTGCCGTTCCACTGGCGCAACCACGACATTGACGGCAAAGCCTTGCTGCGGCCCGCCGCCCCCGCCGCCCCCGCATCCGTATAAAAACAAGACCGCCGCCGCCGACAGGACCAGCGATCCGCAGGCGGGCACACTGTTATTATAGGAAAAAAGCCGAAATTTTAGCAGGGGTTTCATCAGCAGTGGGTGGGTTATACTGTTCCGGCAGCCATCCATAAAGCCTGCCGGATCAAACTGCGCTTATTCATTCATAAAAAGCGCATAGTAGGGAGTATAAGGCCTAAAGCAAGTAATTCGATACCCGGCATTCAGGTTGAATTCCTGGCCGGGAAATCAAAAACCGCTAAAAAAGGACATGCGGCCCCATTCCCGATTCAAATGCGGCAATAGTGGCCGCAATCTCTGAAAACAAGAAAAAGCCGGGGCCGCTCAAGCCGCCAACTCAGCGGACGAAGACGCGATCTCAAACAAACGCGAATAAAACAAATCCGCCGCCGTTTCGGTGATCGGCGCGACTTTCTGGAAACTCTCTTTAACGCATTTAATCTGTTCTGGTGTCATTATGAATCTGAATCCCTTTAGGTTATGCCGGACTCATGGACGCCCGGGTTAACGAGTTGTTGTCAATCGGGTGGCAAAATCAGTTTTCGTTACCCGCCTTGAAAGGTCGGCCCTCAAGTTCAACAGTTGAGCGCTTTTTTTGAAAACACGTCCTAAAGTCGCCGCCCGGAAAATCGAATTATCTACTACAGTAATTTAATAATTTGGCGGGAAAACAGAGCGGGAGTGAACCTATCGAGCTATTGAAGACAACCTGCCATATTAATGAAAATCGCCATAGTGGATGACTCGGGCTTCTCCCGCAATCGGGTTAAGGCTCATTTGCGCCGCATCCTTCCGCACGCCTCTTTTATTGAATGTGCCGATGGCGAGGAGGCCCTGCAACAACTGCCGGGGGAGAAGCTTGAATTTGTAACCCTCGACCTCGTAATGCCTAAAATTGGCGGATTGGAACTCCTCAAACGCTTCAAGGAGCTGGAGTTTCAACCCCCTATTGTCGTTTTGAGCGCCAACATACAGGAAATCATGCAGACTGAATGCCGCAACCGGGGCTGTTACGGGTTTGTCGAAAAACCCATTAACCACGAAAAAATTGCCAGCATGGTCAAGGACCTCGGTTTATGAGCGAACCCCCTCCCATCTCCCATCCTGCACGAAGACCTCAAGGAGGCTTTCGTCGAGATTGTCAACATCGGCCTCGGAAAAGCGGCTGCGTCCCTCTCCGAACTGACCGAACGTCCGGTCCAGATTTCGGCCCCCAGCCTGGAGGTTTTCGGTCCCGGCGCCCTTGACCGTGTAAGCGAACTCGAATCCATCACTTCGATGAGGATCAGTCAGTCTTTCACCGGCCGGGAATTATCCGGGCATGGATTGCTTGTCCTCAATAAAAGCGGCGCCCTGCGTCTGGCCGTTCTGCTCATGGGGGAACCGCGGGATCGGGAAGCTTTTGGAGGAATTGAGCAAATGGCGCTCCTGGAAACCGGTAATATTATGATCGGCAGCGTTGTAGGCACCTTGGGCAACATGCTTGATACCCTTCTGCATTACGATTTGCCCCGTTTGCAAGTCAAGGAAACCAATGGTATTATCGATCTGGTATCGGACATCATCTATCCCGCAAATACTTACATCATGCTGGTGCGAGCCACCCTCTGCATAGGGGAAAAAGAAATAAGCGGCTACTTCATCCTCCTGTTCGAAGAACACAGTTACAAAGCGCTTTGCCGCCTATTGGAGAAACAGTTGGTCCTCAAATGAATAACCATGCCGAGTTGACATGCCTGGATTCCCTCCCCCTGGGGTTTTTTCAAATCGACGGGGAAAACCGCATCATGATTTGGAACCGATGGATGGAAAAATACACCGGCTACTCCAAAAAGGACGTCCAGGGATGCCGCCTGGAAGCTTTCTATCCCGGCCAAAAGACCCTCTTCAAAATACTTGAACGGGCGCGCCAGGGTCGCCAGCCGGTCATATTATCACAGCTTCTGCACTCCTATTTCCTCCCCATCCGGCTGGGTGATAATCACCTCAGCGGTTTTCAAATGATGCAGCAGGACTGCCACATCGTGCCCCAGAACGAATCGGGCGGATCACTCGCCATAACCATTCAGGACGTAACCTCGCACGTCGTTGGCCGGCGCCGCATCAAAAATATGCATGTCGATTTAAAGGAAACCCGCCAAGCGGCCTTGGACTCGGCAAAGGAAAAAGCGGAAACCCTCGCCATGATGAGCCACGAAATTCGCACCCCCCTCAACGCCGTTATCGGATTTACGGACATCCTGCTCGAATCCTCCCTCGATCCCATGCAGCTCGATTACCTTAAAATCATACAAAAAAGCGGCGACAGACTCCTCCGTCTCCTCTCCGACATCCTCAGCTTCTCCAAACTGGAAGCCAATCGCATCGAACTGCACACGCCCTTCTTCAACCTGCGCGAATGCATCGAAGAAACATCCCGCCTGGTAGAAAAAATGGCTTCTGATAAAGGCTTGAACTATTCCTGGAAAACCGCCTCGCCCCTACCACGGGAAGTAAAGACAGACAACGGAAGACTCACCCAGGTCCTCCTCAATCTTTTCAGCAACAGCGTCAAGTTTACGGAAAAAGAAACCGTTCAATTGGTTGTGAAATCCAAAAAACTGGAAGCTGGCTCAGCGGAATTATTATTCTCAATCAGCGATACCGGCCCCGGCATACCCCAAAATCGAAGAAATCGCTTATTCAAGCCCTTCAGCCAAGTCGATTCGCAGATTTGGGAACGCCACGGCGGCACCGGCCTCGGTCTGGCCATTTCAAAAAAACTCGTCGAGTTGATGGGCGGCAAAATCTGGCTGGATGAAGAATGCCATACCGGGACCACCTTCCACTTCACTCTCCCCGTAAATATCCGCCAGGAAGACACTTTCAACGGCGGCGCCAACCTGAACGGCTCCAACGGAAAAGAACCGGTCAAAGCCCTCTCCATCCTTCTGGTCGAAGATCATCCCCTCAATCGCAAACTGACTGCCGCCCAACTAAAAAAATTGGGACACCGCTCCAGTTTTGCCCAAGACGGCCGGGAATGCCTACAATTGCTCAAACGTGAAAACTTCGACCTCATCCTCATGAACCTGCAAATGCCAGTCATGGACGGCTACGAAGCCGCCCGCCGCATCCGGCAGCTGCCCATTATCGCCATATCGGCGGATGCCAGCAGACTCGCCCAAGAACGCTGCATGATTGCCGGAATAAACGACTTTTATACCAAACCTATAACCATAAACGACCTCAAGATAGCCCTCCAACGCTGGCATACGGAACCCAGGCAAGAAAATCCCGCCCAACCAGCACATGAAATAGAACCCAAAAGAATCGCATCCTGAAACCCCACCCCTGCCACCCCCCACCCTTCTTCTACCTTCTGTCTTCTAAAAAAAGACTTGGCAAACTGGGAACAACGCGTAATTTACCCAATTTCAAATCATACGCACTCGCAAACATGGTGGGATATCCAAGTGGCTAAAGGGCGCGGACTGTAAATCCGTTCGGGTAACCGTTCGCAGGTTCAAATCCTGCTCCCACCACCATTTTGATAATCCACGAAATTTCAATCGGCATATTTAGAGGCTGTCCCAAAAGGGTGATTTTTGCGAATTAAGATATTCGACTCTGAACTGTAAGGGAACGTAAGTCATTCAATTCCGTCAAAAACGCTGTATAAGGCCTCTTTTCGTTATAAATATAATCGCGTCAGACAGAGGTCTATGGTAGAATTGTATTTGAATATGCAAAACAAGAGAAAGGCTGACGGTGTTATAGACATCGAATTTTCCCAAAATCCCCTAAAAACGGTCTTTATGACAGCTTTATTAACAAGTTAACTTTCTGTAAAACAAATGGTTATAACTTTGGGATAGCCTCTAGTTTCACTCACTCAACCGGCAAGCCGGGCGGGACGCTGAAGAGGCTGCCGTCCTCAAGCCTCTGGAAAAAGCGTCTTTCCGGGGTATTGTCGAAGAAGGTAAAAATCCATCCTTCGTCCAGACCATAG
Organism: Opitutales bacterium; assembly: GCA_965226205.1. GTDB lineage: Bacteria > Verrucomicrobiota > Verrucomicrobiia > Opitutales > UBA2987 > JAJFLU01. The sequence continues at coordinate 14,968 of CBDDCJ010000001.1, read as the reverse complement.
AGATACAACCAGCGGTAGGTGTTTTCATTAAAAAAAAGCCATTCCCCCAAACCCAAATCCCAAAGGAAGAAAATCTCCTCCGGGTTCTCCCCGAAAACAAATTGCCAACCATGCTCATCGTGGAAAATCCAGGGCATAAAATCCACGTTGTAATTGAGATACCAGGTGGAGGCTTTCCAACCGGCGAATCCAGGTATGTCCTCGCCGCAAAAAACGTCCTCGCATCCTGGCGCGCCCAAAGTAGTCAAATCAGCTACCCATGCTTCCGTCTGGCCGCTTGGATTGATTCCCCATCCCGCGATTTTCAAGCCATCATCGGATACGGCGCTGGCCTGAATTAAGGTCCAGCCGGTCAAGTCCAGTTCCAATTCGATTTCCAAAACCGACTTTAGATCGCTCATCCCCAACCCTGCCTCCCAAATAAACGCCTCCAGCGCAGCCTCGCCCGAAGCCGGTGTGCTCCAGCCGACAACTACGGAACCATCCGCGGAAACCCCCAAGGCCTCACTAAAATAGAGGCTGTCCCAAAAGGGTGATTTTTGCGAGGGGATTTTGAAGAGTGTTCATTTTAGTGGTATTTTCTTTTGGGAGGGGGTGACTTTGCTCTCCTATGACGTTAGGATTCTGGTTTTGGGGTCCGTTTGCCTGGTTTTCTTTGTATGGGCCGACAGTAGGCCTGTGAAAAAGTATTGTCCTTGCTTTTCCGCTCTTTATTTAGGCCGCCGCTTTGGTTTTTAGTTCATCTTGCTGGGCCAGCATCTTGGCCACTTTCCATAGATTGTGCGAGAGGACCGACCAGGCTACGCTGATCGAGCGGTTGGCAAAGCCTTTGCTGCGCAATCGCCCGGCCTGCCAGCGATTCTTCAATACCCCGATCCGTCCTTCGGTGCTGGCCCGGCGCTTTTGCAATTGCCTGAAGTGTGGTTCCTCCATCCGTTTTTTCAACTGCTTCGGATCGCGTGGACAGAGCGCATCGTAGATGCCCTCCTGGGCTAACTGCCGGCGGGCCCGCTGGGAGGCGAATCCCCGGTCCGCGCACATGGCCGCTATGGGTTCGGCTAGGTTGAAGCGGTTCTGTCTTTGCAAACTCTCTTGCATTTGTTCATTTTCGCTTGGCGTCCGGCTGCCGTAGAGTTTCCAGTCCAGCAGGTATCCTTCAACGCTTTCACCCAAAAACAGGGTGTTGCCAAACTCAACCTCTTGGCCCGCTTTGCCTCGCACAATCACCTGCGCATCGGGTTCGTAAACACTCAAAACTTTCTCTGCGTTTTTCACCTGGCGGCCGCCAATGATTCGCTCGTGCGCTTGCTTGATGACCACCGGGATTAGCTCGCTCATGCGCTCCATCCGGGTAAGGATCTGTTGGACCTGTTTTTCGCTGTAATCGCTTTGCTCCCAGCAGGCTTGCAATAATTCCCGGTGACTGCGGGCATGCTCCCCGATCCGTTTGAGCAGCTTTTTCATCTGCCTCAAGATACCCTTGCGTTGCCGCGCGCTGTCCTTTCGCCGCCGGCTGTGGGTCATCTGTATGCACAGCCGATTCATCTGCCGAGCCAAGGGCTCCGGTTCGATCGGCATGCGATGGCGCAAACCGGCCTTCTCACGGATCAGCCGGATCGCTTTGAGCAGCACCCAGTCCGTCGGCCAATGAATGTTGACCTCCAAACAGGTGCCGTCGATCAGGCAAATGGTGGTGTCTATCGGCTTGTCCAATCCCACCACCTGCCGGGCCAGATCGGCATCGCCCACAACCTCAGTCAAGGTCCGGTGCAAGGCCCTCAACTGCTCTTCGCTGAAAAACTTCGAGGCCCGTTCCAGGGTGCTCTTGGAGATGCCCCTTATGCCGTCGATATGGCGGACACGACAAAAGTCAGCCAACAGATCGCTGCTGCCCAGAGCCCTCGACAAATGCCGAAACGAAATCCCACCGAGCAGATAACGCAGCGTTTCCATACGCAACGCCTTGAGGGCAAAATTAGCCCGCTTTTGCCGGGCCTTTACACTCATTGGCTGGCCTCTTTCCAAGGCCAGATCAACGCCCTGCGATTCCACCTCCGAATCGATCAGCAGCCGGTCGATACGCTCGATGGTGGCGCGAAAGTTATCGTAATCGAGGCAACGGTCGACCACAGTTAAAGCTGGACGCAGGAGGCATTGGATGGCTATATTTTTCATAGAAAGGGCTATATTGATTTTCGCTAACGCAATTATAGAACCCTTTTTTAGCCGGATCGAGCAAAAAAATGCTCTTTCCGGCTATTTTTATAAACGTCATCCAGTTGACTACAAAATCTTTATATTTTTGGGACAGCCTCTAAAATAGCCGCCCCCGGCCAAATCCCCAAGGCCCGCCATCCCGCCTCCCTGAGTCCAGCGGAATGCCTCCATTCCCGAGGCCGATTCGCTTCGGCCCACCACCGCCGAACCATCTGCGGAAACACCATTGGCCAGGCTGAAAAAACTGCCCCCGGCCAAATCCCCCAAGCCTGCCATTCCACCGGCCTCGGTCCATCTAAATGCCTCCATTCCCGAGGCCGATTCGCTTTGACCCACCACCGCCGAACCATCCGCGGAAACACCATTGGCTAGGCTGTAAAAACTGCCCCCACTCAAATCTCCAAGACCCGCCATCCCGCCGGCCTCGGTCCAGCTAAACGCCTCCAAACCGGCAATTGACACACTTAACCCCACCACCACAGACTCCTCAGCGGAACCGCTGCCACCGGAAAACCTCCCCCCCGCCTGGGTCCAGCTAAACGTTTCAAAGGCTGAGGCTGAATTGCTCGCGCTCCCTCCGACAATGACGGACCCATCGGAGGAGATTCCCGTCGCTCCGCTTTTGAAGTCGCCTCCCGCCAGATCTCCCAAACCCGTTAAACCGCCGGCCTCGGTCCAGCGGAAAGCTTCATCTCCGGTGGCGGAAAGACCTCCTCCCACAACCACTGTCCCATCCGCGGAAACACCCCTGGCCACACTCCTGAAATCGCCTCCGCTAAAGTCACCCAAACCTGTCAAACCGCCGGCTTCAGCCCATTGGAATCCTTCCACTCCAAAGGTAGATTCACTTTGACCGGCAACCACCAACCCATCGGCGGAAATCCCCCAGGATTCGCTGCTGAATTCGCCCCCCGTGAGGTCCCTCAGGCCCTCAAAGCTGGCCCCCAACAAAAGCGAAGGCAAACTGGCATGCAACAGGATAGCCAATGACAGCTTATGATATTGGAGGAACAAGGCCATATCTCTTTTTGCCATAGGGACAGGATATGATTTTAAATTTATCAGAGCCTATTATTTACATTTCGCCAAAATTGGCAATCTTTTCTCTGTTTATGAGGTTAAATATCGGTGATCTTCCGTAAATCTTAGCGAGAATATTTTGGTAAATAATGCAATATCAGGATAACCTATCCCAATCGCCGCATACGATTCCATAGGCTTCCAGGTCTTCCTGCCTATCGCTCTTGAGCACATGCTCTTTGAAACTCCCTTCCTTCACCATTCCCAACTTTTTCATAACCCTTCCCGAGGCCGGATTCCGGCTGATAGGGTGAGCGAGAATTTTATTCAATTTCAAGCGTTGAAACCCGTAACGTAAAATCGCTCGTCCAGCTTCCGTGCAGTATCCAAAGTTTCAGTATTCTTTTCCGATCCAATACCCTAATTCCGCCCTTTTAAATCGCGAGTTGATTATCAACCCGATGGCTCCCAATAAATCACCATCCGGTTTCAAGCAAATGGCGAAGGTGGCGCTTTCACCATCTTTAAATTGTTGCTCATGTTTACCTATCCACTCTTCCGCCATGCCCTCCTCATAGGGATGCGGAATGTTCAATGTCATGTCGGCAATGACAAAATCGCCGGCTAGTTTTTTAACCGTTGCGGCATCCGATAATTCAAACGGCCGCAACAAGAGCCGGTCCGTCTCAATATCTGGTTGGTCTGTCATCGTTGAGAACTTCCCGGTAATAATCCACATAGTGGTTGACTATTCTTTCCGAATTAAAAAGTTCCCGGGCCCGTTTTTGACCTGCCGCTCCCAATTCACGCAACCTGGCCGGGTTGTCGATCAGATAATCGAGCCCCTCGACAAAAGATGTCGTATCTCCCACCCGATAGGCAAATCCCGTCTCCCCATCCAAAACCACCTCCAGAATCCCTCCCGTATTGGTGGTTAGAACAGGGTGGCCGTAAAACATGCATTCCAGTATACTGAGGCCGAAACTCTCGTGTTGAGATGTGTAGAGTCCGAGGTCGGCCGCATTGAGGTAATTCTCAATGTCCAACACATATTCCTTAACCTCAACCTGACGCTCGATCCCCAAACGGCGAACGAGCGGAACATAGGGGGCAAAATTTCCACCCGCCAAAATGAGCAGTTTCAATTTCTCCCGATGTTTTGCCGCGGCTATTATTTGCAGCATATGATCGATCCGTTTGGGCGGGCGCAGGTTCGACATATGAAGAACGAGAAATTCATCCTCCAGTCCCAATTCATCGCGGACTTGCCGGCGGGTCTTGGTCGGTTCACGGGGCTCAAAAAAATTATGGATGACCTCGATCTCCTTCTTGATGCCAAAGGTCGATTTCGTTTGCTCACGCAAGCTTCGGGAAACAGCCGTCACCCCGTCGGACTGCTCGATAGCATGTTTAATGATCGGCTGGTAGTTGGGGTCTTTTCCCAAAAGAGTGGTATCCGTGCCATGCAGCGTGGTGATCACGCGAGGGCTATCCGTTCCCAGCATTTGACACGCCAGGATGGCGGCCACGGCATGCGGCACGGCATAGTGGACGTGTAGAATATCCAACCCGAATTGGCGGCCGATTTCCGCCATTTTGACCGACAGCGGCAATGTGTAGTCGGGATACTTGAAAAGCTCGTATTCGCTAACCTTTACGGGGTGGAAAAAGACATTTGAGGGTGAAGTATCAAGCCGGAAAGGCATTTCATAACTGATAAAATGAACCTCGTGTCCACGCTTCGCCAGTTGAGTCCCCAGTTCGGTCGCTAACCTGAGTTCGACAGTTGGGGGGGGTAAATCGATTATTTTTAGGGTTTTTCGTGCTGTAGGGCGCATGGTTGTCAGGGTTGGGGTGTGAATATGCCGTGTAGTGCAGACCACTCTATTGCCTTTTCGGAGAAGTAGTGCAGGGTCGGTGTTGATGTATTTGCGTCGCCATCGTCGTCGTAAGAAGGGCCAGAATTATGATTACTGGACGCTGGTGGAGTCGGTGCGCACAGCCAAGGGGCCGCGCCAGCGCATCGTGGCCCACATTGGCAAGGAGCCGGGGCTCGATGAGGATGAGCGGTTGGGTTGGGAGCAGATCGGTCGGCTCCTCGATGGCGATGATGAGGCTGCGGGGGCCGAGCAGTTGGATTTATTTGCCGAGGATAAACCGGAGGCTCCGTTGTGGGCGCAGGTGAATCTGGGTCGGATACGGGTGGAGCGGGTGCGTCAATTTGGCAAAGTGTATGTGGCTCTGGCGCTGTGGCGGCGGCTGGGGCTGCATCGTTTCTTCGAGGAGCATTTGCCGCCGGGCCGGGAGTCGGTGGGCTGGGCCCAGGTGGCCTCGATTCTGGCGCTGGGGCGTTTTTGCGAACAGGCCTCGGAGCTGGCTCTGGCCGAGCGCTGGTATGGCTCGACGGCGCTGGAGGATTTGATGGCGGTGGATGTGGATGAGGTCTATGACAACCGTTTGTATCGCGGACTGGATCGTGTCTTGCCCTTGCGCCGGGAACTGTTCAGTCATCTTAAAGGACGCTATGAAAGCTGGTTTGGGACGCGTTTCGAGTTTCTTTTATACGACATAACGAGCACCTATTTTGAGGGCCGGTGCGAGGGCAATGCCCAGGCCCAGCGCGGCTACAGCCGGGACCAGCGGCCGGATTGCAAGCAGGTATGTCTTGGACTGGTGGTGACCCCCGAAGGGCTGCCCCTGGCCTATGAGGTTTTCGACGGCAACCGCGCCGATGTAACCACGGTGCAGGAGAGGGTCGAGTTGATGGAATCGCATTACGGGGTGGCCGATCGCATCTGGGTGCTGGACCGCGGCATGGTGAGCGAGGCCAACCTCGAATACCTGCGCGGCAAAGGGGCCCGTTACATCGTGGGCACGCCCAAGAGCCATCTTAAAAACTTTGCCCTCGATCTGCTCGAGCAAGGCGATTTTTGCGAGGTGCGGGCGGGGGTGGAGGTCAAACTGGTGAAACATCCCGACTGCCCCCAGATCGAGCAATATGTGCTTTGCCGCAGCCAGGGACGGGGTCAAAAAGAAGCCGCCATGCTGAGCAAGCAAAAGGAGCGTTTGCGCAAAAAGCTCGACCAGATCGACCTGAGTTTGCGTCGGCGAGGGCAGAAATTCGATCCGGTTGAACGCCGTATCGGCCGCTGGCTGGGCCGCCACACCCTGGCCGAAAAAATATTCACCGTAGAAGTGCAAATCGACGCCGCCGGACGGGCCTGCGCATTGCAAATCACCGAAGACGAGAGCAAAGCCAATTGGGCCCAACTGGCCCACGGGACCTATCTGCTGCGAACCAACTGCCAGGAGGAAGACCCACAAAAGCTGTGGCGGTGGTATATACAACTGACACAGGCCGAGGCAGCCTTTCGTTGCGCCAAAAGCGACTTGGGGCTGCGGCCGGTCTATCACCACAAAGAAAAGCGTGTGCAAGCGCACATTCTGATCTGTTTTCTGGCTCTGGCGATGTGGCGCGCCCTGGAAAGCTGGCTGCAGGCCAAAGGCCTCGGCACCTGTGCGCGGCAGGTGTTGCACGAACTGGAAAATCTACGCTCAATGGACGTGGTGGCGCCGCTGCGAGGGGGACGCGAAGCGCGTTTACGGCTGGTAGGCAAACCGGAAAAACTCTGTGCCGACCTCCTCAAGAAAATGGGCCTAAAACTGCCCACCCGCCCCAAAATCATCCAAAATGTAGTGCAGACTAACGGCAAAAATTAATCCCGAATCCGCATAGATAAGCCCTTTAACTTTTTGAACTGTCGAAGATGGGCTAAAATACCGCTCCCACCCACGGAAGGGTAACAGGTGATTCCGATTTTAAGAAAAGCGGCCATTCCATTCAGTTCATCATCCTAAAAAACTCTCGCCGAAAGAGGCAATTCCGACAGTGCAGACACCCGAACCGCATCTTCGGAAAACACCCGCATAGCGTATTCCGTGCCGATTTCGATTCCGAGCAGGCGCGCCCTGGTATTTTGCAATTCCAAATAATCCAGAGTCTTCAATTGCGATTGGTGGCATTTCATCAACTCATTCCAGCGCTCATGTTCCTCCGAAATATCGGCCACCAAAGATGCCGCCATGTTTTCACCCGGCCGGCTACTCAAACCTGTGATGCCGTAATAATAAAGATGGCCGATACGGTGGACGGGCTCCCGCAACTCGGCCAGGCCCCCATAACGCGCCAACCGGGCCGCTTCACTGGTCAACCGGCCCGCCTTCCAGTGGTCCGGGTGCTGGTTTTTATGGTCCAGTGGAGCGAGCGCAATCGATGGTTTTTGCTGCCGGATATGCTGAGCGATAGCGATGGCGTTGACCGCATTGCACTCCAGGTGGGCGTCGCCGCCCAAATCGATAAATTCCAGTTCGGCGCCCATCAGCCGGGCCGCCTTATGCGACTCCCGCACACGCTCCTCGGGCGTCCCGTTGCTCCCGGCCTCTCCCTTGGTCAATACCAGCATGAAAACGCGATTCCCCCGGTCGATTTCCTTCAGCAGCAGCGCCCCGCACTCGAATTCGATATCATCGGGATGAGCTCCCACGGCCAGTATGGTCTCTTCAGGCATGGTTATTTAATCACAGATTATACGGATAAGTATTAAACTTCTCGACGCGATGATTTCCCGGCAAACGGCCCGAATTCCGAGGTTCAGTCTTTTTGCACGCTGAAACGGCCCGGCCCCATGAACATTATGCTTAAAAAAACAAATGCCAGGGAAAGCGGATTGGATATAAAAAAATTAAAATTTTCGATGGCGCTTAACCCTTTTTCCGGCTCGGCAATGTGGTAGGACACGGCCACCATCATCGTGCAGATCAGTAAAAAACAGGCCGGGCGGACTAGAAAACCGACAACCAGGAGAAGCCCTCCCACAACCTCCGAAAAGGCCGCCATGAATCCCCAAAAAACGGGCCAGAAAGTAATCCCGAAAATGGCCATCGTCGAACCGAGCCTCTCCCATTGCTCACTGCCGGAAAGAATCTTGGGCAACCCATGGACAATCATCAATACGCCGATTGAACCCCTTAAAATGAGCAGCCCCAAGTCCCTGGCCATGAAAAATTTTTTAATCGTGTTGAAATTCATCCGCAAAAAGTATCACTAAAATAAAAACAACCCATCCAAAATCAAGAAGGAATGCCGTCCTCACAAGGAATTGCCAATGCGCCGTTTTCTGTCATTTTGGGAAAATTTAGAATTTTGAAACATTCGAGAGAAAAAGGACATTTCATCTGCCCGAATTGCGGCGCGGAAGTCCGCGTGGGCGCTTCGGCGTGCCCGGAATGCGGGTCCGATGAAAAAACCGGTTGGAGTGAGGAGGCCGAAAGCGGCTTTAACGAGTATCCTGCCGGCTACGGTGAGGATGCCGATTTTAACTACAATGAGTTTCTGCGCCGGGAATTTGGACACAAGCCGGATGCCGCCCCAAAAATCCTGACCAAAAAAAATATTATTAACGCCATCACCGTTCTTCTGGTAATAGCGCTTTTCTGGCTCTGGGTTTTTTGAAGTAAATACCAGTCTATCGCCCCAAGTGGTTGAAGCTAAATCGAGGAACCAATTGACCAGACACATAATTTGTGCCTGTCTACACTCATCCAACATCAACCGATGGAATGAAAAACCTGCCACAAAATTCTAAACTCCGGAATTCCACGCTATGCTGATCCTGATTCTTCTCGCCAGTTGCCTGATATGCCTTGCGGCTTATAAATTTTATGGTGATTTTCTGGTCCGCCGCTGCGGCCTCGACGATTCCATTGAAACGCCGGCCTGTTCGCTTAAAGACGGCGTCGATTTTGTGCCCACGCGCACATCGGTCCTTTTTGGGCACCATTTTTCCTCCATCGCCGGGGCCGGTCCCATAGTCGGGCCCATTTTGGCCGGCATGTATTTTGGCTGGGGGCCCACCTGGCTCTGGATACTGATCGGGGCCATCTTTGTCGGCGGCATTCACGATTTTGGCAGCACTTTCATGTCCATACGCAGCCGCGGCCGCTCCATTGTGGATACCACCCGCAATCTGGTGGGCGAAGGCACCGGTAAACTCTTCGCCATCTTTGTCGTGCTGGCGCTGCTATATGTCATCATCGTATTTCTAGACCTGACGGCGGAAACTTTCACCTCCCAACCCGAAGTGGCGACCTCCTCTGGATGGTTCGTGGTTATGGCCCTGGCCTTCGGATTCGTCCTCGCCCGGACGAAAATTTCCATGAAAAAAGCGGTCCTCATTTTCGTGCCGCTCACCTTTCTCGGACTATGGGTGGGCCATACATTCCCGGCCCCCCAAATGGACAAAAATTTCTGGACATTATTGATTCTGGCCTACTGCCTGATCGCTGCCGTCCTGCCGATCCAGGTGCTTTTGCAGCCGCGCGATTTCCTCAGTTCTACCTTTCTCTATGCCATGCTTGCGCTGGGGGGTGTTGGGCTGCTCTTCGCCAATGCGCCCATCGAGATGGAATTTTTCAAAAGCTGGCGGCACGAAGACGCCGGTATGCTCATACCCATACTCTTTATCACCGTCGCTTGCGGGGCGTGCAGCGGTTTTCACAGCATGGTGGCCAGCGGGACGACCTCCAAGCAAATCCGGGTCGAGACCGATATCAAAAAGATTTCTTTTGGCGGAATGCTGGTCGAGGGCATCCTCGCCATATTTTCACTGGCCTGTATAGCCGTTCTCAGTTCCTCCGCCATAGAAGGGTCCACACCAGTGAGCATATTCGCTCAAGGCTCGGCCGTCTTTCTGGGCGCTCTGGGCATTCCGCAAAGTCTTTCCGTTGAATTCACCCTGCTGGCCGTAAGCACCTTTCTTCTCACCACCCTCGATACCTGCACCCGCCTGACCCGCTTTCTGGTCGAAGAAATGCTCGATCTGCATAATAAATACAGCAGGTATCTGGGCACTTTGGCGGTTCTCATAATGCCGGCCTATTTTACCTTTCAGACATTTGACGGTCAACCGGCCTGGCGGGCTATCTGGCCGCTTTTCGGTGCCACCAACCAACTCCTCGCAGCCCTCGCCCTGGTCACCTTCGTGGTATTCCTCAAAGCCCGCCGCATCCGCTACGGATTCGTCCTCATCCCGGCCATCGTCATGGTCATCATGCCCCTGACCGCCCTCGTCATGATGGTAAACAAATACGGCCCCCTCTCAATGCTCGGCTCCATATCCCTCGGCATGCTCCTGCTGGGAATTTTCGTGGTCGGCATGTCCGCCAAGTTTGTCGTCAGCGGCAGTTCCGGCAATATGCAGGACACCGCCCAATCAAAAGCTTGAAGTTATTTTTTTAATTAGGAAATGGCCCTGCTCTGTCTCAATTTTGCCTAAATCCTCCAGGAATTGCTTCTGCAGATCATACTGCGCTTGAACCCCACGTTCATTTCCGGAAGCTGGGTGGCAGGGGTTTTGAGAAATATCAATTCCCGGATTCGTTCCCTATCAAAATTTGTGCGAAGGCATCAATTTTGGTTTCAAAATCCTCAGCCGTTTTTTCCCCTAATTCCTGGAGCGCCTCCATGTTTTCCTGAGTGGCGCAATCCATTTCGGGAGATACCCACCTTGGTAATACAGGCTGTATACGCAGGTATTGGTCGGGTTTTTCCACCGTTTCGAATATTTGCTTTAACTGGTAATCAATTGTCTCCGCCACACCGGACATCATTATGCTCAAGACGGGTTTCATCCACTGAAGAGCCCCCCAATTCTTAGCCTCTTTATATAAATAGGATTCCTTGCTCTGGCCTGTGTCCAGCGAGAGGATTGCCATTTGTGAGGCTTGCGGTTTACCCGGAAGTTTACTTCGAGCTTCAGCGTAGGCGCATAGGGCCGGATTGTTGGCAAATACCCCGCCGTCCACAAGCGGGTAGGTTACTTTGCTCAACGATTTTATTCTGGCGACTTCAAAGTAAGTCGGCGTGGCCGATGTGGCGCGGGCAACGTCTTTTAGATAGAAGTTTTTGCCCCATGCTGAGTAAAGAAGTGGGCTTTCCGGCGCTTGATATCATAGGCCGTAATCAGGCAAGGCTTGATAAGTTGATCGAGTTTCAATTTGTCGAGGTAGTCATCGAGAACTTCTTCCAATTCATCGGCAGAATATTTTTCGTCAGCCGCTCCCCCTAGAGATTTCAGTTTCTGAAACAAAGATGCGTCAAATATTTCGTCGCCCCGCTCAAGATAAAGTTCCACTGCTTCCTGGGCTGTGAAACAAGGTTTAGCAGGGTCCTCACCTGGACAGAGGTATAAACAAGTGAGGATGCCGCCGGTGCTGGTGCCGGCAATCAAATCAAAATAATCCGCGATACTTTTAGAATTACCTCCTTCCAACTCCTGGAGCTTTCTTTCCAAAACCACCAATAGTTGGCCGGGAATAATTCCTCGGATACCTCCGCCGTCAATGGATAGGATGCGAGTTAACTTGGGCATGCCGGGCGCTTTCAGTAATCGGTTTTATCGCCAATCCTTTCTAAAATAGGTAATTTTACCTGTCAATAGAAATTAAATTTTTTTTGAGAAAAATGAGTTTAATAACAAATTCAAAAAGATGGAGCATTTACTCGAATTTACCGGTTAGAGATGCGACGGCTTCGAGGCACGGTTTTAATTCCTGGTGACAGTTCCAGGTTTCAGAAAATCTCAAGTCCTGACACCTGAAACCTGTCTCCAGTTTACCCTTTTTTGCCGCGCTCGACGAAGCGTTTTTCCTTAACCTTGTTGGCTTTTTTGCCAACCCGCTCGCGCATATAATACATGCGGGCCCGCATGACCACGCTTTCCCGATCGACCTCGATCATATCGATATTGGGCGAATGGACGGGGAAAACACGCTCAACACCCTCGCCATAGGCGATGCGGCGAACGGTAAACGTCTCATGGATGCCCGCGCCTTTACGCGCAATGACAATGCCGGAAAATATCTGCACCCTTTCCTTGCTCCCCTCACGCACCTTGGTATGCACGCGCACACCGTCCCCGACTTTAAAATGGTCGCGGTCTTCTTTCATTTGATGTCGAGTAATCTCGTGCAGGATCTGGTTCATTTTTCGGATTCCTTTTTATTTATTAAATCGGGTCGTCGGGCGCGAGTTTTTTCGAGGCTGCGCTCTTTCCTCCACTGTTCAATGGCCGCATGGTTACCGGTTAACAAGATTTCCGGAACACTCATTCCGCGAAACTCCGCTGGCCGGGTATATTGCGGAAAGGAGAGCAAGTTGCCCATGAAGCTGTCCTGGGTCAAGGATTTTTCCTCACCCAAAACACCGGGCACATGGCGGCACACCGCATCGATCAGCACGGCCCCGGCCAAGGTGCCATTGGTGAGAACAAAATCGCCGATGCTCACTTCCCTGTCCACCAAAGCATCCCGCACCCGCTGGTCGATACCTTCATAATGCCCGCTGATAATTACCAAGTGCGAATTGTTGACGGCCAGCTCGCGCGATAATGGAAGATTCAGCGGCTCCCCGTCCGGGGCCATGAAAATGACCGCGCAATGGTCAGAGCGCAGTTCTTCGATAGCGGCAAATAGCGGTTCCGATTTGAGGACCATTCCGGCCCCCCCGCCAAAAGGCCGGTCATCGGTTGTAAAGTGTTTGTCGTAGGCCCAATCCCGAAGATTATGAACTTTTATCTCCAGAATGCCCGCCTGCCAGGCCCGCCCGATCATGCTCTCCTCCAAAAATCCCGACACCATGGCCGGAAAAAGGGTTAATAAATCGATTTTCAACGCGATAGACATCACACCAGCATCCAAAATCCAGTATTTTGCATCCAGTATCGAGCATCTTGCAACCTGCCACTGGAATTGCAAAAAGACAAAACAAACTAAGCTGAGTCTTCCGGCTTTTTTTCGGTCGCGTCTTCGCTTGAAGTCTCCGCAACCCCTTCACTTTCAACTTCTTCAGCTTCGGTCCCGGAATCGCCTTCCGAAACTTCAACCGGTTCGGAGGCTTCCTCAGCAGCCGTCTCCGCTTCGCTCTCTACAACATCAGCGGCCTCAATTTCAGGTGCGGGAGATGCCTCCTCCGTATCCGTAGCAACCATTTCTTCTTCTACTTCCTTTTCCTCTGCCACAGGCTCCTCCTTGGCAGCTTCCGCCTCAACCTCGATCTCGGCCTCGACAGATTCTTCACCAGCGCCAACTGGTTCAGGAGCGGCCGCTTCTTCCGTATCGGCCACGGCCACAGCTTCAATTTCCTCTTTCACTTCCGGGGCAGCCGCTTCGGGGGCGGGAGTCACTGCTTCAACCCGTTCATCTGGCGCCGCCACAGCTTCTTCAATGGCATCTTCGACGACTGGCGCCGGCTCTGCGCTTTTTGCAATGCGCGCCTGCTTGATGAGCGATCTTGCCGTGTCCGTGGGTTGCGCCCCCACACTGAGCCAATAATCAATGCGGTCCGCTTTCAAGGAAAGCCGATCCGCTTCATTGGAAGCCTGAGGGGTATAATTCCCCAATATTTCCACAAAACGACCATCGCGCGGTGAACGCGAATCAGCCGCCACCATGCGGTAAACGGGAGCATGTTTAGCCCCGCGACGCTGCAATCTTATTTTAACTGCCATCCAATTGAATAGTTTACTGGTTTGATGCCAAAAATATGAAAAGGCGCAAAGGAAAGCGCGTAGGTCAAATCTTGTCAAGCCGCATTAGAATATTAGGGCCTCCTGCATATTGCATCTTGCCATTGACCGCAAGAATTGCATACCAGCTAAATTTTAACAAGTAGCAGATTACAATAAGGATTTTATTATGCTAAGGGCAGGTATCGTCGGATTACCCAATGTGGGTAAATCCACCCTCTTTAACGCTTTGACTCGTTCCCGCAATGCCAATGCGGAAAACTACCCATTTTGCACCATCGAACCTAATGTCGGCGTCGTCCAGGTGCCCGATGAACGGCTCCAGCCTCTGGCCAAAATAGGCAAATCGAAGCTCATCATCCCGGCCGCATTCGAATTCGTCGATATTGCCGGTTTGGTCGCCGGCGCCAGCGAAGGTGAAGGCCTCGGAAACCGCTTCCTTTCTCATATTCGGGAGGTGGACGCCATTATTCAGGTAGTTCGGTGCTTCCAGGACAAAGATGTGGTCCATCTCATGGGGGCCGTGGATCCGGTCCGGGACATCGAGATAATCACCGCCGAACTCATTCTGGCGGACCTCCAATCGATTGAGAACCAGTTGAAAAAAAACACCAAAAAAGCCCGTGGTGGAGACAAGGAGGCGGCCGAAAATATCCGCTTGCTGGAACGGCTCATGCCCCACCTCAATGAAATGAATCCAGCCAGCACCCTGCCCCTTTCGGATGATGAACAACCTGTATTAAAAAGAACCTACCTGCTCTCGGCCAAACCGAACCTCTTTGCCTGCAATATTTCCGAGATCGATCTGGCCAACCCGTATGGCAACCCTTTCGTGGCAGAGGTGGAAAAATATGTGAAAAACCGGCACGACGCGGGAACCTGCGTAATTTGCGGCAAACTGGAGGAAGACCTGGCTGATTTGAGCAAAGAAGAGGCCGCCGAATATCTGGCAGTTCTCGGAACCCACGGATCAGGCGTCGACGGTCTCATAAAAACCGCTTTCGGCCTGCTCGGCTTGGCCACTTTTCTCACCGTGGGGGAAGAAGAAGCCCGTGCCTGGACTTTCCAGGCCGGCATGAAAGCTCCCCAGTGCGCCGGCCTCATACACACCGATTTCGAAAAAGGATTCATCAAGGCAGAGGTCGTTT